>NZ_CACSIP010000076.1 GCF_902705885.1 Mycolicibacterium austroafricanum | reverse complement strand
CGCCACCACCACCCCCGCCCACGTCCGAGAGCCCGCACATCGGTGCCCACCGCGCACCCGAAGAGCCTCCGGTGCAGCCGACGCCACCCATGCCCGGCCCACCGCCTCCGAGTAGCGCACACGCCGGCCGCCAGCTGCTGATGCGCTACCTGGCGGCATGCGCGGCCCTGCTGGCGGTGCTGGTCGCCGTCGTCGTGTACGCGGCGTTCTTCGCCGACGACGGTTCGGCGACGATCGAGGCCGTCGACGATCCGAACACCACGCAGACGACGTCCCCACCCACGACGGGCGGCGACGGTTGGGGTGATGAACCGACGGAAACGTCCCCCGAGATGACCGCGTCGCCCGAGATGACAGAGGCTCCACCGGCGTCCGGCGCCGACACGGCCACCGATGGAGCGCTGGCGTTCACGGTGCACGGCATCGAGGTGGGCGACACCGTGACCTCCCCCGACGCCCCGGTGGAGAAGAGGGCGTCGGGCGAGTTCGTGGTCGTGCAGATGACCGTGACGAACGTCAGCGACGCACCCGCGACGTTCCTGGGAACCTTCCAGAAGCTCAGGGCCGACGGCAACGTCTATTCGATCGACGACGAGGCGACGTTCTACACCGGCGGCACCATCGTCGAGCTCGGTCCCGGCGATCAGGCTGACGTCGGAGTCACCTTCGACGTCCCGCCGGGCACCGAACCCGAGGCGATCGCGCTGCGTACGGATCCGCTCAGCCCCGGCACCGAGGTGCCGTTGTCCTAGCCGAGGCGGCGCGCTGTTAGGTTCGAGCCGCCCGCCCCGGCCCGACAGGAGGACCATGACCAGCACTGTTTCCTACCAACTCGCGGACTCCGAAATCCCGGTCGCAACCATCACCCTCGACGACGGCAAGGTGAACGTGTTGGGGCCCGCGATGCAGGGGGCGATCAACGAGGCACTCGACCGGGCCGAGGCCGACGCCGCCAAAGCGGTGGTGCTGGCGGGCAACTCCCGGGTGTTCAGTGGCGGGTTCGATCTGGCGGTGTTCCAGTCCGGGGATGCCGCCGCGGCGCACGGGATGCTCGCCGGGGGCTTCGAACTGTCGCTGCGCACACTGACGTTCCCGGTGCCGGTGATCATCGCCGCGACCGGGCCTGCGATCGCGATGGGCTCGTTCCTGCTGCTGTCGGCCGACCACCGGGTGGGCGCGCCGAAGTCGCGCTGCCAGGCCATCGAGGTGGCCATCGGGATGACCATCCCGATCTCGGCGATCGAGATCATGCGGATGCGGCTGACCCCGGCGGCGTTCCAGCGAGGCACCGCACTGGCGTCGACGTTCGTCGGTGACGACGCGATCGCCGCCGGCTGGCTCGACGAGATCGTCGAGGCAGATCAGGTCGTCACCCGCGCCCAGCAGGTGGCCCAGGAAGCCGCGACGACGCTCAACGCCGGCGCGCACCGCGCGACCAAGCTCAAAGCCCGGCAGTCCGCGCTCGACGCCATCCGGGCCGGGATCGACGGCCTGGCAACCGAGTTCACCCCCGGCTGACGGCACCTTCCCGGTGACCCACGTCCGAGGTCGGATCTGGCGCGACGGCAGTGCGCAGGATGACTTCGAGTTCTCGGCCATATCGGACTACCTGGCCTCCGACGACACCCTGATGTGGTGCGACATCTACGACCCCGACCACGCAATCCTCAAGGATCTCGCACAGGAGTTGCACCTGAACTCATGGGCGGTCGAGGACGCGATCGCCGATGCCGAACGCACCAAGGCCGCCTCCTACAAGACGCACACGTTCTTCACCGTGTACGCGGTCACCGTCCGGACTCCCCCTCCCGAGGACGCATCCGAGTCGACGCTGCAGACCCATCGGATCTCCGCGTTCGTCCTGCCTCGCGGGTTGATCACCGTCCGGCTGTCCCCGGATTTCGACATCGACCCGGTGTCCCGGCGCTTCGACGAACTCGGCGGGCAGGAACACGGCGTCGGCTCACTGGTGCACGGCCTGCTCGACGTCGTCGTCGACGGGCACTTCGATGCCGTCCAGTGCCTCGATGACGGGATCGAGACCCTCGAAGACGAGCTGTTCTCCGATCAGGCACCGCGGGGCGGGTTGCAGCGCAAGACTTTCCAGTTCCGCAAGGATCTTGTCGCGTTGCGGCGGGTGGTG
Organism: Mycolicibacterium austroafricanum; assembly: GCF_902705885.1. Classification (GTDB taxonomy): domain Bacteria; phylum Actinomycetota; class Actinomycetes; order Mycobacteriales; family Mycobacteriaceae; genus Mycobacterium; species Mycobacterium vanbaalenii_A. The sequence goes on along the minus strand of NZ_CACSIP010000076.1, from coordinate 177,006 downwards.
CTGCCGATGCGTGAGGTGGTGACGCTGATCCAGCACCGCAGGATGGACGCAAGGACCGCGATCGAGCTCGACCCCGTCTACGCCGATCTCTACGACCATGTGCTGAGGGTGTCGGAGTGGACGGAATCGCTGCGCGACATGGTGACGACGGTGTTCGAGACGAACCTGTCACTGCAGGACGCGCGGCTGAACATGGTGATGAAGAAGCTGACCGGGTGGGCGGCGATCATCGCCGTACCCACGGCGATCACCGGCTTCTACGGCCAGAACGTGCTCTATCCCGGGATCGACACCACCGGCGGATTCGTGGTGAGCACCGCGATCATCGCGGTGCTGGTGGTGGTGCTGTACGTGATGTTCAAGAAGCGGGACTGGCTGTAGCTTCCAGCGTGCCGACTGCCCGGCCGTCCGAGTGGTAGGTCGCGGAGAACCCGTCACGCCGGTCGACCAGGCGGCATGAGGCGTCCGGTGAGCTCCAGCCACGGTACTCGAGCGTGAACTTGCCTATCTCGCAGGAGAACCCGGAGATCATGTCCCATGATGCCGGGTACCCGGCGGCGGTGAGCCCGGCGACCAGCCCCTGCTGAGCGGCATCGCGCCAGTGCTCGGAGACCACCCGGCGGCCCGCCGTCACATTGCGGGCCAGGGTGATATCGCCTGCGGCATAGACGTTTCGGGCCGATGTGCGCATGTGCTCGTCGACGACGACGTGTCCGCCCTCGGTCACCAGACCGGCCGCGGCGGCGAGCCGGATGTCCGGGCGCACTCCGGTGGCGCCGACGACGACATCGCCGTCGACCGTCTCGCCGGTGGTCAGCACCACACCGGTGTGCTCGACGGCGGCCACGGTGCTCGATCCGATGAATCGGACCCCGGCGTCCGAGAGCATCTTGACCACCCGCTCGCCCACGTCGACGCCGAACCGGCGTTCCAGGGGCACGGCCTCGGGGGCGACGATGGTGGTTCCGACGCCGAGCCCGGCCAGGCACGCGGCGGCCTCACAGCCGATCAGGCCGCCGCCGACCACCACCGCCGTCTCGGCGTGCCGTGCCGCCATCTTCAACGCGACGGCGTCGGCGAAGGTCCGCAGTGGTTGCGCGAGATCGCCGCCGGGCACCTTCAGCGGAACCGTGGCCGAACCGGTGGCGAGCAGCAGGTGCCAGTAGGGATGGTGGACGCCGCCGGCGGTGACGACCTCTTGAGCCCCGACGTCGATGCGCTCGATGGTCACGCCACGGATCAGTTCGATGTCGTTGCGGTCGAACCAGCCGGCACTGTGCAGATCGAGGTTGGGCTGGCGCCCGCACAGGTACCCCTTGCTCAGGGGCGGCTTGGCATAGGGCAACGCCGGGTCGGCCGACAGGATGCGGACAGGGATGTGACGGTGTCTGCTGCGGAACGTCTCAGCTGCGCTCACGCCCGCAGGACCACTGCCGATGGCGAGAAAGCCGGGTGCCGCCATGGTCTGTGGGTACCACGCCGACCGGCCGCCGAACCCCGGTGCAGGCAACTGTCAGCGTTCGGACAGATCTACCTTCGGCCTGCAACCGTTGAGCTGGGACGATCACCTGTGCAAACATCTGGGCATGGAGCCAGACGGGGATCCGGAAGCCCGTATCCGGGATCTCGAGCGTCCACTCGCCGAACAGGCCCACGCCAGCGAGCTGGGAACCCGGCCGTATGAGGTCACGTCGTCGGCGGACGTGCCGGTCCCGCCCTTTCCGGGGGCGCCGCAGCTGAACCCGTATCCGCAGTACGACTCGCCGTACTACTCCCCGCCGCAGCGGGTGGTGCACAAGCGGTCGCGGACGGCGCTCTGGCTGGTCCCGTTGATCGCCGTCGGCGTCGTCGGGTTCGGCATCGTGGCGCTGGTCGCCTTCTTCGACCTCGCCGGTTCGGGCACCGACGCACCCACCCGGACGGGTCCGCCCGGCATCGCCGGCGGCGGTGGTGCCGTCGACGCGCCGCGCGCACAGCCCCGCGCCGACCTCGACGAGGTCGTGACGGTGCAACCCGGCGATTCGCTGAGCTTCGGTGGCATCGAACGGCGCCTGACCGTGGTGTGCGATCAGGGTTCGGTGAGTGTCAGCGGCATCACCAACACCGTCGACATCCAAGGCCCCTGTGTCCGCGTGTCGGTCTCCGGCATGGACAACATCGTCACGGTCGAGAGTGCCGAAACCATCGTCGCCTCCGGCTTCGACAACCAGGTGACCTACTTCTCCGGCAACCCGGAGATCTCGAAGTCCGGCCGCGGCAACGTCGTCGAACCAGGCTGAGCGCCGCGCGGGACCGGCAGCGCCGTAATGTGGCCGCCGATGGCACTTCACCTCCATCGTGCCGACCGCACCGACCTTCTCGCCGACGGCCTCGGTGAGTTGCTCGCCACGCCCCTGCCGAATCCTTTCGCCGAGGAGCTGGTGCTGGTGTCCGCGCGCGGCATGGAGCGCTGGCTCAGCCAACGGCTCTCGCATGTGCTGGGCCGCGGGGCCGGAACCGACGACGGGGTGTGCGCAGGGGTGACGTTCCGGCATCCGCGGTCGCTCATCGCCGAGATCACCGGGGTGGCCGAGCAGGATCCGTGGTCGGCGGATGCGACGGTGTGGCCGTTGCTCGAGGTGATCGACGGCGCCCTCGACGAGCCATGGTGCTCCGCTCTGGCTGCGCACCTCGGACATTTCGAGTCCGGCGAGGAGAAGGAGCTGCGCCAAGGCCGGCGCTACGCGGTCGCGCGGCGCCTTGCCGGTCTGTTCGCCTCCTACGCGCGGCAGCGTCCGCAGCTGCTCGTCGACTGGCTGGCAGGCGACACCGCCGGCCTCGACCCGGACCTGCGGTGGCAGCCGGAGCTCTACCGCGCCCTGCTGGACCGTGTCGACGCCGACCCGCCGCCGGTTCGGCACGCCAAAACCATTGCGCGTCTGCAGGAGTCGCCCACCGAGCTGCCGCAGCGGCTGTCACTGTTCGGACACACCCGGCTGCCGCTCACCGAGATCGAACTGCTGCACGCACTGAGCGTGCACCACGATCTGCACCTGTGGCTGCCGCATCCCAGTGACGCCCTGTGGCAGTGCCTGCGCGACGCCCACGGCGCTGTCGCCCGTCGCGACGACACGTCCCACCGCCTCGTGGGGCACCCCCTGCTCGCGACGCTCGGTCGCGACCTGCGCGAACTTCAGCGCAGTCTGCCCGCGGACCCCCGGACCGACGAGTGCCTGAGCGAAACGGCCGACTCGACGCCCCGCGCCGGCACGCTTCTGGCGTGGCTGCAATCCGATATCGCCGCCAACGCCGCCCGCGCCGCGGGCCGCGATCTGTCGCCCGGCGACCGCTCGGTGCAGGTGCACAGCAGCCACGGCCCGGCCCGGCAGATCGACGTGCTGCGGGAGGTGTTGTTGGGCCTTCTGGCCGACGACCCCACGCTCGAGCCCCGCGACATCCTCGTCATGTGCCCCGACATCGAGACCTATGCCCCGTTGATCGTCGCGGGCTTCGGTCTCGGCGACGTCGTCCACGGCGCGCATCCCGCACATCAGCTGCGGGTCAAACTCGCTGACCGCGCGCTCACCCAGACCAACCCCCTGCTCGGGGTGGCCCGACGGCTGCTCGACCTGGCCGGCGGGCGCGCCACCGCCAGCGAGGTCCTCAACCTGGCCGAGTCGGCACCCGTGCGGTTCCGGTTCGGCTTCAGCGACGACGACCTCGACGCCATCGGTGAGTGGGTGCGCGAGGCCAACATCCGTTGGGGCTTCGATTCGGCCCACCGCCGGCCCTACGGGGTCGACTTCGTGCAGAACACCTGGCGGTTCGGCATCGACAGGGTGCTGGCCGGGGTGGCGATGTCCGACGATTCGCGCGCCTGGCTGGACACCACGCTGCCCCTCGACGACGTCGGGAGCAACCGGGTGGAGCTCGCCGGGCGACTGGCCGAGTACATCGAACGGCTCCACATCGTCGTCGAATCTCTTTCCGGTACAAAGTCTCTCGGCGACTGGCTGGCCGCGCTCACGGCCGGCATCACGCTGCTGACCAGCGTCACGGACACCGACGCCTGGCAGTCCAGCCAGGTCCAGCGGGAGTTCAACGAGGTGTTCAGCACTGCCGGGTCGCGCACCGGCACCATGCTGCGGCTCTCCGATGTCCGGGCGCTGCTGGATCGCCACCTCGCCGGCCGGCCGACACGCGCCAACTTCCGCACCGGCACGCTGACGGTCTGCACGATGGTGCCGATGCGCTCGGTGCCGCATCGGGTGGTGTGCCTGGTCGGCCTCGACGACGGGGTGTTCCCGCGGCTCGGCGTCGTCGACGGAGATGATGCGCTGGCCCGTGAGCCGATGACCGGGGAACGCGACATCCGTTCCGAGGACCGGCAGTTGCTTCTCGACGCGATCGGCGCCGCCACCGAGAAGCTGGTGATCACCTACACCGGCTCCGACGAACAGACCGGACAGCGCAAGCCGCCCGCGGTGCCGCTGATGGAGTTGCTGGACACCCTCGACCTCACCACCCCGCAGCGGGCCCGGAGCCAGGTGCTGGTGGAACACCCGTTGCAGCCGTTCGACATCCGGAACGTGACCCCGGGTGCGCTGAACATGCCCCCGGGCACACCGTTCACCTTCGACCAGACCACTCTGGTCGCCGCCGAGGTCGCCGCGGGTGAACGCGCGCCGCGTCCCGCGCTGCTCGGCAGGCCGCTGCCGGCGCCGTCGCCGGACGACGTCGAACTCGACGACCTGATCGGCTTCTTCCGCGACCCGGTCAAGGGCTTCTTCCGTGCGCTGGACTTCACGTTGCCGTGGGACGTCGACGCCACCGAGGACGCGATGCCGGTCGAGATCGACGCCCTGCAGGAGTGGAAGGTCGGCGACCGGATGCTCGACGACATGCAGCGCGGCATGCATCCCAGGGACGCGCAACAGGCCGAGTGGCGGCGCGGTTCGCTACCGCCCGGCCAACTCGGTTGGCGCAAGGCGCAGGAGATCCGCGAGCAGGCCGCGGCTCTGGCCATCGCCGCGCACCAACACCGTACGCAGCCGCCGCAGGCGCACGACGTCGACATCGATGTCGGCAGTGGCCGACGGGTGACCGGGACGGTTCCCGGGGTCCACGGCGACCGGCTGGTCTCCGTCACCTACTCCAAGCTCGACGGTCGGCATCTTCTCGCCTCGTGGATCCGGTTGCTGGCGTTGACCGCTCGCCACCCCGGCAACGCGTGGGCCGCCGTATGCATCGGCCGGGCCAGGCGCGGCGGTCGGCCACGGGTGCGGTTGCTCGGCGCGCCACCGGTGCCGGCGGTCGACGTGCTCGCCGATCTGGTGGCGATCTACGACGCCGGCCGGCGGGAGCCGATCCCGTTGCCGCTCAAGACTTCCTACGCGTGGGCGGAAACCCGTCACACCGGCGGCCTCCCGAATCGGCAGGCGGGCTTCAAGTGGAACACCGGCAGGTTCCCGGGCGAGAACGAAGAGCCGGCACACCAGCGCGTCTGGGGTTACAACTCCAAGCTCGACGTCCTGCTGGAGCCGGTGCGACCGGGCGAGGAGTACGACGGTGAGACCACCCGGCTGGGCGCTTACGCCGCGCGGCTGTGGTTGCCGATGCTGCAGGCCGAGAGAGACCCCGACTGATGAAGACGTTCGACCTTCTCGGCCCGCTGCCGGCACCCGACTCCACCACGGTGCTGGAGGCCAGCGCCGGCACCGGAAAGACATTCGCGCTCGCCGGCCTGGTGACGCGGTACCTCGCCGAGGGGCAGGCGACCCTCGATGAGATGCTGCTCATCACCTTCAGCAAGGCCGCCAGCCAGGAGCTGCGCGAACGGGTGCGTCAACAGATCCTGGGCGCGGTGCTGGCGTTCGGCGACCCGTCGACCGTCGGTGACAACCAGCTCGTCGCCCACCTGCTCGAGGGCACCGCCGAGCAACTCCGCGACCGCGAGCAACGGCTACGCGACGCTCTCGCCGGTTTTGACGCCGCGACGATCGCGACCACGCATCAGTTCTGCCACCTCGTCCTCAAATCGCTTGGCGTGGCCGGTGATACCGATGCCGGGGTGACGCTGGCCGAGAGCCTCGACGATCTGGTGACCGAGATCGTCGACGACCTCTACCTGGGCTACTTCGGCCGGGTGCGGGACGACCCGCCGCTGTCGCGCCGAGATGCGCTCGACCTGGCCCGCGCCGTCGTGCAGAACCCGAGCGCGGAACTGCGCCCGGTGGCTCCACCGGCGGGCACCGACGCCGCGGTCCGCGTCGACTTCGCCGCCGCCGTGTGCGACGAGCTGGAGCGGCGCAAACGCAGACGCGGCATCCTCGGTTACGACGACCTGCTCAGCCGGCTGGCCACCGCGCTGGAGTCCGGGGACTCCCCCGCCCGGGTCCGGATGCACCGTCGCTGGTCGATCGTGATGGTCGACGAGTTCCAGGACACCGACCCGGTGCAGTGGCAGGTGATCGACCGGGCCTTCAGCGGCTGCTCCACGTTGATCCTCATCGGCGACCCGAAGCAGGCCATCTACGCGTTCCGCGGCGGCGACATCGCCACCTACCTGCATGCGGCCGGCACCGCCGGGGAACGCCAGACGCTGGGCACCAACTGGCGAAGCGACGCCGTGCTCGTCGACTCCCTGCAGGCCGTGCTCCGCGACAGCGAACTCGGCAACAGTGACATCGTTGTGCGCCCGGTCACGGCGTATCACCGCGGCCACCGGTTGGCCGGCGCCCCGCGCAACGACCCGTTCCGGTTACGGGTCGTCTCCCGTGACACCGTCCGCACGCGCCAGGACAAGACGATCCCCATCGACCGACTGCGCACTCACATTCCGCGGGATCTCGCCGCTGACATCAGCGCCCTGCTGGCCAGCGGCGCCACCTATGACGGACGCCCGATCCGGGCAGGTGACATCGCGGTGATCGTCGAGATCCACAAGGACGGCCGACCGTGCTTCGACGCGCTGACCGCGGCGGGCATCCCCGCGGTGTACACCGGTGATTCCGACGTGTTCCGCTCCGACGCCGCCGACGACTGGTTGTGCCTGCTCGAGGCATTCGATCAACCGCATCGCACCGGCTTGATCAGGGCCGCCGCCACCACGATGTTCTTCGGTCACACCGCCGAAGAACTCGCGGCGCAGGGCGACGCCCTCACCGACAGGGTGACCGACACGGTTCGCGAGTGGGCCGACCACGTCCGCGAGCGCGGTGTCGCAGCGGTGTTCGAGGCCGCGCAGCTCGCCGGAATGGGGCGTCGGGTGCTGTCGTGGACCGACGGTGAGCGGCAGATGACAGATCTGGCGCACATCACCCAGATACTGCACGACACCGCCCACCGCGAACACTTCAGCCTGCCCGCGCTGCGTGATTGGTTGCGCACCAACCGCGACGAGCGCACCGGCGCCGCCGAACGCAACCGACGCCTCGACAGCGACGCCGCCGCGGTGCAGGTCATGACGGTGTATGCGAGCAAGGGCCTGCAGTACCCGGTGGTGTACCTGCCGTTCGCGTTCAACCGCAACCTCCGGACCAACGAGGCGGTGCTGTTCCACGACGGAACACGGCGGTGCCTGCACATCGGGGGTGAGACCAGTCCGGACTGCGCCGAGGTCACCCAACTCGGCCGCCGGGAGACCGCGTCCAACGACATCCGGCTCACCTACGTCGCGCTCACCCGCGCGCAGTGCCAGGTGGTGGCCTGGTGGGCGCCGTCGTGGGATGAGCCGAACGGCGGGCTGTCCCGGTTGCTGCGGGGCCGCGTCCCCGGCGATCCGGTGATACCGGACCGCTGTGACCCGGCGACGCTGGACGACGCCGACGCGATGACCGCGCTGCGGGCCTGGGCCGAGCGGGGCGGCCCGGTGCTGGAAGACTCTGTGGTGATTCCCGGCGCGGAGGTCGAGTTACCTTGCGCGCCTGCGGATTTGGACGTGCGCCGGTTCCGGCGTCATATCGACGCCTCATGGCGACGCACGTCGTACTCCGGGTTGATCCGCGCCGCCGAGACCTCCGGCGGCGTCTCCAGCGAACCCGAGGTGGTCGAACTCGACGACGAGGTCGGTGACATCCCGGTGGCGGAACCGGCCGAGGCCGCGGTGGCGGAGGTCCCGTCGCCGATGGCCGACCTGCCGATGGGCGCGAAGTTCGGCACCCTGGTGCATTCCGTGCTGGAGACCGCCGATCCGTTCGCACCCGATCTGGGTATCGAACTCGAAGCCCAGATCCGCGAGCACTCGGTCTGGTGGCCGGTCGACGTTCCGGCCGAAGACCTCGCCGCGGCACTGGTGCCGATGCACGACACACCGCTGGGCCCGTTGGCTCCCGGAGTGACGCTGCGGCAGATCGGATTGCCGGATCGGTTGCGGGAGATGGAGTTCGAGTTCCCTCTCGCCGGTGGTGATGTGCGGGGGGACGGGCCGCGGATTTCGCTGGCCGACGTCGGGCGACTGTTTCGGCGCCATGTCCCGGTCGACGACCCACTGGCACCCTACGCGGAGCGGTTGATGAACGGAGCCCTCGCCGAGCAGTCATTGCGGGGTTATCTGACCGGCTCACTCGACGTCGTGCTGCGCGTCGGTGAGACCTACCTCGTCGCCGACTACAAGACCAACTGGCTGGGCGAACCCGAGATGCCGTTGACCTCCGCCGATTACGGCCAGGCGCGGATGGCCGAGGCCATGCTGCACTCCGACTATCCGCTGCAGGCACTGTTGTACTGCGTCGTGCTGCACCGCTTCCTGCGGTGGCGCCTACCCGGGTACACACCGGAGCGGCATCTGGGCGGGGTGCTGTACCTGTTCGTGCGTGGGATGTGCGGGGAGGCCACCCCCGTCGTCGACGGCCACCCGGCCGGGGTGTTCAGCTGGAAGCCGCCGGCGCCGATGATCGTGGACCTCTCGGATCTGCTGGGCGCCGGGTCGGTGGCACCGTGAATCCGCGACCCGTCGCCGCCGCCGGGCTACTCGGGGCGTTCACCGACGCAGAGGTGCTCGAAGCGGCCGACTTTCACGTGGCACGCCGGCTCACCGCACTGGCCGGGGACACCGACGAGTCCGTCGCGCTGGCTGTCGCGTTCGTGGTGCGCGCGCTGCGAGCGGGGTCGGTGTGCGTCGACCTGTCCTCGATCGCCGAGGCGGTGGCGATGCCGGAGCTGCCGTGGCCGTCCCCCGAGTCGTGGCTGGCCGCGGTGCGGGCCAGCCCACTGGCCGGCGCGCCGCCGGTGCTGCGGTTGCTGAGCCACGATGCCGGAGAGCTGCTGTACCTCGACCGGTACTGGCTCGAGGAGCAGCAGGTCTGTGATGACGTGCTGGCTTTGCTGTCCTCGACGCCGCCCGGTGACACCCTGCCAGGCCTCGAGCGGTTGTTCCCGGCCGGCTGGGAGGAGCAGCGCGCCGCAGCCGAAGTCGCACTGACACAGTCACTCACGGTGCTGACCGGCGGGCCGGGCACCGGCAAGACCACCACGGTGGCGCGGCTGTTGGCGCTGCTGGCCGAGCAGGCGGCGCTGGCGGGCAGGCCGCCGTTGCGGATCGCGCTGGCGGCGCCCACGGGCAAGGCCGCGGCGAGGCTGCTGGAGGCCGTGCAGTTGGAGGTCGACCAACTCGACCGGGGCGACAGGGACCGACTTCCGCAGTTGCGGTCCTCGACGCTGCACCGGCTGCTGCGGCCGCGCCCGGACAGCTCGTCGCGGTTTCGGCACCATCGCGAGAACCGGTTGCCCCACGACGTCATCGTGGTCGACGAGACGTCGATGGTCTCACTCACGCTGATGGCCCGGCTGCTGGAGACGGTGCGCCCAGAAAGCAGGCTGCTGCTGGTCGGCGACGCCGATCAGCTGGCCTCGGTGGAAGCCGGTGCGGTGCTGGCAGATCTGGTCGACGGGCTCGGTGACCGCGCCGACGTGCGCGTCGCCGCGCTGCAGACGTCGCACCGGTTCGGCGAGTCGATCGGGGCTCTGGCCTCGGCCATCCGCGACGGTGACGCCGACCGGGTGCTCGACCTGCTGGCTGCCGGCGGCGAGAACATCGATTGGCTCGACAGCGACGCGCCCGGTGACCGGCTGCGCAAAGTGCTGCTCCCCCATGCTCTGCGGCTCCGGGAGGCGGCGATCCTCGGCGACGGCGAGGCGGCGCTGGCGACCCTCGGTGAGCACCGGCTGCTGTGCGCGCACCGGCGCGGGCCGTACGGAGTGCACCACTGGAACCGACAGATCGAGCGGTGGCTGACCGACGTCACAGGTGAACCGATCTGGACCGACTGGTACGCCGGACGACCGGTGCTCGTCACCGCCAACGACTACGGACTGGGCCTGTACAACGGGGACACCGGGGTGACCGTGGTGCGCGGCAGCGGGCTGTGCGCAGTCGTCGGTTCGGGCTCGGGGCCGCTGGAGTTCACCACCGGCAGGCTCCCCGAAGTCGACACCCTGCACGCGATGACGATCCACAAGAGCCAGGGCAGCCAGTGCGACGAGATCACCGTGCTGTTGCCGCAGGAACAGTCGCGGCTGCTGACCCGCGAGCTGTTCTACACGGCGGTGACGCGCGCCAAGAAGCGGGTGCGGGTGGTGGGCTCGGAGTCGGCCATCCGCGAGGCGATCTCGCGGCGGGTGGTGCGCGCCTCCGGGCTGGCCCACCGGCTGCGTTAACCCCCGCCGGCCGCGCCAGTTCCCCGCCGGAACGGTATTCCAGCAGGTCCCCACTCGGGTTTTCGCNGCTGGAATACCGTTCCGGCGGGAAGGGCGGGCGGGTTTCTGCCAGGGGTCGATCAATTTCTGCCAGCGGAAATCATCCGTGCGCAGGCCTGGTTGGACGGGTCAGAACACCAAGATCGACCACATAGGGAGAAGAACAATGAAGAACCTCACCGCCGCCACCGCCGTCACCGCCGCCGCCACCGGATTCACCGCCGCCTTCATGGGTCTGGCCGGCTCCGCCGCCGCCGCCCCTTCCGGCTCCGGCAGCGCCGCCGACACCATCAGCTCGCTGGAAGCCGACGGCCACCGCGTCATCGTCAACCGCCAGGGATCGACCGCACTCGACAACGCAGAGGTCGTCGCGGTCCGCCAGGGCCAGCCCATCCGCGAGTACGTCTGGGACGCCCAGGGCGACGACAAGGTCCTCGAAACCACCGGCAACGTGTACTTCGTCGACGTCAAGTAACCCGCACACCGCAGAGAGGGCGCCCCTACTGGGGCGCCCTCTCTGCTGCTCTGCCCGGTCGATGTAACGCATTCGGGTCAGCACCACACCACCGGCAGAGAAGCCCTTCAAACCAGAAAGCACAGACCCTCATGAAGATCATCACCCTCGCCGGCACCGCCGGACTCGCCGCCGCACTCTCCGCCGTGATCGTCGGATCGACCGCCCCTGCTGCGGCCGCCCCCGGTGGGGCCGGCAACGCCATGCAGGTCATCGACATGCTCGAGGAAGACGGCAACTACGTCATCGTCAATCGAGTCAGCACCGTGCCCCTGGAGGAAGCCGACGTCGTCGCGGTCCGACCGGGCCCACAGATGAAACAGGTGGTCCTACAGATGGGACGTCAGGGAAACGATCGCAACCAGACAGACCGGGTCGTGGAGACCACCGGCCGTTTCTACTTCGTCGACATCGGTTGACCGCCGCCGCGCTGCGAGGAGCATCTCACCAGGGGTGCCCCTGCCACATGTACCAGAGAGCACCGAACACTCGCTAAGTTGTCTGGTGGGTCGTCGACGGCCCACCAGCCAACCGAGAGATCGTTGCCACATGCGAGTTGACGGGCGGGACATCGCTGTCTCCGGCAGCCTGCTCCAACCGTTGACCCGGCGGACCAACGACATCGTGCGTCTGATGCTCGCCACGACGTTCCTCGTCGTCGTCATCACCAGCTCGTTGATCACCAGAAACGAGTGGGAAGCGCTGGAGAAGTCGCTCTCCGATCTCGTCGGTGTACTCAGCCCCACCCAGTCCAACGCTGTCTATCTGATCTACGGCGTGGCGATCCTGGCGTTGCCGTTCATGATCCTGATCGGCCTGATCGTCGCCCGCCAATGGAAGCTGCTGGGCGCCTATGCCGCGGCCGGGGTGATCGCCATCCTGTCGTTGTCGATCACCGGCAACGGCATCGCCGCGCCGCGCTGGCACTTCGACCTGACCGAGCGTCTCGACACCGTGCTGTCACAATTCCTCGACGATCCGCGGTGGATCGCGATGCTGGCGGCGGTGCTGACCGTGTCGGGCCCGTGGCTGCCGGCCCGCTGGCGGCACTGGTGGTGGGCGCTGCTGCTGGCGTTCGTACCGATCCATCTCGTCGTCAGCGCGGTGGTGCCGGCCCGCTCGTTGCTCGGCCTCGCGGTGGGCTGGTTCGTCGGCGCGCTGGTGGTGCTCGTCGTGGGAACACCGGCACTGGAGGTGCCGCTCGACGGCGCAGTGCGGGCGATGTCGCGGCGGATGTTTTCGGTGTCGGCGCTGACGGTGGTCCGCCCGGCCGGGCGCGGACCGTTGGTGCTCACCGCGACGCAAGACGCGAGCGCTGCGGGCGCGGACCCCGAACCCGGCACCGCGGTGGTCGAACTGTACGGGCCGCATCAACGCGGCGGCGGTGCCCTGCGGCAGTTCTGGAGCAAGCTGCGACTGCGTGACAGCGAGACCGCGCCCATGCAGACCTCGATGCGTCGCGCCGTCGAGCACCGGGCGTTGATGGCCGTGGCCGTCGGTGACCTGGCGCTGGCCAACACGTCCCCGATCGCGGTGGCGACCCTGGACCGTGGCTGGACGCTGTACGCGCGCGAGCCCTCGGCCGGGGTGACGATCAACGAGTGCGTCGACGAGACACCTGTGACGCGGGTGTGGGACTCGCTCGGTGTCCTGCACAGCCAACAGATCTCCCACGGTGATCTGCGCAGCAAGGAGATCACCGTCGTCGACGGGACGCCGATGTTCGGCGGCTTCACCTATGCCGAGTACGGTGCCTCCGACGCGCACCTGCACACCGACATCGCGCAACTGCTCCTGACGACCACCGACCTCTATGGCGCCGAACCCGCGGTGCGGGCCGCGATCACGGTGTTCGGGAACGAGGCCGTGCTGGCGGCGTCCCGTCGTCTCACCAAATCTGCTGTGCCGAAACGTGTCCGGGCGGCGGTGCGCGACGCCGGCACTGCGATGTCCACTGCCCGCGACGAGGTGAAGCGCCAGACCGGTGCCGACCAGATCAAGGCGGAGACCATCACCCGGTTCACCCGCAGCCAGCTCATCCAGATGGTGCTGCTGGTCGCGCTGGTCTACGTCGCGTATCCGTTCATCGCCTCGGTGCCGGTGTTCTTCTCCGAACTGCGTTCGGCGAACTGGTGGTGGGCGCTGGCCGGGTTGGCGGTGTCCGCGCTGAAATACCTGGGCGCCGGCGCCGCGCTGTGGGCGTGTGCCGACGGCATGGTGAAGTTCCGCAATCTGGCCATCATGCAGGTGGCGAACACGTTCGCCGCGACCACGACCCCGGCCGGTGTCGGCGGTCTGGCGTTGAGCACCCGGTTCCTGCAGAAGGGTGGGCTGGGCGCGTTGCGCGCCACCACCGCGGTGGCTCTGCAGCAGTCGGTGCAGGTGATCACCCACATCACCCTGTTGGTCTTCTTCAGCGCAGCGCTGGGTGTGTCGGCCAACCTGTCGCGGTTCGTGCCGAGCAGCACGGTGCTGTATCTGATCGCCGGTGCGGCGTTGGGAGCCGTCGGAGTCTCACTGTTCGTCCCCAAGCTGCGACGCTGGCTGGCCACCGCGGTCCGGCCCCGCGTCAAGGAGGTCTTGGACGACCTGCGCGAGCTGGCCCGCGAACCCAAACGCCTCGCGCTGATCGTATTCGGTTGTGCGGCAACCACGCTCGGAGCCGCACTGGCGTTGTGGGCGAGCATCGAAGCGTTCGGCGGCGACGTCAGCTTCGTCACCGTCACGATCGTGACGATGGTCGGCGGCACCCTGGCCGCCGCAGCCCCCACGCCGGGCGGCGTCGGCGCCGTGGAAGCCGCACTCATCGGTGGCCTCGCCGCGTTCGGCGTCCCCGCGGCGGTCGCGGTGCCCTCGGTGCTGCTCTACCGGATCCTGACCTGTTGGCTGCCGGTGTTCGTCGGCTGGCCGATCATGCGGTGGCTGACCCGCAACGACATGATCTAGCGCCCCTGCCGCGAAATATCATTCCGGGCTGCGAATTTCACTCGAATCACGACCCTCGCTTCACTCTGGTGGCCATGGGGGCGGCTCGGTGCGAATCAACCACCAGCGTGAAGCCACGGCTGCGATCGGCCACCTGTTCACAGCCCGGAATGATATTTCGCGGAAAAGGGGGGGCGAGACTGCCACCCTGGGGCCAAGCGATACCTCGTGGCTACGAAGAGTAATCTTCCCGAAACCCACACATGGTTTCCTCTCATCAGACTCTGTTTCATACGAGAGATCAGCTGGAGGCCCCATGACGAGTACCGCCGCACCGCCCTTCCTGGTGACATCCGGCTTCTGGCAGTCGCTGCCACGGATGCCGTTGGAGCAGTATCCGGGTACCGAGGGCTTCATCGACGATGTCTACGCCAACCCGGGTGGCGTGCCGATGTGCTCGGGCTACTTCGAATTGCGCAACACCGATGCCCCGCTGGACTACTACTACGACTACGACGAGATGAAGGTCGTGCTGGAAGGCGAGTTCCGCCTGGAGAACCCGGACACCGGCCAGGTGCAGATCGCCAAAGCAACGGACGCCATCTTCTTCCCGAAGGGCTCCCGCATCCTGTTCTCGACCCCGGATCGGGCGCTGGCGTTCTACGTCGGCTACCGCTCCTTCGCTCCGTGACCACGTCGTAGAACAACGTCGTAGAACAACGTCGTAGGACAACATGGTCGAACGCTTCCGCGTCGCTCCGGGTTCGGTCACCGCGGTGACGGTGGCCGGCGGTGACCGGCTCGTGGTCGTCGATCGCCACGGACGTCAGCCGGCCGAGTTGACGGTCCTCGCCGCCGACCCCCGGGCGGTGGTGGACGCGCGGCCCGACGCCGCCGCCACGGTGCTGCGCCGCCTGGTCGCCGGCCCGGACGAAAACGGCTACGCCGCCGGGCGGATCCTGACGATGCTGGCCACCCACCAGATCGACCAGCATGACGCGGCGGCCCTTCGGTTGTTCGGTGACAGCTCGCCCGCGGGTGCCCGGGCGGGCTTCACCGTCGATGACGACGCGGTGGTGCTGATCGCCGCGCCGGCCGTGCCGATGTGCCTGTCGGGAACCGACCCGAACCCGCCCTCGGAGGTGCTCGTCGAGGTGCACCGCGCCGACCCGTCGCGCCCGGCTGACCCCGAGCTTCCCGAGCCGCTGGCTGAACCGCTGTGGGACATGCGTATCGACGCCGCCACCGCGTCGTCCTACCAGGTGCGCGCCGGCCAGTTCGTCCAGATCATCGACGTGGCGGGACGGCAGTGTTCGGACTTCCTGGCGTTCGACGCCGACGCACTCGGCGACGGCGCCGAGTGCGGCCTCGACGCCACCACCACCCGCACGATCGCCGGTGCCGCGTACCCGCGACCGGGACTGTTCGGCAGGTTCTACGACAACCGCGCCCGCCCGCTCGTCGAGGTGGTGCGCGACACCGTGGGACGCCACGACACCTTCGCGCTGGCCTGCACCGCGAAGTACTACGCCGACCTGGGATATCCCGGCCACGTCAACTGCACCGACAACTTCAACGCCACGCTCTCACGCTTCGGGGTTGCCGCCCGCCCGGGCTGGCCGGCACTGAACCTGTTCTACAACACCGCATTCGACGCCCACCACCAGTTGATCTCCGACGAGCCGTGGTCACGCGCCGGTGACTACGTGCTGCTGCGGGCATGCACGGACCTGGTGTGCGCGTCGTCGGCCTGTCCCGATGACATCGATCCCGCCAACGGCTGGACCCCCACCGACATCCACGTGCGCGTCTACGACTCGACCAGGAGGTTCTCCGTGGCGGTGGGACACCGGCTGACCCCGGACGCCGAGCCGGTGCTGACCAAACCCACGGCGTTCGCGTCCCGAACGGAGACGCTGACAAAACAGTTCACCGAGTATCGGGGCTACTGGCTGCCCACCGCGTTCGACAACTTCGGCGCGCATCAGGAGTACTGGGCCTGCCGCGAACGGGTGGCGGTGATGGACCTGTCGGCTCTGCGCAAGTTCGAGGTGCTCGGCCCGGACGCCGAGACCCTGCTGCAGACCACGCTCACGCGGGACATCCGCCGACTCGCCCGCGGCCAGGTCGTGTACTCGGCCATGTGCACCGAGACCGGCGGGGTTGTCGACGACTGCACCGTGCTGCGCCTCGGGGACAACAACTTCCGCTTCATCGGCGGCGATCCCTACGACGGGATCTGGCTGCGCACCCAGGCGGAGAAATCAGGGCTGCACCAGGTCTGGATCAAGGACTCCACCGACCAGATGCACAACATCGCGGTCCAGGGCCCGGCCAGCAGAGACCTGCTCGCCGGGGTGGTCTGGAGTCCACCCGGCCAGCCGGCACTGCGCGACCTGGGGTGGTTCCGCTTCCTGATCGGGCGTCTCGGGGGTCCCGACGGACTTCCGCTGCTGGTGTCGCGGACCGGGTACTCCGGGGAACTCGGTTACGAGCTGTGGGTGCACCCCGATGACGCCGGGGCGCTGTGGGACACCGTGTGGAACGCCGGCGAATCCTACGGCCTGGCGCCACTCGGCCTCGACGCCCTCGAACTGCTGCGGGTCGAGTCCGGTTTGGTGGCCGCGGGCCACGAGTTCGACGATCAGACCGACCCGTTCGAAGCCGGCATCGGATTCACCGTCCCGCTGAAGACCAAGACCGACGATTTTGTCGGCCGCGCCGCGCTGACCGAACGCAAGGCGCACCCGCAGCGCGCGCTGGTCGGCCTCCGTCTCGACGGCAACGAGGTCGCCGCCCACGGCGACTGCGTGCACATCGGCCGTGCGCAGGTCGGCGTGGTCACCAGCGGTGTCCGTTCGCCGCTACTCGGCGCGAGTATCGCGTTGTGCCGCATCGCCGTTCAACACGTCGAGCCGGGCACCCGGGTGGAAGTCGGCAAGCTCGACGGCCACCGCAAGAGGCTGCCGGCCACCGTCACCGCCATCCCGTTCTATGACCCCGAAAAGTCCCGTCCGCGCGCGTGAGCACCGAGGAGAATCCCATGTCCCGAACGGCCATCATCGGCGCAGGCCCCTGCGGTCTGGCACAGCTGCACGCGTTCGAGCAGGCCCGACTCGACGGCGCCGATGTCGGCGAGGTGGTGTGCTTCGAGAAGCAGAGCGACTGGGGCGGGTTGTGGAACTACACCTGGCGCACCGGCCTGGACGCGCACGGGGATCCGGTGCACGGCAGCATGTATCGCTACCTGTGGTCCAACGGGCCCAAGGAGTGCCTGGAGTTCGCCGACTACCCCTTCGACGAGCACTTCGGCGGCCCGATCCCGTCGTTCCCGCCCCGCGAGGTGCTGTTCGACTACATCGTCGGCCGCGCCAAGAAGAGCAATGTGCGCCAGTTCATCCACTTCGACACCGCCGTCCGCGATATCACGTTCGACGACGACAGCCAGGCGTTCGAGGTCACCGTCGAGTCATATGACGACCGTCGACTGCGCACCGAGGCCTTCGACCACGTCATCGTCGCGACCGGCCACTTCTCCACTCCCAACGTGCCCGAATACCCTGGTTTCGAGCACTTTCCGGGACGCATCCTGCACTCACACGACTTCCGCGACGCCGTCGAGTTCGCCGGCAAGGATCTGCTGATCCTCGGGAGCAGCTACTCCGCCGAGGACATCGCCCTGCAATCGCGCAAGTACGGCGCCCGGTCGGTCACCATCTCCTACCGCACCACCCCGATGGGTTTCGGCTGGCCCGAAGGCATCTCCGAGGTCCCGGCGCTGCAACACCTCCAAGGCCGCACCGCACACTTCGCCGACGGCACCGGCCGCAGCGTCGACGCCATCATCCTGTGCACCGGCTACCAGCACCACTTCCCGTTCATCGACCCGGAGCTGCGGCTGTCGACCACCAACAACCTCTATCCCGAACGGCTCTACAAGGGCGTGGTCTGGACGGCCAACCCGAAGCTGATGTACCTGGGTATGCAGGATCAGTACTACACGTTCAACATGTTCGACGCCCAAGCTTTCCTGGCCCGCGACGTGGTACTGGGCCGGGTCGAGGTGCCCGACCGGGAAGTGATGGACGCCGACATCGGCGACTGGCGGGCCAGGTACGCCGACGTGGCCGGGGTGATGGACCAGATCGACTTCCAGACCGACTACGTCCGCGACCTGATGACGATGACCGACTACCCGGCGTTCGACATCGACCTGGTCCGCCGGCACTTCGTCGACTGGGAGCACGACAAGGACGCCAGCATCACCGGCTACCGCGATCGTTGCTTCGCGTCGCCGTGCACCGGCACCGTCGGCCCCGCGCCGCACACCACGTGGTGGGACGAGCTCGACGACAGCCTGGCGCGGTTCCTGCACCACTGACTCCGCCGCGTCCGCAAACGCGATCGTCTACGGTGCAGGGGTGGTCCAGAACACGACAATGATCGGCGCAGCGGGGACGGGCGCATGAACCCTCAGAAGATCGCCGTCATCCCCGGCGACGGTATCGGCGGCGAGGTGACCGCCTCGGCTCGAGCGGTCCTCGACGCCGTGGCGGCCCGACACGAAATCGACCTGCGCTACACCGAATTCGACTGGTCATGTGAGCGCTACGTCGAGGTCGGCTCGATGATGCCCGACGACGGGCTGGAGACGTTGGGCCGGTTCGACGCGATCCTGCTGGGCGCGGTGGGCTGGCCCGGGGTCCCCGACCATGTGTCGTTGTGGGGTCTGCTGATCCCGATCCGCAGGGCCTTCCGGCAGTACGTCAACCTGCGGCCGATCCGGCTGTTCCCCGGCGTGACGGGTCCGCTGCGATCGAACGCCGACATCGATTTTGTCGTCGTCCGGGAGAACGTCGAGGGGGAGTACAGCGAGATCGGCGGTCGGATGAATCGCGGCCTGCCCGAAGAGCTGGCCGTACAGGAATCGGTGTTCACCCGCGCCGGGGTGAGCCGCATCGCCGACTACGCGTTCGAGCTCGCCCGGACCCGGCGCAATTACGTCACCTCGGCCACCAAATCGAACGGAATCGTGCACACGCTGCCGTTCTGGGATGAGATCGTCGCCGAGCGGGCCGCCGACCATCCGCAGGTGCAGTGGGACAGTGAGCACATCGACGCGTTGGCGGCGAAGTTCGTGCTGCAACCGCAGCGGTTCGACGTGGTGGTGGGTTCGAACCTGTTCGGCGACATCCTCTCCGACCTGGCAGCCGCGGTCGCCGGGTCGATCGGCATCGCACCGTCGGCGAACCTGGACCCGACCAAGAAGCACCCGTCGATGTTCGAGCCGGTGCACGGTTCGGCCCCCGACATCGCCGGGCGCGGCATCGCCAACCCAGTCGGAGCCGTGTGGTCAGCGGCGTTGATGTTGTCGCATCTGGGTCACACCGCCGCTGCCGACGACGTGATCGCGGCGATGGAAGCGACCCTCGCCGACCCGAGCACCCGGACCGCGGATCTCGGAGGCACCGCGTCGACCGAGCAGGTCACCGCCGCGCTGGTGGCAGAGCTGAGCTGAGGCGGGCCTCAGCAGGCCACGCCGGCGAAGACGGCGCCGGTGACCAGTGCGATCAGGATCGCGACGTTCGGCATACCGCTGGACAGCGCGACGAAGACGCCGGCCACCGCCGCGATCAGGATGGCGATCATCAGGACCATGACCGCCCAGTTGACCTGGCTGGATGCGCGTACAGCACGTCGCGGTTCGACCTCTTGGGGGACTGTTGCGCCCTCGCCCACTCCGACCATGACCGTCCTCTCTGTGACTGCGAACACAATATAACCCGGTAATGGTGCGCATCACAGTTTAGCCGTGAGGTTGTGACCTGGCGCCGCGGACGAAAGCTGAACCACGAGAACTGATTAGGGTGGCTAACCGTAGCTGCGGCTTCGGTACCTTGGGTATCGGTGACGATCGCGAGGCTGGCCGCGCTGACCGCCGTGGCGGCCGCGCTGGTGCAGTGCGCCCCGGCGCCTGACCCCACTCCGGAGGCGGCCCCGTCATCGACGTCACCGACGACGCTCGCCCCCGAGCCGGCGACGCCGGTCGCCCCCGAGCCGACGGCACCACCGCCGCAGCAGCCGGCGCCCGCGACGGTGCACCCGGTCACCGCGGCCGACCTGGCCACGACGTGGCGTCCGGGCTGCCCGCTGCCGCCGGAAGCGCTGCGGGCCGTCGATCTCGACTACTGGGGGTTCGACGAGCAGCCCCACCGCGGCCGGCTGGTGGTGCACCAGGACCTGACAGCCGAGCTCATCGCGATCTTCGACCAGTTGTACCGGCTGCGGTTCCCCATCGAGCGAATGCACACCGTCGACCTCTACCCGGGCGCCGATGACGAGCTGTCGATGCGCGACAACAACACCTCGGCGTTCAACTGCAGGGACATCCCCGGCACCGGAAGCTGGTCACTGCACGCCTATGGCCGGGCGGTGGACATCAACCCCCGGCTGAACCCCTACGTCGACAGTCGCGGCGACTATCAGCCCGCCAACGCCGGGCTGTACGTCGACCGATCGCGGATCGATCCCGGGATGCTGCACGACGGCGACCCCGCGGTGCGCGCATTCACCGACCGGGGCTGGCGGTGGGGCGGTCACTGGCGCACCCCGCTGGACTACCAGCACTTCGAGTTCCGGTAGCCGGGGCCGGCGCCGGATGTGACAGATGTGTGAACCCCCACGCATTGTCCTTCGTGTCGTACGGTTAGGCGCCTTTCCTGACGATGGAGGCTCCGCTGCTGAACCGACTCGCTTCGCTGGCTATCGCCGCGCCGCGCCGCATCCTGCTCGCTGCGGCGCTATTGACGGTTGCCCTAGGGGTATTCGGGGTGCCCGTCGCCAAGGACCTGTCCCCCAGTGGGTTTCAGGATCCGAACTCCGAATCCACCCGCGCCGCGCAGGTTCTCACCGAGAAGTTCGGCCGGGGTGATGTGCAGATGCTCGTCGTCGTCTCGTCCCCCGACGGCATCGACAGCCCCGCCGCCCGCGAGGCCGGCGCCCGCATCGTCGACCAGCTCGGCGACAACCCGCACGTCGCCGACGTCTCCTCGCCCTGGTCCTCGCCGCCCGCCGCGGCCGCCGACCTGGTCAGCGACGACCGCACTGCCGGGCTGATCATCGCCGGCATCACCGGCACCGAAGCCCAGCAGCAGATCTATGCCGAGGAGATCTCCGAGGAGGTCACCCGCGACGCTGGCAGCGCCGATGGCGTGACGGTACGCACCGGCGGGACCGCCATGGTCAACGTCCAGATCACCGAGCAGTCCCAGCGCGACCTGCTGTTGATGGAATCGCTGGCCATCCCGCTGATCTTCCTGGTGCTCGTCTGGGTGTTCGGCGGGCTGCTGGCCGCCGCGCTGCCGGTCGCGATCGGCGTGATGGCGATCATCGGGGCGCTGGCCGTGCTCAGGCTGGTGACCTTCGGCACCGACGTCTCGATCTTCGCGCTGAACCTCGCCACGGCGATGGGCCTGGCGCTGGCGATCGACTACACGCTGCTGATCCTGAGTCGTTACCGGGACGAACTCGCAGCGGGCACCGATCGCACCGAGGCCCTCACCCGCACCATGACCACCGCCGGTCGCACCGTCATCTTCTCGGCGATCACCGTGGCGCTGTCGATGGCGGCAATGGTGCTGTTCCCGATGCACTTCCTCAAGTCGTTCGCCTATGCCGGAGTAGCCACGGTCGCTTTCGCCGCCGCTGCCGCGGTGATCGTCACCCCGGCCGCGTTGGTGGTGCTCGGCGACCGACTGGACTCCCTGGATGTGCGTCGGCTCGCGCGCAAGATCCTTCGCAGGCCTGCGCCCCGGCCTGTCCCGGTGCAACGTCGCTTCTGGTACCGCTGCGCCAAGGCGGTGATGCGGCGGGCGCTGCCGCTCGGCCTCCTCGTCGTCGTCCTGCTGCTGGTGCTGGGTGCGCCGTTCCTCGGGGTGCGGTGGGGATTCCCCGACGACCGGGTACTGCCGCAATCCGCGTCGGCGCATCAGGTCGGCGACCAGTTGCGCCGCGACTTCGCACAGAACTCCGACACCGCCGTGACGATCGTGGTGCCCGACGCCGACGGTCTCGCGCCGGCCGACCTGTCCACCTATGCCGCCGACCTGTCCCGGGTGCCCGACGTCCCCGCCGTGTCCGCACCCACCGGCACGTTCGTCGACGGAGATCGGGTGGGCCCCCCGTCCGCGCCGGCCGGTCAGAATCAGGGCAGTGTGTTCCTCACCGTCGCCAGCACCGCGCCGCTGTTCTCCGAAGACTCCGAGGCGCAACTCGACCGGTTGCACGCCATCGCGGGTCCGGGCGGCCGCGCAGTGGAGATGACCGGCACCGCCCAGATCAACCGCGACAGCGTCGCTGCCATCACCTCCACGCTGCCGGTGGTGCTCGGGGTCATCGCGGTGATCATGTTCGCGCTGCTGTTCCTGCTGACCGGCAGCGTCGTGGTGCCGCTGAAGGCGTTGCTACTCAACATCCTTTCGCTCACCGCGGCGTTCGGCGCCCTGGTGTGGATCTTCCAGGACGGTAATCTGTCCGGGCTCGGCAGCACCCCCACCGGCACGCTCGTCGCGAACATGCCGGTGCTGCTGTTCTGTGTCGCGTTCGGACTCTCGATGGACTACGAGGTGTTCCTCATCTCCCGGATCCGCGAATTCTGGCTCGACCCAAGCCAACCCGGCAACGACGAAGCGGTGGCGCTGGGCATCGCGTACACCGGACGCGTCATCACCGCCGCCGCGTTGATCATGTCGATCTCGTTCGCTGCGCTGATCGCGGCCAACGTGTCGGTTCTGCAGATGTTCG
The DNA here is from genome assembly GCF_902705885.1 of Mycolicibacterium austroafricanum. Classification (GTDB taxonomy): domain Bacteria; phylum Actinomycetota; class Actinomycetes; order Mycobacteriales; family Mycobacteriaceae; genus Mycobacterium; species Mycobacterium vanbaalenii_A. Next base: position 154,091 of record NZ_CACSIP010000076.1, on the reverse strand, counting down.
GCCTCGGCCTGACGCTGGCCGTTCTCGTGGACGCCACGTTGGTGCGGATGGTGCTGGTGCCCGCATTCATGCACCTGATGGGGGCGTGGAACTGGTGGGCGCCGCACTGGCTGCGCGGGGTGCACAACCGTCTCGGCTTCAGCGAAGCAGCCGGACGCGGACCTACAATGACAGCCAGACAGAGCAGGTGATCACGTGACCCACACGAATCCCATCAGCGTCATCGCAGGTGTGCAGGGGGCACTGCCGCCCCACCGCTACCCCCAGCACGAGATCACCGAGGCGTTCCTCCGCGCCCCGGCCTTCGCCGACCTCGGCGACGTCGTGCGTGCGCTCCATCAGAACGCCAAGGTCAACGGCCGCCACTTCGTGCTTCCGCTGGAGCGTTACCCGAGCCTGAGCGATTTCGGCGAGGCCAACAACCTCTACCTCGACCATGCGGTGGACCTGGCGTGCGAGGCGCTGACGGCGGCGCTCGACGAAGCCCGCCTGCGGCCAGGCGATCTGGACCTGATCATGACGACCACCGTCACCGGTGTCGCGGTGCCGTCACTGGACGCGCGGATCGCCGGCCGGTTGGGGCTGCGCCCCGACGTGCGACGGGTGCCGCTGTTCGGCCTGGGCTGCGTGGCCGGCGCGGCAGGTATCGCGCGCATGCACGACTATCTGCGCGGCGCCCCCGATCACGTCGCCGCGCTGGTGTCGGTGGAACTGTGTTCGCTGACCTACCCGGCCGCTGAGCCGACGATGGCCAGCTTGGTGGGCAGCGCGCTGTTCGGCGACGGAGCGGCGGCGGTGGTCGCCGCCGGGGAAAACCGCGCCGCCGCGATCGACGCCGCCGGCCCCGAGGTGCTCGACTCCCGCAGCAGGATGTACCCCGACTCGCTGGACACCATGGGATGGAAGGTGGGCCGCAACGGGTTCCAGCTCATCCTCTCGCCGAACCTGCCCGAACTCGTCGAGCGCTACCTCGCCGACGACATGACCGGCTTCCTCGACGATCACGGCCTCACCGTCGCCGACATCGACGCGTGGGTGTCCCATCCGGGTGGCCCGAAGGTGATCGAGGCGATCACCGAGACGCTCGGCCTCGACAGCGATGCCCTCGAGCTGACCTGGCGGTCGCTGGCCGAGGTGGGCAACCTGTCGTCGTCGTCGGTCCTGCATGTGCTGCGCGACACTCGCGCCAAGAAGCCGACCGCCGGTGAGCCGGGGCTGCTGATGGCGATGGGCCCGGGGTTCTGCTCCGAACTCGTGCTGCTGCGTTGGCGCTGACCATGCTCGGCTACACCGTGCTGATCGCTGCGGTCGCCCTGGAGCGGGTGGCTGAACTTGTGGTGTCCCAACGGAACCTGAAGTGGAGCAGATCCCGTGGCGGTGTCGAGTTCGGCGCGCGTCACTACCCGGTGATGGTCGTGCTGCACACCGCGCTTCTCGCCGGCTGTCTGTTCGAGGCCGCCCACCGCGAGTTCATCCCGGCGCTGGGGTGGCCGATGCTGGCCGTCGTGGTCGCCGCGCAGGCACTGCGCTGGTGGTGCATCACCACGCTGGGACGGCAGTGGAACACCCGCGTCGTCGTCGTTCCCGACGCGGTACGGGTCACCGGCGGCCCGTACCGGTTCGTCTCGCACCCCAACTACGTCGCGGTCGTCGTCGAGGGCATCGCACTGCCGCTGGTGCACAGCGCCTGGATCACCGCGCTGGTGTTCACCGTGCTCAATGCCGCGCTGCTGCGGGTCAGGATCTCGGTCGAGAACACCGCGCTCGAGTCGCTGTCATGATCGACCTGGTGGTGGCCGGCGGTGGGCCTGCCGGCCTGGCCACCGCCATCCACGCCGCCCGCGCGGGGCTCGAGGTCGTCGTCGTCGAGAAGCGCACCGGGCCGATCGACAAGGCGTGCGGTGAAGGCCTGATGCCGCACGCGGTGCGCCAGCTCCACCTGCTCGGCGTCGAGCCGGTGGGCAGACCGTTCCGCGGGGTGCGTTATCTGCAGGGCGACCGTTGTGTCACAGCACAGTTCGGCTCCGGGTCCGGACTCGGCGTGCGGCGCACGTCGCTGCACGCGGCGCTGCTGCAGCAGACGGCGGCGGCGGGGGTATCGCTGGTTCACGACAAGATCGGTGCGATCACCCAGGACGCGGACTCGGTGTCGGTCAGTGCCGGCCGGGCTGGGATCCGCGCCCGCTACCTCGCGGCGGCCGACGGGCTGCACTCCCCGATCCGGGCCGCGCTCGGTCTGCACGCGGATGCGGGAGGCACCCGGCGCTGGGGTCTGCGACGGCACGTCGCGGTGCCGCCGTGGAGCGACTGCGTCGAGGTGTACTGGTCCGCTACGCCAGGCGCCGGGGAGGCCTACGTGACACCGGTCGCCGACGACTGCGTCGGCATCGCGATACTCACCTCCGAGCAGGGACGCTTCGAGCAGCATCTGGCCGCGTTCCCCGCGCTGCGCGACCGCGTCGCCGGGCACCCGCACCAGCCCGACATGGCCGCCGGCCCGCTGCGGCAGAAGGTGCGCAGCCGGGTCGCGGGGCGGGTGCTGCTGGTCGGCGATGCGGCAGGCTACGTCGACGCACTCACCGGCGAAGGCCTCGGGCTGGCGTTCGCGGCGTCGCGGCTGCTGGTGGACAGCGTCGTCGCCGACCGTCCCGGTGACTACGAGCGGCGGTGGCGCCGCACCACCCGCCGCTACCGGCTCATGACAGCGGGGATGCTGCACGCGAGCACGTCACCGCTGCGCCCGCTGATCGTGCCCGCCGCCGACCGCCTCCCGCGGGTGTTCACCGGGCTGGTGAACCTGCTCGCCGACTAGCGCCACGTCCCTGCGGGCCACCGAGATGCGGTTTCGGCCTTCGGCTTTGGCCGTGTAGAGCGCCTGGTCGGCGAGGTCGAGCAGCTCGGTGACCGCGGCGTCCGGGTCCACACCGCGGTAGCGGAGCTCATCGCGGGGATCCCCCGTGCACACACCGATGCTGATCGTGACGACGCCGGATGACGAGTCGGGGTGCGGGATCCCGAGCGCGCGGATCGCCGAGGACAGGCCGGCTGCGAAGGCCTGCGGGTCCTCGCACCCGGCCAGCACGATCGCGAACTCCTCACCCCCGTAACGGGCCGCCACACAGGTCTCCGGTTCGGCCAGGTGCGCCAGCACGTCGGCGACCTCCTGCAGGCATTCGTCGCCGGCCTGATGCCCGAAATGGTCGTTGAAACCCTTGAAATGGTCGACGTCGACGAACAACGCCGTCAACGGTTGCCCCAGCTCCTGTGCGCGCAGCCAGATCTCGTGCGCCCGGTGGGACAGCCCGCGCCGGTTCGCCAACCCGGTGAGTGCGTCGGTGTTGGCCATGTCGGTGAGCGACTCCTGCACTTCGCGTTCCAGGGTGACGTCGCGCAGGATGACCGCGAAGAACCCCTTGGACGCCTGCCGGCTGTGCGCGACGAACCAGGACCACGATCCGTCGTAACCACGTACCCGAAACGGCGGCGACGCCCCGGACCGGCCCGAGGTCAATTGCTCGGTGATCCGATGCCGGTCGTCGGCGTGGATGTGGCGCAGCCAGTCCGCCTGTGCGACGCGTTCGGTACGCGGTTCGATGTTGGGCTGGCCACCGGAGGCATGGTGCAGGACGTTGCCCGACGAGTCCAGGACGAGCACGAGATCACCGGTCAGCTCGGCCACCAGGCCGTAGATCTGGTGGCTGGCGTGGTCGAGCGCCGTCAGCCGGTTCCTGTCCTCCAGCGCCGCGGCGATGGTCACCACCATGGCGTAACCGGCGAGCAGGAACACCTGCGCATAGATCATCGCCTGGGTGGGGTTGGCCGCGTCCTCGACGAACGGTCCGTATCCGGCGAAGGTGGAACCCAGGATGATCACCGCACCGACGGTCATCTGCCAGAAGGCCGCCGCGATGCCCGCGTCGATGAGGACCAGCAGCGCGGGCACCCCGGTGAGGAACAGCAGCACGAAGTTCGACTCGGCGGCCGCGACCAGGCACAGCACGACCATCAGCACCGAGAAGCCGGCCGTCGTCGCGCGCTGCCGCCAGGACTGCCGACGCCAGGAGCATCGCCAGCGCAACATCACCGGCGTCAGGAACGCGATGCCGACCGCCTCGGCGAGGTACCAGATCAGTGCGACGGTGGCCAGCGACCGCACGTCGGTGGGACCCTGCCCGTGCACCACCACGCTGGCCGCGCCGATCACACCGGCCAGTGCCGGCGCGACCACCACGCCGTAGACGACGAACCGGCGCCAACTGCGTAGCGAATCATTGCGTCCCCACACCCAGTCCTGGTCCGGCTGCAGCACCCACGCCGCGAACACGACCGCGGTGATCGTGGACAGTGCGGCCAGCTCCGGCCGCTGCCCGAGCACCAGCCAGGCGGGCCCGTACTGGAACACCGCGAACGACACCAGGTAGACCGGCCAGTGCCGGCGGCGGGCGGTGAGCAGCGCCACCAGCTGCGGCGCAGCGGCCAGCCACACCACGGTGAAGGTGCGGCCGTCGACCAGCGCCAGCCAGCGCACCAGGTAGGACGCCGCGGCCACGCCCGCCGTCCACCCCAGCAGATGCCACACCGGCGGCAGCAGATCGGCGGCGGCCAACCGGGCTCGCAGACCATCCCACCGACCGGCCGCGCCGGACAGCGCAGATGGTGCGCCCGTCGACATCTGTCTAGTCAACCGCGTGGTGATTCGTCTCGGCAACGGTTTCGCCAGCCCGGTCCTGATTGTCCCGAGCTTGCGCGGAGTTCACACCCTGGACGCCTTCAGGAAATACGTGACCGACACAATGGCTCGGCCGCGCCACTTCGGCCAGACCACAGGAGACCCCGTGACCGACCTCGTGAACCCCGCCGCCGACGAATCCACGGAGGTCAACGGCACGCAGATCGGCCCGACGGGCCAGACCCGCACCGGGATGACCGCGGACGCGTTGCGGCACGCGGTGTCCGACCATCTGTTGTACTCGATCGCCCGCCCGCCACAGGTGCTGACACCCGAGCACTACTACCGGGCGCTGTCACTGGCCGTCCGCGACCGCATGCAGAAGCGCTGGATGGCCACCACGCAGGACTGGCTGGATCTGTCGGCGAAGGTCACGTGTTACCTGTCGGCGGAGTTCCTGATGGGCCCGCAGCTGGGGAACAACCTGCTCAACCTCGGCATCGAGGACGCGGCGCGCGAGGCGCTCGCGGAGTTGGGACAGGACCTGGACGTGATCCTGGACTGCGAAGGCGAGCCCGGGCTGGGCAACGGCGGCCTCGGCCGGCTGGCCGCCTGCTACCTGGACTCGATGGCCACGCTGGAGCGGCCGTCGATCGGTTACGGCATTCGCTACGAGTTCGGCATCTTCTCTCAGGAGATCGCCGACGGCTGGCAGGTCGAGAAGACCGACAACTGGCTGGTGCACGGCAACCCGTGGGAGATCGACAAGCCGGACGCCACCTACTTCGTGAACTGGGGCGGCCACACCGAGACCTACGAGGACGTCACCGGCAAGTTCCGGGCGCGCTGGGTGCCGCAGCGGGTGCTCAAAGGCGTCTCCTACGACACCCCGGTGCAGGGCTACGGCGTCAACACCTGCAACACGCTGACGCTGTGGAGCGCACGCGCGGTGGAGTCGTTCGCGCTGGACGCGTTCAACACCGGCGACTTCTACAAGGCCGTCGACGAGGAGGTCGTCTCCGAGACGGTGTCCAAGGTGCTCTACCCCAATGACGAGCCGGAGGCAGGCAAGCGGCTGCGGTTGCTGCAGCAGTACTTCTTCGTGACGTGCTCGCTGCAGGACATCCTCAACATCCACCTCAAGCGGGCGCATCTGCCGCTCTCGGCGCTGCCGGACAAGTGGGCGATCCAGCTCAACGACACCCATCCGTCGATCGCGGTGGCCGAGTTGATGCGGCTGCTGATCGACGAGTACCAGCTGTCCTGGGACACGGCGTGGGACCTGACGGTGCGCACATTCGGCTACACCAACCACACGCTGCTGCCCGAGGCGTTGGAGACCTGGCCGTTGGCCATGTTCGGCGAGGCGCTGCCGCGTCATCTCGAGCTGATCTACGAGATCAACGAGCGCTTCCTCGACGAGGTGCGCGCGCGGTTCCCCGGCGACGAGGACCGGGTGGGGCGGATGTCGCTGATCGGTGAGGACGGCGGCAAGTGCGTGCGGATGGCACACCTGGCCACCGTCGGCAGCCACGCGATCAACGGGGTGGCGGCGCTGCATTCCGAACTGCTCAAAGCCAGCGTGCTGAAGGACTTCTACGAGATGTGGCCGGAGAAGTTCGGCAACGTCACCAACGGGGTCACGCCGAGGCGGTTCCTGGCGCTGTCCAACCCCGGTCTGCGCCGGCTGCTCGACGACACGATCGGCCCGGGGTGGCTGACGAACCTGCAGCGACTCAAGGGGCTGGAGTCCTTCGTCGACGATCCGGCGTTCCGGCAGCGGTGGCGAGAGGTCAAGCGCGCCAACAAGTCCCGGCTGGCGGAGTACGTACACTCGACGACGGGCATCGAACTCGACCCCAGCTGGATGTTCGATGTGCAGGTCAAGCGGATCCACGAGTACAAGCGCCAGCATCTGATGGTGCTGCACATCATCACGCTGTACCACCGCCTCAAACAGAACCCCGGGTCGGCGATCCCGCCGCGGGTGTTCATCTTCGGGGGCAAGGCCGCGCCCGGCTACTTCATGGCCAAGCGCATCATCAAGATGATCAACGCCGTCGGCGAGACGGTCAACACCGATCCGGACGTCAACCGCTTCCTCAGGGTGGTGTTCCTGCCGAACTTCAACGTCAAGAACGCCCATTTGGTCTACCCGGCGGCCAACCTCTCGGAGCAGATCTCCACCGCGGGCAAGGAGGCGTCGGGCACCGGGAACATGAAGTTCATGATCAACGGCGCGCTGACGATCGGGACGCTCGACGGCGCCAACGTCGAGATCCGCCAGGAGGCGGGCGCGGAGAACTTCTTCCTGTTCGGGTTGACCGAGGGCGAGGTCGAGAGAGTCAAGGCCGAGGGCTATCACCCGCTGAGCTACGTCGAGAGCGACCCGGAGTTGGCGGCGGTGCTGGAACTGGTCAACCGCGGCGAGTTCACCCACGGCGACACCGAGGTGCTGCGCCCGATCGTCGACAACCTCGTCCACCACGATTCGTTCCTGACGCTGGCCGACTACCGGTCCTATGTCGACTGTCAGGACGAGGTCTCGCGGGTCTGGCAGGACCGCGACATGTGGTCCCGGATGTCGATCCGCAACACCGCACGCAGCGGCATGTTCTCCAGCGACCGCGCGATCCGGGAGTACTGCGACGAGATCTGGGGCGTGGGCCCGATGTCGGTCACCCTCTAGCGCTCCTCCCCCCTTCCCGCCGGAACGGTATTCCAGCAGAAAAAAGTCGACTCGGGGGCTGCTGGAATACCGTTCCGGCGGCGGGGTGGCCATCTGATCAGACCCGGGCTCCGAATACGGAGTACCAGCATCTGATCGAGGAGAAGCTCTTGCGTGTAACCAGCGGCACCGCACCCACGACGAACTCGCCGTCGGTGCGGCCATTGCGGTGGATCACGGCCGCGCTGGCTCTGACCCAGTTGGCCGCTCCGCTGGTGGTCACCGCCCTGGCGGGCAATTTCCTGCAGACCGGCGCCACGAACCAGGCGCTGATCACCCCCGCGGGTTACGCGTTCAGCGTGTGGGGGGTCATCACGCTGCTGAGCGCGGTCATCGCGCTGGCGGTGCTGCGTTTCGGCCTTGGCTCGCCGTGGGAGTCCAGCCTGTTGATCGACGCCTGCCTGGTGTTCGTGGGCTACAGCGGGTGGCTGGCGGTGGCGGCCCAGGGCTGGCTGTGGGCCAGCGTGGTGGTCGCGGCGGTGATGGTCGGCGCCCTGATCCACATCCTGTTGCTGCTGGTCCGCCGCCGCGACGACCTGACCTGCCCGTCCTGGCTGGCCACCCTGACTACGCTGGGCTTCGGCCTGTACCTGGGCTGGCTGGGCGCGGCGATCTTCGCCAATGTGGCTGCGGCGCTGATCGGTTCCGGCGTGTCGGCGACCGGCATGTGGTGGCAGTTGGTGATCCTGGTCGCCGCCGCGGCGTTCGCGGTGATGCTGACCACCCTGCTGCGCGCTCCGTGGGGCTACCTCGCCGGCGCGCTGTGGGCACTGGTCGCGATCACGATCGGCGCCGCCCAGCGCGACAGCCCCGTCATCTCGGTGACGGCGGGCGCCGCGGCACTGGTGGTGGTCGCCGCCACCGTGCGAGTGCGGCGCGCGCAGCGACCGTGACGGTCGGTTTGCGCGCCCGATTCCGGGGCACGACCGGCTGAGCGGTCAGGCGGCACAGCACGCCGAAGTGGTCCGACGGAAAAATTCTCGGCAGTGACGGCGCGATCGGTTCCCGACCGAGCAGCACGATGTCGTCGGCCTTCCATGCCGGGCCCTTGACCAGCACCCGGTCGAACCTGACGTGGCGGTGCTTGTTCTTCATGTCGTAGCGCATGTGATTGATCGAGGTGTCCTCGGTGAATCCGGGTTCGCCCGGCCGCAGGCTCGGCCACACGTCCTGGTACTGCGGATCGAGTACGTGGTTCTCGTCGTCTCGCAGGTTGAAGTCGCCGAGCAGCACGACGTTTGCGTCGTCACCCAACGCGCGGAACAGGCGGGACAGCTGACGAGCCCGCAACTGCCGGGCCTTCTTCCCGCTTTCGAGATGGACGGACACGATCTTCTGGTCGATGCCGTTGATGGTGAGTTCCGCTGTCAGGTAGCCGCGCGACAGCTGCGTGGGCAACCGCGTGTAGGTGCTCCGGCGAATCGGGAGCCGGGACAGCACCAGCATGCCGTAGTTGCCGTCACCGGCAACCGCGGCGCGGCAGTAGTGCTCCCGGATCCAGGGCTGCGCGAGGAACACCTCGAGCGCGGTGCGGTTCACTTCCTGAAAAACCATGATGTCAGGGAGTTCTCGCGACAGCAGTGCCGCGATCGCGTGGTAGCGCTGCTCGCGGTGAAGGTCGTTGAACCAGATGTTGAACGTCGCCACCGTCAGCTGATCGCGCTTCGCGGATCCGCCGTCACCCACATCACGCCACCGATCGGCGGCCGCGTCGAAGCGTCCGACCGGCACGGCGCGGCGCCGACGTGGGAACAGGTTCATCTCACGACCGCGTCGAGCCCGCGTTCCACAGCCCGCAACAGCGCCAGCGCCGACTCGACGTCGTGCTGCTCCCCGGACGCCTCGATCGCCTCGCCCAGCAACCGCGCCCAGATCCCCCGCAATCGCGCGAGGTTCTCGGCCGCCAACTCGGTGGACCGAAGCACCGCCTGTCGGCTGTCGACGGGATCAGGCGACCGCCGCACCAGCCCCTCGGCCTCGAGGTCGCGCAGCGCTCTGCTCAAGTTGCTGCGTTGCAGTCCGGTCGCGGCGGCGACGACGCTGGGCCCCACCCCGGGGTGGTGGTCGAGGTAGCGCAGCACCGTGACCTCGGTGGCGGACAGCTCCAGCACGGACGGCTCCGCGGAAGCCTGTGTCTTCACCGCCCGCGCCACCGCCAGCACGGTGTCGGCGAGATCGGCCAGTTGGTCGGTGCGCGGTGGTCGGGCGGGCACGACACCACCATACCTGCTAGTTATGTGATGATAACTATCAATCGATAACCACTTGGAGATGTGCATGTCGCTGGGTTGAGTTGGCGGGGAGCGCTGACGGTGCCCCTCTTCGCCGGAACGGTATTCCAGCAGCCAAAACCCGGGCAACGCCCTGCTGGAATACCGTTCCGGCGATGGAAAACCATTGGCGGGAGGGCGTCCTGTTCTGCCACGCTCGGCGCCGTGGTGGATGTGGACGCGTTCTTCTCCGACGGATTCGTCAAGGTCACACAGGCTGCTCCCCGCGCCGCCGCCGACGCCGCCAGGACACTGTTGTGGGCACAACTCGGTGTGTCACCGGATGATCCGTCGTCGTGGACGCAACCGGTGATGTGGACCTCGGACCTGACAGGCCGGGGCCCGTTCGGTGAGCTGATCCGAAGCCGGCCGCTCGCCGAGGCGTTGGATGCCGTGTGCGGCGTAGGTGGCTGGGTCCCCCGCGGCTCGCTGGGTAACATCCCGGTGAGGTTCCCGGTCAGCCCGCCCGCCGAGGACCGCGGCTGGCACATCGATCTGAACACCCCGCAGCCCGACGGGTCTTGGGCGGTCACCGGCCGGCCGCACACCCTGTTGCTGTTGACGTTGCTGTCGGAGGTGACGATCGACGACGCGCCGACGCGGATCCGGGTCGGCTCCCACCACGACGTCGCCGGGGTCCTCGGCGAGGACGCGCTGGATGCCGTCACCGCCGGCGGCCTGGCCGACGCCGCGAGCCGGACGCGTCCGGTGGTGCACGCGACCGGCGTGCCCGGCGACATGTATCTGGTACACCCGTTCACGGTGCACGCCGCCGACGAACACCGCGGCAGCACGCCACGTTTCATGGCCCAGGCACCGGTCATGCTGACCCGCCCGCTCCCATGACTTCGGCGTGTGCATCGTCGCTCAGCGGCGACCACCACGCCGAAATCGCCAACATCACAACCCGGTCACTGCCCCGCGCGGCCCCGTGGACACACCGCCCGCCGCTGTTACGTTCGCGCCCATGGCGCTGTTCGGACACCGGGTCCGCCGCGTCGGCGCACGCTTGGCCGTCGTGGTGCTGCTCGCTGCCGGTTTGACGACGCTCACCCCGGTGACGCAGGCCGACGCGTTCTCCCGCGACGGCCTGCCGATCGAACAGCTCGACGTGCCGTCGGCTGCGATGGGGCGCACCATCCGCGTCGAATTCCAGGGTGGCGGGCCGCATTCGGTGCTGCTACTCGATGGCCTGCGCGCCCAGGACGACTTCAACGGCTGGGACATCAACACCGCGGCGTTCGAGTGGTTCCACCAGTCCGGGATCTCGGTGATCATGCCCGTCGGCGGCCAGTCCAGCTTCTACTCCGACTGGTACCGGCCCGCCAAGAACAATGCGGGCACGGTGACCTACAAGTGGGAGACGTTCCTGACCCGGGAACTGCCGACCTGGCTGGCCGCCAACAAGGGCCAGGACCCGTTCGGCAACGCCGTCGTCGGGTTGTCGATGTCGGGCAGCAGCGCGTTGACGATGGCCGCCTGGTACCCGCGCCAATACAAGTTCGCCGCCTCGCTGTCGGGGTATCTGGCCCCGTCGCGCGGTCTCTGGCCGACGATGATCGACATCGCGATGCAGGACGCCGGCGGCTTCGACTCCCTCGACATGTGGGGCAGCCCCGGTTCCGGCGCCTGGCAGCGCAACGACCCGACCGTCAATGTCAACCGGCTGGTGGCCAATCGGACCGCGCTGTGGATCTACTGCGGCAACGGTGTCACCTCAGACCTCGACACCAGCCGGGATTTCGCTGCGAACTTCGGCGCCCAGTATCTGGAGAACATCACCGTCAGCACCAACAAGGAGTTTCAGCAGAAGTACCTGGCCGCCGGCGGGCGCAACGCCGTGTTCAACTTCCCGCCCAACGGCACCCACAGTTGGGGCTATTGGGGCGCGCAGCTGCAGGCGATGAAGGCGGACATGGTGCGCATCCTGACCGCCCCGCCACCACCACCACCGCCGCCGCCACCACCGGGAGCGCCGCCGCCCCCCGCTGCCGGCGGCTGACCCCTCACTTGAAGTACGGCTCCAGCAGCGTCGACCACGACCTGTCGAGAAGAATCCACTCGTCCTCGCAGCCGTCGGCACGCTCAGCGGGCAGGTCGCCCGACGCGATCAGGTCGCCGTTGGAGTCGGGACTCGATCCGTAGATCCAGCACTGCAGGTTGAACATCCGGGTCTCGTCGAGCGAATGCACGTCCGCAAAATCCTCCGGGCTCAGCTCGACACGCTGGTCACCGGACGCGCCGAAGGTCCGGGCGAAGTCCTTGACCGCCTGCACCGACTCCGGGTCCGGCTCGCCGTCGTCGTCGGGTTGCAGCAGCACGTACGCAGCGAGCTGGTCGGCGACGTCCTCCTCGCGTCCGGTCGCCGGCAGCTCGTAGATGCTGATCGCCATGTGGCCGACCTCGTGGTAGAAGGTCGCGTACTCGGAGTTCAGCGCGGACGCATCGGGGTCGGGATCGCCTGCCTCGGTGAAGATCTCCTGAGCCAGGGCGGCGTCCTCGTAGCACAGCGTGATCGACTGCTCCTCTGAATCCCAGAAGGCGTTGGCCTCGTCGCACTGCGCGCCCAGCAGGGCGATGTCGTAGGGCAACACCAGGCCCTCATTGATGTCGTCGGTGAGGTCCTCGAGCAGTTGGTTGTCCTGCATCAGCGTGCGCCCGGCGATCGCCTCGGGGCTCTGGGCGTCCTCGTAGGTGAAGGTCATCACGCCGTCGCCGTCGGGCGCATCACCTTCGGCGGCCGCGCTCAGGGCCGTCGCCTTTCCCGGCGGGGATGTCGGCGCCTGCGACTGTTGCGGGTCGCCGCCGCAGCCGACCACCAGCAGTCCTGCCGCCAGTATCGGCATCACCCGTGCACGCATCCGCCCACCCCCCGCTCCGCCACCGTGACGGTCGCAGACTATCGCGGCGGGTGGGATTACTTGGAGTAATCGGTGCTCAGCCAGCGCTGAGGACGCATCCGGATGAGTACCGAGGTCGGCGTGAGGTTCTCGTCGGTGAACTGGCCGCCGGCCTCGGCGCCGAGATAACGCACCGCGATCGCACGGACCTCGGCGTCGTCGGCCGGTCCGATGCCGGTGACGTCGCCCTCGGCGGTGACGTACTTGTACGGCGGCTGTTCGTCCTGCACTGTGATGGCAAAGCGCCCCGCGTCACGAATCAGCTTGTGCTTCACCGAGTCCGCCTCGGTCCACAGCAGCACCTCGCCGCCGGGCCGGTAGCCGTACCAGATGGGCACCGCGAGCGGCGCCCGCCCGGGCCGCTCCACCGAGATCACTCCGACGTGCACGTCGGCCAGATACTGCTCACGCTCATCACCGGTCATCTTCGCCATGCCAGGTGCCAACGACTGCGACCGCCGTCACATTCCCCGCGCGACCGGGCGGTTGGGATCCGCACTCCACTGCGACCACGAGCCGGGGAACAACGCGGCGTCGACACCGATGGCCGCCAGCGCCGCGATCGTCACCGCGGCGGTGACGCCGGAGCCGCAGTACACCGCGACGTCGGTTCCGGCGCGCACCCCGTGTTCGTCGAACAGTCCGGTGAGCTCGGGGTCGGAGCGCCACGTGCCGTCCTCGGCGAGCAGGCGGGTGCTCGGGACGTTGAGCGCCCCGGGGATGTGCCCGGCCACCGGGTCGACGGGTTCGGCCTCGCCGCGATAACGCTCCGGGGCGCGGGCGTCGAGGAGCACTTCAGCCGAGGCCACCCCGTCGGCGCCGACGGTTCTGCGGGCCGCCGCATGCAGGTCGGGGTGGGCGACGGTCACGTCGCCGCGCTCGGGAGTGACGGTGCCCGTGTGCAATTCGCCCCTCCAGGCGGACAGCCCACCGTCGAGGATCCTGACGCCGGGGATGCCTGCGGCGGTGAGGACCCACCATGCGCGTGCCGACCCGGCGCGGTTCCAGTCGTCGTAGACCACCACCGGGACACCGGTGCGCACGCCCCAGCGTCGTGCCGCGTCCTGCAGGTCAGGCCCGGACGGCAGCGGATGACGGCCGCGCCCGGTCACCGAGTGGTCGGTGAGTTCGTCGTCGAGGGACACGTACACCGCCCCGGGCAGATGGCCGCGTCGGTATGCCGCGGTGCCGTCAGGTTGGCTGAGCTCCCAGCGGATATCCAGCAGCGTCACCGGTTCGCCTGCGTCCAGCAGACGCGCCAGTTCCTCGGCGGTGATCAACACGTCCTCGCGCGCACCCATCGGGAAATGGTATTCCGGGCCGCGAGAGTCCCTGCGGGGTCGTGCCGACGGGGCGGCGTCCGGCCTCAACATCCCAGGTGGATGACCGCCGCGCTGACGATGTCGAACGCCAGCGCAACGCCGAATCCCATCTCCCGGTCGAGGTGGTCGGTCACCACCGATGCCGGGGTTCCGCGATTGATCATCGAGCACGCGGTGTGTCCGGCGGCCAGCAGTTCCTGCGATGTCCACGACGTGTGGCGGGGTTCGAGCACCGACAGGAAGCCCGCCGAGTCCGCCGCGGCGGGGGCGGTCTCGGCGAACAGCGCCGCACAGGCCGCCGTCGCCGCCGCCGCAAGTAGCCTGCGCTGGTACGAACTCACCTCGGGGATCCTCACGACGTCGGTGAACGGTCACATGTCCCCGGCGCCGACACCGGGTAGGCGTCAGTTTAGCTTATCTAACATAGCGTCGGACAGCGGGACCTATCCCGAACTGGCCAGCCCCAGAACCTCTTCGGCAGACGGCGGACTCGACGGGTGATACGACAGGCACCACGGCGCGACGACCCGGTGGAACGCCTCCCCCTCGGTCGCGACGTAGAAGTTGCCGGCCTGCAACCGGCTGATGTCGGGCACCAGGCCCCCCTTGGCGCGCGCCATCTCCCGGGCCGCTTCGATGTGGGCGGGCGAGTTCAGCAGGCCGTAGAACTGGGTGGCCGCATTGCCCGGGATGTGGTTGTGCAGGCCCCTGGGCGCCTGGGTGGCGAACACCAACCCGAGCCCGTACTTGCGCGCCTGCGACGACAGCGCCAGCGTACTGCGCAGCGAGGTGGTGAACCCCTTTGCCGGAGCGAAGTTCTGGGCTTCGTCCATGATCAGCAACCCGGACAGCGGCCGGTCACCGGCCGGGTGCTGTTTGATCCACGCGAACAGCGCCATCTGCAGCTGGTTGACGAAGCTCTGCCGCTGCTCGTCCGACGACAGGCCGATCATGCTGATCACCGACACCCGTGCCCGGTGACCGTCCGATGGGGTGAGCAGCACCCCGGGGTCGACGGGCGTGCCCTCACCGCCGAACATCGGGTCGTTGATCATGGCGGCGCGCAGGTCCTGGGCCAGGTTGTCGGCGATCTTGCGGGCGTCGGCGATGTTGCTGACGTCGTCGGGTAGGTCGGCGAGCAGATCGACGAAGCCGTCGAGGGTCGGCGCGGCAGTTCTGCCGTACCGCTGCAACGCTTCTCGCAGAACGGCGCGGGCCCGGTTGGCCTTCTGGGTCTGCCCGGAGATCAGCGCGCGCGGTTCCAGTGCGGCGCACGCCGACTCCACGGCGTCGTTGAATTCGTCGTAGTCGTCGAGCACGGAGCTGAAATCGGGCAGCGGCTGAAATGCCAGCGGACGTCCGGTCGACCGTCGCGGCGTCCAGATCTTCACCTCGGTGTTCGCGAAATACTCTGCTGCCCTGGCGTCGTCGGGACGACGCCAGCCGCGGGGCGGCTGTGGCCACCGGGTGCCCAGCCGGGACAGGTCGTTGTTGGTGTCCAGCACGATCGACGACACGCCGCGCAACGCGCATTCCTCGACCAGCCGGCGGATCAGCACTGTCTTGCCCGATCCCGAGCCCGCGAAGATCGCGACGTGCTTGCGCAGCGCAGACAACTCGACCGATACGGGTTGCCCGGAATGCAGATCGGAGCCCAACGGCATTTCGTCGCCGGGTGCCTCGACGGCGACCGCGTCCACCGGCTCCGGCTCAGGTTCGGGTTCCGGCTCGGCCGGCGCGGACGCCGGGGCGGCGCCGTCGTCACCCAGTGCCTCACGCAGCAATGCCAGCCCGTGGGCGGGCCGGCGCGCCTGCAGCCATCCCGGCAGTTCCGCGTCGTCGTCGTTGATCAGGTCACGCAGCGCGGTCATGGTGCGCACGTCGTGGTCGGACACCTGGACGGTGCGCGCCCCGGCGGCGTGGATCTCCGCGATGAGGGCGGCGGTCTTCGGGCCGGTGGGCCACGCGGTGTTCCGCAGCAGAAACAGCTGCCGTCGGTCGGAGCCCGCGCTGAGTCCCGTTGCCGCGTAGGCCTTTCTGATCCGGGTCTGGGCCGCCACCGCATTGGTGGCCGCCACCGCGCGGAATGCCCAGTGCCGTTCGTCGTCGGTCGCGCTGTCCAGGCTATGCCGAAGCCGAGCGTGCAGCACGACGTGCGATCCCGGTGGCGGGTCCACGGTGTACACCTGCTCACCGTCGCGCTCGGCGACCCACGCGGTCAGTGCCGCCGCGAGAAGCTCGGGCATCGTGATGTCCTCGCCCTCGTGGTCGAAGGCGGCGGCCGGCACCGCGCGGCGGCGGTAGTCGGCGAACCGGCGGTCCAGCCCGGACGTCCCGAGGGCGGCGCCGTCGTCCTGTGGCGGCGATTCCCATGTCGGTTGCACGTCCGCACTCAGGTGCTCGAGCTCGACGACGGCACCGTGCTTGAGGCATTCACGCACATGGGTGTCGGCTCGGATCAACAGCTTCCGAGGCGTGTAGTCGCGGGCGTCTTCGAACGCCGCGGGCCGGATCGGCCAGCTCGGATAGGGCGGGGTGAATCCGGTCGCGGCATAGCCGGCGAGGAACCGGCGCTCCAGGATGGCGCGGCCGATGTCGGAGGTCGGCACCCCGTGCAGCACCGCGGTCACCCGGAACCGGTCGGCCACGCTGGCCGTCGCCTGGTCGCGGATGCTCTCCCACACCGCGGGCAGGCACGCCACCACCGACACCGTGCGGCGCATCGTCTGGCGCAGCGACATCAGCCCGTGCGCAACCTGCTCCAGCACGCCATCGCCGCCCCCGCCCGACTCGGTACGGGCCAGCGAGGCGGCCAGCAGCGTGTCGATCTGGTCGAGGGCGAGCACCGCCGGCCCGGCCAGCGCAATCAGCCGGGAGATGTCACGCACACAGTCCTGCGCCGACGCCGGGGAGGCACGCAGCCGCCAGCGGTCCCGGTCGTCCCCGGAGCCGGATTCCTCGCTGGCCTGAAGGTACGCCTCACCCACATCATGGGCCACCAGATCTGCCGCACCGAGGAGCACCAGCGCCCGCAACGTCTGATGACATTGCCGCACAGGATCTTTGCGTACCGCGGCCAGCGCGTTGACGAACCGGTCCAGGGTCTCGGGGTCGAGGTCGTCGTCCCCGATGATGGCGCGGCGGTCGGCGCGTGACACGTGCGCGATCGACGACAGTTCCCACAGCAGGTCCTTGAGCTGGGTCTCGCGTTGCGCTCCGGGACGCCCGAGGCTCTCCAGGATGCCGTTGCGCACCGACTGCCAGAAGCTGGCGGCGTCGAGAAGTTCGACGACGAAGAAGTACCCGCCGCCGGCCTGCACCCGTTCGCGGATCTGGCCGAGCAGGTGGGTCTTGCCCGACCCGGCGGGTCCGCGGACCACGACGCCCAGCGGGGTCGACGCGGCGTCGTGCAGCGCGTCACCGAAGGCGTCCATCACGTCGTCGACCGCGTACTCGTTGAGCCCGCCGACGTGGGTGGCCGCCTGGGGGCGCCACAGGTCGTCGACGGTGGGTGCCCATGTCAGCCGCAGCGAGGCGAGGGCTTCGCGGTGCGTGGGGTCCATCACGGCTCGAACGCGATCAGGTGCTTGGCCCCGCCACCGATCACCACGGCCGCGGCGCGGTCGTCGGCGGTGAGGACCTTCTGGTTCTCCTCGGGGATCAGGCTGACGCCGGGGACGCGGTACAGGGCGCGCAGCGCGGCGTCGACGTCGTCGCGAGGATCGTCGAGTTCGGCGCGCAGCCTGCTCAGCGCCACCCAGCCGCCGGGACGGGTGGCCAGCCGGACGTAAGCGGCGCGCACCCGTTCCTCGACCGAGCCCTCGGCCGCGGGCCCGAACACCTCGGCGAGGCTGAGGTCGGCTCGCTGCAGATAGCGGCCCAGCCCGCCGAGGACGGTGTAGAGCGTCTTGGCCGGTCCGGTGGAGCGTGGCGGGGCTGTTGCGGAGATGATGTCGCCGCAGAGCCGCCAGCCGCGGTCGGTGAGCTCGTGGACGAACCGGTTTCCCACGCGTTCGGATTCGATCAGCCCGAGGCGGTTGAGCTTGTCGCGGCCAGGTTTGTCCAGCGCCGGGCCGAGGGCGACGAGTTCGGGGTTGGGCACCGGGCGCGATTCGGCCATCAGCACCAGCAGCACCGCTCGTTCGGTGCCCGTCAGGTCCGCCGGGGTCACACTCACGCAGCCAACTTAACCGGCTGCGGCAGGATTGCGTTCGGCATGGTTGACAGCGAAGGTACCCCCGAGACGTCCCGGCGACGCCATGTCGCACGGTTGGCGCTGTTCGTCGGGTTGCTGGCGGTGCTGTTCTATCTGGTCACCGTGCAACAGGTGATCGACGTCGAACGGGTCCGCGGCGTGGTGGCCTCGACGGGCCCGTTGGCGCCGCTGACGTACGTGGTGGTGTCGGCGCTACTGGGTGCGGTGCTGGTGCCCGGGCCGCTGCTCGCGGCCGCGAGCGGGTTCCTGTTCGGTCCGCTGGTGGGCACGTTCGCGACGCTCGGGGCCACGGTCGGCACCGCGACGATCGCGAGCCTGGCGGGGCGGCGGGCCGGCCGCGACAGCGCCCGCGGGCTGCTGGGCCCGCAGCGTTCCGCACGCATCGACGGGCTGATCGAGCGTGGCGGGCTGTGGGCGGTGGTCGGCCAGCGGTTCGTGCCGGGCATCTCCGACGCGCTGGCCTCCTACGCCTTCGGCGCGTTCGGAGTTCCGTTGTGGCAGATGGTGGTCGGGGCGTTCATCGGGTCGGCGCCGCGGGCGTTCGTCTACACCGCGGTCGGCGCGTCGATCGGCGAGTTCTCGGCGCCGTTGGCGTACTCGGCGATCGCGGTGTGGTGTGTGACGGCGGTCCTCGGGGCGTTCGCGGCGCATCGGGGCTGGCGCTCGTGGCGAGCCGGCCGGTCCGGGTGAGCCGGCACGCCAGCGGTCGCGTTCACGAGGTCGGGACGAGCCGCGCGACATCCTTGTGCAGGTGCGCGAGGCCTTTGTCCAGCGTTGCCAGTTCACCGGCGTTGCGGCGGGCGAGCTCTGCCAGATAGGCGTCTGTCACCTGTCGGTGCCCGATGACGCCGCCCAGTGCCACATCGGCGAAAGAGATGCTGTCGGACCAGAATTCATGACGTTCATGGGTACTGACGGCGCCAACGACCTCATGTGCGGCGGCTGCGGACTGACCTGCTCTCAACAGGAATCGGACGAGACCGCCCTCGGTGATGGGACACGTGGCGAACGCGGTGTCGGAGGTCGACAGCCATTCCGCAGCAGCGTCGTGGTGCACATGGTCGCTGACGACGAGTGCGATGAGCACGTTCGCGTCCAGCAGTGCGGTCACTCCTCATCCTCCAGGGACCGCACATCTTCAGAGGTCACGATGGTTCCGACGCTGACGAGCGGCAAACCCGTTCTCGGGTCCTTGGACACCGCCGCCGTCGAATTCCCGGCGACAAGACCACGCCGAATGAGGTCTGCGACAGTCTCGCTGAGGCTTCGGTGGGTGTCGCGAGCGATGGCCTGCGCCAGCCTGTGCAGATCCTCGGGAAGGTCGATCGTGGTGCGCATACCACACAATAGCATCTGTGCATCATGATGCAGGGATGCGCAGATCGCTCCCGGTAGAGTGCCGGTCGGCAGACATCGACGCACAGAGCGAGACCCCGATCACACCGACCTCACCTGACCGAACGCCCGACGGCATCGTCCTGACCGACGAGTTCCAGCGGGCCCTGACGCTGCTGGCGCAGGGGCAGAACATGTTCCTCACCGGTAAGGCCGGCACCGGCAAGTCGACGCTGATCCGCCGTTTCATGGCCGACACCGACCGCAACGTCGTGGTCGCCGCACCGACCGGGATCGCCGCGCTCAACGTCGACGGCTACACGATCCACCGGCTGTTCGGTTTCCGCACCACCACGGGTCTGCACGAGGTGCGCTCCGGCGACTACCGGCCGGGTCGCTTCGCCAGAACCCTGGCCTCACTGGACACGCTGATCATCGACGAAGCGTCGATGGTGCGCGCCGATCTGTTCGACATGCTGGCGGCGGCGCTGACCCAGTTCGGTCCGCATCCGGGCAGGCCGTTCGGCGGCGTGCAGGTGGTGCTGGTCGGTGATCTGTACCAGCTGCCACCGGTGGTCAGCGAGCACGAGCGGGAGTTCTTCTCGACCGCGTATGAGACGCCGTACTTCTTCTCCGCACGATCGTTCGACCGTGACGACTTTCCCACCGTCGCCCTGACAAAGGTGTTCCGGCAACTCGGCGACGACCGGATGGCGGCCATTCTCAACGATATTCGCGAAGGCGTGTTGCTCGGGCATGCCCGCGAGCAGCTCAACGCGCGCACCGACCCCGACTTCGTCCCGCCCGACGACGAGTTCTGGATGACGCTTGCCGGCACCAACCGGCTGGTGACGGCGCGCAACCGCACCCAGCTGGACCGGTTGCCCGGTGACGAGATGGTGCACCACGCCCGAACCTCGGGAGATCTGTCGCTGTTCGACCCGCCCGTCGAGGAGACGGTGCGGTTCAAGGTCGGTGCGCAGGTGATGATGCTGAACAACGACCAGTCCGACCGTTGGGTGAACGGCACGATTGCCCGCGTCGTCGGCGTCGACCACGACCGCCACGGGGCCGTCGTCGTGGTGGAGTTCCCGGACGGCACCACCGCCGACGTCACGCCGTTCACCTGGGAGGCGACCCGCCCGGTCGTCGACGGCGGCTCGTTGCGGCGCGAGGTCGTCGGCGCCTTCACGCAGATGCCGTTCAAGCTCGCGTGGGCGATCACCATCCACAAGAGCCAGGGGCAGACACTGCACCGGCTGGTGGTGGATCTCAGCGGTGGCATGTTCTCCTTCGGGCAGCTCTACGTCGCACTGAGCCGCTGCACGTCGCTGCAGGGTTTGGTCCTCAAACG
Organism: Mycolicibacterium austroafricanum; assembly: GCF_902705885.1. GTDB lineage: Bacteria > Actinomycetota > Actinomycetes > Mycobacteriales > Mycobacteriaceae > Mycobacterium > Mycobacterium vanbaalenii_A. Next base: position 133,297 of record NZ_CACSIP010000076.1, on the reverse strand, counting down.
GCCGGTGCTGCCCAAGGACATGAAGACCGACCGCCGGATCGCCCGGTTCCTGCGCGCGTCGGTGCCCGGTGACCAGGCCCGCCGCTACTGCGCGATCGCCGTGCTCACCGTCGGCGAGGAGGGCCGGATGTCCCGGCCGCGACCGGTGGAGTTGGCGGTGGCGTTCGACGACGGCACCGCGGTGACGACGCTGGTGAACCCGCAGCGTGATCTCGCCGATGCCCGAATCGCCTACGGAATCAGCGTGTCCGACGTGCTGCTGGCTCCGACGCTGCGGGAGGCGTGGGCGGTGATCGCGCCGATGCTGACCGGATGCACCCCCGTCGGGGTGGGCGTCGACGAGACGATGGGCCTGATCGACTTCGAGCTCAAACGGCTGGGCCAGGTGGTGCCGATGCCGATGGGTGTGGACCTGCCGCGCCGCACCGGCGCCACCGGGCGGTCCGCGCTGGACGTCGCGACAGCGACCATGGCGGCCTTCACCGAGTCGGGGATGGGTGACACCGGTTCGTCGGCGTTCGAAGAACCGGAATCCGCCGAGGTGTCCGGGCTGCTGATCAGCCGGGACCACCACACCGCGACGCCGACGGCCGCGCACCTGCCTGCGCTGTCGGCGCTGCTGCGGGTGAGCCAGTCCGTGGGAACGGTGCTGCTCGGGGGGACGGCCGACGCGCCGTGTGATGAGGATCCGGCGGTGCGCCGGTCGGTTGCCGACCAGCTGCGGGCAGCGGCGGCGCGGGTCACGCTCACCGACGAGGTGATCGAGCGAGTACGCGCGGTCGAGGCGCTGCTGGACACCGAAATCCTGTCCGAGACAATGATTCTGGAACGTCCGGACATCAACGCGCTCCTGGCACCGGGCACCCGCATCTGCTTCACCGGGACCGCGCAGGATGCGGCGGGCCGGGTGCTGGAACGCGACGAGGTCGAACAGCTCGCGGTCTCGGCCGGGCTGACCCCGGTGAAAACCGTCAGCAAGACCCGCTGCGATGTGCTGGTGACCGCCGAGGCGGGCACCCAGTCGGGTAAAGCGCGCAAGGCCGCGGAGTTCGGCAAGCCGGTGGTGTGCGCCGACGAGTTCTTCGCCTGGGTCGCCGCCCACCCCGCCGCGAAATATCATTCCGGGTCGTGATCCCGGGCCCGATCACAGCCCTGGCTTCACTCTCGGCGCAGAATGGGCACCGTGTCGGCTGCCTCCACCGCGTTCGCCTCAGACAACGCCGCCCCGGCGCACCCCCGGGCGCTGCAGGCGCTGCACGACGTCAACGAGGGCACCGCGGCGGCCTACGGCACCGATGCCGTCACCCGGCGTGCGGCCGACGCCCTCAGACAGGCCTTCGATGCCGCCGACGCCGAGGTGCTGTTCGCGTTCACCGGCACGGCGGCCAACATCATCGCGCTGGCCTCGGCGGTCCAGCCGTGGCACGAGATCCTCTGCAGCGACGTCGCCCACGTGCTGCTCGACGAAGCAGGCGGGCCGGTCCGGCTCTCGGGCGCCCAGCTCACCCGATTGCCCAGCGACGACGGGCTGATCGCACCCGCCCAGCTGGACCACCGGCTTGCCCGCCTCGGCGCGGTGCATCACTCCCAGCCCCGCATCGTCACCATCACCCAGTCCACCGAGAACGGTCGGGTGTGGAGCGCACCCGCCATCGGCGAGTTCGTCGACCACGCCCACGCCGGCGGCCTGCTGGTGCACGTCGACGGCTCGCGGATCGCCAACGCCGTTGCCGCGCTCGATGTCTCGCCGGCCGAGGCGATCGCCGACGCGGACATCGTCACCGTGGGCGGAACCAAGAACGGCATGCTGTTCGGCGACGCCCTGCTGGTCCGTCGTCCCGAGCATTTCAGCGGCATCCACTTCGTGCAGAAGCAGATCGGTCACCTGGCCAGCAAGCACCGGTTCGTCGCCGCCCAGTTCCTGGCGATGCTCGAGGACGGTCTGTGGCTCGACACCGCCCGACATGCGAACACCATGGCCCGCCGGCTCAGCACCGGGATGACCGCGATGGGCCTACGACTGGCCTCGCCGGTGGAGGCCAACGAGGTGTTCGTGCACCTGCCCGCCGACGTGCACCGGCGACTCGCGCCGTCCTACGCCGTGCACCAGCCCGACCCGGCGGTGCCGGTGGTGCGGTTTGTGTGCGCCTGGTCGACCACCGAATCCGACGTGGACGACGCCCTGGCAACGTTGCGCGTGCTGCTCTAGGCAGCTTCGCCGCGCCGCGAAAGTTGTCCCACGGCTGTGATTTCCGGTCGGATCACGACCCGGAATGATATTTCGCGGCCGCAACCCCTGAGCAGTTCGGCGGCGGTGCGCACTCCCAACACGTGCCTATGGTGGAAAGAACACACCCGACACAAAGGAGTGAGTGGTGCCCCGATACCAGCTGCCCGACACAGCCACCCTGATGCGGCTCGGCGAGCCGCACGAACACGCCATCACGGTCTACGTGGAGACCTCGCCGGTCCCCGACCAGCGGGAGAAGAACCTGCTGACGGCCAAGAGCGCCGTCGACCGTGCGCTGCGCAGCATCCGCGAGCGGGGCGGCCGCCATGCCGTCGAGCAGCAACTGCGTGACCGGTGGACCGAAATCGCCGAGTCCGACCTGTGGCTGCGGCTGTCCCGGTCGCTGGCGATCTTCATCGCCGACGACTTCCACGAGGTGTACGTCCTGCCCAACGCGCTGCAGAACCAGTCACAGGTGGGTGCGTACTTCGACATCGGCCAGCTGGCGCGGGCGGTCACCAGCCCGCAGCAGGCGTTCGCGTTGACGTTGTCGGCCAATGGGTGGAATCTGTGGCGGGCCACCGCCAGCACCCGCGCCGAGGAACTTCCGCTGATCGGCGAGTACGCCACCGACGCCGCCGACGCGACCAACCGCACGACGATCCGCGATCGCGACCACGTGGGCAAGCTCGTCGGCGACGAAGGCAAGAAGGTGCTGCTGGAGACCTACGCCAAACGTGTCGCCGAGGCAGTCGAATCCGAGCTGGGGCACAGTGATCCGTCGGCGAAGACACCGCTGTTCCTGTTCGCCACCGATCCCCTGCTCGACCTGTACCGCGGCCTCGATCACAAGCGCCAGATCGTGCCGGTTCCGGGCGCCCCCGACTCGCTGCGTCCCGACCAGATCGACGACGCCATCCGCGAATCCCTGTCGACGCTGAACGCGCAGCGCACCAACAGACTCGTCGACGACATCGGTGACGGAGTGGCCCGCGGGCTGGTGGCCACCGACCTCGTCGACATCGGCCGGGCCGCGGTCGCCGGGGCGGTCTCGACGCTGGTGTACGACTTCACCGTCGACATCCTCGGTCGGCTCGACGACGCCAACGGCACGATCACCTATGACGACGACGGCTACGACCTGCTGTCGCGGATCGCGGTCACCGTGCTCGACAGGGGCGGCGAGGTGATCGCGGTGCGTCCCGAGGAGGTCACCGCCGACATCTGGACCGGCACGGCGGTGGCGGGGCTGCGGTTCCCGCTGAGCTGACGGCCCAGACCCACGCGATGAACCGCGCGATGATTCCGGGCGGGCCGGACGGTCGGTACCGGTATGAGCTTCGAACAGGTGCTGGACGACGCGATCGCCGCGGGCAAGGTGCCCGGCGCCATCGCCGCGGTGACGGCCCCCGGGCGTGGGCCGGCGATCTACGTCGGCGGTGACGACGGCTTCGGGTCGCCACTGCGGCGCGACACCATCATGCGGATCGCGTCAATCTCCAAGCCGATCGTCGCTGCGGCTGCACTGGCCATGGTGGACTCCGGCGAGATCGCGCCGGCTGATCCGATCGCACGCTCGTTGCCCGAACTCGTCGGCCGGCCGGTGTTGCGGGCCGAGGACGCGGCGCTGGACGACACCGTGCCCACGTCCCGCGAGGTCACCGTGGAGGATGTCCTGACGTTCCGGTGCGGTGACGGCATGCTGCCGCGGTTTCCGATGGACGCCCCGATCCAGTTGGCCTACGCCGAAGCACAATTGGGCAGCGACGGTCCGCCCGGCAGGTATGCGCCGCCGCCGCCCGACGAATGGGTGCGGCGGCTGGCGGCACTTCCCCTGATCGCCGCGCCGGGAAGCCGCTGGCTGTACCAGACGCCGGCGGATCTGCTCGGGGTGCTGCTGTCGCGGGTGGCCGGCCGCCCGCTGCCCGAGGTGCTCACCGAGCGGGTCTTCCACCCGGCGGGCATGGTGGACACCGGCTTTCACGTGGGCCCCGACAAGCTGCACCGCTTCGTTCCGCAGCTGGCACGCCACCACGACGGCTTCGCGGTGTTCGATCCAGTCGACGGCATGTGGGCCGGTGTCCCCGAATTCCCGCTGAGCTCCGCTGGTTTGGTGTCGACGATCGACGATCTGATCGCGTTCACCGATGCGCTGCGGGACGGGCGGCTGATCTCGACCGAGTCGTTGACGGCGATGACCACCGATCACCTGACACCGCAGCAACGCGCCGATGCCGACGTGTTCCTCGGCGGCGCGGGCTGGGGTTACGGGCTGTGCGTGGAAGCCGACGGACGCTACGGCTGGGACGGCGGCCTGGGCACCGGGTGGCGCACCGACCCGCGCACCGGCACCGCCGACCTGCTGCTGACCCAGGTGCTGTGGGACGGGCCCGAAGGGGCCGAGGTGCTCGACGGGTTCCGCGCGGCGGTTGCGGGATAGACCTTTCGGGGTACTCCTGAGACCTACCCGCCGAGTGCCTCCCCCGCCGGGCCGAGGTCCAGGAAGACGGTCTCGCCGTTGGCGTCGTCGAGTCCGTCGTTGTCGGTGACCACGTAGAGGTTCTGGTTACCCGCGATCGCGAAGCCCTCGACCTTCTCCTGCACGAAGCCGTTGCTCGCCGCGAGGTCGGGGAGCAGGTCGCGGGCCAGGGTCTTCGAAAGAACCTGTGGCTCTTGCCCTGCCGACGTCACACCCGACCCGTCGGGCATCGCCACCCGGTAGATCGCCTTCACCCGCGCGTCGGGGCCGTTGAGTTTGTCCCGTTCCAGCACCAGCAGCGCGCCGTCGTACACCGCGATCTCGGACAAACCGATCCAGTCGCCCTCGACGTCGGTGCTATCCAGCTGATAGCCGAACCACTCCCAGCTGTCTCCGTCAGGACTGTAGCGCCCGATCCGGACCACCCCGGGCGGATCGCTGCGGAGCTCGCGCTGTAACGCAACCCAGGCGGTATCACCCTCTACGACAACACCTTCGATTCCCTGACCACCCAGCTCGGCGGCGATATCACCGGGCAGCGGCACCCGGTTCTCGATGCTGCCGTCGGCGGCGACGTACACCAGCTCGTTGCCGGGTCCCTCTTCACCCTCCACGGCCAGCACGAACCCGCCATCGGGTCGCGCCGAGACGCCTTCGACGTCGAGGGCGACCGGCTGCCCGTCCTCGGTGATCGCCAGCTCGCTGTCGATCAACGCCGGTGTCTGTGCCACGTCCACGCCGAGCACCCGAGCCGGCCCGTAGGCGATGTCGGTGGCGGTGTAGAGACGGTTCTCGTCGGCCGGGTCGGCACTGAGTGCGCCGAGTGCGCCCCAGCCGATCGGCACCCCGTCGACGTCACCGGAGACAATGGACGGGAAAGGAGTTGAGTCACCGGCGAACTCGTCGCCGAATCCGTAGAGGTTGACCGCGGCGCGCACCCGGGCCTCGGCGTCGTCGGCCTCCGACGAGATGACCAGCAGGTTGCGGGACGGAACCGCCAGGATGCCTTCGGGTCCGGGAGTGGTCGGTAGGAGCTGACGGAACTGCGGCGAGGTCACGTCGCTGACGTCGTAGACGGCGACGAAGTTGCTGCGCTCCGAGGCCACCAATGCCGTGGGTCGACCGCCGATCTCGGTGATCGCCAGGCCTTCCGGTTCCGGCCCCTTGGACTCGGCCCTGCTCTCGATGTGCAGGCCCGCGCGCACCGCGAGTTGTTCGAAGCTGTTGCCGGCGTCCCAGACCACCTCGCCGGTGTTCGCGTCGAAGATCGTCCAGCCGCGAGTACCGCCCTTCCAGTCACCCTCGTTGGCGGTGGCCACGTGGTCGTCGCCGATCCAGCCGAGCGCGTCCGGCTCGCGCGGGGAGTCCGGGATCGAGCCGGTCTGGTCGATCGTGCCGTCCTCGGCGGTGTCGATGCCGTCGACGGATCGGGTTCCGGCGGAGAAGATCCGGGTCACCTCGCCGGTGCGCCCGTCGATCACCGCGATGCCGTTGTTCTCCTGCAGCGTGACCGCGATCTGGCCGCGGGAGTTGATGCTGACGTACTCCGGCTCGAGGTCCTCCGGGGTGTCGAGTCCGGCGGCGCGGGCCTGCTCGACGTCGAAGTCGACCCGGCGCGGCGTCCAGCCCGTGGGGGCGCCCGCGAGATCGATGAGTTGCACAAAACCCGTCGGCGGTTGCGGCAGGTCCCCCTCCTCTCCGCCGGGCGGGGTGAACTCCTCGTCGCGCTGGTTCTCCATGGCGATCGCGGCGAACGACCCGTCCGGGCTGATCGCGATCGAATCCGGTTGCCCGCTCAGGTCGATGCTGTGCACCCGGGTCCGGTCGCCCACCCGCACCACGTCGACGCGCCCTGACGGGTTGGGGAAGTCACCACCGGTGGTGTCGACGACCACCAGGACGAACTCGCCGACGGCGGCCACCGAGGTGGGCTGGTCGTCGGCATTGCCGAGTTCACTCAGCGAAAGTGTGCCCAGGCCAACGGGTTGCGCGGGGTTCCGCACGTCGAGAAACCCGATGCGTTTGGCGGCGGCGTCGGTGTAGATGACGGTGTTCCCGTCGGGGGTGACCGTGGAGATCTCGGCGACGGTCTCGTCCTCGACGGGTTCCCCGGTGGGCTTGTTGAGGTACACCGGGTAGGTCGACGTGCGGTGGAAGCGCTGGGCCGCCGGCAGGTTCCAGTCGATCGGCGAGGTGGCGCGTGGCGTGTCGGGTGCCGGCGAATCAGTGGCATCGTCCTGGCTGTCGGTACTGCAGCTGACCACCATCAGCGCTGTGACCGTCACCGCGGTCGCCGCTCGCACCACATTCCCCGTCATGCGTCACCTCTTCAGTTGTGCCGTTGCGTCGAGCCACCCTGGCGCGAGCGAGTGATGGCAGGGCGGTCAGCTGGTGAACACGAGGCAACGGATCGCTGAACAGCCGCGCCGTACCACTTCTACGATTCCGCCGCTTCGACACCGCACTCGATCCAGTCGAACATATGATCGAGTGGTGGGTGATCTGCAGAGCATCGGCCACGGCGGTCAGCCGACCCCCGTGGTCTTCCGCGCGGTCGACCCACCGCAGGACGTACTGGTGGATCTGGCCGCGCTGTTCCCCCGCGAACCGCACAGCCACGGCCGGTACCACCCGTTCGGGTTGCAGATGCACAAGGTGGTCCGCGGCGAACTGACCCGCTGGGGAATGTGCGAGCAGGGCCATTGGTGGGGACTGGTCAGCTACCCGGTCAGCCACGGTCCCAGGTGCGACCTGGTGACGCACTGGATCCCGGCATGGATGCTCAAGAAGGAGTGAGGCGTGGGTCGACGTCGCCGGGCGGTGCCCGTTTCAGGCACCCCGATGCGGCGCTACCGAACGTGCGCTGCCGACGCAGCTGCACTGAAGCGCGCGCACGGTGAGCTGCTTTCCGATAGCGTCGCCCGCTGATGAACAGCACTGATCCGGCGTCGTCAGACCGCTCGGGAGGCCTCCGAGAGCGCAAGAAGACGCGAACCCGCCTGGCGATTCGCCGCGAGGCGTTCCGCCTGTTCGAGCAGCAAGGGTACGCCGACACCACCGTCGAACAGATTGCCGCGGCCGCCGAGGTGTCACCCCGCACGCTGTACCGGTATTTCGGCGGCAAAGAGGGGCTGCTGTTGTCCGACGACCACATCTCGCCCATCGTCGAGGCTTTCGTCAACGCCCCTGCCAACCTCGGTTACGTCCGGGCGTATCGCCACGCCGTCACCTCGGTGTTCGGGTCGCTGGACCCAGACCAGCGCGAGGATGCCCTCACCGGTCAGCGGATCCTCTACACGGTCCCCGAGGCGCGCGGGCTGGTGTACTCGGCCTACCTTCGGCTGGCCGACCTCGTCGCCACGGCACTGCTGCGACGGCCCGACGGCCCTGCCGACGAGCAGGAGCGTCAGGTCATGGCCAGCGCCATCGTCGGCGTGATCATGGTGACTTCACACGGCATCCCGCTGCCCCAGGCCGCGCTCGAGCAGGCACTGTCGGTGCTCGACGACAGGCTGTGCTGACCCCTCACCCCTGCGCCGCCCGTGTCGGCGCGGTGACCTATCTTGGACCGTCCGACGAAGACGCCAGACGCATCGAGGAGCCCACGTGGACGGAACCCCCGACGGCGCTGCGCTGTCGGCCGCTGAGCTGCTCGAACTCAACCGTGACGTGCAGGGATCCCGCGCGCTGCGGCTGCTGGCCACGCTGAATCTGGGGCTGTACGCGACGCTGATGGAGCGCCACCTCATCGGCGGCGCCGTCCCCGAGACCGAGTTGGTGGTGCGGCTCGAGCAAGACCTCGCCGAGCTCGACCATCCCGACGGGCAGTCCGGGCTGGCGTTGATCAAGTCCTGGGCCAGCCAGGGCTGGCTGCACCGCATCGTGGACACCCGAGCCCAGCGCCACGACCAGAACATCTGCTACCTGACCCAGGACGCGCGCCGCGCGCTGGACTTCGTCCGCGGGATGCGGCGCAACGACACCATCGCCACCGGCGGCTCGATCAACGGCATCGCCTCCCGGCTCAAGCAGGTGGCCGTGCGCGTCGGCAACGACCCGGCACGCGTCCGCAAGCACATCGAGGCCGAGATCACGCTGCTGCAGGCCGAACTCGACGAACTCGACGCCGGGGAGCGGCCCGCCCCGGATGTCACCGACTCCTACGACGAGGCCCGCGCCATCGCCCTGCAGATGGAACGGCTGATCACCGACATCGGCCAGTACGGCACGATGATCGAGCAGGCCACCGCCGCCCTCGACGACCCCATCGACAGCAACCTCGCCTACCGCGACCGGCAGCGCCAGATGTACACCGACTACCAGGCGGCGTGGGACTCCCAGGGCCGCGACTCCCACCGCGCGTTCCTGCGGATGATCAACGACCCCGACCAGCGCGCCGAATTCGAGGCCGACGTGGCCGCGGTCGCCGAGGCGCTGCCGGACCTGGATCCGGCGCTGCGCAAGGTGATGGCCGAATTCTTCGAGCTGGTCGGCCACCAGATCGACGAGGTCGAACGGATCCAGCAGCGCTGCGCCCAGCGGGTCAAGCGGTTCACCGCGTTCGGCACGCTGGAGCAGAGCCGCGGGTTGGCCCGTCAGCTCAACGAGGCGATCGGCGCAGCGCGCGGCCTGCTCAAGACCTCGCTGACCGATTCCCGGCTGGACATCGACGTCCCGTTGGCCCGGCACGCGATCAGCTCGGTCGGTGCGCTCAGCTTCAAGATCGGGGACCTGTCCAACCCCAGACCGGCCCAGCCAGGCGGCACCGAGATCGACCTGACCAGCTTCGCCGCCCTGACCACCCAGGTCGACGCGCCGGCGATGTCGGACACCATCAACTCCGCGCTCACCAACGGTCCGGTGTCTCTCCCGGACGCGGTCGGGCTGCTGGAGGCCGCGTACCTGGGCCACGTCATCGTGCTGTGGTCCTGGGCGCTCAAGCAACCCACCGCGGCGGAGGTCTGCACGTCCAGCACGGTCCGGTTCCGCTCGCTCGACGGCCACGACCGCGAAATCGAGGTCCCGCATCTGATGTTCACCGAGCCGATCTCCACCCTCGTCGGAGCAGCACAGTGACGACCGACCACGAAGCCGACTTCGCCGCGTTCTCGCAGCTGCCGGAGGTGGACTCCACCACCCGGCCGCCGCACCAGCGCAGGCCACGCTTCGACGGGGACGTCTCCGAGCTGCCCGACCGTGCCTGCTGGGCGCTGCAGCACCTGCTGACCCGTCGCTACATCAGCGCCGAAACCGACGCCGACGTCTACCGCTGGGTGCTCGAGTACCGCGACCAGCTCAGTGTCCGGCTCTCCGAGCTCGACCTGATGCTGCGCGTCGTCGACGGAGCCTTCGAAACGGACGCAGTGGCCTTCGTCGAGCAGGCCCGCTACGAATCCGCCAGGGGCATCAAGCTTCTGCGCCGCGAGCCGCTGGGCACCTACGACTCCATCCTGGCGCTGCACCTGGCGCAGATGATGCGCGCCTCGGGCGGGCAGGCGGTGCTGATCAGCCGGGAGGAGATGCACGGATTGTTCTCCGGCGTGCTCAACGACACCGACCGCGACGCGGTCACGTTCACCGCGCGCGTCGACGGTGCCATCGCCCGGCTCGCCGGGCTGGAGATCCTGCGCCGCAGCCGCGACGACGAGGACAGCTACACCATCAGCCCGGTGATCTCCGCGATCATGACCGCCTCGGTCATCACCGAGCTCCAACAGCAGTTCGAGCTGCTGATGCGCGGCGAAAGCCCGCAGGACCAGGAAGAAGTTGCGATCGATGACTGAGCAGTTCCATCTGTCCCGGCTGCAGGTCATCAACTGGGGCGTGTTCGACGGGTACCACTCGATTCCGTTCAGCGCGGGCGGAGCGCTGATCGCGGGCGCCTCCGGAAGTGGTAAATCCTCACTGCTGGACGCGATTTCGCTGGGCTTTCTGCCGTTCAACCGGCGCAACTTCAACGCCTCCGGCGACAACACCGCCGCCGGATCCAGTGCCGGCCGGCGCACCGTCGACAAGTACGTGCGCGGCGCATGGGGGCAACGCAGCGACGGCGGCACCAGCCGGGTGATGTATCTGCGCGGCGAGGGCACCGCCTGGTCGGCCGTCGCGGTCACCTACGCCGGCGACTCCGGACGCACCGTCACCGGCCTGGTGCTCAAATGGCTGACCGGGGAATCCCGTTCGGACTCGTCGAGCCGCTTCGTCCTCGGGGACGGCGACCTCGACATCGAGGACGTGTGCAACCGCTGGGCCGCGGGCCGCTTCGACACCGGCGTGTTCAAGTGTGACGGCTGGCGGTTCACCACGAAGGTCGAGTCGCAGTACCTGGCCCAGCTGTACGCGACCATCGGCATCCGCGCCTCCGATGCCGCCCAGCAGCTGCTGGGCAAGGCCAAGTCGCTGAAAAGTGTTGGCGGACTGGAACAGTTCGTCCGGGAGTTCATGCTCGACGAGCCGGGCAGCCTGGCCCGGCTGCCGGAGGCGCTCAAGCAGATCGACCCGCTGGTGGAAGCCCGCGAGCTGCTGGCCGTCGCGCAGCGCAAACGCAAGATCCTCGGCGATATCGAGACCATCCAGCAGCGCTACGCCTCGGAGTCCTCGGATCTGGGGATCATAGATCTGGTCGACGCGCCCATGGTGCGGGCGTTCACCGATCATGTCCGGTTGGCGCAGTGCCCCACGCAGATCGCGACCTTGGACACCACCGTCGACCAGCTCGACAATGAATACGAGGACGTCACCCGGTCGTTGAATCTGGCAAAGGCCGAAGCGGATTCGCTCAACGCCCAGATCAGCGGGACCAGCTCCAGCATCGGCCCGCTGCAGTCGCAGGTCACCGCCGCCGAGACCGAGGCCGAGCAGGTGTCGCGGCGCCGCAACGGCTACGAGGATCTACTCGCCGCCCAAGGCCTCGACATCCCGGACAGCGCCGACGAGTTCTGGAACCTGCGCGAGGAGTTGCTCGCCCAGGCCACCGAGCTGCTGGCCCGGGTGGAACGCAACCGGGAAGCCTCCACCGACGCCGAGTACGCCCAGAAGGCGGCCCGCATCACCCGTGATGAGGCCGCCAAGGAACTCAAACGCGTCGAGCACGTCGGGTCGGCGCTGCCGGAGTTCGCGCTGACGATGCGCGAACACATCTGCGCCGCAATCGGTGTCGAGGCTACCGAACTCCCCTACGTCGCCGAGCTGATGGACCTGCGGCCGGAGCAGAACCGGTGGCGGGTCGCGGTGGAGAAGGTGCTGCGCGGCGCCGGTCTGCGCTTGCTGGTCCCCGACCGGCACCACGCCAAGGTGCTGCGGTTCGTCAACGACACCAACATGCGCGGCCGGCTGGCCCTGCACCATGTCCGCGTCAACTCGTTCGGCGCCGTGCCCGGTGAGCCCGAGCCGAACACGTTGGCAGGCAAGCTGTTCACGGTCGATCCGACACACCCGTGCGCCGCCGAGGCGGTCGACATCGTCAGCAGCGCCGGTGACCACATCTGCGTCGACACCCCCGAGGTGTTCAGCCGGTTCCGCCGCGCAGTCACCGACACCGGCTTGTACAAGGACTCCGACCGGCTGGCGATCAAGGACGACCGGCGTCCCCTCAAACAGTCGGAGTACCTGTACCAGGGCGACGTGTCGGCCAAGATCAACGCGCTGACCATGGATCTGGCCGCCGCGGAGGAGACCTATCAGAAGGCGCGCCGCGCGGCCGACGAGATCGCCGCCCAGCGCCAGCAGTGGCGCGACCGCGCCGCGGCGTGCAAGGCGATCTGCGAGCAGTACCCGCAGTGGAGCCAGATCGACATCGAGACCGCCGACGGGCACGCCGACCGGCTGCGCGAACAGTACGAACTGCTGCTCGCCGAGCATCCCGACATCGAGGCGTTGAACGCCCGCGCCGACGAATGCTGGTCGCAGATCCAGAAACTGATGACACGCCGGGGCGCGGTGCAGACCCGTCGCGACGATCTGGACGGGCGCCGGACCCAGCTGCTGGAGCTGTCCGAGCGGTTGGCGCCGGCGGCCGATGGGCGCTCGCGCGACGAGCCTCGATTCGTGTCCGAACCGTTGACCGAGTTGCTGAACCGCTACGCCGCGCAGATCCCGGTGTCGTTGGAGCTGCTCAACCCCGAGCCGCACCGGGAGGCGCTCTTCGCCGCGATCAAGCGGGAACGCGAACAGCTGCGGGAGAGCCGGCGGCGGTCCTACGACGAGCTGGCCCGCATCCTCAACACGTTCGACACCGCCTTCCCGGACGCGGTGCCGAACGACTCGGACGATTTCGACGAGCGGGTGCACGACTACGTGGCGCTGTGCCGCCACATCGACGAGCGGGAACTGCCGGAGGCCTACGAGCGGATGATGCGGCTGGTCACCGAGCAGGCCCCGGATGCCATCCTGACGTTGCACCGGGTGGCCGAGCAGGAGGCGCGGCGGATCAGCGAGCAGATCGACCGGGTGAACACAGGCCTGGGCGCGGTGGAGTTCAATCGCGGTACCCGGTTGACGCTGCGGGCCACCCCGCGGGCGCTGGCGGCGGTGTCGGAGCTGACAGAGATCGTGCGGGCAATCTCGCGGCGCATCGCCGAGGTGGGGTTGGGGGACAAGCAGGCGATCCTGGACCAGTACGCCGACATCCTGCGGTTGCGCAACCGGTTGGCGTCGGCGGCGCCGGAGGACAGGGCGTGGACGCGGGATGCCCTGGATGTGCGCAACCGCTTCACCTTCGACTGCGCGGAATGGGATGTCAGCACCGACGAGCTGATCCGTACGCACAGCAACGCCGGGGACAATTCCGGGGGCGAGCAGGAGAAGCTGATGGCGTTCTGTCTGGCCGGCGCGCTGAGCTTCAACCTTGCGGCGCCCGGTGACGCGGGAACGAACGAAGCGAACCGGCCGGTGTTTGCGCAGCTGATGCTCGACGAGGCCTTCTCCAAGTCGGATCCGCAGTTTGCCCAGCAGGCGCTGCAGGCGTTCCGCAAGTTCGGTTTCCAGCTGGTGATCGTGGCGACGGTGCAGAACGCGACGACGATCCAGCCCTACATCGACAGTGTGGTGATGGTGTCCAAGACCGAGGCGACCGGCCGCAATGCCCGTCCGGTCGCCACCGTCGCGACCCGCACCATCTCGGAGTTCAACACGCTGCGTCAGGAGATGCGGTCCGGCGCCAGGGTGCCTGCCGGGGTATAGGGCGCCCCCATGCGTTCAGACTGCGAAGGCGGCGACAAAGTGCGAGAAGCGCCCGCCGCCAGCGCAGTCTGAACGACAGGTCGGCCCGTCAGCGGCGGTCGACCCAGACGTCGCGGCTGTGTACCGGCAGCCCATGGCCGGGCAGCAGGTGCTCGACCGGCAGCTCGCGCAATCGTCCCTCGGTGCGGGCGGCGGCCCCGTCGTCGACGGTCTCGGGGGTGAACCACGCGCGATCACCTGCGCTGAGCACTGCGTCGCCGGAGATCAGCGTCGCGCTCTGGGCGTGCCAGAACGCGGTGGAGTCATCGGTGTGCCCTGGCACCGACAGGATCTCCCAGCCGGGCACCCCTGGCAGGGGCTGTCCGTCGACGAGGGGGCGGGCGCCCCGCAACGCTTGACCGACCATTCCCTTGGCTCCGCCGTAACCGGCGATCTGCGCGCCGCGGACGAAGCCGATGAGCGCCGCGGTGTCCAGCGGCTGACTCAGCAGGGTCGGCCAGATCTGCGCCACCTTCGACAGCGAGGGGGTGCGCGGTTGCTGCGACCCGTCCAGGTAGCCGACCGTCACCGCCGGGAGATGAAGCGCAGCACCGCTTTCCCCGACAAGAGCGGGCGCCCCGGCAACATGGTCGCTGTGGCCGTGGGTCGCCACCACCGCGGTGACCGTCCCACCGAGCACCGAAAGCACCCCGGCGACGTCGTCGCGGCTGCCGGGCAATCCGGGGTCCACCACCACGCAGGACCGGTCACCGTGGATGAGGTAGCAGTTGAAGATCCACCGCGACAGTCGGGTGATGCCGATGTCGCCGTAATGCTCGACGATCAGTGACATCGGATTCCCCTTCGACGATCGGCGTCGGCCGGCCATCGTTCATGGTAGACGCGAACGGACTCCACCTCCGGCCGGAGTTTGCCGAACGCTTCGCTGCCGGGCCCCGAACTGTGGCACACTGGAGTTTGCTGGATCAGCTGCGAGGGGGTTGCGCTGAAAGGAAGAGCCGATGGTGGACGACCATCCACTGGCAGACTATGACCGGGATCGGATAGTCGCTGCCGTCCACGAAGAAGTGGCCCGTTGGGGCCTCGACCGCTTCAACCTCGCCTCGATGGCGCATCACCACGGGCTGGACGAGCAGCTGATTCTGCGGCACTGGCCCGACGCCGACGCCCTGATCCGCGACGCGCTGGCCCACCGGCCCGGTGATGCCGACGGGCCGCCCGACACCGGATCCCTGCGCAGCGATCTGTTCATGCTGGCGGTCCGGATGGCCACGTTGGTGAGCTCGGCGGCCGGCCGCAAGCTGCACGGCGGGCACCTCATCGGTGACGCCCACATCTCCAGTGTCGAAATCCGGCAGACGGTGTGGCGGGACCGTGCCGCCAGCCTCAGTGTGGTCTTCGACCGTGCCCGCGAACGCGGTGAGCTACGCAGCGGGGTCGACTTCCTCCACGCGCTGGAACTGCTGTTCGCCCCGATCAACATGCGCGCGTTGTACACCGGTGAGCCGGTTGATGACGACTATTGCCACACTGTCTCCGATCTGGTCTACCGGGCGGTGGCAGCCGTCTGAGTCACTGCCCGATCAGCCGCCGAAGCCGTTGCGCATCAACGGTTTCGGCGCCCGGCAGGTAGGCGACGATGTGGATGTCGGGGACGTCGACCGGTGCGACCTGGTGATGTTCGAGCAACAGGTCGCCGACGACGGGGTGCCGGAATCGGCGTTCGCGGGAGGTGAAGCGCTCGATGCCGGTGGCCCGCCACGCCTCGGCGAAGTGGTCGCTGGCGCCCAGCAGCCGATCGACCAGCGCCGTCACCGATGGCTCCCCCACCCGCGGGCCGGCGTCGGCGCGGAACTCGGCCAGGAAGCGGCGGCTGTCGGTGTCCCAGTCCGGCAGCAGGTCACGGATGTAGGGGTCCATGAACACCAGCCACAGCAGGTTGCGGTCGGCCGCGGCGGTGTGCTCGATGTTCGGGTAGAGCGCGGCGTAGGCCCCGTTCCAGGCGACGATCTCCCAGTCCGGTGCGATGGCGAACGCCGGGTAGCCGGCCAGCGCGTCGAGGAACCGCTGGATCTGCGCCGGCAGCGGGCCGCCGGACCCCGCCGACTCGGCGGCATAGCCGCCCAACGCGAGTACGTATTCGTGTTCGGCGGCGCTCAGCCGCAGCGCGCGGGCGACGGCGTCGAGTACCTGCCGGGACGGATTGATGTCGCGCCCCTGCTCGAGCCAGGTGTACCAGGTGACGCTCACCCCGGCTTCGACCGAGACCTCCTCACGGCGCAGGCCGCTGGTGCGCATCCGCGGCACGGTGGGCAGCCCCAGTTCGGCGCGCGGCGCGGCCTCGCGGCGCGCACGCAGGAACTCGCCCAGGGCGAGGCGTTGCTGCGCGCGTTTGTCCACGACACCTCAGGCTAGTACCGGCACTACTAGCATCAGCGCCGACTTCCCGGGGAACGGCCGCGGTACCAGCGTGGACGTCATGACGGTTCTGAGATCACGTACGGTCACCCACGGACGCAACATGGCGGGGGCGCGGGCGCTGCTGCGCGCGTCGGGGGTGGCCGGCGACGACATCGGCAAGCCGATCGTCGCGGTTGCCAACAGCTTCACCGAGTTCGTGCCGGGGCACACCCATCTGCAGCCGGTCGGGCGAATCGTGTCGCAGGCCGTCACGGCGGCCGGTGGGGTGCCGCGGGAGTTCAACACCATCGCCGTCGACGACGGCATCGCGATGGGTCACGGCGGCATGCTGTACTCGCTGCCGTCGCGGGAGCTGATCGCCGACTCCGTCGAGTACATGGTCAATGCGCACTGCGCCGACGCGTTGGTGTGCATCTCCAACTGCGACAAGATCACCCCCGGGATGCTGATGGCCGCGCTGCGGTTGAACATCCCGACGGTGTTCGTCTCCGGTGGGCCGATGGAGGGCGGCTCTGCCGAGTTGGTCGACGGCACGGTGCGCACCCGGCTCAACCTGATCACCGCGGTCGCCGACTCGGTGAACAACGAGGTGTCCGATCCCGACCTGGCCCGCATCGAGGAGGCAGCGTGCCCGACGTGCGGGTCGTGTTCGGGCATGTTCACCGCGAACTCGATGAACTGCCTGACCGAGGCGCTGGGGCTGGCGCTGCCGGGCAACGGGTCGACGCTGGCCACCCACACCGCGCGGCGCGCGCTGTACGAGGACGCCGGGCGCACGGTGATGGCACTGTGCCACCGCTACTACGACGACGACGACGCGCGGGTGCTGCCCCGCGCGATCGCCGGCCGCGACGCGTTCGACAACGCGATGGCGATGGACATCGCGATGGGCGGCAGCACCAATACGGTGTTGCACCTGCTGGCGGCCGCCCGGGAAGCGGAGCTGGACTACACGCTGGAGGACATCGAAAAGCGCAGCCGGGCGGTGCCCTGCCTGTGCAAGGTGGCGCCCAACGGGCACTACCTGATGGAGGACGTGCATCGGGCCGGTGGCGTCCCGGCGATCCTGGGTGAGTTGTGGCGCGGTGGACTACTGCACGAGACCGTGCACGCGGTGCACGCCGATTCACTGGCGGAATGGCTGCGCCGCTGGGACATTCGCGGTGGTTCGGCATCGGGTCACGCCGTCGAGCTGTTCCACGCCGCGCCCGGGTGTGTGCGGTCGGCGACGGCGTTCTCGCAGTCGCAGCGCTGGGAGAGCCTGGACACCGACGCCGCGGCCGGGTGTGTCCGTGATGTGCGGCACGCCTACTCCGAGGACGGTGGGCTGGCGGTACTGCGCGGCAACCTGTCGACGGACGGCTGCATCGTCAAGACCGCAGGCGTGGACGAGTCGATCCTGAAGTTCTCCGGCCCGGCTGTGGTGGTCGAGTCGCAGGAGGACGCGGTCGAGGCCATCCTGTCGGGCCGGGTACAGCCGGGTGATGTGGTGGTGGTCCGCTACGAAGGGCCCCGGGGTGGGCCGGGAATGCAGGAGATGCTCTATCCCACTTCGTTTCTGAAGGGTCGTGGGCTGGCCGGCGTGTGCGCCCTGGTAACCGACGGCCGGTTCTCCGGTGGTTCGTCGGGGCTCTCGGTCGGCCACGTCTCCCCTGAGGCCGCCGCCGGCGGCACCATCGCGCTGGTCGAGGACGGCGACCTCGTCACGATCGACATCCCGCACCGGACGATCCAGGTCGACGTCGGCGACGACGAACTGGAGCGGCGCCGGGCGGCGTTGTTGGCGTCGGTCGGCGGGTACCTGCCCCGCTCCCGCGAGCGGGTGGTGTCGGCGGCATTGCGGGCCTATGCGGCGCTGGCGTTGTCGGCGGACAAGGGGGCAGTACGCGACGTCGGTGCGGTGGGCTAGCTAGCTGGCGGATTAGCCGGCGATGGCCTGATCCGCCACCTTCTCGACCTCGACCAGGTTGTCGCCGTACACGCCGGCGTTTCCGAGTGAGCAGTGCCGGTCGGCGGTGATCGCGTTGACCGTGGTGCCCGAGGTCTTCCCCTGCCAGTGGCCGACATTGGCCATCACCAACCCGGGTATCAGATCCGACTCGTACACCGCGGGGCCTTGGAACGAACCGCGGTCGTTGAACACCCGCACCAGCTCGCCTTCCCCGATGCCGCGTTCGGCGGCGTCGGCGGGGTGGATGAACACCCGCTGCCCACCCTGGACCTGCTGCTTGTCCGCCGCGTTGCCGTACTGGCTGTTGAGGAACGCGTGCGGTTTCGGCGAGATGATGCTCAGCGGAAAGCGTTCGGCGAGTTCCGGATTGGACTGCGGCGATTCGAACGGCGGGATGTAGTCCGGGACCGGGTCGACGTAGCCGCCGGGTTGCATCCCGTCGTACATCGACCGCCACACCGGAACCACGAAGTTGCCGCCTTCGGCGAGGCTGGACTTGAACTCACATTTGCCCGAAGGGGTGGGGAAATTGCCCTCGGCGTGCGGCGCCCGGGTGTCGGGCGTGCCGACGTTGAGCCGCATCCAGCCCACCTCTTCGAGCTTCTCGAAGGTGATGCCGGCAAGCGCCGGTGCAGCCCAGTCGTGGAAGTCGATCAGCATCTCCCGGTCGGTCCGATCCCAGTAGGCCATCGACTCCTGGTCGAACTCCATCGTCCTGGCCAGCCGCCGGAACAGCTCGACGTTCGGGACGCACTCCCCAGGCGCCTCGATCGCCGGCTGGTTGAGTGAGATGTAGAGGTGGCCCCACGTCACCATGATGTCGAGCTGCTCGGCCTGCATGGTGGCAGGCAGCAGGATGTCGGCGTATTTGGCTGTGTCGGTGATGAAATGCTCGCTCACCACCGTGAACAGGTCGTCGCGCATCAGCCCCCGCATCGTCTTCTCCTGAGCCGGCCCCTGGGACACCGGGTTGGAGTTGTAGACGAACAGCGACTGGATGGGCGGATCGAGCTCGAGTTCACCGGTCAGCGCCATCCCGAGATCGAGTTCGTTGACCACCCGGGTGCCCTCGGGGATCCACTCCGGCTTGCAGATGGCGTCGAACTTCGTCGGGAACTCCCAGATCGGCATCTCCATGGTGCCGCCGCCGACGTGTCGCCACGCACCGATGAGCGCCGGCAGGCAGGTGATGGCGCGGATGGCCTGGCCGCCACCGCGGCTGCGTTCCAGCGCCACTCCCTGACGGATCGCTGCGGGCGGTGTCGTGGCGTACTCCCGTGCCAGCGTCCGGACGTCGTCGGCAGGTATCCCGGTGATCTCCTCGACGCGCTCGGGCGGGAAGTTCGCGGCGCGCGCGGCCAGCTCGTCGTAACCCACGGTGTACTTCTCGACGTAGTCGGTGTCGACGAGCCCCTGGGCGATGATCTCGTGGATCATCCCGAGCGCCAGCGCCCCGTCGGTGCCGGGCCGGATAGGGATGTGCCAGTCGGCTTGTCGCGCGGTGCGGGTGCGGAACGGATCGATGACAACGATCTTGGCGCCGTTGTTCTTTCGGGCTTCCAGCAGGAACGGCCAGCCGTGCAGGTTCGTGCTGGTCATGTTCATGCCCCAGACGATGATGTACTTCGAATGCGCCATCGACTCGACGTCGAGGCCACCGGAGCCGCCGACGGTCATGTGCCACGCCGTCGAGGACCCGGACTCGCAGTAGGTCTTCTCCGCGACGGTGGAGCCGAGGCGGTTGAAGAACGCGTCGCCGGCGGTGAGCCCGTTGAGCACCCCCTGGTGGCCCAGGTAGGCGTGCGGCATGATCGCCTGGCTGCCGTACTCGTCGATGATCGACGTCCACCGGCGCTTGATCTCGGCCAGCGCCTCGTCCCAGCTGATGCGCTCGAACTCACCCGCGCCCTTGGCGCCCACCCGGCGCATCGGGTGCAGCAACCGGTCGGACTGGTAGTGGTGTTCGTGGAAGTTCTTGACCTTCACGCACAGACCGCCCCTGGTCATGGGATGGTCCGGATCACCTTTGACGTCAACGAGTTTGCCGTCTTCGACGTGGTAGAGCATCGCGCAGGTGTCGGGACAGTCATGCGGGCACGCGCCGCGCACGATGGTCAGTTCTTTGGGTACGTACGTCGGATCGGCCTCGAGCGTCATGGCGGATTCCTTCGAAAGGAGGCTGTGGGCTGCCTCCAGTGAAGGACACGGGTGTGCCACCGGAATTTCGCCGAGATTAAGGTGATGTGACCTGTTACGCCGAACCGTATTCCAGCGCCGGCTCCGCGGAATCCACCGACCCGTTGCTGGAGATGGTCAGCATGTCCGGCTGCACCCGATACCGGGCCCCGTCGGCGGGGTTGACGGCGACGAAACCGCTGCCCGCCGGTTGCGCGTCGGACAGCTCCAGGCTGGCGCCGTCGCGCAGCCGCTCGCCGCGGTAGTAGTAGCTTCCGGAGTCGTTCTCGCAGACCACCGCCAGCGAGTTCGCCGTCCTGATCACCGCGGCAGGTGTGCTTCCCGCATCGCAGCGGGCCGAGTGCCCGACAAAGCCCTGCGCATCGGTGCCCGACACCCCCTCGATCGGGGTGGCGCTCGTCGTGGGGGTGGACTCCTCGGAGGCGGTGCCCGGGGCTGACAGGTTCGGTGCGGCGATCCGGGGTTCGGACCCGCCGGTGTCGGAACCGGACACCAGCACCGCCGCCAGCAGCGCGGCGACCCCGAACAGCGCAACGGTGACGATCGCCAACACCGGGGCGGTCCGCGACTTACGTGGCGGTGCGGGGCGTGCCGGCACCGGCACTGGCGGGCGCGAAACCTGGCTGAGGGCAGCGGGGTTCGGGTCCGCGGTGGAGAACTGCCGGGTGCTCGGCGGCGGACCGGGGCGGACCGGGGCAGCCGCGGGCGCCGGTTTTGCGGCTGCGGCCGTCCTGACCGCCGCGGCGAGTGCGCCGGCCGACGGGTACCGGTCCGCGGGGTTCTTGGCCATGCCGCGCGAGATCACATCGTCGAACGCCGGGTGCAGGCCGTGGCGGAGTGCGCTCGGCCGCGGCGGCGCGGAGAACAGGTGCGCCCCCATCACCTCGCGGAGGTCACCTGACGTGAACGGTGCTCGGCCGGTGAGGCATTCGAACACCAGGCACGCCAGCGAGTACACATCCGACGGGGGCTCGCCGCGACCACCGTTGAGCCGTTCCGGGGCCATGTAGGCGCAGGACCCGATGACCAGCCCGGTGCTGGTGATGTTGGCCTCGCCGCCGCCCTGGGCGATGCCGAAGTCGACGAGGTAGACGAAGTCGTCGGGGGTGAGCAGCACGTTCTCCGGCTTGATGTCGCGGTGCACCAGGCCGCTGGCGTGGGCGGCGTCCAGCGCGGCCGCGACCTGGCCGACGAGCGCGGCGGTGCGAGCCGGTGGCAGCGTTCCGTGGGCGCGCAGTTCGTCCTTGAGGCTGGCGCCCTCGACGAGTCGCATGTCGATGTACAGCACGCCGTCGATCTCGCCGAAGTCGTGCACCGGGATCACATGGGGCGCCTGCAGCCGGGCAGCCATCCGGGACTCCCGCCGGAAGCGTTGCTGAAAGCTCGGATCGGCCGCCATGTCCGCACGCAGCAGCTTGATGGCCACCACCCGGTCCCGGACGGTGTCGTAGGCGCGGTAGACCTCACCCATCCCGCCGACACCGATCAGCGACTGCAGTTCGTAGGGCCCGAAGCGGGTGCCCAGACGAGAGGCGCTGTTCGGGTAGCCCATCGACGTCCTCCTCCTTCCGGCACACGCGCCCGTCGAGGGTTCCCGAATGACGTCCCGGTTAACCCGCCACGCGCTCCGCGGTGAACGACACCGTCACCTCGTCGGTGACCTTCATCGCGCCCATCATCATCGAGTACGGCTTCAACCCGAAGTCGGAGTGCCGGACCACGGTCTCACCGGTTATTTTCCAGGTCTCGCCGCGCTCGTCGACGTGAACTTCGACGGCGTGGGCGCGTACTGTGCCGTGGATCTCCAGCGTCCCGTCGAGGCGGTAGCCGCCGTCGCTGCGGGTGACGTCGTCGGTCTGGAACCGGATCCGCGGATACCGGCCGGCGTCGAAGACCTTCAGCGCGTTCGACCGCGCCAGTGCCTTCTCCGGACCGGACAGCCCTTTCACGCCACCCTCCCCACGCATTACCTCCAGGGAATCGACGTCGACCACCACCGCCACCTCGGCGGGTTCGTCGTCGGCCCAGCGCACCGTGGCCTGCCAAGGCATCGTCAGGGTCAGCCGGTGCCCCATCGTCGCCGCCGGGCCGCTGACGCCGGTGGTCACCAACAGCTCACCGTCGGAGGAATCGAACTGCCACACCGCCGCGGACGCCATCAGCTGAATGTAGCCCCATCTTTGACGGCCGCCGGATGTCCCGCAACGATGGAGAAAACCGAGACGCGGAGGTCAGCCGACAGATGCTCGATATCAGCCCGTTGGTGTGGGGTGCGACGATCGGCGTGATCATCGCCCTGCTCGCGGTGGACCTGACGCTGGCCGCGATACGGCCGCACCGCGTGGGGTTCCGGGAGGCCACCGCATGGTCGGTGTTCTACATCCTGGTCGCCATCGCGTTCGGGGTGTGGTTCACCGTGAACTACGGCGGCGGCTTCGGCACCGAGTACTTCGCCGGCTACATCGTCGAGAAGAGTCTGTCGGTCGACAACCTGTTCGTGTTCGTGATCATCATCGCGACGTTCGCGGTCCCCGAGGAGCATCAGCACAAGGTGCTGACGTTCGGCATCATCCTGGCGCTGATCATGCGGGCGATCTTCATCGCGCTCGGCGCGACGCTGCTGGCGCTGTTCTCGTTCATGTTCCTGCTGTTCGGCATCCTGCTGATCTACACCGCGATCCAGTTGTTCCGGCACCGCGACGAGGACCCCGACATCGAACAGAACATCATGGTCCGGGCGACGCGGCGCTTCCTGCCGGTCACCGACGAATATCACGGCGGCAAGCTGATCACCCGCGTGGACGGACGCCGCATGGTGACGCCGCTGGTGGCGGTGCTCATCGCGATCGGCAGCGTGGACCTGCTGTTCGCGCTGGACTCCATCCCGGCCGTCTTCGGCATCACCGCCGAGCCCTACATCGTGTTCACCGCGAACGCGTTCGCGCTGCTCGGCCTGCGTGCACTGTTCTTCCTGGTCAAGGGCCTGCTGGACCGGTTGGTATACCTGTCCACGGGGTTGTCGATCATCCTCGCGTTCATCGGCGTCAAGCTGGTGCTGCACTGGGCGCACGTCGACATCGACCCACGCGTGCCGGAGGTGGACACCTACGTCAGCCTGGTGGTGATCGTGGTGATCCTCGCGGTGGTGACCGTGGCCAGCCTGGTCAAGACGCGCAGCGACCCGACGGCCAGGGCCCATGCCGGTTCGCTGCGGGCCACCCGGGACGACGACAAACACTGACCTCCGTTAAGACTGCACTCACGTCGGAGAATTCCAAGTAGAGCACGCCGCCAGCGCAGTCTCAACGAAGCTTGTCGAAGGTGACGACCTCGCCGCGGTTGATCGACACCCAGTCGCGGGCTTCCAGGTACGGGCGGAAGGTCTCGGCGATCTGCTGCTGGTCCGCCGCGGTCTTCGGCCGCTGCAGCTCGTAGAGGTGCGGGAACTCCGTCCACGCGGTCACCGCGTCCCACAGCCGCAGCGCCGCTTCGCCGGAGGGCGGGTCGATGAGCACCGGCCCGAACAGGCACTGCCCGTCCGGAAAGAACAGCGTGGGCACGCCGTAGCCGCCGGCATCGACGACACGCTGATGGTCGGCCATCACCTCGTCGCCGGTCGTCGGGTCGGCGATCGCCTGGTCGACCAGGCCCGGATCGAAACCCAATTCTTCCAGAAGGTGTCGGGCGACGGCCTTTTCGTGCGGCTTGTGCCCCTCGACGTGCAGCGCCCGCGCGGCGCGTTCGTACCAGGCGTCGACGTCGGCCATCGACTGTCGGCGCAGCAACGCGCCGATGCGCATCATCGACCAGCCGTAGGACCACTCCCGCTCCCACGGGTGCTTTTTGCCTTCCTGACGGTTGATCTCCTCGAGGCTGAAGAACCGCCAGTTCACCTGCAGGCCGGTCAGCTCGCGCACCTCGCGGATCCACCGTGACGTCTGGTATGCGTACGGGCACATCACGTCGAAGTGGAAGTCAACGGAGACAGGGCGTCTGCTCACATCGTGAACCTCAGGTTGCGGGCGGCGCGGTCACCGAGTTCGTCGTCACCGGTCCAGCTGATCGCCCCGGAGTCGATCTGGGCCTGCGGGTCGATGCGGCCGCAGGCCAGCATGACGAACGTGGCGGAGTCCGTCGTCACCGTGACGTCCGGGTGGTCGAGATGCTCGACCCTTGCGGCCCTGCCGTCGACGGCGACGTGGAGCCGCCGGGTAAGGGGTCCGGTGAGGTCGAACGTGAGGCTCTTGCCGTCGGGCAGGCCGACCTTCTTGCCGACGATGTAGCCGATCGAGTTCTCCACCTCGGCCAGCGCGATTTCCGCGGCGACGCCGGTGTCGTCGGTGGCCCGGCCGAGTGGGATCGTGATGTCGCGCTCGTGCACCCAGAAGTCGAAGACGCGGATCGCCAGGAAGCGGCCGTAGGTGCCGGGGCCGACGGGCGTCCAGCAGGGGCGGTCGAGGTCGTCGTCGGCCAGCGCCGCTAGATCCCGACGCCGCAGGTCGTAGACGGCGCGGACCTTGTCGGGGTAGGGGGTGCTGTCGGTGAGGAATTCGCCGGCCCGCTCGAACGGTGGCGGTGTCGTGCTGTCGTCTGGCAACCAACCGGCCATGACGGCCTCGATGCTGGTGACATGGTCGACGACGCCGCGGACCGTCCAGTCCGGGCACAGCGACTGCGCCTGCCACTCGTCGTCGCTCAGCTCCGCGCACAGCGCTTCGAACGCGGCGTAACAGTGCTGCAGGGCGCTGCGGAGCTCATCGAGGCTCCTGGTCTCTGGCTGGCCCACGACCTCTCCTCCGGTTGTTCCCCCGCCTCATGTCTAGCGTTGAGACTGCGCTGGCGGCGCCGAAATGAGCAAAAAGTCCGCCACCAGCGCAGCCTCAACGTGTCAGTGGTCACTCGTAGTGTCTGCTCATGGCAGCAAGACGGCAGTTGACGGACGGGGAGGGTTTTGTCGCCTGTTTCATCCTGGTGCTGATCGTCGGGTTCATCATCAAGTACATCTGGTGGGTCGTCGGCGCGGGGGCGTTGGTGGGGTTGTTCTTCGTCGGCCGCGTGGTGGCGCGGGAAGTGCAGAAGCGACGCGAGCTGGCCGAGAAGCGCGAGTTCGAGCTGCGGCGGCGGGCCGATCGACAGCACCGATGGATGCTCAGCGGTGACCCTCGCGCGATCTACGGTGAGCAGGGTGCGGCCGCGATGCGCAAGGTGGCACCGTCTCCTGAGGGCGACGAGCCGGTCGCGACGATGGCGACCACGACTGCTGAGCTGACGGCGCTGGAGCGGGACAAGCCGCAGGCGTGGGAGTGGGCGCTGTTCACGTCGATCCTGTTGCAGCGCAGGGCTCCCCTGCTGCCGCGGCTACGCGACAGCGAGTTGGGTTTCACGCCGGGGGGTGGCATCCGGGTGCACACGGGTTCGGAGTTCGCGCGCACCCTCATGAGGTTGATCGACGAGATGCTCACCTCGGCCAGCCAGCTCGACAGTTTCATGGCCGCACCGGCATTCATGGCGCCGTTCCACACGTCCGACGCCGAGGCGATCAAGCACGTCGCCAATCGCGTGATGGATTACCACGAGCGGTTGCTGGAGATCTCGGAACGCTGCCGCGAGTTGTCGGTGCCGTCTCAGTACGCCGACGTACTCGCCGATTGCGCACGGCTGCTTGATGTTCCGCTGCAGAGCTACCGCGAGTTCATCGCCGAGCTGGCCGACGTGATCGAGTCCCTGCCGCAGGTGCTGGAGCATGCCACCGGCGTCGTGAACATGGGGTCCGTGGTGATGGACCTGGACCTCGACGAAGTCCAGGAGGGGTCGCGTCTCTTGAGGCGCTTGGAAGCGATCAGCAAGTCGTAGGGAAGCGTTGAGTCTGCGCTGGTGGCGGAAAACGTCGAGTAAAGCCCGCCGCCAGCGCAGTCTCAATAGCGCTCAGGCGGGAGGTCCCAGCGCGGAACCAACACGGCTTCCCCTGCAGGTTCACCGCTTCGTGGCGAGGTCGACCTCACGGCTGCGAATTGGCGCATATGCGAGGCGTTCACCGCCACCACGTCGATTTCGGTCACAGCGTCGCACAACTCAATAGCGCGCCGAAGCGCCAACCGCGGCCACAACCTCACGGCGGTGGACCACCGCCGCACCTCACCTGCGACTAAGCCGGAATATTCAGCCGCCGCGCCAGATCCGGTCCACCGACCTCCCGGATGAACTCGGGGTCGCCGCAGACGACGAGTTGGTCCCGGGCGCGCGACAGCCCGACATAGAGGCGTTCGCGGGAGCGCTCGAACGCGCCGGCCTCGTTGACGACGAGTACCACGGCCCGACGTTCGAGTCCCTTGAAGCCCAGCACGTGGCCGTAGAACACCTGCTCGGCGTCCCAGAAGCTATCCCAGTACGCTGCACTGCCACCGACTTGGCGCTCCTTCTGCTCGGGATGCCTTGTGCCGGTGGTCAGTAACGCAACGTCCTCCGGGCGCCAGCCCTGCTCCAGAAGCGACTCGACCTCGTCGTCACCGACGCCCATCGCATCCTCGCGCGTGCAGGCGACGTACTTGACGGCCGGGCCTTCACCGCCGAGGAACCGCATCGGGTGATCGACCAGCGGCTGGAACGCATTGGCGATCTGGCGGGTGTTGCGCAGGTTGTGGTCGAGGATCAGCGGGACCAACGGCACCGGCGGCGAACCGTACCGACTGAACACCCGCTGGCCTTCGTCGGTGAACAGATAGATGCCGCTGGTTTCATCGTCCTTGAGCGCGGCCAGCAGCGGATCCCACCAGGCGTCGGCGAAGTCCTGGGCCTCGTCGACGACGATCGCGTCGAACCGGTGCCCCGGGTCGAGTTCGGCTGCCAGCTCGGCCATCTGGAGCGGCAGGTCGTGTTCCCAGAACTTGACGGTCTCGTCGTTGCGCAGGGATTCGTCGGGGCCCTCGGGAGCACCCCAGGTCTTGCCGAGGTCATGGAACTCACCGACGTAGGCGGGTTGGTGGCGTCTGTTCCAGGTCGCGGTGATGCGCTCGAGGTAGGACGCCAAGCCGTGCGAGTAGCAGACCAGCGCGACACGCTGACCGTCTCGGGCCAGTCGGCGGGCCTGCTCCATGGCCAGGAAGGTCTTTCCGCTGCCGGCGCCACCGCGGATCTCTACGCGGTTCAGCAGCTTGACGGCATCCAGGATGACGGACTGGTGTTCAGTGAGAACGTCTGCGGCGTCTTCGTTTTCGAGTGCCCGGGCGACGACGCTGCGCTGCGGCAGGCCTCGTCCGCTCAGTGCCTCGTCGAGCTGGGCGACACCGTCTCGGGTGAGCATCGGCCGGTCGAGCTGCTGTTCCAGCAGGACTTGGCGCAGTTTCGCGACCATGGTCGGCAGATCGGTGCGGTCGATGACCTTCCACCGGGGACACTCGGGCAGCGCGAAACCGTCGGGCAGGTCGGTGTTGGGCAGCACGACGACGTGGTCCCACCGCAGCCGGCCCTGACTCCAGCGGGGATCCTTCTCGATGAAGTCCCGCAGGGCGTAGCACGCTTCACGGGCCTGTCGGACAGGGTCGGCTTTGTGCTCGTGGCCCCTGCGCTTGACCCACCAGGTCTCGCCGTCGTGCCAGACCTCGCCGCCTTTGACCTCCAGACAGACGATGCCTGCGCCCTCGATGGCGACGAAGAAGTCGACCTCGTGGTCCTTGAGGTGGTCGGTGACCCGCTTGCCCGGGATGACGAGATCGCCGGGCTCGAGTTGGTCGATCAACAGCTGATAGACGCGACGCTCGGCGCCGTTGGCCAGCCGAGGCGTCTCGGCGACGGTGATAGTCATGCGGCACTCCCCCCAGTGTCGCGGTTGATGGTAGCGAGCAGCACCGACGCTTCTGGCCGTCCCCGCGCGTTGAGACTGGAGCCAGGGCGGGAAAACCGCCCAAAACTCGGCCGTCAGCGCAGCCTCAACGAGCGGTAGTCGAACCACGGCTCGCGCAGCGGCTGCATCAGGTGTCCGACGGTGTGGATGTGCACGGCGTCGCGGGCGTCTTCGGCCGTCAGGTCGATGTCGTCGTCGCATCCCGCGCACTCGCCTTCGGAGTGCAACAGGATGCGGGCCGCGGCGACAGAGGATTGCCCGAACCGCATGGATTCGTCGTGCCGGTAGGAGCATTCGGTCAAGGCCAGCACCAGCTGGATCGCGGCGTCACCGCGCAGCTGCCATTCCTCCCGGGGTCCTGCGCGAAATCACCGACGACTGCCAGCGTCGCCAAGTCGACCAGACCGGGGGCCGCGATCGGCCAGTTCATCAGGGCGCGGTCGGGGCGGCCGTCGGCCCCGATGCGCGCCAACTCCGTCAGAATCGACGGCGGATCGGTGTTCAGCACGATGGCCACCGGATCGCCCATCCGCGCTTCACCGAACCCGTACCGCCACGGCCGGTAGGGACTGCGGGAATCCAGCAGCGAGATCACCGCGTCCTTCCAGTCGCTGCCCTCGACGATGTGCAGGCGTTCGGTCAGGGTTTGCGTCACCATGGAATTATCCCAGAAAGGTAGGACATCTGGCGTTGACTGCAGTTTGCTGCATGCGCTGCAGCGCCGACGGTCTCGGGCCGATTCGACCAGCGCCATACGGGTGCCGGCGTAGGGTGCGACCGTGCACGTTGACGTGATGACGACGCCCCAGCCGTTACAGCAGACCGGCGACCTCGCGCGGCGGACCCAGGCCGCACACTTCTCCGGGATGCTGTTCACCGAGACCGGCCGCACCGCGTACCTCAACGTCGCGGCGGCCGCGCTGGCGGCGCCGGGTCTGGAGTTGTCGACGGGGGTGGCGGTGGCGTTTCCGCGCAGTCCGTTCGTGACGGCGGCGACGGCGTGGGAGCTGCAGGAGGCCACCGGCGGCAACTTCCGGCTGGGCTTGGGCACGCAGGTCCGGACCCACGTGGTGCGACGCTACGGCGTGGAGTTCGAACACCCGGGCCCCCGGTTGCGGGACTACGTGCTGGCGGTGAAGGCGTGCTTCTCCGCCTTCCGGACGGGAACACTCGATCATCACGGCGACTTCTACACGCTGGACTTCATCACCCCGCAGTGGAGCGCTGGCCCGATAGACGTGCCGGATCCGAAAGTCGATGTCGCCGCGGTCAACCCGTGGATGCTGCGGATGGCCGGCGAGGTCGCCGACGGGGTGCATGTGCATCCGCTCGGCGAGCCAGGGTACATCGCGCGGCACGTTGTGCCCGAACTCGCTGAGGGAGCAGCGGAGTCAGGGCGGGCGCCGGAGGACATCGCGGTGATCGTGCCGGTGATGACGATCGTCGGCGACACCGACGAAGAGCGGCATCGCGAGCGGGAGCTGGTGCGGACCAGCATGAGCTTCTACGGCAGCACGCCGAACTACGCGTTCATCTGGGACGAGGCCGGGTTCGAAGGCACCACGGCGCGGATCCGGGAGAAGCAGAAGGCGGGCGATTTCGCCGGCATGGCTGCGCAGGTCACCGACGAGCACATCGCGGCGTTTGCGACCGAGTCGGCGTGGGACGGGCTGGCGGATGCGTTGATCGACAAGTACGGCGACACGGCGACGCGGATCGTGCTGTACAACGCGCTGGCCGATCCGGAACGGCTCGAGCGGTACGGAGAAGTGGCCCAGCGCATCTCGGGCGCTCACCAACGTTGAGGCTGCGTCCACGGTGGTGAAACCGCCGGAAATCCCGCCGCCAGCGCAGTGTCAACGCCGTGGGCGGGGCCTAGGCTCTTGTCAGACAGCGCTACCGTAGCAGACTGCTACACTCGTAGCAGACTGCTACACCGAGGAGCGTTCATGTCCGATGCCGCGGATAGAGTGACCCGGGTCGCCGCGGACCTGATGGACAGCGCCGCCACCGAAGGCGCACGTCAGAGTAGGTCGGCCAAACAGCAGCTGGACCACTGGGCGCGTGTGGGGCGGGCAGTATCAAGCCAGCACAGCGTTCCGCGCCGCAAGGTGGAAGCCGCCCTAGCTGGCGACGTTCCCCTACGAGACCTGACCGTGGAGGAAGGTGTCGTCTTCAACGCCGAGATCGGCGCCGCCATCCAGGAAACCCTCGCGAGCGCGGACTACGGCGCACTGTTGGCTGCACGAGGCATCACAACTGTGGCGCTCGACGACGACGGGGAGATAGTGCAGTACCGGCCCGACGGCAGCACTGCACGACTGGCCCGCGGCGAATGACCGCAGGGTGCACGGTCGCTGAGACCAAGAGCGCAATTCGGTGAAGCGGCTCGACCTCGTCGTCGGGTCCAACGGTGCGGGCAAGTCCACCTTCATCGAGCTGACCCTCGCGCCGTTGTTGCCACGCAGCGTCTACGTGAACGCTGACGAGATCGCGAAGCGAGCTTGGCCCGACGATCCAGCCGGGCACAGCTATGACGCGGCGCGGCTCGCGGCGGACACCCGGGCAGAGCTCATCGAACGCGGCGATTCGTTTATAGCCGAGACCGTGTTCTCACATCCATCAAAACTTCAACTCCTCGACGCCGCCCACGCGGCGGACTACGCAGTGATCCTGCACGCCGTGTTGATCCCGGAGGACCTTGCCGTGCTCCGCGTCCAACATCGGGTTCGGGCCGGTGGCCATGACGTGCCTGAATCCAAGATTCGTGAACGCTATCAACGTCTTTGGGATCTGGTCGCCGCCGGGGCTGGTCGAGCGGACGAGGCGACGTTCTACGACAACAGCGCCATCCGCGGTCCGCGTGTAGTTGCTCAACTCACCGCCGGACTCGCGGTCGGCATCCCCGTTTGGCCGGCATGGACGCCGACCCCACTCACCACACGTTGGCACGGCACGTGAGGATGGACGGAGCCGACGACGAACTGCACCATAGGAGGGACTCGTGAAGGACCGACACCTGCGGATGGTGACCGATGTCGAGTCACGACCCGATCTACGGCACGTCCGCCGGCGCGAGGTCGTCGTCTACCGGCTCAGGGTGGACATCGATCACGCCGATCCGCCGATCTGGCGACGGATCGACGTGCGCTCAGACGTGACGCTGGACTTTCTGCATCAAGTCCTGCAGGTGGCCTTCGACTGGACCGACTCGCACCTGCACCGTTTCTCGCTCGGCGGTGACGCGTTCGCTCGCGACAGTCAACAATTCCTGTGCCCGTACGACGTCGACAACGACGACGGCTGGGACGATGACGACGACGGTATTCCGGCGGCCGCGACTCGTCTGGACGAGACCCTCACCGAGGCGGGCGACCTGCTGCACTACCTCTACGACTACGGCGACAACTGGGAGCTGACGATCCGCCTCGATCAGGTGCTGCCCGCCGGGAGTGGCTGCGCTGCTGCGGTGGTCGTCGGCGGGGAGCGGGCCGCACCGCCGGAGGACTGCGGGCACCTCGTGGACGCAGTCAGCCTCGCCGAGGTGCTTCCCGACCCGACCCGCTTCGAACCGGAGCGGATCAACAAGGCGTTCGGGGGCGCGTACTTCGTGTTGCGCGAAGCGGGGGTAGACGCGCGCCTGGTCGATCTCGTCCATCAGCTCACCTTCACGGCGCACGGCGACGGCTTGACCGCGGCGGCGCTCAGCCTGGCCGGTGCGCCGCCGGACACGACCGACGTGACCGCCTCTCTGCGGGCTTTCCAGTGGTTCCTGGACCGGGCTGAAGGCAGCGGCATCCCGCTGACCGGGGCCGGCTACCTCAAACCTGCTGACGTGGAGAAGGCGGCGAAAGTCGTTCCCACAATGATGGATTGGCTCGACTTTGGGAAGAACAACCGCGAGACCCACTGCCATCCGGTCCTGTGGTTCCGCGAGTGCCTGCAGGACTTGGGGCTGCTCCGCAAGAACAAGGGCAGATTGCTGCTGACCAAGGCCGGTGAGGCTGCGCAGCGCGACGTGGACAAGCTGTGGGAGCATCTGGCCGGTCGGCTGGTTCCCAAGGCCGGCGACAAGTTCGGCATGCAGGCGACCCTGCTGATCCTCGCCTATGCCGCGGCGTCTGCCGATTCCGACCTGCCCTTCGACACTGTCGCCGCGCTGCTCACCGAGCTGGGCTGGCGCTTTTCCGACGGCCGTCCCGTCGAGGATTACGCACTGCGCCGCCTCCCCGTCTGGGTGGTCCTGACAAACGTCACCGATCAGCCCGTCACCTGGCGCCGGCGGAACGCCATCAGTCCCACGGCTGCAGCGTTGGCGCACAGGGCGCTTCGCGGCTGACGCGGCGTGTCGACGTGCCGACGGTGCGGGTGTACACGCCGCTGGACGGTACTGAACTCCTGCCGGGTCGATGATGCCCTGGGACCGACAATCCACGAATGCGGGAGGCTGATGTGCTGGCGCCGGAGATCGACTGGACACGTGCCGCAGTGATCGGGGCGCTGGCCGGTGGAGCGTTCTGGGCGATAGCTGTCTTCGTGCTGTTCTCGTCCCAAGGCGCTGCTGCCGCGTGGACGGCCGTGGGGGGCGTGGCGGTCATGATGCTCGCCATCGGCAGGTTTCTCTACCGGCGCGCCGCATCTGCCGAGAGACGCTGTTACGGAATGGGATTAATCTTGGCGCCTCTTACCGGAGTGGTCCCTGCAGCAGTGTTTCTTCTCGCCGGTGTGACGACGGAATTCGGGACGTCGATATGACAGGACCGCAAGTTGTTGGTTCGCAGCGACCGCGCGTTCTGCTGGCCGGTTTCTTCGTCGGGTTCGCGTCGGTGTGCCTGACGCTGGGAGTGTTTTGGCCGTTCGCACCGCTCTTTCCCGCTTTGGTTGCCGGCATTGCTGCGCTCATCCCCGTCAACGGGCACGTCGTGTTCGCGAAAGGGGCACTCTTCGCGACTATGGGTGTCGCAGTTTTCGAGGTTGTTCTTGTGATTCTGATGTTCGTGGGAGCTGGGCTTCGTTGAGTGCCTGACACGCCCTCAGCGACCGGCGGCCAGAGCACCGTCGGGAAATGCCAGCTTGTGGATGGTCCGCTGCGACCGGTAGTACTGACTCGCGAACGATCCGGTGTTGTACGGCAGGTCGTACTTCTCGCACAGTTCCCGTACGCGGACGCTGATTTGCGCGAGGCGGTTGCTCGGCAGGTCCGGAAACAGGTGGTGTTCGATCTGATAACACAGGTGCCCACCTGAGAATGCCAGCAGCGGTGAGGCTTTGAAGTTCGCAGCTCCGAGCATTTGCCGGAGATACCACTCACCTTTGGTCTCACCTTCGAGCACCGACGGGTCGAAGGTCTCGGCCCCGTCGGGGATGTGCCCACAGATGATGTTCACGTACACCCACAGGTTGCGCAACAGATTCGCGGTGACGTTGGCCGAGAGAGTTCGGCGCCACCGTCGGAGGCTCAGCGCGGGGAGGAACACATAATCCTTGGCCAACTGGCGGGCGGCCTTGGCGAAGAATCGGCGTTCCTCGGCCGCCCTGCCAGCTGGGGTGCCTACCCGGTCCCGCTCAGAGCGCAGACCGTGCAGGGCGATACCCCATTCGAAGGTCGCTGCCAGCAACAGGTTTCGCACTGGTGTCCACAGGTGGGGGTGGCGCCACGGTTGATCCGGTGTCACCCGCAGTAGCCGGTAGCCGATGTCCTCGTCCATGCCGAGCACGTTACTGAAGATGTGATGCCGGTAGTTGTGCGAGTACCGCCACTGCGCCGACAGCCCCGCCATGTCCCACTCCCAGCTGCTGGAGTGGATCTCGGGGTCGTTCATCCAATCCCATTGGCCGTGAGAGATATTGTGGCCGAGTTCCATGTTCTCGATGGATTTCGCGAAAGCCAACGACGCGGTTCCCAGCCACCACCCGGTCCTCGACCGGCTGCCGGCGATCACAAGACGTGCCCCTACATCGAGCGCTCGCTGAAGCAGAATCGTCCGACGGATGTATGCCGCGTCTTCCGCCCCGAGCGATTCCTCGACGTCCCGGCGAATTGCATCGAGTTCGTCGGCGATTGCTTCGACGTCTTGCGTGCTGAGATGCGTATACGTGGAGACATCGGCGATCGCCATCAGGGTTCGTCCTCGGGTGTGTGCGTCAGATCGGCGCAGTCCAGCCACCGTCGGTGTCAAGACAGCAGCCTACGGCCCCGGTCCCCAGAGCGGGCATCCAGGTTCGCCTTGCAGTGGCTGGGAGGCCGCTGCGACGAACCGCGCGTCAACTATCGCCGTCACCCTGATGCGGCGTTGAGACTGCGCTGGTGGTGAAGAAGTTCGTGTAGCCCACGCCGTCAGCGCAGCCTCAACGATCAGGTAGCGATCGGTGCAGCAGCGCAATGTTGCCACCTCTCGGCGTCGGGCGGTTCAGGCGGATCGACGGTCCACATCTCTCCAGTCGAGGGCGGCGAGGGCCTGTGCGGTCAAACCCTCGCGGATTCCACTCTGCTCGTGCGCGAACGGGATGAACACCCGCAGGATGTCGGGTACATCCAGGAGGACCTTGAGCGGGTGGTCGCCTTCCGACAGCGGCGACTCCAGCACCCGTCCCACACGCGCCGCACTCCAACGCCACGGGTCTGCCGTTCCCGATTCCACGAGTTCCCGCAGCAGGTAGCGATGGTCGCGACTGTCGAAAACCGCGCCGGCCGTGGACGCGAAGAACTCCTCGAGCAACGCCTTGGTCGCGTCAGGTTCCCAGGTGGATGGCTGATGGATGTCACCGCCTTCTGGCAAGTGACCAACCAGCCACTGCACCAGTGGCCGGCAACCGGGCCACGTCGCGGTGTCTCGAAGGATGAAGTTCTGCTTCAACCCATATTCGATCCAGGCCCGCGCATCGGCGAGGCTCATGTCGGCGGCGGTGACGTCGGGGTCGGACTCCCCGCCCACTACCTCGTCGATCGCGCCCACGAAGAAGGCTGCATCGGTGATCTCGAAGTCGTCGAGGTGGTCGATCAGAACCGCGCACGTCGCTTCCTGCCCGTCGCGGAGTCGGGCACCGATCAGGATCTGGTCGAAGTCTCCGAGCACGTGTGTCAGGCGCACGGCGCGGTACCCGTCGACGTCCCGCAGTGCGGCAACCCATGGCACTAGCTGCCCGCTGTAGCCGTTGAGCGCATCCCGGCAGCGCAGCTGTAGTTCGCCGTCCAGCAATTCGGCGAACAGCGCAACGAAGAACGCTACTTCTGGGGTGGGGTCGTTGACGAATCGCGTGATGAGGTAATCAAAGTCGAGTGGATCAGGCTGGTGGGAACGGTATTTGGCCATCGGGTCTGGCTTGGCCGCCTGGACTTGCATGCTCGCGAACACCAGGAGCGTCCATGGATCTCCAAGGTTCGGCGGGTTCCGTCGCGGATCGTCGCGGGGTGGTTCGGCGTCGGCGCTGCGCTTCCGTGCTCGCTGTTTGTCCCGCCGCTTCTTCCTGGCCTTGCGTCGTGTGCGTGCGTCAGTCATGGCGCGGACGGTACTCGCGAGCAGGGACATGTCAGATCGTCGCGCACATCGTCGGTAGCTCAGCCGCCGCACACCACTTTCGGGATCGGGTCGTAGCGCACGGTGTGCGACTCCGTCCGCGTCTCCCCGGTGACGATGTCGCGCAGCGTGCGGGTATCGGTGATGGTGAATCCCGGTGCGCCACCGCTGGCGCTGCACGATTCGCCGTCGGGGATGGTGATGGTCCGCGGACTGGTCGGCGCCGAGCGCGGGCTCTGCGCAGACGACACCTCGTAGCGTTTGATCCCGACCAGTTGCACGCTGACCGACCCCGACGTCCATGTGGTTTGAATCTGCACAGGGGTGGGTCCGTCGTTGCGGAACTTGACGTCGATGGCGTCGCCGTACACGGTGGCCTCCCGGCCGGCCGGATAGCGGCTGATGTGGTAGCTGTGCTCCTGGTGCTCGACGAGTTCCATGCCGGCGAAGTACGCGGCGTTGAACAGCGTGGTGGCCACCTGGGATACCCCGCCGCCGACGCCGCTGTCCGGTCGGCCATTGAGGATGATGCCGGCCTCGATGTAACCATTGGCCGCGGTGCGCGGATTGGTGGCGCCGTTGAGGCTGAATGTCTCCCCCGGCGCGACGACGATCCCGTCGATCGCCCCGGCGGCGCGCTTGATGTTCACGCCCGAGTCACCCGCGAATCCTGACGTCTGGAACTCACCGATGACCTGGACGGGGCCGAGCGCGTCGATGTCCTCGGTGGTGAATGTCGCCGGCTCGTCGACGTAGACCGCCGCGATCTCGCGGTCGGTGGTGCCGGTGAGGACGTCGAGCAGGTCGCCGAGGGTGGCGTCGTAGTCGATGCGGCGGCCGTCCTGCGACGGCACCTTCGCCGGCGGCGACACAGCGAAGTCGATGGTGGCGTCGCGCAGCGGTATCTCGGACGCGGCGAGCTGGGGCCGCGCAGCGTCGGCGATGACGTTCTCGTCGACGGTCGCCACGATGTCGCCGTTCTCGATGTCGAATGTCAGCGCCGCGGCGATGACGTCCTCGTCGATGATCGCCACACTGTCGCCGTCACTCGAGATGCGCAGCGGCGCGGAGACAGCCGGTGTCGCGATGTCGTCGATGGCTGCCTGCACGTCGGAAGCCGTTGTGCTGGGCTGTAGTTCGTTGACGGGCAGGTCGATGGTGTCGCCGGCGGCCCAGTCGCGCTTCACGAGTTCGGCGGAGGCGTCGACGTCGAGTCGCCGGCCGGCTTCCGGGTTGACTGTGACGGGTGTGGTTCCGTCGAAGCGCACGGTGCCTTCGACGGGATCCTCGGCTACCTTGGCGTCCATGTCCTCGAGGGCTGCGGTGAGTGCTGTGTCGTCGGCGGTGGAGACGACGCCGATCTCGCGGGTGGTGAACAGCGACGAGAGCCGGGTGATCGGATTCAGAGGCTGAGTGCCGGACTGGTCCACGGTGGCGGTCCAGTCGACGGCCAGGCCCGCCGACGTCGGGTCGATCTCGGCGCGCTCGTCGGCGAAGGTGACGGCGATCGGGCGCGTCACGCGGGGCGAGACCTCGGTACGCAGGCGCTCCTCGGCGACGGTCAGCGCCATCCCGCCGATCGGTACGCCGGCGGCGGTGACGCCTCGCGGGACCCTGTCTTTGCTGTACAGCAGATCACCGAGGTAGGCGGCGACCAGCAGCGCAATCGGGGTGGCGATCAGGGCCAGCAGTAGCTGCCGA
The DNA here is from genome assembly GCF_902705885.1 of Mycolicibacterium austroafricanum. Taxonomy (GTDB): domain Bacteria; phylum Actinomycetota; class Actinomycetes; order Mycobacteriales; family Mycobacteriaceae; genus Mycobacterium; species Mycobacterium vanbaalenii_A. The sequence continues at coordinate 95,782 of NZ_CACSIP010000076.1, read as the reverse complement.
CGGCGGGATTTCGGGAGCTCGGGTGGTGCGGTCGCGGCGATGACCTGTGGTTGCGCTCCGTCGGCCCGCATAGCTTTTCGATCCTTAACCCATCGCTGGCGCTGGTTTTGCACACGTCGGCACACAGCGCATTGCCGCCAGCCTAGCGATTCGGAAAGCGTAGGCGCGTGGATGCAGCTGCCTCTCCTACTTGCGGCCTTGCCGAAAATTGGTGACGGCGCCCCCTGTCCGGCGCTCTTAGACTCGATTCGACCGAGCGCCGAACGAGGAAGCTATGGACCACCTGGAGGTCGACCCTGACGTGGCATTCAACACGTCGCGGTCGGTGAGCAACGACGCCGTGGAGCTTCACGAGCAGCTCAACGGTCTGCAACGTGACTGGGAGAACCTGTCTCGGTGCTGGTCAGGCGCGGCGTCGTCCGCGTATTCGCCGCTGTGGGAGGAATGGCTGGACGGTGCGACCACCCTCGTGGACACGCTCGAAGAGCTGTCCCACAAGGCCGCCGCTGCTGCGGCTCGGTATGTCGATCAGGACGGCAGTGCGACCGCATCCATCGAATCGACTGTGGTCGACCTGGGGCTCTGATGCGCTACCGGGTTGAACTGGAGGAATTGTTGGCTTTCGTCGACCGTCTTCAGGCGTTCGAGCAGCGCGCAGATGCCGTTGCGGCCCGGGTGGACGGTCAGATCGCCGAGCTGCACAACACGTGGTCCGGCGATGGCGCCTCCGCCCATCGCGCGCGTCACGACGACTGGATGGCCGCCGCAGCGCAGATGCGCGACGCGCTCGCCCAGCTGCGCGCCGCAGCCCACCATGCGCACCGCAACTACACCGAGGCCGCCCAGCTGAATCTCGACATGCTGCGATGACGGTCCAGGACGTCGATCCCGATACGTTCTACGCGGTCGGCAAGGGCCTGTTCGACAAGGCGGGCAGGCTCTACGAAGCGTTCAACGTCAACGTCACGATCCTCGGCGACACCGCGGCGATGGCAGGCACCGACGACACCGGCACCGCGTGGGCCGCATCGTATGACCATCGGGTCGGTGAAATCCTGGCTGCGGTCAACGATCTCACGCGGGCCATGGAGAACTACGGCGGCGTCGTGATCCAAGCCGGGCACGACCATGCGGTCGCCGAACACAACGCCACCCCTGGCAACGGCACGCCCGCGCCGGTGAAACCGCCGGAACCTGTCAGCTCGGCCGGAACCTTGACGGCTCCACCCTCGGCCGGCGGCCCTGGCTCTGGACTGCTTGACAACATCGGACTGATGCAGCAGGTCGGTGTCCCCGTACCGGACGGCGACACCGACAAGATGTCGAAGGCCGGGGAGGTGTGGAACCGCCTGGCCACGGTGTACCAGACGACGACGGTCGCGGAGGGGCTGGGCGTGGACGCTCGCGCGTTCCGGGAGACACGGTCACCGGAGGTCGAGTACATCATCTCGGATCTGCAAGAACTGCGGGAGGCGACGTCGGCGATCCTGGACGGATGTGCCGAGCTGGCGCAGTCGTGCCGGGACTATCAGGCGGGGCTCGACGATCTGCGGACAACCCTCCAAGGGATCCTGGAGGACCTTGCGGTCGAGCTCGCCGCCACCGCAGCGATCGGCATCGCCGCATCGTTCGTCTCGTTCGGTGCCGGTGCCGTCGCCGCCACAGCGAAGGCGCCACATTCGGTCACCAAATTCGCCCGAATCATCGCCGAAGCCGTTGGTGCGTGGGAGGTCTCGAAGAACATCAGCAAGGGTGTCAAGAGTGCCCACAACATCGCCGGCGTGCGGACGAAGTTACAGCGCATCAAGAATCTGGGGCGCAAAAACAAGCCCGAAGAGAAACCGCCTGCACCGCGGAAGCCGGATCCTCAGTTCGCGTACAACACCCGGCCGGAACGGTTGGACCATGTGTTCGTGGAAAAGCACAAGCTTGACGGCATTGTCCAACGTGCGGGAGGACGTGAGGAAGCCATGGGTCAGATATTGGAAGAGTTACAGGGGAACGTGCCCGCTCAGGGGGTCTTCGAAACGGTGATCAAGGTGTCGGGCGAGAATGCGACGGTGCGAGGCTTTGTGGATAGTGGGGTAATCAAGATTGGTACGGCGTTCATTCCATGACAGAACATGATTGGAGACAGATAGCGACTGAGGAGTCCGAGACAGTACGAGCCATCGTATCGGCCTCGGGCAACGCCAACGGCCGATTGCTCGTTGATGATCTCGACGGTGCACTCGTGAGGAATGAGGCAGCCTGGATACTCGACATTAAAGTCCCTAGTGCCAACGTGGCTCGTGCGGTCCTCCCTGATGGGCCGTTCCCTGTACGCGCCTTCGTAACGGAAAACGGCAACTATCAAGGCGAGATCATCGTCTGGGTCACGGACGGCCGTGTGTCAGGTTTGGAGTACGCGTGGGTAAGCGATGAGCCGCCCACGAGGTGGCCGCGACGGGAGGAGATGGAGTTGGTGCCGCAGGACGGCTTGTGAGGATTCGCGCCGCGCCCGCCTGCGCGGACCCGACTTGACTCTGCAGGCGGCGTGTCGCGGTGGGCGTGGCTGGCCTGCCGGTGCGCCGTGAATACCCGACCCTGGCAGCGAGTTTCGATCTGGTGACGGAACCCCCTTGATGCGGGGTTCAGGCTGCGCTGGTGGTGAAGAAGTTCGAGTAGACCTCGCCGTCAGCGCAGTTTGAACGCGGTTCAGGGCCGACGCCGGAACAACTCCGCCGGCCGGCCACGAGTACCGGCGGCCATCTCTCCGGTGGGCACCAGTTGCGGTTCCATGGTGCGACGGAACCAGTCGCGCTGCAGCGGCCGCCCTGCGATCGCCTCGTGTGCCAGCCGCAGTTCGAGCATGGTGAACTCGTCGCCGAGCAGCCGGTCGGGATCCGGCGTGTCGGCGTAGCGGGACTGAATGTGTTCGACCGCGAAGTTGATGATGTGGGGGTGGTCGTAGGGCAGCCGCCCCGGAGAACCCACCGGCGCCAGCCTGGTCAGATCCACATGTCGGGACTCGAGGCGTTCCACCGGGACGACGTCGATGTGGGCCACCGACAGCACCCAGCCACGGTCGTCACGCGTCGGGTCGTCGAACACGTGCAGTTGCCGCGGGTGCAGCCCAGCCACTCCTGCTTTCTCCTGCAAGGACCGGTCGACCGCGTCCGCGAGCGTCTCCCCCTCATGCAGGAACGTGCCCGGTAGTCCCCAGCCCCTGCCGTTGTTGCGGCGGACTTCCAGAACCACCAGGCCGAGATCGCCGTCGAGTGTCAGAAGCGCGGTGTCGACGGCCACCGATGGGCGTGGGTATTCCTCGAGGGTCTTCCCCCTGCTGTCTCGATACCGGCGCCCGCTCATGTCGGGAATAGATGCTACCGTGAGCATATTAGATCAGATATGCGCTAATAATTTCGCAGAGCGCAGTCGCTGCGCCGCATCCCTCGGACCATGCCCCTCAGGCGGATAGACGGACGGCACCCACGCCCGCCACGGATCACCGCAGAAGGAGAAACGCTATGGCGACGATCATCCAGTACTGGGACTACGACCCCGAGACCCCGACGACGTGCCCGCCCTGCGGATGGACCGGCCCGACCCGCGGCCTCTACGAGCAGTACGCAGAATTCTTCGACATCACCTGCCCGACATGCAGCACGATGCTGCTGATCGTCATGTTCCCGACGTTGACCGAAACCGAGGCCGCCGCGGCGGCCGGGAATCGACTTGCCCAACAGGAATTGCCGGGCATCGAGGCCCAGGACCGGGCTCAGCGGGAACGCGCGCGCCACGTCAACGACACAGTGCTTCGCCCGACGAGCGTGTTGCCGGACCTCGACGGCGAGCAGCTGGTCATAGACTGGGATTTCGAGGAGCACGGCGACGAGCTGTGGACCGTTCTGCGCCACAACGATATTGAGATCTGGCGGGAATTCGCGTTCTGGGAAGGCATCGATCGCTTTCCCGAGGTTGTGAAGATCCTGCAGGCTCGGTACGGAGCGCGGCTGGTTGAGCTACGACCCACACCGGCCAGCACGCTCTGGCTGTGGGGTGACAAGCTGAGCGCCCCGGACAAGGTGGACGCCATCAATGCCTCACTCCAGCAAGCCGCCGAGATGTCCACGTCCCGGAGCCATTCGGTCACCTGCGACGTTCCGCAGTGCGACGATCGGAGCATGCAGGGCTACGACATCATCGGCGACATTCATGGTTGCGCGCCAAAGCTGGAGACGCTGCTCGCTGATCTCGGCTATCAGCCCGATCCGTCGACCGGCGCGTACCGGCATCCGCACCGCACCGTCATCTTCGTCGGCGACCTGATCGACCGGGGCGACGAACAACTCCGCGTCCTCCAGATCGCCAAGGCGATGGTCGACGCCGGCACCGCACAGGTCGTGATGGGCAACCACGAGTTCAACGCGATCGCCTACGCCACCGAGAACCCCGCCGGCAGCGGCAACTACCTACGCCCGCGCACCGCCAAGAACACCAATCAACACCGGGCATTTCTCGAGCAACTCACCGACGCGCAGCGTGCACACAATGTGGACTGGTTCACGACGCTGCCGCTGTGGCTCGACCTGGACGGACTCCGCGTCGTCCACGCGTGCTGGCATCCGGAGTCGATCGACATCGTGCAGAACGAACTCGGCGGCAACCGGTTCACCTCCCAGGATCAACTCATCCGCGCGACCACCGACGGCGAGCCGCTCTACCACGCGATCGAGGTGCTCCTCAAAGGCCCGGAGATCAGCCTGGCCGCTCATGGCCAACCGGCGTACCGGGACAAAGACGGCCACGTCCGGAAACGAGCGCGGATTCGATGGTGGAACGACACGGCGTCGTCGCTTCGCGAAATCGCTCTGTTAGAGGGTAATTTCACCACTGAGGACGGGGCGCCCTATCACCCCCGCTGCCGGATACCGCCGCCCCGACGGAGTTGCGGTCCTACGTCTACAACGGGCCGGTCCCGGTCTTCTTCGGCCACTACTGGCGCAGCGGTGAACCCAGCCATCTGGTCGACTGGACAGCACGCGCTGCGTGCCTGGACTTCAGCGCCTTCAAGCAGGGCGCACTGACGGCGTACCGATGGTCGGGGGAACGCGACATTCTGGCCGAGAATTTCGCCCAGCGCGTCTGACACCGGCGGGCTTGTCGGAGGCTCCGGCTATTCTGGTCACAGCTCACGAGCGGACGGCTGTTCGGGTACCTGGCCCGCCGTCCCGGCAACCGCGCAACCACCGCACGGTGCCCCAGGGGAAGAGCCGGCACGCCATGCGTGCAAGCGGTGGACGCCCGAACGTGGCGTCGCCAGGAACGGCGCGTCATGTCCCAACAACCTTTGAGCGCAGCCGATGCGGCTCTGCGCGAGCGCATTACCGAACTGTCGGTGCACATCCCCTGCGGAGGCATCCGCGGACCCATTCGTCGGGCGACCTCGGTGAGCCCGATGCTCTGGCAGTCGTGCCGCCATGAGGACACACCGGCGAAATGGGTCGGGGAATGGGCCGACGTTTCGCGCGACTGCGACCTGTGCGTCATCTGCTTCCGGGCGACGGCCGGCGGCCGCTCCCGGTGGGCATGGCTGGCCTGCGAGAACTGCCGGTCGGTCAACACGGCGGTGGAGTCGGCGTGGGGGTTTCGGCCGTTCGCGCTCGGACGGCACAGCCTGATGAACGGGATCGGGGTGCGTGGGGGTACTCCGCCTGAGATCCGGGAGCGTCAGATCGCGAAGCTCGTGGAGTTCACTCGGGGTGACGGTCGCCTCCGTGCCTGGCGCGACCAGGAGTACTGCAGGCTGGCAAGCCGATTCGACCCTGAGGCCGACATTCCACTTCAGCAGTGGCAGCAGGAATGGCCGCCCAGCCGGGTGGCATCACGGGATGCGTTCGCCCGCCTGATCGGACCGGACTTCCCGCTGGCCCGGCCGTAGTGACGCCGGCGGTTCCGGCGCACGCGCAGTTCGTGTCGGTGCGGGATGCTACAGTTGAGCCATTAGCGCATATTTACGCTAATAGCTTCGGCGGGAGGGGGACGGCCATGGCATCACGCAATGATCGGATCGAGGGAGTGCTGTTGGCGACGGCGGCGGGGGACGCGCTCGGCGCGCCGTACGAGTTCGAGCCGCCGCGGGGGCCCGAACTCGAGGTCGCGATGACCGGCGGCGGACCGTGGGAGGCCGGCGAGTGGACCGATGACACCGCGATGGCGGTGGCGATCGCGGAGGTCGCCGCCACCGGCGCCGATCTGCGCGACGAGTCAGCTCAGGACGCCATCGTGGCGCGCTGGCATGAGTGGTCGCGGGGCGCCAAGGACGTCGGCGTCCAGACCGACTCGGTGCTCAGATCAGCGGCGATCGGCAGCGTGATCACTGCGGAGCGGGCGCGTGCTGCGTCGGCGTTTCTGCACGAGGACACCGGCCGCACCGCGGGCAACGGCTCGCTGATGCGGACCGCACCGGTCGCGTTGGCCTATCTGCACGACGAGGACGCGATGGTCCAGGCGGCGCGCAGCATCAGTGAGCTCACCCATTTCGACCCGGACGCCGGCGACGCGTGCGTGCTGTGGTGCAGCGCGATCCGGCATGCGGCGCTCACCGGTGAGCTCGACGTTCGAATCGCGCTGGGCCACCTCGATTCCGACCGCCAGGAGCTGTGGTCGGAACGCTTGGGCGCTGCGGAGAGATCGGCGCCCACGGCGTTCCCGAACAACGGCTGGGTGGTGGCGGCGCTGCAGGCGGCGTGGTCGGCGATCGCGACAACGCCGGTGCCTGAGGACGATCCCGCCGCCGGGACGTTCCGCGCCGACCATCTGCGCTTGGCGCTCGACGCGGCGGTCCGTGCCGGGTTCGACACCGACACGGTGGCGGCGATCGCCGGCGGACTGCTCGGTGCAGCCTACGGCGCCTCGGCGGTGCCATTGGAGTGGCGAGCCCTGTTGCACGGGTGGCCGGACCTGACGGCACGGGAACTGGTCGGCCTCGCCGGAGCGATCGCACGTCGCGGCCGGCCGGACAGCTTCGACTTCCGCTATCCGGGCTACCAGACCGGTGCGCTCGCCGCACACCCGTACGACGAGAAGGTTCTGCTGGGCGGCATCGGTGCGCTGCGTCATCTGCCCGACGGTGTCGGTGCCGTGGTGTCACTGTGCCGGATCGGCGACGACGACGTTCGCACCGACATCCCGCACGTCGAGGTGCGGTTGATCGACCGTGAAGATGACGACGAGAACCCGCACCGGGACTTCGTCCTGCTGGAGGCGGTGCGGACGGTCGAGCGGTTCCGCCGCGAGGGCCGAACCGTGCTGCTGCACTGCGTCGAGGCTCAGAGTCGGACGCCTACTGTCGCGGCGCTGTACGGCGCGAGACTGCGCGCGGTCGACACCGGCGAGGCGCTGGAAGCGGTATGCGGGGCACTGCCGAATGCCTCGCCCAATCCCGCTTTCCGAGAGGCGCTGCAGCGATTGGGAACTGCCGTGGTGACGGCGCAATAGTGACGCTCCTTCTCGTATACGACATCAGAGGGTGATGGCTTCCAGAACAGTCTCAGGGGACCTGCATCGCACTGCTCATCGCGAGGTGGTTCAGGATCTGTGGGACCTGCACTCTCCATCCGCCCCTAGGGAAAGCGAGGCGCTGTCGGTGGCGGAGGGCGTGCCTGCACCCCGTGTCCAGATGCGACTGCGCGCGATCAGCGCGTGACTTGTCGGTCGTCATCTTCATACTGAGCGGCTCGCTGGAAACGCCACGCTGAGCGGAGGGGACAACCGGGATGACGACACGGATCGCCACACTCAACATCCGCCACGGCGGCAGCAAGTCCAGTGAGGCGCTGGGCACCCGGCTACGACGCCGACATTCTGGTGGTCACCGAGTTTCGCGCCAATGTTGTCTGCGCGCGGCTGATGACCCGCCTTACTCAACTCGGCTACGTCACCTCGCATCCAGCAGTGGGGCCGAAGGAGAACACCGTGCTCATCGCCGCCCGCACCGGCATCGAGCGGTCCTGGGCCTTCAGCGAATCGCTCGACCCGCGGCACCTGTGGTGCGCCGAGATCCACGGAGCCTACGTGTGCGGCGTCTACAGGCCGCAGAGGACCGCGAAACTCCCCTACTGGGAGGCGCTGATCAACGACGCCGAACGCTACGGCATCGATCTGTTGATCGGAGATTTCAACACCGGCAACAACGATCTCGACAAGGATCCGCGGGGAGCCAAGTTCATCGGACCGGAGATGCCCGGGCGCTTGATCGCGTCCGGCTATAACGATATGTGGCGGTCACTGCACCCCGGTGCGCGTGAGTACTCCTGGTACAGCAGGCCCGGCGACAACGGGTTCCGGCTCGACTACATCTACGCAAGGCCGGATGTCGCGCAGCACATCCGGTTCTGCGCGTTCGACCACACCCCACGATTGGCGGGCGAAACCGACCACTCGGGCCTGGTGGCGGTGGTGGACGACTACAGATGAGCTGTACCAATATCCGCAGTTATTGCGGACTCCGCACTTACTGCGGTATGGTGGCACATGCCCAGCCGGTACGAACGCATCCGCGCAGACCTCACGCACGCCGAGACTGCGACATCCGCAGACCAAGCCCTCCAACACCTTCGTTCGGTCCTGACGGACGTCGGCCAACTTCTCGACGAGCAACTGGCCCGCGCCGTCGTCGACGACGAGATGTCGATTGCGGCGGCTGGAAAAAGTGCCGGCCTCACCGAGAACGCGGTCGGCCCGCGCCTTGCCAGCACGCCGAGACTGAACCCGTACGTCAGCAATGGCGACCGGATCACCGCCGAAGACGTCAAACGGGCCCGTAACGACAAGCACGCCAAGACTCCATTGCCACCCGCTCCCCCAGCAGAGCCGATGCGGTTCAAACCACGCCGAAACAGCAAGCCCCGATAGTCAACCACCGAAAGGGATCGACCCATGCCGAACCAGAACCTGACCCTCATCGCCTTCCTGCTCGACCGCTCCGGATCGATGCAATCAATCAAGTCCGACGTCATCGGTGGGTTCGATGCGTTCCTCACCGAGCAGCGCGCCGGCGAGGGTGAATGCCGTGTGACGCTCGCACAGTTCGACAACGAATACGAGGTCGTCTATCACGCGGTTCCCGTCGATGAAGTGCCTCCGCTGGAACTGAACCCACGCAACAGCACGGCGCTGCTGGACTCGATGGGCAAGCTGATCACCAACACCGCTGCGGAGATCGCCGCACTCGAAGAGGACGACAAGCCGGGTTCGGTCATCGTCGCGATCATGACCGACGGCCTGGAGAACGCCAGCCACGAATGGAGCCGGCCTGCGATCAAGTCGCTGGTTGAGCAGCAGACCAACGAATTCGGTTGGGAGTTCCTATACATGGGGGCTGATCAGGATGCCGTGGAGGTCGGCAGGGACCTCGGGGTCCGACCCGAGCAGGCAGTCACCTACGGACGGGGGAAGTCCCGCGAGGCGATGGCCGCGATGTCGGGAAATGTGCGGGGATACCGGACCGCGAAGATGGTGGATGCAGCGGCGGCGATGCCGGAGTTCACCGCGGATCAGCGGTCGGAGTTGTCGGAGGAGTGACGCGGGCGTCGTCGGACTTCGCAGGCGTCGAATTTGTTCGCTGGCGGTGTTGAGTGCTGGGTGTTCTACCACGATAACTGGCCTCTCAGTGCCAACTCAGGGCAAAATACCGGCGTGAAGCATTGCACCCGTTTCAGCGTCGACGGCATACCGTGCCGAAATGCAACCGAGAATGCTGACGGCTGGTGCCGGATAGACGGTTGCGCCGGATTCTCTAGGCCGTCGGCCGCGGCCGCACCGAAGTTGAAGGACGTCAAGTACTACGGTTCCGAGGAGGAGGTGGAAAAGACAGGATCGCGTCCCGCCAGTGTTCGCTCGGGTCCAGCGTCGATTACGATATTGCCCCAAGCTATTCGCTCCTTCAAGTTTCATCACGGGGGCACCGACCGAGAAGCCGAGATACAGATCCGCAAGATGCTGGTTGACTTCCTGGACAGATCTGCCCGCACGGTAACGACGGCGAATTACCTTGTGCTATCACGTGACGGGTATCGCCTCGACATCGGACCGAACCGGAGGTCCATTACCGCATACCGATCCGCCCACAGAGATCGGACATGGGAGCAGGTCAAAATCGGGATTCCGAGTCGGATCAACTCGGCGCAAGCGGAACCGATGCCTTTGCTGCCGACGCTCCAGGCTCCGGCACCTCGTCCTGCGCCCCCCGAACGACCGACACCGTTGACGCTAGCGGGAACACAGCCTGAGGTCAGGGATCCGGCCGAGCTGTCGAACGTGATTGGCGCCGGTCGCACGTTGCAGCACTCCGCCGCAGGAACTGGGCCGGACGGTACAGAGCTTCCGTCAACCCGCCCCGAACCAAGTGAACTCAAGCCGGCAAGCACCGCTTCGGGCGATGACGACACACAATATGAAACGCTGGAGACGGTCGTTGCCGCAGCTAGCCTGCCGCCACCAAGACCGATATTCGCAGACACACCCTCCACCGCGCAGGCAGGGTATGCGCGCCACGGCATGAACGAAGGAAGCGGACCATCGGGCAGACGGATATCGCTACCGGCGGCTGCTGCAATTGCTTTGGGGGCGCTGCTGATCGGACGACGAACCGGCCGTCGACCCTAGCGACGCACAACAAGTCCGGAGTCGGATCTGCTCAGTAGCCCTCGCTCAAGAGTGCGCTGGAGCGCAGCGTCGAGTCGAGCGCTGATCCCCTGCGTCAGTCGCTTTCCACCGAACAGTGCCAACGCGTCACGCTTCAATTCTTCCTTGGTGATCCCGCCGGTCTTCTCCACGACGACCAACATGGCGTTGCCGATTTCGACAAGGCTCACTTCGTCCAGCGAACGACCTGAGCCTTCCGCTGAGGTGCGCACTGTGCGCCATGATTCCGGTTGAACTCCCAATGGCCAGTAGAAGTCGGCGTCATCTGCGCGCGTGAACTCGGACGGGACAACGCGCTGTATTGCACGCTTCCTGTCGTCGTTGACCTTGCCGAGGCCGAAGGCGCCAGCCACCAACTTCGCCAGACGCGTCCGTTGCACCGGCGCCTCGGCAGCAATGACTGCCTCGGCCACTCGCCTGACCGAATCCTTCGCCCATTGGCTCGGGAGTGCGTCCAGCACTCCGATATCACCCGCCACGCGCGGGTGCCACGGCTGGTAGGTCTCGACGTTGGGGTGTTGCTTCGGCTTCGCCGGGGGAGGAACGAGGGTCGGACGCGCCGATCGCAGCAGTGGGCGCTTCACTTCAGTCGTAGGCGTCGGGGGCTTCTCCACGACTTGGCCCGTCACCGCCGGAACAGTGCGGGGCGCTGCCATCATTTCTTTCGCTTCGGCCACTGCGGCGTGCAGCCGCTCGACCGTCTCCTCGCGATGGTTCAGCCACTCGGGCAACCACACCCGTTCGACCGCCGGCCACTTCATGAGATTGCCCAGTACATCGACAGGGAGTCCATCCCGATCAGCGACCGTCTTCCGGCTATACCACTCTTGACCGTCGAGGAGAACCGCTACCAGCGGCTGCTCGACGTCGTCAGGATCTGAGATCACGACGTCAACGCGGAAGTCGGACAACCCCACATCCGTGCGCACAACGTAGCCTTCGGCGCGCAGCGCATCAGCAATGTCGTCGCGGTGCCGATCGATGACAGCCTGACGGCGGCCCCCTTCGGTGATCGCCTCGACGCCGCGTGCGGCCATCTCGAGATAGGCCTTGAGGTGCTTCGTACCCACTTGTGCGGTCTCCTCCGCACGTAGTTCCGCGGGGTCGAAGCTCGCGTAAAGAACTACCTCTCGCCGAGCGCGAGTGATCGCGACGTTGAGCCTACGCTCGCCGCCTGGGCGGGAAAGCGGTCCGAAGTTGAGCGGCAAGACGCCGTTCTCCTTCTTACTGAACGCGACCGAGAACAGGATGGCGTCGCGTTCGTCGCCCTGCACATTTTCGAGATTCTTGACGAACAATCCGTCGGGCTCGTCCAATGCTTGCAGCAACCGATCATCGCCGGCGTCGCGGAGCATGTTCTCGATCAGGTCGCGTTGTGGAGCGTTGAACGTGATCACTCCCAGCGACGGAGCGTCTTCCGGCGAATCGTCGAAGCGTCGCATGATGTCCTCGACGATGGCCTTCGCTTCGACCAAGTTCGTTCGCAGAGATTTCCCGCGTCCGCTGCGCTCGAAGTGTCCATTGACCCGGACCAGGGAGATGCCGTGTCCGGCTGCGGTGGGGAGCGGCGCCGGAAATGATGCGAGATTTCCATTGTAGTAATGGAAGTTGCTGAAGGCGATGAGCGCCTCGTCCTGACTACGATAGTGCCACGACAGCCACTGCTGCGGTACTCGTGCATGCACGCACTCCGTCAGGATGGACTCTTCATCGACAACCACTTCCTGGTTGTCGTCCTGGTCGTCATCGACGGCGGCGCTGGTTTCGGCGAAGCTCGTCGGGGGCATCTGCTTGCTGTCACCCACCACGACAACCGATCTCGCTCGGCCCATCGCACCAATTGCGTCAGCGACGCGGATCTGGGAGGCCTCGTCGAACACGACGATGTCGAAAAGGTCTGTTTTGGCGGGAAAGAACCGCGCCACGGAGTCGGGACTCATGAGCGTGCACGGCAGGATCTGGGTGATCAACTCGCTGTAATTCTCCATGAGCGCGCGCACGCTCATCCCGCCCCGCTTGCGATCCAACTGCCTTCGTAGCCCGCCGATCTGCCCACTCATCGACTCAGAGTCGAAACGCCGGGCTCCGAGTATCTCAGCGGGTATCGCTCTGCGCAGTTCCTCGCGGATCTCTCCTGTGCTCGTCGTGAACCGTCGTATCGCCTTGTTGTGCGCCATCACATCGAAGTCGCCGAGCGCGCTGGCCTCCAGCCGTTCAGCGACCGAGGCGTGCGCCGTGCCCTTGTCGAATGCCAGCGCCGCGTCGTCGGCAATCACTCTGCCCTGCAAGATCCCTGCCCGCGCCGCGTGCATACCCGCCTCACGGAGCGGCTCCAGGTGCATCACGAAGTCGACCCATCGAGTTATTGAAGCCGACGTCTCCAACTTCCGGTCAGCTCGGGTTGCCCACCATTGTTCGACAAACGACGCTTCACCCGCCCATGTCCGCTGTTGTTCAGCTGACGCGCCAGTCTCGAGCTCCAGTGTTTTCCACGCGGCAGCCAGTCGTCGCAGCTGAGGTGTGATCGCACCTTGCCTGCTGCTGGTGAAGAAGTGGCGAAGTGCGCGGGCGCGGCGGCCTGTTGGATTGGCCGACAGCTCGCGGGCGACAAGGCGTATGGCGGCGGTACTTTCGCGCAAGTATGTGGCGTCATCTGGGATGAGGGGGTTCCACGGCCGATTGAAGAGCGCCAGCGGCAGACTGCCGACGCGGTGGCGCAGATCAGCCACCAGCGCGTGCGTCTGCAGGATCTCTTCAGTCAGCTTCGACATGGTCTTCAGGTTTACGTTGGAGGCGTCTACTGCCAGCGCAGGCTCGAGCCGCTGGAGGACTGCTCGACGACGCTTCTTGCGGCCGAAGAAACCGGACTCGTCGGCTTCGACCGCGGCCTTATGGATGGCGGGCATGTCCAGGTCCATGGCCGCAGGTGTGATGAACGCAGCCCATCCCGGGCTCGTTCCGGTGACGGCGCCCAGAAGATGCTCGACAGTGTGGAGTTGTTCTGCGCCCACGTTCCCGTGTAGTGCATCGACGACGTCGAGTGGGTACCGCGGTTGGCGGTCGAGAATCGCCCAGGCGTCGACGGCCGCGCCGCCGTCGGCATGGGCCAACTGGTGCAGGGACAAATCCGCCTTTTGGACCTCATCCAACGCTTGGTCGAACTCGACTGCGGCCGAATGGATTTTGCTGGAGTCGAGACCGCCCTGGGGCGGCAGGTCGATGAAGCCCCAGGGGTGCTCACGGCGTGGACGGGCAAGGTCTGCCTTCTCCGGTAGTGCTCGCAGAGCTCTACTGACTCGCTCGAGGAGCTCAGGATCGCCGCTGCCGACAAGTTGTTTGGGCACGTCCAGCGGTTCGACATTGCGGTCGGCTGCCAGTTCTTTCGAGCGTGCGGAGTACAGGGATTGGCCGACTGCGTTGGTCTCGTGGAGTCGGTTGGCATAGCGACCCAGCGCGCCCCGGCTCGACTCCGCCGTTTGCAGCTGGGTGCGCAGCAAGTCTTCGTCGTGGTGGATGCGCAGTTCGAGCGCCTCTTTGATCTGCGCGCGAACGGCCGTGGGTCGCGCCGATTTGTCGTGCAGGTCGAGTGACAGCTCGCCGAGTCCCACGGACTCGAGTCGCTTCTTGACGACGTCGAGGGCGGCGCGTTTTTCAGCGACGAACAGCACCCGACGGCCGGTAGACATCGCATGCGCCAAGAGGTTGGTGATCGTCTGCGACTTGCCTGTCCCGGGCGGGCCCTCGAGGACGAACGTGTGACCGGCGACGGCGTCGGCGACTGCGTGCAGTTGGGACGAGTCTGCCCGTACAGGGACTGCGACTCCCAGTTCATCGAGGTCTAGGTCAGTCCGTGTCGTCAGTGGGTCGACGAAGCATTCCTGTGGCGTCTCGATTAGGTGTTTGACCAGTGGGTTGCTCGACAACTGGTTCCACGACTCATCGAGATCCTTCCACAGAGGAAACTTCGCAAACTGCAGAATCGACAGGTGCACGGTGTCTTCGACCCGGAAATGCAGTCCTGCCGAAGCAATAGCTCGACGGACGCCATCGAAGGTGGCGGCGAGGTCTATTCCGGAAGCATCCTCAGCTGGGTTCGACAGCTCGGGGATCTGGAGGTTGAGCGCGACGCGCAATTTCTCTACGAGGCAGTAGTTGGGTGTTGACGTTCCGGCTTCGTCGAGTGTCAGCTGGTAACGCTCACCACGATTCTTGGTGGAGATGCTGACAGGAACCAGCACGAGCGGCGAGCGGAGTTCGCGATCGTTGAACTGCCAGTGCAGCATTCCGAACGCGAGGTAAAGATTGTTGGCGCCAGTTTCTTCGACAATGGTTCGGGCCTTGCTCGCCAGATACCGCAGCTTGCCCTTGTAGGTCGCATCGGTGATGTCGATGTAGGTGCTGCGCTTTTCAGCGAGCTGCACTTCGCGTTCGGTTTCCGGCAAATCGCGCCCGAATCGGATTCCACGGGCGACATCGACGCTCTTCACGTCGTCGGAGGGCATCAGCGTCATCGGGGCACCGGCATTCACAGCGTCTTCGAATCTGCCGAGCGCACGTCCAGGAACTTCAAGTCGGAATCCGGCGCGGTCGGTGTAGTTGATGAGCTTGTTGCGCAGACTCAGGTCGAGCAGAGCGTTCTTCCACTGCCCGATGCGCGCCGGCACCACATCCGCGTCGCCGGTGCGGGCTTCACCCTTCTTCGTCTCGTAGGGCGCAATGGCCCGACCAGCTGGGGGCTGATAGGTGGTGACGACCACGTTGCCCTGGGCATCCGTCGACCGGCTGGGCATCGGATAGATCCGTGCTTGTCTGGCCTGTCGTATATCGGTGATGCCGACGATCTGCGAGAGGTCGCCTACCAGGAATCTGCTGCGGGGTTGGGAAGTCGCGTCTGCGAAGGATGGCTGGTCAGCGGCCTGGGTCACCATGGTGGTCTCGATGAGACCGATCTGGCCTAGGTCGACCTGATTGACGACGTCGACGATCTCGGTGGTGGACACCATGCTCAGCGCAGCGTCGTTGCGCCAGTATCCGAGGAAAGCGTGCCCGGTGAGCACCCAGATCGTCGTGTTGATTCCGGCCTGCTCGAGCACCGCCGCCATCGCCAACGTGGTGTCGAGGCACGTGCCTAGTCGGCCATCAAGAACCTCGGCTGGTGTGCGCACTTTTTGCCCGTCGGCGCCCCAGCTCGCAGGCGGCTCGGCGTATCGGATGTCGCGAGCGCTCATGGCATCGAAGACTGCCTTCGCGATTGCGTCGACGCGCTTGGGGTCTTCGCTCTGATATCCGTCGATAGCGGAATTGCCAGTTGACTGTTTCAACAGGTCGGAGACTTCGGTCATGAGTGCTACGACGGCCGTGGAGTTCGGTTGCACGTAGGCGGCGAGCATCTCCAGCGCCAGTTGCGGCGGATCTGCCTTCCATTGATTCGCCGCAAGGACGTTGACCGGTTTGGTCCCTTCGGCGAGCACTTCACCGCCGGCGTTCCGCAGCACGACGCGGATGTCCCCTGGAGTTTGCTCGTCGACTCTGAGCATGGACGCTGGCTCCAGCTTGAGGTCGACGTCGCTGAGAGTCGTCGGCTTGTGCGCTGCGAGGTCAAGGTGCACTTCTCGCGGTCCCCCGTGCGATCCCTCGGCGCTGACCACATCGACCTCGATGACTGCGCCCTGCACATCAGCGGGGACCTGGTTGACCGTGATGTGGTCGATCACCGGTATCCGGCAATGCGCCATCGCGTAGCTGAGTTCAGACACCGCCAAAATATCGATCCGAGGTGCATTGATGCCTAAATCGGTTCGCGGACGACCAGAGGTGGTCGATCTAGTTCCCGATTTCTCTTCGTCAGTTGGCCCAGTCGAGGCAGGAGGCGCAACCGGCCCCTTGAGACGCTGGACCGCGTCTGCCTGATCCTCGGCACCGATCGCGCGCAGAAGCAATTCGGCAGAATCGACGGCCCTGTACGCCTGTGCAGCGTCGAACTGTTCGTTGTGTGCCCATTGGTTGCGTACCGTCCGCAACTCGCGGGCGTAGTTCTCGGCCTGGCGTGACAAGTGGCGCGAGAACGGATAGCCGAGCTCACCGAGCCGCTCAGTCATGGCCCGGAGCATCAGAGACAGGTCGCGGCTTCGGTACTCGCCGCCACGGCGCCCGTTCGCGGCATCCTTTGCCCGGAGCAACTCCGGCCACTGGGTTCCGGCAGGGAGCCCTGGGTCGAGTACGCGTGCCACGAAAGGTTCTAGATGCTCGATCAGCGACGTCAGCGCTTCGCCGACGATGCCGTGATGGTCGACGCTGTCCATAACGCACCCTCCCCTTATGGCCCTTCGAGAACTGCCGACTCCCCCAAGCCGCCTCGACAGAGGTTAGGACTCGGGTCCGACAAGAAGTAGCCAGGACATGAAACCACGTCATGATCTGCCGGTTGCCAGCTACATAGACGCCGACTAGCAGTCATGGAATCTGAATCTGGCAACGACGCGACGCCGGTCGACTACTTGTCTCGACGATTCTTGTACCACTGGGCACCAGCCTTTGATGCGGCCGTCGATGCGCGGGCAGTTCGCGTGGCAGCCTTGTGCGCAACCTGCCGGCTCTTCGGCAACGGGTCCAGCTCGGAAGTCTCGCCGAGTTTCTCGTTGGTAACCCTCGGCCCACTGCGTGCTGCTTCGGAGGCATCCACGGCTTCCTGGTATCCCGCCACCACCAGCACGCCTACCGCGCCAGCGATAAGAGCTAGCAAATCGATGACGATCAGCGCGATTGCAGCAACCATGCCCCAGTGGGCGACGGCGACGAAGTTGGCCGCGACCAGCAGCATTGCGAGCGCGGAAGCGCCCAACTTGGAAGCAACCATCAGTCTTTGCGCAGGGGTCGGTCATGCCCGGGTGTCGAGCCCTTCGCGTAACCGAAGAATCACCTGAAACAGCGAGTAGATCCGGATGGCCGCTGCTAAGGCGCCGACAATATCCGGCCCGTTCCGTCTCGCGTTTGTTGCTGAACGGCCCAATACTATCTACCCCTTGACCCCGCTGACGAGTCCTCCACAATCAAGCGATGGCTGACATCGAGCTCCCGGAACACCCCCCACCCCGGCAAATATGCCGACGGCCATCTCGTGGGTTCGAGGTTCTCACGTCCCTAAACTGGCGAGGAGCAAACCGGGGAGGATTTGATGACGGACGAATCGAGCGCGGCGGTGCCTGACCAGGATCATGAGCCCCACATCGAGCCAGTCGAAGGCGCGGGCGACGAGCTAGTCGTCGCGGCGCAGCCCGAGGGTGTTCTCGTCAGCGGGGATCCCGCCGTCGTCGAGCTGTACATCAGCCGCATCCAGGAGTCCGCGGGGCACGCGATTCAGGTGTTCGGCGTCGACAAGACGTCGGCCACCAATGCGGCGGGGATCGCCGCTGGTGCCGCTGCGGCGCTCGGCCAATCGGCCAAGTTCGTCCAACTTCACCCCGAAAGCCTGGCGGCAATTCAGCGCGGCAACCTGATCAACGGGACTGACGGCTTCTACCGCATGATGACCCGCGGCGCGGACATGAAGTTCACGAAACAACTTCAATGGAAGCCCGCCAACCTCGGGCCAGCCCGGCTGATGTCGATGCAAATGGTCGCCGTTCAGATCGCACTCAAGACCGCGATAAGCGAGGTCGAGAACGCGGTCGAACGCGTCGAAAGCAAGGTCGACGAAGTTCTCCGACTCGCACAGGCAACACGCTCCGGTGACATCCTCGGCGATCGCACATCAGTCGAGCGGATGGTCACCTATTTGGAAAAGCACGGGTCCTTCTCTGACACAGACTGGGAGTGGATCTCAGCAATCGGACCAGGTCTCAACCGCACCGTTGAACAGCTACGTCAGCATGCGCTCGGGACGCTGAAGTCATTCGATCCGTCAAGGCCGATTCAAGACAGGGCCGATTTTGTCGTCAATGCTGTTGAACGCCAACAACTCGGCGAAACTCTGAGCCTGCTGGTCGTCGCTGAAGAGACCTTGTTCAAATGGCAGCGGCTGCGAATCGCTCGCGTCGAGGCCACCGAGCCTCAGCATCTCCAAAAGGTCCTCGACGATGCCCGGGAACTTCTCGCCCATCAGCTGGCCGCAGATGCCGATGTTTATCGGCGAGCTCAGGAAGTGCTGAATGCGGTGTCGAAGACAGAAGCGATCGACGGGCTTAGGTTCTGGTCCGTCCAGGACTTGAATCGCGACCTCCCCAAATTGCGGGAGGATCTCGACCGATTCGCTCAAGCGCGAAGAACGCAAGTTCTCGAGTGGTCGTCGTTCGAGGCGCCGACACCCATTCAGGCTGTCCAGGCTGCAGCCGAATTTGCGGGCGAGAAAGCCACCATGGCGATCTCGGCTGCGTCAAAGGGTTACACAACGGTGAGCGACTTCTTGACCAAGTCGACGCGCACTCGGGCCGCGATCTTTCGCAAACGGAAGTCGAATGAAAATGACGCCGACGAGACCAGCCAGCTGGACATGCAGACACCAGACGAGACAGATTGCTGACGCTAATCTGCCCCTATGGCCCGCATTCGTTCCATCCGGCAGGACAAAGATCCAGCTCGTCCACCCCGGACGGAGGTGGACTGCCTATACACAACGGTATTGGACGATGCAGGCGAGAAGTTGCTTCGGCTTGCGACGTTAGGTTCGGACCTCCGCAAGCTCGAACCCAAGCCCAGTCAAATAATCGAAGTCGACAAAGCTATGGCTGCGGAGATTCTTCGCGTCATTTGTGAGACATTCCCTGGTATCGAGCCAACGGCTGACGGTTGAGCGGCACCGGCACTACCGTGGCACGAAACTACCGTCGACCCGCCGCCACATGACCATCCAGCCACGCAGCTACTACCGCAAATCGCCGGGTGCGGAGAAGCTTGGCTCCGCGAGAACTGACCGGTCATCAGGCAACAGCCAAATGTCAGACCACCTCGGGGCCACAACTGGCGTGCCTGGCACCCACCACAGCCCCTCCGGCGTGCGAATGGTCTGTTGAAGAGCAGGCGGACGGCCAGCAACATGCAGACATTGAAGACGCCGGAGTCAGTACTTGGAACGGAGTGAATAGCTTGTGATCACGTTCGAGCAAGCGCGACAGATCGTCGCTGACAACCGCGCATCCGCCTACCCGCCGGAGGCTGATTTCCAGGTCGACACCGTAGGCTTCGAGAACGATACTCACTACCAGCTGATCGCCGGCCCGTACGCGATGGGGTCTGTGGCGTCCGTAATGAGGACGATCTCCGGTGGCTAGTGCCGTCGGACGGGCCGTTCATCACCGTCGACAAGGTGACGGGCGAGTACGTCGAACACTGGGGACTGGGCGAGGACGGCCTGCCGTTTCACCTTTCTGACTCGACTCCTGTAGGCACTCGTTCGCCGGCTCCGTAAGCGTGGCCGTTGCCCCCAACCTTCCGCGTCTGCTCGTTGGTGATCACTAAGCAACGCGCTGCAGGGCACTCTCAGCGTTCAGCACTAGCCGTCACTCAACTCAAAACGGACTCGGTAGAGGAACCAGTCAGTCTTCACGCCGAGCCTTTCCGACTGCAGCTGAACGAGCTCTGACAGTTCCTCGTCGGGCTGCCCTGTAATGATCACGAGCCTAGCTCCAGGACGATTTTCCGCTTTCGCCATTTCCTTCAGCGCCTTCATGTACCTGGCCGCTTGGGCGACGAGACCCTGGTCTGGCTCTTCGGCTTTCAGCTCGATACCCACGAGTTCACCGGTCTTTGTGTCGATCGCCAACAAGTCGATCTGCGCGCCGGGCGCCAACCGCTTCTCACGGTGAGTAATTCGAAGGTTCTTCGTAGCGAACCGTAGAAAGTCTTTGTTCAGCCAGAGAAACCTAGATAGCTGTGCTTCGTCCTTGAATAGCTGGCGGGACGGTTGGAGTCCCTTCACTGGCCGGCGAGCATCGAAGAAATAGATGCGGGTTTTCGGCGTGTTTTCGGGGTCGGTCAGCTCAGGGCTGAAGTCGACCCCCGCGGCGCGAAACCGGCTACTGAGGTCGTCCAGCAATTTGCTCGAAGTCCGCTCGTATCCGGCTGCGCGGACAATAACGCCCAACATACTGCTGGGCATGTGCCTAAGAACCTTGGTCGCTTCGGGTACTTCGTCAACGCGTCGCCGGACCTTCTCCACCATGCGGGTAATCCGCTCTTCCCTGGTCAAACGTACCGGCATTTCCCCACCCCTACGTTCAGTCCAGGTGGGGAGCCCACCCGGAAACGTTGCACGAACTCGACGCCCTCTCGAGAGCTACCACGAACGGAAGCCTCATCGCGCGCTAACCATCAGATAGCGGTAACCCGCGCGGCAAAGCCAACGCACCAGCCTCGCCAAACGTGGTAATCGTGGAGGGTATGCAGCCTGGGGAGGGCAATCGACAGTACGAGACAGCTACTTTTGTCGGTGTCGCACGGTAAGTTGCCCACCTTGCAACAAATGGCGGGGGTGAAGTGATGGATGCGTTTGGTGTCCTCAAGGAGGTCCTGGGCGACTACGAGAACTTCGTCAAGGGCTTCCTTGAAATCAAGGACGACCAGATTCGCGCGAAGGTCGAATCTGAGATCGAAGCAGGTTTGCTGTGGCCCGAGCCGTGGCTCGCGCTGAATCCGGCGTTCGAGTCCGGTGGGACGGTCGGCGACCTGGTCGACAGCGGCGTTCTCGATCCCGAGTCGACCAACATCTTCCGAGATCCGTCCGGCAAAGAGATCACCTTCCATCGCCATCAGTCGGACGCGTTCGAGATCGCCAACCGGCGCGAGTCCTACGTGCTCACCACCGGCACCGGCTCAGGCAAGTCGATGTCCTACATCGCGCCCATCGTCGACCGTGTGCTGCGGGAGGGTTCCGGCAAGGGTGTTCGGGCCATCATCGTCTATCCGATGAACGCGCTGGCCAACAGTCAGCTCAAGGAGCTGGAGAAGTTCCTCGGCACGACGAACCCCAAGGTCACCTTCGCGAGGTACACGGGCCAGGAGAACCGGGAGGAGCGCGAGAAGACGCTCGCATCTCCCCCGGACATCTTGCTGACCAACTACGTGATGTTGGAACTGATGCTCACCCGTCCGAAAGAGCGCAAGAACCTCATCAGCAGTGCTGCGAATCTGTCCTTTCTGGTCCTCGACGAGCTGCACACCTACCGCGGCCGCCAGGGCGCCGATGTCGCGATGCTCGTTCGCCGGCTGCGCGGCGCCGTCGCTTCGAACGAGGTGCAGTGCATCGGCACCAGCGCGACGCTTGCCGGCCCAGGCACGAAGGCCGAGCAACGCTCGCAAGTGGCAGCGCTGGCGACCAGGATCTTCGGTGTCGAGATTCCCGCCACCAACATCGTCGGGGAAACCCTGCGCCGCGCGACGACCGGAGAATCCGATGCGGCCGCGCTCACCGCACGGCTCAGCGAAAAGACACCAACCGAATGGCAGGAGCTCAAGGCCGACCCCCTGGCCGTCTGGACCGAGAAACACTTCGGCCTGCACACCGACGATGAGGGCAAGCTGGCCCGCCGCCCACCATCCAAGCTCAGCGATGCCGCCAAAAAGCTGCACGACGAAACTGGTGTGGACGAGACGGTGTGCCGGGAGAAGTTGCAGGAACTTCTGCTGGCCGGCTCCCGCGCCCGCGACCCGCAGGGCCGCGCCCTGTTCGCCTTCAAGCTGCACCAGTTCATCGGCAAAGGCGACACCGTCTACACCACGCTGGAGCCACCGGAGAAGCGCTTCCTCACCACTCAGTACCAGCGCAGCGCGCCCAACCGCCCGCTGGGCCAGCCGCTATTCCCGCTGGCGTTCTGCCGCGAATGCGGTCAGGAGTTCCTGGTGGTGAACCTGGAACGCGGCGGCGAGAACTTCAGCCCCCGAATCCCCAACTCGGACCTGGTGGAGAACCCAGAGGCCGACGGACTGCTGTTTGTGACGAAGGAGCCTTGGCCGGACCCCAGCGACCCGGCCCTGCTCGACCTCGTACCCGAGGACTGGGTTGTGTCCAGCGGCGCGGGGCAGGTTCTCGACAAGGCACGAGTCTCCAGGTTGCCCGCTTCTCTACGGGTCGACGAGTTCGGCACCATCACCGACGACGGCATGCCAGTGGCGTTCTTCGAACGTCTGGATTTCTGCCCGTCCTGCAAGACCAGCTATGAGAGCAGTCAACAGTCGCAGTTCTCCCGGGTTGCCAGCCTCGGCACCGAGGGCCGTGCCAGTGCGGTGACCGTGCTGTCGCAGTCGGTGGTGCGGACACTCAGAGGCGAGGCCGACCTCGATGACGACGCCCGAAAGTTCCTGGCGTTCAGCGATAACCGCCAGGACGCGAGCCTGCAGTCCGGCCACTTCAACGACTTCGTCTTGGTCGGCCTGATCCGTTCCGCCCTCTACCGGGCGGCCGTCGACTACCAGGAGCGCGAGGCTGAACCACTGACCGACGAAAACCTCGGCCCCGAGGTCGTCAAGGCGTTGAGCGGGAAGGGGTTGACGCTCTTCGCCCGCGACGAGGATACCGCCGACGAGCCCATCCCCCGCAAGAAGATCACCCGTGCACTGCGCGACGTCGTCGCCTACCGGCTGTGGGCCGACCTCAAGAGAGGCTGGCGCATCACGATGCCCAACCTGGAACAGACCGGCCAGCTGCAGCTGGCCTATGACGGGGTGCACGAACTCGCCGCCGACGACGACAAGTGGGCGCCCTGCGGGGAGCCCCTGGCCGGCGCTAGCACCGAAACCCGCCGAGACATCATGCATGTTCTCCTCGATGAGATGCGTCGACATCTCTGTATCGACACCGAGTTCCTCACCGACGAGAAGTTCGACGCCGTCCGCCGCGCCAGCCGTGAATGGCTGAAAGACCCCTGGGCCGTCTCCGATGACGGCGGCACCTACAGCGGTCTTGCCTACCCGAGCGGACGGCCCAAGGCCGTCGCCGGAATCGGGGCCGATCTCTACGTGTCCGGGTTGGGGGCCTACGGACGCTGGCTGCGCCGGGCTGATCGCTTCCCCGGATTTCAGCACGCACTCAAGCCCGCGGATGCCCAAGCCCTCATCGAGCATTTGATGGAGGTCATGGCCAAGGCAGGCATTTTGGTCCGGGTTCCGGTCCCCAGGCGGGCCACCGGTTACCAGCTACGTGCCGACCTCATCGCCTGGCATCCCGGTGCTGGTGAGTATCGGGCGCGGGACCCGCTGCGCAGCAATCAGACCGAGGGACGGGTTAACCCGTACTTTAAAGCTCTGTACGCCGAGACCGCCAGAGCGCTCGTCGGACTGGAGGCCCGTGAGCACACCGCCCAGGTCGAGCCGTCGAAACGCCAGAAACGTGAGGAAGAGTTCAGCGAGGCTCGGTTGCCGGTGCTGTACTGCTCACCCACCATGGAACTCGGCGTCGACATCAAGAGCCTGAATGTGGTTGGCATGCGCAATGTCCCACCCACTCCCGCCAACTATGCACAACGGTCGGGTAGGGCCGGCCGGTCCGGGCAGCCGGCGATCGCACTCACGTACTGCGCCACCGGCAACGCGCATGACGCCTATTACTTCCGGCGCAGCCAGGATATGGTCGCCGGTGCTGTCGCACCACCACGCCTGGAATTGGGTAACCAGGATCTGGTGCGTGCCCATGCCCATTCCATCTGGCTGGTGAAGTGCGGGCTGGACCTGAAGGCGAGCATGGTCGATCTGCTGGAGATCGACCAACCCGGACAACCGCTCCGGGCCGAGGTGCTCGCGACCATCGGCTCGAAGTCCAGCCGCACCGAAGCGATCACCGCGATCACCGCGGTCCTGGAGGCATCCACCGAAGTGACCAACGCCCCATGGTGGACCGAATCCTGGGTCACCGACACCGTCGACAACGCGCCGGATCGGTTCAACCGCGCCGCCGATCGTTGGCGCGGACTGTACAACGAAGCGCAGAACGAACTCGACCAGGCCAACCAGATCCTCAAAACCATTGGTGCCTCTGAGAGCTCCAAACAGCGGGCCCGCGGCCGCATCTCGGAGGCCCGCGCCGCCCTCGACCTGCTCAAAGGTCAGGTCGACGACGTGCTGCAGGGTGACTTCTACACCTACCGCTACTTCGCGTCCGAAGGCTTCCTGCCCGGTTACTCGTTCCCGCGGCTTCCGTTGTCGGCGTTCATTCCGGCCGAGCGCCGCACCCGCAGCGGCGGCGAAGGTGACTTCATCCAGCGCCCCAGGTTCATGGCGATCAGCGAGTTCGGCCCAGGCGCCTTCATCTATCACGAGGGCGCCCGGTACGAGGTCAACCGCGTCAGTCTGCCCGCCCGGGATGACGGCACCGGCGTCCACATCACCGAGATCAAGCGCTGCGGCGCCTGCGGCTATCTGCACGAATCCACCGACCCCGACCTCTGCCAGCACTGCGGTGCGCCGTTCGACATCGAGGCCACGATGGGTAACCTGATGCGGCTGCTGTCGGTGAAGACCCGCCGCCGCGACCGCATCAGCGCCGACGAAGAGGAACGCCAGCGCGCCGGCCACGAGATCGTCACCTCGATCCGTTTTGTCCCACACGGTGTACGGGCCGGGCAACTCACCAGCACCGTCACCACCGACGGTCACGAACTGGGCACCATGACCTACGGCGACACCGCGTTGATCCGCCGGATGAACGTCGGGCTGCGCCGCCGCAAGGACAAGGATGTCCGGGGCTATGTGCTGGACACCGTCGAGGGGCGCTGGTCCAAGGAGGCCGACCTGGCCAAGAACGTCCACGGTGAGGCGCCGCGCTACCAGCGGGTGATCCCCTACGTCGAGGACCATCGCAACGCGCTGCTGCTGCACCTGGATCCGTCGATCGGCACCGACCAGCGGATGGCCGCGATGTACGCCCTCAAGCGCGGCATCGAAGCCGTCTACCAGTTGGAGGGTTCGGAGCTGGCCGTCGAGGCGCTGCCCTCCAATACCGGCGACGACGCCTGGTCACGGCTGTTGTTCTTCGAAGCGGCAGAGGGTGGCGCGGGAGTGTTGCGGCGGCTGGCCACCGAAGATGGCCAACTCAGGCAGGTGGCGCGAAAGGCGTTGGAGATCCTGCACTTCAACCCCGACACCGGCGAGGACCTTCTCCGCGCCCCGCATGCGATCGAGGACTGCGCTCAAGCCTGCTACGACTGCCTGCTGTCCTACAGCAACCAGTGGGATCACCAGCACCTGGACCGCCACTGCGTTGTCGACCTATTGAAACGGCTTGCCTCGTCGAGCGTGCACGTTGGAGCCGGCGGCGAAGACCGCGCGGCCCACCTCGAACGGCTGACGAAGGCCTGCGACAGCGAGCTGGAGAAGAAGCTGCTCACGCTTCTCGACACGCACGGCTACCGGCTTCCCGACGACGCGCAGCAGATCGTCAAGGACTTCTACGTCCGGCCTGATTTCGCCTATCACACCGATGGCATGGACGTCGCCATCTTCGTCGACGGCCCCCACCACGAATCACACCATCAGCAGGAGAAGGACGAGGAGGCCCGGATGAAGCTGGAGGACGAAGCCGGCTGGCTGGTGCTGCGTTTCGACTACAAGGATGCCGAGGACGGTTGGCTGCAGACCATCGCCGACCACGGCGGCATCTTCGGCGAAGCGAAGGCCAACGCGTGACGACCCTCGACTACCCGGCCGGGAGCCTGGTCAACGCTCGCGGCCGCGACTGGCTGGTGCTGCCCGGCTCACCGGACGGCACACTGCTGGTCCGCCCACTCGGCGGGCACGAACACGAAACCACCGTGCTGCTGCCCGACATCGATGACTTCGCCGCCGCCACGTTCGAAGCGCCCACCGTCGATGACCGCGGCGACGCCGGCCGAGCCCGACTGCTGCGCGATGCGCTGCGGTTGTCATTTCGGGCCAGCGGCGGGCCGTTCCGATCCTTCGCCCGGTTGGCCGTGACCCCGCGCAACTACCAACTGGTGCCGCTGATGATGGCGGCCAATCAAGATGTCACCCGATTGCTGATCGCCGACGGCGTGGGTATCGGCAAGACGGTCGAGGCCGGCCTCGTCGCGGCCGAGCTGCTGGCCACCGGCGAAACCCAACGCCTGGCCGTGCTGTGCTCGCCGCAGCTGGCCCCGCAATGGCGGAGCGAGCTTCGGCACAAGTTCGGCATCGACGCCCAGCTGCTGTTGCCGTCCACGGTCAACCGGTTGATGCGCAGTGTGCCGTTCGGCTCCAACGTGTATCAGCACCACCCCTACCTGGTGATCTCCACTGACTTCATCAAGCAGAAGAGCCGTCGCGACGAATTCGCCTTGCACTGCCCGGAATTAGTGATCGTCGATGAAGCACACACCTGCGTGGCGCCCGCCGGTGTCGGTAAGTCCTCACAGGCACACCTGCGGTACGCGCTGCTGCGTAAACTCGCCGACGATCACACCCGTCACCTGGTGTTGCTGACCGCGACACCGCACAGTGGCGACGACACCGCGTGGCAATCCCTGGTCGGCCTGCTCGATGACCGCCTCGGCGACTTGCCGGCCGACCTGACCGGGCGGGACCGCGAGGACGACCGCAAGCTGCTCGCCCGGTACATGATCCAGCGCCAGCGCGCCGATATCCGCGAGTACCTGCGCGGAGAGTTCCGGGAGGACACCCCGTTCCCGGAGCGCGAAACCACCGAGACCGCCTACAAGCTCACCGCCGGATACCGCCAGCTGTTCGACGACGTGATGGACTATGTCCGCGAACAGGTCGCCGACCCCAAGCTCAGCGCGGTGCGGCAACGCGTGCGCTGGTGGTCGGCCATCGCGCTGCTGCGGTGCCTGGCCTCCAGCCCCGCGGCAGCGGAGCAGACCCTGCTCAACCGTTCCGCGGTGTCAGCGGCCGACGACGAGACCGAGGTCGACACCTACGCCGAACCCCGCGTGCTGGACACCAACCTGGACGACACGCTGGAAGCCGAGGACGTCACCGTCGGCGCCGATACCGGGGACACCGATGAACCCGACACAAAGGCGCGGAAGCGTCTACGCGAGTTGGCCGCCCAGGCCGCCGCACTCAAGGGACCGCGCTCGGACGCCAAGCTCAAACGCCTCATCCCGCTGCTGAAGGAACTGCTCGACCAGGGGTATCACCCGATCGTCTTTTGCCGCTACATTCCCACCGCCGACTATCTCGCCGAGCACCTCGGTTCGGCCCTGTCGAAGGTCAAGGATCTCGGGATCGACGCCGTGACCGGCACGCTACCGCCGGAGGAGCGCGAAGTCCGCGTCGCCACCCTCAGCGCCCACGACGGACCCCGCCTACTGATCGCGACCGACTGCCTGTCCGAGGGAATCAACCTGCAGGACGGCTTCACCGCCGTGGTGCACTACGACCTCGCGTGGAACCCCACCCGCCACGAACAGCGCGAGGGCCGGGTCGACCGGTTCGGCCAGCAAGCCCCCACCGTGCGCACCGTCACCTACTACGGCGAGGACAACGGCATCGACGGCATCGTGCTGCAGGTCCTCATCCGCCGCCACGAGAACATCAAACGCAGCATCGGGGTCTCCGTGCCGATCCCAGTCGACTCCACCACCGTGATGAAAGCCATCTGGGAGTCGCTGCTGTTGCGCGGCAAGGAAGCCGAACAGCTGACCCTCGACTTCGCCGAGGCCACCTCGAAGTCCCTGGCCGACCAGGTCGAAGTCGAGTGGACCAACGCCGCCGAACGGGAGAAGGCGTCACGCTCCCGGTTCCGGCAGGCCGGGCTCAAACCCGACACCGTCGAACAGGCCCTGACCGAGGTGCGCCGCGCGCTCGGCGGCCCCGCTGATGTCGAAACCTTCACCCGCACCGCGCTGTCGCTGATGGGAGCGCCGGTCACCGATACCGGCGACGGTTTCACTGCGGTCATCGACACCCTGCCGGCCGCGGTCCGCGACCAACTCCCGCCGACCAAGGGCGGACGGCTGCACTTCCACCGCTCGCTGCCCGTCCCGGCAGGGCACTGCGTGCTCACCCGCACCGACGCCACGGTCGACGCACTGTCGCGCTACGTCCTCGACGCCGCGCTCGATCCCCGGCTCGACCCGGCGACCCGGCCCGCGCGCCGCGCCGGGGTGATGCGCACCAGTGTCGGCAAGGTGACGACGTTGCTGATGGTGCGGCACCGACTGGAGATCAGCATCCCCGGCTCGGCCACCACCGTCACCCAGGTCGCCGAAGAAGCGAAGTTCCTGGCCTTCACCGCGGCCGGGGACGACCTGACCTGGTTGCAGCAGCCCGAGGTGGACGCACTGCTGGCGCTGACGCCGTCGGGCAACGTCGACGACGCGCTAGCCCGCATGCAATTGGGCCGCGCGCTGGGCCGCCTACCCGCTCTCGCCAAGCACCTCACCGAGACCGGTCGCCATGCCGCGAAGGATCTGGTGTCCGAGCATCAGGCGGTGCGCAGCGCCTCCAAAGCCGGCGGCCGCGCACCCACGGTCAAGTTCCTGCCGCCCGCCGACGTCCTCGGCATCTACGTGTTTCTGCCCGAGGCAGGTGCCCGATGAGCGCGCTGAACCTCTTCAAGGCCGTCCGCACGGTCGGCACCGCGCTGCCCGCCGAGGCCATTCCGCGGGCCAACGAGCTGCGGATGCCCGGCCAGAGCGCCGAGGCCTATCAGCTGTCACCGGGGATGGCGGTCAACGGTGCGATCGCCCGGGCGTGGGAGGCCATGCTTGCCGCGCACCGCGCCTGGCGCGCCGGGCTGGAGCGGCTCCCCGATGGTGATGCCGCCACCAAGCTCACGCGTGACAAGTGGCTGCTGCCGATGCTCTACGAACTGGGTTGGGGCCGCCCCGATGTCGTCAGCGGTGGGCTGGCTGTGCCGCCCGGCCTCGGCGAAACCGAGGCGCCGCACTTCCCCATCTCGCACCGCGTCGCCTGGCCCGACGCCGCGAACCCTTCTGCCTGGGTGCCGCTGCACCTCGTCGGCGCCGGAATCGACTTGGACACCAAGACCGTCGGCGTGACCGCCCGTGCTCCGCAGGCCATGGTGCAGGACTACCTCAACCGGGAAGACCATGCGCTGTGGGCGATCGTGTCCAACGGCAAGCTGCTGCGGCTGCTGCGCGACGCGTCGAGCCTCACCCGGCAGTCGTTCGTCGAATTCGACCTGGACGCGATCTTCACCGATCAGCTCTACGCCGACTTCCGCATCCTGTTCCTGACCGTCCACGCCAGCCGCTTCGCACCCCGCCTGGACGACAAGGCCGCCAAAGCGGCTGCCGACAGTGCGGATGCCGATGCGGACGGCCCGGACATCGAGGTCGAGCAGGCCGAACCCAAACTCGACAACTGCTGGCTAGAACGCTGGCGCACCACCGCGATCGATGACGGCGCCCGCGCCCTGCTGAACCTGCAGCATGGCATCGCAGCCGCGTTGCAGGAGTTGGGCACCGGGTTCGTCGCCCATCCGGCCAACGCTGCGCTGCGGGAAACACTGGCAGCGGCCAGCGACGCCGACCGCGATCTACAGCGCGCACTACTGCGCATCGCCTACCGGCTGATCGTGCTGTTCGTCGTAGAGGACCGCGACCTGCTGCACCGTTCCGATGTCCCCGAGAGTGCCCGCACGCTGTATGCGGACTACTTCTCCACCGCGCGGCTGCGCCGGTTGGCAGCCGAACCGATCGGTGGCTGGCACACCGACCTGTGGGAGGCCCATCAGATCGTCACCGACGCGATCGCCGGCGACGGGCTACCCGCCCTCGGGTTGAGCGGTCTCGGGGCCAGCCTGTACACGCGGGACGCACTGAGCATTCTCGACGGCGCTAAGCTACCCAACCGGGCGCTGCTGGCCGCGGTGCGGGCGCTGGCGCAAATCGACGACCCAGTCACCGGGCTGCCCCGACCCGTCGACTACCGCAACCTCGACAGCGAGGAACTCGGCGGCATGTACGAGGGCCTACTCGCCTACACGCCGCGCTACCACGCCGACGAGCGGGCGTTCACCCTCGACGTCGCGACCGGCAACGACCGCAAGAAATCCGGCTCCTACTACACCCCCTCGGATCTGATCTCGCTGGTGCTCGACGAGGCGCTGGACCCGTTGATCGACGACGCCGTCCGAAAATCAAATCCCGAGCAGGCCCTGCTGAACCTGACGGTGGTCGATCCTGCCTGCGGTAGCGGGCATTTCGTGGTTGCCGCCGCACGGCGGATCGCCGGCGCCCTGGCCACCGTGCGCACCGGAGACACCGAACCCACCCCGTCTGCGCTGCGGGCGGCCACCGCCGATGTGATCGAGCGCTGCGTCTACGGGGTGGACCTCAACGATCTGGCCATCGAGATCACCAAGGTGGCGCTGTGGCTGGAGGCCTTCGACGCCGACCGACCGTTCCCGTTCCTCGACGCACACTTCCGCGTCGGCAACGCGCTCCTCGGAACGACGCCGGAGCTGCTGCGGCACAACATCCCCGACACCGCATTTGTTGTGCTCGGCGACGACGACAAGGACTGGACGAAGAAGCTCAAGGCCCGCAACAAGTCCGAACGCCAAGCCGACCAGGATCAGTTGACGCTGAGTTTCGGACCCGAAACCCTCAACGTCGAAACCAGCCAATTCACCAAGGCCGCCCACGACGCCGACACCGGGACTGTCGCCTCGGTGGCCGCGCTGCGGGCCCGGGCCGACGCCTGGCGTCGTCTAGAAGCCGACCCCGACCTGGTGGCCGCCAAACTCGTCGCCGACGCCTGGTGTGCGGCGTTCGTTCAACCGAAGACCGGGGCGGTGGGCACGGGCCAGGGCATCACCCACGCCACCGTGCGGGCACTGTCCGAAACACCGGAATCGGTGCCCGATACCATCATCACCCAGGTCAATCATCTGGCCCGTCAGTACCGGTTCTTTCACTGGCACTTAGAGTTCCCCGGCATCTTCACGGTCCCCGACGATGGGTCCGCCGATAGTTCCGACACCGGATGGACGGGCGGGTTTTCCTGTGTTGTCGGCAACCCGCCGTGGGAGCGGGTGAAAATCCAAGACAAAGAGTTTTTCGGCAACGCCGGTCGCCCCGACATCGAAGGCGCTGGCACCGCGGCGATCCGCAAGAAGATGATCGACAAGCTCGGCGATACCGACCCCGACCTGTACGCGGCCTACCTCGCGGCGCTGCGGCAGTCCGACGGTACCGCGCACCTGCTGTTGAAAAGCGGCCGCTACCCCTTCACCGGACAAGGCGATGTCAACACCTACAGCGTGTTCGCCGAAACCATGCGCACCATCACCGGCCCCGAGGGGGCGGCCGGCATCATCACCCCGACCGGGTTGGCCACCGACAAGACGACCGCGCCGTTCTTTGCTGACGCCTTGACTAAGCAGAGACTTCACGCCTTCTACGACTTTGTGAATGAAGGCAGGATCTTTAAAGAAGTACACTCATCAATTCACTTTGCGATCACGGCAATCGTGGGAGCTAGCCGCGAAGTCTCGCGAACCCGGTTCGCCTTCCAGACACGATTCATCTCCGATGTACCTTCACGCCGTTACGAGCTCACACCAAATGAAGCCCTTAAGCTCAACCCCAACACCGGCACGTTGCCCATGTTCGCAAACCGTGTCGACGCCAACATCACACTTGGCGTATACCACCGGAACCCTATCCTTATCCAAGACAACGACACCCGCGGAAATGTGTGGGGCTTGTCATTCGCGAGGCCCTTTGACATGGCGAACAGTTCTGGACTTTTTCTACAAGCCGGGGACCTCGATGATGCCACCTTTGACGGGTGGTCATACCGTCTCGGCGGCATTGAGTACGTACCCCTCTACGAAGGCAAGATGCTTGGGTACTTCGATCATCGATATGGAACATATCGAAATGCGACACAGGCTCAGCTCAATCAGGGGAAGCTTCCGCGGGTTCCAGACGCTGACCACGACAACCCAAATGACCTAGAACCGCTCGCTCGCCACTGGGTTGATCGTGCCGTGGTCACAGCCGCCCTAGTAGATCGGTGGGATCGCGACTGGCTACTCGGATGGCGACGTGTTGCGCGAACGAGCGACTCTCGAACGTTCATATCCTCAGTTCTTCCGGCCACCGCCATAGGCGATAGCTTCTTCCTCGCTTTCCCTCAAAACCCCAAACACGGCCCACTCCTTCACGCCACGTGGTCAAGCCTGGCATTCGACTACATCGCGCGGCAGAAAGTGAGCGGGACCAACATGAGCTACTTCATCGTGAAACAGCTTGCTTGCCCGCATCCGTCGTCATTCGACGATGCAACCCCTTGGCAAAGCTGCACCGTGCTTGGCGACTGGGTTCGGGCATATGTGCTGGAGTTGTCGTATACGTCGAGGCGAATCGCTTCCTACGCTCAGGAATTGGGAGACAAGGGTTCCCCTTTCCGGTGGAAGTCCGATCGCAGGGCGTTTCTGCGAGCCGATCTTGATGCGGGCTTCCTATTGGTATTCGGACTGAGCCGTCCAGAAGCAGAGCATGTTCTTGACTCGTTCGACGCCTCCCGCCGATCGGAGGAACACGACTTCGGCGAGTACCGCACGAAACGGCTCGTCTTGGAGGCCTACGACCGCATGGCCGAAGCAATCGCCAATGGCGGCAAGGGCTGGAAGCCGCTCGCCGATCCACCCGCTGGCCACGGCCCCCGTCACCCCGAATAGTCAAGCAAGGAAAGATCAATTGCCCACACTTGCCATCGACAAGGGATTCATCACCGACCTGGCTAAGATGGAGAAGCCGGTCGCCAAAAGGGTTGCCGAGGTTTTCGACGAATTCGATACCGCCACCCACACCGGGCTGCATCTGGAGAAGATCAACAACGCGCGCAACCCACGATTCCGATCCATCCGCATCGACCAGGCCTGGCGCGGCATCGTGCTCGCCCCCGTCAGCGGCGACGTCTACACGCTGCTGAAGGTCCTGCATCACGACGACGCCTACGCCTGGGCGCAGCGCAGCAACGTCTCGGTGAACTCGGCCACCGGCGGCATCGAGATCCGCGACGAAACCGAACTCGACCGCCAGATTCCCGAGCGAGAAGAAGCCGCCAAGGCCGGTGGCGTGCCGATCTTCGCCCACGTCAAGGACGGCGAACTGACCAAGCTCGGCATTGACGCGAAGGTGCTCGCGTTCGCCCGCACCGTCACCGACGCTGCCCAACTCGATGCGGCGAAGTCCTTCCTCCCGGAGACGCAATGGGATGTGCTGTTCGGCCTCGCCGCCGGCTTCACCCCCGAGGAGGTGTGGGCCGACCTCGGTGCGCAGATCCTCAACGAACCCGTCGACACCGAGGACATCGACGCCGCCATCCTGCGCAGCCGTGACCGCGTCGTCCTCGTCAGCGGGCCCGACGAACTGATGGACGTATTCGCCTACCCGTTCGCCACCTGGCGGGTGTACCTGCACCCCACCCAACGCGCCGTCGTCGACGCCTCCTACAAGGGACCGGCCCGAGTCACGGGCGGGCCCGGCACCGGCAAGACCGTCGTCGCCCTGCACCGGGCGCGCATGCTCGCCACCCGCGGGGACGGCAAGATGCTCGTCACCACCTTCACCTCCACGCTGTCGGAGACGCTGCAATCCGGGCTCGACATGCTGATCGACGACGAGCAGGTGGAAAGCAGGATCGAGGTCTCGCATGTCGACCGGATCGCCCACCGAATCTTCCGCAAGACTCACGGAGCGCCGTACATGCTCGGCTCCGAAGACGAGAAGGCGCTGTGGACTGGGCTGATCGGCGAACTCGGCCTCAGCTTTACCCCGGTGTTCCTGTCCGAGGAATGGCGGCAGGTGGTGCTGGCCCGTCGTATCAGCACGGCCGATGAGTACCTGGCCGCCAAACGAACCGGCCGGGGCCGCGGCCTCGGAGCCGCGCAACGCGCGCAAGTGTGGCAGGCGATCTGGGAGTTCGAGCAGACGCTGACCCGGCAGGGCGTCTGGACGCACGAGACCATCCGGCGCGAGGCAACCCGCCTGCTGGAGGAATCCTCCGACAAGCCGTTCCGCCACATCATCATCGATGAAGCCCAGGACCTCAGTCCCGACCAATGGCGGCTGCTACGCGCCGCCGTCGCCGAAGCGCCCGACGACATCTTCATCGCCGGGGACACACACCAGCGCATCTACGACAACCGGGTCAGCTTGCGCGAAGTGGGTATCAAGATCGCCGGGCGGTCATCCCGGCTGAACATCAACTACCGCACCACCGCCGAGATTCTCGGCTGGAGCCTGGGTCTGCTGCGCGGCGAACCGATCGACGATATGGAAGGCGGGTTGGATTCCATCGCCGGCTGCAAATCCTCGGTGCATGGCAAGCCCCCCGCGCTGAACGGTTTCGAGAGTGCCGAAGCGGAGACGAAGTTCATCGCTGCGTCGGTCAAAGAGTGGATCGATAACGGCATCGCGCCATCGGAGATCGGGATCGCGGTACGGGCCAAGTGGCTGACGTCGAAGATCGAGAGCGCTCTGCGTAAGGTCGGCGTCGATTCCGTCGACCTGGCGAAGGCCTCCGACGATGACGATGCCGTCCGCGTCGGCACCATGCACCGCGTGAAGGGGTTGGAATTCCGTTGCGTGTGCGTCGCGGGAGTCAGTGCTAAACATGTTCCAGCCGCCAATGCAGTCACTCCTGCCGAGGATGACAAGCAGACACATCAGCAAGACCTGGAACGGGAACGCTGTCTGCTCTTCGTTGCGTGCACCCGCGCGCGCGAGGAACTGCTTGTCACCTGGCACGGCGAGCCGAGCCCCTTCGTCGCTTCCGTCGTCCAAGATTGATCAGGAGAAACCATTGACCCGCCTGTCGACACTGCTGGATGAGATCGATTCCGGCGCAGTGCTTCTTCCCGAATTCCAGCGCGGCTATGTCTGGAACCGCGACCAGGTCCGCGGACTGATGCGGTCGCTGTACCGTGGGTACCCCGTCGGCGGCCTGCTCATGTGGGAGACCGCTTCGGAGGATATCCACGTCCGCGGTGCCGCTGCGGGAAGCGGCACTCGGCAGCTCCTGCTCGACGGTCAACAAAGGGTCACATCCATGTACGGCGTCATTCGCGGGACTCCGCCGCCCTTCTTCGAGGGGGACACGAGCGCATTCACCGGCCTGTATTTCAACGTGGAGTCGGAGTCATTCGAGTTCTACGCCCCGACCAAGATGTCCGGGGAGCCGACGTGGGTGAACGTCACAGAGCTATTCGACAAGGGTCCGTTCGAGTATTTGACGGCCTTCCCCAACGTCGAACGGGACGTACTGAACACCTATCTGGAACGCCTGAATCGCATCAAGGAGATCGAGAACCGCAACTTCAACCAGGAGAAGATCACCGGTGCCAGCAAGACCGTCGACGAGGTCGTAGACATCTTCAACAAGGTCAACTCCGGTGGCACCAAGCTCTCCAAAGGAGACCTAGCGCTGGCCAAACTGTGTGCGGAATGGCCCGAAGCTCGACAGGAGTTGAGGGACAACCTCGAACGTTGGCGGAAGGCCGGATTCCGGTTTTCGCTGGATTGGTTGCTGCGCAACGCGACTGCGGTCGCGACAAGACGTGCGCTGTTCTCGTCACTGAGTGGTGTGTCCGCGGACGAGTTCCAAGCCGCGCTCAAGGAGTCGGTCAACCACATCGGCACGTTCCTGGACGCGAGCTCAGGCCGCCTCGGCCTTGACCACGACCGAGTACTCATGGGCCGATATGCCACTCCTGTCATCACACTCCTGTTGCAACGCAACGGAGGCGGATTCACCGACAGCGCCCACCGAGACAAGGTTCTCTTCTGGTACGTGCATTCCGCGTTGTGGGGGCGCTTCAGTGGATCGACAGAAACGGTTTTGCAGCAGGACTACGACGCGCTGGAACGTGGTGGAGTTGACGCGCTCATCTCGACCCTGGAGCGCGTCCGCGGCGGCCGACTCACCATCGGGCCGGACGATTTCGCGGGTGCGACACGCGGATCGCGCTTCTATCCGCTGCTCTACCTGCTCACGCGTGTCGATGGTGCCCGAGATTTCGGCAGCGGACTGGAGTTGCGTGCCGAATTGCTCGGCAAACTCACTTCGCTGCAGGTGCATCACATCTTCCCGAAGGCGCTCCTGCGAAAGCACGGCTTCGACCGCAACGAGATCAACGCTATTGCGAACTTCTGCTTCCTCACGCAGGACACCAACATCAAGATCGGCATGCGTGACCCGGCCGAATACCTGCCCAAGGTACAGAGCCAGCATCCCGGCGTTCTCGAATCACAATGGATACCAACTGACCCTGACCTGTGGCGGGCAGACCGATACCTGGACTTCCTCGCCGCACGTCGTGAGCTGCTGGCCTCATCCGCGCAGAACTTTCTCGAAAGTCTAAGGAACTCAGACGCACCACACGACGGCGTGGCGTTAGAGCGCCTACAGGTCTCTGATGAGGCGGTTGACGAGCCCCGCGCCGAACAAATTCGCGTCCTCGTCGAGGAACTGGAGGGCCGGGGCTTTGCTTCGCCTTTACTCGACGCAGAGATAGCTGATCCCACCAGTGGAGCCGAACTGGCTGTGGCGGAAGCATTCTGGCCAGATGGACTTCAGCTCGGCGTGGGTTCACCTGTGGTTCTGGAACTCGACGCCGATGATGCCGACCTTCCTCGCCTCGAAGAGCTGGGCTACAAAGTGTTCACGTCCGTCGATGCCCTCCTGGGCTTTGTCGAGAACAAGGGCGCGGCGGCCGCGGGTGAACCGGCGGCGGAGATCGACGTGGCCGACACCGGCGATACCGACAACGAAGTCGAACAGCTTTTCGCGCAGAGAATGCGCGACACATACCGTCGCGCCTTCGCAGAAGCTGGCTATAACGCAACCTATTTCAGGAGTATGCTCGCCCAGCATGGGCCAGTCGAGACAGCACGAAAACTGATCGCTGCGCCAGCTGTGTCAGATGGCTTTGCCGAGCTCTGGGAGCGAGGTCGGATGGACTTGACCGTCGAAGCGATCGTTGTCGAGCCTGACTTTTCAGGGCTTTTCAGCGAGGTTGAGGTCGAAGTGGCGAGACGACGGCTGGAGCAGTTCGGTTACAGCTACACGCCTCACTTGAGTCGCGTGAAATGACGAACCCGAATCGGGTCGATATTCCCGAATTCCTCTCGGCACGGTTGTACGGCGATGCCGGCGAACAACTCAATGCCTGGAAAGCGACGCCCACATGGAGGAGCTTTCTGAGTTCCCGACCGTCACTACTCGATGCGTTGACTTCCGAGGTCGATACGAACGGAGGCATCCGCCGCTCCTTCGTCCATGAGTACGCCGACGCGGACCCACTAGACCTGTTCTACGCCTCGATGGCGTGGGGGTACGGAACTACCAACGTCCGCTTTCCAATTCAACGATCACTTCTCCAGAGCCCACCGGTCGAGAACATCAGCAGGATAGTCGAACTGACACGGACCGCCGGAGCCGAGGCCGGCTGGTATGCACTCCACAACAATCACAAGATCCCCGGACTCGGATACGCTTTCGGAACGAAGCTACTCCATTTCGCGGGTTACCAGCACTCCTTACGTCCCCGGCCTTTGATTCTGGACCTCAATGTTCTACTTGCACTGCACGATGCAGGCACAGGGATCCTCGCCGCAGGTGGCATATCGCGCGCGGACTACGTATATTACTTGGAGCTGGCGGAGAAATGGTCGAGTGACCGGGCCTGGAATGGAACGCCGGAAGATGTTGAGTACGCGCTCTTCAAACGCGGCCAAGCGCTGACCAATGGTGCTAGAGATCGGCGGCGACAAAGAGGCTCATACTCAGGGCCGCAGTGAGATGCGCGCACACACCTCGTAATTCATTTGTGGCCCATGGTCTTGTGGTTCCCAATCGCTTCAGCGAACCACCTTGAGTCGTCGCGGTCATAGCGGAGGTGAACTCGGTAGTTTCCGCCCACTCGGACCGAATAGTAGTCTGGGCCGTCCTTCTTCCATTGCTTGAAGTCAAGACTCTTCAGGGCAGTAGACCGTGAAAGGGCTGATTTGCTGTCACTCCAGCGCTTCTGGATGCTCCGGTCCAGCTTCCGGAATGCGCGCAAGAAGTTGTCGGTCTCCTCGATGTCGTTGACGATCGAAAAATACGAGGGCGTGATGCCGAGCTCGGCGAACAGGCCGTACCGGTCCTCGATGATGATGGGAACACGAGTCCAATCGATCCGTACGGGGTCCGGATAGACGATCAGCTTGTCGAGCTCGTAGGGAACATGCCACGCGGCTGAGGATGTCGTGTGGTACATATCCGATAGGCGGCTGCACTCCCGCAGAAACTCTGTCCGATTCTTGGCGTACTTTGGCCCGTCCTTGTATCCGGCGGGCTGCTTCTTCTCGCAGAATTTCTTGAGAGCAGCGTACGCACCGGGCGCATTCGACAGAAGACGCGTGGGATGCTTGAAACCCCTCAGCATGTAGGCATTGGCCAGTGCCTCTTCTGCTTCGATGTATCCATTGCCGTTTCGGTGTCGCCGTGACGACCAGTACACCTCGACACCGGTGATCATCTCCCAGTTTGCGACCATGCAATCAGCTTCAAAGTGGAACAGCTCATGACGCAGGATCGCGTGAAACGCGAGCTCCAACTTCCGCTGAGGCGGGAGATCGAGGGCCCAGAACGAACGAGCGGCCATCAGGAGCACGCCTTCGAATGGTATGTAGATTCCGTACTGACCTGCTAGCTGATGGAACGTGAGATACGCGCCCAGTGCATCGATCCCACGCAGCTGTAGCAGTCTGTCGATTTCTCCGACTCGTTCGTCCCCGAGAGCATGCAGCACGTCGTCGTCAGTTACATGGGGAGGTACTTCGAAGATGACAGCCGGTTCATCGGCCACGCCGCGCTCAGAGTCGATGTCGCTTTCCGATAGTGCATCCATCGAGGGCATCGAGCGCTCGACAGCAGGGGCAGATATCCAGATCTGGGTACCAGGGCTGTCGCCGACACCCGAGCCCTCCGGCAGAGGCTCATCCCGCAGTGCGCCAGGAATCTCACGCAGTGCACCTCGTATTTGACGCACTGACGAGAGTTTCATCTGACCTATTCACCATCACTTTCATGTGCTTCCACCATCGCCCACAAACCTTCCTCAGCTGCGAAAATCAGAGACTCAGCAACCGTAATGCTGCACCCCGCGAGAGCCTTTCATGATCGCGGGCGTTCCTATACGTGCGCAGGCAGCCATAACACGACGTCTCCTCGCCGCAATCGCAGTCACTCACCCGCTTGACCGCAGCCTCCACCACGACGCCGACGTTCTCAGCGATCTTCTTGGCTGCCCCGGCACCGCCGGGAACCGTGTCGTACAGGACGATGCTCCGCCGATGTTCGGCATTCCAGGACAGCGCGCCGCCAATGTCGTCTCGGCTGATCTCCAGAGCATACGATGCGCCCTCCAGCATCGCGTATAGCGACGACAGCCAGATCGCTTCTTGGTCGGAGCGATAAGGGACACCGTCGAAAGTGAATTCCGCGATGTCCGACTGGTACCGGTGGCCGAGGGACACCACCTCGAAGCGTCCTCCGCAGTCTTTGTTGTTGTCTGGCCGCTGATGCTTCTTGGGACCCCGCACACCACGTTCCTTCGCACTCGCCCAGCCACACCACTGACAAAGCTGAAAGCCGTCACCAGCTCCGTCGGACACCACGGCTAGCCAGGCACGCACCCCTGCCCGGCCGGTCACTTTCAACCCGTTGGGTCCAGACCACTGATGCACACTTGCGTCTTCTCCGCGGGTCTCGACATAGCTGTCACCGTGCCATCGGCGTTGAGGTGGCGAGCTGCCCACTTCGTCAGACTCTCCAGCGGCGATGAAACCGAACTCCGGAATCACGAGCGTGCCGGCGCTCTTGAACGCGTCGCCACAACTCGGACAGATGTCCGAACCGTCGAAGCTGCGGCCACGCTCGAATCTCTTGCATGTCGGGCAGACCCGGAACTCATGATGGTCGAGCTCCCGATCGGGCCGCTTCTTCAGTCCGGTCGACGTCCACAGCTTTCCGCCAGCCACCACCTGGTTACCTGGGGCGTAATCGTAGATAGCCAGGCTGAGGTCCCGCGACAGTTCCAACTGACGGCCGATGGGATCTGCGGAGTGCAGTGTGCTGAGCTCCACAGTGTCGACCGGAAACCCGTATTTGGGAAGGATGTTCCGTGCTGCGAGATAGCCCAACAGTTCTCGACCGCGAACGGTATTCAACGTGTCGTCGAGGCGCCTGCTCAAGCTGAACTTTCGCTCCTTGGCCGCCGCCTGGATCCGATCCTCTAGGTCAGTGATGTCCTTGACGAGTTCCTGTTCCTCGGAATCCAACAGCTGCACCAGTTCGTCGACCCAGCTGCCGTCGTGCACGCTGATCTCCGCATGAACGCTCTGAGGTAGAGCAACTCGCAATGCTTCTCTGACGGCCTCGGGGACTGGTGACAAGAAATGGCTGACGCGACTGGCTGGGGAATCCGTCTCGCCCTCTTGGCGTGAGAAGAACGCTCCGGCATTCTTCCACTTCTCATTCCGCGTTTGATAACAGTGCCGAAAGTACGCTGCCAATGCGATCGAGTGGGCGTGCCGACGGGCAATCCGCGGGTTGTCGACAGGCACCCATGGGATGCGCATCTGCCCAGCGATCATGGAATTGGGCTCTTGGTATTTTGCGAGGTCGTGGGCAGACCTATTGGCGTAGGTGACCACCAAGGCGGCCGAGGAAGCACGGCGGCCCGCCCGACCCGCCCGCTGAACATAGTTGGCCGTCTTCGGTGGCATGTTTCGCATCACGACAGACTGGAGGTCGCCGACATCGACTCCGAGCTCGAAGGTGGTCGAGCA
This sequence comes from Mycolicibacterium austroafricanum, assembly GCF_902705885.1. Lineage (GTDB taxonomy): Bacteria > Actinomycetota > Actinomycetes > Mycobacteriales > Mycobacteriaceae > Mycobacterium > Mycobacterium vanbaalenii_A. Next base: position 54,335 of record NZ_CACSIP010000076.1, on the reverse strand, counting down.
CGACAAGACGTTGACCTTGCCGGAGATGAACTCCCGCTGGATGTTGGCCGCTGTTCGCGAATCCCATTGCGCGGTGTGCTCGTGTGCTCGCAGCGGAGCGGGGTTCATCGTCTGATACACGACGCGATAGTGGTTGGCGTCTGAGTCCGGTGCCGGGATCTCATAGGGTTTGAGTCTCCCGGTGCATCGGCTGTTGGGACACAAGTCCCGGACCGAGAAGGCCGTCACAAGACGGCAGGTGTCACATCGGTACCACGGGCACGCGGCGCCGTCCGTTACCGACAACATCGTGTGATCGACCTGGTAGACCTGGCCCAGTACGCGGTCCGACTCGGCGGTGAGGAATCCGGAAGACTCGAGTAGACGCCAGCAGCCGTCGAGGACACGCTCCGCGGAAGTCTCGTTGGATAGCTCGGCCAACACCTTGCGGAGGAACGTCATCCGGCTGTTCGTTGTGCCAGCGCCGCTCGGATTCCAACTGATGATCTGCTTGGCTCGGTCCGATCCGGTCGACCGCATCCTGACCCGAGTGTTGCGAGGCGCGAATCTCTCGTCTTTGATGTCGACGCGTTCCAGCACCGTCATCGCGCCCTGCAGCCGGACCGTCTTGACCAGTTCGTTGGTCAACGCCCATGCTTCGTCGTCGCTGAGGCCCAGGGAGGTGAATCCTCGCAGCTGCGTCACCGCATCTCGACGCAGCGAAACGCGCATGAGACCGAGTCCTTCGAGTGACTGACGTGTCTCCAGAGTCATCAGTTCGCCAGTGACCCACTGGTTCACTGCTTGAGCCATCTCGATCGAGCCCATCTTCTGCTCGAAGTGACCCGCTTCCGCGGCTCGCTCGCGGGTGAGGATTGCGAGGTCACGCAAGCTGAGTTCGCCCGCGGCCGCAGCCGGATCCTGCAGCGCCTGAGTGATATAGCGGCGCTCGAGCATCCGGGCGTACGTCCGGTCGAGGTAGGGCGCTGCGAAAGCCGCCGCTTGGCGGGAGTCGGAGAACATCAGCAGCTTGCGACCTCCGCCGACATTGTCGGCAGCCTCGTCGACGGCTTCGGGAAGCTGTTGGTAGAGCGCGGTCGTCACGACCGCCGGAGCGGCATTCACGTCGGTTCTCAATCGACGAACACCCTGGCGGGACTGTGTGCCGCACTCGGTGCAGCGCGTCATCACGCGTTTGGCTCGCGGATGCTCGCGCACCAGGAGCAGCTGGCCGCTCCCACAACTGGCGATAGGGCAGGTGGTGGCGTTCGCGTCGATCAGCAACCCGCACGCGGTGCACAGTCGCCTCGTCGTTGGATCAGTCTTGGACTTGGTCTCTTCGTCGGAGAGAGTGACTTCGTCCTCGTCGACCATGATGTCTTGATCGACATCGGCAAGTACCAACCAATTTACCGAGCCGTCGGCCTTTTTCGATGGTCGGAAGAACTCCTCGTGACCTTCACGTTCGAGTTCGCCGGCCAGGTGCACGGCACCGCATCGCGTGCACGTACCGAACTCGAACACTGCTCGGCCAGTATCTGGGTCGACTTCGTGGCGGCCGAGGAAGATTCTCGGGCCGTCGTCGTCGAAACTGACGAAAGCGCCTTCGGTGGCACGCACGAACAAGTGGTAACGAGCGGAGAGCACCGGGTGACCGGACTCGTCCTTGACGCGGCTGCCCAGACCGACCAAGGCGTCGAGCTTCTCCTCTGACAGGTCGTCACCGGGCCAGAGGCGCTCTCTGAGTCGACGCACGTCACCCGGACCCCCGCCCAGGGATTCCTTGAGCGTGATGATCGACTCTTCGAAGTGCAGAGCCTCTGCCGGCTCCATGCCCGCCGGACCGACATCCTCGATCCGCATCGAATGGTCACGAAGAGCAAGCAACTGCTCGCCGGACAGCCGCCATGTCGGCGTCTGGAGATGCTTCTTTCGCGTCGGCTCGACGAGATCCTGCCTACCAGGATCGCCATCGACGTACTCGAAGCTCGCGTCGAAGAGGTTGGAGGCGAACTCCATTGCCTCGCCACGCGGGTCACCGCGCAGCGAGCCGGTCAGCGACGCCGAAGTCGCAATGCACTGCAGATCCGTACCCGGCGCAACGCGCTGTTTCAGACGACGAAGGAGAAGCGCAACCTCGGTCCCCTGGGCGCCGTCGTAGACATGGGCTTCATCCATGACGATGTACCGCCACGTACCCGCGTACGGCCCGTCGAACAGATCGATGTCCGCGGGACGCAGCAGAAGGTACTCGAGCATCGCGTAGTTGGTCAGCAGCAGGTGCGGCGGTGAACTACGCATCTCGTCGCGACTCAGTAGCTCGTTGGGCAGGCGACGCGCGCCCGGATTCAACTGCAGAAACTCATTCTCCGCTTTCCGTTCCTCTTCGCTGGTTTCGCCGGTGTAGCGACCGAACGTAATCTCGGGGATGGCGGCAAGTACTGCGCGCAGGCGCTTGAGCTGGTCGTTCGCCAATGCGTTCATCGGGTAGAGCAGCAGCGCCCTGACTCCGGGGCCGAGGGCACCTCGTGCTGATTCCGCCAGCAGCGAGTTGATGATCGGGATGAGGAAGCTTTCGGTCTTACCGGACCCCGTGCCAGTACTCACAACGAGGTTTCGACCGGCGACGAACTTGCGGATCGCAGTTTCCTGGTGCACATACAGGGGTTGATCGAGGGAGAAGGCGTCGCTGTGCAGACGGGCGAAGTCTCGATGCAGGACACCTTGTTCGATCAACTCGCGGCTTGTCGAGCCCGTTTCATAGGGAGGTGTCAGCTCCAGGATCGGGCCCTTGGTGAGCATCGTGCTGGAATCGATCTCGGCGTCGAAGGCTGTTGCGAGCGCCTCATCCCGCGGTGCGAGAAGGGTTTTGAGGTAGCGCTTGTAGGAGCTCTCGATCTGTCGAGCGGTGTCAAGCGGGTCGAGTCGGTCGTTCATACACCCTCTCCAACGAAATCAACACGCCGTTCATGAAGAATCAGGGCCTCCGCGATCAGGATGTCGTTCGACACCATGACCGGGCACAGTTGCGCCAGCCGCGCCCAATCGACGAGCAGCCCCCGGTTGAGGTACTGGCCCCCGATACGACCGTGCGCTTCGAGTCTCGCGAGCAAAGCCAAGGTCAGCGATTCGACCGACATCAGAATCCAGGGATTCTCGGTGTGGTCGATTCGGCGCACTCGTTCGCACCGAGCGGCCACTGCTTCATAGGAGGGCCGCGAAACTTTCTTGATCGGATTCACCACGAACGACAGCTGCTGCGCATAGTTCGTCGACCACCCTGTCGACACCCATTCACGACGTCGGCAGAACGCCTCGTAAACTCCAGCACGGAGACTCTCGGGGTGAAGTTGCGCGCGGGGTACCTGCTGGATTTCCTGCAACTTCGCTTCGATCTGGGCTCCGTCGACTCTCGTCCATCGGTAGACGTTGTCATCGAAACACGCCCAGTCCGCGTGAGAATTCATGCCGGTCCGGAGCAGGTCGATGAGAGGCAGTCCGCCACGGTCCCGCAGGTACGCCAAAGTCTGTTTCCGCTCCTCGCGGACCTCATCACGCCGATGGAACAGGGACGGGAGGTCAGCCAGCTCGACCATGCATCCAAACCACGGATGTGCGTGCAACTCGTTGAGTGTCTCCTCTGCCGAATAGTCCTGGTTGACCAATTCGCTGCGAATCAGCATGGCCATCTTGTCACCGGCGGCGATGGTGCTGTCTCCCAAGCTTTCCAATGCTCTTCGAGGATTTTCTTCCAGGAGTTCGATCAAACCTTCGAACCTGTCGGTTCTGCTGTCGGCGTGCAGTTGCGCCATAGCCGCCCAGACTTCAGGTATCGCACCGACCTCTTTCGGGGCGGAACGTTCTGAGCCCAGGTAGCGCGACAGCTTCACCTCGGCTGGTGTGCCGTCCTCTCGCCATCCCCACTGCTCGACGTTGAAAGCTGAGTCGGAGGGAGTCGACGGGGGCTCGATCAACATCCAAGGGTCGTCGACGAACAGCTGACATCGAAGCGCACCAGCTTCGATCAGAAAAGAGGGCAGGGCAGCTGTCCCGTCGACGACTGTCAACACTTCGGCCGGACGCCATGGTGCGGTGGTGCTCCACACATACACCGCAAGATCGTCGAGGTCGGCGATGTCGGAGAAGATCAGCTTGTCCTCGTCAAGCCGCACGTCGGACGCGAGTCGCTTGGGCTGTGCGTGTAGTACTGCGACCTCGACGGATGCGTCACTGCTTGTCAGGGTCGCAACGATGCGCCCGGCCGGATGACTGCGCACTGTGTCGGCGAACTGCTGAGTTCGACACTCGAAAACATCGCCCTGACGTCGGCGTGGGCTCGGATCACCCTGCAGGAGATCGCCGTGCGGTGAAACATAGCCAAAAACAACGGAATCGATACCGGGCGCCCGGATCGCTACAAATCGGTTTTGGGCGAAGTCTTCGGGGTCGCAGACCTCTGCTGTCATGCGCCAAGCAGCGGGAGATCCCACTTCCCCCGAACGAATTTCGACATGAGGTGGCCTGACAACGAGCGCAACAGCGTTCTTGTTGTCTTCGAGTTGCGCCTGCGCATCCAACCGACGTGAGTCGAACGCGATCGGCTGCGCCGGCAATACCGTGAAGGACTCGGCCGACACATCAGCCGTACAGGGACTCAGCCCACCATCTTGGGGGACGCGAACCCACGTATCGAAGGTCGCGGTGAGGCCCTCCGCCATGAACACCACACAGCGGGCATCAGAACCCAGCGGTCCCGTGACAACAATTTCAAACAGACCCAGCTGCGATGTCTCCGCCTCGTCGAGGGGGTCTACGCACGTCTCCACACCTTCTGCGCGCCACTTCTCCTCGACCAACCATTCGGGCTCGCCCAGGCGACGGACGCGGACAGTCCACTCCGGCCCGGGGTCCGAGTGTGATGGCGGAAGCATCACCCATGGCCGGCTGCCGTACACCGTCCGACCGTCGGCCGAGTAGACACCCGGAATGGCTTCTCCTAGCCGGAAAGACGGGCGCGCATCTTTGCGGACGGTCCGCGGTGAACCGATCTCGGTCCCATCCGCTGCGAGCAGCTGCAGGCCGGCGATGTCGTCGAGTTCAACGAAGACGCTGCGCCAGCCCCGCCATCCAGCTGGCGATCCCATATCGGATGCTTCAACAGCTTCTTTGGTGTAGCTGTCGACCAGGGCGTAGGCCTCCGGGAAAATGGCCCAGGCGCAGTCCTTCAACCCGTCTCGGCGCGGGACCCATCGTCCGGATTTCTCGAAGACGAGGAGCGGATCGGATTTCACCACAAGAGGAAGAGACATGCTCGGCACACTCGGGTGGGCCATGACGATCTCGCGCACCGGTCCAGGTACAGCAGTCTTTGCCGACTGCGCGTCGCCGCCCCACTTGCGGGTAGGCCGGACGTGGCGGACGTCGCCGTCGAACGAAACCCGCCATGGCAGGTCCGGGTCGGCACCGGGAGCCGGCAATTCGAGAACGATCTCGTCGTCGTCGACGTCGTAGGTGATCGCCGGCTGTCGAGAACCTCGCGAAGTCAGTCGCTTGGGTTCGAAGTCCAGCGGCTCCTCACGGAGTTGCTTGATGAGCTCGTGGAGCAGAACGTCGGGGAGGCCGGTCGTTGATGAGTCCAGGTAGCGGTCGAGCAAGGTGGGGTCGGCTGCTGCGGCCTCCACGAACTCGATGATGCGATCGAGGATGTCAATCGCAAACTCTGCGCCGTTCAGCAGGAAGTTCCGAACCGGCACATCGAGGGTGTCCAGGCGGTGTTCTTTTCCGGGCTCTTCCAGCCACTCGACAACGGCTGCCCCGGTCGCAGGCCGTCCCTGGCTGATGTGCGTGTTGATCACTAGCAACAAATCAGCGAGACAATGGGCCGGAATGCCCGCATGCATCGTCAGCGTCATGACGTATCGGAACGCGCGCTCACGCTCGATGCGTGGCGAGCGCGCAAGCGAGAACTTGTCGAGAAGGCCGAACAATTTGGCGCGGAGCTCGTTCTCGAAATCAGCGTCACGCCCCATTCCGAGCTCGTCCCAGAAGCTGTCCCAGTATCGACCTTGGTCGTACTCAAGGGCAGCATGACCGACCAGGACGAACACAGTCAGCGCCGGGAATCGCTTGATGAACTGTTCGTAGGTCCAGCCACGAAGAAAGAGCTGGCGGGCGGCGGCGCCGTACCGCTTGTGAGCGGCACGCACCTCGTCGGCAGTGAAGTCCGACTCGACGACGAGCCGCACCGGCTTCAAACGTTCCCGCCACTCGTGCTCGTGATCGCTCATCCACGCTGAAAGCGACATCAATCCATTCCCGCTAGCGAACCCTGCAAATATTGACGCAACCTAAGGCAAGTGCCTGACAAGAACTGGGCCGCGGTGACGCTCATGGTCAACCAGCCTGTGAACTGCACCTTCGTGCGCGCGCTCGTGTCGATCGCAAGAATCCATCCCCAGATGATGCGCCAAATGTGCGGTCGCAGGGAATGGGGAACATCCCTAAGAGTTCGAGGGCGACGCCGACAAGCCGGCGCACATCTCTTCGACGACACTGTGCCGCGTCGCTCAGTTATTCCTCACGCACGAGCTCCAGAACTGTCGGCCGAGAGGATATGACGGAGACGTCATTGAACTGAGCTAGTAGCGCACAGACAAACGCCGACCTCTTCACGTTGAGCGAACTGAGGAGCTCATCCTGCGTCAGCCGGCCGTGGCGGCGGAGATGAGCCCACGCGGTGTCGATCATCCACGCGGGCACGAGCTGAGGACCTGTGCCGCGATCCTCCGACCGGATGGTCTCGACCTCGATCCCCACTCGTTCGATCGAGACGATCCGGTTCGGCCGTTTCGACGTCAACGTGTAGATCTCGTCGCCTGGAACCACGACGGCACGTATCCGGTCGAGCAGGCTGTCATCCAATTCGCGCCGTTGCGAGTTCCCCATCTTCAACCCAACGACAACGCCACGCCGCCGGCGCGCAGCTCTTCGAAGGAATAGCTGAGCTCTCCCCGCCGACCCACCGAGACGACGTAGCGGTCCTGGCCCTCTGTGACATCGAATGTGAAGCCGAAGGTGCACATGTACCGGCCGCCCTTGCCCTCCTCGAGGTAGGTGGTGGTCAGGATCTCTCCCTTACCGTTCTTGACCGTCACCGGCGTTCCCGAATCGACGTCGGAATACCCGCCGGCTCCTCTGCACGACGAACCGTCGACCTCGATGGCCGACGAATAGGCATTCGCGTCCTCGTCGTTGAGCGTGAAGCTACCCGTGATGGTCGCTGTCTCCAGCACGTGAAATCCCTCGACGAACTGTGAACAGAAGTACTGCACCGCGACTTCATCGGCCGGCATTCCCTGTTGCGGGCCGCCTTCCTCCATCTGCCGACACACGCTCTTGCCGTGAGCCACAGCGTTGGCATCGGAGTTGTATGCGCCGGAGAACCCGCCCTGCCGCAGCGCAGTGAGGTACCGGTCGTCGACAGTCGTCTGGTCGCGGTTGACGTACAAGAGTGCACCAACAGCCGCTCCCACCAGCACCAAGATCGTCATTGCTGCTGCCGCGGAAATCCAGATGCGACGGCTCTTGGCTGCCGGAGTCGTCACCGAAACACTCTCTTCGCCAGATGTTTCCAGCTGCTGCTTGCCGAGCGGGTCGAGTGCCTCCACTCCACCGTCGCGAATCAGGTCCGTGGGCTGCCCACCCACGAAATACCGGCCCTCATGCCGGCCCGTAGGGTCAGGCAGCCACCCCGCTCCCGACGAGGAACTCGGGGCGTCCGTATGTGTGTATGCCGACTCGTGCCAGGTGCCGCCGACGTTGACCGCACCACAGGAGTGACACCGCATCGTGTCGGCCAGGCGACCCCCGCAGAACACACAGAAGCTCATCGTCCACTCACTTCCTGTACACGGTGGTGCCTTCGACACCGAAGAGGGAACTGACGAACTTGGCGAAGCAGTCGTCCACTCCCAGGTCTTGAGAGTCGCACCATCCGTTCGCCGCGGCTGGATGCAGGCCCGGCACACCTATGACTGTCACCCACCAGTCCGGCGAGTTGAACGTCGTCCATTGCCCCGACGACACCAGTCGCACACCGAGGTACTTGGCGCGCAACTCCAGGTGGTCGCGCAGGACATCAGCACTGGTCAACGTCCTGCCGTCGACAGTCAAGCCGGCCTTCTTCGAACTGATCTGCGGCACCCAACGATTCGCAATCGAGCCGGACACAAACTCGTAGTCGGCATCCCGTAGCTCGCCGAGCACCGCGTCGGCTACCCCGTCGATGCTGCCGTACTCGGGTTCAGCGACCGCCTGCGCCACCATCCTGTCCGGACCCGCAACGACGGTTGTCGATGTCGACTGCTCCTCCGGGTGAAGTACGAGCTGCGGTGCGCCGGAGAACATGGCAGGCGTGCGCCAGTACATCCCGGCCGGGAACACCAGCGTGCGACGAGCGGTCTCACCCGGCTTCATCGTCAACGGCGCGGCTGAGAAATCGAACATACCAGCGGCGATGTCCCGATTCCCGTCGGCGACAGTGATCCGCACGGATGCTCCGACTTCGGTGCTGCCGCCTCCGCACTGCGACAGAAACGCGGCACCGACCACCAACCCGTCCGGTGTCATGTCGACCGACTCCGCCTGCACCGCCGGAGCCGCCGTGCACTGCGGGATCATGCTGGCAGGGTCGACGCCGCCGGTGCCGAATCCCGACGAAGTCGCTGTCGCCGAGTCGTCAGGCGATGGCCGAGTCAACAGCACGACGGCCGTTGCCGCAACGGCCACCACGATCACGACCGTAGCGATCGCACTTCCGATCAGTAGACCCCGCCGCTTCGGCCGACCGGTTCCGGCGACCTCGTTGCCCTCGGACTCATCGTCAGGAAAGGCCACAGCGCCGATGGGCAACCCGCATTGGCCGCAGAACTTGTAGTTCCAGGCGTTGGCGTGCCCGTGCGGACAGACCACCATCGGCCCTGCCCCGTCGAACTCGCTGTCCACCGCTCCCCCAAGCTCCGCTGTGATGTTTGCCCTCGAGCGATGCCGAAACCGTCCTGACTTAATGAATGATGCCGCAAAGCGCCGACAGAACGAATCGGGATGAACCCTTGAATATCAACGCACATAGCATCACCTGCCAGATCAGCATCATCTGTCACAGCTGCATCGTTTGCGCGCAACCCAGTCGAGCTCTCGCGTACGGCCAGGGGTTTCCGCGATTCCACCCCCTGGGGATACCTAACGCAAGGCCCTCTAACGCCGGAGTGCGCTGGCCGGTCGCACCCGGGACGCGACGAACCCGATCTTCGGCATCCCTCAGCCGAAACCCACAAGCGCTGCTACAACTAGATCGAAGACTCGCGTTTGCTCCACAGTTGGGAACCTCATGACTCATCTCAAAGCCAAACGCGGAATCACTGCAGGCCTCGCAGTGACTTCTGCGCTGTGCCTGGCTCCCGCTGCGGGCGCGCAACCTCAGGACGCCGCCTTCCTCAATAGGCTTCAAAGCGTTGGCATCACCACGTCGAATCCATATGCGACTGTCATGTACGCGCACGGCGTCTGCCGGCAGCTCGACCTCGGTGTACCGACCGCCCAGATCGTCGACTTCGTCCTCAGCGACAACCCATCGTTCGACCGCAAAGGCGCCGCCGACTACGTCGTGCTGGCCTACATGACCTACTGTCCGCCGGCCTGAACGAGACCACCGCCAAGGGCGTCTTTCACACCGGCGTTGTCACCCGAGTCATCTAACGCGTCGCCACCGCCACCCGGGCCCTGTACTGGCTCGTCCCGCACGTTGGGCGTCGCGTTCGGCGTTGAGAAGCACCACCCCGATCTTGGCGATGTTCATCGAGTAGGAGGAGCGAACTCTGTTGTGAAACAACGTTTTTACCGTTGTCCCGGCTCCAACGCCGTCGGGGTGCGCCGTCGGCGCAGCCTCAACGTCAGGCGCCGAGCTCCGCGTAGACCGCGGCCTCGAAGCCGAGGATCGTCTCGACCATCTTGTCGTCGAAGAACGGCAGTAGCTGCGTCGCGATCACTGCGCCGATCCCCGCCTTGCGGTCGATCCAGAAGAAGCTGTTGAACAGCCCCGACCAGTCGGCCGAGCCGGCGCTGCGCATGCCGGGCAGGTCGACCAGGTACAGGTGGAAACCCAGCCCCCACCCCTGGGGCACGTCGAGCAACTGGACCGGCTTGGCCAGCTCGGGGATGGTCGGCTCCATCTGCTTGGGCAGCGGTGCCCCGTCGAGGTGGTCCCGCAACGCGAGCTCGACGGTTTCCTCTCTGAGGATGCGCGTGCCGTCGAGCTCGCCGCCGCTGAGCCAGGCGCGCACGAATCGCCCGTAGTCGGCGATGGTTCCGTAGGACCCGTGGCCGGCGGCGTCCCACTCGGGCTGCGCCGGCAGGTCGAGGTCGGTCGCCATCAGGCTGCCGTCCGGCGCCCGGAAGCGGATCGGCAGCAACCGCGCGCGCTGCGCGTCGGTCGGGTCGAACGTCGAGTCCGTCATGTCGAGCGGGCCGTAGACATGCTCGGCGAGGTAGTCGGCCAGCGTCTGGCCGCTGACGGCCTCGACGACCATCCCGAGCCAGTCGGTGCTGACGCCGTACTCCCAGACCGTGCCGGGATCGTGGACCAGCGGCGCGCTGAGGCTCTTCTTGATGCCTTCGAGCGGGTTCGGAAAGTTCTGTTCGGCGCAGTACGCGAACAGCTTCTCGTTCATGAAGTGGTAGCCACAGCCGGCCGTGTGGTTCATCAGATGCCGGACCGTCGCCTGCGTCTTGGGCGCCCGCAGCACCGGCTCGCGGCCGTCGAAGTGGTCGAGCACTTGGAGTTCGCCGAACTCGGGCACGATCGACGCGGCGGTCGCGTCCAGATCGATGCGTCCCTGCTCGACGAGCTGTAGCGCCGCGGTGGTCGCGACGGCCTTGGTCATCGAGGCGTTGCGAAACATCGTGTCCGGCTTCGCCTCTCCGGCTGCCCCCTCGTAGAGGACGCCGTCGCGGCCGACCACCGTCGCGGCGACGCCATGCAGCGACCCGTCGGCGGTCACGCCGTTCAGAAGGTCGTCGATTCGCTCGAACGCCATCTCAAGCTCCTCTGCTTTCGGCGATATGCGAGCCATCCTCGCATAAGCCACGAGGTCTTCCGACGGAAAAGGCGCGGCCATTTCCCATGCACCCGTCACATCCGCGAGTACCGCGTCAACGCAAAGCTGTACAGGCCGTAGGCAGCGAACCCCGCCGCGGCGACGACGAGGATCGTCTGCCCGAACCGGGCCTGGCCGAAGGTCTCGACGGCGGCATCCAGCCCTGCCGCCCTGGTCGGGTCGCGCAGGAATGGCGCGCCGCTGACGGACGCCCCGGCGGCGAACAGCACCACGCCCTCGCCGACGTGCCCGCACACCCCCAGCACCGTGATCAGCGTCCCGCCCGGCACCGTGAGATCGCCGAGGAACTTCCGCGACACCCCCTTGTAGACGAGGTAGCCACCGATCGCCGCCACCACCACGCCCACGACCACCAGGAGGAGATTGCCGCCGTCGGACTGCATCAGCCGCGCACTCAGACCCACAGCCCGGTCACTTCCCTGCCGACCCACCCCCAGCGCGAACTGTGCCGCGGTGAAGGCCAGCGCCAGGTAGAGCACTGCCAGGCCAAACGCCTTGAGCCGGTTGACAAGCGGCGACTCCCGCAGATGTGCGTGGGTGTGTTCGCCGGGGTGCAGTCCCAGGACGGTTTCGGCCAACCGCCACATCGCCAACGCGACCAGCCCCAGAGCCACCACCCACAACGACGTCTCCCCGCCCCGTTGGTCGGCCAGCGTCGCCAACGCACCCGTCTGGTCGGCGTCGCCCGCGAACCCGAACGCGACCCGCACGATGATGTACGCGATCAGCAGATGCAGCACCCCGTTGACCGGGTAGCCGGCACGCGCGATGGACTCCACGGTGCGGCTGCCGGTGGCCCGGTTCACCGCACCCTTGAAACTCATGCGCCCGCCGCCGCATCGACACTGCACCCAGGGCGGGAAACTGCGAGTGGGCGCCGCCGTGGCTGCATTGTCAACGGCTCGGACGTCATCGCACCGCTCCTTCCGTCGCTGACGGCCGAGGGCTCAGGTTTCGCGATGCCGCGGCGGCTGAGGATCAGCAGCGGCTCAGCAGTTCACTCAGCTCGATCTTGAACCGGTCGGCCAGGTCCCACAGGTCGTCGACGAGCTGCGGACACGAGATGATGCCGACGTTGAGCTTGTCCTCCAACGACATCACCGTGATGTTCAACCCCGAGCCGGGGAAGATCGGGCCCAGTGGATAGAGCCCTTTCACCTCGGCGCCGCAACTATAGAGCGTCGTCGTCGGGCCGGCCACGTTGGAGATGATGACGTTGTGGATCGTGCTGTCGGTCAGCGGCGTGCGCGACAGCAGCCCCAGCATCGCGCCGAACGCACCGCGGGAGATGCTCTGCGCCAGGTCCACCAGCAGCGTCGGCCCCAGCGCCGCGCTGTGGTCCTTGGCCCGCTTGTTCGACTGGGCGATCACGCGCAGCCGCTCCAGCGGATCGGCGATATGGGTCTGCAGGTTGCAGAACATTCCCGAGAGCTGGTTGCGGCCGGGGCGGTCGGACAGGTCGTTCACCGATGACGGCACCACCGCGATCAGCGGCTTGTCGGGCAGTTCGCCGCGCTCAGCGAGGAAGCTGCGCAGCGCGCCTCCGCACAGCGTCATGACCACGTCGTTGACCTTGGCGCCACACCGGTTCTTCGCCGTCTTGAGGTCGTCAAGGTCCAATTGCACGACGGCGACGGTGCGCGCGCCGGTCAACTCGCCGTTGAAGCGGGTGGTCGGCGCAGTGAACGGTGCCGCCATCGCCTCGCCGGCCAGCGCCCGGCCGATCGTCTTGGCGATCGTCGACGCCGTGACCGGGATCGTCCGGGTCAGCTGCCAGGGCAGCGTCACGAACCGCCACAGGCCGTCCGCGGCGATCGCCAGCGGATTCACCTGGCCGGGACCGTCGACCGGGGCGGGCGGGAGGGCGTCGGCCTCCACATCGCACAGCTGGCTGAGCAGGTGGGCCGCTGACACCCCGTCCACCGCCGCATGGTGCACCTTGATCATCAACCCGCGCGCATCAGCGTCGTCCGCTGCGCTGCCGCCGACCCCGTCGATCACCCACATCTCCCACAGCGGCTTGCTGCGGTCCAGCGGGATCGACGCGATGTGCCCGCACACCTCGGCCATCTCTTTGCGTCCGGCGGGGGCGGGAAGACCGACTCGGTGCAGGTGCCGGGCCAGGTCGAAGTCGTTGTCTTCCACCCACACGGGATGGTCGAGATTGAAGTCGCTGTCGGACAGTTTGGACCGGAACTCCGGCAACGCCGGGATCCGTTTCGCCAGCTCATCGCGGAAGCGCTCGAAGCTGTAGCCACCTGGAACCGTCGACGTGTCCAGCTCGACGACCGAGCAGACGTGCAACGGCACCGTGGCGGATTCGCTGTACAACATGCCCGCGTCGAGGCCACTGAGCCGATCCATCCCTGCCCTGTACCCCACCTCACAGTTCGGTCAAACTGTGGCTTTCCTGACCGTTGAGGCTGCGCTCATGTCGGAAAAGTGCGAGTAGCAGCCGCCGTGGGCGCAGTCTCAACGGCGTGCGCGACACCGCCAGCGGTGGGGCCGAGGACGCTGGGCTGATGGACCAGGGACAGTTGGCGGACTTTCTGCGCACCCGCCGCGAAGCGCTGACCCCGCACGACGTCGGGCTGCCCGCCGGCCAACGCCGCCGCACCGCCGGACTGCGCCGCGAGGAGGTCGCCGCGCTGGCGATGATCTCGACGGACTACTACTGCCGGATGGAACAGCAGCGCGGCCCGCAGCCGTCGATGGAGGTGCTCGCCTCGCTGGCGCGGGCGTTGCGAGTCGCTCGACGAACGCGAGCGTGTCCGAGCAGCTCGTCGGGTTGCAGTACGCGCAACGCTGACGGGTATCAGTTCGGCGCTACCAGCGACCTGAGTTCCGTTCCCTCATTGGCTAATTGGACGAGTGTGCCGTCGATGTTCCAGATGCGGTCGAGGGAATCGGGTTCCTTGGGAAGCGTCCAGAGTCGCTCGCAGGAGTGGAGGTCGTGGGCTTTCGCGAGCAATTCGGCGTTCCGGTTGGTAACCTCGAACACCAACGTGGATCCGTCGGTGCCGAGGTAGTTGTGCATCGGGTAGTCGCAAATGGGCCCTGCGGCGGTACCGTCGCGCATGTTGTACAGCTGCAACTCCGGGAAGGCCAGACTGTTGCCGCCGTCAACCATCAGTGTGGTTCCCACGAGATACAAAGTCCCGCCTGGGACCTCGATCAGCGGTTGCCCTTGAATCGTGAACACCGTATTCCGGTCATCCGAATTCGGTCCAACAACCGGAAGATCGGCCGGACTGTTTCCGGGATTGCCAGGACCGTCGTATTCGCCGAGGCGCTTTCCTGTCTCATCGAAGAAGGCGATCTCGGAGGGTATCCCGTCAGGGTCGTTCACCTCAGCGGCGAACCCACCGGTGTAGAAGGCTGGTTTGCCGAGTGTGTAACCCTCCTCGATCTCGGGTTCGATCACCTCACCGTCCGTGACCGAGAACACCGTAAATATGTAGGTCCTCGGGTTCGCCTCGAGCTGCGCAGTGAGAGTCTGTGCCGACGCCGCCGGCCGCGATGAGTCCACCTTGCTGACCAATCCGTCACCCGGAACGAACCACGTTGTCTCGGCCTGGGGGCCAATGCCGTACACACCCTCATTCTGTTTTCTGGCCACGGCGTACATCCCTAGCTGCTCGATCACCAACGCTCCCAGATCTGTGGGACCGCTGAACTTGACCGTCCCCGAGCGTGCGTCGATCACCCACGCTGATGCTGAAGGCGAGAAACGGGTGACACACAGGATTTCGTTCGGTCCGTTCAGGAAGCACTCGGGTGCGGATGATAAGACACCCAACGGCACCGCGGCGAAGAGCGCTCTGCCATCACGGACGTCCAACCCGGCGAGCCACCATTGCGAATTCTCTGTTGCACCACTGCGTGCGAGAAAATAGGCATTGGTACCGACGTTACCGATGAGCGGCCGGAGACGGCGTTCATCGTTACTGACCGCGAGCCCGCTGTCGACGGTGCGGGGCAAGCCCAGGTCGGCCACATTGATCCGCCAACCGGGGACCGGCTGCTCGTGCATCGACGAGGCAAACATCGCCTCCGGTGGCGGCTGCCAGGATGCGCGTGTGGAGCTCACGCGGTAGTCCGGAAGCCACCAAGTGAAGGCCAGCGTCGCTGTAATCGCCACGACCAACACGATTGTGGCGCCGACAGCAACCCAGGGACGCCGACGAGAGCGCTCGCGGTTTCGACCGTCAGCCGTCATGCGGCCAATAGCGAGCAGAAAATGCCTCTGCCATATGGGCAGTGGCGAGCTCGTGGTTCGGTAGCCCGATCGAGTGCACGAGGAACGCGCTCACACCCGCGCGGTCCTGCCCCAAGCGGCGCATGATTTCAACGGTCACCTCATGCTGGGCGGCGCGAGCTTTCTCGCTCGCGAGTGCCGCCATTTCGACGATCTCCTCACTCAGCTGAACTTCGTCGAGCCGGGACACGTCGGTCACGTCGATTCGCCGCAGTCGTCCGCCGAGGCAGACGGTGGCCGAAAGAGTCCCCGACGGATTCGACACGGTGAACGACGCGTCAGGGGGTACCTCATCCTGACCGGCAACCGAGCCGTAAACACGGGTGCCCCAGCCGGTGTCGTCGCCGCTGTCGTCTCCTGTGGGCACATGGCCAAGCAATTCGTCCAGACAGTCGGACGTCGGGAGCGATTCCGCATCATCGTCGTCATTCCATAGGCCCTCAGGGTTCATCGGCGACTCTGCTCATAGTTCGCACGAATCGATGTCCTTCCTCGCCCGCCAGTCAGCGTTGTTGTAGTTCGCTGATGCCATCCGAAGTCGTACGGAGAGATCGTGCGACATCCGCCAGAGCACAGCATCGGCGGAGTCCCTTGCGGCCTCGATGGCACCGACAGCCATATTGCTGGCGGCGCAGATCACTCCGTGGGTGGCCCACACACTCGATGTCAGGTCGTTAACCGTCTCGCCCGCGATCTTCAGATTTCCGGCAGCTGAGGTCTGCTTCGCTGCGAGTTCGTCGATGTGTTCGGTCAGGACCCGTAGGTTCTGCGCCAAGTAGGACATGAAGCGCACTCCTTGTGTTCAAAGCTCGACCTCACCGGGGCGCCGGTGAGCCATATGGCGTCGCGGGTGGATAGGCCACCGGCAGGCCCAAGGGTTCAGGCGGCGTGAACGACTGGTCATTCTCGGCACGATCCGGCAGTCGCCCAGCCGTTCGCTCGTCACCGAAGGGCTCGCCGCATGGGAATCTCTTGACCTCTTCCGAGTCGGAGCCGGGGCCGGGTTCGGGGTCGAGCATCTTGAGCGCCGCCGCATTGGTGTACCTGCTCAAAGGCTTGCGCATGCTGTGCGCGACCAGTGCCGACTCGGCCACCAGCTTCGCGATGGATGTCTGCGCCACAGCAAGCTGCGTCGACGCGACTGCTGTGTCGGAAGCGGCTTTGACGGCAGCGCCGCCGGGTACGAAGTTCATCCACGCCGTCGAAGTGTCGTAGTCGGAGAGGAAGTCGATCGCTTCCTGCAGGTCCGTCCGAGTTGATCTGACCTCCGCCGCCAACCGGCTTAGCGCTTGGCGCATCTCCTTGTCAGCTTCCGCGACCTCCAGGGTGAGGTGGCGGTGATCATTATTCTTCTCGCGGTAGGTATCAGCCGCGGTTCCATTCCACCGGTCCTCGACCGGAGCCGCGTCGATCAGGAGATTCCCCGCCTCCTCGTACAGATCCGCGGATTTCTCGAACGCTTCCCCGTCCTGCGGTTCGCCCGAACCGGTCGTCGCCTTCATCCCCTGAATGGTGAGCTGCGCGGCAGCAAGGATCGGCGAGGCAGCCAGATTGGCGACACCCGAATTGACCGCCCGGTCCAGGATGCTGGGCCCTTTGTCCCAGTTGATCCCGACCACGTCGCCGTATCGGCGCAGCAAGTCGAGCGCTTCACCGAGCACACTCACGCAGGACACCCCCTCAGCGCCCAGAATAAAACAGCGTCAGGACCCGTCAGCGCACCAATTTGCCTCCCGCGCCGTCGTTGAGACTGAGCTCACGGCAGCGAAGTGCGCGAAAACCCCGCCGTGGGTGCAGTGTCAACGCGCGTCAGAAGCCACCGCGCGACCGCACCGCACGCTCCACCCGCGCCAGGATCTGATGCCTGTTCTGCCCTTTGACCACCCGCACCACGATCCAGTCGAGGCCCGCGAGGTATTCCATCCGGATGATGTCCTTGCGATAGGCCGCCTGGTCCTCACGGTGGTGCTCACCGTCGTACTCCACCGCGACCTTGATCCACTCCCACCCCATGTCCAGGTAGTACCGCGGATAGCCATCCACACCCAGCACCGGGATCTGGGTGGCCGGCCGCGGATAGGCCGCGCTGATCAGCAGCATTCGCAGCCACGACTCCTTGGGCGATTCCGCGCCCGCATCCACGAGCTCGAGCATTCGCTGCACGCGCCGCAGGCCCTTCACATGCGGGTGTCGTTGCGCCAGGTCGAGGAGGTCATCGGCCTTGAAGTGCGTGGCCCTCGCCAACGCGTCCAGGCGGGCCACCGCGATCCCCTCCGCACCGCGCCGCGCAAGGTCGAACGCCGTCCGCTCGGCCGTCGTCACCGGAAGCCCGGCCACGCAGATGATCTCGTCGTCCAGCACGGTGTCGTTGCGGGTGCGCACCCCGACCGGCGCTCGGTGATTGGGCCAGTTCAGCTCCACCACATCGCCGTCGACCCACTTCGCGCCCAGCAGTGCCGACGCCGTCACGCCCGAGATGACCGCTCTGCGCCCCGACCACAGCCACGCCACTTCCGCCCGCTGCCGCAGCGTCAGCTCCGCCCGTTTCGGCGCGTAGACGTCGGGCAGCAACCGGCAGTAGTTCATCCGCAGCTCATGGCGCGACAGCGCCCCGAGCGCCACCGCCTCGCTGCCCCGGAACACCCCCTCCATGCCGGAAGCGTGCCATTTCAGGCCGACGCGCCGCTGAATCCATCCACAGGCCGCGTTGACACTGCACCCACGTAGACAAACTGCGAGTAAGCCCCGCCGTCAGCGCAGTCTCAACGCCAAGTTATGGAGTGACCGCGGCCGGCCACGTGTACATCGCCGTCTGAAGTTGGTCCTGACTCAACGCGGCCACAGGCAATCGTTCCTGCCCACGCTGACAGCGCATGCCCTGCAACAGGATCGCGACGTATCGCCGCCACAGGTCGACGCACACCTCGCCGGAGTATTCGCTCACCGCACCCGCCATCAGGCCACACAACGGCATGTCGGTCGCCGACACCTCGGGGCGCAGATACCCGTCGCGCTTGGCGCGCTCCACGAGTTTCGACACCACCGGGTCGAGTCGGCTACGGGCGGCGTCCACGCTTCCCCCGCAGTAAGTCTTGCTGAAGACGATCTCGCGCAGCCCGCGATCGGTCGCCGTCATCTCGGTCATCTGCATGACGAACCACGCGAACCCCTCCCAGGAGTCCTCGACTTCCAGCGCGGCCTCGGCGAGTGCGACGAGCTGGTCGAGGCCATCCTGGAAGATCGCCTCGAACAGCGCCTCCTTGGTCGGGAACCGCCGATACACCGTGCCGACGCCCAGCCCCCCGTGGTGCGCCACCTCGTTCAGCGTGGCGTCCAGGCCCCGGGTGGCACAGAGCTCGCGCGCCGCCTCGATGATCCGGCGCCGGTTGCGCTCGGCATCCTTTCGCAGACCCGGCGCCTGCGACTCGGGAGCACTCATGCCGCCGAGTGTACGGACCGTCACAGTAGAAGTAGATTGATTTAGTCCACTTGGATTGATTCTATCCACTTCGTTCGTTAGGTTGCCTAGGTGACCACGCTCGTCAAACGCCTGTGGCTGCCCGTGCTCGTCATCGCCGCCGTCGCCGTCGGCATCGCCACCGTCAGCCAGTTGCGCACGGTCTTCGGCGCCGACCCGGTGCTGGTGACCCCCACCGGATCCGACAAGGCCGAGTCCTTCAACCCCAAGGTGGTGACCTACGAGGTGTTCGGCTCCGGCACCACCGGATTGATCAACTACGTCGACCTCGACGGAATTCCGCAACGCGTCGAGGACGTGGCGTTGCCGTGGTCGCTGACGTTGAGCACCACGGTGCCGGCGGTCAGCGCGAACATCCTCGCCCAGAGCGACGGCGGCTCCGTCACCTGCCGGATCCTCGTCGACGGCGAGGTCAAGGAAGAACACACCGCCACCGGCGTCAACGCCCAGACCTTCTGCGTGGTCAAGTCGGCATGAGCGCCCATACAGTGACACGACGCCCCTGGTTGCCGCGAACCCTGCGGACGCTGGCAGTGCCGATCATCCTGGCCTGGGTCGCGCTGATCGTCACCCTCAATGTCGTTGTGCCGCAACTCGAAGTCGTCGGCAAAGAGCGCGCGGTGTCGATGAGCCCCAACAGCGCACCGGCGATGATCGCGACCAAGGAAGTCGGCGCGGTGTTCGAGGAGTTCGACACCAGCAGCTCGGTGATGATCGTGATCGAGGGCCAGGACGATCTCGGCGCCGACGCGCACCAGTACTACGACCGGATCGTCGCCGATCTGCGCGCCGACACCCTCCACATCCAGCACGTCCAGGACTTCTGGAGCGACTCGCTGACCGCGGCGGGCGCCCAGAGCAACGACAACAAAGCCGCCTACGTCCAGGTCTACATCGCCGGCGACCAGGGCGAGACGCTGGCCAACGAGTCGGTGGACGCCGTGCGCACGCTCATCGCCGACACCCCGGCGCCCGACGGCGTACAGGCCTACGTCGCCGGTCCGGCGGCCACCACCACCGACCAGAACGCCGTCGGCGACGCCAGCATGCGCACCATCGAGATGGTCACGTTCGGAGTCATCATCGTGATGCTGCTGATCGTCTACCGGTCCGTGGTCACCACGCTGGTGGTCACCGGGATGATGCTCCTCTCGCTCATGGGTGCGCGCGGCATCGTGTCCTTCCTCGGCTTCCACGAGGTCTTCGGGCTCACCACGTTCGCCACCAACATGGTCGTGACGCTGGCGATCGCCGCGGCCACCGACTACGGCATCTTCCTGGTGGGCCGTTACCAGGAGGCTCGCCGCAACGGACAAGACCGGGAATCGGCGTACTACACCATGTTTCACGGCACCGCGCACGTCATCCTGGCGTCGGGCATGACCATCGCCGGGGCCACCTTCTGCCTGCACTTCACCCGGCTGCCCTACTTCCAGACCATGGGCATCCCGCTGGCCGTGGGTATGACGTTCGTCGTCGCCGCGGCCGTGACGCTGGGACCGGCCGTCATCTCCGTCGTCACCCGGTTCGGCCGGATCCTCGAACCCAAGCGGATGACCCGCTCGCGGGGTTGGCGACGCGTCGGCGCGGCCACCGTGCGCTGGCCCGGCGCTATCCTGGTCGCGTCGGTGGTCGCCTGCCTGGTCGGTCTGCTCGCGTTGCCCGGCTACCACACCATCTACGACGACCGTCTCTATCTGCCCGACGACGTCCCCGCCAACGTCGGCTACGCCGCCGCCGACCGGCACTTCTCGTCGGCGACGATGAACCCCGATCTGCTGATGGTGCAAAGCGACCACGACCTGCGCAACCCGGCGGACTTCCTGGTGATCGACAAGATCGCCAAGGCTCTGGTGGACGTCCGCGGCATCGCCGAGGTGCAGACCATAACCCGCCCGGAGGGCAAACCCATCGAGCACTCGACTATCCCGTACACGTTGAGCGCCAACAGCACCGGCCAGATCATGAACAACGACTACATCCAGAAGATGCTGGACAACACCCTGAAGCAGGCCGACGACATGCAGGTCACCATCGACTCGATGACCAAGATGAAATCGTTGACCCAGGAGATGTCGGCCATCACCAACCGGATGGTCGAGTCGATGAAGAACACCAGCTCCACCATCGCCGACGTGCGCGACGATCTGGCCAACTTCGATGACTTCTTCCGGCCGATCCGCAACTACTTCTACTGGGAGCCGCACTGTTTCGACATCCCGGTGTGTTGGGCGATGCGGTCGATCTTCGAAAGCCTCGACGGGATCGGCTCGATGTCGGACGACTTCGCGGCGATGGTGCCCGATTTCGAGCAGATGGCTGCGTTGATGCCGCAGATGGTCACCCTCATGGACCCGATGATCGAGACCATGAAGAACCAGAAGGAGATCATGCTTACGCAGTACCAGATCCAGAAGGCGCAGCAGGATCAGACGATGGCGATGCAGGACAACGCCACCGCGATGGGCGAGGCGTTCGACGCCGCCCAGAACGACGACTCGTTCTACCTGCCGCCGGAAGCGTTCGAGACCGCAGAGTTCCAGCGAGGAATCAAGCTGTTCCTGTCACCGGACGGGCATGCGGTGCGGTTCACCATCATCCACCAGGGCGACCCACTGACCGAGGCCGGCACCGCGCGCATCGACGCGCTGAAGGTCGCGGCCGAAGACGCCGTCAAGGGCACCCCGCTGGCAGGCTCGACGATCTACCTCGGCGGCAGTGCCGCGCTGTACAAGGACATGCAGCACGGCGCCGACTATGACCTGCTCATCGTCGCAACCGCCGCGCTCATCCTGATCTTCCTGATCATGGTGCTGTTGACCCGGGCCATCGTGGCGTCGGCGGTGATCGTAGGGACCGTGGTGCTCAGCCTAGGCACCTCCTTCGGGTTGTCAGTGCTGTTGTGGCAGCACCTGATCGGGATCCCGCTGCACTGGATGGTGTTGCCGATGTCGGTGATCGTGCTGCTGGCCGTCGGCGCCGACTACAACCTGCTTCTGGTCTCGCGGATGAAGGAGGAACTGCACGCCGGTCTGCACACCGGCATCATCCGCTCCATGGCCGGCACCGGTTCGGTGGTCACCGCCGCGGGCATGGTGTTCGCATTCACGATGATCTCGATGACGGTCAGCGACATGATCGTCATCGGCCAGGTCGGCACCACCATCGGTCTGGGCCTGCTGTTCGACACCTTTGTGGTGCGGTCCTTCATGACACCGTCGATCGCCGCGCTGCTCGGCCGGTGGTTCTGGTGGCCACAGCAGGTGCGGCTGCGCCCTCGCCCGCAGCCGTGGCCCACGTCCCCTCGCATTGAGACTGCACTCCCCGCGGGAAAGTTCGAGTAAGCCCCGCCGTCAGCGCAGCCTCAACGCAGGGGAGCGCAGTGTCAACGCAGGGTTTGCGACGGCCGCCACGCCAGCGCGCCGACCGCCAGGCCGACGAACGGGATCGCCGCCAGCACCGCGCTCAGACCGACGCTGCCGCCGGTCACCAACGTGAACTTCGACAGCACCAGCCACAGGCTTCCCAGCAGCCCGAGGATCGCCAACGCCGGCGCGATGCGCGTCTGCCACACCCGCCCGCCGGCGGCGTCGGGATGGCGCAGGAAGTACACCAGCGCGGCCACCGACGTGGTCAGCAGCAGCAACACCATGCCGACGGTCGCCACCCCGGCCATCGACCCGAAAACCCCGACCAGTGGGTCGATTCCGAGCATCGCGAAGATTCCGACGATCACCACGGCGGTCGCGGTCTGCACCAGTGAGGAGAACGCCGGCGACTGGTGGTTGTCGTGCACCCGGGCCAACCGCTGCGGCAGCAGGCCCTTGCCGGCCAGCACGAACTGATAGCGCGCGATCACGTTGTGGAACGACAGCACGCAGGCGAACAAACTGGTCAGCAGCAGCACGTTGACGACGTCGCGGCCGATCCGGCCCAACGCGTCATTTGTGGTGTCCAGCAGCATGTTTCCCTCACCGTCGAGGGTCTGCTGAGCGACCGTCGCCACCTGGTCGGGCCCGATCGCCACCACGAACGCCCACGCCGTCACCGCGTAGAACGCGCCGATGATGAGCACCGCGGCGTAGGTCGCGCGCGGGATGGTGCGCTCCGGGTCCCGGGCTTCGTCGCGGAACACCGCGGTGGCCTCGAACCCGATGAAGCCGGTCAGCGCGAACAGCACAGCGATGCCCAGCGCGGGCTGTGCGAACACCTCCGGTGTGAACGACGTCAGCGTCAGCCCTGCCGGGCCCGGGTCGGTGACGATCACCAGGTCCAGCACCACCACGATGCCGATCTCCAGCGCGAGTGCCACCCCGAGCACCTTGGCCGACAGGTCGATGTGCCGGTAGCCCAGCAGTGCGACGATGGCCATCACGGCGAACGAATAGACAGGCCAGGGGATTTCCGGGCCTTGGTAGAACTTCACGGTGTCACTGATCGCCCAGCCGATGTAGCCGTAGATCCCCACCTGGATCGCGGTGTAGGCGATCAGTGCGACCACCGCGATCCCCTTGCCCATCCGCTGGCCCAGACCGACGGTGACGTAGGAGAAGAACGCCCCGGCCTCGGGCACATGCGGGGTCATCGTGACAAAACCCACCGAGAACACCAGCAGCACCAGCGCCGCGATCACGAAGCCCACCGGCGCCCCGGCCCCCGGGCCCAGCCCCATGGCCAGCGGCATGTTGCCGCCGATCACGGTCAGCGGGGCGGCCGCGGCCACCACCATGAACACGATGCTGACGACACCGAGGCGGCCGTGCAGGCGACCCTGCTGGGCGGTGATTGTCTGTTCGCTCATCGGGACTCCTGGGTGGGGGTGAGGGCGTGCTGGAGCAGGTTGTGGTCAATGGCGTGCGCGGTCAGGCCGTGGCGGCCGGTGACGGTGGTGGCGGCGACCAGGGCGTTGACGATCGCCTCTTCAGTGGCCTCGATCGTCAGATCGAACAGCCGGGTCATCAGTTGCGGCGCGACCATCCGCAGCGCTATCTCGGGTCGCGCCGTGCCGGCGTCCTCGTCCCAGGAATACGGCGGGATGCCATGGTTTCCGGTGGCGAAGGCGAGCATCAGGTCGCCGCTGTATTGCTCACCGCTGCCTCCGATGCGGCTGACCGCCAACGACGCCCGTTGGGCCAGCCGGGTGCACTGGTGCGGCAGCAGCGGAGCGTCGGTCGCGACGATCACGATGATCGACCCCGAACCGGGCTCGTACTGCCGTGGGGTGTCGGGCAGTGGGACGACGTCGGCACCGATCAACTCTCCCACCGGCACGCCGTTGATCCGAAGACGCTCGCGGCGGCCGTGATTGGCCTGCACCAGCACTCCGACGGTGTAGGCCCCGGCGGCGGTCTCGGTGACCCGGGACGAAGTCCCGATACCTCCCTTGAAGCCGTGGCAGATCATCCCGGTGCCGCCGCCGACGGTGCCCTCGGCGACCGGTCCGCCGCGCGCGCCGGCCAGTGCGGCGTCGACGTGTTCGGCCCGCACATGGTGGCCGTTGATGTCGTTGAGCAGCCCGTCGTAGGTCTCCCCGACCACCGGCAGCGACCAGTAGATCCCGTCGCCGCGGGCGGCCACCTGCGCGGCGACCAGCGCATCACGCACGACCCCGACGCTGTGGGTGTTGGTGATGCCGATGGCCGAGGTGAGTTCGCCCGACTCCCGGACCCACTCGAGCCCGGTCATCTCGCCGCTGCCGTTGAGTCGGTGGCAGCCCGCGAACACTGGTTCGGTCCAGATGTCCTGATGCGGGACGACGACGGTGACGCCGGTGTGGACGGCGGGTGGGCCGTCGTCGTGCAGGGTGACGTGCCCGACGCTTACCCCTGTCACATCGGTGATGGCATTGTCCGGCCCCGGCGGGTGTTCGCCGATGACGATGCCGAGATCTCTCGCCCGCACTGGGGGCCTCCAGGTCACATAGTTATTTTCCTAGTTGGAAAATAATGCGCCTCGGCTGCGGCGCGCGCAACCCCAACGACGGAATTGGTTCATCAGCGAGTAACCTCGGACCGGATCCAGCCGACGGAAACGGAGTAGTCACCGCGTGGGACGGCCAAACCGACAAATTGAGCGGCGTGCTGAGATCCTCGATGCCACAATCGCTTTGATCGAGCGCCACGACCTGGCGACGCTGCGGTTGGCCGACGTGGCCGAGAAGCTCGGGCTGACCACCAATGCGGTGCGCTACTACTTCAAGGACATGACCCAGCTGCTGTCCGAGCTGGCGTTGCGCTCCGATGTCCGGTTCTATGACGACCGGCTCGCGGCGCTGAAGGAGACCGACGACGCGGCCACCCAACTGGCGCTGACGATCGCCGCGGGACTGCCCTCCGGACCCGAGGACGCCGAGTGGCGCGCGATCTGGCGCGCCGTGCTGGCCGCCGGGTTCGAACTCGACCAGCGCCGCGACGTGCAGGGCATCTATCACCGCCAGGTGGACCTCTACACCCAGATCCTGACCACCGGACGCAAGACGAAGGCGTTTGTGCTCGGCTCCCCGCCCCGCGACATCGCGATGACGTTGATGTCGATGGAGGACTACCTCGGCTATCGCATTGTCGCGCGCGACCCCGCGATGAATCGGCGCACCGCACTGCGGCTGATGCGTCAGTACGCCGAGTTGGCGACGGGGACGCAGCTGCCCAGCACTCCCTGACCCCGTTGAGACTGCGGTCAGGGCAGAGAAGTGCGAGTGGAGCCCGCCGTCAGCGCAGTCTGAACGTCAGGAATCGACCAAAACAGATAGGTTGATCCCACGCCTTACTGGATCCCGAACGCGTTGGGGGCAACACCATGTCTGAGGTCCACCGTCGGCCGGCCAGTATCGGAGTGTTGACCAGCGGAGGCGATGCCCCGGGGATGAACGCGGCGGTACGCGCGGTCATCTGCACCGCCGTGCACCACGGCATCGACGTCTACGCGATCCACGAGGGATACCGCGGACTGCTCACCGGTGGCCCGCTGATCCAGCGGATGGAACCCGAGGACACCGACACCATCCTGCATCGCGGCGGTACCACGTTGGGTACGGCCCGATCGCAGGAATTCCGCACCCGTGACGGGCGCCGCAGCGCCGCCCGCAACATGGTCGACCGCGGCATCGATGCTCTGGTGGTCATCGGCGGAGACGGCAGTCTGACCGGTGCCGACATCTTCCGCCAGGAATGGCCGGACCTGCTCGCCGAACTCGTCGACTCCGGCGACATCTCAGCCGATGCCGCCGGTGCCCACCCCGTTCTGCGCCTCGTCGGACTGGTCGGCTCCATCGACAACGACATGTCGGGCACCGACATGACGATCGGCGCCGACACCGCGCTGCACCGGATCGTCGAGGCGATGGACGCACTGCGCAGCACTGCGTCCAGCCATCAGCGGACATTCGTCGTCGAGGTAATGGGACGGCAGTGCGGCTACCTGGCCCTGATGGCGTCGCTGGCCACCGCCGCCAACTGGCTACTGATCCCCGAGCAACCGCCCGCCGAGGACTGGGCGATGCAGATGTGCAGGGACATCAAGGCGGGCCGCGACATCGGCCGAAGGCAGAGCGTGGTGCTCGTCGCCGAGGGCGCCCACGACACCCACGGCAATCCGATCACCGCCGACCACATCAAGACCATGCTGGAGCAGGAACTCGGCGAGGACACCAGGATCACCATCCTCGGCCACGTGCAGCGCGGGGGCGCACCGAGTGCGTTCGACCGCTACCTGGCCACCCTTCTCGGCCACGCCGCCGTCGAGCGCCTGCTCACCGATGGCGTGGACACCACTCCGCAGCTGATCGGGCTGCGCGGAAACCGGGTGGTCACCACACCGCTGATGGACTGCGTCGCGCAAACCCAGGCTGTTGCCGAGCGCATCAAGGCGAAAGACTACGACGGCGCAATGTTGTTGCGCGGCGGCAGCTTCCGCCAGTCCTACAAGATCTTGCAAACCATCCAACAGGCCGCGGCGCGGCCGACACCGGCGGGACGGCACCGTTTCCGGCTGGCGATCGTGCACGGCGGTGGGCCCTCGCCGGGGATGAACAACGCGGTGCGCGCGTTCGTCCGACTCGGACTGGACCGCGGCTACACGGTGCTGGCGGTGCAGAACGGATTTCGTGGGCTTCGCGACGGCGACATCCAGGAGATGGGCTGGATGGATGTCAGCGGCTGGGTGTCAGACGGCGGCGCGGAAATCGGCACCAACCGGTTTGTGCCCAGCGGCGAGGCGATCGCACAGACCGCCGAACAGATTGCCGCACATCGGATCGACGGTCTGGTGATGGCAGGCGGCTGGGCTGGCTATCAGGCCGCACACGAGCTGCACCGGCACCGGGGGCAGTACCGCTCCCTCGACATCCCGATCGTCTGCATGCCGATGACGATCAACAACGACGTCCCCGGTACCGAGCTGAGCATCGGCAGCGACACCGCGCTCAACAGCATCGTGGCCGACGTCGACAAGATCCGACAGTCCGCGGTGGCCACCCGCCGGGTCTTCGTGGTCGAGGTGATGGGTCGCGACTGCGGATACCTGGCGTTGCTCAGTGGGTTGTCATCTGGGGCCGAGCGGATCTATCTGCCCGAGGAGGGCATCACGCTGGACTCTCTGACCGCCGACATCCACACCCTCGCAGAGGGATTCCGCACCGGAAAGCGACTCGGACTGATCATCCGCAGCGAACACGCCGATGCCGTCTACACGACAGGGTTCCTCACCTCGCTGTTCGAGAAGGAGGGCGGCGACCTGTTCGACGCCCGCCAGGCGATCCTCGGTCACATCCAGGAAGGTGGTGACCCGTCGCCGTTCGACCGGATCCACGCGACGAGCCTGACCGCCCGCTGCATCGAGTTCCTCGCTGAGCAACTCGAATCGGGCGGTCGCGCCAGCGCCATGCTCGGATTCCAATCCGGGCGACTGCAATTCACCGACCTGACCTCCTATCCGACGCTCATCGACCCGCACGCTCAGCGCCCTCTGGAGCAACGCTGGATGGACCGCCGGGGCCTCGCGGAGATCATGCGGCGGTAGAGCGCCAGCTCTTACCCCGTCGACACTGCGGTCAGGGCGGAGAAGTGCGAGTGGCGCCTGCCGTCAACGCAGTGTCAACGCACGGGTCAGGCGGCGCGCACCGCCGAGCGGCGACGCTCCACCCGCTGCTGGCGGCGTTTGCGCGGCCGGATCGCTGCGACGTCGGCATCCCGGCCGAAGAACCTGTCTGGGAATGCCAACCGGTGGATGATGCCGAGCGTCGAACCGTACTGGTGCGCCAGCGATCCGGTGAGATACGGCAGACCGTACCTGTCGCACAGCGGCCGGACCCGCTCGGCGATCTCGGCCAGCCGGTTGCTTGGCAGATCGGGAAACAGGTGGTGCTCGATCTGGTAGCACAGATTGCCACTGGCGAACCCCAGGAAACGGCCGGCCTTGAAATTGGCAGCTCCCAGCATCTGTCGCAGATACCACTCCGCCCTGGTCTCGTTCTGCAACACATCCGGCGTGAACTTCTGGGTGCCGTCGGGGAAGTGCCCGCAGAAGATCACCACGTACGCCCACAGGTTGCGCGCCAGGTTGGCGACCGCGTTCGCGCCCAACGTTCGGCGCCACCGCTTCAGGCTCAGCGCCGGCCACAGGGCGTAGTCCTTGAATCCCTGGCGGGTGATCTTGCCCGCCAACGCCTTTGTCTGCGTGATCTTCTCGGCGCGAGTCCGCCCCAGGTCGATGCCGTGCAGCGCGATACCCCATTCGAACGTCAATGCCAGGAACAGGTTCTGCAGCGGTTGCAGCAGGTGCCGGCGGCTCCACGGCTGATCCGTCGTCACCCGCATCACGCCGAAACCGAGGTCGTCGTCCTCGCCCAGCACGTTGCTGAACACGTGGTGGCGGTAGTTGTGCGACGACTTCCACTGCGACGACACGGCGACCATGTCCCACTCCCACGTGCTCGAGTGGATCTCCGGGTCGTTCATCCAGTCCCATTGGCCGTGGGACACGTTGTGGCCGATCTCCATGTTCTCCACGCTCTTCGCGAAGCCCAGAGCGGCGGTTCCCAACACCCAGCCGGCCTTCGACCGGGTGCCGGCGATCAGCAGCCGCGCGGCCACGTCGAGCGTCCGCTGGAACAGGATGGTGCGCCGGATGTAGGTCGCGTCCGCGGCCCCGCGAGAGTCCTCGATGTCGCTGCGGATCGTGTCGAGTTCACGTCCGAGGCATTCGATGTCGGTGGTGCTGAGATGGGTGTATCTGGCGATATCGGTGATGGCGATGTCAAAGTCCTAGGTAGATCCAGCGCAAGGGGCGTAGATCTCAACCCTGAACCGAAGTGTTTGCAGACCGGTCGACGTCGGAACCAGAAGAAGTCGAGTCGGCGGGTAGTTCCTAGAGTACCCGCCACACCGACCGGCAAACGCCCGGAGACTAGGCCCCGGGTTCCGGTGGCGCGGTCAACGGATGGCGGATCGTCCTGCCGGTGAGCCGCCGGCTGCGCATCGGTGGGCGCACCGGTCTCAGGTGCTCCAGCTGCCGGATCAGCTCCGTCTTGGCCTCCTGCAAGGCGCGGCTGAGGTCAGCGTGCGCAGCCACCGCCACCACCGGCGGCCGGCCGGGCAGCGTGGTGCGCAACGTCACACGCTGCTCCCTGCGGCCGCGGTCCTGCAGCGACACCTCAACGCTGACGTCGTTGGCCGACCTGCCCAGATGCGGCCGCAGCGACGCCAAGGCCTCCCGCACGTGGGGGCGCTCCTTCGCGACGAACCCCGCGCCGATGTGCACGACGAGCTCGGTGAGGCCGTTGCGGCGCTTGGTGCTCATCGTTACCTCGGTTCGAAAATCACTGGGAGACAGGCGAAAAACGGCGCGCCTGCTGCAACGTCGCGATCACGGCGAGGGTCGATTCGGCACCTTGGTTCAGGTTCACCCCGTCGGCGTGCAACCCGTCGAACCCTCCGCCGGTCTCCGGATCCCACATCGCCAGTCCGAGGTCGTTGTCGCCCTGGAACCAGGCCGCGGCCGACCGGATCCCCTCGGGCCACAGCGGTCGCGGGTCGACCGTCGCGGCGCGGGCACACGCGTCGGCCAGGCTGGCCACCTCGATCGGCTGCTGGTCGAAACCCGGCCGGGTGTCGCCCGGTCCCCTGCCGCCGGCGGGGGTGGGCGAGAGGTGCCCGTCTGCGGTTTCGTAGTTCAGCAGCCATTCCAGCAGATTCAGGCCGCGCCGGCGCAGCGCCTCGTCGTCCAGCGCGACTCCCGCGGCGATCATCGCCTCGGCGAGCACCGCGTTGGCATACGTGAGTCGTGGCTCCGGCCAAGGCCATTCGGCGTCGTCCGTCGGCTCGGGGAGCGCGGCGACGTAGTCGGTGAGAAGTTTGAGCGCCGTGGGGTGACCGGGGTCGAAGGTCAGCAGTTCGGCGGCGCCGATCGCAGCGAACGCCATTGCCCGCGGGTGCGGCGAGCGGGCCTCGGCGGCCCGGTCGAACTGGATCACGGCCAGCCGGCGCACCATGCTGACGTCGCTCTGGGCCGCGGCGGTGCCGAGTCCCCAAACCGTGCGTCCCCAGTGGTCATCGGTGGACGGTTGATCGGTCCAGTGCCCCCCGCAGGTCATCCGGTTGCGGCAGGCGCCGTCGAAGGACTGCGCCTCGTTCAGGAAGGTCAACGCCTTGCCGGCGAGGCCGTTGAGCACCCCCGGTGTATCAGGCTCGCGGGTGGCGACGACGAGGACCCTGGCCATGTCGTCGGTGCAGTAACCGTGCTCCCGGCGGCGGTCGGTCAGGCAGGCGTGCTCGAAGGTGGCGCGGTGATCGGTCATCGCGAGCAGGTGGGTGAAAACCGGAGGTGGCGCCATGTCGGTCATGCTGCCGCCAACCGAATCGCGACGAGTCGTTGCGCCACCGTCAGGTAACTGTCAGAGACGACGGGCCACGCCATCGCCGGAGCCAGGTTGCGCGCCTGCGAGGCCATGGTGCCCGCGACGCGCGGATCGTTCAGCAGCCGGCGCAGCGCCTCGACCAGTGCGTCGGGGTCGTCGTGTCCGACCACGGTGCCCGCGCCGCTGCCGAGCAGTTCGATGGCGTGCGGGAAGGCGGTGGCGACGATCGGCCGCCCGCTGGCGATGGAGTCGACCAGCACACCCGAGGTGACCTGGTCCTTCGAGTCGTAGGGCAGCACCACGACGGATGCGGCCTGCATCAGGGCGGTCAGCTGTGCGGGTGTGCGGTACCGGGCGTCGAAGGACACCGCGTCGGCCACCCCGAGACGCTGGGCCTGCGCGGTGAGCGCCTCGCGATACGCCTCCCCCTCGGCGGCGAGCACCTTCGGGTGGGTGCGGCCGGCGATCAGGTACCGGGGCCGGTGGGGAAGGTTCTTCAGCGACACCATCGCGTCGATGACCCGCTCCACACCCTTGCCCGGGCCCAGAAGGCCCCAGGTCAGGATGGTCGGCTGGCCGGAACGCTTCAGCGCGGTGGCCGTCGGGAGTGCCGCACCGTGCGGGATGATCGTCACCTTGCGGCGATCGACGGCGAAGCCGGCATACAAGCGCTCCTGGGCCGACTCCGACATCACCACCACGTGGTCCGCGAGCGCCAGGACCTCTTCGAGAACCGAACGTTGGTGCGGCGTAGGATCTTTGAGTACCGTATGGGCGATCACGATCGCCGGGACGTCGAGGCCCTTCATGATCTGGACGACTTCGTCACCGTCGGGGCCGCCGTAGATGCCGTATTCGTGCTGGATGACGGCGACGTCGCTCCGATTGAGCAGCTGTGACGCGGCGGCGACGGACGGCGCGGAGCCGTTGGTGAGCTCACCGATCACCTTGGGGCTCTCAGAGGGGGTTCCGTCGGAGATGCGCACCACGTTGACGTCGACGCCCTTCGCCGACAGGCCGTCGGCCAGGGCTGCGCTGAAGGTCGCCAGCCCGCAGGCGGTCGGCGCGTAGGTACTCAAGACGCCGAAGCTCGGCAGGTAGGAAAAGCCCTGCATCCCAAAGGGAGCGGCCAGATGGTTGACTAACGATGGAGCATTCAAGATTATCCCGACTGGGCTGTTGCCACCGGCGTGACCGGCGTGTGTGAAGACTCGGGAAGATCAGCGCGACAGCGCAGAAACTGACCTAAACCGGACTGCTGGGAGTACCAGCTCTCTCCAGTCTACACTCCGGAGCTGCTTCGAGGCGGGTTGCGTAGCGGCGACGGTCGATTAACTGCCCACGGCGAGCGAATAATTCGGTGTGCAATTCGCCGACCTTCCTTTGCGCCGAGTTTCTCGCTCGCCGTGGGCAGACCGGTGTGGCGTCCCGGCAGCGCGGTCCGCAACGTCCGCTCCCGCCCGTCGTACCGCCGAACTATCCTCAGACGTGTCATGGCAGGTATGCAGACGCGCGTTGCACGCATCGCAGAATCGGCGCTGGCCGAGCAGCAATTCGTCACGCCCCTCGACGTCCTGATCGGCCTCGGCTGGCTGGCGCAGCCGAACGTCGAGCGTTGGCAACAGGGTCGCGTCAGCTCACTCGACCGGTGCGTCCAGGTCGATCGCGACAAGACCGCCGCCGCGCTGGCCGTACTGCAATCCTGGGCCCGGGACCATGGCCTGCAACCATGGGACACCGACTACGGCGACCTCCAGTTCACCGACGGTGGCGATCACGAGGCCGAACGCACGTTCCGCACCCGCTGGGCCGCCGCGGAGGCCCCCGCTCCCGAGGCGCCGAAGAAGCGCTCTCGCGAGCTGGCTGTGATCGCGGCTCTCAGCTCGTGGACCTGTTCCTCCTGCGATGAGGACGGCGATCTACTCCTCCAGTCGAAGGCCGGCCCGCTCTGCCTCGATTGCGCCGACCTCGGCCACCTGGTCTTCCTGCCCTCCGGTGACGCCGCCCTGACGCGACGCGCCAAGAAGGCCAGCCGGCTCTCGGCCGTGGTCATCCGCTGGAGCACGCGACGGAAACGCTATGAGCGCCAAGGAATCCTGGCTGAGAACGATGCCATCGAGCTGGCCGCCCAGCAGTGCGCCGAGGACGCCGACGCCCGCGCCCTACGCCGCTCCCGTGACCAGCAGCGCCGGGCCGCCATCGACGAGAAGTTCCGCGACGAGTTCGCCGCCGCGATCCGCGACCAGTTCCCCGGCTGTCCGCCCGCCCGCGCCGAGGCCATCGCCTACCACGCCGCGCTGCGCGGGAGCGGCCGCGTGGGACGCAGTGCCGCCGGGCGGGCGCTGGACCCCGATGCCATCCGCCTCGCCGTTGCCGCCTCGGTACGGCACGTCGACACCGACTACGACGACCTGCTGATGTCCGGCCTCGACCGCGACGACGCCCGGCACCGGGTGCGTGGCCGCGTCGACGAGATCCTCAGCACCTGGTGCGACGGCGTGATCCAGCTCGACTGACCCCGCCACCCCGTTGACACTGCGTCCACGTCGAAGAAGTGCGAGTGCACCCCGCCCTCAGCGCAGTCTCAACGGGCCGCCGCGAGCCCGGCTCACGCCGCCGACGCCACCGACTCCACAGCCGCCAGCGTCGGCAACCGCACCGACATCTCTTCGACGCTGATCGCGCCCCAGGAGTAGAAGTTCAGGAAGTTGAACGCCGAGGTCACCACCTGCACCGTCACCGACTGTCCCGGCTGCAGCGTGTGCGCGATCTGCTCCATCGGGATGGTGACCGTGCGCGTTTCCCCGTCCAGCTCGACGGGAATCGGGGTGATGTGGTTGCCCAGCACCAAACCTGTTCTGTCATCAACGATCTGGGCATACACATGCTCGGCGTTGCCGTTGCCCGAGTAGGTCAGCGTCAGCTCCGGCGCCCCGACGATGTGCGTTGTCTCCGTGGCGTCGGGAACCCGCAGGTTGACTGCGTTGAAAGCCCATGTCGCCGACGGCACCCCGAGTAGCGCCGGGACCAGCCCCCTGGTGATGACCAACGGGTTGGGACCCGAACCGCCGAGGAACGGGATGTAGGCGATGGTCCTGCGGTCGGTCCGAACCGCCGTCACCGACGTCATCGACTCCGGCGCGGGATAAGTATCCGAGGAGAACCAGTCGCCGTTCTGGTCGACCCACTCGAACTGCGCGCCAGTGTCCACATTCTGGCCTCTGACGTGCCGGTTCAGCCAATCCAGCGTCCGGCCGATCACGAACTCTCCGTCGTTGAAATCGCTGAGGCAGGTGCCGTGGCCGCCGCAGTACCACAGCACCTTGGTGGTGGTGCCCGCCTCGATCAGCGCCAGCGCGTTGGCATCGGCCTGCCCCAGCGTGAACAGCGTGTCCACGGTGCCCTGGATCAGCAGCGTCGGCGCGGTGATGTCACCGATCTGATCGTCGTAGCCCCGGTCGTTGAGCAGGTCTAGGTCCGATTGCGACACCTGCCCGGTCAGGATGCCCACGATCGCCGCGGGCAGGATCCGCTCGTTCGGCCGCGACAGCGTGACCGCCAGCACCGCGCTCAGCAGCGTCCCCCACCCGCTGCGCACCGACTCGTCGGGGAACAGCACCTTGGTCAGGCTGTTCCAGGCGATCGTCGGCACGATTGCGTCGATCCGGTGATCGATTGCCGCCGTGGCCAATTGGATGCCACCGCCGTAGGAAGCGCCCACCATGCCTAACTTCGGATCGTTCACCCCGTCGAGCTCGACCTCGGGCAGTGTCGCCAGGTAGCTGATGATGTGCGACACGTCGCGGCCCTCGAAATCCGGTGACTGCAACTGCATCCGGCCGTCGGACCGCCACTCGCCGCGCGGATCCCAGGTGACGACGTTGTAGCCCGCCTGACGCAGTGCGCCGATGCCGATCACGTCGTTGGGCAGGAAGCTGTCGACCTCCAGTTCCAGCGTGGTCGAACCGGGCAGCCCCAGACCCGGGCCCGACAACACCGTCGGCGCCTGCTCTCCGGCGGCCAAGCCTTTGGCCGGCATGAAGTTCACGAAGATCTTGGCCCCGTCGAACGACCTCACCAGGAAGCTGCGTGGCGCAGGAGTGCCCGCCGGTGCCCGGTGGTCGATCGGGAAGCCGATCACCGGATGGAGGACGTCCCCAAGGAACGGGATCACGTGTGCGAGGCCGACGAGGGGCGTCACCACCAGGGGCCCCAGCACCGGGATCCGCTGCAGCCACTGCAGCGGCGGTGTCCATTCGACGATCTCGACGTCGGTCGGGATCGGGTACTGCTCGGCGGCGGCCACCACCAGGCTGGCGCCCACCTGCTGCGCCTCGGACTCGGCGGTCAGTTCCCGACCGGCGGCGACGAGCGACATCACCAGCGACGTCACCGCCGGGACGACAGGGGACTCGGTATCGTCCGCGACTTGCTCGGGGATGACGGCGGACAGCTCGGCCGTTACCACCTCGACCGGCTCGACCGGTGCGGTTTCGGTGACGGCTGGTGCCTGCTCGTCGACGTCTGCGGTGTCGGCAACGAGCGGCTCTTCGTCGACTACCGGCGGCGTGACGCCGGCCGGCTCTTCGTCGACTACCGGCGGCGTGACCTCGGCCGGCTCCTCGATTTCCTCGGCAGTCGACTCGTCGTCCCTGTCCTTGGCGTCCTCGACGTCGGCGTCTTCAGCGTGGTCGTCGGCGTCGGCGTCTTCAGCATCGTCGTCGGCGGTATCGATGTCAGAAGCGTCGCGCTCCGGCTCGGGTGCGTCCTGGTCGTCGGCATCAGCATCGGCGGCATCGGCTGAGTCGTCTGAGCCGGAGTCCCTGGTGTCGCGGGACTTCGACCGCGTCGACGATTTGTCACTCGAGGACGTGCCCGACGACTGCGAGGTGCCCGACGACGACGTTGTCGCTGACGAGGAGCCTGCGCCGTCGTCGGCCGCCGCCAAACCCGCCCCCGCGACGATTGCGGCACCGATTCCCAGTGCAACCGCCAGACCGCCCACTCGACCCACACATGACCCCGGACCCATGGCCAACTGCTTACCGTGTCTAACCGGCCTCCCGGGCGGCTTTGCCGATTTCTTACCGATGAGTCAGTTCCCGGGCACCTGCGCTGCGGAATCCGCGCCGACATGCCCCTTCGTCGACGAATCCATGCCGCGGAAGCAGGCTGCGAACCGGATCCAGCGAAGATGCCATGCCCCCGGGACCGCGCCGACGTCGCGATTCGGCAACGTGGTCCGCCGATCGGGACCGCCTCTGGACCGCCACGGTATGGTTTAGCAGGGTTGGCTCTCAGCCCCACGGAAACGTCACGGTGGCGACGGCTTGTCCCCGCCGATATTTCGACGTCAGCCGACCATTCACGGTGTGTGCACGCCACTGGGGGTTTGGTGTCACGACGTTTCCGAGGTCGTAACGATCGGTGGTACATCGGACACGCTTGGCTGGTCTTCGGCGGTTCACCCGGTACAGTCAGCGCGTCTGACACGTCGCGACCCCCGATCCGGCCGGATCGGGGACCGTCTGGGGAACCGAGGAGGTCACGCAATACCGCGGCCCGGCACCGGGCGGCGAAGGTCGAACTCCAGCGGCTCGCGCACCACCTGACGCACCAGCAACTTTTTCGCGGGCCGAAGGCACAGATCACCGGCGTCTCCACGCCAATGCATTAGGGGCTTCCATGAGCCGTTTTACCGAGACCATGTACGCCAACGCGCAGCGCAGCACCAAGGGCCTGATCACCGGTGAGCCGCACGTGCCCGTCCGCCAATCCTGGGCTGAGGTGCATCAGCGTGCCCGCCAGGTGGCCGGCGGCCTGGCCGCCGCGGGTATCGGACCCGGCGACGCGGTCGCCGTGCTGGCCGGAGCACCGGTCGAGATCGCGCCGACAGCCCAGGGCATCTGGATGCGCGGCGCCAGCGCGACCATGGTGCACCAGCCCACACCGCGCACCGACCTGGTCCGCTGGGCCGAAGAGACCACCGCGGTCATCAACATGATCGCGGCCAGAGCGGTCGTCGTCTCCGACCCGTTCATGGCCGCCGCACCGGTGCTGGCCGGCATGGGGATGACGGTGCTGACCATCGCGGACCTGTTGGCCAGCGACCCGATCGCGCCGGTCGACACCGACGACGACGCGATCGCGCTGATGCAGTTGACCTCCGGGTCCACCGGATCACCCAAAGCCGTGCAGATCTCCCACGCCAACATCGTCGCCAACGCCGAAGCGATGACCGTCGGTTGCGACTTCGACATCAACTCCGACGTGATCGTCTCCTGGCTGCCGTGCTTCCACGACATGGGCATGACCGGCTATCTGACGGTGCCGATGTACTACGGCGCCGAGCTGGTCAAGGTCACGCCGATGGACTTCCTCGGCGATATCTTGTTGTGGCCCAAGCTGATCAGCAAATACAAGGGCACCATGACGGCCGCGCCGAACTTCGCCTACAACCTCCTTGCCAAGCGCCTACGACGGCAGGCAACCGTCGGCGAGTTCGATCTGTCGTCGCTGCGGTGGGCGCTCTCGGGCGCCGAGCAGGTCGATCCGCTCGACGTCGAGGACCTCTGCGAGGCCGGCGCCCCGTTCGGCCTGAAGCCCGAGGCGATCATCCCGGCCTACGGGATGGCGGAAACGACAGTGGCGGTCTCGTTCTCCGAGTGCGGCGGCGGCATGGTCGTCGACGAGGTGGACGCCGACCTGCTCGCCGTCCTGCACCGGGCGGTACCGGCGACCAAGGGACACACCCGGCGTCTCGTCGTGCTGGGCCAGCCGTTGCACGGCCTGGAGCTGCGGGTCGTCGACGAAGACGGCGGCGAACTCGACGCCCGCGGCGTCGGCGTCATCGAGGTCCGCGGCGAGCCGGTCACCAGGGGATACACCACTGTCGGTGGGTTCATCGCGGCCCAGAACGAGCGAGGCTGGTATGACACCGGCGACCTGGGCTACCTCACCGAAACCGGCGACGTGGTGGTCTGCGGCCGCCTCAAGGACGTGATCATCATGGCGGGCCGCAACATCTACCCGACCGACATCGAACGCGCCGCCGGCCGGGTCACCGGGGTGCGACCGGGGTGTGCGGTCGCGGTCCGGCTGGACGCGGGCCGGTCCCGGGAGACGTTCGCGGTGGCGGTGGAGTGCAAGGACTACGCCGACGAGGCCGAAGTGCGCCGGGTGGAGCGGCAGGTCGCCCACGAGGTGTTCGCCGAGGTCGACGTGCGGCCCCGCAACGTCGTGGTGCTCGCGCCCGGCACCATCCCCAAGACCCCGTCGGGCAAGCTGCGCCGAGCGCACGCGCTCGCACTGGTGAACTGACCGGAGCGCTTTTCGACGTAGACCTGGGCGGGTACCTTCAGGGCACATGCCTGACTACGACGCGCAGCCCGGGCGCGTTCCCCACGACGATCCGTCGTCCGCGCAACGCGAAGCCGACGAGATCGACCTTAATGCTGGGATGCGAGGCGTCGCCGGCTTGGTCGCCGACGCCCGCGGCGTGACCGAACTGCTCGCCGACGTGGCGGAATTCGCCGCGCGCGCCATCCCGAATGTCGACGGGGCCAGCGTCACGCTGCTGCAGCCCCAACATGTCGTGCCCCGCCTGCAGACGTGCGCGGCCACCGCGGAGTTCGTCGAAGAAATCGACGACGCACAGTACTCGGAACTCCGCGAAGGTCCGTGCATCACCTGCATGCAGACCGGGCGTGCGGTCGTCAGCGGCTCACTCGGCAGCGACGACCGATGGCCCCATTTCGGCGGCAGGGTGGCCCGGATGGGCGTCCACTCGGCCCTGAGCCTGCCCCTGGTCGTCGGCGAGGAGGTGATCGGCGCGATCAACACCTACGCCCGGACCCGCGACGCGTTCGGTGAGCACGCCGTCCTGCTGGGATCCCAGTTCGCCGGGACGGCCGCGGTCTCTGTGTACAACGCGCAATTGCTGGCCAGCACGCGGGAGCGAACCGAGCATCTGCAGCGCGCCCTGGTCAACCGCGCGGTGATCGATCAGGCGATCGGCATCATCCGCAGCCGCACCGGCGCCGGGTCCGAAGATGCCGTCGACCGGCTCAAGCGGATGAGCCAGGCGGAGAACGTCAAACTCGTTGTCGTCGCTGAACGGCTGGTGGACGAGGCGGTGCGCCGTGCGCGAGCCCGACACCGCCCCTAACGTGTTGTCGGCGAGGCGAATTCGGTGATCGCGTCGATCAGTGCCGGGCGGGAGTGCCGATCGGTCATCAGCCGTCGAGCGACCTCGGTCAGGTGTTCGCCGTGGGCCCGCGAGTAGCCGCGCAGCACCGTGAAAGCCTCCTCCACCGGCAGGTCGAGGACCTCTCGCAGATAGCCTTTCGCCTGCTCCACCACCACCTGGCCGGCCAGCGCCGAACGCAGCTGCGGTAGCACCGTTGTCGGTGTCGGTGCCTGCCCCTGCAAGACCGCCACACACGCGATGTGCGCGAGGGTCTGAGCG
This sequence comes from Mycolicibacterium austroafricanum, assembly GCF_902705885.1. GTDB lineage: Bacteria > Actinomycetota > Actinomycetes > Mycobacteriales > Mycobacteriaceae > Mycobacterium > Mycobacterium vanbaalenii_A. The sequence continues at coordinate 15,128 of NZ_CACSIP010000076.1, read as the reverse complement.
ACCAAGACGTCGGCATCGTTGAGTTCACCGGCCTCGGTGCCGAACAGGCCGAGCGCACCCAGCACCAGCCCGGCCGCCCGCATCGGGACGGCGTGCACCGAAGTGAACCCCGCTTCCCTGGCAGCCGGCACGAACCGGGGCCAGCGCTGCTCCTCGGCCTCCAGGTCGGCCACCGAGACCGGTTGTCCCGTCGCGTAACAATCCACGCACGGACCCTCATCGGTCTGCAGCTGGAACAGTTCCAGATCGCGGGCCTGCTCGGTGGTCGCGGCCAGCAGATGAAGTTGGTCGAACGGGTCGGCGAGCAGGAATCCGGCAGCAGCCACATCGAGCAACTGCGCACAGCGTTCGGTGAGTTCGGTCAGCAGGTCCATCACGTCGAAGTCCACGAGCAGGCTGTCGACGAGGGTGACCACCGCGTCCAGCACCTGGGTTTCACGCGGAGTCTCGGTCATATCGCCCCTCCATCCTGAGGATTCGGCACGCCACCCATCAGTCGGCTTCCAGCCTGATTCGGCGCGCAAGGATGTCGCGGGCCACCTCGGTGGCCGCGCGGCCGGTCGCATAAGCGTGGGCCCGCAGCCGCAGCAGCGCCTCGGCGGGTTCGATCTGCAGCTGAGCGACCAGCACGCCGGTGGCCTGGCTGACCTCCGCGCGCGACAGCGCGTTGAGCTCCGTCCAGGCGCTACTGCCCGGGTCGCTGGCAGCGGCCTTCATGTCGGAGTCCAACAGGTCGAGAAGCGGGATACCGGCGAGCTCCGCGGCGACGATCGCACCGGCGAGCTCGCCGCCGGCCAGCCTCCCCGGCAACACCCGGAAGAAGTCGAGAGCACCGACATACTCCCCGGCGACCACCACCGGCATCGCGTACACGCCACGGATCTTCAACTCGAGCATGGCGGGACCGTAGATCGGCCAGCGCTTGTCGTGCGGGTCGGCGAGATCGGTGACCAGGACCGGGGCTCGCCGGGTGATCGACTCCAGGCACGGCCCCTCGCCGAGGGTGAACTGCAGCTCGTCGTACTCCCGGGCGTTCGGGCTACTGGAGCCCAGTGTTCCGGTGTTGGCGCCGTCGAACACCAGTGAGATCGCCGCCGCGTCGATGTCGAGGAGCAACACACACGCCTCACAGAGCCGGTCGGCGGCATCCATCCCTCGCCGGCCGTCGACCGCAGCCAGGAGTTGTTCACGGATCGCCACTTTCAACCGATCCGGTTCCTGCCGTCGGTGCGGCCGCCGGGAAGCGTCACGGCCGGCTCAGCGCACCTTCTCGGGAATCGTGTTCAGTACGTGCAGCACATGCACGGCGAGATCGCCCGCGGCCTTGTCGCCGAGCTTGGAGTGATCCTTGATGGTGTCCTTGACGAGCTCGACCCGTCGGTCGTAGGGAGATCGGATCTGGGTAGGCGTCGCCATGATGAAATTCCTTCTTAGTCGGGCATCTTCGCTCGGAGCCGAGCTGCCCGATACCCCAACGGTACGCCCCCGTGCGCCGATCCGGGTCAGCACCGGCGTTTGCGTGCCCGCTCACGCAGCGCCGTTCGAAGGCCCCCCGCCGATTCGCCGCCGGTGGCACTGTCGAGAAACTTGCGTTCGGAAGCGGTTTCCGGCGCGTCGTCACTTGTCGCCACCAGGAACCGGTCCGGAAGCGCCAGCTTGTGGATCGTGCGCAGCACCAGAAGATATTGCCGCACAAACGAACTGCTGGTGTAGGGCAGATCGTACTTGTCACACACCTCGCGGACCCGCACCGCGATCTGGGCCAGTCGGTTGCTCGGCAGGTCGGGGAAAAGGTGGTGTTCGATCTGGTAGCACAGGTTGCCGCTCGAGAAGGCCATCACCGGGCCGGCGTCGAAGTTGGCGGCACCGAGCATCTGGCGCAGATACCACTCGCCCTTGGTCTCGTTCTCGAGCACATCGGCACTGAACTTCTCGGCGCCGTCGGGGAAGTGCCCGCAGAAGATCACCGCGTACGCCCAGAAATTGCGCAACAGGTTCGCGGCCGCATTTGCAGCCAGGGTGCGACGCCAGCGCGACCGACTCAGCGCCGGGAACAACACGTAGTCCTTGACCGATTGCCGGGCGATCTTGGTGGCGAACGCTTTCCGGGCCTGGACCACCTTGTCGTGGTCCGGCACCAGTCGGTCACGCTCGGAGTGGATGCCGTGCAGGCCGATCCCCCACTCGAAGATGCTGGCCAACAACAGGTTACGCAGCGGTTGAAACAGGTGTTCCGGTTTCCACGCCTCGTCGCGGGTCATCCTGATGACACCGAAACCCAGGTCGTCGTCCACGCCGACGACGTTGCTGAACACGTGGTGGCGATAGTTGTGCGAGTACCGCCACTGCGACGACACCCCGACCATGTCCCACTCCCAGGTGGTCGAGTGGATCTCGGGGTCGTTCATCCAGTCCCATTGACCGTGGCCGACGTTGTGGCCGATCTCCATGTTCTCGACGGACTTGGCGTAAGCCAGCGCCGCGGTTCCCACGGCCCAACCGGTACGGGACCGGGTGCAGCCGATCAGCAGGCGCGCTGCGACGTCGAGGATGCGCTGGAACTTGATGGTGCGCCGGATGTAGGCCGCGTCCTTGGCTCCGCGAGACTCTTCGACCTCACTGCGGATGGCGTCCAGATCGTTCGCGAGGGCTTCGATCTCCACCTCGGTGAGATGCGAGTAGGCGGCGATGTCGGCGATGGCCAATGCAATGTCCTGTCGGTCCGTCCGGGCGGTAAGGTGCGGGCTCGTGGCGGGAACCCAGGGTGTGCGGACCACCAGCCATATCGGTTGAAGACGGCAGCTCGTCGGCGTTGCTTCCAGGTTAATGAGGCCGACTGCATGCGTCAACGCGACCTGTAGGGTCAGGAGGTCGGGACCAACCGGGGCCCACCGTCGGAGGGGGCAGCGTCATGACACGAAACGCTGAACCACAACGGCTTTCACTGGGCGTGCTGGCGCACTCGCGCAAACCCAATGAACGTAGACTGGCTATCCATCCGGCGCACTTCGGCAAGATCGACCGCGGGATCGGGCAGCAGATCTTCCTCGAACACGGCTACGGCGCGCACTTCGGCGCCACCGACGACGCCCTGACCGGCATGGTCGGTGGCATCCGCACCCGCGAGCAGCTCATCGCCGACTGCGACGTCATCCTGCTGCCCAAGATCCAGGCGGCCGACCTCGCGGAAATGCAGGTGGGGCAGACCATCTGGGGTTGGCCGCACTGCGTGCAGGATCCCGAACTGACCCAGGTCGCCATTGACCGTCGGTTGACGCTGATCGCTTTCGAGGCGATGAACCACTGGCAGTCCGACGGCGGGTTCGGCCTGCATGTCTTCCACAAGAACAACGAGCTCGCCGGCTACTGCTCGGTGCTGCACGCCATGGCGCTGGCCGGAGTCACCGGCAGCTACGGCCGTCGACTGCGTGCTGCCGTGATCGGCTTCGGGGCGACGGCCCGCGGTGCGGTCACCGCGCTCAACGCCCATGGCGTCGACGAGGTGCACGTGCTGACCAACCGGGACGTCGCCGCCGTCGCCTCACCGATCCATTCCACCCAGATGGTCCAGATGGGGCGCGACCCAGACAACCCCGACCGGATCTGGGCGGACACTCCGGATGGTCGGATGCCGGTCGCGGACTTCCTGGCCGAGTTCGACGTCGTCGTCAATTGTGTGCTCCAGGATCCCGAATCCCCGCTGGTCTTCGTCACCGAGGCGGACCTGGCCGCCTTCACCTCCGGCAGCCTGATCATCGACGTCTCCTGCGACGTCGGCATGGGGTTCGACTGGGCCCGCCCGACGTCGTTCACCGATCCTGTCATCGAGATGGCCAACGGCGTGCAGTACTACGCCGTCGACCACAGCCCGTCGTACCTGTGGAACTCGGCGACGTGGGAGATCAGCGAGGCGCTGTTGCCGCACCTGGAAACGCTGCTGGCCGGGCCCGCAGCCTGGGAGCAGACCCCGACACTCGCCCGGGCCATCGAGATCCGCGACGGCAAGGTGCTCAACCCCGCCATCCTGTCGTTCCAGCACCGCGCTGGGGACTACCCCCATCCGGTCCGGCTCAGGTGATCGACACCAGCTGATCCATCGAATCCCTGGGAAGGTCCCCGTCGACGACGGCGCTGACCACGAGCCTGTCCAGCGTGATCGCCCCGTCGTGGTTGTCCAGGAAGGCGATGTCGGCGGCGTCGCGTCCCGTGGCGATGCGCACCACGGACTGCCGGGGCGCCAGCAGGGTCCCGTCGACCACCCGCCACTGCCCGTCGACGAACGCCTCGGCGACCGCGTGGAAGTCCATCGGGTACAGCCCCGGCGCATACACCGAGACGGCGCGGGCAGGGACGTTGACCGCCCGGAGCAGCGCCACCACGAGATGGACGAAGTCCCGGCACACCCCGGCGCCGGCGAGCAGCGTGTCCACCGCCCCGTCGATGGGGTCGCTGGAGCCCGGGACGTAGTTCAGCCGGTCGCCGACCCACGACGACACGTTCGCCAGCAGGTTCGCCGAATCGGTGTAGCTGCCGAATTCGGTTGCGGCGAAACCGTAGAACTTGTCGGCTTCGGCATAGCGACTGGGGCGAAGGTACATCGACAGGTCGTATTCGGTGACCGGGGCCGGGTCGGTGTGACCGATGACGGTCGCCGAGTAGTCGACCGCCAGCCTGCCCGGCGGCACGTTGCTGAGTTTGTGGATCCGGTTTCCGTGGGTGCCGCTGATCTCCCTGGCCTGCAGCGGTGTGCCGTCGAGAACGAACGACAACGACTCCCACACCTCGGTATTGGGGTGCGGTGCGACGGCGATCTGGAACTCCAGCGTCGTCTCCGCGGTGATGCCGACCTCGAGCTCTGCACCCACCCGTCGCTTCACGTTCACCTCATTCGCTCAGCGCGGCCAGCAATTCGGGCAGCGGCACCGTCGCGACCCCGATGGCCGCGTCATCGACACCGTACGGCAGCGCCAGGGTTTCGGCGTGCACGAGCGCCCCACACGAGTAGACGACGTTGGGCACGTAGCCGTCCTGCTCGTCGGCCAACGGGCTGAGCAGCGGTTCCCGGAGCCGGCCGAGGATGCGGGTGGGGTCCTCCAGGTCGAGCAGGATGGCCCCGATGCGGTATGTCCGCATCGGGCCGACACCGTGGGTGAGCACCAGCCAGCCGGACTCGGTCTCGATGGGCGGTCCGCAGTTGCCGAGCTGCAGCGCCTCCCAGGACTCGGTCGGCCGCTGGCAGGGAACCGAATCGGTCCACTGGAACGGGTTGTCGGTGAAGGCAATCGAATTCGACTCGCGGTCGCTTCTGGACATTGCAGCGAAGCGTCCGCCGATCAGCCGTGGAAACAGCGCCAGACCCTTGTTGGCTGCGGCACGTCCGACAAGAGGAGTCGAGGTGAAGCACTGGAAATCCTCGGTCTCCAGCAGCTGCTGCGAGATCTCCGAACCGCTGTAGGCGGTGTAGGTGGCGTAGAACGTGACCGATCCGTCGTCGCGGGTGAAACGCACAAAACGGGCATCCTCCATGCCGGCCGCCTCGGCGGCCATCGCCGGCGACAGCACCCGCTCGGACAGCGGGATCCCGGCAGGGAACTCGACGGCGTAGGTCCGCTCGGCGATCGCCTGGATCTGCGAGATCGTCCGCAACGCGTGGCCCCGCGTCTTCAGGTGGCCCTGCAGCTTGTCGATCTGCTCGTCGAGGTCGGCCCTGGTGAACCGGTCGCCGAGCGCGTCGAGCACGTAGTCGGCAGCCTCGCCGCCGACCCGCAGCCGCGCCAGCTCGCTGCGGAACACCGCCGCGTCGAGCAGCGTCGGCACCACCGTGCCGACGGTGGCATACGGCACCGGCGCGTCGATCGTCACCACGCCCGACGCGTCGACGACCCCGGTACGGAACTCGATGGACGACCGGTGCCCCTCGCCGATCCCCCGTACGCTCATCACGAAGCGCAGGCTGCCCGCCACGAGTCCCGACTGATCCGGGTGAGCGACCATGCTCGGGTTGCACAGCGCCGCACCTTCGATGGCGTACTCGCTGGTGAACGTCGCCCCCAGCAGCAGCATTCGCTCCTCGGACAAGTGAGCAGCGGTGTCCAGGCGGTCGGCGAGTTCCCGGGCGTGCCGCCGGAAGGTGCCTGCGAGGTCACGGTGGCGCTTGTCGAAACGCAGGACGACGTCATCCAGCGACGCCCGCACGTCCTCCTCGGTCAACGCGAGGATGCGTCCGAGTACGGCCCCGGCGCGGGAGTCGGCGAGTTCGTACTCTTGATGGCCGGGGACGAAGAGTTGCGCGATGACCCTCGACGGGTCGGCAGGCAGCCGCTGCGGGCTACGGGTGACGAGCCCAGCCAGCGGCGAAGTCATTGGAGCACAGACGATATCGGTGTCTGCGTCACTGCGTTCTGCGCTCGGCGAGGACCCGCTGGGCCAGCTGGACGTAGGCGTCGGCCACCACCGACCACTCCATCTCCGGTGCCAGCTGCCGGGCTTCGGCAGCCATCGAGCCGGCCAGCCGCGGCTGGGTGAGCACCTGGCGCAGCGCAGTGCGCATCGCGTCCGGGTCATCGTGGCTGACGACCAGACCCGCTCCCCCGCAGAGCAGTTCGATCGCGTGCGGGAAGGCCGTGGCCACGACCGGTCTGCCACTGGCGATGGCGTCGACGAGCACACCGGAGGTGGCCTGCTCAGTGGAGTCGTAGGGCACCACGATGACCGACGAGGATTGGATCAGCGCGGCCAGCATGGCACCGCCGTAGTACTGGGCGTCGAACGTCACCGAGTCCGCGACCCCGGCCAGGCGCGCCCGTTCGACGAGGGATTCGCGGTAGGCCTCCCCTTCCGCGGCGAGCACCTTGGGGTGCGTCCGGCCCGCCACCACGTAGCGCGGCCGGCCGGGGACGTCCTGCAACGAGGCCATCGCGTCGATGACCCGCTCGATGCCCTTCCCCGGGCCCAGCAGCCCCCAGGTCAAGATCGTGGGGCGGCTGGCGCGCTTGACACGCGGGGCCGTGGGGAGGGTGGCTCCGTGCGGGATCGTGGCCACCTTGTTTCGATCCACGGCGTAGGTCGCGGACAACCGCTTGCGTGCGACGTCGGACATCACCACCACACGATCGGCCTTGGCGGTGACCGTCTCGAACACGTGGCGCTGATGCGGCGTGGGGTTTTCGAGAACGGTGTGGGCGACGACGATCGACGGGACGCGCAGCGCCTCGAGGATGTCGAGCACTTCGACGCCGTCGGCGCCGCCGTAGATACCGAACTCGTGTTGGATGACGGCGACATCATGGAGATTGAGCGTGTCCGCGCAGGCAGCCACCGACCGCGCGGATCCGTTGACCAGTTCCGCGACCACCTGGCCGCCGGAAGGCGGCGAATCGTCGGCCACCCGCACGACGCCGACCGCTGAACCGTGCGCGCCCAACGCACTGGACAGCCCGGCGCCGAACCTCGCCACTCCGCATGGCGTGGGCGGGAAGGTGCTCAGCACACCGAAGCGCACAGTCTTGGAAAGTGGTTGCCGCGCAGCGGGAGCAAGAATTGATTGGAAGGTGGGCACAACGTTCAAGGCAATCCCGACGGACGGTTGCTACCGGCGTATCCGGCGTGAGCGGTTGCTCGGCGAGATCAGCGGAGCACAGCTGACGCATCCCGGACTGGCTGGGTTCCCAACCTATTCCACGTTACACCCTGCACCCTGTTGTCGCGACGCCCCCCAAAACGGCCGGATCAGGGGGTATGGTCGACCCATAGGGACCGTCCAGGCCCCCACAACGATTCAGGGGCCAGTGATGTCTGACAAGTCTCCTCGGCAGGGCATGTCGAAGAAGTCCGGAAAGTCTCTCAAGGAGAAACGCGCGGCCAAGCACGCCAAGTCCGCCGACAAGTCGTCGATCGTCGAGACCGCGGTGCACAACAAGAAGCGCTGACGCACAACTGATCCAGACGTCGGCTCACTGCTCCGCGGTGCCGGCTCCCGAAGTCGTTGAACGACTTGAACTCCGGGGATTCGTAGACCATCTCCATCAGCCTACGCTCGGAGTCGACCGAAACGAGATGTGGGCNGGCGGGAAAATCCCACCAGCCCACATCTACGGGTTTGAGCCGCCTACTAGACGACAGTCACGCCGACCGCCTGAGGACCCTTGGCGCCCTGTTCGACCTCGAACTGGACACGCTGGTTTTCCTCGAGCGAGCGGTATCCGCTCCCACCGATTTCCGAGTAGTGAACGAACACATCTTCTGCGCCGCCATCGGGGGCGATGAAACCGAAGCCTTTATCGCCGTTGAACCACTTCACAGTTCCCTGTGCCATACTATTTTCAACTTCCGTCATTCTGAAAGGATGTCAGACAGACATCCCAGACAAGGCTAGCACGATTGGCCCCTCAACCTGAAACGCTCCGAATGCGCCACTGACGCAGTGCGTTTCATCGCCGACCGGCGGGCCGCCCCTCAGGAACTGATGGGATTGCACCACTTCGCGCTCTCGGCCTCGGCGAGCTGCATCACCACGCGGGCCGTCTCGAAGAGCCGGGAATCCCCGGTGCCACCCGAGGTGGGCAGGCCTGCGGCGGTGCGAAGCACCATCAGCCCGAGCGCCTGCGATGTCATGCTCGGTACGACAAGGAGTTTCGCGCTCGCCGTGCGACCGACCACCACCATCAGGCGGGGGCGTCGGTAGTGTTCGCCGGCACGCATCAGCCGCGCGCCGGTGGCGATCGTCTCCAGGTCGAGCTGACCTTCGGTGACCGACCAATTGATGCGGATGTCCACGATCTCACCGAGCGCTCGATGCAGAGCACCGACCAACTCAGGGAGTTCGGTGGCCACCGAGGCCGTGTGCGGCCACCAGGCACCGTCGATCTCGCCACCGAGCTGGCCGGCGAGCATCACCCTGATCGGACGGGAAGCGCGGCGGGACCGCGCCAACCCGTTCACTGGGATGGCGAATCAGCAGAGCTGTTCTTCTTCGGTTGATCAGAGAAGACTGGCGCCTGCACCGGCTCTTGGGACTTCGGGCCGGTGTTGGAGACATGCGGCGCCTGACGGTGTGAGAACAGATCAGACGAATCCATGAGCAACGTCCTTGAGTGGTACGGGGGCATACCCCGCACTGTGTCCGAGCGAAGAGAATCGCGTCGCGGGCTGAGTATTGTCACGCCGGAATTTGTCGCATCGGACTATCGGCGCGAACTCGGCCTACCCCTGAGACTACACCCACCTGCTCATTCGGCAGCGGGAAACGTCGCTGCGGCCGGTGAGACGATCGAACGGACGCGGATACGGGCGCCCCGGTGCGGCACGAAGATCACGTGCTTGAGGCGTTGGCGCTCCCCCGCCGCGGTGGTGGGCTCAAGCTCGACGCGGCGCAGGATCTCTCGCAGCACAACACGGAATTCCACCGTCGCGAACGTCGCGCCCAGACATCGCCGATTGCCTCCACCGAACGGTAGATATGTCGACGGGCTGGGGGTCGCGGCGAGCATGCGTTCGGGGTCGAACCGGTCTGCGTCCGGATACACCGCGTCGCTGGAGTGCACCACCACCATGCCGGGCACCACCATCACCCCGGCAGGCAGCCGATGTCCGGCCAGCTCGACAGGCTCGGTGAGGATCCGGCCGACATCGAACACCACCGGGCGGATCCGCAGCGTCTCCTTGGCCACCGCGTCCAGATAGTCGTCATCGCCGTCGTGTGCAGCGCGCACCGCCCGGGACAGGATCGCCGGATGCCTGGTCAACCGTTCCAGTGCCCACGACAGCCCGGTCGCCGTGGTGTCGTGGCCGGCGAGCAACAGCGTCATCAACTGATCGCGCAGCTCCAGATCGGTCATCTCGCGGCCGTCGTCGTCCGCGGCCGCCACCAGCATCGCCAGCGCATCGGTGCGCTGCGCGAGGTCCGGGTCGGCGCGGCGGTCGGCGATCTCGGCGTAGAGCAGCCGGTCGGCCTCGGCGATGGCCTCGCGCAGCGTGCGCCACGGTCGCCGACGCATCAGCCCGGGATCGAGCAGCGCCAGCGTCTGCCACGGCCCGACCCGCAGCAATTCGGGCATCACCGCGCGCAGCGCTGCCAACCGTGCCGGATCCGTCGCGCCGATGACCGTCCGCAGGATCACCTCCAGGGTGATCTGCGACATCCGCGGTGCGGCGGGAAACGCCGTGCCGACGGGCCAGTCCGCGATGTTGTCCGCGGCGATCTCGGCGATCACCGATGCCTGCTTCGCGACCGCGTCCCGCGCGAACGGCGCGAGCATCAACCGCCTGCGGTCCCGGTGCAGATCCTCGTCGACCACCAACACCGAGGTCTCGCCGAGCAAGCCCTTGAGCATCGAATTAGCTTCTCCCGCATGGTATATCCGCGGGTCGCCGGCGAACACGGTCTTGATGTCCGCGGGGTCGGTGAGGTAGACGAGCGTGCCCATCGACGCGACCCGCAGTGTGAACGCTGAGCCGAAACGCCGTCGGCACCAAGCGACGAATCGGGGCCCGAACCGCAGCATCAGCGCCGCCTGGACCGCCCTGGGCAGCCGCGGACCGGGAGGCAGGGACGTCGACGTCACCGCTTCAGGATAGGAGCCGACGGTGACTCGGGTCACACATATCGGCGGGCCTGGGCGTGCGTAATCCACCGCCGCAGCGGGCATTGCTGGGCCAAGTCCCTGTGGTCACGACCGAAAGAAGACACCCACACGATGTCGCGCTACCTGTTCGCAATCGGTGAGTTCAGCTATCGCCGCCGCTGGCTGGTACTGATTGCCTGGCTGGCCGCCCTCGCCGCCGTGGCGGTCGCGTTCGTCGGGTTCCGCGGTGAGCCCAGCGACAACTTCACCATCCCCGGCACCGAATCGCAGCGGGCCGTCGAACAACTGCGCCAGGAGTTGCCGGTGTTCGGCGGTGCGCAGACCCAGCTCACCTTCGCCGCGCCCGAGGGGCGCGCGATCACCGATCCGGCGCTCGCGGCGGGAATCGGTGAGGCCGTCGCGACCGTCAACGCCATCCCCGGGGTCGCAGCGGCCGCCGGACCCACGCAGACCGGGCAGATCGCCCCCGACGGCAAGGTCGGGCTGGGCACCGTGCAGTGGGAAGCTCCCCTCGGCGAGGTCACCGATGCCTCGCTGGCCTCGCTGGAGTCCGCGATGGAGCCGGCGCAGGACGCCGGTGCGCGCGTCGAATACGCAGGCAGCGTGTACCCCGGCTACAAGGTCAGCGTCCCGCACCTCCCCGAGATCATCGGGGTCGGCGTCGCGTTCCTGATCCTGCTGATCACCTTCGGCGCCGTCGTCGCCGCGGGACTGCCGATCCTGACGGCCAGCATCGGCGTCGGCATCGGCGCACTCGGGATCTTCGTCGTGGCGGCGTTCGTGAACATGCCCACCGCCTCGTTGTCGCTGGCGCTGATGCTGGGTCTTGCCTGCGGCATCGACTATGCGCTGTTCATCCTCAACCGGTACCGCAACAACCGGCTGCTACTGATGCCGGGCGAGGAGGCCGCCGGGCTGGCCGTGGGCACCGCAGGGGGCGCCGTGGTGTTCGCGGCGCTGACCGTGATCATCGCGTTGTGCGGCCTTGCGGTGGTGGGCATCCCGTTCCTCACCTACATGGGCCTGGCCGCCGCCGCGGCGGTCCTGATCGCGATGCTGATCGCGCTGACCCTGCTGCCCGCGCTGTTCGGTTTCGCGGGCACCAAGGTCTCCAAGTTCATCCGGACACCGCTGCAGCCCGGCCGGGCCAAAGAGGTCGCCCAGGTCGCCGCGTACACGCCGCAGCGCACGTTCGGCGCGGCGTGGGCACGATTCGTCGTGCGGTTCCGCAAGCCACTGCTGCTAGGCGGGTCCGCCGCGCTGATCCTGATCGGCCTGCCGACCTTCGGCATGCACCTCGGGTTGCCGAGCGGGTCATCACAACCGGAGTCCAACACCGCCCGGCAGGCCTACGACCTGACCGCAGAACACCTCGGACCCGGCTTCAACGGCCCGCTGCTCGTCGTCGCCGACCTGGCCGGGGCCGACCCGCGGGCCGCGTCCACCATCGCCGCCAACGTCGGCCGCGAACCGGGCGTCGTCGCGGCCGCACCCGCAGGCGGCGACGAAAGCACCGCGGTCATCCAGGTCATTCCGGCAACCGGGCCCAACGACACCGCGACCGCCGACCTGGTCCAGCGCATCCGGGCCGACCGCGACACGATCGAGGCCGACACCGGCGCGACGATCCTGGTCGGCGGCACCACTGCGTCCAACATCGACACCTCGGACAAGCTCGCGGCCGCGCTGCCGGTGTTCGTGATCGTGGTGGTCGGGCTGGCATTCGTGTTGCTCACGCTGGCCTTTCGCGCCGCGCTGGTGCCGATCACCTCGATCATCGGCTTTCTGCTCTCGGTGTTCGCCGCGCTCGGGGTGCAGGTGGCTGTCTTCCAGTGGGGCTGGGGTGCCAGCCTTCTCGGCATCACACCCGGAGAGACGATCAGCTTTCTGCCGATCATCGTGCTGGCCATCATCTTCGGGCTGTCCAGCGACTACGAGGTGTTTGTGGTCTCCCGGATCAAGGAGGAGCTCAGCAGGACCGACGACGCGTTGGCCGCCGTCCGTAACGGTGTCGGCCTGTCGATGCGCGTGGTGACGGCCGCGGCGCTGATCATGTTCGGTGTCTTCATCGCCTTCCTCGCGGGCAGCGATCCGATCATCAAGTCGGTCGGGCTGACGCTGGCGGTGGGAGTCTTCCTGGATGCGTTCGTGGTGCGCCTCACGCTGATCCCCGCGGTGATGAGCATGCTGGGCAGCCGGATGTGGGTGCACTCCAAGTGGTTCGGTCGCTACGTCCCGGACCTCGACATCGAGGGCACCGCGCTGGAGTCCAAGCACCCCAGCCCGGTGGGGACTTCTTAGTCCAGCAGTTGCAGCACCAGAACCACCGCGGTGACGGCGAACAGCGCTGCGAACAGTCCGATCGCGATGAACGCGGCGATCGCCCTCGGTGTCAGGTTGCGTCCGGCGGTCGGGTCCGCGTTGGACGTCGCCGAGGTCTGGGCTGAGTCCGGAGGCGTCTCACCCGGGGGCACGCCGCCGGCGGGCTCCTGACCGGGGACGTTCACGGGATCGGGATCCGGGGGCAGAGCTGTCATGAGTCGATCACCTGTCGCTGTCGTTCCGGCACGCCCCGAGAGGGCCTGGTTTGCAGGCGTACCCCGCACGCGGACGTTTACACCGGCCGTTGAGGCGCAGCCGAGCCGCTACCTGGAGGAGCCGTTGATCACCGGTTTGTCGATCATCCCGCGCTCCACGCCCCACATCGTGGCGATGGTCCGGTACTCACTGGTCTGCATCAGGTGTTCCAGCGCCAGCCGCAGTGACTCCGCCAGCCCCGACCCCTTGGCCACGGGCCAGCCGTAGGGCGCGGAGTCGAACACGTCACCGGCAGGCACGAGATCGCCACGACTGAGCTTGATCGCAAAGCCCGTGACCGGCGAGTCCGCCGACATCGCGTCGACCTCGCCGCGCAGCAGCGCCTCGGTCACCTGGTCCTGGCTGAACGACACCACGATGTCCACGGGCGGTTGACCGGCGGCCAGACACTCGTCGCTCTTGCGCGGAAGTTCCTGGGTCTCCTGCAGAGTCCCTTGTGCCACAGCGACTCTGACGCCGCAGGGCGACCGCGGGTTCGGATTGGTACCGGATCGCTTCGCCCATTGGGTGCCGGCCTGAAAGTAGGTGACGAAGTCGACCGACGCCTCGCGCTCCCGGGTGTCGGTGACCGAGGATGCGCCGACGTCCAGGGACCCGTCCTGCACCGACGGCAGGATCTTGTCGAACGGGGTGTCGCGGTAGTCGGGCACCAGGCCCAGCACCTCGGTCACCGCATCCATCAGTTCCACGTCGAAACCCACGAGTTGACCATCGGCGTTCTTGAACTCCATCGGGGCGTACGGCACGTTCACCCCGATCACCAGCCGGCCCGCCTCCCGGACCTCGGCGGGCACCGTCGCCGCGATCGACTCGATCGCGCCGTCCGGCAGCGGAGGCAGGTCACTGCCGTTGTTCCAGGGGGCCCACTGCCACAGTCCGATCGCGGCCGCCGCGAGCACCAGCACCGCGGCGCCGGCAACCGCACCCGCCTTCCGGGGCGGTTTGCGCTCGGTCCGGGCGGCATGCCGAGAACTGCTACCCCGTTTGCGCACCGGCGCGTCGAGGGCACGGCGCGCGGCTTGGGCGAGCTCACCGGCGCTCTGGTATCGCTGTGCCGGCTTCTTGGCCATACCTTTGGCGATCACCTCGTCGAACGCGGCCAGTCGCGGATCGGTGGCGGAGGGACGCGGCAGCGGGGAGACCATGTGCCCGGCGATCTGCTGCTCGAGGCTGTCGGCCGGGTAAGGCCTTGAGCCGGTGAGGCATTCGTAGAGCACGCAGGTCAGCGCATAGATGTCGGATCGCGCATCGACCTCGCCACCCTCGAACCGTTCCGGGGCCATGTAGGCCAGGGTGCCGAGCGTGCTGCCCGCGGTCGTCAGACCCTTCTCACCGGCGGTGCGGACCAGCCCGAAGTCGATGAGGTATACGAAGTCGCGCCCGGTGATCAGGATGTTGGACGGCTTGATGTCGCGGTGGATCAGACCGCCCCGGTGCGCGGCGTCCAGCGCGTGGGCCACCTGCTCGACGATCGTGACGGCGAACGCCGCACCGAGCGGTTTCTCGGACTCCGACAGCATGGTGCCAAGGTTGCTGCCCTCGATGAGTCGCATGTCCAGATAGAGCCGGCCATCGATCTCGCCGAAGCCGTGGATGGGCACCACGTGCGGATCGTTGATGCCCGCGGCGGCCTGCGACTCGCGGCGGAACCGCGCCTGAAACGTCTCGTCGACGGCCATGTGGTGCGGGAGGACCTTCAGCGCGACGACACGATCGGTCTTGGTGTCGTAGGCCCGGTAGACCTCGCCCATCCCGCCCTGGCCGATCAGCTTCTGGAGCCGATAGTGCCCGAATGGTGTCGCATTCACCGGTTTCTCCTCGGCTGCGGCCAATCGGTAGTCGCTAAAAGCTACCCCATGTTTGCCGAGACTGCCCGGGTGCACGGCAAATCGCTGACCACTGCTCGCCGGGCGTTGGATTCCGATGCGCTGCGTTGCGGGCGGGGGT
>NZ_CACSIP010000075.1 GCF_902705885.1 Mycolicibacterium austroafricanum | reverse complement strand
CTGCCCGGTGACCAGCGAGGTGAAGTAGCGGCTCTCGATGCGGGTGGCGGTGTCGAAATCGACCTGCGCACCCTCGACGGCGGCGTCCAGAATCGCCCGCGGCGCCGGCATCGGCGCGCCCTTGAGCTGCTTGCGCAGCAGCGCCGGGAACGACGGCAGGATCGCCGCCAGCGCCGGATGCGACGGGGTACCCCCGGGCATCTTGTAGCCCTTCTGATCCCACGGCTGTGATGTGCCATCCGGGTGCCGGAGAACCTCAGCCTTTATCCATGCCTTCGCCGCCGGAACCAATTCCTCTGTGCTCGACACCAATTCGTCGATCAGACCGATGTCCTTGGCCTTGCCCGGCTTGAACCGGGTGCCCTGGGACAGCACCTCCATGAACGCCTTCTGGATGCCGAACATCCGCACCGTGCGGGCGACGCCACCACTACCGGGCAGCAGACCCAGCGTCACTTCCGGCAGGCCGATGACCACGCCCTTGACGTCGGCGGCGATGCGGTGATGACACGCCAGCGCGATCTCCAGGCCACCACCGAGGGCAGCACCATTGATGGCGGCGACCACCGGCACACCGAGGGTCTCCAGCCGGCGCAGATCGGCCTTGATGAACTCCACCTCGGCGAACGACTCGGCGGCGTTGTCCGGGCCGACGTTCATCATGCCCTTGAGGTCACCACCGGCGAAGAAGGTCTTCTTCGCGCTGGCGATCACCACGCCGGTGATCGAATCCTTCTCCTCCACAAGGCGTTCCACCACCTTGTGCATGGACTCCTTGTAATGCTCGTTCATCACGTTGGCTGAACCCGTCGGGTCGTCCAGCGTCAGGGTGACGATGCCGTCGGCATCCTTGTCCCACGCAATAGTGTTCTCTGCCATGGTCATATCTCCTAGACCCGCTCGATGATGGTCGCCACGCCCATGCCGCCGCCGATACAGATGGTGATCAGCGCGCGTCGCGCGCCGCGGCGCTCGAGCTCGTCGACCATGGTTCCGGTGATCATGGCGCCGGTGGCGCCCAGCGGGTGACCCATCGCGATGGCGCCACCGTTGACGTTGAGCTTCTCGTCCGGGATGTTCAGATCCTTCTGGAACTTCAACACCACCGAGGCGAACGCCTCGTTCAGCTCGAACAGGTCGATGTCATCAACCGTCAGCCCGGCACGATCGAGCACCTTACGGGTGGCAGGTGTCGGACCGGTGAGCATGATGACGGGGTCCGCACCGGAGGTGGCGGTGGCCACGATCCGGGCCCGCGGGGTCAGATTCTGAGCACTGCCGGCACTCTCACTACCGATCAGCACCAAGCCGGCGCCGTCGACGATGCCCGAGCTGTTGCCGCCGTGGTGGATGTGAGGAATGCGCTCGACCCAGTGATACTTCTGCAGCGCCACATCGTCGAATCCCGTTGAGCCCATGGCTTCGAAAGCTGGCTTCAATGTCGCCAATCCTTCGACAGTGGTGTTCGGGCGCATGTGCTCGTCGTGGTCGAGGACCACCAGGCCGTTCTGATCCTTCACCGGCACGATCGACTTGGCGAAGTAGCCACCCGACCACGCCGCCGCCGCCTTCTGCTGGCTGCGCACCGCGTAACCGTCGACGTCCTCGCGGGAGAAGCCTTCAGTGGCGGCGATCAGGTCGGCGCTGATGCCCTGTGGTACGTAAGACAGCGCGAAGTTGGTCTCCGGATCGCCGGCCCAGGCGCCGCCGGTGGAGCCCATCGGCACGCGGCTCATCGACTCGACACCACCGGCGATCACCAGGTCGTCCCAGCCGGAACGGACCTTCTGTGCGGCGGTGTTGACCGCCTCCAGGCCGGACGCGCAGTAGCGGTTGAGTTGCACCCCGCCGGTGGTCTCGGGCAGTCCGGCGACCAGTGCCGCCGTTCGGGCGATGTCGCCGCCCTGATCACCGATCGGATTGACTACGCCGAGGATCAGGTCGCTGATCATGGTCTCGTCCAGATCGGGATGGCGGCGTCGCACTTCATCGACCAGGCCGACCACCAGACTGATGGGCTTGATCTCCTTCAGCGAGCCGTTGCGCCTTCCGCGAGGGGTGCGGATGGCTTCGTAGATGAACGCTTCAGTGGTCATCGGTTGCAGTTCCTCATTCCTCGCTTGGCCGTGACGCGGCGATCGGCGCCGGCGTCGTGTGTCCTGCCATCACCACTGCACGTCGTCAAGCGTCACCGGAGCGGGCGGCAGCGGGCCGATGTGCCCCGGGGTTCTGGAGAACCGGGGGGCCGGCGCCGCCTGGACGAATCCGTTCGCGTCAACCATCGTTCCGCGCGCGCGCAGGTGTGAATCCTGGGTGGCCTCAGTCCATGTGAGTACCGGTGCCACGCAGGCGTCGCTCCCCTCGAAGATCTGGACCCATTCCGCACGCGTCTTCGAGGAGAACCGTTCGGTGAACAGTTCGTGCATTCGTCCGTGGTTCTCGCCATCCCACTGGTCGGGAAGCGAGGCGTCGGTCAGTCCGAGACCGTCGAGGAGCAACCGATAGAACTGCGGTTCTATCGGGCCGACTGCGACGTGCTGGTGGTCTGCCGTCTCATAGGTGCGGTAGAACGGCGTCCCGCCGTCGAGCAGGCTCGACTCTCTTTCATCGGAGAGACGGCCGACCGCGCGCATGGCCCAGAACGCCTGCGACAGCAGGGCCACACCGTCGACCATCGCTACGTCGAGGACCTGTCCCTTGCCGGACTTTTCCCGCTCGTAGAGGGCGGCACAAACGCCGGTGACGAGGAACATGGTTCCGCCCCCGTAGTCGGCCACCATGTTCAGCGGCGGAACCGGGGGCCGGTCTCGATGACCGATGGCGTTCAGCACCCCGCAGTGCGCCAGATAGTTGATGTCGTGGCCGGCAGTGGCCGCCAGCGGGCCGTCTTGGCCCCACCCGGTGATCCGGGCGTAGATCAACCGGGAGTTGACGACGTCGCAGTCGTCGGGACCGATGCCGAGCCGTTCGGTGGTTCCTGGCCGGAAGGGGTCGATCAGCACGTCCGCCCGGCCGATCAGGTCGAGCAGGGCATCGCGGTCCTTCTTGACGTCGAGGCAGACGATCCGCTTCCCACGAAACAAGAGTTCTCGATAGTCGAACCCTTGGTTGAGGCTGCCGGGGCGCTGAATGCGCACAACGTCGGCTCCCAGATCCGCCAGCATCATCGCGGCGACGGGGCCCGGTCCGATGCCGTCCAATTCCACGACGCGCACTCCGTGCAGCGGCCCCGGTGTGCGTGGGCGCGGTTGGTCGGTCTCTGGCGAATCCTGGGCTGCCGACGTCATCGCAATTCGTAGTTCCGGCCGGAGATCTTTGACCGATCAACCTGGGCCGAACCGATTTCGTTCCCCATCACCACGTACGACATGCCGCGGGCGAGCGCATGGGTTCGGCCGGTGTCGAGAGACTCCCAGATGGCGCGGACGGTGCCCTGGATGGCCACGGGTGGCTTCGCTGCGATGCGCTCGGCGAGTACCTGTGCGCGGCTCCATAATTCATCGCGCGGTAGTAGCTCGCTGATGAGGCTCATCTGCAGCGCCTGCGCTCCTGAGAGCCGCTCGTCCAACCCCAGCAAGGCCATCCTCAGCACGTCACCCAGCGGGATTCTGCGCGTCAAACCGATCGGCTCCAGCGCGGCCACCAGCCCGAAAGACACATGCGGGTCGAAGAACTCGACGTCTTCGGCCGCAATGATGATGTCAGCCTCGTTGAGCCAGTAGAACGCACCGCCGGCGACCATCCCGTGCACGGCGCAGATCACGGGCTTCCAGCAGCCGGCAAGTTTCGGGCAGAGCCAATGCGCCGGATCCCGACGGCTGAACGGGTTGTCGACGGTGTCGTATTCTTCGACCACATCGACACCGCTGGAGAAGGCGCGCTCGCCTGCAGCCCGGAGCACGATCACGTGCACGTCGTCGGTGATGTCCGCGTACGCCCACAGGCTCTTGAAGTCGTCGAGCATCGCCTGGTTGAACGCGTTGAGCTTGTTCGGTCGATTCAGTGTGACGGTCAGAATATGGTCGTGGAGAGTTGCCTCCACGGTGGTCAGAGTCGAAAAGTCCATGGCACCTTCTTAGTGTCTCGGCACGCGTAAAGCGGACGGAAGTGTGCTTTACGGCCTGCCTCGTCATGCTCACACGAAGCGCAACATCGCTCCGCCGTCGACGGTGAACTGGGAGCCCGTCACGTACCGGGACTCATCTGACGCCAGATAGGCGACCATGCTGGAAACGTCGGCTGTCTCGATGTAGGGAATCGGCATGCTTTGCTGCATGGGAAAGCCCACCATGGCGTCGTCAAGAGTGGGGTTCTCGAGATCCGGGCGAAACATCTTGTACATGGCCGGCTGCAGAAGCATGTCGGTCTTCACGTTCGTCGGATGGATGACGTTTGCGCGAATACTACGCGGCGCCAACTGTTTGGCGAGTTTGACGGTGTACTGGTTGATGAAACTCTTCGAAACGTTGTAGCCGTCTCCGCCGGGCCCGCCGCCCATGGCTCCGGCCACGCGGTCTGAGACAAGCGCTGCGATCGACCCGATCGTGATGATCGAGGCGCCCGCCTTCAAGTGGGGGATGGCCGAGTGCACCGCGTTGATCATGCCGACGAAGTTGACGTCGAAGGTGTCACAGAACGCTCCCACCGTCGTTTCGTCACCGAGGGCACAAATGCCGGCGTTGGCCACCACGACGTCGAGACCACCCAGTTCGCCGACCGCGTGATCGAGGTTGGACCGTACGGCGGTACGGTCGCGGACATCGACTTCGGCCGCCACCGCTCGGCGCCCGGTCTTCTCCACCTCGAGGCGAGCCTCTTCCAGATCGTGTGGGGTGGCCAACGGGTAGTTGTTGGTGTCGATGTCGTGACATATGTCGAAAAGGATGATGTCGGCCCCCTGCTCGGCAAGGGTGACTGCGTGGCTTCGGCCCTGGCCTCGGGCCGCACCGGTGATGAGAGCTACCTTGCCTTCTAATCGACTCATTGTGACAACCTTCCATCAGGCGTTGGTTCTTGGATCAGGTGGAAATGCATGTCCTAAACCCAGCCGACGACTTTGGTCTCGGTGTAGGTCTCGAGCCCCTCGACGCCGTTTTGCCGTCCGACTCCGCTGGATTTGAAGCCGCCGAACGGAGCGTCCGCCCCGTACCACATGCCGCCGTTGACCGAGAGCACCCCGGCCCGGACGCGGCGTGCTATGGACTTCGCGCGCTGCGTCGACTCGCTGTAAACTGCTCCCGCCAGGCCGTAGATGCTGTCATTGGCGATGCGGACGGCGTCATCATCGTCGTCGTACGGGATTGCCACGAGAACCGGGCCGAAGACCTCGTCTCGGGCGATGTCCATGGCTGTTGTGACGTCGGCGATCAGGGTCGGTTCGTAGAAGTACCCGCGATCGAAACCGGGCATCGGCTTCCCACCGACCACGATGCGGGCGCCCTGTTGCTCGGCGCGCCGGACGTGGTTGTCGACGCGGTCTCGCTGCACCGAATTGACCAGGGGTCCGCACAACACTTTGGGATCGTTTGGATCGCCGCGCGGGATGTTGCGCCACACGTCGGCCAACTGCTCAATTGCGGCCCCATAACGACTACGCGGCAGCAAGAGTCGTGTGAGCGATGTGCATGTCTGGCCGGCGTGGATGCATGCCGCACCTGAGGCGGGCAGGACCTTGGCAAAGTCGGCGTCGTCGCACACGATCATCGCCGATTTGCCGCCGAGTTCCAGGAACAGCCGCTTGAGCGTGGGCGCTCCCGCTGCCATGATGTCGCGCCCGACCTGCGTCGAACCCGTGAACGAAATCATGTCGACGCGGGGATCGGTGACCAGCGCGGCGCCGATTCGGCGGTCCGAAGAGGTGACGATGTTCACTACGCCGGCGGGGATGTCGGTGCATTCGGCGATGAGTCGGCCGATTCGCGTGGCGTTCCACGGTGTGTCCGGAGCGGGCTTCAACACGACGGTGTTGCCAGTCGCCAGCGCGGGTCCCAGCTTGTTGGCAGTGATCTCGAAGGGGTAGTTCCACGGGATGATGGCGCCCACGACGCCGACCGGTTCCTTGAAGACGTCGCGGTGATGCGCAACGCCTTTGATGTCGCGGTCGGGTAGGCAGCGTTCCCATTCGAAGTTGGAGATCATCTGCGCGGGCCAGCGGAACGCCTCGGCAAGCGGCCATCGCAGCTGGCCCATATAGGTCACCTTGACCGGTGTGCCGACTTCTGCGACCAGTTCCGCCCGCAGCTGGTCCTCCTCGCTGGCAATCGCGTCGTGCAGCTGAAGGAGGCAACGCGCACGGAATTCGTGGTCGGTAGCCCAGGTCGTCTCGTCGAAGGCCCGACGCGCCGCTGCGATGGCAGCATCGAGATCGCCAGTACCTGCATCCGCCGTCGTTCCTAGTACTGATTCGGTTGCAGGGTTGATGTTTTCGTAACGTGCACCCGACAACGCCTCGGTCAGTCCGCCGTCGATCAGCATGCGCGGCTCGGGATCGAACGGGACTCCAGCTGAGCTGTTGATAGCGATGGTCCCTCTCGCGCGGTGACTTTTACGGTATCGGCCGCCCGCATCCGCGTGGGGCGGGCCTTTGGCTGCACTGTATCGGCCCGACGCTAATTCATCAACTATTTATCGGTTTAAGGGTATAGTCTCGACGACGGCGTGGGGCCACGGGCCGGCCGACGCGGCGGGTCGTCCTCTGACGTTGCCGCCATTGCTGATTGAGAAGAATGGAGTACACGGACAACGATGATTCGACGCTTCCCCTCACAGATGTCGAGAAAGCCCACAGAGCACGGGCAGGCGATGAACCGTGAATGAGCTCGTCAACGTCACGGTGGGCGACGGGATAGCGGTGCTCACGCTCAACGATCCGAAACGACGCAACGCGGTATCGGTGGAGATGTCGGTCGAGCTCCGAAGCGCGGTGACGGCCATGGAGGCCGACACCGACGTCCACGCGGTGGTCGTCACCGGTGCCGGTAGGGCTTTCTGCGCGGGCGCGAATCTGACGGCATTGGGCACCGCCACCGAGGAAGGACTCAAGGCGCTGTACGACGGCTTCCTGGCCGTCGCAGAGTGCAGTTTGCCGACGATTGCGGCCGTCAACGGCCCCGCCGTCGGCGCCGGGCTGAACCTCGCCCTTGCCGCGGACGTCCGGATCGCCGGCCGCGATGCGGTCTTCGAGCCTGGCTTCCAACGACTCGGCATCCATCCCGGGGGTGGTGCAACGTACATGCTGCAGCGGGCGGTGGGTGTGCAGGCGGCTCGGGCGGCGTTGTTGTTCGGGATGCGTTTCGATGCAGACGAGGCGGTCAGGTCGGGGCTTGCGTTGCGCACCGCGGAGGATTCCGTCGCTTCGGCACTCGAGTTGGCAGGCGCGGCAGTGCGTGCCCCCCGGGCACTGGTGATGACCACGAAGGCGTCGATGCGCGCAACGGCGAACCCGGGTTTCGAGGACATAGCCCAGCATCACGCAGCCGTGGCTGTCGAGCTTCCACCCCAGGCGGACTCCATTCGGTCGCCCGAATTCGCCAGGCGGCTCGCTGAAGCACAGGGGGCCGGGCGACCATCGTCCCAGCAGTCGTAAGGACGAGGCCCGCATTGCCCCAACCTGTGACTGGCCCGCCGAGAATGCGCGCTGAGGACCGGACCAACGGCGGCCCCACTTTTAAAGAGACAAATAGTTGTATATATTGCGAAGGCTGGCGGCCGAGTCCAGGGCAGTTTCTCAGCGCCGACCGAAGTGGGCTCACCGTGCTGGCGACGGATGCTCCGTGTGCGTTGCGCGGGCCCTACGTCAGGGCGAGGGTCCATTGCAGTGGTGGCAAGAATAAGGAGCAGCGCGATAGTGAGTGTTTCGTTACTGCTTGAGATGGCAGTCTCGGCGGATCCCGATCGAGTGGCGGTGGTCGACGCCGAGGACCGGTTCACGTGCACTCAACTGCGCGCGCTATCCGACGGCGGGGCGAGTGTCATCGATCAGTCCGGCGCCCGCAGTGTCGTGTATCTCGGCGTCGGGGGCGCGATGCTACCTCTGCTGATCTTCGCTGCAGCACGAGCGAGGCGGCCGCTGACTCCGCTGAATTATCGGCTGAGCGAGAAAAGCCTGTCGGAGTTGATCTCTCGTCTGCCGGACCCGCTGATCGTCGTTGACTCTGAATATCTGTCGAGGGTGTCGCCCGGTCGCAATGTCATGACCTCCGCAGACTTTCTGGCTTCGTGTAGCTACGCCGATCCGATGCATGACGTCGCCGATGCAGGCGATGTGGCGATAGTGCTGTTCACATCCGGGACCACGTCGCGCCCGAAGGCCGTCGAACTGACTCATTCCAATCTGACTTCGTACGTGATCGGTACCGTTGAGTTCGCCTCCGCCGACCACTCTGAGGCTGCCCTCGTCTGCGTCCCGCCCTATCACATTGCGGGTGTGGGGGCCGCAATGTCGAATGTGTACGCGGGTCGCAAGATCGTGTACTTGCCGCGGTTCGATCCTCGAGAATGGCTTCGCCTGGTCGAGGCGGAAGCGGTCACGGCGGCCACGGTCGTTCCGACGATGCTCGATCGGATCGTGTCGGTCCTGGAAACTGAGCCACAGGATCTTTCGAGCCTGCGCACACTGGCCTACGGGGGCTCCAAGGTATCGCTTCCGTTGCTGCGAAATGCACTCGATCTCATGCCCGACGTCGGCTTCGTGAACGCCTACGGGTTGACGGAGACGAGTTCGACAGTTTCGGTCCTGACTCCTGAAGATCATCGGATCGCGTCCTCATCGGCCGACGCAGAGGTCAGTCGACGACTTGCCTCCGTCGGCCGGCCCGTACCAGGTGTCGAGGTCCAGGTACGCGCCGGCGACGGTTCGGTTCTGGCACCTGGAGAGACCGGTGAGTTGTTCGTTCGGGGACCACAGGTGTCGGGCCACTATCAGGAGATCGGCTCGGTTCTCGACGAGGACGGTTGGTTTCCGACCAAAGACGTCGCGATGCGCGACGATGCTGGCTACCTGTTCCTGGGCGGCCGCTCCGACGACACCATTATTCGAGGTGGCGAGAACATCGCGCCCTCGGAGATCGAAGACGTCCTGGTAGAGCATCCGTTGGTGCACGAGGTGGTCGTGGTGGGTGTCGAAGATCGGGAGTGGGGTCAGATCATCGTCGCGGTGGTCGTGCCGGAGCCGGGCGCCGATCCGGCGGTGGACGACCTCATCACCTGGGCGCGGACCGCGTTGAGGGGATCCCGCACGCCGGACCGAATAGTGTTCCGCGATCAGCTACCTGTCACCAGCACGGGCAAGGTTCTGCGACGTCTCATTGTCGAGGAACTGGAGGCTGCCCCCTCCGTGAAACGCTGACCACCGATGAAGCAAGGAGCAGTAGTGATCAAGAACGGGATGCGACTCAAGAGCCAAGTGTGTGAAACGCAGGTCATCGTCGTGAAAGCCGGTGCAGCGCTGGCGGACCTGCGGTGTGGCGGCCAGCCGATGGTGCATCTCGATCAGGAGAGCTCGATTGCCGGCGCACCCGACCCGTCGCTCGCACAGGGGTCAGTCATGGGCAAGAGATACGTCGACGAGGCGGGTGCCGAGGTCCTGGTCACTAAAGCCGGTGCGGGGACATTGAGCGTCGGAACCACGCCGCTGGACTTGAAGGAAGCCAAACCGCTGCCGGCGAGTGACTGACCTGATGGGGCGCAGTGCCGCCGAGCGCAATTGAACGGATAAGTCGCGTGGTCTCGACGTCTGACCGGACACGCTGAGTTGAAGGAAGGTCCCTATGGATATCAGTGATGCATCAGTGTTGGTTACCGGTGGTGCCGGCGGGTTCGGCGAAGCCACCGTCCGGCAGCTCGTGGCGAGGGGTGCTCACGCTGTCGTCGCCGACCTCAATCAGGACCGTGGCAAGAAGCTGGCCGAGGCCTTGGGGGATCGCGCGCGCTTCGTCAGCACCGACGTCACCGACGCAGATTCGGTCGATGTCGCCATTGCGGCGGCGACGGAGATGGCACCCTTGCGAGCCGCCGTGGTTGTTCACGGCGGACCGGTCGCTGGGGCTCGCATGGTCAACCGTAAACACGAGGCCTATTCGGTGGAGACGTTCCGCCGCACGGTCGAGGTCTTTCTGGTGGGTACCTTCTGCGTCGCAAGTCGTGCCGCCGCACAGATGAGCAGGAACGACCCGCTGGAGTCTGGTCAACGTGGCGTGGTCGTCACGACGGCCAGCATCGCGGGATTCGAGGGTCAGGTCGGCCAGACCGACTACTCGGCGGCAAAAGGTGGTGTCATCGCCATGACGTTGACGGCCGCGCGGGATCTGGCGCCGGTCGGGGTTCGCGTCATGTGCATCGCACCCGGAACGTTCTACACACCCGCATACGGCATGGCCGAAGCCGAAGCCGAAGCCAGGTTCGGTCAGGGCGTGCCGAATCCCAAGCGCATGGGGCGGGCGGCTGAATACGCCTCGCTGGCGTCGCAGATCGTGGAAAACGACTATTTGAACGGCGAAGTCATCCGCATCGACGGCGCCAACCGTTTCAATATCTGAATCTGCCAAAACCGCCCAAGCGGAGTCCAGCTCGGCAGCGGAAACGCACGACACGTCATTGAAGACGTGAGAAGGAGGTCGCGGTCCGATGACTCTTCCGATGGAGGGCATCCGGGTACTGGAGGTCGCACAGTTCACCTTCGTGCCCGCGGCAGGAGCGGTGCTCGCCGACTGGGGCGCCGAAGTGATCAAGGTGGAGCACGCCGAACGTGGCGACGCGCAACGCGGCCTGGTGAAGGTGCTTGGGCTCGATGCGGTCAGCAAGGATTCCAGCTTCGCGCCGATCATGGAGGGCCCCAATCGGGGTAAGCGCAGCATCGGCCTGGCGTTGGGTACGCCCGAAGCCACCGAGGTCCTGCACGAACTCATCCGGCGAAGCGACGTCTTCTTGACCAACTATCTGCCCGGCGCGCGGCGCAAGATGGGAATCGATGTCGATGCCGTGCGCGCCGTCAATCCCAACATCGTCTACACCCTTGGTGCCGGATTTGCCTATCAGGGTCCTGAGGCGGACAAGGGCGGTTATGACGCCACGGCCTTTTGGGCTCGGGGTGGAAGCGGTGACGGTGCCACGCCGCCGGGGGCGGATGCGTTTCCGGGGATGCCGGCCGGTGCGTACGGCGACAACATCGGTGGGATGACGATCGCGGCGGGTGTCTCGGCCGCGCTCTTCACCCGCGAGCGGACGGGGAACGCGCCCGTCGTCGACGTATCGCTGCTCGGTGTGGGCGCGTGGACGACGCAATACTCCGTGAATCTGGCGTTGATGGCAGGTGGCCCGCTGCCAAAGGTTGCTCCGAGTAGCGTTGGCGCACCGACGAATCCACTCATCGGGGGCTACCGGACCTCGGACGGGCGTTGGCTGATGTTGTCGATGCTGCAGCCGGGGCGGTATTGGCCGGAATTCTGTGCCGCCGCCGGTCGCCCGGAGCTCGCCACCGACGAGCGGTTCGACTCCGCGGAGAAGTTGATGGCCAATGCCGCCGTGGCGGGATCGTTGGTGCGCGAGATCGTGGCCTCGCGGACCAAGGACGCGTGGGTGACCGCTCTTGAGGGCATCGAGGGTCAGTGGTCGGTGGTGCAGGATGCCTGGGAAGTCGGCCATGATGTGTCGCTGCGTGCGGTGGGGCAGATTGCAACGGTGGTCGACGCCGAGGGTGTCGAGCGCGAATTGGTGGCCAATCCTGTGCAGTTCGATCGCTGCCCACCTCATCTGAACCGGGCCCCGCTGTTCGCCGAGCACACCGACGAGATCGTCACCGAACTCGGCTACGACGAGGATCAACTGCTGGCGCTGAAGGTCGCCGGTGCCATCACCTAGTCCTTCGCCGCAATCCGGTACATCCAAGTTCTCGGACGAGCCTGTGGTCCGGGTGGCACCGCAGCCGACGCTGGCGAGCCAGGAATTCTGGGCGTCCGGGGCCGACGGGCGTCTGCGGATCGCGACGTGCGCGTCCTGCCTGGCCCGGGTCCATCCGCCGCAACCGATCTGCCCGCAATGCCGGGCACGTGGTCTGGAGATGGCCGAGGTTTCGGGTAGGGCCACCGTCGTGGCGTTCACCATCAACGAACAGGTGTGGTCGCCGGCGTTTCCCCCGCCCTACGTCGTCGCGGTCGTCGAACTTGCCGACGCACCGGGGGTCCGGCTCACGACCAACATCGTTGGCTGCGATCCGTCGGGCGTCTATATCGGGATGCCGGTGAGCGTGGTCTTCGAGCAGGTCGAGGACGTGTGGCTGCCGCTGTTCGAACCCGCTTCGACAGCAGACGACCCGGTGACGATGCCGGATCCAGGCGACGTAGGCGCAGGGTTACGGATGCCGGTGAGCGCTCGCAAGTACGAGGACGCGGTCGCGATCACCGGTGTCGGCAAGTCGCGTGTCGGACGCCGGCTGATGGTCGACCCCCTGTCCCTGACCGTTGACGCGGCGCTCGAGGCGGTGTCGGACGCGGGCTTGACGCTCTCGGAAATCGACGGCTTGTCGACCTATCCGGGTGGCTGGATGCCGGGCATGTCCGAGGGCGGCGCAAGCGCCCTCGAGGAGGCGCTACGCATTCATCCGGTCTGGGTCAACGGCGCCTCGGAGACACCCGGCCAGTTCGGGTCCGTCACTGCGGCAATGCTTGCAGTCGCATCCGGCCTGTGTCGCCACGTCTTGTGCTTCCGAACGGTGTGGGAGTCCTCGTACGCCGCGATGGTGCGGTCGGGGCAGTGGCCCGTGGCACCGGGCCGGGCTTCTGGCATGGTTGAGTATCTGGTGCCGTTCGGAGCCTATTCGCCGGCCAACTGGATCGCCTGTCAGGCGTCCCACTACATGCATCGTTATGGAGCCACCCGCGATGTGCTGGGTTGGATTGCCGTCGTCGCACGGCAGGGAGCGGCCCGCAATCCCGATGCGGTCTAACGTGATCCACTCTCGATCGAGGAGTATCGGGCAGCGCGCATGGTCTCCACGCCTCTCGGACTGTATGACTGTGACGTCCCCGTCGACGGGGCAGTGGCCGTCGTCGTATCGGCTGCCGAAACGGTCCGCGACCGACCACGTGCGCCCGTGTTCGTCGAAGCGTGTGGCACTCAGATCCTTGAGCGACTGTCCTGGGACCAGGGCACGCTGACGCATCTGCCACAATCGCTCGGTCCCGCAGCGCATCTATGGACACGGACGACGCTGAGCCCGGCGGACGTCGATGTCGCCCTGCTCTACGACGGATTCACCTTCAATGCCTTGTCCTGGCTGGAGTCTTTGGGCTTTTGCGGCTTTGGCGAAGCGACCGATTTCATCGATGAGGGCCGTGGCATTGCGCTTGGCGGAGCGCTGCCGCTGAACCCACATGGCGGACAACTGTCCGCAGGACGGCTTCACGGTTTCGGGCTGTTGCACGAAGCTGTGCAGCAGCTTCGCGGCACCGCTGACGGGCGCCAAGTTGATGGTGCCAAGGTAGCCGTCGTGACCAACGGGGGAGGCGTTCCCTCGGGCGCCATGCTGTTGCGTACCGACTGACGCTCCGAGAAGTTTTACTATCAAGTTATTCCTTTGTATATTTATCTATCTAGACACCCGCTGTGCAGACGCACAGAGACTCACCGGAAGGCAACAGTGACCGAAGCCATGATCGTGAGCGCGGTGCGCACCCCGATCGCCACCGCGTACAAGGGAACGTTGCGAGATACGCCGGCCGAGACGCTCGCGACCCACATCGTCAGCGAGTCCGTCCGGCGGTCCGGGTTGCGGGCCGACCGCTTTGACGACGTCATCCTCGCCGAATCACTCTACGGAGGCGGCGACCTCGCCCGATACGCTGCGGTCGCATCAGGAATGACCACTGTAAGCGGTCAAGCCGTGAACCGGCACTGCGCAGGCAGCCTCGCTGCGGTGGGTAACGCCGCAGCCTCTATCAGGGCTGACATGGATGCGGCCGTGATCGCCGGCGGAGCGCAGTCGACGACGCTGAGCCCGACCCTGAGCTGGAAGGCGATAGGCAGCGACTGGTCAGTTGAAAGACTGCCCCCAACCTTTCCTCACACCGCGGAAGCGACCGACGACGTCTCGCTCATCGTGGGTTGGAGTACCGCGCTCCGATACGACGTGTCCCGGGAGGACATGGACGCGTGGGCGCTGCGCTCGCACGCCAGGGCAGTCGCGGCCATCGATGCGGGTGTGTTCGCCGACGAGATCGTTCCATTGAAAGTTACCCAGCCGGACGGATCGGTGCACGACTTCGCCGTGGACGAGCACCCCAGGCGCGATTCGTCGATGGATCGTCTGAGTGGTTTGAAGCCATTGCATCCGGAGATTCCGGGGTTCTCCATCACTGCGGGAAACTCGAGTGGATTGAACGACGCTGCAGCGGCGCTCGCGCTCGTATCGGATGGGCTGGCACGGTCGGAATCACTCAATATCCTTGGGCGGGTGCGCGCCTGGGCCGCCGTCGGCGTCGATCCGCGCTATTGCGGCCAGGGTGCGATCGATTCGATTCGCAAAGTCCTCAGTCGGGCGAATCTGTCGGTGTCTGACGTCCATCTGTGGGAGATCAACGAAGCGTTCGCATCCGTACCCATCGCCGCATGTCGCGAGTTGGACATCGACGACTCCACCGTTAACGCCTTCGGCAGCGGTTGCAGTCTCGGCCACCCCATCGCCGCCAGCGGAGCGAGGATGCTGGCGACACTGACGTTCGCGCTGCGCCGTCGTGGCGGGGGGATCGGCGTGGCTGCGATGTGCGCGGGCGGGGGCCAGGGCGGCGCCATGGTCATAGAGGTTTCCTGACAGCGTCTTTCGCGAGACCTCGGGGCAATCTCGCCCGATTCTTCAGGCGTATCACCGCAAGGGGCACAGAAAATGAACAAGTCGGCGCTTGCCATCACTGACGATCACGCATACCTGGCTGACTCCGCCATCGGGCACCTCCAGCGGCTGNACAGCCGGGCATCCGCGCGTGCGACGCTCGACGGGGGTACGGCCCACCCGGGCGACATCTGGTCGGGCAACGCCGCTCTCGGATGGAACGGATTGGCGCTCGACGAAGCGTACGGGGGCTCCGGGTTCGGACTGGCCGAACTGGCGGTCGTACTGGAGTCGCAGGCGCGGCAGTTGTGCCCGGGACCCTTCCTGCCGACTGTGGCCACCGCAGTGCTGATCGACCGATACGCCCCCGGGTCGCTCCGTGAACAGCTGGTACCCGGACTGGCCGACGGGAGCTCTGTTGGTGCACTGGGTTTGACGGGCGCGGCCACTGTGGACGGCCACACCATCTCGGCGGGCGAGTTCTCGGCCGTGCTGGGGGCTCCGGACGCCGACGTGATGGTCTTGGTAGTCGGAGATGATCTGATAGTCGTCGATCCGCGCGCGGACGGCGTGACGGTGAAGCGCTCTACTGCACTGGACACCACGCGAAGCCTGGGTTCGGTGACGTTGCGAGATGTGCCCTTGGCAGCCCATGATGTGCTGACGGGTGCCGCCGTTCACGCGCGCACTGTGTTCCGGATTCTGGCTGCTGCTGAGGCGGTGGGAGTCAGCTGGGCGACCCTCGAGATGGCGGTCGAATATGCGAAGGTCCGCGAGCAGTTCGGCCGCACGATTGGGACCTTTCAAGCCGTCAAGCATCATGCCGCCAACATGCTGATGAACGCCGAGCAGGTGACGGCCGCCGTGTGGGATGCCGCTCGTACCAGCGAGCTTGCCGATTCCTCGTTCGCGTCTGCGGTGGCTGCTGCGAACGCGATTCGCGGGCAGATAGCGAACGCCCAGACCAACTTGCAGCTGCATGGCGGCATCGGATACACGTGGGAACACGATGCGCACCTCTATCTGCGGAGGGCGCGCACGCTGGCCACGCTTCTCTCCGACGCGGGCGACCCGCTGCTGGATGTGGTGGACGCCGTTCGCCGCGGCGAAGCCCACGGTGCCTCGTTCGCACTGCCACCGGAGGCTGACAAGTACCGTCAGCAAGCCCGCGAGGTGGCGGACAAGGTCAAGGCGGCACCTGCGGCGAAGCAGCGCGAGATCCTCGCTGAAACCGGCTATTTGGTTCCGCACTGGCCCGAGCCGTGGGGTCGCGCCGCTGGCGTGCTCGAACAGCTGGTCATCGACGAGGAGTTCGACGGGATGACCCGCTGGGACCTCAGCATCAGCGGTTGGGTGATGCTCACGATTGCTCAGGCCGGCAGCGAAGAACAGGCACAGCGGTGGGTTGGCCCCGTCCTGCGCGGTGAAGCGCAATGGTGCCAGCTCTTTTCAGAGCCGGGTGCCGGTTCCGACGCTGCAGCTGTGCGTACCGCGGGCCAGAAGGTTGAGGGCGGCTGGCGTGTCACCGGTCAGAAAGTATGGACCAGCTTGGCTCAACACTGCCAGTGGGGCCTGGCCACTGTCCGTACCGACCCGGAGGCCGCCAAGCATGCGGGCGTGACCATGATGGCGATCGATATGGCGGCAGCGGGTGTCAGTATCAATCCGCTGCGTGACCTTACGGGCGGCAATCACTTCAACGAGGTATTCCTCGACGACGTATTCGTGCCCGACGCCCACGTTGTCGGTGAGGTCAATGGCGGATGGCGCGTGGCGCGCGCGACGCTGGGTAACGAACGTATCTCCATCGGCGGCGGAGCGGGGCATTCGGGCGGGCCTACTGTCGGCGAGCTCGTCGAACTACTCGACAGTGGATCTGCAGCAACGGCTTCACGCTATGCGTCGCAGTGCGGTGAGGTCATCGCCGAGGTGCACACAACCCGGCTCCTCAACCTACGTCAGGTGTCGCGGGCGATGGCCGGTGCCGAACCGGGACCAGAGGGCAATGTGACCAAACTGCTGGGAGCCGAACTGCAGCAGCGAATATCGCAGCTCGCAATGGACCTGGCAGGGACAGCCGCCGTGACGGGCGAGCGAGAGGATCTTTGCCAGTCGTATCTCGGTGACCGCGCGTCCACCATCGCCGGGGGAACATCGGAGATCAGCCGGAACACGATCGCTGAACGCATACTTGGGCTCCCTCGCGATCCGTTGATGAGGTAGGCCCCGCCTACCCGGCGGTCTGCGGTCCATATCGCTGATAGGTTGCCTGTGCGGGTGCAGTACCGAAACGCTTACAGTGTCTTGCTGATTGGACCCACCGAGGAGCACACCGAGCCCTGTGGGGCGGTGCTGCCGCACCCCCGCCCGGTGACCTCGTAGGTGATACCTGGGCGGTACACCTGGTAAACCTGCGCTCCGGCCGGGCCGTACCCTTCGGCGCACTGCGGGCGGTAATCGCCGGCCAAGGGCTTCAGGCATACCGTTGATTGATTCGGAGTGATAGACCCGGAGCAGGGGAAGGGCGCGATGGTGGCGGTTGCCATACGCGCCGCACCGACCTGCACCACTTGTGGTTCGGACAGCGTGTAGACGCACGCTGGCACACCTGGGGTGGGCGAGGGATCTGCCGAAGCCGGCGCAGAGATGCCGATCGTCGCACCAACCAGTAAGAGGGCCGCAGACATCGTCTTAGTCGCCATGGCCGCATCCTAGCGGGCTTAGCGGCTGCTGTGCGGCGGACTCGAAGATTGTCATCGTCTGTACGACATCTACCGCCGTCAGAAGCCCGGTAGGTCCGCGAATTCACGTATCTGCCAGGAAGATCCCCGGAAACACCGTAGGCAGTCGCGGCAACCACTATCAAGCCATTAAAGAGGCAAACAGTAAAACAATTATCGTTTGCCTTAAAGCGCGATTGGCGCCGTGGAGATAGTGCGGTGCGCACAATGTCTGGGAGCTCTCGCCGGGGAAATGGAGAGTGCTGCCAATGCGGATGACCGACGGGATCGCCGCCAGTGTCGCGGGTCGTCGCGCCGTGCGTCGGCACGTTGGTGGAGACCATCGGTTGCGCCTCAGGCACGCTCCCAGGAAGCCATATCGCCTGGCTGTGACCCTCCTGACCTAGGTGGACGGTGTGACGTCCCGGCGCTCCGCGGGAAGTGGGCGCGCTAACGGAGTCGCGCGGGCGGTGAGTCGCGCACTCGCCTGAGACGACTGTGAAGCGCGACGACTGAACGTGTTGAGCGCGCAATTCGGCAGTTCCATATTCAACATATGGCGTCGAATTTGATCGACAATGCACGGTAGCAGAATGGCAAGTCGCCGTCCCTAATAATAACCGCGCCCATTTCTCCAGAAAAATCAACGCTGATAATCCAGCAAACTATTGATATTTCGATGTATGCCCTATCGGTGGCCCAGGGGCCACGGCGGTGGTAGCGGGCGAGGGCGACGTCGCGGTGCTGACACACGGCGGGCTACGGTCTCTTGATGCTACTAGCTGCACTAACAGCCAGAATCCTACCCTTGTCGCGCCTCACGCGGCTCGGCTGAGCGTGAAGGGCGGGCCGGATCCTCAGTTTCGACGCGTTCACAACAATCAGCCAGCAGCAATCTTGGTGCGTTCGCAATAGAGCAAGAGGCAAACCGGCGCATTTGGTTGCCGTATTAGAAATACGTGGTGTACCGTTCTGCCCCGACGCCAGCATCGGTGTTGCGTGTCACACGCAACGGAAACTGTGAACTGGCTCGCCGCAAGAAGGGACCAGAGGACCATGCCGATCTTGCCGAGCGGCGCCCACCCACAGGGCGGAGCATGAGCAGCGCTGTGCTCGCCAAGCCGTTTAGAGGCATCGGCGAGTTCTTCGCGATGTCGCTGGACACCTTTGTCCAGATGTTCCGCCGCCCGTGGGCGTGGCGTGAGTTCATCTTCCAAGCCTGGTTTGTGGCCAGGGTCGCCTTGGTGCCGACGATCCTGTTGTCCATCCCGTTCACTGTTCTGACGAGCTTCACCATCAACATCCTTCTCGTCGAGATCGGCGCCGCTGACTTCTCCGGGAGTGGCGCGGCGGTGGCCACCGTGACACAGACGGGGCCCATCGTGACCGTCCTCGTTGTCGCCGGTGCGGCGGCTACCGCGATGTGTGCCGATCTCGGGGCGCGCACCATCCGGGAGGAACTTGATGCGTTGCGAGTCCTCGGAATCAATCCGATTCAGGCTCTGGTGGTTCCGCGCGTCGCCGCCGCGACCGTTGTGTCGCTTCTCCTCACGGCGTTGGTTTGCCTCGTGGGCATTGCCGGTGGGTTCTTCTTCTCGGTGTTCTTCCAGGGGGTCACGCCAGGGGCTTTCGCAGCCGGACTTACCCTCCTGGTGGGCACGCCACAGGTTGTGGCCGCACTGCTCAAGGCTGCAGTGTTCGGCCTGGCCGCGAGTCTGATCGCCTGTTACAAGGGGATTTTCGTAGGAGGCGGAGCACAGGGCGTAGGAAACGCGGTCAATGAAACCGTGGTGTACACGTTCATGGCGCTGTTCGTCATCAATGTGTTGGCTACGGCGGTCGCGGTCAAGGCGGGAGCGTCGTGACCGTCGCCGGTGCCACCTATCCCCGGCTTCGGCGGAGGTTGAGAGCCTTTGCCGAGGGTTGGAACGACATTGGCGTGCAGGGCCAGTTCTATGCTCAGACCTTGCGAGGGCTCGCGGACGCCGTCACCCGGTACCGCGGAGAGGTATTGAGGCTGATCGCTCAGATGGGCCTCGGCGTCGGCGCGCTGGCGATCATCGGTGGAACTGTCGTGATCATCGGCTTCCTGACACTGTCCGCTGGGTCGCTGATCGCCATCCAGGCCTACAGCCAGCTGCAAGACATCGGAATCGAGGCCCTGGCCGGCTTCACGTCGGCATTCCTCAATGTGCGCCTGGTTGGACCGCTTGTCGCCGGTATCGGGCTGGCCGCCACGATCGGTGCCGGTGCCACGGCGCAGCTGGGTGCGATGCGCATCAGCGAAGAGATCGACGCGCTCGAGGTCATGGGCATCCGCGCAGTGGCCTACTTGAGCTCTACACGTGTGCTCGCCGGCACCATAGTCGTCATACCGCTGTACTGCGTCGCGGTGATCATGGCTTTCGTGGCGACCCGCGTCGGAACCACGGCGATCTACGGACAGTCGACGGGGGTCTATGACCACTACTTCAACAGCTTCCTCAACCCCGTGGACGTCATCTACTCGTTCGTACAAGCGGTGTTCATGGCGGTTGTGGTGATGCTTGTGCATACCTTCTACGGTTTCAACGCCGCGGGCGGTCCCGCAGGCGTGGGGGAGGCGGTGGGACGCGCCGTTCGCACGTCGATGATCGCCGCCGTCTTCGTCACCCTGTTCGTCTCACTCGCCGTGTACGGACAGTCCGGCAACTTGAATCTCTCGGGGTAAGTCGATGACATCGCGCAACCGGAATACGCTGCACCCAGCTTGGTGGACGGCGATCCTTCTCGTGACGATCTGCTCGCTGATATTTGTGGCATCGAGCATGTTCGCCGGAACGTTCCGGTCTTTTGTGCCGGTCACGTTGAAGTCCGATCGCGCCGGCCTCGTGATGGAACCCGGCGCGAAAGTGAAGCTGCGCGGGGTGCAAGTCGGCCGGGTGGGCGCGATCGAGAACTCGCCCGATCAGGTCAGCCTGCAACTTCAGATGAATCCCGATGATATGCAGTGGATTCCGCAGAACGTCACAGCTCAGATACGCGCGACGACGGCGTTCGGAGCCAAGTACGTCGACTTGGTCTACCCCCGCGATCCCAGTCCTCTGCGGCTGACGGCGGATTCGATTGTTCAGTCGTCGAATGTCAGTACCGAGGTGAATACGGTCTTCGAGAACCTGCGCGGCCTGCTACAGAGAATCGACCCACTGAAGCTCAACGCCGTCCTGTCCGCACTTGCGCAGGGCCTGGGTGGCAGAGGCGAGCGGATCGGCGAGGCAACCACCGACGCGACCGAGGTACTGAGCGCCTTGAATGCCCGCGCCGACACGCTGCGCGACGATTTCAGGTCGCTGAAGGACTTCAGTGACACCTACGGTGTTGCCGCACAGGACATTGTGAGGACGCTCGATGCGGCGAGTGTGGCAAGCACTGCACTAAGAGACAATGCGTCGAACCTGGATGCGTTGCTCGCCAGCACGATAGGCCTGTCCGATAGCGGGATCAAGCTCTTGGCGCCGTCGAAGGACAATCTCATCGAGGCAACGAAAAAGTTGGTGCCTACGACGGACTTGCTCATGAAGTACAACCCGGTGCTTACATGTCTGCTGGTCGGGGGTTCGGATTACGTCAACAAGAGCGGAGCGCTGGAACAGTCAGGTGGCCTGAACGGCAAATCCCTGACACTGGACGTGGCGCTGCTGCTGGGCGACGACCCATACAGGTATCCAGAGCATCTTCCGATAGTGGGCGCCAAGGGCGGCCCGGGTGGCAAACCCGGGTGCGGCTCCCTGCCCGACGTCGCCAACAACTACCCCGTGCGTTACCTGGTCACCGACACTGGCTGGGGCGGCGGAAATGACATGCGGGTCAACCCCGGAATTGGGTTCCCGGGCTATGCGAACTACTTCCCGGTGACGCGCGCAGTCCCCGAACCACCCACGCTCCGCAATCGAAATGGGCCCGCACCCGGTCCAATTCCGGCTCCGGGAAATCCGCCTTACGGTGCGCCGCAGTACGGACCGGACGGCACACCCCTGTACCCCAACCTGCCGCCCGGCGTCCACGGGGTGCCCGGCGAGGTAGGGCCTCCGCCACCGGGATCGGAGCCATTTCAGCCGGCATTCCCGGCACAGGTCGAGCCCACACCGGCACCACATCGGCCGCCGGCAGCGCCGCCGCCACCGCCGCTGCCACCCGTTGCGACGCAGGGCGTTCCACCTACGGATGTGGCCAATGGCGGCGGTCCCTTACCTGCGGAAGCCCCGACAGCACCGTGAACGAGATGCATCCGAAGTCAGNCACGAGGAGATGGCCATGACGAGCAATATGGGCGCGACCCTGTGGCGCCTCGGTGTGTTCGTCGTGGTGTGCGTACTCGGAATCTTCGCGATCTTCGCGGTCTTTGCGCAATTTCGCTTTCAGGAGGGACGCACCTACAACGCAGAGTTTTCCAACGCCTCCGGCCTGAAATCCGGGCAGTTCGTGCGCATAGCGGGTGTCGAGGTCGGCAAGGTACGCGATGTCACGCTGAATCGGGACGCGACCGTCACGGTGGCATTCACTGCCGACGACACCGTGATGCTCACTCGCGGAACTCGGGCAGTCATCCGCTACGACGACCTCATCGGCGGGCGTTACCTCGAGTTGCAGGAAGGTCCCGGCGACGTCTCGGCGCTTCCCGTGAACGGCACCATCCCCTCCTCGCAGACATTCCCCGCCCTGGACCTGGATGCCCTCATCGGCGGGTTTCGGCCACTGTTTCGGGCACTGGACCCCGACCAGGTCAATGCGTTGGCAAGCCAGCTCATACAGGCACTGCAAGGCCAAGGCCCTACCATCGGGTCTTTTCTGGCTCAGACAGCCGCATTGACCAACACCCTGGCTGACCGTGACGACCTGATCGGACAGGTGATCACGAACCTCAACACCGTTCTGGGTTCATTCTCCGAGCAGCACCAACAGTTTGACCGCGCCGTCACGTCGCTGTCCCAACTCGTGTCGACCCTTGCGAGCCGAAAGCAGGACATCACCAACTCCGTCGCATACACCAATGCGGCGGCCGGCGGTGTGGCTGACCTGCTGACGCAAGCCAGGCCGCCACTGACGAAGGTCGTCGCAGAGACCGACCGGACATCCGGGATCGTCGTCGCCGACAAGGATTACCTCGACAACGTCCTAGCCACCCTGCCGGACACCTACAAGACCCTCGAACGGTTGGGGCTTTACGGCGACTATTTCAGCTTCTACCTCTGCGACCTGGTGCTGAAGGTCAACGGCAAGGGAGGTCAGCCGGTTTTCATCAAGATGGTCGGTCAAGACACAGGCAGGTGCACACCGCGATGATCGAATTCTCCGAACGCAACCCCTTCGTCATCGGTGCCATCGGGGTCGGCCTCACCGCGGTGGCGGCGCTAGCCGCCATCAACTACGACCGAATTCCGCTGGTCGACCGCACCGAGGACTACTCGGCCTATTTCTCCGAGGCGAGCGGTCTGAAAAGCGGTGCACCGGTTGAGCTGTCGGGTGTGGAGATCGGAAAGGTCACCGATCTGGCGCTCGCTGGTGACAAGGTCCTCGTTACGTTCAAAGTCGGCACCGATGTCGCCTTGGGTGAACGCACTGAGGCGGCGGTGAAAACAAAGAGCCTGTTGGGAGCAAAGTTCCTCGAGCTGACATCACGTGGCAACGGAAATCTGTCAGTCCCCATACCGCTCGACCGAACCAAGCCTGCCTATCAGCTAGCC
The DNA here is from genome assembly GCF_902705885.1 of Mycolicibacterium austroafricanum. Classification (GTDB taxonomy): domain Bacteria; phylum Actinomycetota; class Actinomycetes; order Mycobacteriales; family Mycobacteriaceae; genus Mycobacterium; species Mycobacterium vanbaalenii_A. The sequence continues at coordinate 160,340 of NZ_CACSIP010000075.1, read as the reverse complement.
GACGCCCTCGGTGATCTGACGACGACGATCAGTGGCCTGGACACCGGCCAGGTGACGCAGTCTCTACAGGTTCTGGCCGATACCTTTGCAGATACCCCACCGGAACTCAGGGTTGCGGTCCAGGGTGTGGCGCGGTTCTCCGAGACTCTCGACAAGCGTGACCAGCAGCTGCGAGATCTGCTGGCGAACGCCAACAGATCGACTGCCGTATTGCGGGAGCGCGGCGATCAGATTGCGAGTCTGGTCGAAGACACCAACGCGCTGTTGGCAAATCTGCGGACGCAAAGGGCTGCCCTCGACCAGATTTCGGGCAATATCACCGGTGTCACTGAGCAACTCAAGGGCCTCATCGCTGAGAACCGCGACACCCTCAAGCCCGCCCTCGACAAGCTCAACGGAGTACTGACGATCATCGACAATCGCAAAACCGAGATCCAGGAATCACTGGTCCGCCTCAACAGGTACGCGCTGAGCCTCGGCGAAGCAGTGAGTTCGGGCCCATTCTACAAGGCCTACCTCGCCAATCTACTACCGGGGCAGTTCATTCAGCCGTTCGTCGATGCCGCATTCTCAGACCTGGGTCTCGATCCGAACGTGCTCCTACCCTCAGAGACCACAGACCCGCAAGTAGGTCAGCCGGGCACGCCGGCACTACCCGCGCCCTACCCCAGGACGGGACAGGGCGGAGATCCGAGGCTGACGCTGCCCGATGCCATCACCGGCAATCCCGGTGATCCGCGCTACCCGTACCGTCAACCACCTGCCGCCCCGCCCCCGGGCGGACCGCCCCCCGGCCCACCGGCGCCACCACCTGCTGGGCAAGAATCCATCCCGCCGCCCGGCCCGGGCTTGATGCCGGCCCCCGGCGAACAACCGCCGGCTATCCCACAGCCCGGCTCGCCAACTCAGGGGGAGGGAACACGATGAGACGCCGCGTCATCCGTAGTCCTCGACTCGTTATAGGCGTGCTTCTGGTAGCGGTACTTACCGCCGGGTCGGTCCTGGCGATCCGCCTCGGCGACCTGACCGGGCACAGAAGCATCGTTGCGTACTTTCTCAACAGCAACGGGCTCTATCCTGGCGACGAGGTCGTGATCCTGGGCGTGCCCGTCGGCGAGATCGACAGCATCGAGCCGCAGCCGGAGCGTGCGAAAGTCACCTTCCACGTCGATGACCAGTACAAGGTGCCCGCCGACGCCAAAGCGGTCATCCTGTCGCCGACGCTGGTATCCGCGCGCCAGATTCAGCTCACTCCCGCCTACACACGGGGCCCGGAAATGACCGAGGGAGCGGTCATTCCCCAGAACCGCACTGCTGTACCTGTTGAATTCGACGACCTTCGCGCTCAGCTCCAGAGGCTCGCCGAGGCACTGCAACCGACGACTCCGGGCGGTGTCAGCACTCTGGGTGCATTCGTCAACACCGCGGCAGACAACCTACGCGGCGAGGGCGACAACATCCGCAACGCGATCATCGAGATGTCACAGGCCTTTTCGGCGCTGGGCGATCACAGCCCTGACCTGTTCAGCACGATGAAGAACCTGTCCGTCTTCATCAGCGCGCTGCAGAGCAGTCATGGCCTGTTACGGAGTCTCAATCAGAATCTCGCCGAGGTCACGGGTCTGCTGGCCGACGATCCCGACGAGGTCGGGCGCATGATCGAATCGATCAACAGCGTCGTCGGTGACGTGCAGAGCTTCACCTCCGACAACCGCGAGTCACTGGGCACCGCGAGCGACAAGCTCGCATCGATCTCGGCTGCGCTCGTCGAAAGCACCGACGACATCAAGCAACTGCTGCATGTCGCTCCGAACTCGTTTATTAACTACGTCAACATCTACCAGCCTGCGCAAGGCAGTCTCACCGGTGCTCTGGCCTACAACAACTTCGCGACCCCGGTCGACTTCCTCTGCGGTGCCATTCAGGCGGCGTCCAGGGAGGGCGCAGAACAATCCGCGAAGCTATGCGCTCAGTATCTCGCACCCATCATCAAGAACCGGCAGTACAACTTCTTACCGTTTGGCGAGAACCTCTTCGTCGGAGCGGCTGCCCGGCCCAACGAGGTCACCTACAGCGAGGACAGACTCCGCCCGAACTACGTACCGCCGGCCCCTGAGCCCGCTCAGAGTTCGCCGGCAGGCGGTTCGGCTGCGGAGCCCGTGTCCCTGCCGAACAATGCGCTTCCGGCGAATCCGCAAAGTGCCTTACCACCAATACAGTCGACGGATCCGAACGCAGGTCTCGAGGGATTGATGGTGCCACCGGAAGGGGGGTCGTGATGGAAGCGCAAGCGGGGTCTACAGTCTCGCTGCCACACCGTGCCGGGCGAGCAGTCGCGGCGATCCTGGTCGCGGCGTTCGCCGCCGGATGTAGTTCCTGGCAAGGCGCCAACTCGCTTCCGCTGCCCGGCACGGTGGGTACCGGTGCGGACTCCTTCACCGTCCAAGCCCAACTGCCGGACGTCGGAAACATGGAGCGGAATTCTCGGGTGCGGGTAGGTGACGTCACCGTCGGTAACGTGTCGAAGATCGAGCGACAAGGTTGGCACGCCCTTGTCACGATGTCGATCAAGAACGATGTCGTACTGCCTGCCAACGCTATTGCGACCGTCGGGCAGACGAGCCTGCTCGGCTCGCTTCACTTGGAGCTGGCACCGCCGCCGGGCGTACCTCCGGTCGGTCGACTCAGCAGCGGCGCGGTGATTCCCCTGGCTAGCGGCGCAAGCTTCCCGAGCACCGAGCAGGCACTGGCGTCCCTGTCCGTGGTCCTCAACGGCGGCGGTCTAGGTGAAATCCAGGAGATCACGAAGTCGTTGAGCACTGCGTTCAAGGGACGCGAAGACGATCTACGAAACCTCATCATCCAGCTCGACACGTTCGTGTCACACCTCAATGATCAGTCTGGCGACATCATCGCCGCAACTGACAGCTTGAATGAGCTTGTCAGGCAAGTTGCCGACCAGAAGCCGGTGCTCGATCGGGCACTGACCACCATTCCTGACGCGCTGGCGGTGCTCGACGACGAGCGCGACGCTCTTGCGAACGCGCTCACCGAACTCGGCAAGTTCAGCGCCCTGGCAGCCGATACCACGAACCAGACGAAGGACGCGTTGGTCAAGAACCTCCAGAACATCGGTCCGGTTCTCGAATCGCTGGCCAATGCCGGGCCGGCACTCACTCGATCTCTCGACGCCTTCGCCACCTTCCCGTTCACCAGACCGACAATTCACAAGTGGATCAGGGGGGACTACGCCAACCTGAGCGCAGTCGTCGACCTGACGCTGAGTCGGCTCGATTCCTCGCTGTTCACAGGCACCCGCTTCGAGGGGGAGTTAACCGAACTCGAGATGCAATGGGGACGCACCATCGGCCAGCTCCCCAGTCCGTACACGGCGCGAAATCCTCTCGTCGCGCCCTACCGCTTCGATCAGGGGCCATAACCGTGCGCTTGAACAGACGAATCAAGATTCAGCTCGTGATCTTCGCGGTTGTCTCGCTGGTCGCCGGCTCCGTGATGGTTTTCGGCTACATGAAGCTGCCGCGACTAATCGGGGTTGACACCTACCCGGTGACGCTTGAGTTACGTTCGGCCGGTGGACTTTACGAACGCGCGCTCGTGACGTACCGCGGCACGGAGGTCGGACAAGTCAAGAGCGTGAACCTCGACGACAACGGAGTCCGAGCTGTCTTGGCGCTCAAGTCCGGAGTGGACATCCCGTCGAACCTCACGGCAGAGGTGCACAGTCAAAGCGCCATCGGTGAGCAGTACGTCGCCCTACTCCCGCGGGATTCTGACTCGCCACCGCTGCGCAAGGGCGACATCATCGACAGCGCGCGCGCCAGCGTTCCGCCGGACATCAACGACCTGTTGAGTGCTACGAACCAGGGGTTGACCGCAATCCCCGGAGATAACCTGAAGACGGTGATCGACGAGTCGTACCAAGCCGTCGGGGGTCTGGGACCTGAGCTTTCGAGGATCGTCGACGGGTCCACAGCTCTGGCGACGGACGCCAAGAGGAATCTCGCCGAGCTGACGAACGTGATCGATAACGGCGGTGCCTTGGCTGACACCCAAACCGACACGGCAGACTCCATCCAGTCGTGGGCGGGGCATCTTGCCGAGGTGACGCGTCAGGTCGAAGGGAACGACAACAACCTGCGCGGGGTCCTCAACGCGGCGCCCTCGGCGGCGCGGGAGGTCGCCGCGCTGTTCGACCGACTGACGCCGACACTGCCGGTCGTGGCCGCAAACTTCGCCAGCGTGAACCAGGTCGCGGTCGCCTACAATCCGAGCATTGAGCAGATGCTGGTCCTGCTCCCGCAAGGACTGGCGGTCGCCGGTGCCACGTATGTACCGGGGCAGTCCACCAACCAGAGGTACAAGGGCTCGTACCAGAGTTTCAACCTGAACCAGAACCTTCCGCCTCCGTGCACGACGGGCTACTTGCCTGCGCAGCAGCGACGCTCGCCGATCTTCGAGGATTCACCGGAGCCCCCGGCGGGTGACCTCTACTGCCGGATCCCGCAGAACAGCGACAACAGTGTGCGAGGTGCGCGCAACTATCCGTGTGTGACGAAGCCCGGCAAGCGAGCCCCGACAGCCAAGATGTGCGAAAGCGACGAGCAGTACGTTCCGTTGAACGACGGTTACAACTGGAAGGGCGATCCGAACGCGACAACCACGGGACAATCCATCCCGCAGCCTCCCAGTGCCGCGCCGCCGGCACCGATCGCCGTCGCTGAATACGACCCCGCAACGGGGGAATACATCGGACCCGACGGCAAGGTCTATCGGCAGGCTGATCTGGCCAACACCGCACCTGCGGACAAGACGTGGCAGTCCATGCTCATACCCGGTGGCTGACAGTAATCCGAATTGATTCGTCGCGTCGCCGGCGCATCGGGCGCATTGCGCGGAGGTAGTGGTGAGTCCCGGTTGCTGAGTCCACCCGTCGGGTCTGTTCAGGATTCACTTGGTCTCGCAGGCCACCGGGGCGGGACACTCGTAGGATGCGGTCGCCGATTCGGCGACCGAGGCGAGAACGTCCCTCGGGTCGATGTCCGTTCTCCGCGCGGCGCCGGGGCTCCACGCCAATGAAAGGACGTAGGCTGGCGGCGGTTGGCGGAACTGCCGGACTGCGAAAACCGGGTCGTCGAATACCCGCCATGGTCCCCCGGCTTCCGGGCGCAGTGACGGAATCACGCTGTGGTGGGTGCGGATTCGGCTGGCTATTGCAGCCACGTCGAGGCTGTCGATCCGATCGAATCGGGTCGCTCCGTGGCAGACCATGAAGTCACGCAGGTCGTTGAGCACTGAGGGGAACGGCGTGTCGGGTGGCAGTGTCACTTCCCTGCCGGTGATGTCGGCCCATTCGATGAGGTCACATGCGGTCAGCGGGTCGTCGCAACGCATGGCGAGCACATAGTCGAAAACGGCGACCGGCTGGTGCGGCAGCCCGACACAGTCAGACGTCTGGTTCAACAACGCGAAGTCCAGTGTGCCGGTCGCGAGCCGGCCGGGCAGCTGGGCGGGTTCGACGAGCTCGATGTCGACCCTCGACGTGGTCAGGTTGCGCAGAGCAGCGACCGTGCGGTCCAGTACGGACGGTGGCGAAAGATGCGATGCACCAACGGTAATAGAATGCGGAGGAGTCCAGAACGACCGCGCGTAGTCGCTCAGCGAGGCAGCGTGGCGCAAGGTTTCAGCGGCTCGTTCACGAAGCGCCGATCCCGCGGCGGTGAGGCGGACGTCGCGGTGGCCGCGGATGAACAAGGCCACCCCGAGCTCGCTCTCCAGCGCTCGCACCGCCCGGCTGACCGGTGCGGTGCTTAGGTGCAGCCGCTGCGCGGCCCGACCGAAGTGCAGCTCGTCGGCAACCGTTATAAAGCAGCGCAGGTGGTGCAGTTCCACTGCGCCAGTGTGACACTCGATAGCGGTACCCGTTGCGATTTGGGCAACACCGCGGTGCGCGAAACGCACTGGACACCGCTGGCCGCGGACCCCAAGATACTCGGCATGCCAATTCCGTTGACGTTCGACGTGACGGCCGGTGTCGGTACCGGTGAGCATCTGACGCAGGCTGGATGGGCGTTTCTTCCTCCGCGACCCGCCGACGCGGTGGGCACCTTGCTGTGTCTGCCCGGCGGGCTCTATGACAAACGCTATTGGCACATGCAGATTGACGGACATCCAGGTTACAGTTTTGCTGAGCACCTGGCCGCTGCTGGCTTTATCGTTATCGCCGTAGACCACCTCGGTGTTGGCGAGAGCGCTGACCCGACCGCCTCCGGTCAGCTAGGACTGAGTTTGCTGGCCAGCGGCGATGCCGAGGTGGCCCGGCAGGTCCGTGAAGGCCTGCGCAACGGAGACCTCATCGGGAACGTTCCGCCGCTGGCGGTCCCTTTGATCGGTGTGGGTCACTCGATGGGCGCATGCCTGACCACGATGGTGCAGGCCAACACGGGCGTGTACGACGCGGTGGCGCTGCTCGGGTACGGGGTGCAAATCACCAACGTATTTGAAGAATCGGCCGATGCCGATGACCTCGAAAACCGGGTCCAGCAGTCGATTGCGGCGGTATGCCAGCTCTCAGGTGCCAGTCCACAGGACAGTCACCATATAGCGCCGCGCTCGTATCTTGAGGATCTGTTCTATGCCGGAGAGGTACCGCGGCAGGTGATCGACGCCGACACCGCCGCACAGAGTCGGTTGCCGCTGCGCGCAGGCGCTGAGGTCGCCACGCCTGGATTCGTCGAGCGCCACGCGCCGCAAGTGGACGTGCCGGTACTCTTGGCATTCGGCGCGGCGATTGACGTTTCGCCCAATCCCTACTGTGAGCCCGCCAACTACACCGGCTCTGCCGATGTGACGCTGCTCCTGGTCTCAAAGTCGGGACACTGCCAGAACTTCGCCAGCCACCGCCAACAGCTGTGGGATCGAATCGCAGCGTGGGTTCCGGCGGCGACTTGACGGTCTGGTCATGGTGTCGACCGGCGACCGGTGCGAGTGTGCGGTGGCAAATCCTTGAGGTGTCCGGTCAGAATTTGCGGGGCAATGCAGGATCATTCCTTGATGTTTGGCCTCGATGCAGAGGCCCGGGCGGACGGCTAGACCGCAATCGTCGGCGGTGCCTTCCGCGGCCTTCGATTGGTTCTATCGGTTGCGCTGCGGTGTCACAGCGAGGGCTGCCCGTATACCGCCACAACGACTGAACGGTCGAGCGCGTTTTCCGACCACACGCCGATCGATATGTTGGCGCAATCCTGCATCGTGCCGCGTGAAACCGGATCCGGCCACCATCGGTCCAGGATCTCTATACCGCTGATCGCGAGCGCTGGATTGATGGCAATCGTCTCCGCGACGGTGCCGGTGAAGCCCGCCGCGGCTGCTCGATCCGACACCGTTGAACCGTCGGATCCGATGCCGCCGTTGAGTTCCCGATGATGGAGTAGGTCGAGCGCATGTCTGCGCGCCGCTTCGTCCAGCCGGCCATCTCGCTGAGGAGGCACAGGACACCCGTTCATTTTCTGAGCAGTGTAAATATTGCCAAAGACGCTTTCGTTGAGCCGCCTATTGTCGGCCGGCGCCGGAGCTGCCGAGGAAAGCGCCATCGCTGTCAGCGAACCGGACACAAGAATGACTCGGATAGTGCGCTGGAAACTGCTCACTTCTGCTCCTCAGTCACGGTGGGTCAATCGTGCAGCATATCGCGATATGAACAAAGGGTTGTCAGTTTTACTACGCCTGCTGTCCGCGGTTGGCAGTGACCTCGCCCGTGACCAGACCCCACGGGTTGTCACACGCGAGAGTGAGCCGGCCCAATTGATGCGCGAAGAGCCGAGCAGTTCCATAATCGCCGACCCAGCTCTGGGCCCGAAGCGTGAAGAGCCACAGGGGGTGCTCGCGGGTCACTCCGATTGCGCCGTGAAGTTGGTGGGCAGCGGTGGTCACCGGCCCCACGACCTGACCCAGCACGATCTTGGCCACCGCGACAGCCAGTTCCGTGCGGTCGTCACCGAAGCCGTATGCCGTGGCCGCACTGATGGCCGCATCCACGGCAGACCGTGCGCGCTCGATGTCACCCGCCATGGCAGCGAGGGAATGCTGCACTGCTTGGAGTGCGCTCAACGGACGACCGAACTGCACACGCTCTCGGGTGTGCGTCACGGTCAGTGTCGCCGCGGCGTCCAGTGCTCCTAGCACCTGAATGCAGCGTGCCCAGGCGCCACGCGTCAGCAACTCCCGTCCGATAGCGCTGTCAACGGTGGTCAATTGACTAGTCAGAAGGCCGGTTTCAATCCCGTCGCGGGGTTCGCCGGCGAGGTTGTGATCCAGAACCAGTTTGTCGACGATTACGTCGACGACACCGACCCGTGTTCCGTGGCTCCCAGGGGCCGCGAGGACAATGTGCTTGCAATCCCGAGCCCAAGGCACAGCAGTGACTCTGCCGACGGACGCCTCGCCCGTCGTGGCATCCGCGATGGCGACGGTAGCTACCCCCTCGGGCAGTTCGATGCCCGCACGGGTAGCAAGCCAGCCACCCAACAGATCGGCCTCGGCGATCGGCACCGCTGCCGCGTGGCGAGCCAAGCCGTACAGCACGATGGCCGCCTCGGTGGGCCCCGCGCCGAGGTCGGACGAGGACGCCAGGCGTGAAAGCCCGGTCTCCTCGAGCGCGGCCCAAAGCTGGGTGTCGAATGGCTCCGGGATGCCATGATTGCCCATCGCGGCGCTGTAGAACTTGCCGGCGATCCCGTCTACGAGTTCGCGCAGATCGGCATGCTCGTCCGTCGCGGTTTCGGAATCGAATACCCCAGCAGTCGTGGCACTCATCGCAATCCCATCCCGCGAGCCACCAGCCCGCGCAGTACTTCGTTCGTCCCGCCGCGAAGGGTGAACATCGGCTTGTGCAGCCAGGCGGTTCGGAGCATGGTGTCGATATCTGGTGGAGTGCACTGCCCTTCGAGCAATTGGGCAGCCACCCGGACGGATTCGGCTTCGAATTGCGTGCCGAGATCCTTGACGAGAGCGGCTCGATTGCTCGCGTCGCGGCCGTCGTTCAAAGTGCGTGCCACCGAGAACGACAGCTGGCGAAGCGATATCAGATGCGCGAGTAGATCGCCGACGTCTGACAACGTGCGGTCATCCGATACTCCGCCGTTCTGTAGCGCGCGAACGACTGCCAGCAACAGCGGCGCGGTGGACAGTATCCGTTCTGGACCGCTCCGCTCGAAGGACAACTCAGCCGTCACCTGGTGCCAGCCGTTGCCGATGTCGCCCAGCACGTCTGCATCGGCGACAAAGACCTGATCGAACGTGACTTCGTTGAAGTGGTGGGCCCCGGACATCAAGATGATGGGTTCGATGAGTACGCCGGGGCGATCGCAGGACACGAGGAATTGGCTGAATCCGGCGTGACGACGTTTCGGGTCGGCGGGTTCAGTACGGGCCAGGACCACTACCTGGTGTGCATGGTGGGCGCCGCTGGTCCACACCTTGGTCCCGGAGAGCAGCCAACCGCCGTCGGTCCGTGTCGCCTTGGTCTTCACGGCAGCCAGGTCCGAGCCGGCACCGTGCTCGCTCATGCCGATCGCCGAGTAGAAGGACCCGGCCGCGATTCGCGGAAGCAGCCGAGCGCGTTGGTCCTCGGTGCCGTAGGTGATCAGCGCCGGTGCGACTTGCCGGTCGGCAATCCAATGTGCTGCGACGGGAGCGCCTGCGGCGAGGAGTTCTTCGGTGACCACGTAGCGATGCAGATGCGACAGACCACGTCCGCCGTACTGCTGCGGGATCGTCACGCCGGTGAACCCAGCGGCACCGAGCCGCTGCGAAAACTCCTCATCCCATCCGGCAAGCCAGGCATCGACGGCGGGAACCCATCCATGTTGTTCTCGGTCGTCTGTGAGAAAGCACCGCACTGAAGCGCGTAGCTCCGCGAGCTCAGCATCCTGAGCGTTCAGGTCGCAGGGAGTCATCAGGCTCTGTCCTCGCGTTGGTAACCAGCGGACCGCTAGCGCATCACATCGCGACGGGACGCGGCACGCTGACGACACGCGGAGGGTATCCGTTAACTATTTAAGGGTATAGCCGGACAGCGCCAATGCCAAAACTGCACGCGTTGCGCGCAGCGACCGAATCAGCGAGCGCCTTGCACAAGGGCCGAGCGCGGGGGTCTACTCGAGAAGATCGACCACGGTCGACAAGTCGGAGCGGGAAAGGACGAATTCTTCGACCTTCTTGAGGTGACGCTCCCAGAGCTCGCCGGCAGCTGTTGCATCGCCTGCCTTGATGTAGTCGAGGAGCATCCGGTGCGTCTTGGTGGAGCGGCGCACCGCCTGTTGGGCGCGGGGGCCTTCGATCGATGGCAGCGACCGGTGGGCCTTCTCGATGATGTGGCGAAGCATGTCGGACACTATTTGCAGCGTCTTGTTGCCCGACAGTCGGGCGATGGCGGTATGAAAGTCGATCAATTCGTGCGGAGACTCGCCGGCCCCAGCGAGTTCCGCTTCGCGCTCGACGATCTGTTCGAGTTCGGCGATGATCTTCGGATCCCGATCGGTGGCCAATTGGACGACCATAGGGGTCTCCAAGAGAACGCGAGCGTCGAAGACATCGCGCAGCGTGACGCCCTCGTACTCGAGAATGAGGCCGGCATAACGAGCAAGGGTCTCCCGGCGCGGGCGTGTGACGCGAGCTCCACCGCGGACGCCGCGCTCAACCTGGATCAGCGACTCCGACTCGAGGACTCGGAACGCCTCACGCAAAGTGGGACGGGATACCCCGAAGCGCTCCATCAACTCCGATTCCGGAGGTAGCATCGCGCCTTCGGCAATCTCCCCGCGGATGAACATCCGGCGGAGCACTGTGGCTACCCGATCGGCCATCTTCGGCTCTCGAAGACTGGTGACCTCCACAACGACCTCCCCGGGAAAGCATCAATAAAAGATCTAACTGTCGAACACCTTAACCGAGATCAGCGAGAAGCACGGGGCCATGTCGCTGCGCAGCTTCTCCGGCTACACCGTCTGCAGGACCACGACGTCGCCACGACAGCGATACTCCGATGGATTCGACGGGCGACGCAGGCAAGCTCTGCGGACTCGGCCGCGACATCGCTGTGCCAGAACTGTCGGCTTCGGCTCACTCGCTGAGGTCAGCCCATCCGTGGCAATGGAGTGGTCAGGGCCCCCTACCCGCTGTGGTGAGTCGGGTAACTTATGCCGTATAACAGTTATATATGTCACCGGATGTAGCCGATCGTCGAGAGTGTCACGGACATGTCACTGCCTGATTTGGTCCTCGTGCACGGTGGTGCGCACGCAGCAGATTGCTGGGACCCCACTGTCGCCGAGTTGCGCACGCAAGCCCCGCACCTGCGGGTACTTTCGGTGGACCTGCCCGGTCGCCGGGGCAAGCGGGGCGATCTCGGAGAGGCCACGATCGCCGATTGGGTCGATTCGGTTGTTGCCGATATCGATCGGCACCGACTGGGCGATATCGTGATCGTCGGTCATTCGATGGCTGGGGTAACGATACCGGGGGTCGTCGCCAAATTGGGTTCGTCTCGGGTTCGCGAAATGATCTTCGCGTGTGCATTTGTTCCCCCGCAGGGCACCGCCATCGTCGATACGCTCGGCGGACCGCTGGGCTGGTTTGCCCGCCGCAAGGCCAAGACAACCAGGACGACGGCATTGCCGAAATCCATGGCGCGTTATGCCTTCTGTAATGGCATGACACCCGAGCAGCGCGAGTTCACACTGTCACGCCTCTACACCGAAGCGATTGCGATAGTGGCCGAGCGAGTCGATCGCAGCAGTCTGCCCCCCGAGGTCCCGCGCACATGGATCATGACCACTCGTGACCGTGCGCTGTCGACTCGGTCTCAGCGCAACAGCATCTCTGCGCTGGGCGGAGTCCAGACCCTGATCGAGGTCGATGCGTGCCACGACGTGATGATCAGCCACCCACAATTGCTGGCGGAGAAACTCATTGAGCGGTGCCAAGCCCGCAGTTGATGCTGGTCGGGCCGGCAGTGGCGCGGCCGCGTGGTGCGGTGGCGCGCCGCGCGGGTTGACCGTGACCGAGGACGTCGTTTCAGGGCGCCAATGTCAGCACGGACGGAAGCGGCTGCCCGGCAGTGCAAATCTCAAAAAGCCGCTCTCCCAGAACGGCCTCGAGGTGTTCGTGAGATCCGCAGAGAGCGTCGAGTTGCATCCCGCGAGCCACGTACCTGGCGATCAGGGGTTCTCGCGTCCAGCTCTGCAGCCCCAACGACTGCAGCGCCAACTCGCTCACGGCACGGTGAGCACGGCCGGCGGCGCACTTTGCGGCGAGAGCAGATAGCCGACCGCCGTAGCGCCATGATTCGGCGAGCAGTGCGCGGGCTCCTTCGAGGACCGCTGTTGCTTGGGCGACTTGATGGCATGTGACGTCAACGAAGCTCGGGAGCTCGCGGGTGGAGGTGTGGTCCCCGCCGCCATCGACGAAGACCATCAACACCGAATCGGCGAGGGCGACGAGTTCTGTGGACAGTCCGCGTTGAGCCGCCGAAACTGCCCGGTACCACTCCGTCGACGCCTCGACGAGAGGGAAGTCGAGTGGTCCGCTTACCGAGGTCCACGAGACGGACGAGTCGAAGGTGTCCAGGCGTTGGCCTTCGAGTCGCGATGCCTCGACGACCCCTACTGACACCGTGCCCATCGGACCCGACACCGGAACGGCGACACGTCCGCGAAAGGGGCCGATAATGATTCCAGAAACCTCTTGAGCTGCTCTGGGAGTCTCACCCCATCTAACATCTGGCAGCACGATGCCGTTGACGTCGTCGGGTAGCCACGATAGTTCGGCCAACATCGCTCGGCTCAAGCAGTCGGTCTGTGCAAGCGTGCGGCCCTGCGCCCGGAACAGCAGTTCGCACGCTTCGGTCGGGAAATCGGCTTCGATGGCGGGCCATCCGACATCGGCTAGCAGCGCGTCGACCGATGCAAACTCAACTGGGGTGATAGCCCCACCGCTGTCCGCAGGTTCTTGCGAGTGCGCCAGTTCTTCGAAGAGGCGGTGCACGCGTTCTTCGACGAGGTCCCACTTGATGTCACTCACGGCTGCTGAACCTTCCTGGACGAATGACCGTCGAGACCCACGTGAGGTTGACGGCGTGCCGGATGAGCAGCGTCGGCCGCGCGTGAGTACCACCAGTCCGCCCGGGCGGAGCCGAGTGACTCACCGCCCGCGTTCGTACCTCTGATGATGTGGGACCGTCCCACGTCGAGGATCAGATCGCTGACCCGCTGGCGCACCTGCCGAAGCAGTATCGTTTCGACATCTGCACCGCCGGGTAGCTGCGGAGCCTCGGCTCGGATCGTCTCACTGGCGAGTGCCTGGGCAGAAACTACGTCGACGTACACCTGTGCGAAGCGTTGCCGCTGCCCTTGGCTGGATCCATGCGTTGCCATAGCCTCTCGTAGCAGGCCGAGGTCGAAGAGAAGCTTGCTGAGATCCGCGTAGCACCCAAGGCCGCGCGGGGCTAACGAAATACGTTGCATCACAGATAGTCCAGCACCGACGTCGCCGATGACGCGCGATCCGGCGACCCGAAGGTGATTGACGGTGACTTCGACGATGTCGGGGCGGCCGCCCGCCGCCGGAACTCTGCGAATCGCGGAGCCAGGCGCGGCGGCGCTCACCAGGAACATCGATGCAGCGCCGTGCTCAGTCTTGGCCAGGAGCATGAGCTGGGTCGGGTTGGGGCCGATGTAGCTCCACGTCTGTGGGCCGCGCAGGATCACATTGTCGCGACCGGCGGCTAGCGCAGAGATCGCGAGCGTCGTCGGATCACCACATGCCGGCCAGTCGGCTGCGTTCGTAGACCACCATTCAGTGCCGCGCAGGTACTGGGGCAGGTACACCGCCGCGAGGTCGGGTGCGTGCTCGATCAGAGTGGGGAGGAACCGCTCGAGAGATTGATGCTGCAATGGTTGAGGCAGCCGGGCACGCGTCAATTCGTCGAAGTACGCCATGCGGTGCTCCTGGGTGCCGCCGAACCCGCCGGCCCACTCGGGCCAGCCGAACCGGCTCCAACCGTCGGCGTAGAGCCGGTACATCCGGTCGGCGTCGTGCTCGAACACCGACTCCGCGTTGCCAAAGCGCGCCGAGCGCCACTGATCTGCGTCGCCGAGATCCCGCAGATAGCGCCGGAATCCGTGCCGGAACGTCGCGGCTTCGGATGCGTACTCGCTTCGCGCGGCTGTATCCACGGTCTGGGTCTGCTCCTTCACGCAGTGTCACGACTTTGACACGTGAACCAACTAAACAGTTATATGTTATGGATAGCACAGGGTGTCAGCATGCGACAGGAGCAAAGATGGTGACGGTTCAGCCGACGATGAACGACACCGAAGTATTCAGTCCGGAGACGCGGCTGTACATCAACGGCGAGCTTCGGGGGGCCGTCCGCGGCCGAACCGCAAATAACATCAATCCGGCGACCGAGGAGATCCTGGGTGTCGCCGCCGACGCAGGCCCGGAGGATATGGAGGCGGCGATCGCGGCAGCACGGCACGCCTTCGACAACACCGGATGGGCGAACAACCACGGCTTCCGCGAGCATTGCCTGCTGCAGTTGCACAACGCGTTGCTCGAGGAGCTGGAGCAGCTTCGGTCGGAACTGATAGCGGAAACCGGATGCCCACTATCGTCGACGTTCGGTCCTCAACTCGACTGGCCGATGGCGGACGCGATCCGCTGGCCTGCGCATTACATCAATGTATTCCCCTGGGAAAGAGAGCTTCCCGACGCAGCTCTATTGGGCTCGCCGTATCGGCGCCGGGTGCTCAAGGAGCCACTCGGCGTGGTGGGTGCCATCTCGGCATGGAACTTCCCGTTCGAGATTGCCCTCAACAAGATCGGGCAGGCTCTCGCCACCGGCAACACCGTCGTGCTCAAACCGGCGATGGAGACGCCGTGGAATGCGCTGCGACTCGGCCGCGTCATCGCCGAGAAGACGGACATTCCGTCGGGCGTGGTGAACATCGTGCCGACGTCGAGCAACGAACTCGCACAGACACTGGTCACGGACCCGCGGGTCGATATGGTCTCGTTCACGGGTTCCACCGCGGTTGGCCAGCACATCCAGAGCCTGTCGGCAGCCACTATGAAGCGAACGCTGCTCGAACTCGGCGGAAAGTCGGCCTACATCCTGCTCGACGACGCCGACCTCGAAACCGCGCTGCCCGGGTGTATCGGTGCCTTCATCCACGCGGGGCAGGGGTGTGGTCTCACGCCGCGCGTGCTCGTACCTGCCAGCCTCTACGATGCGGCGGTCGAGGCGATCACGCAGATGTGTTTGGCTGTGCCCGTCGGTGATCCGACCGATCCCGCTACTCTGTGCGGACCCGTGATTTCAGAACGTCAACGGGAGCGGGTACTCAACTACATCAAGATCGGCAGCGCCCAGGGGGGACGTCTGACCGTCGGCGGTGGGGTCCCGAAGGATCTGAACCGCGGATATTACGTGGAACCCACGGTGTTCGCCGACGTGGATCCCGGTCACCGCCTGTTCAACGAGGAGATTTTCGGACCGGTTCTGACCATCACGGCGTACGAGGGCGGTGACGACGGAGCAGTCACGCTGGCGAACGCATCGAGCTACGGGTTGGCTGGTGCGGTTCTGGGTAGCGCTGACCGTGCCCTGGCGGTCGCTCGCCGGGTCCGCACAGGCACGATGAATGTCAACGGTGCGGTCTTCTACGGGGCTGACGCTCCGTTTGGCGGATACAAGATGAGTGGTATCGGGCGCCAGAATGGGCACGAGGGTTTCGAGCAGTACCTGGAGACGAAGACCATCGCGTATCCCTGACGCGTCCGGCGCTCCCGTTCTGCGGGTGGTTCACGCCTCGCTGGGACGGTCGTCGGTGCTGCGTTTGGCGGTCCCGGGATATCCGAAGAACTTCTCAAAGTTCGCGTCGTTCAGTGTACCCGCGCTGTTCCTGGATGCGGCGTCGAGTAATGCCTCCAGGCGCACCGACGCCTTGTCGATGGCGTCGCCGTCGCCGCTGGTGCGAGCGTCGTCGAGTTGGGTTTTCGCGTTGGCGATCTCAATGCGGAGTCGCTCACCCACTTCGCCGAAGGTCAGCAGGTCGTGATCGTCTTCGTCCAGCGGCTCGCGCTCTGCTCCGAGTGACTCGCCCGAGTCCATTTCGCACTCCCGTCCGTCGAGGTATTTGGCGCGCTTGCCACCAAATTGTATGGATCTAACTATATAACGGGTTATAGTGGGAGTCGACGCCTCGGGCTCCGCCGTCAGTGCACAGAGGGGCCCAGATGTCCCGGGCGGCCGTGCGGCCCGTTCGGCATGCCGACTGGTGCGTCCTGGTTCGACCGACACTCGAGGAGCGTTATGCCACTGCGTGACGAACATCAGATCGTCTCCGTTGATGATCACCTCATCGAACATCCCCGGGTCTGGCAGGACAGGCTGCCGCAGAAGTACCGCGAGGCTGGCCCACGTATCGTCGAGATCGACGATAAGCACCTGTGGTCCTTCGATGGCGAGATCTTCCCGACCATCGGCCTCAACGCCGTGGCCGGGCGACCGCCGCAGGAGTGGGGCCTGGATCCGGTTCGGTACGAAGACATGATCCCCGGCTGCTACGACCCGGTCGCACGTATTGCCGACATGGACCTCGACGGGGTTCAGGCCGCGCTCTGCTTCCCGTCGTTCCCCGGATTCGCCGCCAGTACCTTCGTGAAGGCGAAGGACAAGGACCTCGCCGTCGAATGTGTGAAGGCGTGGAACGACTTCCACATCGACGAGTGGTGTGCCTCGGCGCCCGAACGGTACATCCCGCTGGCACTGCTTCCGGTGTGGGACATCGAAGCTTCCGTCGCCGAGGCCAAGCGTGTCGCGGCCAAAGGCGCCCGGACCGTCACGTTCCCGGACAGCCCGGTGCCACTCGGCCTGCCGTCATTTCACTCAGATCACTGGGATCCGCTGTGGGACGTGTGCTCCGACGCCGGCATGCCTGTGTCGCTGCACTTCGGGTCGGGCTCGTTCGTTCCGGGGTTCTCGTTCTCCTCGATGGACTCGCGTAACGGGGCGGCGCTCAGCGGCGCGGTGGGTGCTCCCTTCGCGGTGGCTATCACCCTGTTCGCGACCAACCTGATGTGGACCACGGTCGACCTGCTGTTCTCCGGCAAGTTGCAGAGGTTCCCGAATCTACAGTTCTCCCTCGCCGAAGGCGGAATCGGCTGGTTGCCCTACATCCTGGAGCGGTCCGACTATGTGTGGGAGCGGCACCGCTACTATCAGTCAATCGATTTCGATGCTCGTCCGTCGGACCTGTTCAAGAGGCACTTCTGGGGCTGCTTCATCGACGATGAGCACGGCCTGCGCAACCGGCACAGCGTGGGTGTTGATCGAATCACGTTGGAGATCGACTTCCCGCACTCCGATTCGAACTGGCCGAATTCGCGCAAGCGCGCCGCGGAGGTACTTGCCGATGTCCCCGACGACGAGTGCGCCATGATCGTCGAAGACAACGCCCGGCGCATGCTCAACTTCCCACGGGTGTCGCGCCCCTCGGTGCAAACTGTGTGACAGCTGAGGTTCGAACAGCTTCTTGGGTGCGTCGGGATCTGATTCGCCGCAAAGGGTTTCAGGGTGCGCCGGCCAGCCAGCGCAAACCATCGAAGGATAGCGAGGAATACTGCGTGACCACATCAGACGGGCCTCACGAGCCTGTGCTCGTCGAACAGCGCGGCCGCATTCTGATCATCACCATCAACCGGCCCGAAGCCAAGAATGCCATCAACGGCGCAGTGAGCAGAGGTCTGGCCGACGCGATGAGTCGCCTTGATGACGACTCGAATCTCTCGGTGGGCATTCTGACCGGTACCGGGGGGTCCTTCAGTGCCGGTATGGACCTGAAAGCTTTCACGCGGGGTGAGGAAATCGCGGTGGAGGGTCGTGGCCTGGGTTTCACCGAACGTCCCCCTGCCAAGCCGCTGATTGCAGCGGTCGAAGGTTATGCCCTGGCCGGCGGAACCGAACTGGCATTGGCCACGGACCTTATCGTCGCGTCGCGCGAAGCGGCGTTCGGTCTTCCCGAGGTCAAACGCGGACTGGTAGCAGGTGGAGGCGGCTTGTTGCGGATGCCGCAGCGGATTCCGTACGCGGTCGCCATGGAACTTGCTCTTACCGGTGAGATCCTGTCCGCACAGCGCGCAAGCGAACTGGGGTTGGTCAACCTGTTGACGGAACCGTCAGGTGCGTTGGATGGCGCCATCGGCCTTGCCGAGAAGATCGCTGCCAACGGGCCGCTAGCCGTCGCGGCGACCAAGCGGATCATCGTCGAGGCTCCCGGATGGGACGCTGTCGACGTATGGCGCGCGCAGTCGGAGATTCTGATGCCTGTGGTGACTGGAAACGATGCGCGCGAGGGGGCGCTCGCTTTCGCAGAGAAGCGTGCCCCGCAGTGGACTGGAACGTGAGCTTTCGGCGACCGTAAGGCGTTACCGTCAGCCGGCGGAATCGATGTCCGCGGCGAGTACTCTGCAAGCGCTGCGGTAGAAGATCACCGGCGAAGCCTCCTCGTCGTGAACCGTGACGGAGGTCAAGCGAACGACGACGATGACGTGGTCGCCTGCATCGACGATTTGGTCGATCTCTCCCTCAAGCCACAGACCGCAGCTGTTTACGAAGACCGCACCCTGATCGGACGTCGTGACGGTCACGTCCGCGAAGCGGTTCCCTGACTTTGCCGACAGCGTACGGATGGCATTCTTGTGGCCCTCGCTCAACACGCTGATGCCCAGAGATCGCGACGACGCGAGTTTCGGCCAGGTCTTTGAGGTTTTCTGCACGCAGAACGACACGAGTGCGGGCTCGAGCGACACCGGCACGAAGCTGCTGGCGGTCAACCCACACGGTTCGCCGTCCACGAACGCGCCGACGAAGACGACGCCTGCGGGATGGCGTCCATATGCGTCGCGGAGAACATGGGTGCTGAATGCGTTTGTCATCTGCGGAATAACCCTTATGTCCTTTGTCATCAACCAAGTTGGCGGTGAAGCGAATTCTCCGGTGCGTGTCAGCTAGCGCTATTGCTGCCGGCTGCGGAGGTGTGATCCGCCAGCCGTCCTTCCTCGCATCCGCTTCGAAGCGCGTACTTCTTCACCTTGCCCGTGGCGGTCTTGGGCAGTGGCCCGAAGGTGACCCGCTTGGGGACCTTGAAACCGGCGAGACTCTGTCTGACGTGCGTGACGATGTCAGACGCACTGGCGAGAGCACCGTCGTGGAGTGTGACGTAGGCGCCGGGAACCTCGCCCCACTTGTCGTCCGGTACGGCGATGACGGCGACCTCGAGCACGGACGGATGCGATGCGATGACGTTCTCGATCTCGATCGACGAGATGTTCTCGCCGCCCGAGATGATGACGTCCTTGCTACGGTCCCGTAGTTCGAGGTAACCGTCGGGATGCATTACGCCGAGGTCACCGGTGCGAAACCAGCCGTCGGGCGCGGCCTCGGCGGTGGCGGCAGGATCCTTGAGGTATCCCCCCATCACGTTGTTGCCGCGGACCGCCACCTCCCCCATCGTCGCGCCGTCGGCAGGAACATCGGCGCCTGTGGAATCCACGATTCGCACAGGCCGAGAGACCACGTTGGCGATGCCTTGCCGGGCTCGCAGAGCTGCGGTCTGTCCCACATCCAAATGGCTCCACTTGTTCCGCCATTCGGAGAAGACGACGGGACCGTAGGTTTCGGTGAGGCCGTAGAGGTGCAATATGTCGATTCCCAGATCTGACATCCGGCGCAGGATCGCCGGGGTTGGCGGTGCACCTCCGGTCCCCACCAGCAGCTTGCGACCTGCGCTCAGTGGGCGAGCTTCCTTTGCGTAGGCCATCATGGCCAGGACCGTGGGCGCCCCATTCAGATGCGTGATGTCCGCTTCGTCGATCAGACGCCAGATATCCTCAGCAACGACCGATCGCAGGCACACATGCGTTCCCGTCGCCGCGGTGACCGCCCACGTGAAACACCAACCGTTGCAATGAAACATCGGCAGGGTCCAGAGCATAGCCGAATCCGCATTGAGACCGGTGTGCGCGACCATCGCCAGGGACTGCAGGTATGCGCCGCGGTGGCGGTAGAGCACTCCTTTTGGCTTACCCGTCGTTCCGCTCGTGTAGTTGAGCGAGATCACGCCGTTCTCGTCGGCGACCGGTTCGAAGAACTCATCGGCCGAGGAAAGCATGGACTCGTACTCATCGTCGGGTCCTCCCGCACACACGAGTGCAAGAGGTCGATTCGACAGAGCCGCAATTGCGCGCGCCTTCTCCGCCCACTCGCTGTCGTAGATCAGCGTCGAGGCCTCTGCGTGGTCGACGATCCAGGCGAGTTCCTGCTCGCTCAACCGGATGTTCAGTGTCAAGAGGGCAGAACCGGAGCCGGGGACTCCGTAGTGGGCCTCCAACATCACGTGTGTGTTCGGTGCCAGCACCGCGACCGGCCCGACGGCCGAATCCTCCCTGAGGGCGCCCGCCAGGCGCTGACACCGCTGTAGCAGCTGACCGTATGTCAGCTGAACTGGTCCGTCGATGACTGCGACGCCGTCGCGATGCACGGCGGCCGCCCGATCCAGGAAGCCGAGAGGAGTCAGAGGCTCGTACCAGAAATCGTGTGTCACGTTGCCCTCGTAGTGAAGTGGATTGCCTCGCCGTGCCACACCGTAGGGAATGGAAACGGCGCCCGGGGCGCGGCAGCTCTTGACGCTGTGTGTTCCGGCCCTACTGCCCGGAAATCGAATGGTTAACAACTGGCCGCATATATAGTAAAACATATGAACCTTAAGGGGGCGAGATGCGATAAGTTCGGCGCAATCACGCTGGCGTCGAAGCGCTGCGTCACCCGGCAGGTCCCGGCCGCGGGTGGCGCCTGATGGCGAGCTTGGGATTCGTCGGAGCTGGTCAGCTGGGTGAACCGATGGTGCATCGGTTGCTCGACGCGGGTCACAACGTGCTTGTGTGCGCCCGCCGTCCGGAGCTACGAGAACGACTGTGCCGCAAAGGTGCCGACGTAACCGATTCGGTCGAGCGTCTGGCATCGTCAAGCGATATCGTGGTCTCGTGTCTGTTCTCCGACGCCCAGCTGCACCAGCTCGCTGCAGGGCCTGCGGGACTTGTCGCCAACGCCCGGCCGAGGGCCATTCTGGTCTCGCACACCACCGGAGCGGTGTCGACATTGAAACGGCTCGCCGCGGAAGGGCTGGGCGTCATCGACGCACCAGTGAGCGGTACCGCCCAGGACATCGCCGAAGGCCGGCTCGCGGTGCTCATTGGAGGTCCGACCGACCTGGTTGATGAGGTCGTGCCGCTGTTGGCCAGCTATGCCGATCCCGTCGTGCGCACCGGAGATCTTGGAAGTGCGCTCAGATTGAAGTTGGTGAACAACGCGCTTTTCGCGGCGAATGTGGAACTGGTGGCTGCGGCGATGCGCGCCGTCGACGGACTGGGCGGTGATGGCTCCATGCTGCTGGAGGTGCTTCAGTACTGCAGCGGCGGGAGCCGCGCATCGACCAGTGTTGCAGCCGTCGGCGACGTCGTTGCTTTTGCGGCTGCAGCCGGCCCGTTTCTGCGCAAGGACGTGGCTGCATATGTGGAGGCTGCTGAACAGGCGGGACTTGGCCCCGGCCTCCTGGACACCGTTATCGGTGCAGGGCACATGCGCCTTGCGCCGAAATGATTCAAGGCATGACAGCCCGGCGCGATGGTCTAGCGCTTGTCCGCCAATGTGGTTGGCCGAACGCGGAGCGTACCTACCACACGCTAAACAGGTATATGATTTAATAATCTACGTAATGCGTCTCGGTCGCCGACATCGACTTCGGTAACGGCTACGCATGGCCTCACGAGAACGATTCACGCAATGACTGGCAGGAGAAAGTGATGCCCCACCTTCCCATTATCGACACCGACACCCACTTGAGCGAACCGCCGGATCTGTGGACGTCGCGGCTGGCATCCAAGTGGGGTGACGACGTTCCGCACACGGCGTTCGACGAGCGACGTGGCGAAGAGGTCTGGGTTGTCGGCGGCCGAAAGGTCTCAGGAATCTCGGGGTACGCGATGGCGGGCTGGCACGAGTACCCGCCCAAACATCCGCCGACGATGGAGCAGGCACATCCCGCGGCGTTCAACAATGCCGCGCGCGTGAAGCGGATGGACGAGGAGGGGATCATCGCGGAGGTCATCTACCCCAACCTCATTTCGTTCTCGGCTGACGCCTTCCTGAAGCTGGATCCCGAACTGACCCTCGATTGTGTGCGGGCGTACAACGACTTCCTGGTCGACTTCGCATCGATCGCGCCCGACCGCTTCATCCTGCTCACCACCCTTCCCTTCTGGGACGTCGACGCGGCGGTCGCAGAGCTCGAGCGGTGCCACGACCAGGGCCACCGCGGAATCAATCTGCTGGCCAAGCCGTACAAGTTCGGTTGGCCGCCTCTGAGCGACAAGCACTGGGAACCGCTACTCAAGGCGGCTGAAGAACGCGGGATGTGCGTGAACTTCCACACCGGTTTCCAGTCCCAGACGGAGGAGGACTGGCGCAAGCTGGTCAAGCAGGGGCCCACGGATTACGCCAAAGAGGTTGCCCTGAGCATGATCGGGTTGTCGGAGAACATGGCAGAACTCCTGTTCTCCGGGATCTGCGTCCAGTATCCGAACCTGAACTTCGTCAATGTGGAGAGCGGATTCGGCTGGATTCCCTACTTCCTCGAGAGCGCGGACTGGTTCTGGGTGAACTCCGGATCGCATAAGAAGCTCCCTGATCGTGAGCTGCCGTCGTTCTATTACCGCCGCCAGATCTACACGACGTACTGGTTCGAAAGGGAGACAGTTCGCCGGATGGCAGACCTCTATCCCGACAACCTGATGTTCGAGACCGACTTCCCGCATCCGACCAGCCTGTCACCGGGCCCTGCCTCCATTGCCAGGACGCCGCGCCAGGTCGTGAACGACACACTCGATGAGCTTCCGGAGGAGTTGTGCCGCAAGATCTTCTATGAGACTGCAGCCAAGTTGTACCGGGTCGAGGTACCCGTCGCCGCATCCTGACCCCACGCCAACGACACCTGAGGAACGCTGCACCTATGACCACGATCGACCACATCGCCGCGAGTTCCGATACGGCGGATGCCTACGCAGAAGCGCGCGAGATCAGCGAGGGCCTGTTCGCCTTCATCGATCGGCAGATCATCCCCATGGAGAATTCGCTGGGTGAGGTCATGTGGAATCCCAGGTTGTATTGGCGTGAGGACGGCCGCATCGCCGATGCGGTGGTGGAGGGCCGGCGGCAGGCGCGCGCGGCGTCAGCGGACGCCGGCTTCTACACCATGTTCTGTCCAGAGCACCTTGGTGGCGGTGGTCTCGGCGCGCTCACCTATTTCCTTGTCTGGGAGGCGTTGTGCCATCGGTACGGGTCGCCCCAGACGGGGCTGGCCTTCCACGTCCTGGCTCACACCAGCACGGGTCCGACGGCGCTATGGAGCCAGGCATCCGACGAACTGAAAGAGGCGGTGCTTCCCCGGTTGTCCGAGGGCAGGCTGCAGGGCTCGTTCGCCATGTCCGAACCCGACGCGGGTTCGGACGCCTGGATGATGCGCACGACGGCGGTTCGAGACGGGGACGGCTGGCGGTTGAACGGAACGAAGCAGTGGGCGTCGTGGGCGCCCACTGCCGACTTCCTCATCACCTTCGCCGTCACGGATCCAGAGCGCTTCGGCGCGCGCAGAGGCGGGTTGACGTGCTTCTACGTTCCCACCGATGCCGCGGGATACTCACTCGACGGCATCGTGAAAATGTACGACGAATTGGGTGGCGAGGAAGCGATCCTGTCATTCGACGATGTTCGGGTGCCCGACACCTATCGCATCGGACCGGTCGGCGAAGGATTTCCCGTCGCCATGCAGGGGTCCGGTCAGCTCAAGCTCACCAAACTCGGTAGGCACATCGGTGTGGCGCGCTGGGCGCACGACAAGGCCGTCGAATACGCGAAGGTCCGTGAGACGTTCGGCAAGACTCTTGCCGAGCATCAGACCATCCAGAACATGCTGGCCGACAGCGCCGTCGAGCTGTATGCGGCGCGCCTGATGGCGCTCGATGTCGCCGACAAGGTGAGCCGCGGCGTTGATACGCGTTTCGAGGTGGCCGCGAGCCACGTATTCATCAACGAAGGCATGTACCGCGTGTATGACCGAGCAATGCAGGTTCTCGGCGGCATCGGGCTGAGTAATGACTCGCACATGATGAACGGGTGGCACACCCTGCGTGTTGGCCGCCTCAGCGAGGGGCCGACGGAGATTCAGCGGAGAACCGTCGCAAAGCACGTCCTCAAGGGTCGGTGAGCAGCGCAGATCATCAGCGGCCGAAAGCCGCTTGACACCGCAGTTCGATTGTTCAGGTCCGCTCACGGTTACTGTCTGTTCAATCGACATCCGGCTGCCGAGAGGCTCCGCCGCGTGAGATTGGAGTGCACACATGGCTGCTGTCCCCCTGGGAACTCCTCAGTTCGCCCTTCACCCCTCGCATGGCGTACACAATCCGACCGTCGGCGCACCTCGGCGCAGACCGGGATCCGTGCGGCGGACATCGTCGTTGGACATGACCCGCGCCGAGGGAACAACGGATCCGCTGCATCTTCGAGGCGAAGCCCGCGACTACTACACCGCAGCCGACGGATCGGGAGAGGTCACGGGGTCGGCGAGTATCCGAGCAGCCGTCGATCGGGCGGCGGGGTCGATCTCGCACTTGCAGGTATTCCCGCCCGTGCCGGAGATCGAGAGCATGGTCCCGGTACCCGCCATGAGCGGCTTCCGTTCGGTGGTCGACCGCGTCGCACCTCAACTGCGGCGTGCTCGCGACCTGCGCTACACACTGCTCGACGACGTGCCGGTCGCGACCCTGATCTCCGGACACGCCTTGTCAGCGTCCGGCGCGGCGCGCGTGGCTCGTGAGAATTACGCCCCGACAGCCGATTTGTGCGCGGGCTTCATCAGCGGCGGTGTGTTGATGACGTCCTTCGAGGCGGGCGACCCGGCTGTGGTGACCGGTCCGGATGCCCCTGCCCTCGAGGTGGAAGACGATCCCGTGGCGTGGCATCGCATGCCTGCCCTTACAGCCCAGAACATGCGTCGGCGACGGCGGATCGATGTGTCGCCCGGTGCTTCACCGGGTGTGGTGGCGATCGACGCGATGTTCCGCGACTCCTACGTCCGCGCGGATGGAGTGGAGACGGTAATCCACGAGTACGTTCTGAACGCCGACGTCGAAGCAGAATCACGGACGATTGTCGGCTGTCGGGCCAGCACCCGCGTGTTGCCATGGCAGGAGTGTTCGTCGGCGGCTGCCAGTGCGGAACGAAGTGTCGGCATGACCTTGTCCGAACTGCACTCGAAGGTCCGTGTCGAGTTCGTCGGTATACAGACGTGCACCCATCTCAATGACCTGCTGCGCAGTGTTGCAGACGCAGAGTCGCTCATTGCGCAGCTGGCATTACGGGGTTGAGGTGGCGGCTTCTCGCCAACACAGTTTCGACCACCGGGCGGCACGCTACCGGGACAGCTGAGGTCCTCCACGCCAACGCATTTCGGGGCTTCCGATACAAGTAATGCCTTGACATTAATTTATCCGACTGGCACGCTGAGTGGCGTCGGTCACACCGCGTGCGTCGGTGGCGTCGAGAGGAACCGGTTCGGGCATGACGATCAGCAATCAACGCGGTCCGCTTGCAGGAATGCGAGTGGTCGACTTCTCGACGACGTTGGCCGGCGCCTACGCCACCCAGTTCCTGGCTGACTGCGGGGCCGACGTCGTCATGGTCGAGCCGGCGGCAGGCAATCCCCTGCGTCAGCAGCCGGGCTGGCCCGGTCTGCTTCGCGGTAAGCGCAGCGTGGCGCTGGATCTCCGTGACACCGGCGACCGCGAAGAGGTCGACCGCCTCCTGGAGCGGGCTGACGTTGCGGTCATGACTGTTCGACCAGCCATCGCCGGCCGGTACGGATTGGTTGCAGCGGACATCTCGGCGCGCCACCCGCATCTGGTCGTCGCGTCGATCACCGGGTGGGGCTCCCGCGGGCCATGGCGCGATTACAAGGGTTGGGAAGCCCTGGTCATGGCCAAGGTGGGCGTGATGCACGAGAAACAGGGCCTGACGCGGCGGCCTGGTCCGGCCTACGTGACCACCCTCTATGCGTCCTGGGGGGCGGCACACGCAGCGGTGCAGGGAATCCTGGCCTCACTGATCGAACGCGACTGCACCGGCAGGGGCCAAGTGGTGGAGTCGAATCTGGTGACCGGCCTGGGCGCGATGGATCCCTGGAATTGGTTCCACGAGATGATTCTGGATCGCTATCCGGATGCCTTTCAGCCGGCGGCCGAGCCATACGACCAGGATGCCCGCCCGGTCGGCTATCTGGTCTTCCCCCTCCTGGCAGCCCCGACGAAAGATGCACACTGGCTGCAGTTCGCCCAGGTCTCACCGAAGCTCATGCACGCATGGATGTCCGAGCTGGACCTGCTCGAGGAACTGAAGAAACCGAAGTGGCAGGACTTCCCGATGCTGCCCACCCCGGAGCTACGCACGGAATGGTGGGACATGATGCTCGAACGCGTGCAAGCCCGGACACTCGACGACTGGCAGGCCGCGCTCGACGCAAACCCCGATCTCAGTGCCGAACTGTTCCGGACGCCTGAAGCGTCATTGGAACATCCGCAGACGGTCTTCGAGGGACGCGCGGTCGAACTGATGGATCCGAAACTCGGACCGGTGCGTCAGCCGTCGACGCTGATCCACGTCGACGGGAAACCCGTGACCGATCTCCGCGCCGCCCCCCTGCGGGGCGAACACCGCATCGAGGAACTGGACTGGCATGAGTCCGAACATGGGCTACCGGATTCGGCAAACGACGGAGATTTCGGCCTTCCGCTGCGTGGGGTGACGATCGTCGAAATGGGGTCGATGTACGCGGGGCCGTATGGCGCCACCATTCTGACCGATCTGGGAGCCCGCGTCATCAAGATCGAACCCCTCGACGGCGACAACATCCGAGGCATGCTCGCCTATCCGGAGGCCGGGGGCGCCAAAGTCCTCCAGGGCAAGGAGAGCTGCGCCATCGACATCACCACCGCCGAGGGGCGAGACCTCGTCTACGCACTGATCAAGAATGCCGATGTGGTGCTCAATTGTTCTCGCGGCAAATCCGCCGAGCGCGCCAAGGTCGACGAAGACACGCTCAAATCGATCAACCCGGACTTGATCGTGTTGAGCACTTCGGGCTACGGACTCGACGGGCCGTTTGCCCATCGGGCCGCGTATGCCCCGTCCATCGGAGCCGCATCGGGGCTGTCGCTGCTTGACAGCCACGGCGCCGCGCACGCGCCGAAGGACCTCGACGATCTTCACCGCACCGCGGCAGCGCTTTTCGCCGGCGGCACCGTTCTGGCGGTGCAGTGCGATGGCATCGCCGCCCTTGGGGTCGCCTCTGCGCTGATGGTCGGAATCTATGCGAAGAGCCGGGGCGTCGAACTCTCCGGCATGGCGACGACCATGTTGGGCTCGGTGCAGCAAGCGCTGATATCCCACAATCTCAGCTACGCCGGCAAAGGTGACATGCCCGATGCCGATCCGGAGTTTTACGGACTGAACGCGCTGTATCGCCTGTATCGCGCAGCCGATGGCTGGATCTTCCTGGCGGCGCCCCTGCCGATGGAATGGACGGTGTTCACCGAAGCCATGTCACTCTATTGTGCTGTCGGTGCGGATCCGCGGTTTGCGACGCCCGCATTGCGCGTGACCAACGACGCGGCGCTGGCCGCGGAATTAGCGGCGGCCTTCGCGACGAGGGACAAGGCGGACTGGGAAAAAGATCTAGCGGCCCGCGATGTCGGCTGTGTCGCCGTGGCCGAACGCAGTTCCGGGATCGTCCTGCAGGGCGACGACTGCTTCGAGGCCGGCTACTCGGTGGAATCCCACAGCCCGGTCTTCGACCAGCACCGTCGGCTGGCGCCATTGCACCACTTCTCGCGGTCGCTCACCAAAGCCGATGGCGGTTGCACCCTGGGCCAGCACACCCGCGCAATCATGCGAGAAATCGGCCTCGACGACGAGGCGATCGACCGGCTGGAGGCGGATCGGATAATTGCCTGCGGGTGACGATCGCGGATCGCTCAAGGGGCTGGCAGTGTGTCGGTCAGCGTATTGAGCCGGCCGTTGCGGGTCAGGAGGTGTGGCCCGGATCGTCCGAACTCTCGCCGATACACCGGCGCGTCTCGTACGACACCGGAGCGGTGAGCATTCCGACCCATCCATCCACGAAGTTGTGCAGTTGAACGTCGCTCAACTCGCGCTTCGAGCGAGCCGATTCGGCGAGTACGTTGATCACGCCGATGTAGAGCTGGAAGACGCGCCCGCGCCGGATTGTGGCCGGAAGGTCCTGCATCGTGGCCTCGATGAGTCCTTCGAGTTTGTCTTCCGTCCAATCGTCGACCACGTTCTCCGGCCATAGCTCGCGCCTGGCACGGGGATTCTCGGAGAGCCGGGCGAGGAACGGGACGTACATTTCTCCCGCCCTGACGCTGTCGGCCATCGGGCGAACGACCAGCCATACGATCGCTCGCGGATCGCCCTCTCGGCCGTCGCTGCGGATCTGGGCGAGCAACTCCCTGCGGACCGGTCCCAATTGGTTTTGCCGATAGGCGATCAACGCGCGAATCAGGTTGTCGCGAGATCCGAAGTGATACCGGATGACCGAGGTATTCGACTGTTGGGCGGCCTCTTGGATCTCCCGAAGGGTGACGGCCTGGATTCCGCGCGTCGCGAACAGCCGCTCGGCCACCTCCATCAGCATCGTGCGGGTCGATTCCCCAGACGCGTTCCGGCGGCGCGCGGCAGAGGTCTCGCCAGCTGCGGTCATCGGTACTCCTTCGGTATGCCCCGACGCTACTGCACGGGTGGAAGAACCCACACGACAAAAAACTAATATTTGAACATTAAAAAGTCTGGATTTCACGGCCGGGGAATGGGATGCTGGGGGGCAGTCAATGCATCGGAGGAGCAGTGAACAAGATCTGGACCAACTCGGGCGACTCGCACTTCCTGGAGCCTGAAGATCTTTGGCAGACCAGGCTTCCGAAGAAGCTCGCTGATCTGACCCCGCGCTCTGAAAAAGATCCCGATGGGGAGTACGAGACCGTGTACGTCGACGGGCAGGTGTTCCGTCGTAAGTTGCCCACCTCGGCGGTGATGGAGAAGTTCGTCGAGGCGAGCAACCGGCCCCAGGGAAGCAGAGACGCGCGGGTACGCCTGGCCGACCTGGACCAAGAGGGCGTCTGGGGTGAGGTCATCTTCCCGTCACTGGGGATGTGGTGCTCGAGCTTCCGCACCCCCGAACTGCTGAAGGCCTGCATGCGGGCCAGTAACGAGTGGGCGCTCGATGAGATCGCGTCGGTGTCGGATCGCTACGTGGTGACTGCACAGGTCTCGACGCTGGTCGTCGAGGATGCAGTCGAAGAACTACGGTGGGCCGCGGAGCGCGGGTTTCAAGCCGTCTTCCTGCCCACCACACCACACCCCAGTGCCGACGACTGGAACCGCGATAGCTGGGATCCATTGTGGGCCGCAGCGGAGGACGCCGGCATGGTGGTGGCCTTCCATATCGGCACCGACCCGGTGGACATGTCGGTGGGTGGTGCCAGCGGTGGTCTCGGCATCGTGCACCATGGTCCCGGTGGTGCGGTGATGAACTATGCCGAAACCACCTTCTCCGGCCAGCGGGTGGCGATGAAGTTGGTCGCCTCGGGCGCGCTCGACCGGCATCCGGACCTCAAGGTGTTGATCTCCGAGGGGGGTGCGACATGGGTGCCGTTCCTCGGCGACCGCATGGTGGAAGGCTATCGCCAGCACGCGATGGCGGTGCGGCCCAAGCTGAGTCGCGATCCCAAGGAGATCCTGTTCAGTCAGGTGTATGCCTCCTTCCAGCACGACGTCACCGCAGTCGCCGCCTACGAACACATGGGCTATCGCAACGTGATGTTCGGCAGCGATTACCCGCACATGGAGGGCACTTTCGGCCACACTCAGGACACGTTGAAGACGCTCTTCGACGGGGCCAGTGACGAGGCGCGGCGCCGGATCACCCAAGGGGCGTTCTTCGAGCTCTTTCCGAACGTGCCGCCCGTACCCAGCGATATCGATCGGTGACCGGCCTGCGAGACGTCGCCATCGTCGGCGCGGGAACCACGAAGTATTACCGACGCGGCGAATCGGTTCCGCGAACGACGAACGAGATGGCCTGCGAGGCGATTCTCAACGCGTGTGCCGATGCCGGCCTGTCGGTGCGTGACATCGACGGCTTCGCCTACTACTCCGGTGCCAGTGCGGGCTACACCGGGAAGTTGGACACCGCCGACTTCATGGAGATCCTGGGCATTCCGGAAGTGCGTTTCACCGCATCTCTGACATCAGGTGGCGGCGGCTCCGCAGGAGCGATTGATCTGGCCCGGGCAGCCATCGTCTCGGGAAATGCACGAGTCGTCGTGACGGTCATGGCACTTCAACAATCCGCACAGCGCCTTGGAACGGTGTTCTCGGCGATGTCCCCCGACCCGATGAACTCTTTCCTGATGCCTTCGGGGTTGGCCGGGCCGGGTCATTTGATGGCGGTGTTGGCACGGCGGCACATGCACCTGTACGGCACGCGTCGCGAGGCGTTCGCAGAAGTCGCGATCTCGACACGGTTGAATGCGGCCAACCGGCCGCAGGCGATGCATCGTGACCCGCTGACAGTCGAGGACTACTTCAAGGCGCGGATGATCGCTGAACCGTTGTGCCTCTACGACTTCTGTCAAGAGACCGACGGGGCCGCGGCGGTCATCACAACCGGGATGGACATGGCCCGCGACCTGAAGCAGCGACCGGTGCCCGTGGTCGCGGCAGCCCACGGCGGCGTGCGCGACTGGGGCCGCGCCTTCGCGTGGATGGGCATGCCGGACGAATACTTTGCCTCCGCCGGGAACCGCCCCATCGCCGAACGGCTCTATCAACAGGCCGGCATCACCAGCGCCGACATCGATGTCGCGCTGCTCTACGACCATTTCACACCCATGGTCGTGATGCAGCTGGAGGACTACGGGTTCTGCGAACGCGGTGAGGGCGGTGCCTTCGTGGAGGGGGGCGCCATCCGTTACGAAGGCGGATCGATACCGGTGAACACCCACGGCGGCCAACTGTCCGAGGCATACATCGTGGGGATGACCCACATCATCGAGGGTGTCGAGCAGATGCGCGGCACCGCGACCAACCAGGTCGACGGCGCTGAACTGGCGCTCGTGACAGGGGGACCGGCGAGCATTCCGGTCAGTGGTCTGATCCTGGGACGCGCGTCATGAGCCGATCGGAATCTACTCTCGCGAGCACGATCCCGGGAGAACACATCCACATCTCGGTCGATGACTGCACCGCACCGTTCTGGACGGCGGCCAAGGAGCGGCGGCTATCCGCTCCGCGGTGCGGCGACTGCGGCCGGTTCCGGATGCCGCCGACCCCCTTCTGCCCGCAGTGCCAGTCTCGCGCCATGGATTGGGTAGACCTCACCGGAGCGGCCACGGTCTACAGCTACGCCGTGGTTCGCGGTCTTCCTCAGTTCCCCGATCTGGTGCTGGTGGCCGCCGTCCTGGACCTGCCGGACGCTCCCGGCGCGCGGATCGTCTCCAATGTCGTCGATGTCGCGCCCGAAGAGGTGTCCATCGGGATGCATGTCGAGGTCGACTTCATGCCAATCGCAGATGGTTGGCTCCTGCCGGCGTTCCGCCCGGCGGCTGGTGACTGAGAAAGGGGCTTGGCTATGTCAGATGAGAACCCGTTTCTCGAGCAACCGATCGAATTTGCGGCGAGTATGGCCGCAACGGGCGGCTCCTGCGACGCGCAAAGCGTCCTTCCCGTGGGCGATCACTACCGCTGCACGTGTTCGTGCGGAGCGTGGACCTACGAGGCCGGGGACATTGACGAGGGCCTGCGGCGGGTGCGGGCACACACATCACACGTTTGATCACAACAACTTTCAGGAGGTATGGCGATGGCACAGCTGCAGGGACGGGTCGCATTCATCACCGGGGCCGGCAGGGGACAGGGCCGCGCACACGCTGTGCGGCTGGCCGCCGACGGCGCCGACATCATTGCCTTGGACATCTGCCAGGACATCGAAACGATGGACTACCCGAATGCAACGGCAGACGAACTCGCGGAAACCGCAGCTTTGGTGCGGGACAAGGGTGGACGAATTGTGACGCGTCAAGTCGACGTTCGAGACGGTGAAGCCGTCGAAGACTTCCTCGCACACGGAGTCAAGGAATTCGGGCGTCTGGACATCGTCATCGCCAACGCCGGCATTATCAGGATCAGCGAGAGCGTTAACCCCCGCGCTCTGTTTCGCGACGTCATCGACGTCAACCTCATTGGCGTCTGGAACACCGTCCAGGCTGCCATTCCCGCTCTGATCGACGGTGGGCGCGGCGGTTCGATCGTCATCACCAGTTCCTCAGCGGGCCTCAAGGGTGTGGCCAGCGATCGTGCTGGCGCTCAGGCATACACCGCGTCGAAACGCGGCGTCGTCGGGCTGATGCAGGTCTGGGCGAACAGTCTTGCTCCGCAATCGATTCGAGTCAACACGATTCATCCGACCGGTGTTGCCACCGGCATGGTGCTCAATGACGCGATGGCCGAGCTCTTCGAGTCAGGCGATCCGGGCCTGGCTGCCATGCAGAATGCGCTGCCGATAGAGATGCTGCAGCCCGAGGACATTGCCAACGCGGTTGCGTGGCTGGTCTCCGACGAGGCGAAGTTCATCACCGGTACTGCGTGGCCACTGGATGCCGGCTTCTCGGTCCGTTAGGAGCGGCTCCCAGCCGGTGTCAGGCTTCCGCCCGTCAGCGCGGTGATCGTGCGCCGATCGAGGTTGACGCTGCCCTCCGCGATGTAACCAGGAAGCATCCGCAAGATCGGCAGTTGCGCCAGGGTGGCCATGATTCGTGCGGAATGCGGCGCCTGCTGTGCGCTCGGATTGTTGATGGACAGTTCGCTGCTGCCGACGAAGGCCTTGGTGATCTCACCAGAGGAGTGGAAACGGGTCACTTGGTCGATGCCGCGACCGCCGGAGATTGCGGGAACGTGACGCCAACAGAATCCGTAGCTGCCCTGCGAGGCGCCGCCGGCGATCTTGTTGAAGATGACGTCATCGACCGGCTTGGCGTCGGTGATGGAGCCGGTCACCAAGGACGTACCGTACTCGGTCATGGAGAAAGACCACTGACCGTCGCGGTCGGCGACGGGGGCGAACTCGGCGCCGATCTTCGGCCAGCCCGCGATCTCGCGACCGACCGCCGCGGCCCGCATGTCGTCCACCCACAGCACCACCCAGTAGTAGCCGCGGCGCTTGTGCTCGCCATCGTGATGCGACACACCGATCCCGACGCAGAGCTCCTCATAGCCGCGCTCGCCGAGGTAGTCGACCCCGTCGAAGGACCTCCTGCTGAACAGGACCACGGGTTCGCTCGGTAGGTCCAGGCACGCCGGGACCAGGGGCCGTGCGCTGTCGTAGGCGGTGATGAAGCTGATATCGACACCTCGCAGCCAGCCCCACCGTGACACGTCGGGCAGTTCCGTCGGCCCGAAGGTGATCGGCATGTCGTAGCGATTGCCGGGTTGTCGTTCGAACCCGTGGGATCTCATGCGTGTGTTTCTCCTTCAGTTCCGCCGCGGTCTGCTGGCGCGAAGTGGAACGGGGATTTGGGCACATGATTTGGGCACATGACGCCCACGCACCGCGATCACGAGCGAACGCGATCGCCCGAGGGTGCGGTGTCATTGATGTCATTGAGCGCCGCAAGCACTGGCTGCCACTGTTCGTCGTTCATCGAGGCGGGCTGTTGCAGTCGGCAGCTGGTGAGGACATCGCCGAATCGGCGTCGGACCACGGCGGGCAGTTCGTCGGGGGGAGCCACCACAGCGAATGCGTCGAGAACATCGTCGGTGATGGACTTGGTCATCTGATCCCAGTTGCCCTGCTTCGAGAGGGTGGTGAGTTCGGCGCCGAGATCATCCCAACCATGCAGGGACAACACTGGTCGATAGGCGGGCGTGGAGCCGTAGAAGGCGATGCGCTTACGTACGGCCTCCGCGCACTCCGCCATGGCGTTCTCATCCAAGCCCGTCACGACGAACGGCGATCCGAGCACTTCGAAGGCGCGGGCATCGGCGTCGGCTCGGCCGGCAACGCGCATGCCTTCCTGCAGTGCAGGCAATGTGACCTCGCGTAGGTAGCGCTCGGTGGTGAACCCGTGGACAAAGAACCCGTCGGCAACCATCCCGGCAACGCGGGTCATGCGAGTCCCCACCCCCGCGAGGATGACCTGCGGAGGTCCCCACGGGTTGGGGCCTGGGTCGAAGAATGGCGTCATGAGGGTGTGCGTGTAGTAATCACCCTCGAAGTCGAGTCGATCGCTCGTCGACCACGCGCTCCAGATCGCCCGCATCGCGAGGATGTACTCACGCATCCGGTCCGCCGGCGCAGACCAGGGCATCGAAAAGCGTCGGGTGATGTGCGCCTTGACCTGCGAGCCGATACCGAGCCGGAACCTGCCCTCGGAATAGAGCTGAAGGTCGTTGGCCAGAGTTGCCAACACCATCGGACTGCGCGCGAAGGCGACGCTGACCGCGGTTCCCAATTTGATGCGTTCGGTCCGCGAAGCAGCCAGGGCCAGGGAGCAGAACGGGTCGTGTTTGATCTCGGGCATCCACGCGGTGTCGTAGCCGAACTGCTCGGCACGCGCCGCTTCGTCCGGTGAGGGCAATCCACCCGTCAAGGACACGTCGGTCTTCACATGATCTCCTCACTTGGATCTCGACATCGACTCACGCTCGTCACGTGATCGTGAATCCTCCGTCGACGACGATGGTCTGGCCGGTGACGTAGCCGGCTGCATCGGAGGCAAGCCACACCACAGTTGCCGCGAGTTCCTCGGGGTCGCCGATACGGTCCAGAACGATGCGCGGAAGGATCATGTCCTCGTGTCCGGACAACCCGGTCTCGGTCATTTCCGTGCGGAATGCGCCGGGAGCAACGGCGTTGACCCGGATGCCCTTTCGCCGGCCCCACTGGCTGGCCAGCTCCCGGGTCAGGCCGACGATGGCCGCCTTACTGGCACTGTATGCCGCCTGAGGTAACGGGGACGTGGTGAACGCCGACGTGCTGGCGACATTGATGATCGACGATCCGGGCCGCATCACGCGTGCACACGCCTGGGCGGCCCAGAAGCTGCCGTGCAGGTTGGTTTCGACGACATCGCGGAAGTCTTTCGGGGTCTCCCGAGTAGCTGCGGCGACCGAACTGATTCCGGCGTTGTTGACCAGGATGTCGATGTGTCCGTAATGCGCCATCGCGGCGTCGACCATGTCCTGCACCTGCTGCGGATCGCTGATATCGGTGGTAACCGTGAACGCAGCGCCGCCCGCAGCGGTGACGAGCACCGCTGTGGCGGCGAGCTTTTCGGCTCTCCGAGCGGCAAGCACAATGTCCGCTCCTGCCTCCGCGCAGGCCTGTGCGATCGCGACACCGAGTCCGGAGGACGCGCCCGTCACCAGGACGACCTTGCTGTCGAGACGGAACCGATCGAGGACGTGCACCGGGCGAACCGCCTTCCTTTTCGAGGGGCCGTAATGAGCCCACCCATGATGGCCCCGAAGCTTAATCGCGCGCTGCGCGATCGTCGCCGAGCGCCGAAAGAGCGGTGGCTCCGATCAGCCGCCGTGCTCCGTACAAGCAGTAAAACATATACCGCTTGCCTTTCGGGCAGCGATGCGTCAGAGTGCGGTGTAGGACGACTGTGTCCGAACCAAGAAAGGGAAGCAGTTTGCACGCGACTGCCGCGGGATTCAAGTGTCAGCCGGACCTCCGTTACGACATGCCTGTCGTCTTCGGCCCGAGCGAGCTACCGCTGGTGTCGCGCTGGGGTTACCTGCGAAACATCTCCATCGACTTCGTCACTGACTACGAGTCCGTTCGACCACTGGTTCCCACGCGGCTGGACATATCGCGGGAACCGGTGGTCACCTTCTGCCGGCGGTCCTTCGACGACGTCGACTACCTCGGGGGACGGGGTTATGAGGAGATGTGCGTCGGGGTGGCGGTGACAGACCCGGACAGCGATGAGAGCAACGCGGGAATGTTCTGGCTTGCGCTGTGGGTCGACGACGCACGCGCGGCGGCCGTCGGTCGCGAACTGACGGGCTGGCCCAAGCTGGGCGGCAGCTTTTCCCCGGTGGAAGTGGACGGCACCCGGGGCTGGCGGTTCGGCCTGGCCGAGTACGGGAACGCGCTCATCGACGGCCAGGTGAGCAGCGCCGAGCCGCTCGAACGTGAGGCATTCAGCCGCTACACTCGTGACTGTGCTGAGGGCGGCTACTCGTATTGCCAGCGCCATTTCGAGGCCATCGTCGATGGTGACGGCGTCAGCCAACTGACCCGCACGCGAACCGTTTTCACGCCTACGAGCGCTTTTGTCGGGGTCGGATCCTTGGCGCTACGGGTGCCGGAGTGGATCGCCGCGCCGCACTCCGCCCGCATCATGGCGGCGCTGACGGCTCTACCGGTCCTGCGATGGCTGCCCGCGACGGTCTCCGAGGGCAGCCTGTCGATCGACCGCGGGACGACAACCGCGCTGACCGATGAGACCGTGTCGGCCCTGCGAGAAGTTGGTGCGACCAAATGACCCTCGATCTCTCCCTCTCCGACGACCAGCAGGCGCTGAGTCGGTTGTTCGGCGACTTCTTCGCCAAGTCTTCGCCCACCTCCGTCGTCCGTAAGGCGGAGCCCTTGGGATTCGATCCGTCACTGTGGCAGGCGAGCGCCGCGGTGGGATTACCGGGCATGGGTGCTGATGTGGGCGATGGCGGCGCCACGCTGCCGCAGTTGGTCGTCGTGGCCGAACAGTTCGGCCGCCACATCGCGCCGGTGCCCGCCGTCGAGCACCTCGTTGCGACGCGTGCCCTCGGCGCGGAATGGGAGGATCTGTTCGACGGCTCGACCATCGCCACGCTGGCTGTCCGTCCCCCCGCCAGCCCCGGCGCCTGGAATCTCGTTCCCGCGGGTGCGGTCGCCGGTGTCGTCATCGGCCCGCACGCGGGTGCGACCATCGCAATCCGATCGACCCCCCCAGGAGTGGCTCCGCGCAACCATGCGTGTGCACCCATAGCCAACCGTGTCCTCGAGGAGGCAGATCGGACCGAGCTCGGCCCGACGGCGATCTGGGAACGGGCACTGGTCGAGTGGAAGGTGCTCACTGCCGCGGCACTTACCGGGCTCGCGGACCGCGCTCTCGAAATCGGCGTGCAGTACACCAAGACTCGCGAACAGTTCGGCCAGCCGATTGGCGCATTCCAATCCGTTCAACACGGCCTGGCCGATCTCCCTGGAATGGTCGCCGGCTCCCGCCTGCTCGCCCACAAGGCCGCATGGGCGCTGGAGAACCCGAAGGCTGTGCCGCAGGTGTTCGATGTCTTCGACAACGAGGTGTGGGATGGCGAGATCCTCGCCAATATGGCGCTCATCCACGCGGGGGATGTCGCGGCTGAGGTGACCAAGCGTGCGCTGCATTACCACGGCGGTGCCGGCTTCGCTGAGGAGTACGACATCCAGCTCTACTACCGCCGTGCCCGCGGGTGGCCGCTGATTCTGGGCGATCCCGGCCGTACCGCCCTTGCCCTTGCCGATCAGCTGTTCGGTGCCGTCGACAACCACGCGGGGAAGGAGAACTAATGGACTTCGCACTGGGTTCAGACGTCGAGGCGTTCCGCATGGAGGTCAAGGACGTCATCGCCAGCACGTTCACCGAGGACGATCACCGGCGCCAGCACGAGTCGGGGACGTTCACCAGCTGGCCGTTGTATCGCGCTCTCGCCGAGCGCGGATTCCTCGAACGAGCCGTTCCGGGTCTGGGCAAAGGCGACCCGATTGAGCTGTACGTGCTGTTCAGCGAGTTGGAGAAGGCGGGCGCTCCCTACGAATCGCTGGCTGTCACGTTGTGCGTGGCCGGGATCGTCAACCACGTCGGCACCGATGATCAGCGCCACCGCATCCTGCCTGGACTGTTGTCGGGCGAGCACACCGCAGCGCTGGGTTACAGCGAAGCCAACAGTGGCAGTGACGTTGCGTCGATCAGGACCCGGGCGGCTCGGAGTCCAGACGGTGGCTGGGTGATCAACGGGGCCAAGATGTGGACCACCATGGCGCACGTCGCCGACTGGGTTCTTCTGCTCACGCGGACGGACCTCGACGCTCCAAAGCACAAGGGCCTCACGATGTTCGTGTTGCCGCTGAAGACGCCGGGGATTTCCGTCGAGCCCGTGTGGACGATGGGGGACGAGCGGACAAACGCCACCTTCTACGACGACGTGCGGGTCGGTGACGACTGTGTCC
Organism: Mycolicibacterium austroafricanum; assembly: GCF_902705885.1. Taxonomy (GTDB): domain Bacteria; phylum Actinomycetota; class Actinomycetes; order Mycobacteriales; family Mycobacteriaceae; genus Mycobacterium; species Mycobacterium vanbaalenii_A. The sequence goes on along the minus strand of NZ_CACSIP010000075.1, from coordinate 121,818 downwards.
TGGGGGAGGTCAACGGCGGCTGGAAGGTCATGACGGTCGGCTTGTCGCTGGAACGCGGGGTGGCCGGTGAGACCAACTCTGGACCCACGTTGCTGCGGCACTTCCACGACTGGGCCGAACGCACAAACGTCCTCGCGGACAGCCGCGTCCGCGAGAAGATGGCGCGGGTCGCGATCGACAACGAGGTGACGAAGCTGCTCACGCAGCGCTCGGCGTGGATTGCGGGCTCAGGCGGTATGCCCACGACCGAGGGGGCCATGACGAAGCTGTTCGCCAACGAGGCTTTCCAGCGGGCGGCGCGGTGGTTCCAGGAGGCCGCCGGACCAGAGGGGCTGCTTCGTTTCGACGAAACCGATGCTGCCGGCGACGGGTGGCTTGAGTACGAAGTGCGACGCGCCACGGTACTGCCGATTCGGGGCGGCACCACGGAGATCAATCGAAATGTCATAGCACGACGCCATCTCGGTCTGCCGTAGCACTCGCGACCACAAAGCGCCGTCCCGGTATCGCAGGTGTCGGGCGCAGCGCGCGGCTGTTCGCTGCACAGAAGAACTTCACGGCTCGAGCCGCGATCTCGAAAGGAAAACCCGTCATGGACTTCAACCTCGACGCGCAGCAGCAAGCTGTTGCCGATGTCGTGAGTGCCGTGCTGGACAAGCATTCCGACGCTGATGATCTGTGGGAGCAGCTGGTCTCGGCCGGGGTCACCACGCTGGCCGTCCCCGAAGAGTTGGGCGGTGACGGTGTCGGTCTCCTGGAGCTGGCGACAGCCTTGACCGAGATGGGGCGTCGAGCCGCGATTACTCCGGCTCTGGCGAGCATCGGCATGGCGACCGGCGCGCTGCTGAAGTGCGCACGCGCCGATCAGCAGCAGCGCTATCTCGATGCGGTGAGCCGCGGCGCGATTTTGACCGTAGCGCTCAACGAACCGGCGCAGAGCATGCCGACTGATCCCGTGACCACGCTGGTCGACGGACGGCTCAACGGCACGAAAGTAGCTGTGCCGTATGCGGATCACAGCGAGTGGATGGTCGTCACCACTGACGCCGGCGCGGTGTGCGTTCCCGCCGATGCCAGCGGTATGGAGCTGGTATCTACGCCCTCCGCAACCGGAGCACCGGAATTCACCGTTCGTTTCAGTGATACTCCCGTCGCGGACCAGGATGTGCTGGCAGGGTCCCAGGCCCACGAGGTCAACGACGTGGTGTTGGCCGTGGTCGGGGCTTATGGCAGCGGACTGATGCAGGGTGCGCTGCGCCTCACAGCTGACTACCTTGCAGGTCGTCATCAGTTCGGCAAGCCGCTGACGACGTTCCAACTCGTGGCCGCTCAGCTCGCTGACCTCTACATCGCTTCGCGCACAGTTGATCTGGCGGCCAAGTCGGCGGTCTACCGCCTCGCTGGCGGTGACGACGCCGGCAATGACCTCGCTGTCCTCGGGTACTGGTTCGCCACAGAGGCGCCGCAGGCGATGCAGCTATGTCATCACCTCCACGGAGGCATCGGCGTCGACATCTCATACCCGATGGCGCGGTATTACGCGGCCACCAAAGACCTCGTCCGACTCATCGGCGGTTCGGCACGCCGCCTCGACATCGTTGGAGCACCATGTTCATAGAACTGACCACGCAACAACGCGACTTGGAACTCGAACTGCGCAAGTACTTTTCCGAGCTGATCAGCCCCGAGGAACGCGAGGAACTCAAGGTCGATCGGCACGGCCGCCCGTTCAAGGAAATCGTCAAACGAATGGGACGTGACGGGTGGCTCGGCGTTGGCTGGCCCAGGGAATACGGTGGCCGTGGCTTCGGCGCCCTTGAGCAACTCATCTTCGCCAACGAAGCGGCTAGAGCGGGTGTGCCGCTGCCTGCATTGACTCTGCAAACGGTTGGGCCGACGCTGCAGAAGTTCGGCAGCGACTATCTCAAGAACCGATTCTTGCCGGCCATCCTCAAGGGCGAAGTGCATTTCGCGATCGGATACTCAGAGCCGGACTCCGGTACCGATCTCGCCTCGTTACGCACCTCTGCGGTGCTCGACGGTGATCACTACGTCGTCAACGGCCAGAAGATCTTCACCACCGCTGCACACGAAGCGGACTTCATCTGGCTGGCGTGCCGGACCGATCCCGATGCGCCCCGCCACAAAGGCATCTCGATTCTGATGGTGGATACCAAGAGCCCGGGGTTCTCATGGACGCCGATCATCACCAGCGACGGCACCCACCACACCAACGCCACCTATTACAGCGACGTACGAGTGCCCGTCGACATGGTGGTCGGCGAGGTGAACATGGGCTGGCGCCTGATCACCACCCAGCTCAACAACGAGCGCAACATGCTCGGTCCCGCCGGCCGTTTCGCATCGATCTACGAACGCCTCCGACATTGGGCGTCGACACCCAGCTGCTCCGGCCGCACCCCGATCGATGACCCGGACGTCCGACGGGGTCTGGGCAAGATCTACGCGACCTGGCGGGTGAATGAACTGCTCAACTGGCAGGTCGCGGCCAACGGCGACACGATCGGCATCGCCGACGCGGCGGCGACGAAGGTGTTCGCGACGGAGCGGTGGCAAGCGATCGGACGCCTCGCCGAGGAACTCGTGTTCGACCATGGCGAGGCCGACGATCCCGCCACGACGGACCTGATCGCGTGGCTCGACAACCAGACAAAACGAAACCTGCACATAACGTTCGGGGGCGGAGTGAATGAGGTGATGAGAGAAATGGTGACAGCATCGGGACTCAATGTGCCGAGGGTCCAGCGATGACGACGATCGAGCAGGTGCTCGAGAAGATTCGGTCCGACGGTCCCGGCCAGCCGGTGCCGGGCCGCGACCCAGTCAATCAGCCGATGATCAACAACTGGGTGGAAGCGCTCGATTACCAGAACCCCATCTACGTCGATGAGGACGCAGCACGCGCCGCGGGGCATCCCGGCATCGTGGCACCACCAGCGATGGCCCAGGTGTGGACGATGGTCGGCCTCAAGGGAGTCCCAGCCGACGACGACGCCTGGTATCGGGCGATCGATGCGATGATCACAGCGGGGTACACGGGCCTGGTCGCCACCAACTGTGAGCAGGTCTACCACCGCTATGTACGGCCGGGCGAGCACGTGACAAAGACGACCGAACTCGGTGCACCCATCGGGCCGAAGAAGACGGCGCTGGGCGAGGGCTACTTCCTCAATCAACACATCACGTGGCGGGTCGGCGACGAGGTCGTCACCGAGATGGATCTGCGCGTGCTGCGATTCAAGCCTCGTGACGAGGATGCAGCCGATGCAGCCAGCACGGCAACGGTTCCCGACGACCTCGACGCGAGTGTGTTGATGCGGCCGGCCGTCTCGCGCGACACCCGGTTCTTCTGGGACGGCGTCGCACGACACGAACTGCGCATCCAGCGGCGCGCCGACGGCACATTACAGCAGCCCCCGGTGCCCGCAATCTGGTCGGACAAGTCCGAGCCGACCGACTACGTGGTCTCGTCGGGCCGTGGCTCCATCTACACCTTCACCGTGCACCACGCACCCAAGGTCCGCGGCCGCAGTCTGCCCTTCGTCATCGCGGTGGTGGAGCTCGAAGAGGGGGTGCGCATGGTGGGGGAACTGCGCAACGTCGATCCCTCCTCGGTGCGGATCGGCATGCCGGTGCACGCCACCTACATCGACTTTCCTGCTGACGATTCCGGTCCCGCGTGGACCCTCTACGCCTGGGAGCTGTCATGACAGTCACAGCAACACCCGGCACTTCGCTGCCGGACATGAAGATCTACGCCGACCCGACCTTCGTCGCCACCACCGCGATCGCCACCAGGGATTTCCAGCCGGTGCATCACGACCGCGACATCGCCGTGGGACAGGGCTCCAAGGACACCTTCGTCAACATCCTCACCGTCACCGGTCTGGTGGAACGTTTCGTCGTTGACTGGGGCGGCCCGGGAATCGTCGTGAAAACGCTTGGACTGAGGCTCGGGGTTCCGTGGTATGCGTACGACACGACGATCTTCACGGGCAACGTCGCCAGCGTCGATGAGGACGGCCTGGTCACGGTCGAGATCAAGGGTAGGAACAGTCTTGGCGATCACGTGACCGCCACCGTCACCTGCACAATGGGAGGCCAGTCGTGATCTCTGGACGCGCAGCAATCGTCGGCATCGGCGCGACCGACTTCTCGAAGGATTCAGGACGCTCGGAGCTGCGGCTCGCTGCTGAGGCGGTGACCGCGGCGTTGGCGGACGCAGGCCTGACGCCGGCGGATGTTGATGGGCTGACGACCTTCACGATGGACACCAACAACGAGATCTCGGTCGCGCGTGCCACGGGTATCGGCGACTTGAAGTTCTTCTCGCAGATCAACTACGGCGGTGGTGCCGCCTGCGGGACCGTCCAACACGCCGCCATGGCGGTCGCCTGTGGCGTCGCCGACGTCGTGGTTGCCTACCGCGCGTTCAACGAACGTTCGGGCCTGCGGTTTGGTCAGACCGGACATCGGGTGGCCGACAACGCCGACTCGAAGGGTGTCGACAACACCAACTTCTTCGTGCACGGTCTGATGACGCCGGCTGCTCAGGTGGCGATGACCGCGCAGCGGTATCTGCATCTGTCCGGTGCGACCTCCCGCGCCTTCGGCGCCGTCTCGGTGGCTGATCGCAGGCATGCGGCCAACAACCCGGCGGCGTACTTCTATCAGAAGCCGATCACCATTGAGGACCACCAGAATTCGCGGTTCATCGCCGAACCACTGCGTCTTCTGGACTGCTGTCAGGAGAGCGACGGAGCGGTGGCGATCGTCGTCACCTCGGTTGAGCGTGCGCGAGAGCTCAATCAACGACCGGCGGTCATCCAGGCGGCGGCGCAGGGTTCGGGGCGCAACCAGTTCATTATGTCGAGCTACTTCGACCGGGACCTGTTCGGTCTACCTGAGATCGGGGTCGTGGGTGACCAGCTCTGGGCTCAGTCGGGTCTGACGCCCACCGACATCCAGACTGCGATCCTCTACGACCACTTCACCCCGTACACACTGCTGCAGCTGGAAGAACTCGGCTTCTGCGATCGTGGTGATGCCAAGGACTTCGTCGCCGACGGAGCGATCGAGATCGGCGGTCGGCTGCCGATCAACACCCATGGTGGCCAGCTCGGGGAGGCCTACATTCACGGGATGAACGGAATCGCCGAAGCGGTGCGTCAGGTTCGCGGGACGTCGGTCAATCAAGTTCCCGACGTTGAGCACGTGCTTGTCACTGCGGGCACCGGAGTGCCGACCTCGGGCTTGATCCTCGGTCCGGAGTAGGCGCGGCAGCATCCAGGAGGAAACGCGCACCATGTCAGCTCGATGTTGGAACCTGTTTGGGGACAGCGCGTGACCGGCGCGGGGAAACCGAATCAAGGCGCTGGCGCGCTCGACGGTGTGGTGGTCGCCGATTTCTCCCGCATCCTGGCCGGTCCGTACATGACGATGTTGCTCGCCGATCTCGGGGCGACCGTCATCAAAGTGGAGAGTCCCGCCGGGGATGACACTCGGCAGTGGGGCCCTCCCTGGGATGACGGCATCAGTACCTACTACAAGTCGATCAATCGCAACAAGAAGTCTGTTGTCCTGGACCTGCGCCGCGAGGACGACAGGTTGCTGGCCCGCGAGCTCGCGCGGCGGGCCGATGTGATGGTCGAGAATCTGCGACCCGGGACCATGGCGCGATACGGCTTGGGCTACGACGACGTCGCGCACGACAACCGTGAGGTCGTCTACTGCTCGATCTCGGGTTTCGGTGGTCAGCCGGGTGGTGCGCATCTGCCGGGTTATGATCTGTTGGGCCAGGCCATCAGTGGGTTGATGAGTGTAACCGGTGAGCCCGACGGGCGGCCTCTCAAAGTTGGTGTCGCCGTCGTCGACGTTCTCTGTGGTCTCCACGCGTGTGCGGGGGTGCTCGCCGCACTACACGCCCGAAACGCGACGGGCAGTGGGCAACTCGTTGAGGTGGATTTGCTCTCCAGCGCATTGTCCGCCCTGGTCAATCAAGCCTCCGGGTATCTCCTGGCCGGTGCTACGCCCCGCGCAGCAGGCAATGCTCATCCGAGCGTGGCGCCCTATGAAACCTTTGCCGTTGCCGACGGGTCGATCGCCGTCGCCGTCGGCAGTGATCGCCAGTTCAGCGTGTTGTGTTCGGTGTTGGACTTGGGTCCCTTGGACCAAGACCCTGCGTACGCCACCAACGCGGCACGGGTTGCCAACCGCCCAGCCCTCGCGGGCAAGATCGAAAAACGACTTGCGACACTCGATCGTCGCGAAGCGCTCGCTCTACTGGAGGCCGCAGGGGTGCCCTCGGGTCCGGTCAACACCATGGATGAAGCGTTTGCGTTCGCGGAATCAATTGGTCTAGAACCAGTCTGGACCAGTGGCGGTGACGACTACGTACGTGCCCCGTTCCGGCTCAGCGGAACTCCGCCCGAAGTGCGCACGCCGGCGCCTGATCTCGACTCCTCGGGTGAGCAAATCAGGGAGTGGCTGCGCTCACCGCAGCCGTGAATGTCCTGGATGAACGGCACCTGGCGATGACCGGTACACCGCGAGCTATTTCACGACGCGGGGCAGTGCGGCGAACTCCTGCCGGATGATGTCGTCCAGTCCGCGCGTCGTCGACAACCACTCATTCAGTGCGCGTTCGACCAGCAGCATGCCGACTGACGCCAGAAGCCAGCACTCGCCGTCGGGCGACGGCAGCCCGCGGCGCTCGGCAATCACCTTCGCCACGGTTTCGCGGTTGGCTTCGTGATTTCTGCGCTCGCGGCCGAGTAACACGAGCGACGATGCGACCGCCTCCTGATACTGCGCGATTCGCTTGCGGATCCGCTTGAGGGAGGGTGCCAACACCGCGAACGCCTCGGCCATCGCCTCGTAGTCCGACAGTGTCTCGTCGCGGCCCAGATACACAGCACTGAAGGCGTGAATGAAGTCGTACTCGCCGAAGAACAGCACCGACTCTTTGGTGGGGAAGTAGCGGAAGAACGTCCGCGGTGAGACGCCGACAGCTTCGGCGATGTTGTCGGTGGTGGTCTGGTCGTAACCGTTGGCGCTGAACAGATTCAGCGCCGCTTCCACAAGTGCAGCCCGCGTCCGGTCCGCATGCTCGCCTCTCGGCGAACGATCGCCCCGCGCCATCGATCCGCCTCTCTGTAGGTCGCTCGCAAGAGACTACAACGCGTCGCGCGCACGTGCGTGCATCCTTGACACCTGTGGCCGCGCAGACGATACTCGCCGATAGTGACAGTCGACTGTCATTCTGCGGATCTGCGGGTCTGCGGGTCTGCGGATTAGCCGGCGGCCGAGAAAGGGCATCTTTCGAATGACCAAGCTGAGTGTGGACGGCATCGCGAACATCAATGACCTGCCTTTCGGGCAGGACCGTTCACGCGCGTGGCGGGAACTGCATTCAACCGGGGAGGCGGTGCTGTCGGGGGATGAGATCGTCCTCACCAGCGCCGAGGCCGTCGAGTTCGCCGCGAAGAGGCCCGAGCTCTTCTCCTCGGCGAAGGCTTTCGACAAGCTGGGCAGTCCTGTCCCGCTCATCCCGATCGCGATCGATCCTCCCGATCACACCCGGTTCCGCCGGATGCTCGACCCATTCTTCAGCCCGAAGAAGATGGCGGAGCGTGAACCCGAACTGCGAGAGCAGGCAGGCGAACTCATCGATGCGATCGTAGCGAAGGGCGAGTGCGAGGTAGTCGCGGACCTCGCGGTTCCGTTCCCATCCCGGGTGTTCCTCACCTTGTTCGGACTGCCGATCGAAGATCGGGACAGACTGGTCAACTGGAAGGACGCGATCCTGCAGTTCGCCGACCTCAACAGCGGAGAGCCGACGCCCGAGGTCCTCGCGTATGCGCTGGAACTGTACACCTACTTGAACGAATACATCGCTCAGCGGCGGACGGACACGTCGGGTACCGACATGCTCACCCAGTTGATCCATGACACCGACGACGGCGGGATGAACGACAACGAGATCCTTGGGTTGTGCTTCATGTTCGTGCTGGCAGGCTTGGACACGGTCACCTCGGCGGTGGGTTTCTCCTTAGCGAAACTGGCCGAAGATGGCGACTTGCGCCGCCGGATTGCCGACGACCATTCCCTCATTCCGGCCTTCATCGAGGAGATCCTGCGCGTCGAGAGTCCGGTTCCGTTCACCAACCGGGTGACCACGGAGGAAGTCGAGGTGGCTGGCCACGTGCTGCCCAAGGATGCCAGGGTGCTCTTGAGCTATGGCAGCGCCGACCGTGATCCACGTCGTTACCCGAAGGCAGACGACGTACAGATCGACAGGAAGTCAGCGCATTTCGCCTTCGGGCGTGGTCCGCACAGGTGTCTCGGCTCGCACCTCGCACGGCTGGAGCTGCGACTCCTACTCGAGGAGTGGCACACTCGTATTCCCGAGTACACCCTGGCAGTCGACGAGCCGCCTCAGGTGCCGTGGCCCACCAGCACTATGGTCCTGCGCTCGATTCCGCTGAACATCAAACCGGCTTAGCCAACCCGGTCAGTCGATCCGCGGAATGATCTTCCTCGGCGGTTGAATGCATGTGCTCGAGGTGGGCCTGGAAATCGCCGAGAGGCGGTGGGTTGACCCCCGGGTCGGTGACGCCGAGGTTCGCGAGCCGATTGCGTCTTCGACGACCTGCTGCACGCTTTGGCCGAACTGGACGTTCGGGTCATTGAGGATTGTGTGCTCCCGGCCGATGGCCAGCATGGCGACGCTGTAGAACAGTGAGAACGGCCGCCCGCCCCCGGCGAATCAGTCCAGTCTCGCAATCGCTTTGGCGGCGATCTCCGGGTTGTGCAGCGGCAGGATCGTCAGTATCGACCGGACCTGAATCGATGACTTCGCACCCCGCGACGAACGCCTGCGCGGTGGTGGAATCGAGGTAGTGGTTGCCAGACAGTTCGACGTGCGGGCGAGCCTGCCGCCGGGCCGCCGCGACGTCGAGGAGATGTACGCCTTGCGCTGCGAAGCAGGCAGCTCGCTGTGACGTGGCCACCCCGCGGCTCGCCGGTGGCGCCACCACACCTGTTGTCCCCGGCCCTCTACAGCCGACCGTCGACCCGGCAATCTGGATGCACCCAGTGCGGCGAACGCTTCTCCTTGAAAGCGAGAAAGCCTTCCGTGGCCTCGGGCCCCTCGAGGCTCACTCTCATCCCGATGCGGTCGTACAGGCCCAGGTAGTTGTCGAGGCTGCTCTTGACCAGGGCCCTGGCGTGCGGTGCCGTACGACAACATTGCGCCAGCACCTCGCGGGCGGCCGGCATGAGGTCGTCGTGAGCGACCAGCCGAGCAACCAGACCCCACTCGACCGCCTCTGCCGCGGACAACACCCGGCCGGTCATCATCAGGTCTCGGGCGCGCACCGGCCCCACCAACCTCGCCAGCATCTGGCTGTAGTAGGTGTCGGCGATGCCTCGGTACAGTTCGGGCACCCGAAACGTCGCCCGCTCGCTGACGACAGCCATGTCGCTGCACATAGCGATTTGCATTCCGCCGCCCTGAGCCAGCCCGTTGACGGCAGCGACCACCGGCTTGGCTGACTGGCGCAAGGCGTCGAACGGTGTCACGTCCATGTTGAGCACCGCGGTCAAGTCCATCCAATCATCGCCGGCCCGTCGACCGAGATCTCCGCCGGGAGCGAACACATCGCCGGTGCCGGTGATCAACAGACCGGCGAGGCTCTCATCGGAGTTGACCCGCGAAATCGCGTAGCGGATACCGAAATACATCGCCGCCGTCATCGCATTGCGTGCCGCGGGTCGGTCCAGCACGAGCACCGCGAACGCGCCGTCCCGCTCGAATTTCAGGAACGGCGTTCCCAACCAATCTCCGTCCGGCGGACGGGGGCTGATGTCAGTCGGTTCGGTCGACACGGAGCTCCTTCGATCAGGACAGCGACAGCCGTGCTGTAGTCGATCGGCTGCGCAACGGACACAGTGAAATATGACAGTGCTCTGCCGTAAGTGTCAATGTCATGGCCATTCACCCGCGTTGAGACGCAATACGCTCCGCCGGTCGGAACAACGTTGACTGTGGCAGTTGACTGTCATACTGTTCAAGTTCCTCAGTGGCCCGGAAGAAAGGCACGTTCGTGACCGGCAATCGATTCGTCGTCCTGAGCAATCCGATCGAGGGTGAGGACGACAAGTTCAACAAGTGGTACGACGAGGTGCATGTACCTGAGGTGCTCGAGGTTCCCGGGGTGGTCGCGGCCCAGCGATACGCCCTGGCCGGTCTGGACGTTCTCGGCGAGGATCTGCCCACCCAACCGCCGCCACCCACGCACCGGTACCTGGTGATCTACGAGCTCGATCGTGAACCGCAGGCGGTGATGGCGCAATTCGTCGAACGGATGAGTTCGGGGGAATTGTCGCTGAGCGAGACGCTCGACCTGTCCACGGTGTCGTTCAACTGCTGGACGCCCCACGGCAACAGGCGACTGGCCGACTGAGATGGCTGAACTGCGGTCGGTGATTCAAGCGCAGCGAGCCTGCAGGAGGTTCGATCCGGACGCCGCGGTGCTCGAAGCGGATATCGAACACATGCTACAGCTTGCAGTCCACGCGCCGAGCGCCGAGAACACCCAGCCCTGGTCGTTCGTCGTAGTCCGTGCCGAGGAGACTCGAAAACAACTGACCGACTGGTGGACTGAGACATGGAACGCCGGAGGCGGCGACCGCGTCAAGCAGAGCATTCAGGACAAGACACTGGTCGCGGACCTCGAATACGGCCTCAGCAAGGGAGGATTGGCTGTCGCGCCGGTGGTGGTCGTTGTCTGCGCCGACACTGACCGCGTCGCCGAGATCCACGCGCCGTCGTCGATCTACCCGGCCGTGCAGAACCTGCTGCTCAGCGCCGCTGATCTAAGCTATGGCTCCTGTCTGACCACCGGCCTCACCACGTTCGGGGTCGACCACGTCCGCGAACTCCTGCAACTGCCGCAAAACCTGATCCCGATGGCGGCCGTCTACATCGGCCGGCCGGCGAGAAAGCTGTCGCCGCCGCGCCGTCGCCCCGCCACCGAGGTCACTTACCGCGAAAAGTTCGGCGCCGCGTGGTGATCGGAAACTTCCCGACCAACGAGGCCGCTGCATGACATTGGCGATAACCGAAGACCACCGCGCGTTGGCGGAGGTCGCCCGATCGATGGTGACCGGGCGTGGTGGTGTGGCGAGCGCGCGCCGCATCCTCCTCGATTCCGGGATCGGCGGAAGGTGGTGGGCCGACGACGCGCTGTGGAAGGAGATCGTCACGACCGGGTGGCTCGGTCTGCATGTCGACGAAGTCTTCGGCGGGCAGGGCTACGGGCTGCCAGAGCTGACGATCGTGCTGGAGCAACTCGGGCGCGCGGCAATCGGGGGCCCGTTCTTGCCTACGGTCGTCGCGTCCGCAGTGGTCGCCGAGTTCGGTACAGATGATCAGCAGCAGCGTTGGTTGCCGCAGCTGGTCAGTGGAGACATGGTGGCCGGGATCGGTGCGAAAGGTATCGCTTCGACGAACGATTCGCGTGTATCCGCCACGTCGGTGCCGGCCTTGGCCGAGGCGGCGGCCGATGTGTTCCTAGTTCCGGTGGGCGATGACCTCGCGGTGATTCAAGCCGGTAATGGAGTGAGCGTCCGCACAATCGATTCGGTCGACCGGCTCATGCGATCGGTTGTGGTGGTGAGCCTGGATTCCGCCGAGGTGGCTGACATCTTCCCCGGCGCGAGCGCCGGGGTGACTCGGATCCTGCGGCTTCTCGCCTCGGCCGAGGCGGCGGGCGGACTGAGCAGTTGCACCGAGATGACATCCGCTTACGCCGCGACACGCCAACAGTTCGGCCGTCCGATCGGCTCGTTTCAGGCCGTCAAGCACCATTGCGCGAATATGCTGGTCGACACCGAACTCGCTGTGGCCGCCACGTGGGACGCCTCACGCGCCAACGGATCAGAGTCCGAGCTGGCCGCTACGATGGCGGCCGGACACGTGTTAGTCGCCTATCAGCGCGTGGCGTTGCAGAACGTGCAGGTGCACGGCGGCATCGGCTACACCTGGGAACATGACGCGCACCTCTACGTCAGGCGCGCCACGGTGCTGAAGATGTTTGCCGGGGATCAGGATGCGCTGCGCGACAGGGTCGCCGAGTTGCACGCGCAGGGTGTGCGACGTGGACATTCGGTGGACCTACCGCCCGAAGCCGAGCAGTATCGACAGGCCGCGCGGGATTTCCGCGCCGAACACGAAGCAACCGGTCCCGACGCTCGGCACAAGCTGTGGGCTCGCAGCGGATACCTGCAACCGCACTGGCCAAAGCCCTACGGCCGCGGCGCTGACGGTGTCGAGCAACTGATCATCGAGGAAGTGCTCGACGGGCTGGAGAAGCCGAACCTCGGGTTGGGCGAGTGGGTGGTGCCCACCTTGCTTCAGCACGGCAACACGGAACAGGTCGACCGGCTGTTGTGGCCCAGCCTCGAGGGTGACATCCGCTGGTGCCAGCTTTTCAGCGAGCCGGGCGCCGGGTCAGATGCCGCGGCGGTCACCACAAAGGCCAGCCGAGTCGACGACGGATGGGCCGTATCCGGCCAGAAGGTGTGGACAAGCGACGCGGTGAACTGTCAGCGTGGTCTCGCCACTGTGCGCACTGACCCGAATGCGCCAAAGCACAGGGGAATTACGGCGATGGTGATCGACCTCGCCGCTCCAGGCGTCGAAGTTCGTCCGCTCAGGGAGATCACTGGTGAAACATTGTTCAACGAGGTGTTCTTCGACGATGTGTTTGTACCCGACCGTGACGTGGTCGGCGACGTGAATGCGGGCTGGACCGTTGCAATGGCGACGTTGGGAAACGAGCGTGTGTCGATTGGCGGTGGCTCGGTCACGATGACCGCGGAGGCGCTGATCGATCTGCTCGCGCGCCACCGTCCCGGCGACACCGGACTCGCCCGCGATGTCGCGGCGTTACTGATCGAGCACTACACGCTGGTCGCGTTGAACCTGCGCCAAGCCGCCAGGGCAGTCTTCCATTCGGGGCCCGGCATCGAGGGCAACATCGCTAAGTTGTTTGGCGCCGAGCACGCCCAGCGGGTCGCCGAGCTCGCTCAACGGATCGCGGGTCCGGCGATTCTGCTCGGTGAGGAGCAGGGGGTCGTGCACGACTATCTGTACAGCAGATGCCTCACGATTGCCGGCGGTACGTCGGAGATCATCAGGAACCTCATCGCCGAGCGAATCCTCGGGCTGCCCCGAGAGCCACCGCGCCGGACTGGGAATATCTGAAGAACGGCAAGCTGATGCTGTGACGGTGTGACGACACCGGCACATGGATTCACCCGCCACTCGAGCGCAGCCGAATCACCGGTGGAGCAGTGCATTTCGAGGAGGCAGCGCAGAGGGCGCAGTTTTCAGCTTCATCGTTCGAACTACGTCTCGTCGATCTGGGGAGAGCGGGTATCGGATCCTCGAGTTCGTCATCACGGAATTGGCGCGATCGTCGTGGTGATACTCGGGTGCTTGCGCGGAAAGTTGGTCGTTGACAACGCCTGCGCATCATGTGACAGTCAACTGACAGTTCACGGATCGCGAAGTGTGAGGTGTGACGGATCATGAAGCCCGTCGGTGGTCACCTCACAGCGATGCATGGCGTACGTGCCAAGGCCGAACCAATTCGAATGATTGTGGCGGAGTGCGTGATTAGGTGACCGTGGCAGTAGTGCGATGGCGAAGCCGGGCACTTCATTGCGTTTTCGCGATCACGTGGCGAGAACTAGGAAACAATAGGAGCGGCTATGGTCACACAAGCCGATGCGGCAGGGTCCGAAAACGTCGACGTCCCGACGAAGTCTCAGGTCCGCGATCCAGCAGCGGTACGCTCCGTCGCCGAGGAGTGGCTGCGCGCACACGTCGGGGGCGACGTCGAGGTGGACGACGTTACTCAGCCCAACGGTGCCGGGGTCGCCAATGAGACCCTGCTGATCCAGGCCAGCCGCACCGTGGATGGGACACGCGAGACCATAGGTTACGTCGCTCGTATCGGCTCCACCGAGCACCTTTACCTCGATCTGGACGTCAAGACCCAATACCTGATGTACAAGGCACTGTCGACGGAGCCGCAGGTACCGTCGCCGCTAGTGGTCGGCTTCGAGTCCGACACAACCCTTTTCGGCCAACCGTTCTTCGTCATGGAGCGGGTAGAAGGCCGTGTGCCTGCCGACAACCCGCCCTTCTACGTGAGCGGATGGGTTCTCGAGCTACCGACGGCGCAGCAGCGCGAAGTGTGGCGCGGCGCGGTGGAGGCGATGACCGAACTGCACAAACTGGATGTGTCCAAGTTCCCATTCCTGCAGCGACCTCACTTGGGCAGTACGGGGTTGGAGCAGGAGCTGAACTACTGGTTGGCCTACGCCAAGTGGTGCGGTGCTGACCGTCTTTCGGCGGTGCAGGCCGCTTCGAGTTGGCTAGTCACTCATCTTCCTCGGGATGCGCAGCCGGGGCTCTCGTGGGGCGACTCGCGACCGTCGAACATCATCTATCAGGGCACGCGCGTGGCTGCGGTTTTGGATTGGGACATGGCTTCGGTCGCCGGTGCGGAGTGTGACCTCGGCTGGTGGGTCTGCATGGAGCGTGCCATGACAGGCGGCCGCGGGCTGCCGCCCGTTCCCGGATTCGGCTCACTACGCGAGACCATCGACCTCTGGCAGGAATTGATCGGCCGCCCTCCGGAGTATCTCGACTGGCACCTGGTGTTCAATGCGTTGCGTCTGCAGTTGGTGATGGTGCGGCTGCCGATGTTGCTACTCGCCGCCGGCCAGGTCACCCTGGACCAGGCCGGCCAACTCACGGCGGTCGGCAACATGGAATGGGTCGACGGACTGCAACATGGACCGCCCGAGCGCTTCGAATCGCGCTGGTCCGGCTGGGATAGTTGAGGCGCTACAGCGATGCAACCGATCACTGCACATCCGGCCGCTGAACCGTTCCGAATCGAGATTTCCGACGGCGTCTTGGCGGATCTACGTGACCGTCTTCGACGCACCCGATGGCCCAACCCCGCCCAAGGCGGCGACTGGGCCATGGGCACCAGCGAACCGTTCATGCGCCGCGTGGTGGCCCGGTGGCTGCAGGGTTACGACTGGCGTGCCTGGGAGGCGCGCCTCAACGCCTTCGAGCAATACCGAATCATGGTGGACGGCTTAGGAATTCATTGTCTGGTCGAACGCGGCAGCAGCCCCTCGCCGATGCCCATTATTTTGACCCACGGATGGCCGGGTTCTCCCGTCGAGTTGCTCGGGATGGTGGAACTACTGGCCCACCCAGAGCGGTTCGGTGGGTCGGTCGACGAGGCATTCACCGTCGTGGTCCCGAGCCTGCCAGGATGCGGGTTCTCTGACGCGCCGCCGGGTCCGATATCACCTCGCGATGTCGGTCGCCTCTGGGCCGAGATGATGAGCAACATCTTCGGCTTCGGCAGGTATATGGCTCATGGTGGGGACTGGGGTGCGGTGATCACATCCTGGATGGCGGTTGACCGACCGCGTGGTCTGGTGGGGGCTCACCTCAACGCTGCCGTGGTCACGGCACCTTGGACCTTCGCCAATGTTCTCCCCTCACCTGAAGAGACGGCGCACCTCGAACGGCTCGCCACGCTGCCGGATGAGGAAAAGGCGTATCAACTCGTACACGGCTATCGACCGCAAAGCCTGGCCTTCGCGGTCCACGACTCACCTGTCGGACTGGCAGCCTGGATCCTGGAGAAGTTTCACAACTGGACAGTGGGCAAGCAAGATATCGACCCGCCGTTCGATCTCGACGACCTCATCACCAACGTAATGTTTTACTGGCTGGGCGATCCCCAAGCAGTCAGTTGGATGTATCGCTACCTGGTTGACTGGAGCGGATTCACCCTGGGCGAGGGCGAATTCGCAAGCGTGCCTTGTGGCTTCTGTCTGTTTCCTGATGACACCGCGCCGGCTCCACCAGAGGCATTCGTGCGTCGCGCCTACAACGTCGCCCACTATCGGCTTGAGCCTCACGGCGGTCATTTCCCGGGACTCGAGCATCCGCATGAGCTCGTCGAAGACATTCGCAGGTTACGCGCCGAGCTTGGGTTGGGTTGAGCCTTAGCAAGATCGGAACTGTCGCAACGCCATACGTGAAGGGAGATCAACAGTTCATGACCATCCAGGATTTGTCCAGCGGTCTGGCGATCGAGAAGGAAAGCGTGGTCTCGGAGCAACCAACCGAACCATTCTGGGCCGAGAACCTGCTCTTCACCCTCTACGATCCTGAAGCTGATTTGGGCTTCTGGTTGCACCTGGGCACTGTCCCCAACGAGTGGGACATGTGGGAGGACCGGGTGTTGGTCTGCCTGCCGGGCGACGAGGGCGTGTTGACGATGTGGGGTTATTACCGCACGCCCCAAAAAGAGAAGCCGGCGGGACCGAACCTGGCTTTTCGCTGCATCGAGCCGTTCAAGCGTTGGCGTGTGACCTTCGACGGCTTCGCCCAGAACGTCTCCAACGCCGACATGCAGAATGGGCTCGTCCCGGACGGTCTGCGTAAACGGCTCGTCATCGACCTAGAGGTCGAATGCGCGACACCGGTATGGGACGCGCACACTGCAGCACACGGCAAGGGCGGCAACGGCGAGATGACCTCCCAGGGCTGGGCAAAGGAACACTACGAGCAGCTCCATCGGGCGCGCGGTCACGTCCGGGTGGACGAGACGACCTACGAAATCAATGCCACAGGATGGCGCGACCATTCGCGCGGACCGCGCGGGGGTGGTACCGGCGAACCGTGGGGCGGGCACGTGATAGCCGGGTGCATTTTTGAGAGCGGCAAGGGCTTCGTCTTTTCGACGTACTGGCGACCCGATGGTCGAATTACCCTGGAGGGCGCGGCCGTCATCGATCCGAGCGGCACACTTCACCCGGCGCAGATTCTTGAGCCACCGAGACTGGAAGACCTGCAGATGTCGGGCGAGCGACTGCCGATCCGCCTGCGTTGGGACGGCGGGGTAATCGACACCGTCATGGAAACCCGCCGCTCCATCTGGACGTCGATGCAGAAGCTGCTGGCCGTTGGAAAGGACCTTGACGGACCCGGCCTGATGTACGTGCTCAACTTTGGGCCGTGCCAATGGGATGGCGAGGTCGGCCAGGTCTACATCGAGCGATCCGATCCCTTGAACGCCCCACCCAAGCGTATCTGGTCGGAATAGTCAGATCGCCCGACCTGCCGACACCTACCCGACCTACCTGCGGACGCAGTACTGCGGCCCGGACACACCCCGGGCCTGCTCGGACGGCACGCTGTTCGAAGACCACGAGACCTCTAGTGAGTACCGTTGGCAGCGCGGCGAATTCTTCTCGAATGAGGTCGTCCAGTCCCCGATTGGGCCTGCTGCACGATCAGGTAACAGTTGCGGTCACGCGGCCTGACTGGCCGGTGTGGTCATGATTGCTTCGAATTCGATCGGGGTCAACCGTCCGAGTCCGGCTTGGCGTCGGCGGCGATGGTTGGTGCCACCGGGGCCATGCGCTCGCAGTTCATCACCGCGCGGGTCCGCCGGCTCGTCGCGGGCGTGATTGCCAGGCTCACTCGGTTGATCAGCGGTAGGCGGTGATGAGGGCCGTCGCAGCGACACTGCCGTCTGCGTTGACTGCGCTACCTTCGGCCACCGCAACTGCGCGCCCGTTTCGCACCGCGACTCCCTGATAGTGTCCACCTTCCTGCGACAGAAACGGGCGTAGGAAGTTCACCCGCAGGGCCATCGTTTGGGCGGCATCGGTGTTCACGTTGAGGACGGCCGACGCCGCCATCTCCGCGCCGGCGGCAACAACGCCTCCGTTGACAACTCCCATGGCATTGTTGAGTATCGGGTCGACCTTTTGAGCGAGAGTTGGGGAAGCCGCCCCTTCACCGACGTCGAGCGCCATCATCGCTGCGAAGTCTCGCTGGAGGCTTGGAGTGGCTACCTCATCAGCGTGTCCTCCGACGTCGACGGAAGCCGTGGTCGTGTACAAGTTGCGGGCCGATCCGGAGCCGATGACCACGTCATTGACCGTGAATTCGCATGCCGACAGGGCGATCCGATTCCGTCGTCCGACCGGCCAGGAGCGTGCGACGACAGGCGTATCGAGCACGTCGTCCGCCGTGTCGAAGACACCGGGAAGTAGATCCACGGACAGCTCTGTCGACATGCTCCACTCGTTCGCGTTCCTGCGTATGTGATTGCTTCCACCGCTGACCGCATCGACGAGGATGGCCAGGGAACCTACTGCGGTGAGCCCGGTGAGGGGATTGCGCTTCGTCCACAGCGGCATCGACATGGTCATGGCGGCCGCGTCCTCGTCGATATCGATCATCTCGATGCCGAAACGGGGAAGGAGATGCTCGGCAGTCGGAATTGCGAGCGGAACGCGGTCACGTCGCATGGAGCCGCTCACAGTGCGGCCAGGTCGAACGGCAGCCGGTGTGGTGATCGACCACCGGTGAGGTAGACCGTCGTCGATTGCGTGAAGAAGTCACGCGCGGCTTCGCCCTGCTCTTTCGGGCCCATCCCGCTTGCCTTCAACCCTCCGAACGGCACGTGGGGATCTGCGCCGGCAGTCTCAGAGTTGACATGAAGCACGCCGACATCGATCGAGTCGATCGCGGCCAGGGCCGCCGTCACATCCTGAGTGAAGATCGAGGCTGACAGCCCGAAGTCCCCTTCGTTCGCCATCTGCACGGCCTGGGCGAAACCGTCGGCCCGCTGCACCGCGAGAATCGGACCGAAGATCTCACGTTCCCAAATCGGCGCTTTCGGGTGCTCGACTTCGAGCACTGTGGGGCTTATGTAGAAACCCGTGTCGTCGGAGTTGGCTCGCCGTTGATCCGCAGCAGCGACCACGGTCGCACCCGCGGCGATGGCCGCGGCGACCTCGCTGGCAATGCGGTCCCGCGCGTAGCCGTCGATCACCGGGCCCACGTTGACCGACGGATCGAGCGGGTCGCCAATCTGCAACGCGGCTACTCGGCGCTGCAACAGTTGGAGGAATTCATCGGCGATAGGCGCATCGAGAACCAGGCGCGATGTGGCGGTGCACTTCTGTCCGGCGGATCTGAATGCGCCTGCAACTACCTGGTCGAGTGCCAGCTCAACATCAGCGTCGCGAAGAACGATCGCGGCGTTCTTGCCGCCCATCTCGGCCTGCACGCTGACGCCCCTTCGCGCACAGTCAGCAGCGATGTGCCTGCCCACCTGGGTCGAGCCGGTGAAAGTCACGGCGTTCACGAGGGCGTGGCCGACCAGCGCGGCACCGGTGGCGTTCTGCCCGTAGACCAAGTTGAGAACGCCATTGGGCAGGCCCGCCTCGGTGAACACCTGAGCAAGTCGCATCGCGAGAAGCGGTACCGACATCGCCGGTTTCCACACCACGGTGTTGCCGTACACGAGCGCTGCAGCGATCTTCCACGCCGGTATGGCGATCGGAAAGTTGAAGGGTGTGATTGCCGCGACGACACCGACCGGACGACGAACGACGAGAAGGCGCTCACCCCGGCGTGCCGACGAATAGACTTCCCCCGCCCCCCGATCAGCGGACCCGGCGTAGTACCTGAGAACCTGCGCCGCCCGACGGACCTCGCCGACCCCCTCGCCGAGTGTCTTGCCCTCTTCGCGCGTCAACTCGGTGCCGAACTCCTCGGCGCGCGACTCGAGCAGTTCGGCGGCGCGCCAAAGCACCTGGGCGCGCTCGTGAATCGGCGTGGCTGCCCAGTCACGCGCGGACTTCCGGGCTGCGCAAACCGCGTCGTCCACTTCGCCCTCGGTGGCTTCCAGACCTTCGGCCACGATTTGGCCAGGTAGGGCGGGATTGAGGTCCAGGAAGCGCTGTCCGCCACCTTCGCGCCACTGACCGTCGATGAGGTGGAGCAGCCTGAGTTGGTCTGGCACTGTTCGATTCCTCCGAAAGTCTTGGCGGCACAGCTGTGGTGGCCTGACCATCCGTGCTGGACCAGTGTGGCCACGCTGAGAATCTTGGTGAGATCAACTCAAGATAGTAGAGTAATACAACTATACGTTAAACTAATTCAGATACGCACCAGCGGTCAGGAACATCCACAGGAAGAGACATCGGTATGAAGTTCGGCATTCTTTTCACCTCTCAGCCCAACCCCGACACCGAGCCGTACCCGCATCGCGCAGTGCACGAGCGTGTCATCAGCGAGGTCGTCGAGGCCGATCGCCTCGGGTACGACTACGCCTGGATAGCCGAGCATCACGTGAGCACGCGATACGGCATCATGCCCGATCCTCTGACTTTCATCGCCCACTTGGCGCCGCAGACCTCGCAGATCCGCCTCGGCACCGGTGTCATGACGCTCCCGCTGCAGAACCTTCTCCGCCTCGCGGAGAACGCCGCCCTGGTCGACATCCTGAGCAACGGGCGCTTGATGCTCGGCGTCGGCTCCGGGTACCGCAAGTACGAGTTCGAGGCGCTGGGGGCCAATTTCGACGCACGCCGCGACGTTCAGGTCGAAGCACTCGAAGTGCTGATGACCCTGCTCACCGAGCACCGGATCGAGCACCACGGCGAGTACTACGATTTGTCGGTAGGTGGCGACTACGAGGTGCTGCCGCACAGTCTGCAGACGCCCTACCCCCCGCTCTACATGGCTGCCGCATCGGAGCAGTCCATCGGGCTCGGAGCCCAGTTCGGTCTCGGCCTCTTGCTCTCGACGCTCATGCCGTTCGGAGAGGTCGCCGAAGTATCGACCTTCTACCGGGACAAGTGTGATCAGACTGCGGAGGTGTACACCCGTAACCCCGGCTTCCGGGACATCGACCTGGCACGGTTCGTGTACGTCGCCGACACCGACGCCGAGGCGAAAGAGCAGAGCGAAGAGGGCATCCTCCGCCATATCGCCAGCTTCACCCAGGGACAGACCTCCGGATACCTCGGGACAGTGAATGCGGGCGACAAGAAGGTCTACTCCGAGATCGACTACGACAAGTTGACTCAGGAGACCATCCTGCACGGATCGCCCGAAACCGTCATCGATCGGATCAAGGAAATCGAACAGCGCACCGGGGCTACGTCGCTGATGTTGCACTTCCCGCCGTACTACGGCCCGGAGCGCACCGCGGCGACACTCCAGATGTTCGCTGAAACCGTGATGCCGAAGTTTCGATGACGACTTCGGCCGCTGTGCCGTCGCTGCCGTCGGTCGCGTTCATCGGGCTGGGCAACATGGGCCTGCCCATCGCAACAAACATCAGTCGGGTCTGCCCGGACTTGATTGCGTATGACCGGGATGCCAACCGCCTTCTGGCGGCAGGCGCGGCCGGGCTCAAGACCGCTGACGATATCTGCGCGATGCTCGATCGCGATTTCGATGTCGTGGTGGTGTCGGTCAATACGCCGCAGGCGCTCACCGAGGTCTTGACGGGACCGCAGTCGATTCTCTCCAGGCCTCGGCGGCCCACCACCGTCGTCGACGTCGGCACCACCGGTCCGACCGTGTCGCGCGAAATCGCCGAGCGATTGCGTATCGACGGGCACCGGTTCGTCGATGCCCCCGTCAGCGGAGGCATCGGCGGAGCGCAGCGCGGCGAGCTGACGACGATGGTGGGTGCCACCGGCGAGGACGAAGCCATCGACCTCGTCCTCCGATCGTTCTGCTCCACCGTGATCTACCTCGGTGACGCCGGGTTGGGAGCCGTCGCGAAGCTCGTCAACAACGCCTTGGCGATCGGGACGCTGGGCCTGGTAGGGGAGGTGCTCGCCTACGGCGAGGCGAACGGACTTCCTCGCGCCACGTTGATTGACGTGATCGCGTCAAGCTCCGGCGACAGCAGGATCCTGCGGTCCAAGCGGCACATCATCCGGGACAGCTCCTACAACGATGCGCAGTTCGACGTGCAAATCGCGCTCAAAGACCTGCGGCTGCTGTTGCAGAGTTCGTGCGCAGCTGTCGGTGACAATCCGCCGATACTTGACGAGGTCGAGCGACTCGTGGCCAGCGTTGCCGACACCTGCGTGGGGCCCACCGACGTCAGTGTCATCGCCGAACCTGCCAACCACGTCGGTCGCGGGCGCGGTCGGTGTTAGCCGTGCCGAACGACTGGCGGCTGGCTGCAGTACGCATCGGGCGGTCGCTGGATCGCCGCGCCGGCCTGCTCGTCGGCGGGGAAGACGTCGAACGATGCGTCGAGTTGGCGTACTTCCTGTGGTGTGTGCGCAGTGCGGACGGCACGGTTGTGGTGATCGACGCCGGATTCACCGATAGGGCAGCCTGCGATCACACGATCGTCGACTACGTCTCGCCGCAAGATGCGCTGGACGAGTTGGGGATCGATGCGGCAATGGTCAAAACGGTCGTCATCACCCACCTCCATTGGGATCACATGGGCGGCTTCGAGAGTTTCCCGTCCGCTCGATTCCTCGTCGCCAGGTCCGAATGGGATTGGACGATCGGACGTTTGGGTGACACCAGCCGGATGCTCGACGAGACCTATGACCGAGCCGGATTGCGTGAAATCGCCACCCTCCACCCAAGCCGAGTCGAGCTTGTCGAGGACGGACACACGCCGGTTCCAGGCTGTCGACTGGAGGTGGTCGGCGGCCATACCCCGGGGCACACAGTTGTCCGGGTGAGTACCAGAAACGGTGACGTCGCGCTTCTCGGCGACTTAGCCTACCTGTCAGCGAACGTGTCACTCGAAGTGGCGCCGATGATCTGCTTCGATCGTTGGCGTACAAGGGATCTCTACGGGTCCTACCGCTCCGAATCTCTTCGATTGGTGCCCGGTCACGACCCCGCGGTGCTCGACATGCTCGACGAACGGCTGTCGCCAACCATCGCAATCATCAAGTAAGTAGGAGGAATTTGTGACGAACGAGAACGGTCAGCGCGCCGCGGCCGGTCTGGCCACGATGCGCGGGATGCTGGGTCCCGAGGTCGTCGAGCGGCTCACCAAGCGAAACGAGATCGCGCCGAATTGGCACAGGTGGACAACGGAAGTCTTGTTCGGAGACGCATGGCAGGGTGCCGACCTCGATCTCCGGACACGGAGCATGATCACCGTAGCTGCGCTCATTCCGCTCTCCTTCCCGAGAGAGCTCGGGCTGCACATGCGAGGTGCCCTGCACAACGGAGTGACCATCGAGGAGTTGGCGGCAATCATCCAGCACGTCGGCTTCTACGCCGGATGGCCCGCGGCAGGCCAGTCGCTGAACATACTGACCGAGATTGCGTCCGAGACCGTTGACGACCACGTCTCCTGAGGGCCACGATGAGGGCGGTGGGTGGTAGGCCGCCCCGACAGCAACTCAGACGCCACCATCATTGGCGTGAAGGACATTTCGCGAAGAGAGCTGGGGGCCCCAATGTCCGAGTCGATGCTCGAAACAGATCGACCGCCGGTGGCGCTACGCATTGGCCATGAACGTGTCAGCACAGCCTCAGGCGGCGTGTACCAGCACGTCAATCCGTGTAACGGACGCCCAGACGCGACGGTGCCGATGGCGGGGGAGCTCGAGGTGGACCGCGCCGTCGATTCTGCCCACCGGGCATTCCTCGACTGGCGCAGGGTCAAGTCAGCCGAGCGCCGCCGAGTGCTGCTGAGGCTGGCGGATCTCGTCGAGGCCCACGCCGAGGATTTCGCTCAGCTGGGCGCGATGGACAACGGAACCCCCACGAGCATCGGGCACTACATGGTGGGGCTCTCTGTCGAGTGGACCCGCTATTACGCCGGGTGGGCAGACAAGATCAGCGGTGACGTGACGGCGGCTCTGAGGACCGAGGGCGAGTTCAGCTACACCCTGGCCCAGCCCTACGGCGTCATCGGTGCCATCATCACGTGGAATGGGCCGTTGATCTCGTTGGCCATGAAGGTGCCGCCCGCTCTCGCGGCGGGCAACACGGTAGTGGTGAAGCCCTCAGAGCTCACACCTTTCACCGCCGGTCTCTTCGCCGATCTCGCTCAGGAAGCCGGTATCCCTCCAGGTGTTGTCAACATCGTCACCGGAGGTGCCGACGCAGGAGCCGCGCTGGTGCGTCACCCGTTGGTTACGAAGATCTCGTTCACCGGTGGTCCGGACACCGCGCGGCGGATCATGCACACCTGCGCCGACGAGATCAAGCCTGTCGTCATGGAACTCGGCGGCAAATCAGGCAACATCATCTTCGAAGACGCCGACCTCGACGCCGCTTGTAGTGCGGGCACCATATCGTCGGTCGGCATAATGAGCGGGCAGGGTTGCGCATTCCCCACGCGGATGATCGTCGCACGCCCCATCTACGGCGAGGTCGTGGACCGAGTCGCTGCGATCGCCAATTCCATCAAGGTGGGCGATCCATTCGCCCCCGATACCCTTGCGGGCCCGGTCGTCAACGAACAGGCAGTGCAGCGGATCACTGGGATGGTCGGGCAAGCTCAGCGCGACGGGGCTCGGCTTATCACCGGAGGCCGTCGACTGGGCGGTGAGCTGGCGGAGGGTTACTACTTCGCACCGACGGTCTTCGCAGATGTCGATCCGAAGGCAGAACTGGCGCAGAAAGAGGTATTCGGACCGGTTCTCTCCATAATCCCGTTTGACGATGAACAAGAGGCTGTCGAGATCGCCAACGGCACTCCTTACGGGTTGTCGGGGTACATCTACACGAACGATCTACGCCGTGCACACCGCGTGGCCGAGGATCTGGAAACGGGTGAGGTCCTGATCAACGGAGCAGTCAATCTCGGTGTCACCAGGCCGTTCGGTGGTATCGGCGTGAGCGGAATGGGCAAGGAGGGCGGACGCGAGGGGCTCTATGAATTCGTCCGCATCAAGACCGTCAGTATGACGTGAAGACACGACGGTCCGCGTCTTCCGGCGCAGGCCCCGCGCAATCCACACCGCTAAATAGCTAAATAGTTTAGACTTCTCGACGAGAATCCCGGCGCACCGTTGCGGGCATGGCGCCCCAGCGGTCGCGGTGATACCTCCGACAGAAGGACCTCGAGGTCATGGACGCCATTCGCGAACGATTTTTACAGGGGAGCCTACGACGCATCCGGAGGGTTCGGTCCGATGAAACTGGACCGCCGCCTCAAGCGCTCACCGAAACGGACGAATCGCGGTTGTCCGACAACGGACCGGAAGAAATGCCGGCTGCCAAGACAGCCGATGCCATGGGGTCGGTGGCTACGCAGGATACGGGTCCACCCGGCTCACCTGACTCGAAATGCGGGCTTGCCCTCATCGCGGGGACCATGATCTTGGTCGTGCTTGGTACGACATCGGCCTGGCTCGGTTACCAGGCTCTGCAGGCTCAGCGCGCGAACACGGAGCGTGAACACTATGTTCAGGCGGCGCGTCAGACCGCGCTCAACCTCACGACCATCGACTACTCGCGTGCGGAGGCCGACGTGCAGCGCATTGTTGATGGCGCGACCGGTGAATTCCGCGAGGGCTTCAGCGAGCGGGCCCAGCCGTTCATCGACACAGTGAAGCGAGCTCAATCCCGGTCGGTCGGCACCGTGACCCAGGCCGGACTGGAGTCGATGAAAGACGGGCAGGCGCAGGCGATCGTCGCGGTCACGGTAACCACCGCCAGCGTCACAGGTGTCGAAGACGCTCCCAAGTCGTGGCGCATGCGCCTGGGAATGGAGAGCACCGGCGATGGCGTCAAGGTCTCGCGGGTGGAGTTCGTGCAATGACGAACGTGAAGTTCGATCCGGAGGCCGCCGTCGGGGTGGAACCACTGGTTCCGGAAACCTCTGAGCTGACTGCGGAGGTCACGGATGACAACGACAAGGGTGACGCAGGCCCCACCGCGTTAGGCGTGACCGGGGGGCGGAGGTCGGGTCGCAAACGCCGCAGCCGCTCCCGGCGCCGCACGGTCGCCTACGGGCTCCTGCCGATTCTGGCCCTGCTGGCAACCGTGGCCGCCGCATACCTCAAGTGGGAAGTCGTGCGATATCAGGAGACCGATCGTGCGGCGACCGAATCCGTGGCAGTGGCGCAGGATACGGCGGTGTCGATGCTGTCGTATAGTCCTGAGACCGTCGAACGGGATCTCGGTGTCCCATTGGACCGAATGACCGAGAAGTTCCGCGCGTCCTACCTTCAGCTCACCCGCGACGTGGTGATCCCCGGTGCCAAGGAGCGGCAGATTTCGGCTGAAGCCATTGTCAAAGCCGCTGCTTCGGTCGAGGCAGAGCCTGACCGCGCAACCGTCATGCTCTTCATCGACCAGAACATTGCGATCGGCCAGGACCCGCCGGTTGTCAGCGCCTCGAGCATCAGTGTCAGGCTCGACAAGGTCGGCAACCGTTGGCTAATAGCCGCTTTCGACCCGGTGTGAGTAGCCTGGCGTGGATCTGGTGTCGCTTCCGCACGATGGCCAAGCGCGGCTCGTCTGAAAGGTGGATCGCCGGTACTTGGACCCGTCGTCGAAGAAAGCGAGCTGCGGTTCTTGTTCCCGCGCCAACATGAGTGACAGTGCGAACTTCGTTGCGTGTCCACGAAGAGGCGCTTAGCCAAGTCGATCCGGTTTGGAGCGCACGCGGGTGAAGGTGCGAATCGCATCCGCCGTTGCCTCCGGTCGGTCGACCATCACATAGGTGCGGCTGCCGTGGAGGATCTGCAGCGAGGCACGCGGGAAGGCGCTGGCGAGTCGTTCAGCGTGACTTACCGGGAACATGGGATCGTCTGCTCCCCAGAGCACGAGGACGGGAACCGAACAGTTCTTGATCGCCTGCGCGGCCGCCAACGTGTACCGCCGGTCAAGACCCGTAGTGAAGCGAACGGCGTCTCGGCGCACACTCGCCGAGGCGAGGAACCCACCGAAGATCTCGGCGTAGGCGTGAGGATCGATGCCTCTGAGTGTGACGGCGTCGACGAATCTCGTGATCCCTCTGCGGGTTGTCAAGATCCTCAGTAGCAGTCGCCCGGCCAGTTCGCTGGCCCGGCAAACGCGCACGAGTGGCGCGAATGCCTGGGGCGGGAAGTGCTCGTAGCTGTCGCAGTTCGTCAGGACGATCTTCGCTATGCGGCTGAGGTCCAGCGTTGAAGCTCCCAGCGCGGACAGCAGGACGCCCCCACCGGTGTCATTCGCGACGAGCGTGACTTCACGGAGGTTCAGCAATTCGATGAATCGCGCGATGCGTTGGCCGGCCGCGACGACACCCAAGTCGGCACTACTCCCGACAGGCTGTGCGTGCGCTCCGAACGGCCAGGTCGGCGTAATGCAGCGATGATCGACCGAGAGGTGGCCCACAGTTTCGCCCCATAGTGAGCCGGTGACGTAGGCGCCGTGAACGAAGACGACGGGTGTGCCGTCTCCGTCATCGGCATACCGAATGTCGACACCGTCGACGGCGACAGAACGCGTCACGCGTCAGTCCAACGCTGAGTCGATAGATTTCACCATGTGACTAGTGGCGGACAGCGATAGTTCGTTGGTCGGTGAGGTCCCTGCACAGGTGCGCCGACGTCGGCCGCACTTTGCATCCGCCCCGCCTCAACGATTCCATTCGAGCGGGAGGGTTTCCAATCCGATGGTGAGGCCTGTTTCGAGCAGGTTGGCATCAGCTGGGATCGCGTAATCCGGAATCAGTCTGTGCCACTCCTCGAGCGCGATCTTCAATTCCAGACGCGCCAAATGAGAACCGAGACAACGGTGTGGGCCGGCGCCAAAAGCGATGTGATTATTTCGTGTCCGTGTGATGTCGATGGTCGACGCGTCTGGGAAGGCCTCCGGATCGCGCATAGCGGCCGCGAGCGGCACCGAAACCATGTCGCCGGCCTTCATCGGGCAGCCGTGGAACTCCGTGTCAACTGCCACCTTTCGGCCCGGGATGACGATCGCGTAGGCACGCATGAACTCTTCGATGGCGTTCGGTATCAGCCCCGGGTCCGATACCAGGCGGTCCCTGTCGTCCGGATTCATCGCAAGGTGACGGAAGGCCCACCCCAATGTCACAGAGACCGTGTCTAATCCAGCCAAGAACATCAGGAGTCCGAACGAACACAGTTCCTCATCGGTGACCGGTCGTCCGTCGATCTCGAAGCCGATGGCCTTGCTGAATAAGTCGTCCCGCGGCTCGGCACGGCGCTCCGCGATCAGGGCGTTGAATCTCTCGGCGACCATCATCATTGCGGAGATCATCGCGTCGTTGTCGTCACTCTGACCGCCGTGGAGGGCCGCGTGCTCCCACTCCATGAATTGGGGAAGCTCTTCTACGGGAAGGCCGATCAGCTCGAGGAAGATGCTGGTCGGGTACAGCTGGGCGAAGTCGGCCATGAAATCGCACGACCCTCGCTCGGCGAGGGACTCCACGAGCCCTCGGGCACGCTCACGGATCCGCTCGGCCATCCGTTGCACCGCGCTGGGCGAGAAATGCGGAGCGAGCAACTGTCGCCATCTCCGGTGTTCGTCACCGTCGAGCATCTCCGGTATCCATTTGTAGACCGGATTAGGGTCCTGCACGTAGATGGCACTGCTGGAGAAGGTATGTGGATCCTGAAGGACCTCCAGTGCGCCCTGGTAGTTTGCGACCGTCCAGAATCCCTGGCCGAATTGGTTGAGGAAGTAGGGGTACTCCTGCCCTGTCTCGGCCCACTTCTCGAACCAGGTCCCAGCCGGTTTGAGTTCGGTGTAATCGAAATTCAGCACCGGGCAGCTCGGCGCAGCAGATTTCGACGTATCAGTCGAAGTCATGCTCGTCCTCCTTGTTGACTCTATGGCGGATGCGATACCCACCGTGAGTGTGACGCTCGTTATACTACAAACTAGTTATACAGTTATATCGGCGCAAGTACTATGGAGTCCTGACGTTTCGCAGCGGGCTTCGCGGCGCCGGGCGGAAAGTCGGGAGGATCTACCGTGTGGTTGGCGCCGCGATCAGTGTGGTTGACAGCGTGTATGCCCTGTCATAATGTCAGCGCCACTGACAAGTCGGGGTCAGTGATCGACGCCCAGTCGCCATCGTTGTGGGGTCTTGTTGGGGCCGTTTGCCGGTCTGTCAAACACCCCAGCGTTAGCCCACTGCCCGCGTTGTCCAACTTGTTGTGGCCGACGTGCGGAAACGTCGAAACGAAGGGAGTGTAACGATGCGACTCCGTGTCGACAGAGACAAATGTTCGGGTCACGCTCGCTGTGGCGCTGTCTCGGAGGAGATATTTCCACTCGATGAGATCGGGTATTCATCGCTGGACGAGCGCGATGTTGAGCCGTCGGAGCTCGCGCTGGTCATCGAAGGAGTGGAGGCCTGTCCCGAACACGCTCTCGTGCTCGAAGACGACAGCTGAATAGTGGCTTGGCGCGGTGCATTCGAGCCGAATGCGCTACGTGACCGAAGCCGTCCGGCGCGGAACCGATGGGGACCGGCGTGTCAGTCGGGTCGGAGACGCTGCCGTTCGCGTGAATGTCCACGGGTTTTTGACAACTACCCGGTGAGATGAAACAGCTCGCCGACGCTAACGAAGAGAGTGCGGAAACAATGAGTGGACAACTCACCGGACGAGTGGCCGCCGTGACCGGCGCCGGCCAGGGCCTCGGGCGCGCCATTGCACATCGCTTCGCTTCCGAGGGTGCTGCGGTTGCGGTCGTCGACGTCGACGAGGTCTGTGGCAAAAAGGTCGCAGAAGAAATTTCAGCGGCGGGGGCGAGCGCGATCGCGGTCGGTTGCGATGTTGCGAGCCGAGATCAAGTCCACGCCGCAGCCGAGCGCATCACCGCAGAGTTGGGGCCCATCGACGTGCTTGTCAGCAATGCGGGTGTGGTTCGCGCGGCCATGTTGTGGCAGATGACGTTCGACGACTGGACGACGGTGCTCGACGTCCATCTCAACGGTGCATTTCACTGGCTACAGGCGGTGGTCCCGAGTATGCGCGAAGCGGGCAACGGCCGCATCATCTTCACGACTTCCGCGGCGGGGATCAACGGCACTGTGGGGCAGGTCAACTACTCCGCGGCGAAGGCCGCGCTGTTGGGCCTCACTCGATCAGCCGCGATGGAATTGGCCCGCTACGGCATCACCGTGAATGCGGTGGCGCCGGCGGCCGCGACTGCCATGACAGAGAAGATCCGCACCGATGAGAAGCTCAAAGACAAAGCTCTGAGCAAGATTCCGCTGCAGCGCTGGGCGGAACCGGACGAGATTGCCGGAACTTACGCGTTCCTTGCATCCGCCGACGCAGGCTATATCACAGGACAGGTGATCGCCGCAGACGGTGGAATGGTGATGGTGAGGTAGCGTCCGCGATCCGAGCCTGCGCTCCAGTATGCGGCTAGCTCTCGCAACGAACCCCGTGAGCAGTGCTGATACAGCCGACGTCCACTCGAAGCAGCGGCCGAACCCCACTTGGCCGGGCGAATGCCGGACGGCTGGCCAAGGAGGTGGGGTTGGGGTGATGCCGCGCGACGAGTGGCAGTGATTCCCGGTGAACAATGCGGGCGACCCGCATCGGTATGATCGTGCCGGCATCGTCAAAGTCTGGCGTCGATTCATTCCCGATCCAGGGGAGGTCCGGTCGTGGCGCCTCGGAGCACGACACCGCGTCGTACAGCGGAGGAGAGTCGCCGGCGTCTGGAGGAAGCCGCAATTACGTTGTTCAGTCAACGTGGCTATGACGGCACCGGGACGCGGGACATCGCCGCCCGCGCCGACGTGGCGGAGAAGTTGATCTTCCGCCACTACGGCGGAAAGGATGCCCTTCTCGCCGCAGCAGTCGAGACGGCGATGGAAGAAGTCCTGGATGCGTACGCCGAGCGTTGGTCCATCCTTGGGCGACAGAATTACGAGCTCGACGACATCATTCCCGCATACGTGCGGGAACTGCGGGCGTTGGTGCGCCAGTATCGACGGCCGCTGATAGACCTCCTTGCGTTACGGGCGGACCAGAATTCCTCAGACGCGGATTCGATCTTCGGCCCTGTGTTCACCAGTCTGCAACATCTGGTAGACGAGGAAGCGCGGCGACAATCATGGTCGTTGGCCGAGGCGAGTCTGATGATGCGATTGGTGTCCGGTCTGATCATCAGTTCGGCATTGTTACCGGATCTGTTCGCTTCGGATGACGATCCGGAACCGTCGGAGAACCAACTTATTAGCAGTTTGACGCACCTCATACTGCATGGCGCTGTGTCTTTGCCGCGCACCCCATAGAACGGGCCGCTTCTCCCCGACGGCAACTGCGCCCCTATGAATCTCGTCACTCTATTGACCTCGGTTCGGTCACGCCGTAATGTCAGCACCGCTGACAAAACGCGGAGGCTGCGCTTCAGCCGTGAGATCTCCGATGCCGCAACATCATCGACGATGGAAATGTGGTTCAGATATGACGCAGATAAACGCTGTTGTTGGCTCTCGGGAGCCGAAGCGGCCACCGGTCGGCTGGGAGCCGGGAGCGCTGCGCCCACGAATGGTTCGTTGGCTGCTGGTCGTTTTAGGCTGCACGGCATTGGTTTTCGCCTTCGTGACTTCGGGCAGAAGTGTCGAGGGCACGCGCATCGGGCGTCCGCCGGGCAGTCACGTACCCGAACGGACGCAGTTCCTCGGAGTTTCGAACTGGTACTTCTACTTCGAGCTCGTGGCGATCGCGGGCTTTGTTGCCATGTGGTCGATCGCCATCTACCAGACGCGCAAGCGCGGCAAGGCTTCGCCGTTGCTGATCATGGTCGCCGCGATCACAGTGGTGTCGGTGTGGGACCCGCTCATGAATTGGGCAGGGTATACCAGTTACGACCCACGTATGTTCCACTTCGATGTCGACTGGCCATGGATCAATCTGGAACCGACCGTTCAACCGTGGGTGGCGATCTGGGCTTACGCCGGGTTCTTCCTGATCCCTGCGTGGTTCACGCTGGCGTTGTACAAGCGGTTGGCGCAGCGCGCCGCCCCCTCCGCCTTTCTGGTCCGCAGACCCCGGCTGGCGCTGCTGGCAATGTCGATTCCGATCTGCATCGTCTTCGACGCTGTGGCGGAGGCCTTGATGGTGCGGGCGGGAATCTATAGCTACGCCCAGGTAGTTCCGTTCGGCTCGATCTTCGTGGGGGAGCCGTGGCAATTTCCGCTGATCTGGGAAGCGGTGCTGTTCGGTTTGGTCATCGCTCCAACCGCGCCCCTAATGTGGGTCAACGATCAGAATCAAACGTGGGGCGAGACGTTTGCATTGCGTTTCAAGATTTTCCGCGGCCGGCCCAACCTCGGTGCGTTCGCGATGTCGGTGCTGGTATTCAGCGTCGTATACGTCTTCGTCTACTTCCTCTTCATGGGGGCGATTCGCATCTCCGGCATCTCCACAGGCGTCGGGACGCCCTGGCGATTCCCCGACACGGCCGTGTTCGACCCGCAGGGCTACTACGAGACAGCCGGGAACCCGGGGCCGTATTACGTGGGTACCTGGGGAGGGTGGGAACGTCGGTCGCCCACCGGTGGCTACGGCGGTTGACCGCTACCCTGGTACGTCGGCGCGGCTACGGAGAACCGAAACTTTCCAGCGGGGCGACGTATGGCATCCGGATAACAGAGATTGAGATCTGATGCGACCGACCTATTTTGCAACGGGAAACGAGCGGGAACTCTTCCGAGCAGCGCACGAACGGAACCTGCCCGTGATGTTGAAGGGCCCTACGGGGTGTGGCAAGACTCGGTTCGTCGAGGCGATGGCCGAAGAGCTTGGGCGACCTCTGATAACGTTGGCATGCAACGAGGATCTTACGGTTGCCGATCTTGTCGGCCGCTTTCTCATTCATGACGGGCAGACGCAATGGGTGGATGGTCCGCTGACACGTGCCGTCCGGACCGGGGCGATCTGCTATCTCGATGAGATCGTCGAAGCTCGGCAGGACACCACCGTCGTCATTCACCCGCTCACCGACCATCGCCGGATCCTCGTCATCGATCGAACCGCCGAAGTCATCCTCCCGGCCGATGGATTTCAACTCGTGGTGTCCTACAACCCCGGGTACCAGAGTGTTCTCAAGGATCTCAAGGAATCGACTCGTCAACGGATGGTGGCTATTTCATTCGACTACCCCGATGAGCAGGTCGAGGTGGAAATCATCCGCGACGAGACCGGCATTGACGAGCCGTCCGCACGACATCTGGTCGCCATCGGGAGCGCGATCCGCCGAGTCGACGCACACGGGCTCAAGGAAGTCGCCTCAACGCGCACCTTGGTGACCGCCGCACATCTATGCACCGCCGGTATATCGCTCTACGAAGCGGCCACCGCGGCGATCGCCGAGCCACTCACCGACGACAGGGCACTGAACGTCGCGTTGACCGAACTCATTGCCGCCAACACGATTAACGGTGCAGCCCATCCCTAGCATGTCGAGCACTTCGGGAGCGGGCGCAGACGTTACGCGGTTCAACCTACTGGCCCGCGCCATCGCAGGGAGTTCGGTTGACGTCGCATCCGTATCCGACGGCAGACCGGCCCGAACAGATGGTCACACCATCTGGTTGCCAACCGAACTCGCGGAGCTATCACTCGCGGCGAGCCGCGAGGCGGTGATCGTCCAAGCGTTGTTGATCGGAGGTGGATCACTAAGCCCGGAAATCGCGAACAAACTCAGAGGGCATCCCCATCGGGCTCAGCGCTACTTCGCGAACGAAGTCCAGCGAATACTCCACGCCAAACGCGACATCCCCGCAGTCGGACGACTCGTCGACCAGGTCAGCGGATCCACCAACGTCTCGGAGTCACCGGCGCAATCGCTGGTCCTGTCGAAGCGGGACGAATCCCGGCCGACCATCCCCGGCCGCTGGGGAATGCTCGCTCCAGGGCTCGTGGCGCGCCGTCGGCAAGGACCAGGAGGCGCCGCATCGCCGCTCAGCACCGGTCGCCAGTATCACGGTGACGAACTTCAGGAATCTGAACGGTCGGTGCTAGATGACATTTTCGACTATCTCAATGTGGCGCCGCCAGGCCGATTTGCGCGCATCATGGCGCGGATCCTGCAGTCTGGTCGTAGCCGGCGAAACGGCGGTCAAAGCGTCGCGGCCGAGACAGGCGCAACCAGCCAACTTCCGGGAGTGCTGACGTCTACGGCCCTCGCTCCTCGGGATGCTGTTGCCGCCCAGCGCAACAGCGGGCGCGTCCTGCGATACCCGGAGTGGGATGAGGGCACGGAAACTTACCGGCAGCAATGGTGCCGTATCCTCGAAGCGGTTCCCCCCGCGACGTCACGGGGACTGCCTTCGCCGGCACCCGACGTTTGGCTTCGGCGATCGGTTGCGCGGGTGGGGCTGACACGCAGGCGGCTGGGTGGTCAGGCCAGCGGTGATGACATCGACGTAGACGCCGCGATCTCCGCTCAGATCGATCTGCGAACCGGCTTTTTCGCAGGCGACAAGGTGTACGTCGCCCAAGCTGAACGGTGGCCGGATCTCGGCGTGGCGATCCTCGTCGATGCCTCGGGATCGAGTGGACAACCGGGCGTGCAGGGGACTGTTCTCGACGGTCAGAAGGAAGCTGCACTTGCCCTCGTCTGTGCGCTTGAGGCCACGGGAGTGCGGACGGCGCTATTGACCTTTCGATCGCAGGGGCGCAGGGCTGTTCATCTGGAGGTCATCAAGTCGTTCGACGAGGGGTTCGGCTATTCGACCCTGGCTCGCCTCGCGACTATTCGGCCCAGTGGTTTCACTCGGCTGGGCGCGGCTGTTCGGCATGCGACGAAGACCCTGGACGAGCATGCGGGTACTTCTCACAAGGTGCTGGTCGTATTGAGCGATGGGCTCAGCTTCGATCACGGCTACGAGGGGGCCTACGCGGAGGCCGATGCGCGGGTTGCGCTCACGGAAGCGCGTGCGCGCCAGATCGGATGTCTCTGTTTAGCAATAGGTTTCGATGACCGAACGATAGACCGAAACGCCGCGTTCCGCGATCAGGAGTTCATTTGTGCGAATTCCTGGGAGCACGCACGTCGCCGCCTCCCAGCATTGCTGCACGCCGCTGTCGGTAGATCGAAGTCTCGGCACCTGCGATGACCGCTTGGCCCGCCGGAGGGCGTGCGGCGTCGTCATGAGGAGGTGAGCGCGGTATCGCGGATCTTGCGCACCGCCTTCTTGGACAGCGACCACCTGTGCACCTCCGAGGGTCCGTCGTAGATACGGAAGGCGCGGACCTCTCGTGCGATGCGAGCGATCGGCAGGTCATCCGAGACGCCGAGGCCACCACACATCTGCATGCTTCGGTCGACGATTCGATTGATCGCCTCGGCTCCGAAGGTCTTGGCGATCGATGTCTCCGCCGACGCAGCATGGCCTCGATCCAGTTCCCAGCAGGCCCGCAAGAGCAACGCTCGGGTGGCTGCGAGGTCGATCTCGTTGTCGGCGAGCATGTTCTGAATCATTCCGAGGTCGGCGAGTCTTCCGCCGAAGCCTTCTCTGCCGGCAACGTGCGCTGCAGCCACGTCGTGAGCGCGTCGTGCCGCACCCAGCCACCGCATCACGTGAGTCATCCGGGCCGGCCCCAGACGCACCTGCGCATAGCGGAAACCCTCGTCCACCTCACCCAGCACGTCGTCGTCGGTGAGTCGCACATCGGAGAACTCGACTTCGCAGTGACCGCCCACCATCGAGTGATCCATCGTGGCGATGTGGCGACCCACGTGTACGCCGCGCTCTTCGCCGTCCACCAGGAACATCGTCGCGCCTCCGCGATCACCGGGCGCGCCCGACGTGCGAGCCATGACGATGAAGAACCCAGCGCCGTCTGCGCCGGTGATGAAGTGCTTGCGGCCGGTCAGGCACCACCCCGAGCCGCTTCGGTGTGCGCTGGTGGTGAGCATCGACGGATCCGAGCCTGCACCCGGGGCGGGCTCGGTCATGGCGAAGGCTGATCTGACCTGTCCGCCCACCAGCGGCCGCAGATAGCGGTCCTTCTGCGCGGGGCTGGCCACATGGGCCAGAAGGTGCATGTTGCCCTCGTCCGGGGCGGCAATATTCAAGGCCAGCGGGCCGAAAAGGGAGTATCCAGCGGCTTCGAAGACAGGTGCGCGGTCACACATGTTCAGCCCGAGTCCGCCGAACTCCTGCGGCGCGTGTGGGGCGAACACCCCGGCATCGCGGGCAGACTGCTGCAGTTTCACGCGGGCCTCGTCGCCGCCTGCGGCATCGATATCGCCACCGAACTCGTCCTCGACGGGCAGGATGTGCTCGGCGATCACCGCCGCGGTGCGGTCGGTCACGGCCTTCGTCTTGGCGGAGTGCTCGAAGTCGATCGGCATGCTTCTCCTCTTGCGCCGAGTGAGTGTTCGGTCGTGTTCAGAAGGAGGCTTGCACACTGCCGCATCAATTCGCAACAATAGGAGGCGTGTTGCACGCCGGCGTAGAGGAAAGTGGTCTTGCCGTCGACTCAGCTGTTCGGCAGAGCTGAACATGTCGGGAGAGCCGGGCAACGACATCGGCCCGTCGGTCAGACGTGCGCGCCACGTCGCCGGCCTGAGCGTGCGTGCCTTTGCCGAGCGGGTGAACCTCAGCGTCGGAACCATCAGTGCGATCGAGAACGGTAGAACCAGTGTGTCGACCCGGCGGCTACTCGAACTGGCTGATGCGCTCGGAACCACCGGCAGCGCACTACTTGATCCCGTCCTCGACCGCGGGATGTCAACCGCCGATGACGGCGGCACGTCGTCCACTCCCGCCGAAGGCGGCGACTGGCGTCTGTTTCCCGATCTGGCCCTCGACCCCGTCCTGTCCGCGGCGATCGATGCCTTCGTCGACACCGGATACCACGGGACCTCCATGCGGATGTTGGCCAACAGGGCAGGATTGAGCGTGCCGGGCATCTACCACCACTACCGCGACAAACAAGCGCTGCTCGTACAGATCCTCACCCTGACGATGTCAGAGCTGCACTGGCGAGTTGCCGCTGCACGCGAAGAAGCCGCCGACGCACGTGCTGAAATTGCGCGCATCGTCGAAGCCCTTGCCCTCTTCCACACCCACCACCGCAAGCTCGCCTTCATCGGCGCGAGCGAGATGCGCAGCCTCAACGGGCCGAACCGGCGCCACATCGCCGGTGAGCGCACTCGTCTACAGCACATCCTCGATGATGCCATCGATCGGGCAACGGTTGCGGGGCTGATCGACCCCGTCGACGGGGCTACCGCAGGGCGCGCGATCGCCACGATGTGCACCTCACTTCCGCAATGGTTCAACCCGGAAGGCCCGGACAGCCCCGAACACATCGCAGGCCGCTATGTGCACTTCGCCATGGAGCTGCTGCGCGCGAACGCTACTCCTGGAGGACTGCCTACATGACCGACGAAACATCAGCACTCATCACCGGGGCCAGCCGTGGTATCGGCCTGTCGATCGCCAAAGCCCTTGCGGCACAGAAAATATCTCTGACGATCACAGCCCGCAGTCGAGAAGCCCTCGATGCTCTGGTGCCAGAATTGACCGCATTGGGCTCGCCGCGGGTGATCACGGTCGCCTGCGATATGGCCGATCCAGCCGCCGCGGCCACGATCACCGAGACGCATAGGCGACATCACGACGGTGCCCTCACCGTGCTCGTGCTCAATGCCGGCGTGGGTACCGCAGGACGGATCGAAGCCTTTCCCGCCAATCGCCTCGACAAGACGATCGCAGTCAACTTCCGCAGCCCCTTCCTCACGCTTCAAGCGGCCTTGCCGCTCCTTCGTTCCGGCGCGTCTCGAAGGCCCGCACTAGGTGCCAAGATCATCGTGGTGTCTTCGATCACCGGAGTGTTCGCCGAGGCGGGGCTCGCCGCCTACGGAGCGTCGAAGGCGGCCCTGCTCTCCCTCGTCGACACCTTCAATGCCGAAGAATCCGCCAACGGGATCACCGCGACTGCCATTGCGCCAGCGTATGTCGACACCGATATGTCGGCGTGGACGCACGGCACCGTTGCACCTGAGATGATGATTCCAGCCGACGACATTGCCCACCTTGCCGCCGCGCTCGTCAACATGTCGGCACGGTCCGTAGTCGGGCCCGTTGTCGTATCCCGAGCCGGAACATCCGGTTACCACGCCTAGTGGATCAGCGCCCGTGTGATACGCAGAGGATCATCGAGCGCCGTCGAACTAGCTCATCGAGGCACATGTCGCTGTGTTCGACGACCCCGTCAAGAAGGGAATCCGGCATGCGGTGACGTTGTTCTACGACTCGCTCGACATCGCAGGCTGAGCGCTTCGTCCGGTTCCTGGGCGACGATCGCCTCGGCCCGGAAACGAGCATCCTTGGACACGAGGAACGACCCGTCACTCAACGTGCGGTCACAGCTATCCCCCACTACCCGGCCCCACATCGGATTCACCTGCGTACGGCGAACCAACTAAACCTACTTTGCCACAGTGCGTTTGAGGACGAAGGCCGCCGAGCGGCCGGGATCCCGCGCGGCCGGGATCGCCATTGGCCTACAAACTCATCGACATCGCACAGACCCGCTGGCGGGCCGTCAACGCCCCATACCTGGCCCGTTTGGTCCGGGCCGGCGCGACCTTCCATAAAGGTAAACTCCTCGAACGCCCCACCGGCTCCACACCCGCAGCATCCGGTGGCGAACCTCCGAAAGGCAGATCGCTTGAAACACGAATCAAGGGTCATCGGCGTAACCGGACGTGTGCTTCTCCCTAGCGAAGAATCTCAATGACCGTCCACAGCAAGGTCGTCGCCATCACCGGCGCCAGCAGCGGCATTGGTGAAGCAACAGCACGTCACCTCGCCTCACTCGGTGCGCGCGTGGTGCTCGGCGCCCGCCGCACTGACCGGCTGGACCGGCTGGTTGCCGAGATCGAAGCCGCAGGCGGGACAGCGGCCGCCACGCGCACGGATGTCACCCATCCCGAGGACCTCCAGTCGCTTGTCGGTATGGCGGTCGAGCGCTTCGGCCGTCTCGACGTGTTGGTGGGCAACGCCGGGGTCAGCAGGATCAGCTCTGTGGCCGACCTAGACGTCGAGGGCTGGTTGGCGATGGTCGACGTGAACGTCAAGGGGATCTTGCATGGGATCGCCGCCGCCCTGCCAGTGTTCCGCCGTCAGGGCAGCGGTCACCTCGTCACTGTCGTCTCGACCTCCGGCCTCAAGATCGTCCCCACCCAGGCGGTGTACGCCGGGACGAAGAACGCGGTACGCACTCTCCTGGAGGGTCTGCGACAGGAGAGCACCGACGGGGTCCTGCGGACGACGTCGATCTCCCCGGGTTACGTCCGCACCGAGCTTCTTGACGCCGCGGTCGATGATCCAGCCGTGCGCGAGCAGGCCAAGCAGAGCATGGCCAATCTCGGTATCGACCCCTCGGCGGTGGCTCGGGCGATTGCATTCGTGATCGACCAACCCGACGACGTCGAAATCGGGGACCTGACGATTCGACCGACTCGCCAAGGCTGAGTGACCCGATCATCGGCCGGAAGGCGCGAGCCCGTCACCGCTGCCTGAGCCTGAGTTGTCCTGAGCGGATGAGTTCCTCGTTCGTAAGCGGTTCGCGCGGTTTGAGCGCAGTGACGGCCACGACGAACCCGAACGTTCGGTGATCTGAAATCCTCAGAAACGCAGCACAAGGCGGCCACGGACACCGCCTCGTTGCAGGAGTCGGTGCGCCTCTGCGGCATCGTCGGCGGGCAGTTCGCGGGCCACGCGCAGTGTCAGCCCGCCTGTGGAAGCCAGGTCGGACAGGTAGTCCAATCGCGGTTTACGGGCGATGTCCGGCCCTACCCACACTGTCTCCACTTTCAGGTCGTATTCGGGATCTACCGCGCCGCCTAGTTCGGGTGGTCGCACGGCGACGTAGGTGCCCCCTGCCCGAATGGCTGGTGCGACAGTGTTGCCCAGTACTGCGCAATCGACCAGGGCGTCGACGCCACCTGGTGCGTGACGCCGAATGTGTGCTGCCACGTCCGGGCCGCGGTCGACGACGACGTCAGCGCCGAGGGTTTCCAACAGTGAACGGTCGTGGGGCGCTGCGTCGGCGATGACGCGGAACCCTCGCAATTTGGCGAGTTCGATGACATAGCCCCCTAAGACACCGGCACCGCCGGTCACGGCTATCAGCCCGCCAGCGAGCCTGTCGAGTTGGTCCAGTGCTTGGAGCGCGGTGAGCCCGTTCATCAAAACCGTGGAACCAGAGGCGAAATCGTGGCCACGTGGCAGCCGGGTTACCGACTCCGGTGCGACGACGACTTTCTCGGCGTATGTTCCGCCTCCTTCGATCACAGGCAGCTTGATCGCCAAGACCTCATCGCCGGGTCCGTAGCCGGTCGCCGGATCGGCATCGTCGACGGTTCCCGCGGCATCCCAGCCGGGAATGAGAGGGGGTTTCACGGCGGCATACATGGGGTGCAGGG
Source organism: Mycolicibacterium austroafricanum (assembly GCF_902705885.1). Lineage (GTDB taxonomy): Bacteria > Actinomycetota > Actinomycetes > Mycobacteriales > Mycobacteriaceae > Mycobacterium > Mycobacterium vanbaalenii_A. Next base: position 81,503 of record NZ_CACSIP010000075.1, on the reverse strand, counting down.
GTCGATGCCCACGGGTGACCGCATCGGTAGGGTTCACCGCCGCTGCGAGGACGCGCACCCGCACCTGATTCGGTCCGACCGCCGGCTCCGTGATGTCGAACGCCTGCAATACTTCCGGGCCGCCTGGGGCGGTGAATCCTATGACCTTCACGAGCTATCCTCGACGCCGGGCACGCCTGTGAGGTCGCCGTGGTCCACGCGCGTGCCTGATGGGCCGTTTCCGCCGCCTGGGTTCCCGTTCTCCGGCTGCGGGACGAAGCCATCTGCGTCGTGCCCATTCGGGTCTAGAATCGCGCGCACAGCGGGATCGATCGCGGCGACGATGCGGCGTGCAGCATGACCCAGGCCGGTTAGTTCTGCGTCCGTGAGCGTCTCGATGACGAGGCGCCGAGCTTCACCAACGTGGCCGGGAGCGCTCTGCTCAAGCTTCGCCACTCCGGCGTCGGTGAGCTGGACCTCGGTCCGTCGGCCGGCTCCCCGGCGGGAAAGACGTTGCAGCCATCCGGAGGCCTCAAGGCGCGAGACCGCGTGGGACAACCGCGATAACGACCCACGCGCGTGAAGGGCCAACTCACTCATCGCCTGCTTGCGCTCAGGCGCTTCGGACAACTCCACCAACACGTGATACTCGAACAGGTTCAACCCCGCGTCTCGGCTCAGCTGCGCGTCCAACCGGGCGGGCAACAGGGTCACCAGGGCCATCAGCGAAGCCCACTCGCGAAGCTGCTCAGCAGTCAACCATTGGCCCGGCGGCGCCTCATCGATTGCCATCGGCTCACAGTACCGCACTTGAATATTCAAGTCCAGGGCCGCGGCGCTTGGTTTAATCGTCAACCTACCTCCCGAACAGCTACGTGCGCCCACGGGGACTGCCGCCCAATGGCGACGAACGCTGTCTCCGGGTGGCGCTAATGACCAGTTCGTGGGGGATAGTAACCCGCGGATCGGCGCATCAGCTTGAATATTCAAGCCATTTGTCCCATGATGAGTTGTACGTTCAACATAGAATCCCGAGTGCCGGGTCGAGTTTCCAGAGGAGAAGAGGAGCATTCACATGGTCGATGCACCCATTACCGATTTCCGCCACCTGAGCGGCACGTGGCAACTTGACCCCCAGGCCACCAGTCTGAGGTTCCGCTCTCGACTGTTGTTCCTCCCATTCGCCAAGGGAGCCGTGCGAGCCAAGGCGGGTCATGCCGAAATCTCCAGTGAGGGCAGGGGCTCGGGGATCTTCGTGGTCGACCCGGCGACGATTACATCGCGGATCGCGAAGCGTGACGCGCACCTACGCTCCGCTGACTACTTCGACGTGGAGCAGTATCCGGCGATCACGTTCACCTCTAGCGAGGTCCGCTCAGTCGGCCCCGGTGAAGTGCAGATCATCGGCGAGATCGAGGTCCACGGCCAGACCTCGCCGTTGACGGTGGCCGCCCACATCGTCGCGCGTGATCGACATGCCACCCTCACGGCCACCGCACGCATCGGCAACGACGTCCTACACCTAAACGGCATGAACCCCATCACCACCGACGTCACCGTGGAGGCCCACTACACATTGTCCGACACAACGTCGTAAATACCATCACACCAAGGAGATTGAAGGAGTGACACTGTTCCGTCTCGATGCGAGCATCCGCGTCGAAGGTTCCTACAGCCGCGACATCGCCGATATTGCGGAACGGGAATGGCTCGCCGCCGACGCCGAAAACCGGGCACGTGAACTCGGCCGACGGCTGACAGCCAGCTCAGCCACCCGGTGACGGGGACGAGCCTGCGACCGCGTGACCGGTGACAGCAAAGTCCACTGAGCCGACCATCACGACGCTCGCCATGCTTACTCGCCGGGGCTGACGAGTCCGGTCTCGTATCCGATGATCACGAGCTGGGCGCGGTCGCGGGCGTTCAGTTTGCCGAGGATGCGACTGACGTGCGTCTTCGCCGTGAGCGGAGACATGTAAAGCGACTTGCCGATCTCGGAGTTGGTCTTGCCACGTGCGACCTCGGCGAGCACTTCGCGCTCCCGCTCGCTCAGGACATCAAGGGGACCCGTGTCTCCCGGACGGCTGATCGGTCGGCGAACGAGGTCGGCGACCAACCGTTTGGTCATCGCCGGTGAGATGAGGACGTCGCCGGCGGCGGCGGCGGTGATCGCCTCGAGCAGGAGTCGCGGCGGGGTGTCCTTGAGCAGGAAACCGGAGGCGCCGACTCTGAGCGCCTCGTAGACGTACTCATCGAGCGCGAAGGTGGTGAGCACAAGCACCTTGGTGGCGCTGAGCCGTTCGTCGCCGCAGATCGCTCGGGTCGCGTCGAGCCCGTCCATGAGAGGCATCCGGATATCCATCAGCACGACGTCGGGGCGTGTCCGCCGGGTCTCGGCGATCGCCTGCGCGCCGTCGCCGGCCTCACCGACGACCTCGATGCCGGGTTCGTTGGCGAGCAGTGCTGCGAACCCGCGACGCACCAACTCCTGGTCGTCGACGAGCAGCACGCGGATGTCGCGCCTGGCCGCGGCCGGCGCGCCGAGCCGAGCGGTCATGCTCCCCGCCCGGGCAGTTGGTAGGGCACGAACGCGCGCACCGTGAACCCGCCGTCGTCGGTGGGTCCGGCGTGGACGGTGCCCCCGAGGAGCTCCGCTCGCTCGCGGATCGCGACCAGGCCGATGCCGGTGCCGGGCGCCGCAACGCGCGCGGTGGCCGGAGCGTCGTTCGACACGGTGACGTGCACGCCGTTGTCCGCGTGTCGGAGCCGGACGATCGTGGGGACGTCGCCGGCGTGGCGGGCGACGTTGACCAGGCACTCGTGCACGATTCGGTGCACTGTCACCACGGTGCTCTCCGCCACGTTCGCAGGATAGTGACCGTCCTCGACCACCTCGACCCTCCTCGAGAGCCCGGCGGCAGCGTCGACGACGTCGCTGATGGTGGTGGTGGCCGTCGGTGCCGGGCGAAGCGGGACCGACTCGTCGGACCGCAGGAGCCCGAGGAGGGATCTCAGCTCGTCGAGCGATCGTCTGCCTGCGTTGTTGATCTCGACGAGCGCCGAGCGAGCGGCGGCCGGATCGCGCTCGAACACGTGGGCGGCGATGCCGGACTGGACGGTGATCGCCGACAGCGAATGGGCGACGATGTCGTGCAGGTCGTACGCGATGCGAAGGCGTTCTGCCTGGAGCCGTTCGGAGACCTGGCGTTCCACTGCGTCGGCTCGACGCTGCAGGTTGGAGCGACGGGCGTCGGCGGCGGCGACCGGGAGCAGGAGAACGGCTGCGTCGGCGGCCCATTCGAACCAGAACGCCTCACCACCGAACTGTGCCCCGAAGCCGGCGACGACGATCGCGACGAGCGATCCGAACCAGAGCACCGAGCGATCGTCGCTCCGGCGCACGAGACGGTAAAGCGCGACGATGAGCAGCGCCCGCAGCGCGATCGGGCTGGAGGTCCATGCGAGGGTGACGACGTCCAGCACACCGATCGCGACGACGGTGGCCCGACCGAATCGACCGGCGACGACGAGCAGCACCGCGGCGACGGCCGCGATCGCGATGCCGGGGAGCTGTCGTCCGGCCACGACGTCCGGATCGATGACCAACGCACCGATCGACACCGCCAACGCGGCGATGATCGCAGCGAGATCGGCGCGAGAGGTGCGGTGATCGGTGTGCGTCACGGGTCCATCATCGTCGCAGCCGGTGGCGGTCGCGTACTCCGGCGCGAGGTCTTGCGGGGGCCGGTGCGTATCCAGACCACCGCGGAGAACACCAGCGTCAGCGCCAGCGGGGTGAGTCCGACGAGCCAGCTCAGCGCTAGCGGGGGTCCTGGCTGTTTGAGCACGTCGACGGCCAGGTCGCCGGTGCCTTTGCCCTGCGGGCCATCGATCGTGAACCGCAGCGTCCACGTCCCCGAGGAGGGGAGCGACTCCACGTCAAGGCCCCACACTTCGCGGTTGCGGGGATGCCGGGACAGCCGATCCGCGTCCTCCCGGCCATCGGGAGCGATCGCCGTGATGGTGCCGGACTTGCCTGCGATTCCGCCATCCGGTTCGAACGTGAAATCCAACGACTGCATGGCGCGCAGCGGCCACACTGTGAAGCCGACCGTCACCGGGTAGGGGCCCACCTGGACGTGCTCGGTGTGCACGACGTAGTCCAGCGGATCGGATGCCGCGGCCGGTGCCATGCCGATCGACAGCGCGGCGACGGCGCACAGCATCGCGACCAGCGCCCGCAACCTGCTGGGGATGGTCATGCCGTGCCACCGACGGTCACACTGACGGCAGGTGTCGCGTTGGATGCACGCAGCGCCCGGCCGAGTCGCCACGTCGCGCCGCCGAGCACCCCCGCGAGCAACCCCCCGGCGACGCACGTCAGCAGGATGCTGTCCGCCTGTCCGCCGTCCTCACCACCCAGGTCGACGCCCCCGGATCCCATTGAGTTGAGCAGCCAGGTAATCGCAATCACACCTGTCGCGCCGGATCCGGCCAGCAGCCAGGCGCTCGAGCCTGTCCACCGCAGCAGGAGTTCGACTACGACGCCGAACACGAAAACGATTGCGGGGATCAGCACCATGTCGATGGGGAAGCCCAACTCGACGAAGTCACGCAGCGCCAAGTGCTGCAAGTCGGCATACCAGCCGACCGCCCAGCTGGCGAACGACCAGGTCGCCAGGCTCAGAACCAGTGTGAGAAGACCGGTGCCGATGGCTCCGCCGCGCGACACGACTTGAGATCCGAGCAGCACGCACACGAGCGGAATGGTCAGCCAGGTCAGGGTGGGCCAGTCGATGGTCGCGCTCAGGTTGAGGTCTGCCAGCGCGCCGCTTTGGATCGAGGCGTACTGCCCGAACGCTGCAATCGCGACCATGAACCCCCATCGACCCCAGCGGTGTTCGCGAGCTGCTGCGAAGACGATCGCGGTGCCGATCATGGTGACGCAGATCGACGTCAGCCAACCTTGGTGTGGCGGCGACGCGACGGTCACGTCGAATCCGTACAGGCCGTGCCACCACTCGTCGTAGAGCCCGTAGAGCAGGAACGAGGCCGCGGCGATGCCGGCGACCAGATAGCCGATCGGCGCGGCGAATACGCCGAGCACCTTGAATGCACGACCGCCGACGGCCGGATCGGGATCGAGGCCGTTGCGCTGCGCGGCGGTGGCCCGCAACACCATGACCAGGCTGGTCACTCCGGCGATCGCGCCGCCGGAGTAGATGAACAAGTGCGGCAGGGTGAAGAAGCTGTCCGGACCGACGTCGAGGTGCCAGTCGATGTCCCAGGTCAACCCCGAAAGCGAGATCAGGGTGCCGGCGAGCATGACAAATGCCGGTAACTTGCCGCGCGAATCGGTACTCGTCATGGCGGTGTGCCTTTCTAGCCGTTGGGGGTGACGCGCAGAACTGCTTCGTGCACTTGGCCGGTGGCGGCGATGCGGACCGTGATCTCCCATTGCCCGGCCATGGACAGATCCACGTCGGCGCGGTACCGGCCGTCGCCTTGGGTCTCGGCGACCACAGGGGTTGTGGCATGGCCCATTTGGGGCATCGCGGGCTCGAAGGTGACCGAGTCGGGTAGCGGGGGCTGGCTGCCGTTGCTGGTGATCTCGACGGTGACCGGGCTGATCCCGACCTTCGGCGACTCGCCGGTCAGCTGCACACGGTACGGTCCTGCCGTCGAGGTGACTGCGCTGTCGTCCATCGATTTCGGCCACAGCAACCAGATTCCGGCGCCGAAGATGGTGGCGGCGATCGCGGCGATGATGACGAGGCGTTGGCGACTCACGGTTCGCGGACCTCGACTTCGGTTGGCGCGGTGAGGATGGTGTAGTCGCGTTCGGTCTGCACCCATACCTTGTAGCGGCCGGGCAGTGCGAACGAGTACGTGAAATCGATCTCGGGCCCGTACCGGGCAACCGATTCGTCAGGCTGCCCGCCTGCGGCTCCGGGTGCGGGCGGCACCATGGCATGCGCGTGCGACCAGATCGGTGCTTTCAGTGCGTGTGCGCCGACGTCGGGGCCTTCGGGTAGTGGTCCGACGACCATCATGTGTCCGACCATCCCGAGCCACGGCTGCAGATCGGGAGTGTCCCCGAACCTGGCCCGGATGGTGCTCGGGCTGCCCGCTGGCGCGATCGTCGCGGTGATTTCGCCCTGCGACGGTGGCGCCGCGATCGGTGGGCCGGCAGGGGATTGCCCGTCGACCGATCCACGCAGCAGCTGAACCCCGCCACCGCGCCTGGCGATTTCAGCGGTCATCGCGTAAGTCCCGCGTTCGGTGGTTTCGAACTTCGCTTCGTACCGTCCCGGCGCGACACGCACAGGATGAACGTGTGACATGGTGCCCGCAGGTGAAACGACGATGAGATGGATCAGTGCACCGTGGTGGATCAGCAGGTCGTCGGCTGGTCGCCCGGTGGAGGAGTCGGTGAGGTTCAAACGCAGCGTGGACTGGCCAGCGGACACCGTCATGTTCACCGGTGGCCGCGAATAGTTAACCGGATTAAGCGAATTTGCCGCAACACGCGCATAGGGATCACGGATGTTCTCGAGGGTGGGGTCAAGGTCCTGGCCGGGTTGCGGAGGCGGAGAGGAGTACACCGACAGCATCGCGCCGGTGACGGCCACCGTCAGCGCGACGATCATGCCGGCCGCCGGGACTAGCGCCACCCAGCTGCGGCGTGCGCGCAACGCCGCTGCCAGCGAGACGATCAGCAACGCGCCGGCGGTGAAGAAGCCGTAGTCACTGGCTTTCTTCCACGGCGGAATCACCTGCGCAGGAACCAGAAACGGGATCCGTGCCGCAGTGTGGCCGTCGTCCACGATCAGTTCCCACGGTCCGGCCCTGTCGACGTTCAGTGTCGCCGAATACATGCCGGGCGTGCCGAGCTTCACCTGGCCGCTGCTGGTAGTGGCTCCCGGTGCCGACGCGGTGAGTTGCAGGATGCCTGGAGCATCGCCGCGATGTGTGACGACATCGACGTGCAAAGGCCCAAGGACCGGGCCGACTCGCCGGATCGTGACCGTCAGTTCGCGACCGCCGAGCGACTGGGCGACGTGCACGTCTGCATCCGATCCGATGCCGTCGGCCCGCGCCGCAGGCGCGCCAACCAAGGTCATGACCACCAGCACGCCGCTCAAAACTGCCAGTGCCACAGGGGATAACCGCCCATTCCGACGCGAAGCGGTCTGGCCGGAGCCATATCGTTTGACCGCGCCAACGAGCATGGCTGCAGCGTTGTCAGCGGCGGCTGACAGCGGGCTCCCGGACTGTCGATCGACCACCGTGGAATCTGGGTGCGGGGACACGAGACCTCCGATGAGTGGTTGGTATCCACCACGATGACGGCGGCCGCTGGCGGCCGCATCCACCCACAGGAGGTGACGTGTACTCCCGCGGGAGTACAGCAGCGTCCGCGCGGCCGACCTTGGTGGCCGACGTTCGGCCGAGAAGCGTGACGGGTGCCGGTCATCGCGGAGGCTCGCGGTGGCCGTCAGCCTGCCGTGTCCGAGTCGATGGGAGTTGATTGAAAAGGTGGTCGCCCGCTGAGCGAGTCGATCGCTCCACGCGTTCGGGCGGCGGATGAGCGGGGCGACGCCTGTCCGCAGCGCCGAGCGCATGCGTCATACCTTTATGCCGAACAATTCTTGCGCATTTCGGAACGCGATTTTTTCCTTGGCCTCGCGTGGCAGATCCACTGCCCGAAACCAGTCGGTTCCTTCCTTCATGTTCGCAAACGGGTAGTCAGTTGCAAACATCACTCGATCCACACTGATGTACTTCAGCAGTAGATGAAGCAGTTCGTCCTGGAAGAAAGCGCTGGTTGTGTACCAAAAATTGTCGTTGAAGTATTGCCCGACAGGCTTATTCAGAGAACCTTCGGTAGATTCTCCCAGATCTTCCACGATGCGCTCGTAGTAGAACGGAAGACCCTCTCCCATGTGGCCGATAATCATCTGCAGTTTAGGGAATCTATCGAACACTCCGGTCATGATCAGTCGAAGGCATTGAGTGAGCACCTCTTGGTGCCAACCATATCCTGAACCGCTGAAAATGTATTCCTGAAACTCATAATTGTATCCTGGGCGCTCAAGATGATAATAAATATTGAAGACTTCTTTGGGTGGGAAGCCCGGATGCAGGTATATCGGAACATCAAGTGCCTCGGCACGCGCCAGAACGGGCTCGAAATCCTGGTGGTCGAGGAACTTGCTGCCAACGAACCCATTGGTCATGGCGCCGACGAAGCCGTCTTCGCGGACAGCGCGTTCCAATTCGTCTGCAGATGCCTGGGGGTCCTGCAGGGGCAGGGTCGCATAGGCCTGGTACCGCCCCGGATAGGTGGTCATCGGGCCATCGGCGATCATCTTGTTGAGACGATACGCAAAATCGTTGCCCTCCTGACCGGCGAGATCCTGCACGCCCGGCGTATGCGCGGAGAGAATTTGAACATCGATACCCGCCTCATCCATTGCGCCGATACGGCCAGGCCCGAGTTCGGCAAGACCAGTTTCCTTGAGGTACTCGACGTGATCTTCGTTGATCGCGTTCAGCGCAATCAGCTCGTCGGTGGTATAGGTCTCTTCCGTGGCGACAAATGGCAGGTCTTGGTCTCGCAACGAGATGTCCGAAATCTCTGTCGCTGGGGCATTGGAGGTAGTGGCACACGCGGACAATCCGGCACCAACACCAAGTGCAGCCGTGCCGCTTAAAAAGTTGCGGCGTCCCAGAAGTTTCTCTAGGGGTTTTGCGCTCGTCTTCATATCAGCTTTTACTCCGATGTTGCGTTGTACAGTTTGGGCGCAGCTTTCGCTTGGCAAAGATTTGAATTAGATCGTCAGAAGTCTGCGCCAGGGCACGACCGTTCTGCTGTTGACGCTGACTCAAATGATCGGCCACTGTGGACACTGGGTGCGGGGACACGAGACCCTCCGTTGAGTGGTTGGTATCCACCACGATGACGGCGGCCGCTGGCGGCCGCATCCACCCACAGGAGGTGACACGTACTCCCGCGGGAGTACAGCAGCGACCGATCGGCCGACCTTGGTGGCCGACGATCCGGCCGAGGAGCGTCCTCGATCACCACGGAGATGTCTTTCCCGATGATCGCCGGCAGTGGCACGAGGTCGGAATGTCTCCGCGACGGATCTGATAGTCGAGCGGGTTGACCGCAGTCGCATGCACGCGCACCCGAACCTGCCGGGGTCGACCTGCGGTACGGCGGCATCGCGCAACTCGAAGGCGTCGGCCCCTCCGAAACGGGCGAGTACAACGGCTTTCATCAAATCAGGCACATCGGTGCTCTCTCGTGGTTTTGGGGGCGCGACGGCGGTGCGCGTGTGACGGTGAGACGTGCTGCGGCACAGGCGATCAGCGCCTACACCGTGAGCCTGACAGGTGGATCACGCGTCGCCCGAGCTCAGCTTTCCGACTCGCCTTGGTGGGCGGAAGGCGAATCTTGCTTCCGCACCGGTGTGTTTGGGGCGGCTACTTGACGTCGACGAAGACGACGTTGCCGGTGGTCTGCAGGATGCGGTCGTCACCCTGGGCGTCCCAGACGTACTCGCGGATGGGCTGGCCCTGGCGGACCGAGACGACCTCGGCGTTGTCGAGTGCGGTCGCGCCCTGGCGGTTGACGATGACGCGGTTGCCGTCGGCCTCGAGCGCGGCAATGGTGTCAGCGGCGCTGGTTCCCGAGGGGCCCGCTTTCGGGGGCAACGGTCCGGCAGCGGCGGGGCCGGCCAGCCCGATGAAGGCGGCGGTGAATCCGGCGGCGATGGCGGTGACGGCGGTGACGGCGGTAAGGTTCTTCATGGTGTTTGCCCTTTTCTGTGTGTTCGCATTGGCTGACAGCGCGCTCCCGGACTGCCGATCGACCAGTGTGGAATCTGGGTGTGGGGACACGAGACCTCCGATGAGTGGTTGGTATCCACCACGATGCCGGCGGCCGCTGGCGGCCGCATCCACCCACAGGAGGTGACGTGTACTCCCGCGGGAGTGCAGCAGCGACCGAGCGGCCGACCGTGGGTGGCCGACGATTCGGCCGAGGAGCGTGACCGGTGCCGGCCGGGCTCGGACGTCGGGCTCGATCTACTCACCCGCGACAGAGTGCGGACATCCCCGATCCGTTGTGCAAGTGTGATCCTGGATAACTCGATCTCGGGCACCGGCTGCTACGGCGAGAGCGGCTAAAAGAACTCGTCGCGGTGCTACTAGTTCCCTGTGTTGCAGACCTGCGGAATGTCGTTGTGGCCGAGCCTTTCCGATAGAATTCAGCTGGCTTGAGCAACTCGCGATTGCGCGCGTCGATGGCTTCCTGGGGGGCGGGAGCCAACATGTCCCCGCCGGCACCTACAGTGCCCTGGGCGTAGATGACGTGCGGGCGCCGATCACGCGAATACTGGGCGAACGCTGCATCCAGATTGTCGGGGTTTTCAGACAATGCCATTGTCAGCAACCATGTTCCGGTGATGGCTAGGGTGGGTCCCCGCCCGGACAAGGGGAAGGCGCAGTGCGCCGCGTCGCCGACGAGCACCACCCTTCCTCGATGCCACGATGGCATGTCGATCAGGCTCACGGAGTCGAAGTAGAGTTCCAGGTCACGCCATGCCGCGTCGAGAAGTTCGGGTACCCACCATCGGCCGTGTCCGCCGTACTCCTTGGTGAGGATGCGTTTCTGGGCATCTAGATCCCGGTAGTCGTAGTTTGATCCAGGGTGCGCGGAAGGTCAGCACTGCCAACGCCACATCGCGATACGTGACGATCCTGGCCATGTGCCCGGGGAAGTTGTAGATCGGGTTCGGGGAACCGGTCATGCGATAGTGCGGCAAGCTCGCCAGAGCGGTGTAGAAGCCGAGATGACAACAGAGCATCACAGAGGGGTACGACGCTCCTGGCCGCGTGGTCCGCGGCCCGGCAGGACCGGGGACGATCGCAGGTGCACCCCGCCCTGTGCCCGCACCAGCGGGAAGGACACCACGGTCGTACCCGGGGTGAACTCCTTACCGACCTCGCGCCCTCCGACGGCGGCCCACTGACCTGAGGGTCAGGGGGTATCGGCCTGGATTCCGACGCCGCTGGCGACGAGGGGTTCTCGGTCATCGGCGACGCCGATGGGGCTGTCGGCCGACGGGTTTAGGTCGGCGTCCTTGAAGACTGCGAAGCTGGACGGCTGTTCGGTGAGGTAGGGGAAGTGGAAGCCGCACTTCGGGCACTGCTCACGTAGGACGGCTTGTTCCTGGCTCAGTTCGTATTGCTTGTCCTGCAATTCATTACAGCAGGGGCAGATGCGGAGGAGGCGGGTGCCTACGAGTTCGAAGTTGGTGATGATGTCTTCCATGATCGCGCCGTTGGCGGCCCAGGCCTTGGCGTACTTGTGGTAAGTATCGGTGTGCCAGTCGTAGAGCGCTTCTTTGCTGGTCCAGAAGCTACATTCGTTGAACCAGCCCGGATCATCCGGGTGCTCCCACCAGGTCAGGTGCAGAAAACCCGGCAGTGCCATCAGGTGGTGGCGAGTGTCGCCGAATACCACCTTGAACTTCTCGTAGGCGTCGGGGCTGGAGAAGCGTACGCGTTGCATGCTGAGGTAGATGGGCACAGATCACTCCTGTGGGTAGGGCACCGCGGCCGTGTCGGGCTGGGACACGACGTGGTTCGGATGAATACGGCATATTGGTTCCAAATCCTAGGGACAATTCGCCGTCCTACCAGAGCCAATTCGGACGCAGATCAGGGGTCCATGTGACATCGAAGCGAAACATTGCGTCGCCGGGTGGTGACACGTCGAATCGAACGCCCACGCCGCCGGCGTACAGGGTGCTTTATGAGCAGTTGAGGTCGAGCATCCTCAGCGGTCAGCTCGCAGGTGGATCGAAGCTGCTCCCCAGCCGGGTGTTGGCCGCGCAGTGTGGGCTGTCGCGCAACACAGTTCTGGCGGCGTTCGACCAGCTGGCGGCCGAGGGTTACATCACAGGTCGGCAAGGGTCGGGGACTTACGTCGCGCGGGTCCTTCCCGAAGAACTCCTGCAGAGCGCCCCTTTCTCCCAATCATCAGCGTCACCAGCGTTGCACCCCGGGGCGGCCACCCTGTCAGCCCGAGGTGAGCGGCTGGCACGGGCACGCCGGATGCCGATTCCCTCCGTGCTGGGCCACCAACCCCGCGGAGCGGCGTTTCTCATCGGACTACCCGCCCTGGATGCATTTCCATTTAAGACCTGGACCAGGCTCTACTCCACACGCTTCGCCACCTCCGCATCCGCCTTGATGCCATACGACAGCCCGGCCGGTTACCGCCCACTGCGAGAGGCGATCGCCTCCTACATCGCCACTGCCCGCGGTATTCACTGCACCGCCGACCAAGTCATCGTCATGAACGGCTCGCAACAAGCCCTGGAGTTCTGCGCCCGGATCCTGCTCGACCCTGGTGATGCCGCGTGGCTGGAGGACCCGGGATATCTCGGCGCGCGGGCAGCTCTGGTCTCGGCGGGCGCTCACATCGTCCCCGTGCCGGTGGACGAGTCCGGACTCGACGTTGCGGCCGGCATCGAACTCGAGTCGACCGCGCGGATCGCGATCGTCACTCCGTCGCATCAATTCCCGCTAGGGCACACCATGTCGTTGGAACGACGGCTGGCCCTCATCGATTGGGCGGCGCGCAACGAGTCCTGGGTCATCGAGGACGACTACGACGCCGAGTTCCGGTATGTCGGAAAACCTCTAGCGGCGCTCACCGCCATCGACACCCATCAGCGCGTGGTCTACGTCGGGACCTTCAGCAAGGTTCTGTTTCCCAGCCTGCGGCTGGGTTACATCATCGCCCCCGAAGCTATCGTCGACGGGTTCATCGCCGCGCACCTGAGCACCGACATGCATGCCCACCTCATCGACCAGGCAGTTGTCACCGACTTCATGGAGCAAGGCCACTTCGCTAACCACCTCAGACGGATGCGCGTTCTGTATCGCGAACGCCAACAACTCTTGATTCAAGAAGCCGAAAGAATTGGCGGCAGGATCGCATTAGCCCCCTCCGACGGCGGCCTGCACCTCGTAGGGCAGCTCGCGGATATCGGCGACGACACCGCGATCGCGAAAAGTGCTCTGCAACAGGGGGTTCACGTCTGGCCACTGTCAATACACCACTACCATCCCAGCAGATCATCAGCGCTTTTACTCGGATACGCAGGAACACCGAAACGTGACATGCGAGCCGGGTTCAACGTCCTGGCCAAAGTGCTACAAGACCGACCGACAACCACCCGCGCTAAGCCAGGTACCCGCACCATTTGAGGGGGACCCGCGATCGATTGGGCCGCGGCGACACAGTCTTAACCGGTGGAGCTGGGGGTGGCGTGGGCGTATTGGCCGTCCAGCTTGCCAAACTCGGCGGCGCCACTGTGATCGGGACCGGCCTCACCGGATGTGTTGATCTTCCTGCACCACGCCTCGTAGGTCGGCGTGCGGTGTTCCGACGTCGTTGACTTTCTGCGAGCTCATGCCTCTCTTTCTCGAAACATCGGAAGAGTTTCAATTTTTACATTCGATGGCCGTATCTTTGGCCTTCGGGTTTCAGTGAAGATGACATTGCCCCGCCGCCGGCGCCAAGCGGTCCGTCGTGATGGATCGTGGTCGAGAAAGAACGCCCTCAGTAGGTCGCGCCTGGGATGCGCTACGGCGGAAAAGTTCTCGAAAAGCGCCGCGGTGTGAGTTGGCAGGCTGGTGTTGGTCACTGGGAGTCATGCCGGACTGACGACATTCACAACTGTCCAGCTGGACCGCCTGCTTGCGGCGACACAACACGGTCGCCCATCGGCGATCTCATTTGGTCAACGAAGCGACGGCCACGATGACGGTCGCGGCCTGCGCTTGCCCTTTGACAAGCCGACCCACCTATCAGTCAGGGCGCCGGGTCGAGAACGACAACCGGTATGACGCGGCCGGCGCGGGCCGCGTGGTCGTCTATCTCCGGCATTATTGCTCTTTGGGCATCCCAAATACGTTGCCGCTCAGCTTCATCAGCCACCCGCGCGATGGCTCTGTACCTGGAGCTCCCGACTTCGATCTCGACTTTGGGATCGGCGATGATGTTGTGGTACCAAGCCGGGTTGGTCGGCGCCCCTCCATTGGAGGCGAATATCGCCCAGCTCCTGCCCAGATCTTGATAGATGAGCATGGAGACGCGTTCAAGCCGGCTCCTGGCGCCGATGCTGTGCAACACAAGCAGGGTCATTTCACCGTCGCCGAAACTGGCGAGTTTGCCATCGTTGGCGCGGAACTCTTCGATCAGTTTCGCGTTCGTGTCTTCGGTGTCAGCCATGTCGAGTCTGTTCCTTTTGTTGGGGGCTGTTGGTGACGGGTTCTGGAAACGGATTTCAGAAACTGGGAGAGCGTTTGCATCAGTGGCCGTCGGCCCCCTTGGATACTGGTCGACGAGTGCGACGCGCCAATTTCGCGCCGCGGGATCAAGTCTCGATGACGATCTTGCCGATGCTGCGGTGGCTCTCGAGCAACGTGTGGGCGATCTTCATGTTGTGCACGGTCAGACCCGCGAGTTGGGTGGTGACGATCGGGCGCACCTGGCCGCTGAGGACGTGCTCACCGATGGTCTGCAGAATTCGACCTTGGCTGCTGGGGTCCGTGCCGCCGCTTATTTGGCTGAACACCATTTCGGTGTGCAGCGAAACAGATTTCTGGATCAGCGGGGCGAGATCGAGCGGGGCACCGAGGTCGATGGTCGACAGGTGACCGAAGGGCCGCAGCAGTGCGCCGATCCAGGCGAGGTTGTTCACCGTGCCGGAGGTGGACAGCACCATGTCGACCTGATGGATACCGGCCTGCCCGAGTTGTTCGCAGACATCTCCGGTGTGGTCGACCACCAGATCGGACCCCATTTGGCGACACCAGTCCTGCGACTGCGGACGGGAGGCGGTGCTGATGACAAACGCTGAGGTTCTTGCCTTGAGCAGCTGTGTTGCCAAAGATCCGACCCCACCGGCGCCCCCGACGATCAGGACCCGTTCCACCCCTGCCGGGAGGGTCGGCTGATCGCGGAACATCGCCTCCCAGCTGGTCAACGTGCCGATCGGCAACGACGCGGCATCGGCGAAGGAGAGCTGGTCGGGGATGTTCGCGACCACGCGATGGTCCACGGCCAGCTGCTGCGCCCAGCAACCGTCACGTGTGACGTCGCCGGTACCCATCACCCGATCACCAACTGTGAACCCGCTCGCTGAGGTACCGGTCTTGACGACTACGCCGGCGAACTCCCAGCCCAGGATCACCCGCCCGCCCGGCCCGGCGCTGCGCACCGATCTGATCAACGCCTCTCCAGGGTTCACACCGATCGCGCGGATCTCGACCAGCAAGTCGCCACTACGAAGCCGCGGCTCGCCGACCTCGCCCAGTTCCAGCGCGAACGCGTCCAACGGATGTGCTTGCGTGTAGGTCAGTGCCTTCAATGCTCCTCCAGTTCAGTAGAGTTCGGCCAGCCGTCGATGCGTTCGGGGAGCGCCGGTGGTTGGTCTCCCGGGCGGGGTGCGGCGGGTCGGGACGTCGGTCAGTCCTGTCTTAGGGCATGCAGAGCCGAGAGCGGACCACCACCGACCTGCATCAGTCGGCCGCCGTCCCGCAGGGCTCCGATGTCGACCGGGGCGAAACCGAAACTGTCGACCAACTCACGAAATGTCGCCTTTGCGGCAGCGTCATCGCCGGCGTAGAACAACACTTGGCGCCCGGCTGGGTGGCGCGGGTCGGACGCAATGTAGCTGGCGTGCAGCGTGTTGAACGCCTTGATTACACGGGCATTCGGCGCCAGGGCGGCGACCCACTCGCTCCCGGTCTGATCACCGAGGTCGGCCACCTCGACCGGGTCCAGTCGCGCGAACTGGTTGGTGGCATCAACGAGGATGCGTCCGTCCCACGGTGGCAGGTCAGCCAAGGCGGCCGGGATGTCCGGCCACATCACCGTGAGAAACACCATGTCAGCCTCGGCGGCTTGGGCGACCGTCCCGGCCGAGGCCAACGGCCCCAGATCGGCTACCACCTCTTCCAAGGTGGACGGGCCGCGACTGTTGCTCAACATCACGCGATGCCCAGCCGCTACCAGATGACGGGCGAGGGCCTGGGCGATGGCGCCGGCGCCGATGGTTCCGAAGTTCATGAGCCTCTGGTCCTCTCACTTTTTTTGATGACGGTCCACATCAATAGTTTAATGCTGTCACGCGTCATCAATAAACGTCAAGCCGATCCGGGATGGACGAGACGGCCGTAGCTTCTCGATACCGGTCCGCGGGTGGGCTAACATGAATTTTGATGACGGACGACCTCGATGGGCAGACCGCGCCGAAGATGACTCATGTGCATGCTGGGGAGGGAGTTTCAGATGCCCCGTGTTTCACGGCAGCAGAAAGAACGCAACCGCGAGCGCATCGTGGCCGCTGCCGGTCGGGGCTTTAGGGCCCGCGGGATCGACGGAGTGGGCATCGACGAGCTGATGAAGACGGCCGGGATGACCCACGGCGGGTTCTACAATCACTTTGCGTCGAAGGACGACCTCGCTCTGGAAGTCCTCAACCAGGGCTTCACCGCCTCCCTCGGCTCCGTCGACGCTTTGATCGGTGCCCACCCCCGCTCCCGCCGGGCAGCCCTGAACGCCATCATCGACAGCTACCTGAGCACCTACCACCGCGACCATCCCGAAGAAGGATGTGCTTCTGCTGCCCTCGCTGCCGACGCCGGACGGCACGGCCTCCAGGCCCAAGAAGAGTACCGGCGTGGCTTGCAGGGCTACATCGCCGCCATCACCGACCTAATCCGGGGCGGCGCGAAGCAGACCGAAACCAAGCTCGACCCACGCAAGGCCCGGGAGCAGGCCATCGCTCTGTTCAGTCAGTTGGTCGGTGCACAACTCATCGCGCGCGCCGTCGCCGAGGCTGACCCTGAATTGTCCGATGAAGTCCTGACCGCCAACAGCAAAGAGCTCAAACGCCGTTGACCTCGAAGACAGCGATCGTGCCGAGCCCGAGCGCTCACCAAACGCAGGTGGCCACGGCGCACGCGGAGTCCGCGGATGCCCTTTACGACGTCACGAAGCACAGATGCGCCGCGGTCGAGTCACAGCAACACGCCACCGGATACCTCGATGCGTTCACCCGTTGTCCAGCGGAATTCACGGGACACGAGCGCTGAGATCGCGTCGGCGATTTCATCCGGGTCGCCCACTCGTCCGAGAGCGGTTTGTCCGGAGAGTGCCTCGCGCATGGCTTCGTCGTCGCGCATGGCTCCGCCGTTGAAGTCGGTTGCGGTCGGGCCGGGGGCGATCGAGTTGACCCGAATGCCCCGCGCACCTAGTTCGAGGGCCAGGCTGCGGGTGAGTGCTTCGAGGGCCTTCTTCGATGCCGCATAGACGGAGGTGGCCGGGCTGACGTGTCGGCTGAGCGAACTCGACACGTTCACGATGCTTGCGCCGTCCGACAGGTGGGGCAAGAACGCTTGCGTGAGGAAAAGCGGACCACGGACGTTAACGGCGAAGGTGGCGTCGAAGCTTTCAGCCGTAATGTCGCCGAGCGGCGCAAACAGGCCCACCCCGGCGTTGTTGACCAGCACGTCGATGGTGCTGGCGTTCCACTCCTGTTCGATGCCAGCGAGTACTGCGACGCGCGCCGCCTCGATGGAGGAGAGGTCTGCGACATCCAGCTGGACCGAGATGGCTTCGCCTCCCGATTCGATGATGTTGTCCACGACCTCGCTCGCACCGCCCCGCGAAGCCACGACGACGTTGATCTTGTTCCTGGCCAGAGCGAGCGCGGTGACTCGTCCGAGTCCGCGGTTGGCTCCGGTCACCAGCGCGATACGGATCATGCCATCTCCCAAACTGGATAAGTAAATAGATACTTACTTGTAAACTAGCCGGTGACCGTGATCCCGTCAATTCGACACAGGGGAGAAATAATGGCCCGCGACGCGGCAGCCACCAGAGAGCGGATCCTCGCTGCAGCTACCGACGAGTTCTCCGCGCACGGGTTAGCGGGTGGGCGGGTTGAGCGGATCGCGGCTCAGGCGCAGTGCAACGTCCGGATGATCTACGCGTACTACGGTGGCAAGGTTGGCCTGTTTGATACGACACTGGCGGAGGCGCTGCGTCGCATGGCCGAGAACGTCCCTCCGCGTCCTGAGGACCTTGCCGGCTGGGCCGGTGACGTGTTCGATCATCACCAGCATTTCCCGGAAGTGCTCCGGCTGAGTATGTGGGCCCAGCTCGAGCGGCCAGAGGCCCTTGCTGAGCCGCGCGAGGTCTATCAGAACAAGGCGCTCGCCGTCGCGACGGCTGCGGCTCGACCGCTCTCGGCCGTCGACGTTCTGGTCTTCATCTACGCCATCGCGCAAGCCTGGCAGCTGTCGCCGAAAGGACTTACTGCACTTGCGGAAAACCCAGCCAACAGTCACGGAATTGCCGCGCGACGACAATCGGTCGTCACCGCTGTCGAGCGGATGCTGCAAGCACAATCCTGAGTCGAAGACGCTGACCTAACCTCTCGGAGCTCGCCACCAAGGGGCCGAACGGCGGCTCCACCCGGCAGTTCATGAGACGTCCGAGGCCGATGTCTCGCTGTCACTGAGGCGCAGAGACGCGGGGCGCCGGTGTCCGGGCTGTCGCGCGACCTGCACCTCGTTATCGGGCATGGCGGGTCAGATCCTCACAGGGACCGGCTGTGAGGATTCGCCGACCGTGGTGTCGTCGTCGAGTTGCAGAAGGCGAAATAGGCGGTAGCCGAGGCCTGTTCGTGGCCAGATGACGGCGAACCAGATCACGCCGGCAGCGACGAGGACGCCGATGAACCATCCCAGCAGGTGGATGAGCACGCTGGCGATGATCGCGGACACCACGCAGACGCCGAAGACGGCGACGAGCATCGTGATGATGAGGCGCAGGGCGCCTGGCGCACGGTCAACACCGGCCAAGCGGTAGCCCTCCCGCAGGGAGTCGAGCATCACCCACAACAGCACGATGACGATGACGCTCATCGCGGCCAAGGTCAACGCGACCGGAGAGGTGAGCCAACTGCCAACTCTGTCGAGCGCTTCACTGGCGGTGGGGTTCGCAGGCCAGGCCTGGAAGGTCTCTTGGTCCGCGGAGAAGAAGCGTTGGTAACCGCGACCGTCCCAGCCATGGACCAGCACGAAGAACATAGCGAAGTAACCGAGACCGGCTTGCAGGAACGCCGCATATCTGCGGCCACCAAGGATCAGCCGCTCGGCAACCCAGTATCCCAGCAGTCCTTGGGTGACGTTGGTGATGACGAACAGCGTCACCACCCACGCCGGGATCGATCCGTGATCGGTCGCGACTTGCATGGTTTCCCAGTCGGGGAATGCCCATAACAGGTAGATCCCGCTAGGGGCGAAGAGCACCGCGCAGTACAGCAGTGTGACAACGCGATGCGGTGAGCTGAACCGGACCCAACGGTTGCGCGCTGGGCCGGACGGGTCCTTGTGGCGGCCAGCGCTAGCGATCTGGCGGGTGGCCGCGACCGCGAAGCCAGCACCGATCGCGTAGGACCAGAAGACGTCAACCTGAACCATGACTCCTACCCCTTTCCTTGTTTGGTCAGCTATCCGGTCCAGCCGGCGACAACTGCGGCGTCGTCACCGCATACGGCTTGGTCGCGCCGTCGGGGAGCAGGCCGCGAATGACTGTGTGGGCGGTGAACCGAACGGTGTCATCCCACGTGTAGTGGTGCATCAAGTGCCGGATGCTGGTGAAGTGATCGGCCAGTCCTGTGACCGTCGACCACAACAGCGACAGCACCAGGTCCGGATCAGGCGCGTCAGCGGGCTCGAACTCGGCGAGGGCGCGTTCCACGATCGCCCGCACCGCAGCGAGTACCCGGCCGGTGGAGGCGACGAGGTGATCGCGAATCTCCGGCTGCAGCCGGGCCTCGTCCTCGATCATGGCCAAGATGTCGAGGTTCCTGCCGAACTCGACATAGACGTCGCGGTAACTCGTGGCGACGGCGACGAACAGTTCTTCAAGGTCAGTGACTGACGCCAGCGCGGGTGCCAACTCGGCCGACATCTGATCAAGCCGCTCAGCGAACATCGCGGCGAACAGCGACTCCTTGGTGGGGAAATAGACATAGACCGTGCCCAACGCCACTCCCGCGCGCCGAGCGACTTCGCGCATCTGTAGCGCCGCCAGCCCGCGTTTACTCAGCAGGGCCCGACCAGCGCGCAAGATGTCGCGTCGACGTGCCTCCTTGTTGCCCCACTTCGACGCCAAGTGCCACCTCTCCTAAATTGAACAATGTTCATTTAATGAACATTGTTCATATTGGCGATCCCACCGCACGTCTGTCAAGACTGGGTCTGCTGGGGTGGTGCCGGTCATCGCCGAAGATCACAGCGGCACGCCGTTCGGTGCGCACTCGCGAGGTCCAACGCGGCATGCGCGGGTGCCTGGCAGCACCGGGAACACCCGGGTGGGGGGCGGTCGAGGGCTTGGGTCCGATCCGCGTGCGGTCATTCGAGCGCTGCGTTTCGATAGTTGTCGATCGCTTCTGCTGTCGCCCTCTTGAGCTCCTTGCGCAGAGTCGGGACGATGTCGTCACCGCCCGCGTGTCCGGAGCATCCCGCTACGAGGTGCGAGTGGGTAAGGCGACAGTGTCCCCTGCCACGTCGATCGCGATTTTGCCGTGGAGTACGTAAGAGCGCCTGTCCTCCAAGATTTCATGAGCCTCGCCCATCCGCGCGAGCGGCAGGGTCGCGCCGATGACCGGCCGCACGAGGCCGCGCTCGATCAGGTTGGTGAGTGCGTCCAGCTTGCCGCGGTTCTGCCGGGTGAACACGAAATGGTAGGCGGCATTCTTGCCCCACGCCTCGATGAGGTTCTGCGGCTGCGCGATGTCGACGATGCTGACGACGCGTCCGGAGTCCGCCAGCGTCAGTGGACTTCTCGTGAGCGCGTCGCCGCCAATCGTGTCGAAGACGACGTCGACTCCCTGGCCATGCGTGATCTCCGAAAAAGCGTCCACGTAGTCGCTCGACGTGTAGTCGACTGCCGCATCCGCTCCGAGCGAGCGCACGAACTCATGGTCGCCGGCTTTCGCGGTGGTGATCACCCGTGCGCCCATCGCCTTCGCGACCTGGATCGCGATCGTGCCGACGCCTCCCGCGCCGCCGTGGATGAGGATGGTCTCACCCACGGTCAGCTGAGCGCGTGTCACGAGCGACTCCCACACCGTCCCGCCGACGAGTGTCAGGCTCGCCGCCTCCAGGTGGCCGAGGTTCTGCGGCTTGCGGCCCACGAGGTCGACGTCGGCGACGTGCTGCTCGGCGTATGAGCCGGGGCCGCCGAAGATCTGGGGTGTGTAGTAGACCTCGTCGCCTGCGCGGAACTCGGTTACATCGGGTCCGACTTCCTCGATCACGCCGGAGATGTCGTGGCCGATGATCGCGGGCAGGGGGACCTCGTCTGCGTAGTCTCCACGACGGATCTGATAGTCGAGCGGGTTGACGGCGGTTGCATGGACGCGCACCCGCACCTGGCGGGGCCTGACCTCGGGTACGGGGACATCCCGCAGTTCAAAAGCGTCAGCACCGCCGAAACGGGGAAGGACAACGGCTTTCATGGTGTCAGCGATGATCGGAATTCCTCATCTGGAGTTTCCGGCGCGGCTGCGCCCGAGCGGATGTCATCTCAGTATTCGGCATCGGCGACGTGCGCTCCAGTGGCAAGATTGCCAATATGTGTGAGGATAGTGCCAACGAGGCAGTGCCGTGACGCGGCGACCCCATCACGTGGTGGTCCTGGTGCTCGATGGTGCTCTTCCCCTGGACGTAGGCATCCCGGCGGAGGTGTTCCACCCTGAAACGGGGTTCCCCTATGAGGTCGCAATCTGCGGGGTCGATGCGGGAACGGTGCCGGCTCATGGGGGCTTCGGGTACGCCGTCCCTCGTGGGCTGGAAGCGCTGGCGGGCGCCGATACGATCATCGTCGCGGGCTATGCACCGGCGGGTCGGGACGTGCCGGCCAAGGTGCACGAAGCTCTTCGGAGCGCAGCATCCCGAGGCGCGCGGATCGCGTCGATCTGCTACGGCGCGTTCGCCCTCGCCGACGCCGGCCTGCTCGACGGTCTTCGTGCAACGACCCACTGGGACGCGGCGGAGCAGCTGGCCGAGCGCTATCCACAGATCACGGTCGAGCCCAACGTCCTCTTCGTCGACGAAGGATCCATCCTCACCTCGGCGGGTGCCGCCGCCGGAATCGACCTGTGCCTGCACATCGTGCGACGCGACCTCGGGCTGAGCGCGGCGAACGCGATCGCCCGCGGGCTGGTGACCGCGCCCTACCGCAGCGGCGGGCAAGCGCAGTATCTGCCGACGAACAGCTCCGTACCCCACGGTGACACCTTGGCCGCGACCCGCGAATGGATCATGACGCGGCTCGACCAGCAGCTCACCATCGACGGCATCGCGGTGCATGCGCAGATGTCGCCGCGCACGTTCATGCGCCGCTTCGCCGAAGAGACCGGCACCACCCCGTTGCAGTGGATCCTGCGCGCTCGGGTCGACGCCGCCCGAGAACTCCTGGAGAGCACGAGACTGTCCGTCGACCAGATCGCCGAGCAGGTCGGCCTCGGAAGCGGATCGAACCTGCGGCTGCACTTCCGCAGGATCGTGGACGTGTCCCCTTCCGAGTATCGCGCCACCTTTTCGGGGGGAGCCGTGGGTATGTGGCCGGAGGCTCCTGTGACGCTGACGGGACACACCTAGTCGTAAGCCCGCTCAGCTGCAGTGCAAATCTCCCCAGGATGTAGGCCGGAAGAGCCGGTATCGGATGTGGACGAGACGTGCGCGGCGCGCTCTGGTAGGCCGAACCGCCACACAAAGCGCCGACTTCGCTCTTGTTAGCCTGCTTTCATGCCAAGCAAACTCAGTGACGAACAAATTGAGGCGTATCTCGATAGCCGTCCGAGCTGGGCGATACTGAGCACCGTCGACAAGGACGGATTCCCGCACGCGGTACCTCTGGGATACTTTCGCCTTGGCAGGGACATCGTCATGGGTGTGCGAGACGGTACCCGCAAAGTTGCCAACGTCGAAAGCAACCCGAAAGTGAGTATCTTGCTCGAAGACGGCTCGAGCATGGCAGATATCCGGGGAGTGATGTTCCAAGGTCACGCCCGCATTGTTCGCGAACGAAGCGAAGCGCTTGAGCTCGCGAGAGAAGGGGCCCGGGCACGGGGCGTGCCGGAGTCCGAATGGCCCACCGCACCACGACCGGGCGCCGCCTACATCCGCGTGACACCCGCTAGAACGTTGTCGTGGAATTACGGAAGTTCAACGTCTGACCAGGCTTAGTTTTGATGTACTCGGCGAGGAGTCGCCGGCGTAGGGAAAGCCGTGAACTCTCATTCTCCGGGTGACCGTGCGATGAGAAGCCACCCGATCACCGCCGATTTGCTGCGTGGTCTGGCCGAGCTGGAACCGACAGACCGAGGCTGGTTGCCCCACCGACTGCCGGCCCGAGCCCGCGCACAGTGCGGTGACCCGCAACTCGCGGCCGTGGAGGCACAACCCTCCGGCGTGCGATTGGCGTTCCGCACTCGCGCCACCGCGGTGGAACTCGATCTGCTGCGGACGCGGACGATTCTGGTGGGGGTGCCGGACCGCCCCGACGGCATGGTCGACCTGCTCGTCGACGGGCGCCTCACCCACCAGGTGACGACCACCGGTGGCGACGTGGTGCGAGTCGACCCCGCTACGGGACTCACCGAGAGTCAGCGCGGATCCGTTGGTACCGTGCGGTTTACTGGACTGAGCGCACAGGACAAGGACATCGAGATCTGGCTGCCGCATTACGAGCGCACCGAGATCGCCGGCCTGCGTACCGACGACGCGATCACGGCCGCCCCACCTTCCGGGCAGCAGGTGTGGCTGCATTACGGCAGCTCCATCAGCCAGGGCTCGAACGCAGCGAGCCCCAGTACGACGTGGCCCGCGCAGGCCGCCGCGCTCGGTGGGGTGGAGCTGATCAACCTCGGCCTGGCGGGCAGTGCGATGCTCGATCCATTCGTCGCCCGCACTATGCGCGACACACCCGCTGACGTCCTGAGTATCAAGACCGGTATCAATCTCGTCAACGGTGACGTGATGCGGGTGCGGGCGTTCGGACCTGCGGTCCACGGGTTCTTGGACACGGTCCGCGACGGACACCCCGACAGCCCGTTTCTCGTCGTGGGTCCGCTGTACTGCCCTATTCATGAAAATACGCCAGGGCCAGGTGCTTTCGACGTCGCAGCCCTCGCCACAGGGCAGATCCGGTTCATCGCTACAGGTGACCCCGCAGACACGACCCGCGGCAGACTGACACTGTCGGTGATCCGCGACCAGCTCGCCGAGATCATGGCCGCGCGGGCGGTCGACGACCCGCACCTGTACTACCTCGACGGCCGGGATCTCTACGGCCCCGACGATTCCGCCGAACACCCACTGCCCGACAACCTGCACCCTGACGCCTCGACACACCAGATCATCGGCGAGCGCTTCGCCCGTTTGGCATTCTCAGAGGACGCACCGCTCGGCCGATGACGCCAGCGTCGTCACAATATCGACGAACGTCGCATCCCCGAACGGGCGATCAGATCTTCTCTGCCTCGACGAGGTCGTGCGGCACCACCGAGAACGTCCGGCCAGTGGGGTGGAGGCCGGCGGTGGTGAGCAGTGCCGACAACTCCTCCAACGAGCGCAGACGTCCGCCGTCGCGTTGGGTCAACGTGTGCAGATCGAGAAGCGGTGAGAACGGATTCGGGCGATTACGTGGCTGGAGATACTCGACCACCACCAGCTTGCTGCCCCTGGGCATGCTCTCTGCCACCGCGGCGAGGATCTTCACGCAGCGTTCGTCGTCCCAGTCGTGCAGCACATCCTTGAGCAGGTAGACGTCAGCGGTGGCGTTGATGACGCGGAAGATGTCGCCCTCGACACGATCGATTCGGTCGGCGACTTCGCGGTCCGCGAGGAATTGCTCGGCTTCGGCGATCATGCCGGCACTGTCGACCAGTACCCCGCGCAGATTCATGCGGGACTCGGTCACGATCACCGACAGCAGCGTGCCGATCCCGCCGGCCACGTCGCACACCACAGCATCGTCCGGCCAGGGGTAAACCTTCGCAATTGCGCGGGCACTGATCTCGGTGGCCTGACGCATCGTCGACGCGAAGACTCGCTGCTCGTCCGGGTGCGCGGCGTACCACTCCCACACCGACATCCCGTGCACGAGCTCGAACGCGCTCTGGCCGCTGCGCACGCTTGCGGCGAGCCCGCCCCAGGCGTCGACGGTCGACCGCATCCCCTTGTAGCGCATCCAGGCCCGCAGCGACGCATAGTGATCGCTGCGTAAGACCGCGCCGGTGCGTGTCAGCTTCACCGCGCCGGTTCTGCGGTCCATCGTGCACAGGCCGCAACCGACCGCGCCGCGCAGCAGACGATGGGTGGCTTCGACGTCGCAGTTGATCCGGGCGGCGATCTGAGGTGCGGTCAGTGGCCCATCGGCGAGCACGTCGGCAATCCCGAGTTCGGCGATGGCCGCGGCGATCTGGACGCCACCGACGCCTTCGCCGAGATCCAGCATCGCGATCTGCGGCGGCACCATCATGTCTGCGAGCTGTTTGAGCTTGCGTCGCAAGGCGAGCGTGGCCAGCACCACGGGCAGAGGCGTCGATGGCATCCGTGCAGGCTACCTGCCGACACGTTGTGTCTGCGTGGCTGCTCTCGCTCCCGGAGCCGCTAAGACCGAGCTTTGTGCGTCCAGCGGTTCGGATCCGTCTCGAGGCCGCGCCGGTCCCATCCCATCAGATCGGCGGCCGCTCCGTAGGTGAACTCCAGGAAGTCCATCACCGCCCCGTCCGGGTCCTTCGCTTGGCGGGCAACCTCATACGGCAACAGATACTGCCGCAAGTTGGTGTCGTAGAAGGCGCCGGCGGGAGGCTCCGCAGCGTCGGCGTACCCGGCCGGTTCCGGATAGGCGTAGGAGTAGAACGCCCCTTCGGCCGCACCGCCAGGCCAGAATCCGCAACTGCTCAGCTCGTGGGAGTACCCCTCCTCCATCACCCAGTCGCCGCAATTCGGCGCCCCTCCGGGATGCCGGGGTGCGAGGCCACCGGAGAATCTCGTGCATGCCAGGTCGAAAGAACCCCAGAAGAAATGCACGGGACTGACTTTGCCGATGAACCCGGCACGGAACCGGCTGACCACCCGGTCCGCTTGCACCAGCTGTCGCCAGAATGCGTTGGCCGCGGCGGGGTCGTAGTCGGCGTGCGTGTCTTCGGCGAACGGGATGGCCGGGTCTACTTCGTTGGGTCCGCTGGAGATGGTGACTTCGATGCCCAGACCGCTGAGCGTGTCCAGCACCGCACGGTGGAACCGGGCGACGGAGGTGTCGCGCAGATCGATGGTGGCGGCGCCGCCGTCACTGACCCGCACCGCCAGTACATGGTCGACGAAGTCGAACTCCATGTCGAATGAGTCGGTACCCGCGGGGATCGCCGACGTCGTCAACCCTCGCGGTGACACGTAGAGCGGCACCTGCCACCAGTGGTTGACCAGCGGCGCGCGGGCCAGCCGCACCTTCCCCACGATCTGGCTCCACATGTGCAGCGATCTGCGCGTCGGCTCCCAGTCGTCGACGCGGAGAGCCGGCCAGCCCTCACCCGCTCGGGCATCGGTCATTCGAACCTCCTCGATGTTGTGAAACCGAACCGGCGCCCGGTATCGGTTGGGTCCAGCCGCCGCGGCGCCGACGAGCGGCCGGTCGACAACACCGAACGCACAATTCGGTGACAATCATCCTGACCATCCTGCACCCGTTCCATCGTGAGGCGGTGTGTACCGGCACGCAAGGGACCAAGTGCGGCCGGTCCACGCACCGGTTGCGGGAGGTGCATCTCAGGCTGTGGCGTCGATCGCGCTGACCGTGAGCTCGAAGGGGCCCTGCTGTTTGTCGAGAATGTAGACCGACACCCGGTCGATGCTCGAGGGGTCCAGAGTCTGCGGGGCGTCGGGTGCGGGATCGAGGCGCATGCCCACCGGCTGGAAGCCTTCAACGGGCAGGTCGTAGGTCCGCTGGACGGCGGCCTGGGTGGGGAAGCGCTGGATGTAGGACCACGGCTGCCCTGCAGTGCCCACCTTCAACACGTAGGTCTTGCCGTCGCCGATCGCGTGTACGCGCAACGACGTGGCGCCGCCGGCTCTTCGCCCGATATCGAGGTTCTGCGGACTCTGCGCCGAAGCGAAGCCGCCGTTGTTCTCCAGCGAGAGGTTGCCGGAGAACACGAGGCCGTCGTCGAACGTGATCCTCGAGGTGGACAGGCCGCCCATGACGGGGTCGTTGACCGTCGTCCAAGCGGCTACCTCGTCGGCATCGTCGAGGTCGACGAGAGCGACGTCGGGATTGGCTGCTTCGGCGGACGAGCGAGCAGTCTCCGGCACGTTCGTCGGCTCGTCCGCATCGGCGGTTCGCCCGGTGCTTCCGCACGACACCGTCAGAACTGCCAAGCAGACGAACACGATGCTGAACTGCCCACGCCGAAACCTCTGGTCTGTCTTCGACATCAACACCGGCCCGGATCGGCACGCATCTCGCGGCTTCGCATCTGCATGCCGTCGATCACGGCGTAGATGGTGTGAAGGTCCGGTACGTCGTTGACGCGCAGCTTCTCACCGCCGTCTTTTCCGATCAGCAGCACGCTGAAGGTGTTCTCCCCAATCGCATACTGCGCTGCCAACCGTTGGGATTCATCGGCGTTGAGCGCTTGGTCGTCGAGCGTGCTGTTGCCCTGCGCTACGACTGTGCCGATCACCATGTCACGATCAACGAACTCACATCGGCTGGCGTCGATGCGGCCCAGCGTCTCCACGAGCCTGGGGTCGCTGTCGGTGGGCGCGAACAGCAGCAACGGGCGATGTTCCCAACGGAAGTCACTGAGGTCGGCGGCCGCGGCACTTGCTGATCCGAGTGCGACGCCGGCTGCCAGAACAATCAGCGTGAGCGCACTCAGAATGAATCGCCGGAAAATGCGATTCATCACCATGGTAATTCTCGACTGTACCGACTCATCTCAGGTTGTCGAGATGCGACGAATTCCGACGACGCACACCGCCGTGGTTCCTACCCCCGCAGCCTCCGGGCAGCGCGCTCGACTCGCGAAGTTGCGGTCAGGGGTGCAGGTTCCACTGGCCGCAATCCTGGGCCAGCACGTCGTTGACGTCGACGCGGATGCCGCCAACGATCGGTCCCGGATTCGAGGCGGTGTCGATGATGCGCTGGTAGAGCACTGCGCCAGGGTAGATCTGGCCCTTGGACCACGACCGGGTCTGCCATGCCCACACCTTGCCGGGTGACCCCGACCTGCCGATCACCCCGTCGGCTGCGGCCCACTGGCACGGATTGATCCCGGCGTAGATCCCGGTGCGCATTACGCCGAGGACCGAGTTGATCCCGCGAAACCACTGCAGTGCAACGTTGTTCCAGGTGGCACGGTCGATGTCGTCGTCGACGCTGAAGAAGATCGGTGCGCTACGTCCGCCACCCGCAGCGGTGTGCAGGCGCCAGGCGGTTCTGGCGTCGGCGACGCCCCCGGCGAACCCGCGCGTGAAGTCCGATGGCGCTGTCCCGCCGGGCTTTCCGTATTGGTAATTGCTGACGATCACCAAACCCGCGGCGGTCAGCGACTGGGCGTAGGGCAGCGTGATCGGCTTCGCGCCGAAGGACGATCCGGGCCGCGAGGTCGATACGTAGTTGATCACCCCGGAGTGCCCGGCAGCCCGGATGTCCTGGGCCGGAATCTGGCGCATGGCGAAGTCGATCAGAGTCGGAGCGGCGGCTGAAGCTGGAGGTGTGGTGGCACCGGCCGCGGCGGCACCGAACCCGGCCAGCGCCGACGCTGCGGCGGCGTAGCGCAGTGCGTCACGCCGAGATACGGGGTGTGATCGCAGCCGACTGGTCGTCCACGGCGAATCCGGCATGGCGGGATGTTAACAAAGTGACAGCTGGGAACGATGTGGCCACGCCGAGCGCCATCGTGGGCCTGACAGCTCGGCCACTTTCACCATATGGCGGGGAGGGGGTCTTGCGGCAAGGCCCCCATCCTGGCGCACACTCGTGCGGCTGAGTCGTCCGAACAGGGGGAGTTGTGGTGCCGCAGATACCGAAACCGTTCGAGGTGTACCAGGCCGGTGTGTTCCTGCACGGCACCAGGGCAGACCTCTCTGTCGGTGACCTGCTGGTACCGGGCCGACTGTCGAACTACGACAGAGACCGCGTCATGAACCACGTCTACGTGACCGAGACGTTGGACGCTGCGGTGTGGGGCGCTGAGATGGCCGCCGGCGACGGCCGTTGCCGGATTCTTGTCGTGGAGCCGCAAGGCCACGTCGAGGACGATCCGAATGTGACGGACAAGAAGATGCCGGGGAATCCGACCCGCTCCTATCGCACCAAGGAACCGGTGCGGATCGTCGGCGAGATCACCGACTGGGTCGGGCACACCGAAGAACAGCTCCAATCCATGCGCGCGGGCCTCGCCGACCTCAGACGCCGCGGGCTCGACGTCATCTACGACTGACCCGCCGCGCTTTTCACCCGGCGTACGGGGTGGACTGCCGCCTACTCCGCCGGCGTCACATCCCCGCCGGAGCCCTTGACCGAGGCCTTCGCACGTTTCTCGGCGCGAACCGTCCTCTTGCCGCGCACGAACCCGGTCGCCGAGACCGTCGCCGACACCAGCGCGGTCTCTCCCCTTGCGAACGGGTGGAACCCGACGCCTGCACCGCCGCGGCCTTTCACCGGGATGTCGGCGACTTCGGTGACCTTCCAGCCCTTTTCGGATATCGACAGGATGGCCTCGCCGTTGTCACAGGTCAGCGGCAGGGCGGCGATGACAGTGTCTTCCGGGTCGCCCGCCGCCAACTTCACCCCGGCGACACCGTTGCCTGCCGCGCCCTGGGGATTGACCGCGGACGGGTCGATCCGCAGCACCTTTCCGCGCCGGGTCACCAATGCCAGATGTGAGCCCGGCGCCAGCACACCGGACTGGAGCAGTCCGGTGATGTCCGGCGCCACCGGGACGTCGCGGATCTTGTACGGCAGCCCGGCGCCGTTGGTGAACTTGACGCGACCGTCGGTCCACACCGCCCAACCCAGACCGGAGGTGAGCAGCTCACCCCGACTGTCGGAGAGCACGCCGCGGTCATCAAGTCGCCACGCTGCGTTGACCTTGCGCTCGCGCGGGCCGTCCTCGTCGGACTTGGATGTGATGGGGGTGGCGTCGAAGTCCAGCACCGTGCGGCGATCGAACTCCGGGCCTTTGAACAGTTTCGCCGTCTCGACCAGCTCCTTGTCGATCACCGTTCGACGTGCATCAGGATTCGACACCAACTCGGTGAGCTCGAGGAATTCGGCGTCCAGCTTCTCCGCTTCGGCCTGCAACTCGATGACGTCGAGCTTGGTCAGCCGGCGCAGTTGCAGGGCCAGAACGTAATCGGCCTGCTCGGTGTCGATCGAGAACCGATTCTGCAGCCCTTGGCGCGCCTCGTCGACGGTGTCGGAGTTGCGAATGACCGCTACCGCGGCATCGATGTCCAGGTGGATCGTCATCAAGCCGGCGACCAGATGGCGCCGCGCGGTGACCTTCTCCAGGCGGTATTCGCTGCGGCGCAACACCACCGAATCCCGCAGGTGCAGGAACGCGGCGATCAGTTCCCGCACCGACCACCATCGTGGCACCCGGTCCTCGTCGAGCGCCACCAGGCTGGCGGCGAACGTCGACTCCAGCGGGGTCAGGGCGAGCAACTGGTCGCGGATGGTCTCGGCGCTGTGGCCGCGTTTGGCGGTGACCACGATCCGCAACCCGTTTCGGCGGTCGGTGAGATCGGACAGATCCGCTACGCCGGAGAGCTCACCGGATTCGACCAGAGCCCGGATCCGCTCCTGCACGGTGTTACTCGCGACGCCGGGTGGCAGCTCGGTGACGACGACGTTCTTTCCGTCGACGGAGACGGTGCCGCGCACGGTGAACGCACCGCGGCCGGTGGTGATGTACTCCCGCAGACCCGCGGTGCCGACCACGGTCGCACCGCAGCCCCAGTCGGGGCCGGGAATCAGTTTGAGCAACCTGTCGTCGGTCATGTTCGGGGTTTTCAGCAGCGCGCGGCAGGCGGCCATCACCTCGCGGGGATTGTGGGCCGGTACCTTGGTCGCCCATCCTTCGGCGATGCCGACCGCGCCGTTGCAGAGCAGCACCGGCCACTGGGCGGGCAGTACCGTCGGCTCGATCCATTCGCCGTCGAACGTCGACACCATGGGCACGGCGTGGTCGTTGAGCTCGGCGGTCAGCGCCGCGCCGGGTGGGGACAACCGCATCTCGGTGTAGCGGTCGGCGGCGGGGATATCACCCTGGATGCGCGGGAATGCGCCTTGTCCGTCAATCACTTTCACGCGCTGGAACTCGGCGGCCATCAACGCCGCGGCCCCGTACATCGACGCGCCGCCGTGCGGATGGAGGTTGCCGGTGACCGCGGAGCACACCTTCGACGACTTCTGCGGCTTGTTGCCGGGCAGCAATCTGGAATCGTGCATCTGGTAGAGCAGGCGACGCTGCCCGGGCTTGAGCCCGTCGAACGCGGACGGGATCGCGCGATCGCTGACGCTGTAGAGGGCGAAGGTCAGCTGGTAGTGGTTCCAGTAGTCGTCGGCGCTCTGGTCGAGTACCAGGTCGGGGTTCTGTTCGGGGACGTCCAGGGTGGCGGTCACAGTGATTCTCTCTATGTCAGGTCGAGCGCAGCGGTGTCGACGCGGGCGGCGACGTCGGCCATCCACGTGCGCCGCCCCTCCGGCGGTCCACCGAACAGGGTGTGGTGCAACTTCGCTTCACTGTCGTCGGGGTGCACCCGAATGACCGTGCGGCGCTGCGGATCCAGCACGGTATTCCAGAAGTCGTCGGCGTCCATCTCGCCGAGACCTTTGTTCCGCTGCACCTCCACCTTGCGTTTCGAGGTGGCGCGCAGCTGGGCCACAGCGGCGTCTCGCTCGGATTCGTCCTGGCAGTAGATCCGCTCCTGGCCGTCCTTGACCACGAACAACGGCGGCAACGTCACGTAGACCATGCCCGCTTCGACGAGCGGGCGGTAGAAGTCCAGGAACATCGAGATGAGACTGGAATTGATGTTGCCACCGTCGGGGTCGGCGTCGGAGGCGAACAGGATCCGGTCATAGCGACACGATTCGGGGTCGCAGGCGTCGCGGACCCCGCAGCCCAGGATGCGTTCGATCGAGTCGAACTCGTCCTTGATCCGCGCCTTGTTCACTGTGAACCCGTAGACGTTGGGCGGCTTGCCTTTCAGCGGGAAGGCCGCCTGGAAGGTGGCGTCGCGAGCCGCCTTGATCGTGCCCAGCGCGGAATCGCCCTCGCACAGGAACAACTCGGCCCCCGACCCGCGGCCGGTCTCCCGGCTGGGCAGCAGCTTCGGCGGCAGCGACAGGTTGGTGCCCAGGCCTTTGGCTTTCGACGCGGCCCGGGAACGGGCTTTGGCGCCTTCGGCGCTGCGCCGCGCCCGGGCGGCTTCCAGCGCCAACTTGGTCCACAGCGTCACGGCGTCGGCGTTGCCGGGGTTTGCCGCCCAGATGGTGACGCTGCGTGCCACGTCCGGGGCCATCGCCACGTTCAGGGAGCGCGACGACACCGCGGTCTTGGCCTGCGAGTCCCAGGCGACGTCGGGTGCTCGGGTGTCGACGGCGAGCGCGGTCACCGCGGCGAAGTCCTGCGCTTCCGGGCCGTCCTCACCTTTGGCCAGACCCAGGTCGCGGATGCGGGAGGCGCGGTCGGCCAGGGCTTCGGACATCCCTTTCACTGCGGCGCTGAGGTGTGACCCGCCGCCGGGGGTGCGCACAGTGTTGCAGAACGCGGCGACCGTGGCCGGCTCGGCGGGCCCGGCGGTCAGGGACCAGCGGAACGGTGTCGGGCCACGACCGGTGGTGTACTCGCCGCGGCCTTCGACCACTGCGCGCACGCCTGGAACCGGGGTGCCGGCGGCGACGCACATCAAGTCCAGCAGGGTTTCCGAGCCCCACGGGCCACCGAACGGTTCGAGCAACTCCGGGCGGACCTCGTCGCCGGGCCACCCTTCGTCGACGACGCTCAGGTGCACCCCCGGGGACATCCGCGACGATGCGTGCGCGCGGAGCAGCACCTCGTTGATGTCGATACTGGAGTCCGGCACCACGGCCGGGTCGAACAGGATCCGCACTTCTGTGCCGTGTGCGTCGGGTTTGCGGTTGCCCGTACCGCGCAGCTTCTGGGTGTCGGCGCGGGTGAACGGGGCGTCCGGATCGAAGTCCCGGCCCTCGAAGATCCCCGGGTAGCCGCGGCTGAAACTCTGCAGGTAGGTCTTCCCGCCCCGGCGCACGGTCACGTCGGTCCGCGCGGAGATGAACACCGCGGCCGCGGCCCCGATTCCGTTCAGCCCGGCGCCGGTGCTCGCAGCGTCGGAATGCACGGAGAACTTGCCACCCGCGCGTGCGGTACCCAGCGTCTTGACGATGCCGTTCTTCCCGTTCACCGGGTCGGAGTCGATGGGCAGGCCACGCCCGTCGTCGGCGACGCTGACCGATCCGTCGGCGTGCAGGGTGATGGTGACGCATGCCCCACCGTGGCTGGGGTCGGCGACCTCTTCGATCGCGTTGTCCACCAACTCGCGCAGCGCGGTGTTGAGCACGTCCAGGCCGAGGTTCACCGCAGGCCGCAGGCGAGTGTGCTGGACATCGTCGAGCTCGGTGATGTCGGCAGCCGTGTAACTCACTGCTCGTCCTTTCCATCGAGGCCGGGTAGCGGTGGACCGAAACGCGCAGGTGATCCACTCGGCGACCGCAGGTGTCGCAGGAATAGTAGACGGCCGAGCCGACATCTCCGTGCAGCCAGGCGGTGTGACATGGCGAAGAGGCACCGCATTGTCGAAACAGGCCGTCTCGCAGGTGAACTCCTGCTGCGTGCGACCCCTGGACGCGCGCCGGGCCTCCCGCTAGCGGTACTCGGGGTTCTCGTATCCGAAGTGACAACCGGCGTCCCATTCGGAACGCTGATTTCCATAGGCCGGGAATCCGCCCGCGCTCTTGAGCAGTTTCGCCATGTGCATCAGGTTGTAGGTCAGGAATGTGGTGTTGCGATTGACGAAATCGTTCTCGGGCCCGCCGGAGTTCTCGTCCAGGTACGACGGACCCGGGCCCGCCGCGCCCACCCACCCCGCGTCCGCCTGAGGCGGCACCGTGTACCCGATGTGCTGGAGGCTGAACAGAATGCTCATGGCGCAGTGTTTGACGCCGTCTTCGTTGCCGGTGAGCAGGCATCCGCCGGCCCGGCCGTAGTATGCGTATTGGCCCTTGTCGTTGAGGACGCCGGAGTAACCGTAGAGTCGCTCGATCACCTGGCGCATCACCGAACTGTTGTCGCCGAGCCACACGGGGCCGGCGAGCACGAGGATGTCCGCCGCCAGCACACGCTGCTGCAGCGCTGGCCATTCGTCGGTCTCCCAGCCGTGTTCGGTCATATCAGGCCGGACGCCCACCGCGATGTCGTGGTCCACCGCCCGGATCTGATCGACCTCGACACCGTTGCTACGCATCAGTGCCACGCTGCGATCCACCAGGCCCTGGGTGTTGCTCGCCTCGGGGGAGCGCTTCAATGTGCAGTTGATGTACATGGCCTTGAGGCCGGAGAAATCGGGAGCGGACTGCGTGGTCAAGGGGACTCCTTCTGATCGGCAGATGTGGTCCGGCTGAGCGTCGATGCGGATGTGCGACTGAGTCGATGCGGGTGTGCGACTGATCAGATTCTGCCGCCGGGGAACATCGTCCTGACGGCCTGGGTGATGTTCTCCCGGGCGGCGGCGGCGCCGACGGGATCCAGTGAGCTGATCGCCATCACGTAGCGGCGTTCGGGCCCGATCACGCCGGTGGACACGTGCAACTGGTTGCCGCCGTTCCAGCAACAGAACCAGCCCTGCTTGAACGCAACCGGCTCGCCGGAGAGCGCGTCGGGGATGCCGAACCGCTGCGGGTACCCGTCGGTACCCGTCGGGGTGGCTTGCGCGAGGTTGCCGATGATGACCTCGGCCTGTTCGGGCGGCAGCCCTCCGGCGCCGTCCAGCAGCATGTCGTAGTAACGGACGAGATCGCTTGCGGTGCTCTGCGTGACGTCCCATTTCCCGTTGGCGGGCGCGGTTGTGCCCGTCAACCCGTACCGATCCACGATGC
This sequence comes from Mycolicibacterium austroafricanum, assembly GCF_902705885.1. GTDB lineage: Bacteria > Actinomycetota > Actinomycetes > Mycobacteriales > Mycobacteriaceae > Mycobacterium > Mycobacterium vanbaalenii_A. Next base: position 46,222 of record NZ_CACSIP010000075.1, on the reverse strand, counting down.
GCGCGATGATGGCGTTCTGACCGCTGCGGTCCCAGAACATCTGGGCGGCGCTGTCGTCGGAGGAGCGCAGCATGATGTCGAGCGTCTCGCGGTCGGCGGCGGACAGTTCCGTTTCCCCTCGCGACTCCTGAAGCAGCAGATCGTCGGCGATGAACAGCTTGACCACTGACGCGAGGGGGAAGGGCTGGTCGGCCCGAATGGACGCGACCTGACCGGTGGTGCGGTCCAGTACCGCGGTCTTGATGTCGGCGCCAGAGGAGGCGGCGGCGTCTGCGGCGGCCTGGCTGACTCGGGCGTCGAGCCCGTCGAATGGCGCCGCCGGCGGGGCGGGCGGGGCTTCAGGTATCGCCGGAAGTGAAGCCGGCGGGGTGACGGCGGGTGCCTGGGGGCGGTCGGTGGCCGGCGGCGCACCCGACACATGCGCCTCACAACCGTTGACGAGCAGCGCCACGCAGCCGACCGCCACAGCCGTCATCACTTGATTGCGCAACCTTCGACGCATGGGCTCCTCCAACCAGTCCCTGAACCAGGCGAGCGGGGGCTGAGCTGCGCCATTTGGTTACCAAGCCTAACCGGCCGGCCGGAGACACGGGGAAATGAACCGGGGCGATCTGGAATGCATCGGCTGAGTCTGGCGCCGCAGCGTGGCCGCGCCTCCTGTCGACTGTCGGACCCTGCGGCCACAATTCCGGACATGGGCAAGCGCAACCGCGAGCGGCGGAAGGTCAAGCAGAAGCACCGACGCCGGTCGGCCACCGGACGCGAACACGTCGGGCCGGATCCAGGGCCCGATCGGGCGCAGATCCTCGAGCGTCTCGTCATCTCATTGAGTACGGCTGCCGCCGTCGCCACCTCACAACGCGCGGCCGAGCTGTTGGAACAGTCCCGTGGTTACGAGCGCGAACTCGACGTTGCCGCCGACCTCGCCGTGCACGAGGCGATCCGAGCGGCTTGGGAACATGGGTGGTCGCCGACTGATCTCCACGAGATCGCGCGCCGGAGGGTGGACGCAGACACCGCACGCTACCTGGACGAGGCCATCGTGCTGGAGTCCCGGCGATACTCGGTGGGCACGCTGCACCCGCGGTGGCGCGTGGCGCTCGACGACATCGCGGCGGCGGTCGGGTCGTCGGCGACCGCCCCGCAGATGCGGCGCTGGGCTGCTTCACATTCTGCCGACGAGTGCAGCGTACTGACCGTCGTCCTGCAAGTCCTGAACCTCCTGGGGAGGATCCCCGCGATGGAGGCGCTGCTTCCGCTGCCGGGTTCGCACCGCCAGCTGGCCGCTGTGGTCGACGAGGTCGACGAGAAGATGCTTTCGCGGGTGCGCGCATTGCTGGCCAAGGCCGAGGCCACTGAGTTTCCCGACGAGGCCGAGGCGCTGTCAGCAAAAGCGCAGGCACTGATGGTTCGGCACTCCTTGCGGGAAGCGGTCGCCGATCACGACCATGGACGGCCATCCGTCGCCGCGGCGCGCAGGGTCTGGATCGACAACCCCTACGTGGCGGCGAAGGTCGCCCTCGTGCAGGCCGTCGCAGAGGCCAACCGGTGCCGCACCGTCTGGCACAAGGACCTGGGCTGCGTCGTCAACGTCGGCGCCGACAGCGATCTGGACGTCGTCGATCTGCTCACGACGTCGCTGCTGGTACAGGCCAGCCGGGCGATGTGGTCGCCGGACGCCGGCACGACGTTCGTGGTCAGTCGCGTACGAAGTCGTTTCGGCTGTCCTTCCTGGTCGCCTACGCCACCCGGATCGGGGAGCGACTCGCCGCAACCAGTTCGTCGGTCACCGAGGAACTGCAACGCGACGACCGGTTGCTGCCCGTGCTGGCAGCGCGCGACCGCGCAGTCGACGAGGCGTTCACCCGGCTCTTCCCGAAAACGGTCACCAGCCCGCTTTCGGCGTACGACGCCGTCGGCCTGGGGGCGGGGCGCTCGGCGGCCGACACGGCGATGCTCGACGTCCGAGACTCGATCGCGGGCTGAGTAGCGGCAGCTCCGGCGGCAATTGCCTTCGTCCGGTCGGCGGCCGCGGGCTGGCCGAGCGGCCATGCCATCGACCGGCTACCGTGTCCGAGGACACGTAGCCGGACCGTGATCGGTACCCGCAGCGAAGGATCTTTTGGTTGACACGAATGGGCAGGGTCCACCGCGCGCTTCTGCGGACAGCGTGTGGCGCGATGACCGTCGCGGTGATGCTGGCGCTGTCGGTGCTGGGCGGCGTGCGGGCAGATCCCGCGGCTGACGCGCTGGCCAGGCTCAACGAGGTGTCCCAACAGGCGGTGCAGACCCGCGAGGCCGTGAGCGCCGCGCAATCCGATCTCGACGCCAAGCTGGCGGCTCAGACAACGGCCGAGGAACGCCACCGCGTCGAGCTGGCGGCGCTCGAGGGCGCGAACTCCCAACTGCAGACCTACCAGTCCGCTGTCGACCGCCTGGCGGCCACGATGTACATGAGTGGGCGCACCGGCCTGTTGGCCGCGGTGCTGACCGCCGACTCGCCGCAACAGCTGATCGACCAGATGTGGGCGCAGCGGACGATGCCGGCGGAGATGTCCAATCGGGTGAACGCCCTCCAGCTCGCTCGTGCGCGTGCTGCCGAGGCCGCCCGAGCCTCGCAGACAGCGGCCGCCGACGCTCGCGCCGCCGCCGAGCGCTCCGCCGCGGTGCACGAAGACCTACAGGGCAAGTGGGACGAACTCCAGCGACAGATCGCCGACGCGGAGGCGCAGTACGCGGCGTTGACACCACAGCAGCAGGCAGTGTTCGACAACCCCGCCACACCTCCTCCACCGCTGGGCGCCCCGGCGCCGCCCGACCCGGCGATCATCGCGATGCCCGCGCCGCCTCCCCCCGAAATCGCCTCGCCGCTGGCGGCGGCGAGCGTGGATGTCCCGGAGGCGTTGCCGGTCGGCGTCGCACGGGAGACAGGCCTGCAGCCCAACACCATCCTGGCCGCCCGCGCCATCAGCGCCCGATTTCCCCAGATCGCCCACATCGACGGAGTGCGCCCGGACTCCAAACCGTGGCATCCGAGAGGCCTGGCGATCGACGTGATGATCCCGAATCACGGCAGCGCCGCGGGCATCGCGCTCGGAGACGAGATCCTCGCGTTCGTGATGGGCAACGCGGGCCGGTTCGGCTTGCAGGATGCGATCTGGCGCGGCACGTACTACACCCCTGCAGGTCCGCGAGGATCGGGCTACGGCCACTACGACCACATCCACATCACCACGAGACCGAGCAGGTAGCCGACCCGCTAGCGGCCGTACAGATGCAGTTCCCGGGCCGCCGCCGTGGCCACCTGGCCGCTCAGCGCCGCGATCGGCGGTCCCCCACGCTGGTGGATGACGTTCGCGAGGACGACCACGTAAGTGTCTGAACCCGGGTCGATCCACACAGTTGTCCCCGTGAAGCCGGTGTGGCCGAAGCTGCCGACGGGAAAGACCACACCCCGCGGCCTGGATTGGCCGGTATCGATGTCCCAGCCGAGCCCCCGAAGGTTCTGGCCACCCACTGCCGGATAGTTCGGTGCGAACCGGGTGTCCGTCGCAGCGTGCGCTGCGTCGAGCTGTTGAGCGGTGTGTCCGGGCTGCTGCGGCGTTGTCATCAACTCCGCCGTCGATTGTCTCAGCGGAAACGGGCTCGGCCGGCCGGCGAGGCGATCGAGCAGTGCCTGCGCGAACCGGCCGACGTCGTGCGCCGTCGAGAACACCCCGGCACTGCCGGTCACGCCACCCATCCGGCGTGCCGTCGGATCGTGCACGGTACCGCGGAGCGGGTGGAAGTAGTCCGGGTTCCTGGCCGGATCGTCGTGGCTATCTTCGTTGCGGGCCGTCGGCGCCACCCGGCCCAGCAGATCGGTACTCCACGTGCCCTCCGGGCACTGCGCCACGTGCTCCGCCAGGGGGTCGACCGAGAGCGCATTCCCCGTGATCCGATGCGGCCCGCACGCTTTGGCCGGCGGCAGATAGTGGGTGTCGGTCATGCCCAGCGGCGTGAACACGTTGTCGTCGACGTAGACATCGATCGTCTCGCCGGTGAGCCGTTCGATCAGCACACCGAGCAGGATGAAGTTGATGTCGGAGTAGTGGAACAGCCCGGGATCGAACACCACAAGCGCGGCGAGGGCACGCCGAACGCCGTCGGCCTTGTCGGCGCTGTCCAGCCCCCACGGACCGTCCAGGCTCAGATCGCCCGCGATGCCCGACGTGTGCGTGAGCAGCATGCGCAGCGTCACCTGCGCGCGCCGCGGATCTGCTGCCGGGTTGAACTCCGGCAGATACGACTGCACGGGTTCGTCGATCTGCACCCGGCCTTGTTCGTAGAGCTGTAAGAAGGCCGTCGTCGTCGCGAGGCTCTTCGTCAGCGACGCCAGATCGAAGATCGTGTCCTCGGTCATCGGCTCCGCAGGCGCGGGCGCCCCGTCGAGGCCAGGTTCGCCGGCGAGCTTGCGTACCCCGAAGGCCTGGTGGAAGACGACCTTGCCGGCGTGCCCGATCTGGACCACCGCGCCTGGCAGACGGTGCGCCGCGATCGCGTTTTGCACCAGCCGCGCGACGGTGGGGAACTCACGCGCCGCCGACATGTCCCACCCGTGAGGTGCCGGCGGAGGCGGCGTCGGCGCGGTCGTCGGTGTCGACGTGGCCGGCGGGGAGGCGGCCGGCGGCGGGGGCGCGGCGCGTTCGCACGCAGGGACCGCGCCGAGGATGAGCAGGACAGCACCGACCGCGGAGACCCGGCCGAGGCACGATCCTGACACCGTCACCAGATCGACGGTAGCCCGGTCCGCTGACCGGCGCGACGGCACTCACCCGGCGGCACGCAGGTCATCGATGACATCAACCTGCTGACGCGTGTCGATGAGCCGCCGCCGACGCGCAGCATCACCCAACAGCAGGCGCAACTGGCGCCGTGCCCGGTGCAGCCTCGACATCACCGTGCCGACAGGAGTGTTCATCATGGCGGCCACCTCTGCGTACGGATAGCCTTCGATATCCGTCAGGTACACCACTTTCCGGAAGTCCTCGTTCAGCACCGCCAACGCCGCCCGCACTGCGTTATCGGGCTGTGCCGCAAGGAATGTCTGCTCAGCGGACAATGTTCCCTGTGCGCCGGTATCGTCGCCGGTATGTTCGGCGACGGCCTCCATGGACACCTCGGCCACCCGCCTCTGTGAGGCTCGATAGTTGTTGATCCACGTGTTCCTCAGGATCTGGTGCATCCAGGCTCTGGCGTTCGTCCCGGGGCTGAACGTCCCGTAGCTGCGGAAGGCGCGAAGAAGCGCGTCCTGCAGCAGATCTTCGGTACCGGCGCCACCATTGGTCAGCCGTGCCGCCGCCCGCAACAACTCCGCCCGCAACGGCATCACCTCGCGCTCGAAACAAGCTGCCAAATCCGGACATTCGTGCCCATCCTTGTAGTGCATCATCGATTCACGTTCTGCTGTCACAGGTTTCATGGGTACGACGGTAGGACCGTCATCGGGCACATCGGGGATTCTCACATCGAACACAAAAGATCGCGGGGCCCAGCTCGATGCACGTGGGAGGTGCCGACGGCCCGTAGATATGAAACGTCTATGAACACTGGTCAGTGGCCGGCGCAGGCGCGACAATGGATCGGTGACGTCTGCGCCGGTGAACAACAAGCACGCACCCCGTCGCGCGATCCTGGGCCAGCTGCCCAAGATGTACCGCGTGGACGGATCGGCCATCCGGGTGCTGCTCGTCGACGACGAACGCGCCCTGACCAACCTGGTCCGGATGGCGTTGCGTTACGAAGGGTGGGAGATCGACGTCGCCCACGATGCCGCGGAGGCCGTCGACAAGTACCGGGCCAACACCCCTGACCTGCTCGTGCTCGACATCATGTTGCCCGACACCGACGGGCTCGGTGTGCTGACGCAGATTCGTGAATCCGGCACCTACACACCCACGCTGTTCCTCACCGCGCGTGACTCGGTGGCCGACAGGGTCACCGGGCTGACCGCCGGCGGCGATGACTACATGACCAAACCGTTCTCGCTCGAGGAACTCGTCGCCCGGTTGCGAGGGCTGTTGCGCAGAACGGCCTACCTCACCCCTGCCGACGACGAGTCACTGAAGGTGGGCGATCTCGCACTCGATGTCGCGAGCCGCGAGGTCACCCGTGGCGGGGTGCCGATCTCGTTGACGTCCACCGAGTTCGATCTATTGCGGATGATGATGCGCAACCCGCGACGGGCCCTGAGCCGCAACGAGATACTGCGTCAGGTGTGGGACTACGACTTCGGCGGGCGTACCAGCATCGTCGACCTGTACGTCTCGTACCTGCGCAAGAAGATCGACACCGACCGCGAGCCGATGCTGCACACCGTGCGTGGTGTCGGGTACATGCTGCGACCGCCGGAATGAAGCGAACCTGGAAGAGCTGGAGTCTTCGACGTCAACTCGCCGTCGGCGTTTCAGTCGTCGTCGCGGTCGCGCTGGCGACGTTCGGGACGATGGCGATCCTGACCATGCGGTCCTCGATGCTCGGCATGATCGACGCTCAGCTGTCCGGCGCCGCGGATGGATTCAGCAAGACGGTGACCAAGTACCGGAGCACGCCGCTGCCCACCGGCGAGCTGCCGCCGCCGGGGGCGATGAAGCCGCTCACGTTCGTCATGGGCCAGGCACCCGGCAACGTGATCGCGCTGATCCAGAACGGCAGGGTCGTCGACTCGGCGCACTTCGTCGACGGTGAAGCTGAGCCGTTGCCGCCGGCGGCCGTCGCAGCCATCGAGGACCTGCCGCCGCCCGGCGCGCAGCCGCGCACGGTCCAACTACCCGGACTGGACTGGTACCGGATGGTCAGTCACCCCGGTGACGGTGACGAGATCCTGGTGACCGGGGTGTCGCGGTCACCGGCATGGGTGGCGATGGTGCGGGCGACGGCAGTCGTCGCCGGCATGACCGCGCTGGCCCTGGTGATCGCGGCGCTGTTCACCGTCGCGATCGTCGGCCTCGCGTTGCGCCCGCTTCGCCGTGTCGCCGCGACGGCCGCGGAGGTGGCGACACTTCCCCTCGACCGGGACAACCACGCGATCACCGTGCGGGTGCCCGCCGGTGACACCGATCCCCGGACCGAGGTCGGGCTCGTCGGTGACACGCTGAACAGGCTGCTCGATCACGTCGAACACGCGCTGGCCGATGTCGCCGCATCCGACCGGCGCATGCGCCAGTTCGTCACCGACGCCAGCCACGAACTCCGCACGCCGCTGGCCGCCATCCACGGCTACGCGCAGTTGACCCGACAGGACAGCTCGGTGCTGCCCGAGACCACCGAGTACTCCCTGGCGCGCATCGAGGCCGAGACGCAGCGAATGCATGCGCTGGTCGCAGACCTGCTGCTGCTGGCCCGGCTCGACGAGGGCCAGGATCTCGACACCGACGATGTGAACCTCACCGAGATCGTCGTCGACGCCGTCAACGACGCCGCGGTGTCGGCACCCGCGCATCACTGGTCGGTCGAGGCGCCCGACGGTGCGGTCTGGGTGCGTGGGGACCGGGCCCGGCTGCACCAGACGCTGGCCAACCTGTTGTCCAACGCCCGAGTGCACACACCGGCAGGCACCACGGTGACCACCACGCTCGTCGCCGAAACCTCCGAGGACGGCACCGGACACGTTGAGCTGACGGTGACCGACGACGGCCCCGGCATCGACCGAGAGTTGCTCCCTCACCTGTTCGAGCGGTTCGTCCGCGCCGACAAATCGCGGTCCCGTGAGGCAGGCAGTTTCGGACTGGGCCTGTCGATCGCCGCATCCATCGTCGAGGCGCACGGCGGATCTGTCAGTGCCGATTGCGATTCCGGCACAACGACTTTCACTGTCAGGTTGCCCGCCAGATTGTCCGCAGCCGCCGTGACCGCGCAGTACGCACCGATGGTGTAGCGGGCACCGGCGTCAAGCGAGACTCGCCGGATCGTTGGCGTGAAGCGGCGGGCGTAGGGCCGAGGTGACGAGGTGGCGACGCAACCGGCCGTTCGACGTCTGGAAGAGGTGTGTGAGGGCCGCGACGTTGCCGCGGACGTCGTCGCGGGCGGTGAGGTAGGTCCAGCGATGAGGCTCGGGCAGGGCGAAGAACTGCTCGAAGAAGCCCGGGACGTCGGCCGGGCGCATCCGCAACAGCGCCTCCAGGCCGACCCGCCGGAAGTGGTGGACTACCCGCGCCTGAAACGGCCAGACGGTTTTGCGGGCCGCGGCCAAAGCGTCGCCCGGGCCGTCGGGCAGGTGCGCGGCGAGCGAGGCGGCGACCTGCGGAGCGAGACGCAGGGATGCAGCCAGGCTGAATCCGGTCGCGGGATGGATCAACGGTGCGGCGGCACCGAAGCCGAGCACGCCCGGCCCGCGGTGTCGCGGATGGTCGACCCGGAACGAGACCTTCTCCGACACTGCGTCTGTCGGGGGGTGCACGCCGTGACGGGCCAGCCGGGCATGAAGCCGCCGCCGCAACGTCGGCAGCGGCAACCCCGGCCGGCGCGCCAGCGAAGTCTCCTCGACCAGCACCCGGCCACCCCCGAGTGGCACCACGTAGAGGAACGTCGGCCAGCCGGTTTCCCCGTGATCGGCGCGCCAATCCATGAACAGTGCGTCACCGGGCCCGACCAGCGGCGCAGCGGCTTCTTCGTCGACGACCAGTCCGTACGCAGTCTGGGCAGCGGCCGCGCGGCGCGACGGGGTCGGGTCCAGCGGACGCGACCGGCCGCCGGCGTCGACCACGACTGAGGCCCGCAGCTGCGACCCATCGGCCAGGGCGACGACACCGGCCTGCGGTGACCCGACCGCGCGCCCGGCAAGGACCTGCACCCCGGCCAGCCGGTCGGCGAGGTGCGCCCGCAGCGCCGGCACGTCGAGGACGGCGTAGTCCCACCCCAACCGGTGCTCCGTCAGCGCTATCGCCCGACCTGCCGCGCGGGCTGCGACCACCGAAGCCGGCAGATCCTCGGGCAGCTCCGGGCTCCACATCCCGTAGGTCGCCGTCCACGGTCGATCCGGGGCCGGGTCGAGCAGTCCGGTCACCAGCCCGAGGCGCCCGCATGCCCCCGCCAACGCCATCCCCGCCGGCCCGGCCCCGACCACCAACACGTCCATTGGTCCCATCGTGCCCGCTGGCGGCGTGAAAGCTCACCTCACCGGCCGCGAACGGCCCATCCTCGACCAACGCCGCTGTGATGTCGCCGATGCGAGGCGACGGGACTGCAGTGCGGATCGGGTCCGCTCACCGCTCCAGCCGGCGACGGATCCGACGGGCTGATTCCTACGCAACAGTGTCGGCATCGAGGATGAGCCCGCGCACCGGGGTTTTCGGTGGACACTGGCGACAGTGACAGTGACGGGGCCGGCCCTGCCCCTTGATGGACTGCGGGCGAAGATCGAGACCATCGTCGGACACCTCGATGCCCGCGACGCGTTGCGCGATTCGCTCGGCCGCGGGGAGGCCGTGCTGGACTTCCTCATCGGAGCGCGTTCGCGTGCGCTCGAACCCGACGCCCGCGAGTGGCTGCTCGACTACCTGCGCGAGATCTCCCTGCCTGGCCGCCCCGGCATCCTGCCGCACCCCGTCGACGTCGTCGTCACCCGGGCGCCCTGAATCCATCTGTTGTCGAAATCCGTTGAGCGATGGAATCAATCGCCCGCCTCTCCTGTTTGCAGGAGCAGTTCCGCCCGTCGACGGAACTGTAGAGAGGGAAGAGGCGAGCGCGATGAAGAAGATCGGATTGGTAGGCACGGTCGCCGGCGCGATGATGGCAGCCGTGATCGGTGTTGCCGGCCCTGCGCAGGCTGATGGCAATGGGTCCGGTTTCACTGGACGCGACGGCGGCGCAGGCATTGACTGGGGGTACGGGTACGACCGTGATCACCGCAACAACCCCTGGCGGGACAAGATCTTTCCGTCGGTGAAGGTGCCGCAGGTGGACACGTCGGTGCGCAACTGAGCGACTGTCGTGACGCGAGGGCGTCCGCATCTGCGGGCGCCCTCACGCTTTTCTGCGGATCGGGCTGCGAACCCTCCTGAAGTACCGTCGTCGCTGCGAGGTGATGACGGACGGAGGCGCCGGTGTGGTGGCGGAACACTGCAGCCAGGCTCGACCGGCTCGCGGCCGCGACTCCAGAATCGCGTGACCGGGTGGTCGACGCCGCCCGTGCGCTGTGCATCGTGGTGGTCGTGCTGTGGCACTGGACACTGTCCGTGACCCACCGGACCGCTGACGGCACCCTGGTGATGGCCAACCCGATTCATGTGGTTCCCGGTGCCTGGGCGGCGACCTGGGTGCTGCAGGTCATGCCGCTGTTCTTCGTGGTCGGTGGTTACGCCAACCTGGCGGCCTTCGAGCGGGCCCGTGCCCTCGGGGTGTCGGCCGGGAAGTTCGTCGGCGACCGGCTGCGCCGGATCCTCTGGCCCACCGCTGTCTGGGCAGCCAGCTGGCTGATCGGCGAGACCGCTGCAGCGGCACTGCCGGGCGAGCACCGGTGGATGTGGCAGTGGTTCCCCGGCTATCTCATCCCTCTGTGGTTCGTCGGCGTCTACACGGTGTTGATCGTGCTGGTGCCGGTCACCGCTGCGCTGCACGCCCGCGCAGGAGCGGCGGCACTGGCCGCGCTGGTGGGGCTGATCGTCGCCGGCACTGTGCTGCAGCGCGGCGCGGGGACGGGCTGGGTGGGCTGGGTGACCGCGGCGCTGGTGTGGGTGTTCTGTCACCAGCTCGGTTACGTGTGGCGCGGAGAGCGACTCGGCCGTCGCCCGCTCATCGTCAGGTCGGCCGTCGCCGTGGCAGGACTGGCCGCGTTGGTCGGGTTGGTGACCGCGGGCTTTCCGCGGTCGATGGTGGCCACGGTGGGGGCCGCAGAATCGAACCTGTTCCCGACCAACGCCACCATCGCGGCGTTGGCGGTGTTCCAGCTGGGGCTGCTGATCCTCGTTGCGCCGGCGGCCGACAAACTCCTGCACCGACAGTCGTGGTGGAAGCCGGTGGTGGCTGTCAACGCCGTCGCGATGACAGTGTTCGTCTGGCACATGACCGCTTTCCTGGCGGTGCTGTGGGCCTACGAGCGGGTGGGCGCCACGTTGCCGGCCGAGCCGACCGCTGCGTGGTGGTCGCAGCGCTGGTTGTGGCTCGTCGGGCCGCTGGCGGTGCTGGCCGCGCTGGTCCCGGTGTTCGCCCGCGTTGAGGCCGCCGCCCGCCGGCAGAGCCGCGACGCCGAGACGTAACCGAAATCACGTTTGTGTCGGTGGCTGCTGCGGCAACCCGAACCCGATTGGGGTCATCACCGGTCCCCGTTGGGAAAGGCAGGTTCTTGGAGACGCACTCTGCCACCGATCTGGACGGCATCGCCGAATGGGCGGTTGTTCTCATGGAGCGCCTCGGGGGCCTGGGTGCGGGCCTGGCCATCTTCATCGAGACCTTGTTTCCGCCCATCCCCAGTGAAGTGGTCCTCCCGATGGCCGGGTTCGCTGCGCGGCTGGGTGAACTGTCGCTGATCGAGGCGGTCGGCTGCACCACCGTGGCGTCGGTGCTCGGGGCCTGGGTGCTCTACTGGCTGGGTGCGCGCCTCGGCCACGAACGCATGCGGAAACTCGCGATGAAAGTTCCCCTCGTGGATGTCGAGGACATCGACAAGACCACTGCGTGGTTCGCGCGCCACGGAACCAAGGCCGTGTTCTTCGGCAGGATGTTGCCGCTGTTCCGCAGCTTCATCTCGATCCCGGCGGGTTCCGAGCGCATGCCCCTGGGTGTATTCACGATGCTCACGGCATTGGGCAGCCTGATCTGGAACAGCGCGCTCATCGGGGCCGGTTACCTGCTGGGCGCCAACTGGCATCGTGTCGAGCCCTATACGGCCGTGCTGCAATACGTCATCGTGGTCGCCGTCGTCGTCTCCACGCTCTGGTTCGTCGTGTCACGACTGCGGCGCAACCGGCCGGCCTACGAAACGCGTTAGCCTCAGCCGGACTTCGCCTTGCCGAACCGCGGCACCCCTGCCAGCAGACCCCGTTGCGGCACACCGAGAATGGGCTCGGCTGTGACACCCAGTTCGGCCAGGACATCGTTGGCGGCGAGCACGCCCGACATCGCAGATCGTTCCATGAGCCCGCTGAGATAGGGCATTTCGACGAAGTCGCCGGCGACTCGGAGTCCGCGTGCGTCGGTGCGAATCCCGGGCCGTGTCCCAGCCGAACCCGGCGGGAACGCGGGCGCGGTCGCCTCGAGTTGGTCGTAGGTGTGCAGGACGGTTGCGTCGGCCGTCTCGGGCCACAGCGTGGCGAGTTCGTGGCGCAGCGCACGCGCGGCTTCCGTCGCATCGTCAAGGCGGCACGAGTACGAGTGCAGTTCGACGATCGACCCGCCCGTGACGCCGGCCCACCGGACACTCGGTTCCTCGAACCTGGAGTACACGGCGATCGAGTCGAGATTCGGCTGTCCGCTGACCGCGCTGAACGGGGCGCGCGCGGCAGCGACATCGCGGTCGAACCAGATTCTGCTGACCGCGAATGGCGGTGCCACCCGCAGGTTTTCGCATTGACGAACCAACTGTGGCGCCACGCCTGACAGAGCGGAGGCGGCAACCACGGTTCGCAGTGCGCCCGGGTCGAGAGCCACCACGAGGTGGCGTGTGGTCAGTGCTTCTCCGCCGGCGTGGACCCGCCAGCTCTGGCCGTCCGGTTCGACGGAGCTGACCCGAACCCCGGTGCGCACGTCGGCACCGTGCCGTTCCAGGTGGCGCCGCAACGGGTTCCAGACCGCGGTGGCGTAGTCGGTGGCGGGGACGTCGAATCCGATGCCCTCGGGGTTGCCGAGAAAGTAGTAGTGGAACATCGCCACCAACTCGGCAGCGGACAGCTCCGCCTGATTGCAGAAGAACGATCGTGCGAACGCCTCGAACAACATGCTGCGGCTGCGTTCTGTCATCCCGAACTGATCGAGGAAGGTGGCGGCGTCCATGTCGTCGAACTCGGCGTAGGTGGCGGCGCGGTCGTAGGCGAGCAGGGCGCGGCCGGTGTCGGCGTTGGCCGCGGCGAGTTCTCGCCGCGTCAGGCTCTTGGAGCGCAGTGCGAGTGCCAGCAGGTTGAGCGGGGGTGCGGCAGGCAGCCCGGACAGGTCTTCAGCAGGCCAACTCGCCGAGATCACCGGGTAGCTCTTCACCGGCGTGAGAAACGCCAACTCCGGGTCGGCGCGCCGAAGGATGGCACGCCAGGTGTAGTAGTGCCGGAAGAACGCGTGAAACCCGTGCTCGACCATCTGTTCGTCGCCGCCGGGGAGGCGCTCGGGCCAGGCGCCCAGTCGACCGCCGAGGTAGCGGGCGCCCTCAAGAAGCGTCACCGCAACGCCACGTTCGGCCAGCACGACCGCCGCGGACACCCCCGCGATCCCGCCACCGACGACGACGGCCTCGCTGCCGGGCGGCGCGTGGTGGGCCAGCAACGGATCCGGGGTCACCAGACGCCGCGGTCGCATCCGCAGCGGTGCTGCTCGACTGGTCATCGCATCGGTCACGTCGTGTCCTCGATCATCGGCTCGCGGCGGCGGGCGAACCGCGCCAGGGAGATGGCGAACGGCACGGCGACTGCCCCCATCAGCACACCCCCGGTCACCGCGGATCCGGGCAGTCCGAAGAACGCCGCATGCCCGAGCACCGACGAGAAATAGACCCACAGATACAGCGCCGCCGCGGGCCACGACGGTTCGGCCTGTCGCGGAAGCACCCAGTGGAGAAGCGACATCACCACCGTGGAGACCAACAGCCATCCGGCGTAGTTGGACAGCGGGATACCCGGTACCAGGGGGAGTCCATCCTGCGGATCAGACCAGGTCCAATGGCCGGCGCCGACCATCTGCGGGTCCAGGAACACGTCCCACGCGGTCAGCGCGAACGCGCCCACCAGCACCACGGCCAGTCCATGCCGGGCCAGAGTTCGCCCCACGACCAGCGCCGGCCACGCCATCATCACCCAGGCCATCGGCACGACGACGGGCACACCGACCAGTTCTGGACCCAGGGTGCCGGTGTAGCTGTACTGCCCGAAAGGCCACCCGGTCGCGACGCCGATCGACTCGGCGAGCAGCCCTCCCACCCCGGCTGCCGCGATCAGGGACAGCACGCCCCTGGCGCCGTGCACCCGGCCGATGTCGGCGAGTGAGGCCAGGCAGAACACCACGACGCTGGTCACGGTGACCGGGGTGCGCCACGCCTCGGGCATCAGCGGGTACAGGATCTGCACCGCGATGGCCGCCGCGACCAGCCCCCACACCGCATGACGGGAACGCGTCGGCGCGATCGGCACCGCAACCGCCACGGGCAGACCTCCACAGTCACGACGTCGAAGCCGGCGCGGACATGCCCGCCAGCGTTGCGGCATCGCGAAACTGCGTAGAGTTTGCAGGTGCCCGATGCGCGCTCGAACAAAATCGTACGCGTCGTCGTTGCCACCGGATCCGCGTTCTCGTGCCTGGGAGCGGCCCACGCGGTGCTCAATCTGCGCATGTTGCGGCGTCCGCCGGCCGTGCCGTCGCAGGTCAATCGCGCGGTGTCTGTGCTGGTACCGGCACGCGACGAAGCGCACCGCATCGGCCCCACCGTCCGGTCCCTGCTGGGCCAGCGCGGCCTCGCCGACGTCGAGATCTTAATTCTCGATGACGGTTCCAGCGACGGCACCGCGGACGTGGTGCGCGACGTCGCCGCCGGCGACCCCAGGTTGACCGTGCTGACCGGCACCGCACCGCCACCGGGGTGGTTGGGCAAGCCGCACGCCTGCGCACAGCTCACGGCCGCGGCGCGGGGCGAGATCCTGGTGTTCACCGATTCCGACGTGGTGTTGGCGCCGGACGCGGTCGCCGCTGCCGCGTCGCTTCTGCGGGGTCCCGAAGCGCTGGCACTGGTCAGTGCCTGGCCACGGCAGATTGCCTCGGGGGCGCTGGGCCGCCTGGTGCAGCCGCTACTGGCCTGGTCCTGGCTCACGACGCTGCCGCTGGCGATCGCCGAACGGTCCGGGCGGCCGTCGATGGCGGTGGCCAACGGGCAGTTCATGTTGGTCGACCGTGCTGCGCTGGAGCGTGCCGGCGGCTGGCAGGCGGTCTCAGGCGAGGTGCTCGACGACATCAGCTTGGCCCGGGCGGTCCGGGCGGCAGGTGGGCGCACCGGGGTCGCCGACGGTTCGGCGCTGGCGACGTGTCGCATGTACGACACCGGAGCCGAGCTGAGCGAGGGATACCGCAAGTCGCTGTGGGCGGCGTTCGGCTCGCCGGCCGGCGCCGTCGCCGTCGGTGCTGCGCTGTCGGTGATCTATGTGCTGCCTGCCGTCGCGGCGGTCACGGGCTCGCCGACCGGAGCCCTCGGGTACGCGGCCGGCGTAGCCGGACGGGTGTCGGCGAGGCGGTGGTGCAGCCCGACTGAAGGAACCGCCATCCTGGATGCCGCCGCGCATCCGTTGTCGATCGTGACGTTGTTGGTGCTGCTCGCATCGTCGTGGATCGGTCGCGTGCGCGGCACGTTGCGCTGGAAGGGGCGGGCACTGTGAGCGGGGTTCTGGTGATCGGGGCGGGGCTGGGCGGACTCGCCGCGGCGGCCCGCCTGGCTGCGCTCGGTCACCAGGTGACGGTGCTGGAGGCAGCGCCGGCGGTGGGGGGCAAGCTCGGCATCGTCGAGCGCGACGGCTTCGCGTTCGACACCGGACCGTCGCTGTTGACCATGCCCGACGTGCTGACCGACCTGTTCACCGACACGGGGGGCCCGGCTGACCTGGCGCTGTCACGAGTCGACCCGGCCTGCGCCTACCGCTTCGCCGACGGCACCGAGATGACGCTGCCGCACGATCCGGCGGGAGTGCCGGCGGCGATCGACGAGGCCCTGGGGCGCGGGGCGGGCGAGTCGTGGCGACGTCTGCACGAAGAGTCCCGCCGGCTGTGGGACCTCGTCGGTGACCCCGTTCTACGGCAACCGGTTTCGCTGGGGGCGTTGGCTCGGATGAGCACCCGTCCGGCAGACCTCAAGGCGGTGGCGCCGTGGCGGACCATCGACGGTCTCGGACGCCGGGCACTGCCGGACCCTCGGCTGCGGATGTGGCTCAACCGCTACGCGACGTATTCGGGATCCGACCCGCGCCGCACGCCGGCAGTGCTCGCGGTGTCGTCGTTCGTCGAGCAGGAGTTCGGCGCGTGGTACGTACCCGGCGGGCTGCGGTGCATCGTCGACGCCCTCGCGACCCGGTGTCGTGAACTCGGCGTCGAGATCCGAACGGACACCAGGGTCGACGCCGTGCTGGTATCGGGCGGCCGGGCGAGCGGGGTGCGCGCCGGCGGGCGGGAGCTCTCGGCCGACGTGGTCGTCAGCAACGCCGACGCCGGCGCGCTCTACGGGCAGCTGCTGCCGTCCGGAAGCGCCCGGTCGGTGCGACGGCTGCGCCGCCGGCCCCGTTCGATGGCCGGGTTCGCCATCCTCCTCGGTCTGTCGGGGCGGGTACCGGGCCCAGCCCATCGGGTGTACTTCCCGGGCGACTACGACGCGGAGTTCGACTCGATCTTCGGCGAGCAGCCGCGCCCGGTCTTCGACCCGACCGTGTACGTGCACGCACCTGACGACCCGGCGCTGCGCCCGGACGAGGACTCGGAAGGATGGTTCGTGCTGGTCAATGCACCGGCACACGACCCCGGCCACGGTGTCGACTGGGACGCCCCCGGGCTGCGCGAGCGCTACGCCGATCATGTGCTGGGAGTGCTGGCCAACCGCGGGGCCGACGTCCGATCACGCATCCGGTTCACCGAGCTGATCACACCGGCTGACCTGGAACGCCGCGCCGGCGCTCCGGGCGGGGCCATCTACGGCACCGCCTCACACGGGCCCAGGGCGGCGCTGCGCCGCCCCGCCAATCGCAGCCCGCTGCCCGGTCTGTTCCTGGTCGGGGGTTCGGCGCATCCCGGCGGTGGCATCCCGCTGGTCCTGATGTCGGCCGAGATCGTCGCTGATCTCATCGGTCCCGGCGAAACGTCGGCGGCATCGACCGACGGACGCCGCGGAGCAACTGCGCCATTCCGACTACTCCGACGACGATCCACGCGCTCGTGAAGACAGCTGCCCAGTTCCACCCCGTCGGGGGCACGCCGGCCGGGAACACCGCGGTCCCACCGGCTGCCAGCGCGACGACGATCAGCCGTGTCGGACGCTCGGCGACGGTGACGGCACCGACGCCGGGCATGCCCACCGCCTGTGCCCGCGCACGGAGGTACTCCAGCAGCAGCACCAGCGTGACCGCCGCCAGCACTGCTGCCGGCGGGGCGCCCAGGGCGTACAGAATCGCCCCCAGCAGCAGATCTCCGATGCGGTCGGCGACCGAGTCCACCACCGCCCCGAGTGGACGGGCTCGTCCGGTGCGCAACGCGACCGCACCGTCCAGCCCGTCGAGCACGCCCGCGGCGAGCACCAGCGGCACCACCAGCAGGGGCCAGCCGGGACCGGCGACCGCGGCCCAGGCCGTCACCAGGGTGAGTACACCGGCTGCGGACAGGACATCCGGGGGGATGCGGGTGACCGGACCGGCTGCGAGCGCGCGCACCATCCGCAACCAGCCCCGGACCACCGGCGACGGCCGAACGCCACCGTGCAGCTCTGACCAGGCCGAGTCGTCTGCGCCGCGCTGCTCGGAGTTGTCCGACGTCATGACCTCAGCCTGCCAGCGCAACCACCCGCGTGTAGGGGAGATCCGGTGAGCAGGTTCCGTGAGTTCGCGTCGGGGGTGCGAAAGACGTTCCCCGGCAGTGACCTTGCGTTGTGGGCTGCCGGTGCGACGTACTTCGGCGTCATCGGTCTGGTGCCGCTGGCGCTGGCGTCGCTGTGGGCGGTGGGCGCGCTGGCCGGACACGACACCGTCACCGCCGCGATGGACTCCGCGATCGAAGGTCTGCCCGACGGGCACGGCACCCCCACCGCACTGCGAACCCTGACATCGGTGGCGTTGTCGATGTCGTGGGTGCAGGCCTTGGTCGTGCTGTTCCCCGCGAGCCTCCACGGCGAAGGGCTGCGGCGCGCGTTCGTCCAAATGTCCTCAGAGCGTGACACACTCACCGGATGGCGGGGGCGGGCAGGCCTGCTCGTCGTCGCCGCGGTGGCGCCGTTTCTGGTCCTGGCGGTGCTGATGTCGGCGCCGTACATCGGTCCACTTTTCGTGCGCGGCGGATGGTCGCTGGTGTGGGGCGTGGTGGTCGCGTTCCACATCGTCTGGCTCACCGTCTCGACGGCTCTGCTCGGGGTGTTCGGAGTCATCGGACCGGGTCGAATCGGGTGGCGGGCGCTGGTGCCCGGTGCTTTCAGCACGGGCGCCGTCGTGGCGGGTTTTCTGCAGGGGTTCGTGCTGTTCCTGGCGATCCCGATCCCGTGGTCGGCACCGTTCGGGGGGCTACCGATCATCGGCGCCGTCACCGCCTTGGCGCTGTGGCTGTTCGTCCTGCATATCCTGGTGCTGTGCGGCTTCCGGGCCACGGTGGTCTTCGACCAATTGCTTCGCGAGAAGTGAGGTCCCACCGATGCCTGCCGACACCGCGATCCACTTCTTTCTGCAACTGACCGTCATCCTCGCGGCGTGCCGGCTCGCCGGCCTGGTCGCGCNGCGCCTCGGGCAACCGCAGGTAGTCGGGGAGATGATCGCCGGCGTCGTTCTCGGCCCGTCGTTGCTCGGCAGGTTCGCCCCCGGAATCCAGGACGCGTTGTTCCCGTCGGGTACGGCGAACACCGTGCTCTACACCACGGCACAGATCGGCCTGGTGCTCTACATGTTCATCATCGGGCTGAACTTCGACGCCAACCACGTCAGGCAGCGCGCCGGCACCGCGGTGGCGGTCTCCGCTGCGGGAACGGTCGTTCCGTTGATCCTCGGAGCGCTGGTCGCCATACCGCTGCTCGGCGGTGGCGGTTTCTTCGGCGCCGACGTCACCCTCGGCATGGCGATGATGTTCCTCGGCGCGGCGATCGCCATCACTGCGTTTCCGATGCTCGCCCGGATCATCTTTGAAAAGGGGCTTTCCGGAACGACTTTGGGGACGCTCGCATTGGCCTGCGGTGCCACCTCTGACGCCATTTCCTGGTGCATCCTGGCCGTTGTGCTGGCCGTCCACGGGGGCAGTCCCGTCCTCGCCGTCATCGCGATCGTCGGCGGAGTTCTCTACAGCGTGGTGCTCCTGACGGTCGGGCGGAAGTCCCTACGCGTGCTCGGCCGAATCTCGGAGGAACGACAGACGATCACCACGCCGGTGTTGAGCACGGTCCTGATCCTGCTCATGGCATGCGCCTGGTTCACCGACACCATCGGCATCTACGCGATATTCGGCGCGTTCATCCTGGGTGTGGCGATGCCGTCCGGATTCTTCGCCGACCGGCTCACCGGCATTCTGGAGCCACTCACCACCACGTTCCTGCTGCCGTTGTTCTTCGTCTACTCGGGGCTCAACACACAGATCGGTCTGGTGAACACGCCGTCGCTGTGGGCGGTGACGTTCGGCGTGCTCGCCGTCGCCATCGCGGGAAAAGGAATTGCGTGCGCAGTGGCCGCCCGTCTCAGCAAGGTGCCGCTACGCGAGTCCGTCGCGCTGGGCTCATTGATGAATGCCCGCGGATTGATCGAACTCATATTGCTGAATATCGGACTGGAAGCGGGCATCATCACCCCGACGCTGTTCACCATTCTGGTTTTCGTGGCCATTGTGACCACGCTTATGGCATCACCGGTTTTCGAATTCGCATACCGGCGAATCCGGGCATCGAATAACTGGTTGTGAGCCCGCATCCATCGCCATCCCCGACCCGGAGATTGCTGCCTTTCGTCGCTGGCAGGGGCCTTACCGCGTGTAACGTTGCGCACGCTGGGACACTCCTTCAGCCCATCTCGAGAAGGGGAAACGCGTGGACAGACGAGCGCAGCTTTCGCACTTGGATGCAGAAACGCGACAAGCGTTGGCGCGGAGAATCCGGAGCCAACTGCTGGAACCCGACGCTCCCGCGACCGAACACGATGTCGCCATCGTGGGTGGCGGCGTCGCGGCGCTCACCCTCGCATTGGAGATACTCGGTCAGCGACCCGGAACCCGTGTTCAGATCATCGAACCTATCGCCTATCCGGTGCCCGAAGTCACCCATACGGTCGGGGAGTCCACCGTCGAAGTGTCCGCGCATTACCTGCGGGATCGTCTCGGTCTGGCCGACCACCTGAGCACGTCACACATTCGTAAGATGGGTCTGCGGATGTTTTTCTCACACAACGGAAACACCGATATTTCCCAGCGAATGGAACTCGGCGGTTCCACGTTCGTCCCGCTGGTCACTTATCAGATCGATCGGGGCCGGCTGGAAAACGAATTACATCGCCGGTGCATTTCGAAGGGCGTCGACATCGGGTGCGGTCGAGTGCGGTCGGTGCAATTCGGCGCCGGAAATGAACCGCACCGGATTGCTTTCCAAAGCGGCGAGACATTCAGCGAGACAACGGCACGGTGGGTGGTCGACGCATCGGGACGGAATCGGGTGCTGCCCCGTCAACTCGACCTCAAGCACAGCAACGAGCACCACTGCAATGCCGTGTGGTTGCGTGTCGCGACGGAAATCGACGTCAATCGGTGGAGTGAGGACCCGGCGTTCCACAATCGCCTCGTCGAGGGTGACCGAGCAATGTCGACGAATCATCTGATGGGTGAGGGCTACTGGGTCTGGCTGATCCGACTGGCCTCCGGCGCCACCAGCGTCGGCATCGTGGCCGACCCGGCGTTCCATGCGTTCGACGACTTCAACACGCTGCCCAAAGCCATGGCATGGCTTCGTGAGCACGAACCGCAGTGCGCGGCGGTCCTGGCAGCGAACGACGAGCTGATCCGCGACTTCCGCGTCATGAAGAAATACAGCCACGGCGTGACGAAGATCTTCGACGCCCCTGACCGCTGGTGCCTGACCGGTGACGCAGGCGTGTTCCTCGACCCGCTGTATTCGTCGGGGCTGGATCTGGTTGCGATCGGCAACGGCTTGATCACCGACATGATCACCCGAGAACTCGACGGGCAGGACGTGGTCGCACGGGCTGGAATCAGCGATTCCCTCTTCCGGTCGCTGACCGACATGTGGCTGGCGATCTATCAGGATCAGTACCCGCTGATGGGCACGCCGAACGTCATGTCGGCCAAGGTCGTCTGGGATATCGCCTTCTACTGGGGGTTCGTCGGCCTGCTCTACATGAACGATCGGTTCGTGCGGGTCGCCGACGACCCCGACTTCGTGCCGCAGCTGGAAGGGCTGATCGCCCTGAGCAATCGGGTCCAACGGTTCTTCCGAGAATGGGCCGACGTGGAGCGCAGCACCTCCTCGGTCCCCTTCCTGGATCTGTACGCCCCGCTGAACTTCATGGTGTCGCTGCACGAAGCGATGGTTGAACCGGCACCGAACTTCGCCGAGCGATTCGATACCAACGCCCGGCTACTGCACCAGCTCGCAGGCCAGCTCGTCGAGACCGTCCTGGCGGAGAAGTCGTCGATGTTCGGAGACGACGACGTGATGCGGCAGGTGCAGGCCTGGCAGCGGGATTCGCTGCTGCGTGAGCTGCGAGCGATCTACCGCCGCGAACAGCCGACCAACCCTGTCAGCGACGGCTGGATCGTCACGGCCGCACCGGCGTTGCAGTCGAGTTGACCGCCGCTTTGAGACGAGTTCTGCGCGGCCGCGAGGCCAGAGGATGAACATGCCTGCTGAAGACCACACCCACGAGCCGTTGGCGATCGTCGGCATCGGCTGCCGCTTCCCCGGCGGCGGGGACTCCGCGGCGGGCTTCTGGGAGTTGCTGCGCAGCGAAACCGATGCCACCCGCGTCGTCCCGGAGACACGCTGGAACGCCGCGCGGTACCACGATCCCAATCCGGCGAAGATCGGCAAGATGGTCACCCGCCGAGGTGGATTCCTCAGCGAGATAGATCAATTCGATCCACAGTTCTTCGGGATGTCCCCGCGGGAGGCGCACTCACTCGACCCGCAGCAGCGTCTCCTGTTGCAGGCCACCTGGGAGGCGCTGGAGGACGCGGGGATCCCCGCCGATACCGTGGCCGGCACCGATGTCGGGGTTTTCGTCGGAGGCTTCACGCTGGACTACCAGCTGCTGCAGAACCAAGGCCGCACCAGTCGTTACCGGTTCAAGTCCCATTCCGCCACCGGGATGATGATGACGATGCTCGCGAACCGGCTTTCCTACGCGTTCGACCTGCGCGGACCCAGCATGTCGATCGACACGGCGTGTTCCAGCTCGCTCGTCGCGGTACACCTTGCAGCACAGAGTATCTGGAACGGCGAAAGCCATTTAGCTTTGGCCGGCGGGGTGAACATCATGGCCGGCCCCAACACTGCGATCGCCGAATCGAAGAGCGGGTTCCTGAGCCCCGAGGGACGCTCGAAAGCCTTCGACGACTCCGCGGACGGCTACGCGCGAGGCGAAGGCGGCGCGATAGTCATCATCAAACCGCTGCAGCGCGCGCTCGACGACGGTGACGAGATCTACGCCCAGATCCTGGGCACCGCGGTATCGCAGGACGGCCACACCGACGGCATCACCGTGCCCAGCGAGGAAGCCCAAGAAGCCGCGATCAGAACCGCTCTGCGGCGAGCGGGCGTCGGGCCCGCCGAGGTCGGGTACGTCGAAGCGCACGGCACCGGAACGCCTGTCGGTGACCCCATCGAGATGAGGGCACTGGCGAATGCGCTGACATCGGACCGGCCGGGATCCAGCCCGCTTCTGATCGGATCTGTCAAGACCAACATCGGTCATCTCGAGGCCGGCGCCGGCGTGGCGGGACTGATCAAGGCGGCGTTGGTCCTCAAACACGGCTACATCCCGGCGAATCTGCACCTGCGCAGCCCCACCCGTCACGTCTCGCTCGCGGAACTGAAGATCGACGTTCCCGGTTCAGGTCGGCCGTTCCCCGACTGCGAGCGACGTGTTGCGGGAGTCAACTCGTTCGGATTCGGAGGCACCAACGCCCATGTGGTGCTCGCCGAACCGCCGGCCTCGGTCATCCCCGGCGCTCCAGACGGTTCCGCTGCGCCGCCGCTGGCTGTCGTGCCGATCTCGGCACGCAGCGAGGAGGCGCTGGTCGCGACCGCCGGCCGGTTGGCCGAGCACCTGGACACCCACCCCGCCGTCACGCTGTCGGATCTCGGCTACACGCTCGGCCAGCGACGCACGCACCTGAGCCATCGCAACATCCTGATCGCCGACAGCATCAGCGAAGTGCAGGAACAACTTCGAGCTCTCGCCGAGGGCGGACAGGTCTCCACCGGCCGAGCGGACTCCAGTACGTCCCCGCTCGCATTCGTCTGTACCGGGATGGGACCTCAAGGGTGGCGGATGTGCCGCGGGTTGCTCGACGTGTTCCCCGCCTTCACCGACAGCATCCTGCGAAGTGACAAGGAGCTGTCCCGCTACACCGACTGGTCTCTGATCGACGAACTCCGGCGCGACGAGACCGCCTCTCGGATGGCGGAAACGGAGATCGCCCAACCCGCCAACTTCGCGATACAGATCGCGCTCGCCGAGCAGCTCGCGCATTTCGGGATCACCCCGGACGCCGTGATCGGTCACAGTGCCGGCGAGGTGGCGGCGCACCATCTCGCCGGGCTGCTGACGTTCGAGCAGGCGGTCCACGTGGTCTACCACCGAAGCCGGCTTCAGCAACGAACCAGTGGGCTGGGCCGCATGCTCGCGGTCGGTGTCGACGCCGATTCGCTGATGCACGTGATCGACACCGAGGCGCTGGGCGAATTCGGGCGGCGGGTTTCGGTGGCCGCCGTCAACAGCCCGTCAGCAGTAACCGTCGCCGGTGACCGCGATGTCCTCGACGATATCGCCCGGCAGCTGGACAGTGCCGGGATCTTCAACCGGTATCTGTCGGGGAAGGTGCCTTACCACACCCATTACATGGAGGCGGTGAAGAAGGATCTGGTGAGCGCGTTCGAGGGACTGTCGTCGAAGGCGGCCGCGATTCCGTTGTATTCGACCGTCACGGGCGAACAGCTGGACGAATACGACGACGGCGCCGCCTACTGGTGGCAGAACACCCGCGCCACCGTCCTCTTCGAGCCGGCGATCCGCCGGATGCTGGATGACGGACACACCCACTTCGTCGAGCTCGGACCCCACCCGGTGCTCGCTGCGTCGATCTTCGAGACCGCGGGCAAACAGCGGGTCTCGGTGACGCCGACCCAGCGCCGCGACGAGGATGACAGCCGCACCTTGTTGAGCTGTGTCGGCGCGCTGCACTGCCACGGCCACGACGTCGCCTGGGACGCCGTGTACCCCCGGGGCACGGGGCGCCTCCTGAAACTGCCCAGCTATCCCTGGCAGACCAAGCGCTTCTGGAACGAGACCGACGAAGCGACGGAGGCGCTGTTCTACGACGCGGTGCATCCGCTTCTGGGGCAGTCGGTGAACGGCGTCCACCCCACGTGGGAGGCCGAGATCAGCACTGTCCTCAACACTTTTCTGGCCGATCACCGGGTGCAGGGCAGCGTTGTCGTGCCCGGTTCGGTGTACATCGAAATGGCCCTGGCGGCAGCCCGGGAAACCTACGGGTCGAACCACAGCGTGGACAACCTGGTGCTGCACCGTGCCGTCATCCTCGACGACACCTGTGATCCCATCCTGCGGACCACCCTCAACCAGGACGACGGCACACTGGAGTTCGCCGCGTTCAGCGCCACCGCCGACGGTGACCTCAAGTGGACGATCACGGCGACTGCGGAACTCAACACCCTTCCGGCCCCACCCAGCCGTGACCACCCGGCTGAACAAGCCGAGCAGGTCACCTCGCTCGGCAGGGAGGACTTCTACGCCCTCACCCGGACCATCGGTTTCGACTACGGGGAGGCCTTCCAAACGGTCCGGAACGTGACGGCCGGCGAGGACTGGGCCGTCGCCGATCTCGTCGTGCCGGCACCGATCGCCGAAGAGCTCCACGAGTACCGCTTCCACCCCGCCCTGATCGACGGGGCTTTTCAAACACTCTTCGGCGCACCGTTTTCCGGGCAGGAGGATAACGACGACCCATATCTGCCGACGCGGATCCGGCACTGTGCCGTCTACGGTTCGCCCCAGGACCACATGACGGTTTCGGTTCATGTCGTGTCGGCGACCAAGGAGATGGTCGAGAGCGACATCACGATCACCGACCGTGACGGGAACCTGCTCGCCGTGTTCGACGGCTTCGCGGTGCGGTCGCTGCGCGAATCCTCCCGTATGTCGCCGGACCGAATCGACAAGGGGCTCTACGAAGTCCAGTGGGTCGACATGCCCGACAGCGACGACGCAGCCGCACCAACCGAGCAGGAGAGCGCACCCTCCTGGCTCGTCTTGGTCGACGGGTCCGGTGTCGGCACGGCGGTCGCGGCGGAGCTGCGGGCACGAGGCCACCGCGTCCACACGGTGGGACACCACCCCGTCGAGACGCTCACCGTCGTCGACGGCGCTCGCCTGAACAACCCTCGAGAGCCCGATCAGCTCGACCGGCTGCTCGACGCGCACCTGGGCACCGTCGGTGACCTGTCAGCCGTCGTCGACTGCCGGCCACTCGACATGGCCGCGCCGTCGCACGACGCGCAACACCAGCTCGGTGTCTTCGGCGTCGTCCGCCTCGTCAAGGCCCTCGCAGAGCGCAGCACCGGCACCTCCCGCCTTCATCTGGTGACCGCCAATGCCCAGCCGGCGCCCGGAACGCACCTGCTCGATCCGGATCAGGCTGCCATCTGGGGCCTCGGTCGAGTGATCGGCCACCAGGAGTTCGCCGAACACTGGGGTGGACTGATCGACATCGACACCCGCAACGACCCCACTCACACCGCCACCCGGATCTGTGAACACCTCCTCGGTGACGGAGCCGAAGACCAGATCGCGATCCGCGGCGATACCACGTTTGTTCCGCGCCTCCGGCCGTGCAGCAGCCTGACCCGGCCGTTCCCCACCAAGCTCACCCCGGACGCGACCTATGTCGTCACCGGTGGCACAGGCGCACTCGGCCGCGTCGTCACCAGCTACCTGGCCGACCACGGAGCACGCCACATCACATTGCTGAGCCGCAGCACCATCCCGTCGAGGGACCGATGGCCGACGCTCACCGAGGACGACCCCCACTTCGCGACCGTCGCCGCCATCCGCGCCGTCGAACGCCGCGGTGTGCACATCAGCACCGCCAGCGTCGATGTCGCCGACGTCGACCAGTTGAGTGCGTGGCTGAGCGAGCACACCCGGGACGGCGGCCGACCCGTCCGGGGAATCATCCACACTGCGGGCTCGGTCGCCGACCAGCTTTTGGTCAACATGAGCGAAGACGACTTCACCAAGGTGATGGCTCCCAAGGTTGCCGGAACCCGGGCGCTGCACCATACATTCAGAGATCACCGCCTGGACTTCTTTGTCATGTTCGGTTCTGTCGGGTCGACCATCGCAGCACCCGGCCAAGGAAACTACGCCGCTGCCAACGCTTTTCTCGACGCCTTCGCGCACTTGCGGCAGTCGCAGGGCCTGCCTGCACTCACCATCGGGTGGGGTCCGTGGTCGGTGGGGATGGTCGAGGACCTGAAGCTGGAGAAGATCTACGCACAGCGAGGTATCGAGCTGATCACTCCCGCCGTGGGGGCGAAGATCCTCGACCGGCTGATCAACCAGAAGGTGCCGAACGCCGTCGCCATCACCGCCGACTGGAGTCGGGCCCGTCACGCCGGAATGGGCGGGCGGCTACCGATGATGTTCTCCGAACTCGGGACGACTGAAACACCTTCTGACGGCGTCGATTCCGACTCGTCGCTACTGGACCTTCTGGCGGCTACACCAATAGCCGACCGGCCGGCCGTGGTCGCAGATCATGTCAGACGAGTGGTTGCCGCTGTCTTCGACTGTGCCGTCACCGACATCGAGCCCGGCGACATGCTCGACGACATCGGCCTCGATTCCATGATGGCGATGGATTTCCGGGTGCGGATCAACTCGCTGTTCTCGATAGACCTCCCGGTGCTCGAGATCCTCAGGGGCGTCAGCGTCAACTCACTGTCGGATCGGATACTCGCCGAACTGCATTCGGTTCACGGTGACGCCCCTGCGGCCGATGACGAGGCCACCCCCGCGCAACCCGACGACGGTCAAGACGTGGAACGGCTGCTCGACAAACTGTCGGATGCCGAGCTGCGAGAGCTGCTGGCCGAGCTCGAGGCAGAGACCGCCGAACAGGAGACGGGGGGCACGCACCCGTGACACCTGCGGTACAGGCGCGAGGACTCTCGAAGACTTACGGGTCCTCGCCAGCGGTGCGGGATCTGGATCTCGACGTGAGCTACGGCGAGATCTTCGCGATTCTCGGCCCGAACGGGGCAGGTAAGACGACGACCATCGAGATCCTCGAAGGCAACCGGAAACGCGACTCCGGACAGGTGCTGGTGCTGGGTGAGGATCCCGGAACCGCGGGCCGAAGCTGGCGTGCCCGAATCGGAATCGTCCTGCAGGAGGTCAGCGACGCCGGAATGCTCACGGTTCACGAAACCCTGCAGATGTTCACCAGCTGTTACGGCACCGCCCGGGTTACCGGGGAAGTGCTCGAGCTCGTCGGGCTCGCCTCCGTTGCGGATTCCAGGGTGCGGACGCTCTCCGGCGGCCAGCGCCGCCGGCTCGATGTCGCTCTCGGCATCATCGGCATGCCCGAGCTGCTGTTCCTGGACGAACCGACGACCGGGTTCGACCCCGAGGCCAGACGCCAATTCTGGGACTTGATCAGGCTTCTGGCCGCTGACGGGACGACCATCCTGCTGACCACCCACTACCTGGAGGAAGCCGCTGCGCTGGCAGACCGGGTGGCGGTCATCGCAAACGGCCGGGTGGTGGCTGTGGACTCACCGGCACGGCTGACCGCGCACGTGGACTCAGCCGCCACGGTTCAGTGGATGGAGGGTGACGAGATCCGGGTGGAGCAAACCGAATTCCCCACCGAACTAATCAGACAGCGAAGCGCGGACGGCACTGAACTGGCTCACCTGACCGTCACGCGGCCAACGCTGGAAGACGCATACCTGCATCTGATCGGACTGGCGTGATGTCGGTCGCACACACCGCCAAAGACTCAGAGCCGCGCCACCGGGCCGACGATTCCAGCACCGCGGTCCCGTCTGCTGTGCACATCGGGTTCTCGCGGGTCCTCCCCGAACTGAAGATGTTCTACCGCCGGCCCGAACAGGTCGCGCTGACGTTCTCCATGCCAGCGGTGATCACCCTGCTGCTGGGTTCGATCTTCAGCGCAGAACTGCCCGGCAGCGAGGTCAGCACCGGCACCGTGATCGCGGCGAGCATGCTCGCCTACGGGATCTTGTCGACATCGTTCATCAACCTGGGTATCAGCATCGCGGTCGACCGCGACACCGGTGCTCTGCGACGACTGCGCGGAACGCCGACCCCCGCATCGGCGTACTTTCTCGGCAAGATCATGTTGGTCGGCATCGTCAGCCTCGCCGAGGCCGTGATTCTGCTGCTGGTCGGGGTGTTCGTCTTCGGGCTGCGGATGCCCGCGGATGCCTACGAATGGTTCACGCTGACGTGGGTCTTCATCCTGGGCATCGTCAGCTGTTCCCTGCTGGGCATCTTCATCAGCAACGTCGCCGGCAACGCGGTATCGGCCGCCGTCATCACCAACGGTCCCGCGGTGGGTCTGCAGTTCCTGTCGGGGACCTATGTGCCGCTGATAGTCCTGCCGACGTGGATGCTGATCGTCGGTTCGGTGTTCCCGGTCAAGTGGATCGCGCAGGGTTTCCGGTCGGTGCTGCTGCCGCCGGAGATGGTGGCCTTCGAACCAGCCGGCAGCTGGGAACACGGGCGGATCTTCCTGGTGCTGACGGCATGGAGCGTCGTGGGCCTCATCGGCTGCCTCGTGGTGTTCCGTTGGTCGGACAGAGACTGACATCGGTATCGTGCCGCCGGCCTGCTCAGGTCGCGATGTTGAACACCCACACCGCCAGCGTCGTGGTGGCGACGCTGATCAGCAGGATCGCGATCAGGTTCAGCCAGATGCCGCCCTTGACCATGCTGCCGATGTTGACGTAGCCGGTGCCGAAGACGATCGCGTTGGGCGGGGTGGCGACCGGCAGCATGAACGCCGACGTGGCCGCGAGCGCGACAGGAATCGTCAGCAGCAGCGGATCTGCACCGATTCCCACCGCAACCCCGCCGATCACCGGCAGGAATGTCGCTGCGGTCGCGGTGTTGCTGGTCAGCTCGGTCAAAAAGATCACCGCCGCCGTGATGATCCCCACCAGAAGCAGGATCGACAGCCCTTGCAGGCTCTGCGCCTGGATGCCGATCCACTCGGTCAGCCCCGAAGAGCTGAACTGTGAGGACAGTGCCAAACCGCCGCCGAACAGCAGGAGAACACCCCAGGGCAGCTGCACCGCAGTAGCCCAGTCCAACAGCCGCACACCGAGGTTCGCCCCGGCCGGCAGAATGAACAGCAGCACTCCGGCGGCGATCGCGATGCCCGCGTCGGAAATGGGGGGATCCTCCCAGATCAGCGGAAACGATATCCAGCTGATCGCCGCCAACGCGAAGATCACCGCGACGCGCCGCTCGCCGCTTGACGGGCGTCCGAGCTTGGCCAACTCTGTGGTGAAAAGCTCCTTGCCCCCGGGGAGTTCATCGATCTCGGGTTTGAAGATGAGCTTGGCCAGCAAGACCCAGGTAATCACCAACAGGATCGAGGCGAGCGGGAGCCCGAGCAGCATCCACTGGCCGAAGCTGATGTCGATGTTCTGCTCGTCTTCCAGGTAACCCACCAGAAGTGTGTTCGGCGGTGTGCCGATGATCGTCGCGAGTGAGCCGACCGAGGCTGCGTACGCGATGCCCAACATCAGCGCCGTGCCGAAGTTGGACTGCTTCACCTGCTCCTTGACCTCGTCCTCGTCGACACCTTCTTCTCCGACTGTTTCCTCGCCGCGCGGCACCGAGACTGTGCCGGCCAGCATCAGGACCGAGACGCCGATCGGCACCATCATGACGGCGGTCGCGGTGTTGGAGACCCACATGCTCAAGAACGCGGTGGCGAGCATGAAACCGGCGATCACCCGGGTCGCGCTGGTGCCCATGGCCCGAACGGTCAGTAGCGCGATGCGCCGGTGCAGATTCCACCGCTGCATGGCCAGGGCGATCAGGAACCCTCCCATGAACAGGAAAATGATGTCACTGCCGTAGTAGGCGCCCACGTCGGAGACACCAACGTCGTCGACCAGGATCGGGAAGACCACCAGCGGCAGCAACGCGGTCGCCGGGATCGGGATCGCTTCGGTCATCCACCACGCGCCCATGAGCACCGCGATGGCGGCGGTGACCTTGGCCGGGTGCGCCAGATCGCCGGGCAACACCAGGTAGACCAGCACGGCCAGCAGCAGGCCGCCACCGAAACCGATCCAGCGCCGACGGAACGTCGACGCGCTCTCGGCGGCCGCGCGTTCGCCCGCCGATCGCTCGTCGACCTCGTCGTCGCCGTGCGCGTCCCGGTGATGGCGTTCGAGATCTTCTTGAGCACCGTGGTCAGTGGACATCGAGCAACCCCCAGAGCGTCGCGGCCCGACGGTCATCGAAAGGCCTGACTGTCGTGATGTACATCACGACAATTCTCTACCCGCTGCGCGGAGCGCTGAAGCGTGCGCCGTCGATCACGACGACACGACGCACTACGAGAAGCGGATGTTCGCCGTCGCCAGGCCGAAGATCTTGCGGCTCCCGGACTTCGCGGCGACGATGACGACGCCGGAACGTGTTGCCGAGTCCAGCGACTTGATCCGTCCGCTGAACTCGATGTCGGTGCCCTCGGTGGCTGACACGATCGCCGGTGCCGACAGCCGCACCGCGTAGCGGGTGACCGCGCCGGGATCTCCCGACCACGCGGAGACGAATCCGGCGCCCAGACCCATCGTCAGCATTCCGTGTGCGATGACATCGGGCAGTCCGGCCAACTTGGCGATGTCCTCGTCCCAGTGGATCGGGTTGGCGTCGCCGGCCACGCCGGCGTAGTTCACCAGATCGCCGCGGGACAGTCGGGTGTGGTGCACCGGCAGCTCGTCGCCGACCTTCACGTCATCGAACGACGGCGTTCCCGGCGCGCGGGTGGTGCCCCCCTCGGCGATCCGGACCTCGCCCTCGGGCCGCACCGTCTTGTGGTAGTCGGTCTCGAGGGTGCCGATCCCGGAGAAGTCCACGTCGTGCATCATCGCGTTCTGCACAGCGGTCTTGATCTGGGGATCGAGGTCCTCGGCGGTGACGCCGACGACGGTGGTGTGCAGAGTGTGCACCCGCTCGCCGGCGGTGTCGGTGAAGGTGTTGGTCACCGTGATCATGTCTCTGCCGGCGATCCTGCGTACCGACGTCAGCTCGACGTCGACGTGCAGGTCGTCTCCGGCGACGATCGGGCGGTGTTGCTCGAAGACCTCTTCGGTCTGCAGGTAGGTGTCGTAACCGACGACGACCGATTCGAACATGCGGCGATTGCACGACATGCCGGGTGCCGAGGTGAACGTCAACGGCGCCACCAGGCCTGAATAGCCCAGGTCCGCGGCTGCGGCGACGTCCCAGTGCGCGGGGTGGTAGTCCTGCACCGCGCGGGCGTACTCGCGTACCTTTTCGCGTCCGACGAGGTACGTGTCGTCCATCTGGTAGTAGTGGCCGACCCGCGCTTCGAGCGCTGGTGCGTCTGCTGCTGCGGTCATGACTGTGCTCAACTTTTCTATCGGCTTGTCCGTCAAGCCGACCAGAGCACACTAACGCGACGGCGGGGCGGCACCGCACGCCGATGCGCCCGTCGGCGACGGTGCGACGATGGACCGATGACCGCAACGCTGGTCGCGAAGCACGTGGCAGGCGGATTCGCCCACCGCACTCTCTTCGAGGGCCTGGATGTGACCGTGGCGCCCGGTGACGTGATCGGCGTCGTCGGGGCCAACGGTGCCGGCAAGAGCACGCTGTTGCGGATCCTGGCCGGGGACCTCGACCCCCTCGACGGTGTGGTCAGTATCGCGCCGGCTGATGCATTTGTCGGGTGGCTTCCGCAGGAGCATGAGCGGGTGCCGGGCGAGACGGTCGCCGCCTACATCGCCCGGCGCACCGGCTGCGCCGACGCCACCCGCGCCATGGAGGCGGCGGCCGCGGCGCTGGCCGGTCCGGACGACAGCGTCGGGGAGGTCGATCCGGCCACCGCGTACTCCGCTGCACTGGATCACTGGCTCGCCTCGGGCGCCGCGGACCTCGACGAGAGGCTGCCGGCTGTGCTGGCCGACCTGGGCCTTGACTCCGACGCCGTGCGCCCTGAGGTGACGCTGATGACTGCGCTGTCGGGTGGGCAGGCGGCGCGGGTGGGGCTCGCGGCTCTGGTGCTGTCACGATTCGACGTGGTCCTGCTCGACGAGCCGACCAACGATCTCGATCTCGATGGGCTCGCGCGGCTGGAGCAGTTCGTCCGCGAGCTCCGAGGAGGTGTGGTGCTGGTGAGTCATGACCGGGAGTTCCTGGCCCGCACCGTCACCCGTGTCCTGGAACTGGACCTGGCGCAGAACACCACCACCGTGTTCGGCGGCGGGTACGAAAGCTACCTCGAAGAGCGCGAGGTCGGCCGCCGCCATCGACGTGAACAGTACGAGGAGTTCGCCGAGAAGAAGGCGGACCTCGTGGCTCGGGCGCGTACTCAGCGCGAATGGTCCAGCCAGGGTGTCCGCAACGCGATGCGCAAAGCTCCCGACAACGACAAGAACCGGCGACGTGCGGCCACCGAGTCCAGCGAGAAGCAGGCGCAGAAAGTGCGTCAGATGGAGAGCCGGATCGCCCGCATGACCGAAGTTGCCGAACCCCGCAAGGAATGGACGCTCGAGTTCACCATCGGCGCCGCGGCACGATCGAGTTCGGTAGTCGCGACCCTCGACAACGCCGTAGTGCGGCAGGGCGACTTCGTTCTGGGGCCGGTGTCGTTGCAGGTCGACGCCGGCCAGCGGATCGGCATCACCGGCCCCAACGGGGCAGGGAAATCGACACTGCTGCGGCTACTCCTCGGTCGCCGTCGGCCCGACGCCGGCCGGGCGAGCCTCGGCGCCAACGTCGCAATCGGCGAGATCGACCAGGCGCGTGCCGATTTCACCGGCGCCGGACGCCTCGTCGACCGCTTCGAGCAGCGCGTGCCGTCGTGGTCGACTGCCGATGTTCGGACCCTGCTCGCGAAGTTCGGGCTGCGGTCGGACCACGTGGAACGCGAGGTCGACGAACTCTCACCCGGTGAACGAACCCGCGCCGGCCTGGCGTTGCTTCAGGCACGCGGGATCAACGTGCTGGTTCTCGATGAGCCGACCAACCACCTCGACCTCGCCGCCATCGAACAGCTCGAGCAGGCGCTCGAGACCTACGACGGGGCGTTGCTGTTGGTCACGCACGACCGCCGAATGCTCGAGAACGTCCGACTGGACAGGGCGTGGCTGGTCGACGGCGGACGGGTTGTCGAGTCGTAATCCGAATAGTCGCGGCGCGAACGGCGTGGCCGCAGCCGAGTTGCAATAGGGTTGCTCCGTGGCCGAGCGCAGCGCGACTGCTTTTGCAGCACAGATCCTGGACCCCGGCGATTCCGGAGATCAGGCGGTGTTGGACCGGTTACGTGACGACCCCGGGGTGCAATTCCTCGACCGCCGCGCTGAGCAACTGGCCAGCCTGCGTGCACTTCGCCCCGCGCCCGACCAGCGGGTGCTGGCCGAACCGGGTCGCTGGGCGTACTACCCGTGGCGGCGCACCGTTGTCGCGGTACTCGGGCCCCGCGGGTTTCGGGCAACACGACTCGATCGCAACCGCAACAACATCACCACCGAGGAACAGGGCCGGTTGGGATCACTGACCATCGGCGTCGCCGGTCTCAGTGTCGGTCATGCGATCGCACACACACTGACGATGCAGGGTCTGGGTGGTCGACTCCGCCTGGCCGACTTCGACCATCTCGAGTTGTCCAACCTGAACCGGGTCCCCGCGACGGTGTTCGACATCGGGCTGAACAAAGCCCATGTGGCCGCACGAAGAATC
The DNA here is from genome assembly GCF_902705885.1 of Mycolicibacterium austroafricanum. Lineage (GTDB taxonomy): Bacteria > Actinomycetota > Actinomycetes > Mycobacteriales > Mycobacteriaceae > Mycobacterium > Mycobacterium vanbaalenii_A. Next base: position 12,119 of record NZ_CACSIP010000075.1, on the reverse strand, counting down.
GCCGAGATCGACCCCTATATGGTGGTCGACGTCTTCGACACCGGGCTCACCGCACAGACCATCGACGCGTTCCTGGAGGGTCTCGACATCGTGATCGAGGAGTGCGACTCCCTCGACATGAAGGCGGTCTTGCGGATCGGTGCACGAGGTCGCCGTATCCCGGTGTTGATGGCGACCAGTGACCGCGGAATCGTCGACGTCGAGCGGTTCGACCAGGAGCCCGAACGGCCGATCCTGCACGGACTGCTGGGAGCGTTGGACGTCAGTCTGCTTCCAGGAATGAGCAGCCGCGAGAAGATCCCGCACATGCTGCGGCATCTGGAGGCCGACAGGATCTCCCCGCGTGCGGCGGCGTCGCTGATCGAGGTCGATCGCTCGCTGTCGACGTGGCCGCAACTCGCCTCCGACGTTGTTCTCGGCGGTGCGGCGCTGGCCGAGGCGGTCCGCCGGATCGGCGTGGGAGAGACCCTCAACTCGGGTCGGTGTCGGATCGACATCGGAGGGGCGCTCGATCAACTCGACGAACCCGAGATTGCCCACCCGCAGCTGTCATCCGAAGGCGCCGGGGCCGACACCCCGGCATCGTCGGTCGACGACGGCATCGTCGTCGCCGCGATGCGCGCACCCTCGGGCGGCAACTGTCAACCGTGGCGGATCGAGGCAGACGCAGCGCAAGTCACCATAAGTATTGCCACAGAACACAAGTCCACCATGGATGTCGGCTACCGCGGCAGCGCGGTCGCGCTCGGTGCTGCCATCTTCAACGTCAGGGTGGCCGCCGCCGCTCGCGGGATGCTCGGTCCGGTGAGCATCTCCGAGGACGTCGGCGGATCCCCGCTGCAGGCGACCATGGTTTTCGCAGACGGTCGCGACGCCGCACTCGCCGATCTCGTCGAGCCGATGCTGGCGCGCGAGACCAACCGGCACCACGGAAGGCCTGGCGGCATCGACGAACCGACTGCGAAGTTGCTTCCCGCCGTTGCCGAAGAGCAGGGCGCCGGTCTGCGCCTGCTGACCGGACGCGCGGAATTATCCGATGCTGCAGGAATTTTCGCGGCGGCCGACCGTATCCGATACCTGACGCCGCACCTGCACCGAGAGATGTTCGGTGAACTCAGGTTCCCGGGGGATGCCGACCCGGACACCGGTCTGGACATCCGCACTCTGGAGCTCGACGCGGCGGACTCGGCGCTGATCGCGTTGCTGCGCCGCCCCGACGTGATGGCTCACCTCGCCGACTGGAACGCCGGCAGCGCGCTCGGCTACGACACCCGCGACCGGGTGCTCGCCAGCTCCGCGTTGGCGGTCGTCACCGTCTCGGGGGAGGGCCTGCGTGACTACGCCCGGGGCGGGTCGGCGGTCGAGGCGGTCTGGATCCTGGCTCAGCGCGCAGGCTTCAGTGTCCAGCCGCTGTCGCCGGTGTTCCTGCACGCGCGCGATGCCGCAGACCTCAAGGAGCTGTCGGCGCCCTTCGCGGAAGAGCTGGGGCAGTTGCAGAGAGACTTCCTGCGCTTGACTGCGACTGATCCCGGCGATGCTGTGGTCCTGGTGCTGCGGTTGACCGAGGCACCGCCACCGTCCGTCCCGAGCAGGCGCGCCGTGAACCGAGTCCGACTGCGGTCCAGCTGATCTGGTGTGGTGCTTGCGTCGGCGGTCCGGCTCAGAACGGCTTGGCGGTGAATCCCCAGCGCAGCAGCGCGGCCTCGCGGCGGGCCGACCCGCGCAGCTCGCCGCGGCGCACCCCCGGCGCGGCATGAGGCTTGCCCTCTGCGCCGAAGAGCCAGTACGCCTGCAGGTAGGGCAGCGGAGTGGAGTGGCCGGAGTGCATCCCCACCAGCCCGGCCGCGGTCAACTCGGTCGACAGTTCGGCGAAGGTGAATGCCGCTGCCTCACTGGCGATTGCATCTTCACGGAGGATATCCGGCGACTCAGGATCCACACACACCAGCATGTCGGGGCAGGCGGCCGGATCACGCAGCCGCTGGAAGTCCGAGATCCACACAGCGGCCCCACTTCGGCGGCGCACGGCCGCAAGCTGGTCGAGGGCCCCGCGCAGGATGTCGAAGTCCGGCAGCTGATGCAGCGTCCACATGCAGGAGATGGCGTCCCACGGTGCGGCGGAGAGCTTCTCCGGCAGCGCGGTGATGTCAGCCTGCACGAGGTCGACCCGATCTGCCAGACCTTCGCTGTCGAACAGCTTGCGTGCGGTGGCCAGCATGTTGGGAGCAAGATCGACTGCTGTGGCGTGGATGTCGGGCCGGCGCCGCAGAACCGCGCTCAATGCGCGGCCCGATCCGACGCCCAGGTCCAGCAGCCGGCCGCCCGGAGGGAGCAGCGCATCGAGCGAGCGCGCGCACAGGTCGTAGACGGCGCGCATCCCCGGGTTCGAGGCGCCGCCGGTGTGGAACTCGTCGACCGAGACCGGGTCGTCCATCACCATGGGTTCGGGGATGCGCACGCGCCCGCTCGGGTGGAGCCGCTCGCGGACGACGATTCCCGGCACCCGCCACAACGGTCGCACTGTTGGCATCTGGAACCCTTCTCCGCACCGGTGCGCTCACGGCTCGCCCGCTGCACACGTGGATTATGCAAGACGACGCGCAACGGCGCGCTGCCGGTGCGGGCCGACGCGCGCCAAGGAGGGCGTCGCGCGGAATCCGAATGGCTCGGTAGGCTCACTGCATTCGCGTTCGGCGCCGCTCTCCAGGGAGGACGACTTGGTTCACAGTGAGGTCGACGCGGGTGAGCACAAGCCGCTGCCCCTCCCACCGGTGAACCCGCTGCCGTTCCGGCAGCGGCTTGCCGCGGTCAGGGAGTTCAGCACCGGAACCGCGAGGCTGCGGGATGCCGGTGGAACCGTGACCGCGTTCACGCTGGGACCGCGGTGGCTGATGCCCCCGATGGTGCTGGTGACATCGCCGCGCGGCATCCGGGACGTGCTGGCCACGAAGGACGCCTCCGTCGACAAGACGACACCGGTGTTCGAGGAGATGCGTCGCATCATCGGCGCCAATCTGGCAGACCTTCCGTTCGAGCCGTGGAAGCCGAGGCGGCGCACGCTGCAGCCGGCGTTCACCAAGCAGCGGGTGGGCGAGTTCGGCGGTCACATGTCGCAAGCGGCTCAAGGCCTGTGTGAGAAGTGGCCGTCGGACGGTGTGGTCGATCTGGACGGCGAGTGCCGAACCCTGACGCTGCGGGCACTCGGCCGGTCTGTTCTCGGTCTGGACCTCGAGCAGCGTGCCGACGATGTCGCCGAACCGTTGCGGGTGGCATTGAGCTACGCGATCGGCCGCGCGACACGTCCGGTGCGCGCACCCCGGTGGTTGCCGACGCCGGCGCGGCGCCGCGCGCGGGCCGCCAGCGCCCGACTGCACGCACTCACCCAGGACATTCTGCGCGACTGCCGTGCCGACCCGAGCCGGGTCGCTCCGCTTGTCCGTGCGTTGATCGCGGCGCAGGATCCCGAAACCGGCGCCCGGCTGTCGGATCAGGAGATCTGCGATGAGCTGATCATCTTCCTGTTCGCCGGCCACGACACCACCGCGACGACGTTGACCTATGCCCTGTGGTCGCTGGGCCGCCATCCTGATCATCAGCAGCGCGTCGCGAAAGAGGTTGCAGCCCTGCCAAATCGGCCTCTAACGCCTGATGACGTCGCGCAGCTGGAATTTACTGTGCAGGTGATCCGGGAATCCCTGCGGCTGTGCCCGCCGGCACCGACCGGCACTCGTATGGCGTGTCGCGATGTCGAGGTGGCGGGCTACCGCGTGCCCAAGGGAACCATGCTCGTCATCGGGAGGATGGCCGTCCAACAGGATCCGGCTCTCTGGGACGATCCACTTCGATTCGACCCCGACCGGTTCGCCCCGGAGAAGTTCAAGGCGCTTGATCGCTGGCAGTACATTCCGTTCGGCGGCGGTCCACGCTCTTGCATCGGGGATCATTTCGCCATGCTCGAGGTCACGCTTGCATTGGCGACCATCATCCGTAACACCGAGATACAGTCCCTCGACGACGAATTCCCACTCGCTCTGCACTTCACCATGATCGCCGGCGGACCGATCCGCGCACGAGTGCGACCGCGATCGGGCTAGGAGTTCACGCCGGGCCCGGTGCGGCGAGATGCTCGGCGAAGAAACCCAGGAAACTGGGCCCGAAATCCGGATACTGCTCCACATCGTGGGGTACGTCGGCGCCGGCCAGGACCGCTTCGAGATTGGCGGCGGTGCCACGCGGAACGATGTGGTGACACCAGCGTCATCGTGTGACGATAGCCAATAGCGGTCAGAGTTGCGGGTATGGCGCCCAGCGCTTGTCGAAGCCGGCCTTGCGGGTTGCCAGTTGTGCTGCGCGCTCCGCGGCGGTGACGTAGACGGTGCCCGCGGGCAGATGCTCGTCGAGGTCTTCGAGCTTGACCACCACCGACTGCACCCCCGGTGTGTCACTTGATTCCGGGTCCAGATCCTGGAAGCGCATCGAGATGATGCCCTGGTTCAGGCCGCCGGTCGAAATCCAGTTGGCGACAGCGGGATCGGCCACCGAGACCACCAGCGTGTAGGTCCCGTCCAGGTTGGCGACCGCCTGGTCGTTGTTCAGGCTTGTCTGCTGATTCCAGTAGTCGTCGGTGATCGTCCAGTCGTTGTAGACCGGAGCGGTGAAGAACCCGGCATTGCCCGGGTCGATCGTCAGCACCAGCGCCTCGTCGTCGGCGAGTTGGAAGTAGCCGTTGCTCTGCAGCTGGTTGGCGAGGAACTCGGCGTTGCTGGCCGGCTGCGTCAGCACGTTCGGGGCCCGAAGCTCACCTGTGTCCGGGTCGGTCGTCGCCAGCGCCATGTACTTGGCCTGCTCGTTGGCTCCCCTGACCAGCAGCAGCAGAGCGGTGAGCATGCCCCGGACGGGGCGTGACTCGGCGATGCCCAACGGCGGGATCACCGACACCAGCGAGGTCAGTAGCGGGCTGTCGTTGACCAGCCCGCCCAGCAGGACGAACCCGCCGAGCTGAGCGAACAAACTGTTGCGGGGACCGCTCACCCGGTGCACCGCCAGCCCCATCGGGTCCTCGATCGTCCAGTCGCCGAGAGTATCTCGCGCGGCGATCAACGTGGATCTGGAGGTCAGCTGCAGGTGGTTGGTCTGGCCCGGCGCGGCGGACTCGCCGCTGACGGTGATCACGAATGTGCCGTCCTCGTCGACCTCGAGGTCACTCAGCGACAAGATGGTCGACGTCGTGCCGGCGGTCCCCTCGAGCACGCTGAAGGTGATGTCTGCGGGGATCCCGTCGTACAGGCGGCCGGTGATCACATATTCCGAGGTCTTGTTGACCGGCATGAAGCGGTAGATGGTGTCCGGGTTGTCGTAGAGCAGTCGTGACCCGCCGACATCGAGTCCGTACCAACTGTGCGGCGGCGCGACCTGGGTGACGACGGCCGGATCCATGGGATTGAGGATCTGTTGCTGGAACGCCGCAGCAAGCGCGTACTCGTCGATGGCCCGGGTCAGCGCCTCCCGGTTGGCCGCATCGGGGCCACCCACGAGGGCGAACTGTTTGTTGGCCGCCGACAGGAAGCCAAGTCGCAGAATGAGTTTCATGAACGCGACCGGAAGGGACTTTGCGGTCTGCATGGCGATCTGCTCGCGGGCGATCTGCTCAGGTGTGCCCAGCGGGCTGACCTGGTTGCTGAGTGCGTTGTCGACGCTCACGCTGGTGTACTGCTGTGCGGACGCGGCAGCTGCGTCGGGACCGGCGTGGCGTTTGGTCGTGGCCGCCAACGCCAGGTCGACGGGCGGGGCGAGCGGGGCCTGGGGCTCTTCGGGGGCCGACCGAACCGCAGCCTCGCCGCCCGGCACCTCCACCTCCGGGTCCGGGGCCGAAGCCGGGACGTCCACGGTGACGGCGGCGAACTCCTCGGCGACCGCCTCGATGGCGTCCCCGTCCCCGTCCCCGTTCCCGTCGTCCCCGTCGTCGACGGAAGCGGCGTCTGCGGCCGCCGCGTCGTCGTCGGACTCGCTGCCGGCGTCCGTTTCGGTGCTGGTGTCGGTGTCGGTGCTCACGTCGTTGGTCCGGGTGGTTCGGGTTTTCCGTGCCGAGGACTTGTCCGATGCGTCCGAGTCCGCCGACGAACTCGACTCCGACGAACTAGGGGACGAACTGGAGGACGAACTAGAGGACGAGGACGAAGTCGAGCCCGAGGACGAATCGTCGGTGTCCGCGTGCGCGGTCGGCATGGCAAGCGCAGCGCCGACCCCGAGGAACACCGCGAGGGCACCGACCCGGCCGATGAACTTTCCGGAACCCGCTTCACCCTTGGATCTGCAGGTCAGCCCTTCGGCCGCAAAGATCGGTGAGCGCATCACGCCTCCTGAAGGTGTGTCCTGGATCACTTCGGCCTATCAGGTGTAGCAGGGGAACTGCGCAGTTCGCAACAGCATCGCGAATGCGTCTCATGAACTAGACAAAACCATCAGAGTGTCTTACTGCCGCGGCGCAGGCCTCGGGCAGCGCTGGCATGGTGGGCATATGAGCGCCGATCGGATCTCTCCAGTAGTCGTCACCGGAGCGAACGGTTTCGTCGGAGCACGCACGTGCGCCGAACTCGTCAGACGTGGAGCGACAGTGCGGGCTGTGGTGCGTCGTGCGGGAAGCGCGCCGCGCATCGACGGAGTGGAGGAAAGGGTCGGCAGCTTCGGCGAACAGGAGTTCGCCGAAGACGTGGTCGCCGGGGCGAGCGCGGTCATCACGACCGTGCATCCCATGGGCTCGGACCGGCCGACGCAGCATCGGGTGGCCGTCGAAGGAACCCCGGTCATCGCGCGGGCGGCCGCCGCGGCCGGCGTCGAGCGCCTGATCCACACGTCGACCGCAGCCGTTTACGACCGGTCGCCGGGCGCCGGTGACGTCGACGAGTCAGCGGCGTTGGTGGACGACGACGCCGGCGACTATCCCGTCACCAAGCGCGACACCGACGCTGCCCTCGCCGCGGTGGCCGGACTCACCCGCGTCCTGGTGCGCCCGCCGGCCATCCTCGGACCCGGTGCGACCTCGGTCTGGAACTCGCTTCGCCCCGCCGACATGGCGAAGCCGACGTCCGCCCGCAAGGCCGTCCCCGGAAAGACGTTTGCGTGGGTGCACGTCGACGACCTCGCCGCCCTGCTGGCTGCGCTCGCGGACGGTGGGGTCTCCACGTCTGACGACACGGAGCGTGGCCCCCTCGAGGGTGGCTGCACGGCGGTCAATGTCGCCGGCGGTCCGGCGACCCAGCGCGACTACTTCGAGGCCGTCGCCGGTGCGCTGGGCTTCGAGCCGGTGTGGGAGCAGGAGCCCGCGTGGACCGGCCAGATCGTCGCCGACCGCGCCCACCGCTGGGGCTGGACTCCCCGCGTCGACCTGGCACAAGCCCTCGGCGAACTCCGCGACGGCCTGCGGGCCCAGCGGCACACCGAGTGACGGCGCACGCAGCGAGGGCTCGGTTTGGCGCTTGTTGTGGAGCGGCACTACGTTTTGTCACGTGATGTCCTCAGCTGCTGGTGCAGTGACACGATGGATCTTGCCTGTTCTCGCGGTAGCGGTCGTCGCCGGCGTCGGCCTGGCCCCTGCTCCGGTGCAATCCGGTCCCGCCCCGACGGTCCAGCTCGTCAGTGACGCAAATCCACTGGTCGGTCTGCCGTTCTACGTCAACCCGAACTCGAAGGGCACACGCGCCGCGGCGAGCGATCCGGATCCGCTGCTGGCCGCCGTCGTCAACACGCCAACGGCCTACTGGATGGACCACCGCTCCACGCCGTCCGTGGATGCGAAGTACATCGCGGACGCGCAGGCTGCCGGCACCATGCCGATCCTCGCGCTGTACGGGATCCCGAACCGCGACTGCGGCAGTTACGCCGCGGGTGGATTCGGATCGGCCGGTGCGTACCGAAGCTGGATCGACGGCGTCGCGGCCGCCATCGGCGGGGGACCGGCGGCGATCATCCTCGAGCCTGACGCGCTCGCGATGGCCGACTGTCTGTCACCTGCCCAGCAGCAGGAGCGCTTCGACCTGATTGGCTACGCCGTCGACACGCTGACCCGCAACCCCGCAACCGCGGTGTACGTCGACGCCGGCCACCCTCGGTGGGTGGCCGCCGACGTGATGGCAGGCCGGCTGAACCAGGTCGGTGTGGCCAAGGCGAGGGGCTTCAGCCTCAACACCGCCAACTTCTTCACCACCGAGGAGAACGTCGGCTACGGCGGAGCCATCTCGGGGATGACGGGCGGCAAGCCCTTTGTCATCGACACGTCGCGCAACGGCGCCGGACCGGTGGAGAACGACGAGCTGTACTGGTGTAACCCCAGCGGCCGCGCGCTGGGCGTCAGGCCCACCACCGCCACCGGCAACCCCCAGGTCGACGCCTTCCTGTGGGTCAAGCGTCCCGGCGAATCCGACGGGTCGTGCCGAGGCGCTGCGAGCGCCGGCACCTTCGTCAACCAGTACGCCATCGAGCTGGCCCGCAACGCCGGCTGGTAGGACTGGACCCGCCTAGGAGGCTGACTGCCCGCCGGTCTCGTTGGCGCGCATGATCTGTCCGATGCGGCGAAGAACGTCGAGTTGCGCATCGTTGTACAGCTCCGACATCGCTTCCGCGATGGTTTCGTCGGCGAACCGCTTGCCCTTCGGCGCGTCTGTCAGTGAATCCAGCAGGCCGGGGTGCGCCGCGTACAGAGATTGGATGTAGGGGATCATTCTCTCCGCGACATCCTGCCGAGTGGCGTCATCGGCGTCGGCCGGCAGCGCATCGAACGCCAGCGCCACGGGTTCATCCGGGGCATCGCGCAGAAGGTCGGCGTAGACCCGGAGCCCCTCCGGGCCCAGCACGCGAGTGAGGACAACAACGAGCGAGCGGTCGGCTGCGGACATCTTGGCCATGGCATCCGGTGCGATGAACGCCGGTGGCAGCTCTGTGGGCGCCTCGCTCTTTAGGATCAGTCCCAGTTCCACCCGCGCGCGCTGCAGCCGATCGATGGTGGCTGCGAGTTCGGCGTCCAAGGACCGCAGAGCTTCTTCTGGGTGCTCGTCGGAGTCGTCCATGTCCGCGATCTGGGTCAACGAGAACCCTAGGTCGGTGAGCCGTTTGATCCGTACCAGCCGGACGAGGTGCGCGACGCCGTACTGCTTGTAGCCGTTGCTGCGACGCTCCGGCTCGGCGAGCAGACCGACCTGGTGGTAGTGCCGCACAGCCCGCAGGCTGGTGCCTGCGAGCTCGGCGACTTCACGGGTACTCCACGCCACTGGACCATTGTCCACAGGCGGCGAGCTTGACTGTGCCGCAGCGTCCGGGTGTGTCCTTGAGGCATGGCAACACACGCGCACATTCCCGTCGAGGACTTCTTCAAGCCGCCGACCCGGACCGCGGCGACGATCTCGGCGGACGGCAGCAGGATCGCCTTTCTGGCGCCGTGGAAGAACCGTCTGAACGTATGGGTGGAGGATCTTGACAGCCGGGGCCAATCCGTCGGTGAACCGCGGTGCGTCACGGCCGACGAAACCCGCAGCGTGATCAACTACGAGTGGACTGACGATCCGCGGTGGCTGCTGTACACCCAGGACAACGGCGGCGACGAGAACTGGCACATCTACCGCGTCGACCTCGACAACCCCTCCACTCCCGCTGTTGATCTGACGCCGTATCCCGGGGTCCGAACCTATTTCGAGTTGCTTGCCGACCGACCCGGCAAGGCGATGGTCGCCCTGAACAGGCGCACGCCCGAATTGATGGACGCCTACGAACTGGACATCGCCTCCGGCGCATTGACGCTGCTCGCCGAGAACCCCGGGAAGGTCGCCGGATGGTTCGCCGGGCGCTCCGGTGAGCTGTTCGCCTACTCCCTGACCGCCGACGGCGACGTCGAGATGTCGACGTGGGAGCCGGAACAGCAGAGCCTGCGTTCCATCGCGGTGTACCCCGGCGCCGACTACACGTTGAGCATCTGGCCGATGGTGGTCACGCCCGACGGAAAAGGCCTGTGGCTCGGCTCGAACCGAAACCCGGACCGGACGTCACTGGTGCGGCTGGACGTCGCCACCGGTGAGGAGACCGACGTCGACGAGCACCCCACCCTCAGCATCGATCCGATGGGCGGTCTCGCCCCCGTACTGCCCCAACCTTTGATACTGAGCAGGCGGACCGGTGAGCTGCTTGCGGTGCGCTATCTCGGTGAGCGACAGGATATTCGCGCGCTGGACCCGCATTTCGCCGCGGTGTTGCAGAACCTGGAGAAGCTGGCCGACGGCGACCTGGCCAAGATCTCGTCCGACGACGCCGGACAGCGTTGGGTGGTCAGCTTCACCCACGACCGGGAGCCCGGTGTCACCTACTTCTACGACCACAGCACCGGCGAGAGCCGGGAGTTGTTCCGCCCACTGCCGCATCTGGATCCCGAGGCGCTGGCGACCATGACCCCGGTCACCGTCCGCTCCCGCGATGGGCTGAGCCTGCACTCGTACCTGACGCTGCCGGTGGGCGCTACCGGTCCGGTGCCGCTGGTGCTGCTGGTACACGGCGGCCCGTGGGCACGCGACACCTGGGGCTATCAGCCCGACGTACAACTGCTGGCTAACCGCGGGTACGCGGTGCTGCAGGTCAACTTTCGCGGATCCACCGGTTACGGTCAGGGTTTCGTGAAAGCGGCGGTCGGAGAGTTCGCCGGCAAGATGCACAACGATCTGATCGACGGCGTGAACTGGGCCGTCGACCAGGGGTACGCCGATCCCGAGAGGGTCGCGATCTTCGGCGGATCCTATGGCGGATACGCCGCCCTGGTCGGTGTCACGTTCACCCCGGACGTGTTCGCCGCCGCGATCGACTACGTGGGCATCTCCAGCCTGGCGAACTTCATGCGGACACTTCCGGAGACCGCCCGGCCGCATCTGGCCAACAACTGGCACCTGTTCGTCGGTGACCCCGGCGACCCCGAGCAGGAGGCGGATATGCTGGCCCGCTCACCGATCACCCGGGTGGACCAGATCCGCACGCCGCTGCTGGTCGTCCAGGGCGCCAACGACTCCCGCGTCGTACAGGCGGAATCGGACAATCTCGTCGAGGCGCTGCGGGCCCGCGGGGTCGACGTCGAGTACATGGTCAAAGACGACGAGGGGCACGGGTTCCTCAACCCCGACAACGTGATCGACATGTATCACGCCGTCGACCGATTCCTCGCCGAGCATCTCGGAATTGAAGAGGGGCGGACAGCATGACCGATGCCGAACAGGGCCCGACACTGCTCGAACGCATGGGCGGGGTGTCGGGGCTCGCGGCCGCGGGCGTGCCGTCGCTGGCCTTTGTCATCGCGAATGCGATCGCAGGGCTGGATGCGGCGGTGGTGGTGGCGATCGCTGCCAGCATCGGCCTGGTCGTGTTACGCAGATGGCGCAGGCAGCCGATCCAGCCCGCTGTCTCCGGTCTGCTGGGGGTCGTGATCGCGTCGTTGATCGCGTTGTACACCGGCTCGGCAGAGGGCTACTTCCTTCCGGGCATCTGGATGAGCGTGGGGTTGGCAACGGTCTTTGCGGCATCCGTGGTGGTGCGTCGGCCACTAGTGGGCGTGATCTGGAATGCGCTCACCAGCGCAGGTGAACGGGCGGTATGGCACACCGACCGAAAGACGTTGCACGCGTTCGATATCGCCACGCTCACGTTCGTGGCGGTCTTCGCCGCGAGGTACGTCGTCCAAGGCCGGCTCTATGATGCCGGTTCGGTCGAATGGTTGGCAGCGGCGCGGGTCGCCATGGGTTACCCGATGCTTGTGTTGGCGCTACTCGTGACCTGGTGGGCGGTGCGACGCGCGCGTGACCGGTTCGCAACTACGGTTGTCGCCGAGAAGGTTTCCGCCTAGCCGACGCGGCCGGTTTTTGTCGGACGTGTCTGTGATGATGGGGTCATGTCCTCGGCGGCAACTTCTTTGGCTCCTAAGGAGCGGCTTGAGGTGTTGTTCGCAGAGTTGGCGGAGCTGGCGGGTCAGCGTAATGCGATCGACGGGCGGATCGTGGAGCTCGTCGCCGAGGTCGACCGCGACGAGCTGTGTGGGTTGACCGGGGCGCGGTCGCTGGAAGCGCTGGTGGCGTGGAAGGCCGGGGTGTCGCCGCGTA
>NZ_CACSIP010000074.1 GCF_902705885.1 Mycolicibacterium austroafricanum | reverse complement strand
CCACCGCCCCCGGCAACACCACCTCCGGCTACGCCCCCAGTGTTCTGGTCACCGCCCTGCGGGTTGGTCTGATCGGCGCCGGCCGTCCCATCCGCCTCGATCTTCTCGTACAGCGCCTTCTTGGCCGCGATGATCCCTGCGCTGGACGCGTTATCCAGTACGTTCGAGTTCAGGATGCGGTTGATATCGGCCATCCGGTTGTCCATCATGTAGAACATTTGCTTGGACCCGGCAGGTGAGTTCAGATCCACCTTCGAGGACAGAGCCATCCATTCCTTCTGAATCTTCGACAGCTCCGCACGTCCCTCCTCGGTGCGGGTATGCGCACCCAGGATCGCCTTCATCAACGCTGCGTCAGCGCTGGCCAATTGCGTCTGCGCCTTGTCCGCCTTTTCGTTGACTTCCTTGATCGCCTTGGCGACATCACCCGATTCCTGCGCGCCAGTCCTAACGAACGGCGGAGCTTGTGGAGCAGGGCCCGGGGTTGCCGGCGCGGCTGGTGCGGCCGGGGCAGCAACCGGCGGAGGTGCGGTCGCCAGCACCTCAAACGGGTCGACACCCTTGCCCCGGTTGGCCGCACCGTAGAGGTCGCGCCACTCCGCGGGCGGCTGCTTGTCCCAACCAGTAGGGATACGAAAGTTCGGCATACCCGAGAATCCGTGCGAGCCGTCCAACGAAGTCGGGATCGGTTGCGACGAAGGCCAAAAGAACACCTCATCGCCCACCCTCACCGCGGTCCAGCCGTCAGGGGCTGCCGGTACCGGTGGCACTAGCGGCCCAGCCCGTCAGTAGCGCTGGTATCGCCGTACAGGTACAGAACATCGCCGAGGCATTCCTCGAACAAATCCTGCCAACGGTGCATCGACTGCTCTCCGATCGGCTCGTCGGGGTTGGTCATGCAGCTACCGTATCGCGAGGTTCGCTCACTCGAACGGGGTCAATTTTCCGCGTTGGTGAGTTTTGTGGGGGTGGGTCTGATACTTGGGGGTATGTCCTCGGGGTTGCAGGTGTATGTGGATATGGCGGC
>NZ_CACSIP010000073.1 GCF_902705885.1 Mycolicibacterium austroafricanum | reverse complement strand
TTGGTAGGGGGTGTACCACTTCCATTGGGCGCGTTCGCCGGTGGGNCCGGGATACGGCGGGACTGTCGGTGGTGCTGTGGTGGGTGGTCGGGCCAGCGAGGCGCCGGTCAGTGGTTGGCCGTGGCTGTCGGTGACGACGAGGTGGTGGGCGGGGCCGGTGAGGGTGATGCCGCCGCGGTGGTGCAGCCGGTGGTGGAACGGGCAGACGAGGACGAGGTTGTCGAGTTCGGTGGGGCCGCCGTCTTCCCAGTGCCACAGGTGATGGGCGTGCAGGCCGCGGGTGGCCCCACAGCCGGGGACCACGCAGCAGCGATCGCGGTGTTCCAGGGCGCGGCGCAGCCGGCGGTTGACGGTGCGGGTGGCCCGCCCGGCGCCGATGACCCGGCCGTGGCGTTGGAACCACACCTCACAGGTGGCGTCACACAGCAGCAAGCGGCGTTCGGCGTCGGAGAGCAGCGGTCCCAGGTGCAGCGACGCGACCTGGTGTTCGACGTCGAGGTGGGCGATGACGGTGGTGCGCTGCCCGTGCGGGCGGCGGGTGGCTTCGGCGTCCCAGCCGGTGTCGATCAGGTCGACGAACGCGTCCACGGTGGTGGGCATCGGCGGTGTCTGCTCGGTGTCGGTGGTGTGGTCGCGTTCCCAGTCGGTGATCAACGCCTCGCGGCGGGCATCCAGCGCGGCGTCGACTCTGGCCGCTTCTAGTCGTGACACCGTGATCCGGTAGGTGGTGTGCTCGCCGTGGTCGGTTCTGGTGATCGACCGCGCCGGGTGTGGCCGCGGCGCCGGGTCGGGGCGGGGTTCGGACTTGACCGCGGTGCGTAGCTGGGTGACCGTCGCACTCTCGGCCAGTTGCGCGTAGTGGGCATCGGAGCCGTCGGCGGCGTGTTCGGCGATCACACCGACCTGATCCAGCGACAGCCGGCCTTCTCGTAGTCCGTCGGCCAGCCGCGGGAACGCCTCGAGCCGCTGCGCCACCGCGGTGATCGTTTCCGCGTTACGCGGCGACACCCCGGCCTTCCACGCCACCAGCGCTTCCAGCGACCGCGCCCCGGTCAACCCACACAGCTCGTCGCGGTCGA
>NZ_CACSIP010000072.1 GCF_902705885.1 Mycolicibacterium austroafricanum | reverse complement strand
TGTACTGACCTGAGAGGTTAGGTAAGCGGCTGGCGGGTGCTTGACCCTTGAGTGAGGTGTGGCCGCGGTGGTGATTGTAGTGATGCACCCAGAGCGGGAACTCGGCGCAACGTTCGGCGTCGCTGGTGTAGAGCCGCACGTAGGCCCATTCATCGGCAAGGGTGCGGTGAAATCGCTCCACCTTGCCGTTGGTCTGCGGTCGATAGGGTCGGGTCCTGCGATGCTTGATGTCGCCGAGCGCATCACGGAACGCGTGCGATCTGTAGCAGGAGCCATTGTCGGTCAACACATTTCGCACAGCGATGCCGTTCTCTAGGAACCAGGCGTTGGCCCGGGTCCAGAACTCTGCGGCGGTTTCTTTGCGTTCATCTGTCAGCATTTCCGAGTAGGCCAGCCGGGAGTGGGCATCAAGGGCGGTGTGCAGAAAGTGATAGCCGCGCACCGGGTTGCGGTACTTGCTGAAGACCCCGCTGCTCTTGTCGGCGTTGGAGTTGCGGTTGCCCGCCGTGCGGCCCAGTTTGCGCCAGCCGCCGCCGGCGGGGATCTTGCCGAGTTTCTTGACATCGACATGCACCAGATCGCCGGGAGCAGCGGACTCCATTCGGCGGATGACACGCCCCGTCGGGCGGTCCAGCCATCGCAATCGCGCGACTCGGTAGCGGCGTAAGACCCGATGCACCGTGGACACGTTGAGGCCCAGCAGATAGGCGATTCGGGCCGGGCCCCACCGGCGCAGCACCCGGACTTTGATGATGCGGCGTTCGGTGCGCGTCGGGGTCTGATTGGGGCTGCGATGGGGCCGTGAGCTGCGGTCAGCCATCCCAGCCGGCCCCTCCTGGCGGTAGCGCTGCGCCCACCGCTGGGCGGTGGTGACCGCGACCTGGAACCGTTCGGCGGCTCGGCGCAGCGACCAGCCGTCCTCAACAATGCAACGAGCCAGGCGCAGGCGACCGGTTTCTGACAGCGGGGCGTTACGGTGGACCACGAAGACCTCCAGAGTGAGTGGTGTGTTCCTAGACAGCTCGCACTTCACTCGGAGGTCTTCTTCATGTCACCACGCCACGCCGTCCCTAACGTCCGTGGTCGGTACA
>NZ_CACSIP010000071.1 GCF_902705885.1 Mycolicibacterium austroafricanum | reverse complement strand
GAACCCCTATTTGTTTATTTTTCTAAATACATTCAAATATGTATCCGCTCATGAGACAATAACCCTGATAAATGCTTCAATAATATTGAAAAAGGAAGCCCATGGGAAGCAAGTTACTCGTATTCTTTACATTATCGTTTTGCAGCATTGCTACCGCAGCCGCAGAACCTTTGCCAGATTTAGAAATTAAAAAACTTGATGAAGGCGTTTACGTTCATACTTCGTTTGAAGAAGTTGACGGGTGGGGCGTTGTTCCTAAACATGGTTTGGTGGTTCTTGTCAATACTGAGGCTTACCTAATTGACACTCCATTCACAGCTGAAGACACTGAAAAGTTAGTCGCCTGGTTTGCGGAGCGTGGCTATCAAATAAAAGGCAGCATTTCCTCTCATTTTCATAGTGACAGCACGGGCGGAATAGAGTGGCTTAATTCTCACTCTATCCCCACGTACGCATCTGCATTAACCAATGAACTGCTTAAAAAAGACGGTCAGGTTCAAGCCACAAATTCATTTAGCGGAGTTAACTATTGGCTAGTTAAAGATAAAATTGAAGTTTTCTACCCAGGCCCGGGACACACGCCAGATAACGTAGTGGTTTGGTTGCCTGAAAGGAAAATATTANTCGGTGGTTGTTTNATNAAACCGTACGGTTTNGGCAATTTGGGTGACGCANATNTAGAAGCNTGGCCAAAGTCCGCCANNTTATTAANGTCCAAATATGGTNAGGCAANNCTGGTTGTTCCNAGTCACAGTGAAGTTGGAGACGCNTCACTCTTGANACTTACATTNGAGCAGGCGGTTAAAGGGTTNAACGAAAGTAAAAAACCATCAAAACCAAGCNACTAAGAATTCAAGCTTGTCACCAAGTTTACTCATATATACTTTAGATTGATTTAAAACTTCATTTTTAATTTAAAAGGATCTAGGTGAAGATCCTTTTTCTTAAGGAGCAAAAGGCCAGCAAAAGGCCAGGAACCGTAAAAAGGCCGCGTTGCTGGCGTTTTTCCATAGGCTCCGCCCCCCTGACGAGCATCACAAAAATCGACGCTCAAGTCAGAGGTGGCGAAACCCGACAGGACTATAAAGATACCAGGCGTTTCCCCCTGGAAGCTCCCTCGTGCGCTCTCCTGTTCCGACCCTGCCGCTTACCGGATACCTGGCCGCCTGCGGG
>NZ_CACSIP010000070.1 GCF_902705885.1 Mycolicibacterium austroafricanum | reverse complement strand
TGTTCGCTGGTGTGGCTGATGACGCGTTGGTGGGTGTGGTCGAGCGGTTGGCGCGGGAGGAAGCGCAGGTGGCGGCGCGGCGGTTGGCGGCGATCGCGGAGTTGGTGGTCCGCACGGTTGATGAGGATGATGAGCGGGCGCGGTGGGCGTTTGATCCGTGGAACCACACTGCGGCGCGGGTGGCTGCAGCGTTGCATGTCGGGCAGCGCCGGGCCTCAGGTCAGATGCGTATCGCAGTCGCGTTGCGGGATCGGTTGCCGCAGGTGGCGGCGTTGTTCTCGCAGGGGTTGATCAGTGCGCGGGTGATTTCGGAGTTGACGTGGCGCACCCAGTTGGTCGACGACGAGGCGCTGATCGCGGTCATCGACGCCGCGTTGGCCGACAAGGCGGTGACGTGGGGGCCGTTGTCGGCGGTGTTGTTGGACCGTGCGATCGATGCGGTGATCGAGCGGTTTGACCCCGAGGCGGTGCTTCGGGCCAAAGAGGTGATCCGGACCCGGGATTTCCACATCGGGGCGTGTGAGGACACCGCCGAGGTCACGGTGGTGTGGGGGCGGTTGTCTGCCGGTGATGCGGCGGCGTTGCGGCGCCGGATCACCGCGATGGTGGCCGGGGTGTGTGCTCAGGATCCGCGCAGTGCCGGGCAGCGGTGGGCGGATGCGGTGGGGGCGCTGGGGCATGGCAACACGGTGTTGGCGTGTCGGTGCGGCGGCCCGCAGTGCCCGGCCGCGGGTGTGGCGCCGGCCTCGGATGTGGCGATCCGGGTGATCGCCGACCAGGCCGCCATCGACGCGGCCCGCACACTGATCGCCGCCGAGGACGCCGACCACGCCCGCTCACAGAACACCCCGCCACCGGACGATGCCGAGCCGCCGCCTCCGGACGATGCCGCGCCGCCTCCGGATGATGCCGAGTCGCCGCCCCGGTTGGTGGATTCGGGAGTGGCGGTGTTGCCGGGGCGCGGGGTGCTTTCAACGCCGGCGCTGGCCGAGGCGATCCGGGGCGGGGCGAAAGTCGCACCGCTGTGGCTGCCCGGCCCCGAGCCCGAACCGCAGTACCGGCCCTCGGCGCGGCTTGCGGAGTTCGTCCGGGTCCGCGACATGTTCTGCCGGTTCCCCGGCTGCGATGTGCCCGCTGACCGCTGCGACATCGACCACGTGAACCCGTGGCCGCTGGGTCCTACCCATCCTTCGAACCTGAACTGCAAGTGCCGAAGCCACCATCTGATGAAGACCTTCTGGGGCGGGCCGGGCGGCTGGACCGACTCGCAGTCCCCGGACGGGACCGTGATCTGGACCGCCCCCGACGGGCGAACCTANACGACCAAACCCGGCAGTCGACTGTTCTTCCCGTCCTGCGACCTCACCACCGCGAACCTGCCACCACCGGGCACAGGTCCGCCTGCCCATCCGGCCCGCACCGCGATGATGCCCCGCCGACGACGCACCCGCGCCGCCGACGAAGCCACACGCATCAAAGCCGAACGCGCACAAAACAACCCGGT
>NZ_CACSIP010000069.1 GCF_902705885.1 Mycolicibacterium austroafricanum | reverse complement strand
GTGAGGTGAGCCCGTCGTAGTGGTCCAGTTGTTGTGCGACTCTGTTGCCCAGGTGTTTGGGCAGGAAGAATCGACGACGACATGGCTACGAACAAACGCCGGCGGCATACGCCGGATCAGATCATCCGCAAGCTGGCCGAGGGCAATAAGCTCCTCGGAACCGGCCAGGAGCTGGCCGAGGTGTGCCGACACCTGGAGATCACTGAGTCGACGTGGCATCGCTGGGTGGCCCAGTACGGCGGCATGAAGGCCAACGACGCCAAGCGCCTCAAGGAACTCGAAGCCGAGAATGCCCGGCTCAAGAAGCTGGTCGCCAACCAGGCCCTCGACATCGACATGCTCAAGGAGATCTCGTCGGGAAACTTCTGACCCCGAACCGCAAGCGCAGCGCCGTTACAGCGCTCCGTGAGCGGTTCGGGGTCTCTGAGCGACGTGCCTGCTCGGTCGTCGGTATCCACCGCTCGACGATGCGCCTGACGCCTGCGCCGATGACCACCGAGGAAGCCGAGCTACGGGCTTGGCTGCGCCGGTTCTCGGTTGACCGGCCGCGCTGGGGGTGGCGGCGGGCGGCGAAGATGGCCCGTCGGGCCGGCTGGAAGGCCAACAACAAACGCATCCGCCGACTGTGGCGCGAGGAGGGCCTGAGGGTCCCGCAGCGCCGTCGCAAGAAGCGGCTGACCGGTATCGGTGCGGCGGTCGGTGCGATGTCACCGATTCGTCCAAACGTGATCTGGGCGATGGACTTTCAGTTCGACACCACCGCTGATGGCCGCACCATCAAGATGTTGAACGTCATCGACGAGTTCACCCGCGAAGCCCTCGCGATCGACGTGCACCGTTCCATCGACGCCGACGGTGTTGTCGATGTTCTGGATCGCCTGGCCCTCACGAACGGCGCGCCGCACTATGTGCGCTTCGACAACGGTCCCGAATTTGTGGCGTACGCCGTGGCCGATTGGTGCCGATTCAACAGTGCCGGTTCACTTTTCATCGATCCCGGCTCGCCGTGGCAGAACGCTTGGATCGAATCGTTCAACGGCCGCTTGCGTGATGAACTGCTCAACGCGTGGCGCTTCGACTCGCTACTGGAAGCCCGGGTGATCATCGAAGACTGGCGCCGCGACTACAACGCGAACCGGCCCCACTCGGCCCACGGCGACCTCACACCAGCCGAGTTCGCTCTACAGTGGACCACGACCCATCAACCCCAAGTCGCATAGCGGCTGGACCACCAAACGGGCCCCCCTCACCAGGACTAACTGTCCTTACATCGGGGGCCATTCCGCCAAATCCGAGCGAGCTCCTCGGGTCAATGTCGGCCAAAAGGTTGCTCGCCGAACTACGTTCACAGTTTGACTATGTCATTGTCGATTCGACACCTCTACTTGCCGTGACAGATGCAGCGATTCTGGCGGCTGGCGCTGACGGTGTACTGATCATGGTGCGGTTCGGGCAGACGAAGCGCGAGCAGCTGACCCACGCTGTGGGTAGCCTCGACAGCGTTGGGGCCCCGCTTCTTGGTGCTGTTTTCACAATGGTGCCGGCACGCGGGGGATCCCCGTACACCTACAGCTACGGGTACTACGCCGCCGACGCTGATAGTTCGCTGCAGCCTTCGAAGCGCGGTACTACTGGCACGGTGGCCGCGCGCCATCGGCCACTAGACGGTCAGGAGGTAGCCAGTCCGGGCTCCGACCGCGATGGTGCGACTTCCAGCAAAGATGTCGCGCAGCCCCTCACCGGCCGAAGGCAGAGGCGTGAGGCGCCTGGGTGAGCAGTCACCGCCAAAGGCCGGAACCCTTGTGTCCGCCGCCCGCAACGAGTTGCGGATGTGTTTGCGCCGAGATTTGTCAAGACAGGCGGCACGCGTGGTCGGAGTTATCGAAGTGGCCAGCCCGCCTGGACGGGGAGCCGGCCACCACTGGCGCATGGAGTACTGGTGCCAGGTGCCGGGCGGTGTGACAACTGGGCGACGCTCGCCAGCGGCACTTCGCACAGGCGAGATATGTCGGCAGCTAATCTGATGTCACTCCGCGCATGGGGGTCGTTGCATCATGCAAACACGCGTAAGAGCTATTCGGGAATCGGCGAGACTGATGGCAGGCCGATGAAGCTTGACATGCTCTCAGAATTTGACCGTACGGTGGGTTGAAAACGCAGCATCGACAAAACCGTGCACCCACCCACTAGTGTGCGATGCATCGCGAATTTGAAGGGGGTCGAACTTGAGGAGATCTTTAGGAGGTCTGGCGCTCAGGCGTCGCTTCTACCCGGAGTCAAATATCGGCGGCTTTAGTCGTGATGACCCTGGCATCGTGCTCTTTTCACAGCTAGACGGCATACTTAACGCCGAAGACCGTGTTCTGGATTTCGGGGCAGGGAGAGGTGAACAGATCCTCGACAACGAGGTTGAGTATCGTCGTCGTCTCTTCGACTTACGAGGCAGATGTGCGCATGTTGAAGGCTGCGATGTCGACGAAGCGGTCCTATCCAACCCGTTCTTGGACCACGCTGAGGTGATCGAAGTGGGGAACGCTCTGCCGTACCCCGACAACTCGTTTGACATCATATATTCACGATTTGTCTTCGAGCACGTTGAACATCCGACAGATGTAGCTCGCGAACTACTTCGAGTGGTCAAACCGGGTGGCGTCGTCGCTGCACTCACGCCGAACAAGCTCGGCTATATCGCGATCGCCGGAGGGCTGGTGCCGAATCGCCTGCATGTAGGCGCGCTAAACTATATCCAGCCTCGCCGGAAGGCTGTCGACGTATTTCCGACTATGTACCGGTTGAATACCAAGAAGGCGCTTCGCCGCGCGTTTGGGCACCAAGCAGATATCTTCGTCGTTCGTCTGTCCGGCGAACCTGCGTATCATTTTGGCAGCCCGGTCCTTTATCGGCTGTTCAAGTGGTTACACAAGTGTCTGCCAGAGCAATTTCAACCCCTACTTGTGGTTTTTGTTCGGAAGCATGAAGTCTAGCCGCGGGATGCTGCGGACACGGCCGGGTCGCCACGCCCGCCACTGCTGGTGAACGTACTCATCAACGCTAGGTACTGACTCGGTACTTGCGACGGGACTGGCTGGCATCCAGCGGCGCACATGGTTGAGCTTGGCCCCCACTTGAATGTCTACGACTACACGGCGCCTTCAGAAATCAGGTGGGCGAGCATACCGGCCAGCTGAGGGGGGCCCGTTTGGTGGTCCAGCCGCTATGCGACTTGGGGTTGATGGGTCGTGGTCCACTGTAGAGCGAACTCGGCTGGTGTGAGGTCGCCGTGGGCCGAGTGGGGCCGGTTCGCGTTGTAGTCGCGGCGCCAGTCTTCG
>NZ_CACSIP010000068.1 GCF_902705885.1 Mycolicibacterium austroafricanum | reverse complement strand
ATATTGTGGGCAGCGGTCATCGCGTGTGTTCTTTCTTTGCTCGAGTGACTTTGACGGGTCTCTCGAAGAATCACGCGATGACCTTCAATCATTCGGCTACGACACGCCGGCGCTACTAATCAGGTCCGACTCGTACACCACTCTGCTGGACGCAACCCCCTCCACCGCCGCGAGCCGCCAGCCGAGAACCCTGGTCGATATCGACGTCGCACTCCCATGCAATCGTCTCGCCAACCTGGAGCGAGGGAAAGTTTGAATCTGGCTCTACGACATCGACCCAGGCGATCGTCTCCGGATCGTCGTTGGCGATGGCGAGAATCCGCTGAAACTGCGCTTCGGGTGGGTACTGCATGGTCCAGAGCTGTTCGTCCTCGGATCCACGTTCGCCCTTGACCCCCGCCAACTTCAGGTCGATGTTCCCTCCCCCTGCCCCCTTCTTGACCAAGCGGACCTTGGTTTCGGCGATAAGGCCACCATCCACCTGAGCTGCGTAGCCTTTCAGCGTGGGTTCGTCTAGGTATACGAAGCGAATCAGCACAGGGTTTACCCTAGGGCGACGGTGTCGCTTCTTTGTCGCTGACGTTCGTTAAACCCCGTTCGCTCGCTCCTCGTCGACTTGAGCCATCCGTAATCCCCGTTTAAGGCCAAAAGCAGCAAAGCGCCGACTTATAACACAGCCCTCCGACAAGTACCGGCGGTCATCGGCGTGTCGCACGCCTGACACCCCTCTGAGATGCTTTGATTAGGATTCCGACACTTTTCTCTGGTGTGTCGCAGCGGGCTCGCGCACAATTGACGGCTAAGCCCGGTAAACTCATCCCTGACACGCAGCAAGCCCCAAGGCCCAGTCCTTGGGGGACTTGGGTCACCTGAGGCTTGGCGTCTACTTTTGGCGGAGTAGAGATGTCCAAGTTATCAGGAACACTGCCTTCAGGGTCAATTCTGAAGCGCATTGTGATCCGAGTCGCCCCTTGCCCGTGTTGCCGATTGCGTCCATTCGGGGGCGCGATCGAACGCGAAGGAGCGTGCTGATGTACTTCAGTGCGGGTGAAACGAAAAGCAGTGGCAAGTACTCGTGGTGGCTGTACGGCGAAAATCACGAAAAGGTGGCGTGGGCCGGTGAGACATTCCCGAGTCATTACAACGCCAAGCGGGCCGCTGAGTCGTTCAAGGCTGGCGCGTCAACCGCCCGGTTCGAGGTCTACCTCGACGACGGCGCCGAGTACCGCTGGCGTGCCAGCCGTTCTAGCGACAAGGTTGCCGCCTCAGGCGAATCGTTCGACAGCAAGTACAACGCCGAGCGCGCTGCCGAGAATGTCCGCATCAACGCAGGCAGGGCTACGGGTCCGTAACCCCTGAGAATGGCGCACCCCCGGTGATCCTGTCACCGGGGGTGTTCCATCGTTCAGTACTTAGTGCGAGTGGCCGTGTCCGTGGCTGTGGCCATGTCCGTGGCCGTCTTCCTCGTCCTGGCTTACACGCTCGACAATCGCCGTCTCGGTGGTCAGGATCATCCGGGCCACCGACGCCGCGTTGACGACGGCAGAGCGGGTCACCTTGACCGGGTCGATCACACCGTCGGCGAGAAGGTCGCCGTATTCCAGCGTGGCGGCGTTGAAGCCGTGACCAGCCGGCAGCTCGGCGACCTTGTTCACCACGACCGAACCGTCCAGCCCGGCGTTGGTGGCAATCCAGTACAGCGGCGACACCAAAGCCGAGGAGAACACGTCGACACCTAGTGCCTCGTCACCGGACAGCGATTCGCGCAGCTTCGCCAGGCCGGCCCGAGCCTGCACCAGTGCGGCACCACCACCGACGACGATGCCCTCTTCGACGGCTGCCTTGGCTGCGGAGACGGCGTCCTCGACGGCCTCCTTGCGCTTCTTCAGATCGGTCTCGGTGGCTGCGCCGACCTTGATGACGGCAACCCCGCCGGCCAGCTTGGCCAACCGCTCCTCGAGCTTCTCGCGATCCCAATCCGAGTCGCTGGCCTCGATCTCCGCCCGCAACTGAGCGGCGCGGCCCTCGATGGCCTCCTTGGTTCCGCCACCGTCGACGATGGTGGTGCTGTCCTTGTCGACAACGACGCGCCGGGCGCTACCCAGCACCTCGAGGCCGACCTCACGCAGCATCAGACCCACGTCGGGGTTGACGACCTGCCCGCCGGTGACGACCGCGAGATCGTCGAGGAACGCCTTGCGGCGATCACCAAAGAACGGTGCCTTGACCGCAACGGCCTTCAGCGTCTTGCGGATCGCGTTGACGACCAGGGTGGACAGCGCCTCACCCTCGACGTCCTCGGCGACGATGAGCAACGGCTTGCCGCTCTCGGCGACCTTCTCCAGCAGCGGAAGCAGGTCCGGCAGCGAGCTGATCTTCTCGCGGTGCAGCAGCACCAGCACGTCCTCGAGAATCGCCTGCTGGGCGTCGAAGTCGGTGACGAAGTACGCCGACAGATAGCCCTTGTCGAAGCCCACGCCGTCGGTGATCTCCAACTCGGTCAACAGCGTCGAGGACTCCTCGACCGACACGACACCGTCGTGGCCGACCTTGGTCATCGCCTCGCCGACCAGCTCGCCAACCTCCTCATCGCGGGAGGACACCGTGGCGACCTGTGCGATTGCCTTCTTGTCGGTGACAGGCGTCGCCCCGGCCAGCAGGGCCTCCGATACCGCGTCGGCGGCCTTCGAGATGCCCGCACCCAGCGCGATCGGGTTGGCACCGGCTGCGACGTTGCGCAGGCCGGACTTGACCAGCGCCTGCGCCAACACCGTTGCGGTGGTGGTGCCGTCACCGGCGACGTCGTTGGTCTTGGTGGCGACGGACTTGACCAGCTGGGCGCCGAGGTTCTCGAACGGGTCTTCCAGGTCGATCTCGCGGGCGATGGTGACACCGTCGTTGGTGACGGTCGGGCCACCGAATGCCTTGGCCAGCACCACATGGCGACCGCGCGGGCCGAGCGTCACCTTGACGGCGTCGGCGAGCTTGTCGACGCCCGCCTCCATCGCGCGGCGCGCGGTTTCGTTGAATTCAATCTGCTTGCTCATAAGTTTCTTTCCCTAAGACGGGTATGACGCGCGCCGCCCCGGACATCACCCGTATGCGGGAACGTCCGGGGCGGAACACGATATTGCTTACTTGGAAACGACAGCCAGCACGTCACGCGCCGACAGGATCAGGTACTCCTCATTGTTGTACTTGATCTCGGTGCCGCCGTACTTGCTGTAGATCACCACGTCGCCCTCGGACACATCCAGGGGAATCCGCTTCTCGCCATCCTCATCCCAGCGGCCGGGGCCTACTGCGACGACGGTGCCTTCCTGCGGCTTCTCCTTGGCGGTGTCGGGGATGACCAGACCGGATGCGGTCGTGGTCTCGGCCTCGTTGGCCTGAACGAGGATCTTGTCCTCGAGTGGCTTGATGTTCACGCTCGCCACGATGGAGCCCCTTCACTCATGTTGGTGTATGTACTCGGCGGCCGGTGACCGCCCTCGCGCCGTCGTCGCGGGTGCCGACACAGGGGTTGAACCGACTGCCACCTAGCACTCTATACACGCGAGTGCTAGCACTCAAGATCGGGATGCGCTTGAGCTGCCATCAATGTCGGTGGCTGGCTGTAGAATCGCACGTATGTTCGACTCGTTGTTCGCTGGTGTGGCTGATGACGCGTTGGTGGGTGTGGTCGAGCGGTTGGCGCGGGAGGAAGCGCAGGTGGCGGCGCGGCGGTTGGCGGCGATCGCGGAGTTGGTGGTCCGCACGGTTGATGAGGA
>NZ_CACSIP010000067.1 GCF_902705885.1 Mycolicibacterium austroafricanum | reverse complement strand
CTTTCTCTGCCATCCTGTGCCGCGGGATCGCGCTCTCGGGCGGTCTCTTGGTCTTCTGGTGGGGGGGGGGNTGGCGGNGCCNNNGGGGGTGGGGGTGCTGTGCTTTCCGGGCCGTCCAACGCCAGCAGTTGCTCGGCGGTCTGCCGGGTCAGCTGCCACGAGCCGTCGGACCGGGCGAACTCCATCGGGTAGGTGAACTCTCCGCCGTCGGGCCCGGCCGTTCTGACCACCACCGTCGCGATGACGTTGCCGGGATCTGATTGTGACCACGCGAGGTCTCGGGTCTCGAAGGCAAGTGGTAGCGCGCCGTTGTCCCGCAGGGCGATGCCGAATCGATCGAGTTCGGAAGCCTCGTCGGCCGCGCCGTCCTCGATCAGAGCCACCTTCTGCTCGCCGGGGATCGCCGGGTCGGACAGTCTGCTCATCACGTCGATCAACGCCGACGCAGGAGGCAGCGGCGGTCCGCCGGGTCCCGGCGGGGCGGGCGGCGGCATCCCGACTGACGGTGCCGGTGAGGTTTCCACCGTCGGCGACGCCACCGGAGGGGCCGGTTGGCTGCACCCGCCCAGTCCGAGCGCCGCCGCGATCGCGGCGGCGCTGCAGACTGCGACGGTGCGGCGCACCAGTGTCACGAATCGGTAAGTGTCAGCCTACCGACGTGACTAGGGCGAGAGCCGACTGCTTCGAGATCTGCCAGCCGGTCGGGCTCGGACCCGCCACGAACGTCAACGGCTGGGTCGCGACCACACCGGAGGCGGCCGTCGCGGTGACGTTCGCCGTCGCCACGGGACCGTTCTGGTCGATCGCGTCGATCGCGAAGCTCAGCGGGAAGTACCCCTTGGCCGCGGCGTTGTTGTAGGCGCGGTCAGCGGTGATGCCTTCGATCCGGCCGATCCCGCCCTGGATGTAGCTGGCCTTGGATCCGGAGAAAGAGCCTGGTCCGGACAGCGCGGACAGGGTAGACAGCAGCGGGCCCTGCAGATCGGGTGCCGGCGCGGCCGGCAGCGGCACGTCGAAGACGACCGGCTGCACCGCGGGCTGTGCGGGGGCGCCGGGGGTCCCGGTGCCGCCTGCAATTAGGGTCACACCCGCCGCCGCAGCACCCACTACAACGGCTGCTGCTGCCCCAGCTGTCAAGCTGGTAACGAGGGTTTTCAGGGTCACGGCTGTCCTTCCGTTCGGCCGAACTGATCATCAAAGGCTAACAGTGTTGCTGGTGTGTCGAATTCCTAGAGCACACACAAAGACTGAATCGCCGGTAGCGTTGAAGTTGTTACCGCGCCAACATCCGGTGTGGGAAAGGAGCTCAAGCATGAATGAGTCCGAGCGTTCTGAGGCCTTGTCCCCAGAGGACGCAGCAGAACTTGAGAACCTTCGCCGTGAGGCCGCGCTGCTTCGCGAGCAACTGGAGAACGCCGTAGGCCCACAGAGCGGACTGCGCAGTGCGCGCGATGTGCACCAGCTCGAGGCGCGCATCGATTCGCTGGCGGCCCGGAATGCCAAGCTGATGGACACCCTCAAGGAAGCGCGTCAGCAGTTGCTGGCGCTGCGCGAGGAAGTCGACCGGCTCGGCCAGCCGCCCAGCGGCTACGGCGTACTGCTCGCCGTCCAGGAGGACGACACGGTCGATGTGTTCACCTCGGGTCGCAAGATGCGCCTGACATGCTCGCCGAACATCGACACCAAGGAACTCAAGCAGGGCCAGACGGTTCGCCTCAACGAAGCGCTGACGGTCGTGGAAGCAGGTCACTTCGAGTCCGTCGGGGAGATCAGCACCCTTCGCGAAATCCTCTCCGACGGATATCGTGCGCTGGTCGTCGGCCACGCCGACGAGGAGCGGATCGTCTGGCTGGCCGAACCCCTGGTCGCGGCCGAGCACCTGCCCGACGGGTACGACGACGACGTGCTCGGTGACGACCGGCCGCGCAAGCTGCGCCCCGGCGACTCGCTGCTGGTCGACACCAAGGCGGGGTACGCCTTCGAGCGCATCCCCAAGGCCGAGGTCGAGGATCTGGTGCTCGAAGAAGTCCCCGACGTCAGCTACAACGACATCGGTGGCCTGGGCCGTCAGATCGAGCAGATCCGCGACGCCGTGGAGCTGCCGTTCCTGCACAAGGAGCTCTACCGGGAGTACTCGCTGCGCCCGCCCAAAGGCGTGCTGCTCTACGGTCCGCCCGGATGCGGCAAGACGCTGATCGCCAAGGCCGTGGCCAACTCGCTGGCCAAGAAGATGGCCGAGGTGCGCGGCGACGACGCCCGCGAGGCGAAGTCGTACTTCCTCAACATCAAGGGCCCCGAACTGCTGAACAAGTTCGTCGGGGAGACCGAGCGTCACATCCGGCTGATCTTCCAGCGGGCACGCGAGAAGGCCTCCGAGGGAACCCCGGTCATCGTGTTCTTCGATGAGATGGACTCCATCTTCCGTACCCGCGGCACCGGGGTGAGCTCTGACGTCGAGACCACCGTCGTCCCGCAGTTGCTCAGCGAGATCGACGGCGTGGAGGGTTTGGAGAACGTCATCGTGATCGGGGCGTCGAACCGCGAGGACATGATCGATCCGGCGATCCTGCGGCCCGGCCGGCTGGACGTCAAGATCAAGATCGAGCGGCCCGACGCGGAATCGGCGCAGGACATCTTCAGCAAGTACCTCACCGAGGAACTGCCGATCAACGAAGACGATCTGGCCGAGTTCAGCGGCGACCGCAGCCTGACGATCAAGGCGATGATCGAGAAGGTCGTCGACCGGATGTACGCCGAGATCGACGACAACCGGTTCCTGGAGGTCACCTATGCCAACGGTGACAAGGAAGTCATGTACTTCAAGGACTTCAACTCCGGGGCGATGATCCAGAACGTCGTCGACCGGGCGAAGAAGAACGCGATCAAGTCGGTCCTCGAGACCGGGCAGCGCGGGCTGCGGATCCAGCATCTGCTGGACTCGATCATCGACGAGTTCGCCGAGAACGAGGACCTGCCCAACACCACCAATCCGGACGACTGGGCCCGGATCTCGGGGAAGAAGGGTGAGCGGATCGTCTACATCCGCACGCTCGTCACCGGCAAGTCGTCGAGTGCAAGCAGGGCTATTGACACCGAGTCGAACCTCGGCCAGTACCTCTAGCGACCGGCGGACGCCAGCGAGTAGCTGTTGGTCAGGTCGTCCTGGAGCACCTGGGCGGCCTGACTGCTGGTGTCGATCCGTAGCTCTTCGTCGAGATCATGGGAGCGGTATGACCAGCCTTCGGGCAGGCGCAGCCGGGCGCCCAGTCCGGCGAGGTCTTCGTAGGACAGCTCGGGGTCGACGACCTGGCTCCACGTCTGCATCACCCACGTCCGGCCCTGCGGGTCGACGAGCTCGAACACGGGCTCACCGGCGTCGTAGACGAACACCGCGTTACGGGCGACGGTGTTGGCCAGATAGGGCGCGGGGTTCATCGACGTCAACGCGACGGTCGCCTGGCGGATCATGTCGATCCCGCCGAACGTCGCCGTCTCCTGCGGTCCGCTGGTGTCCTTCTCGATGCCGTCCATCAGCCAGTACCGGGGGCCGTTGAGCAGCGCCGCCGCCGCGCCGTGCTTCTTGGCGATGGCGTCCGCGTCGAGTTGCGACCACAGCTCGGCCGGGCAGTCGTTGAGGCCGAACGTGTTGTAGACGACGGCTTGCGGACCTTCTCCGGGGTTCGTGCCGACGCTCACCAGGAGGACCTCGCCGTAGCGCTTACCTCGCAGCCCGTTCACCGGAATGAATGTAGTCCGTTCGACGGCTGGATCAGCGGCATCCGCAGAGCAAGAATTGAGCAATATTTCCTATCATCGGCGGGCCCTGTGAGCAGTACTCTCGAGCGGTGACATCATCCCGACCGCTTCTGGCCCTGCTGATGGTGGCCCCGGTGGTCGCAGGATGCCAGTTCTCCTTCTCCGCCGGCGGCCCGGACTACGAGAAGCTCGAGACCGCGATCGCCGACGAGCTCAACACCCAGTACTCCGCGATCTCCCGGCAGGTCGACAAGGTCGAGTGCCCCCGCCCGTCGGAGTCGCCGAAGGCGGGATCCAGCTTCAACTGCATCGCTGATCTCGAGGGCAACGACGTGCGGGTGGAGGTGAACTTCACCGACGACGACTACAACGTCGACTTCGCCACCCTCGATGTGGTCTACGACCTCGCCGAGACGAGCAAAGGTCTGTCCGAGGACGTCTCGCAGGACTACGGCTTCGACGTCACGGTGAGTTGCGGCGACGGGCTGAAGGTGGTGGCGGTGGGGGAGTCGTTCGAGTGTGAGGCGGCCGACCCGCGCGGAGACACGCGGCCGGTCAGGGTGACCGCCGGAGGCCCTGACGGCCAGGACACCTGGGAAGTGGTCGAGGGGAGCTGAGCGGGGGGCCTCGCCGCCTCATCTGGGATAGCCTGCCTGCCAATGGCAGCGTTGGCGTGGCGCACAGAGCTCGGTAGCCGGTTGACGCGTGCGTGGGCTCAGACCCGCCGCGGCGGTGGCGAGGTGCATGTCCTGCTGGGGGATGCCGGGATGGGCAAATCCAGCGCGCTGTCCTGGCTGGCCGATGAGATCGGGCCCGCGGCACACGTGCTGACCTGTCGCGGAGGCGAGTTGGGGCCCCCGATGGCCACCGCGGTCGAAATCGCGACCCTGTTGCCGACCCCGGCGCCCTCCGATTGGTCCTCGGCGGACCTCGACCCGATGCGGGCCGCCGACGTGCTGTGTTCCGGGTTGGAGAACTCCACCGACGTCGCACTGCTCGTCGACGACATCCACGACGCGGACCCATCGAGCCGCACAGCACTGAATCTGGCGCTGCGCCGCGCGGTGCTCAGCGGGGCGCTGGTGGTCGTCACCGGCCGCCGCGTCCGGGCCACATCCGCCTTCGCCGAGGGGTTCTGCACTCACGAACTCCGCGGGCTGGCGCCGGACGACGCGATGGACGTGCTCGGTTCGGCTACCGACGCCCCGATTCACCCGTCGGTCGCCCGGCAACTGATCGAAGTCGCCTCCGGCAATCCGCTGGCCCTCGGTGAACTGCCCCAGGCGCTCTCGCGGGATCAGTTGAGTGGCGTCGCGCCGCTGCCGCAGGAGATCCCACTGGCCGGAAACCTGGCAGCCGTATTCACCCGTCAGCTTCCGTCACCGGGGAGCCCGGCCCGCGAACTACTCGATCGAATCGCGGTGTCCTCGGACGGCTCCTGGGCGGTCCTCGCCGAGTCCGAAACACCCAGTCCGCAAGCCGCTCTCGGTGAGCTCGAGAACCTCGGGCTGGTGTGGTTGTCCCACGGCCGGCTGAGTCTGCGCCACCCGTTGCTGCGCAGCGCGGTTCTCGGCGGGATGTCAGAGCGTCGAAGGCGGGCGCTCAACGCCGAGTTCGCGGCGATCCCGTCGGTGTCCGAAGAAGTCCGGCTGGCACACCGCGCGCAGGGCACGATCGGGCCGGACGAGACCCTCACCGACGAGCTCGTCGCCGCCGCCAAGGGGATGCGGGCCGGCCGCGGGATCGAGGCGGCTGCCCGAATGCTCGACCTCGCTGCGGGGATGACGGGCAGCGACTCGCGGCGGGGCCGATTGCGGCTTGAGGCAGCCGAACTGCTCGGGGCGGCGGGTGAGGCCGAGGCTGCCCGGCACCGTCTCGAGATGGTCTTGGCCGACCCGGCCTCGGGCGAGTTGTACGTGGCTGCAGCGCTGACGCTGGCGACGCTCGAAGCGTTGGACGGCGCCCCCGCCGCGGCCCAGCAACGGCTCACGGAATGCCTTGCCGTCGCGACGCCGGAGGAGGCCGGCGCCGTGCTCGCCCGGATGGCCATCCCGTTGGGCATGCTCGGTCTGGTCGCGCAGATCGTCGAGACCGCCCAGGCCGCCGTCGAACAGACCAAACCGGGGTCGGTCGAATCCGACGTGGCGACGGTAGTCCTCGCCCACGCTGCCAGCGCGTGGGACGAAGGTCGCGCCGACGAACTGGCGGGCACGCTGGACACCCTCGACCTGATGGCAGCCATCCGCCACGACCCACTGGTCGGGCTGCACGTCGGCAGGGCGATGTGCATCGCGGAGCGATACGAGGCCGGCGCATCCCAGCTGACCGGCTTGATCGGCACGCTTCGGCCCGAAGGTGCGCGGGCTTCGCTGGCGATGGCGTATGGCGCTCTCGGTGAAACCCACGTCCGCGCTTCACGATTCGACGACGCGCTGGTGTGTCTCGACGAGGCTGTGGCGCTCTGCCTGGCAACCGGGCAACGGGCGTTCGCGCCGTTCTGGCTGTCCCTGCGGGCCCGCGTGGCGGCGATCCGGGGTGACGACGAGGCCGCGGCCGCCGACCTGGAACTGGGTTTTGCGATCTCCGACGAACAATCGACCTTCGGCGCGCGCTACTTCCTGCTCGCCAACGCAGGGTTGGCGGCGCTCAGTGAGTGCAGGTACCACGACGTCGTCGGCCATCTGGGCGAATGCTGGGCGTTCGAGCAGGTGGCAGGGTTGTTGGCGCCGCAACTGGCACGGTGGCACGTCGATCTGGTCGAGGCGTATGTCGCGCTCGGCCGTCCAGGCGACGCCGAGCCGATCGTCGCCCATCTGGCCGACGTCGCCTCGACTCCCGGGGCCAGCCGGTGGACCCGGGCGACCGCTCGCCGGGGGCGGGCGCTGATGTGTGCGCAGGCGAGCCCGGAGCAGGCGCTGCGCCTGCTCGACGAGGCGATCGCGCTTTTTGATGTCGAGGCTGACGCGTTCGACCGTGCCCGGGCTTTGAGGGATAGGGCTACCGTGTCCGGCGACAGAGCCGAGCGCGAGCACGCCCGAAGTGAGGCCCTTTACGGGTTCCGCCGCATCGGCGCGTCGTCGTGGGCTGCACACCTGCAACCGACGACGCATTCCGAGGAGATCGGCAGGCTGACCGACTCCGAACGCCGGATCCTGGAAGAGGTCGCACGCGGGCTGACGAACCAACAGATCGCCAAGAAGATGCACCTGAGCGCCAAGACAGTCGCCAACCACCTCTATCGCGCATACCGCAAACTCGGGGTGTCCTCGCGGACCGAGGCGACTCGCCACATGCTGCTGTCCGAGGGAGGTCGGGATCAGGGGCGTTCGAGTTCGAGGTAGGCGTAGCACCCGCCGCGTCAGCACCAGAGGCAGTCCGCGGTGCAGCAATCAGTCGTGGATCCGCCGCAGCGCCAGATCGGGCGCTCACCGTGCCGCCGTCGCAGCGCGGTAGCGGTCCCTCGCCACCAGGGTGAGCCTGAGGTCGTCGATCAGCGGATCCAGGTACTGCTGCCGGTACTCCTTGTCGCTCACCGCCCGCGCGGCGAGGTACATGAACGTCAACGCGGTCAGGAACATCGTGACCTGGATCAGCGCGTCGGGTATCGGCAGCGTCATCCCCAGGACATGGCCGTCGGTTGATCCGCCCTGGGTCAAGGCCGCCAACATCTCCGGGCTCACCAGAAGGAGCCCGAGCGCAAGGAACAGCAGCCCGGTCACCACCGCGACGGTGAGTACCTGGACGATCTGGGACAGCGCCAGCACGAACACCACGTTGATTCGTTCCGGCTTGGACAACGCGACCCGGCGGGGCCGGTCGGGCAGTGTCTCGAACGGCGTTCCGGTCAGTTTCGCGGCGTCCTCGGGCTGCTTGGCATCCGGTTGCAGGATGGGGCGGACCCGGCTCAGCGTGCCGGACACCAGGAATGCCGCGGCGATGGCGAACAGGAACAGCAGTGCCATCCACAACCGGCCACGGCTGACGGTGGAGGCCATCGTCCAGACGGGGCCGTTGAAGAACACCAACACGGTGAGCAGCATCACCGGTAGCGCGCGCAGCAGCATGCTGCCCACAGACGCGAGGTTGGCCCCCGTCACCCGCGCCGCCCAGCCCAGAATCGAACCGATTCCTGTTGCGGTGCAGACCAATATCAGCGCGATGACCACCAGCTCGACGATCACGTCGACGATGACGTAGGAGCTCGGACCGCCGAACACGACGGCCAGCGCGGCCACCACCATCGTCGCGGTCGACACGGCGCCGCGCACCCGCAGGTCCTCGGCACGCGACACCAGCCAGCCCACCAGCGCCGCTGCCGGAAGCACCAGCACCACCACCCCGAGCAGAAACCACTCGGTGCGCGTCGGTGAACCGTCGATGTCGATGGTGTGCCGCCCGGTGACGGCGACGACCAGGATCGAGAACCCGAGCATCACCGCGAAAGCCGCGAACGCCGGCGCCGACCGCGTCCAGGTCCGACGCACCAAGGTGCCGGGACGCAGCACCGCGGGCAGGCCGCGCTGCAGGAACCAGCGTTCGGCGGCCAGGCGTTGCTCGGAGGTCGGACTCATTGTCGGCCAATCTCATCACGGCGTCCCGTCGCCCGCCTGCGTTCCACGCAGCCTCGTGACCTTGCCGGCAACCTTGACCTCTACGCTGGTCGGTATGCAACGGATCATCGGAACGGAGGTCGAGTACGGCATCTCTTCGCCGTCCGACCCGACGGCGAATCCGATCCTGACTTCCACGCAGGCGGTGCTGGCGTACGCAGCGGCCGCCGGCATCCAGCGCGCCAAGCGCACCCGGTGGGATTACGAGGTGGAATCCCCGCTGCGTGACGCACGCGGTTTCGACCTCAGCCGGGCGTCGGGCCCCCCGCCTGTCGTGGACGCCGACGAGGTCGGCGCCGCCAACATGATCCTGACCAACGGTGCCCGGCTCTACGTCGATCACGCCCACCCCGAGTACGCCGCGCCCGAGTGCACCGATCCGATGGACGCGGTGATCTGGGACAAGGCCGGGGAACGCGTGATGGAGGCCGCCGCGCGCCACGTCGCCAGCGTCCCCGGCGCGGCCCGGCTGCAGCTCTACAAGAACAACATCGACAACAAGGGTGCGTCCTACGGTTCGCACGAGAACTATCTGATGTCTCGCCAGACGCCGTTCTCGGCGATCATCGCCGGCCTGACGCCGTTTCTGGTGTCCCGCCAGGTGGTCACCGGGTCGGGCCGGGTCGGGATCGGGCCCTCGGGCGACGAGCCCGGATTCCAGCTCTCCCAGCGTTCCGACTACATCGAGGTCGAGGTCGGCCTCGAGACCACGCTCAAGCGCGGCATCATCAACACCCGCGACGAGCCCCATGCCGACGCCGACAAGTACCGGCGGCTGCACGTCATCATCGGCGACGCGAACCTGGCCGAGACGTCCACCTATCTGAAGGTCGGCGCGACCGCCCTGGTGCTCGACCTGATCGAGGAGGGGTTCGACCTCACCGATCTGGTGCTGGCCCGCCCGGTGCACGCCGTGCACGTCATCAGCCGAGACCCGTCGTTGCGGGCCACGGTGGCCCTGGCCGACGGCCGCGAACTCACGGCGTTGGCGCTGCAGCGGATCTATCTGGACCGGGTCGCCAAACTGGTCGACAGCCGCGACCCCGATCCACGGGCCTCCCATGTCGTCGAAACCTGGGCCAAGGTCCTCGATCTGCTCGAGCGTGATCCGATGGAGTGCGCCGACCTGCTGGACTGGCCGGCCAAGCTGCGGCTGCTCGAAGGGTTCCGCCAACGGGAGAACCTCGGTTGGTCGGCCCCCCGGCTGCACCTGGTGGATCTGCAGTACTCCGACGTGCGCCTGGACAAGGGGTTGTACAACCGTCTCGTGGCCCGGGGCTCGATGCAGCGGTTGGTCACCGAGCAGCAGGTACTCGACGCGGTCGACAACCCGCCGACCGACACCCGGGCCTACTTCCGGGGGGAGTGCCTGCGCCGGTTCGGGGCCGACATCGCCGCCGCCAGCTGGGACTCGGTGATCTTCGACCTCGGGGGCGATTCGCTGGTGCGGATTCCGACGCTGGAGCCGCTGCGGGGGAGCAAGGCCCATGTCGGGGCCCTGCTGGACTCGGTCGGCAGCGCCGTCGAACTCGTGGAGCAGCTGACGACCAGCTGATCGGACTATCCCCAGCAATCTCGCTGCCGACCGGTAGTGTGGTGGATTCAGACATACGCAGGAGGCAGCGATGGCCCAGGAGCAGACCAAGCGGGGTGGCGGCGGCGGTGATGACGACGACCCCGCCGGCAGCACGGGCGCCGGCCAGGAACGCCGCGAGAAGCTCGCCGAGGAGACCGACGACCTGCTCGACGAGATCGACGACGTTCTCGAGGAGAACGCCGAGGACTTCGTCCGCGCCTATGTCCAGAAGGGCGGCCAGTGACCTGGCCGCACCGCGAACAATCATTGCCCGGAGCTTTTGACGCCTTGCCGCACGTTATGTCCCATGGTGGTGTGAACCTGTCCTCGTTTTCCGACTTCCTGCGCCACCAGGCGCCACATCTGCTGCCCGGTTCCGGTTCCGGTTCTGGTCCGACACCGACGGACGCGGTGCCTCACGGAACCACCATCGTCGCGCTGAAGTATCCCGGCGGCGTGGTGATGGCCGGTGATCGGCGCGCGACCCAGGGCCACATGATTGCGAGCCGCGACGTCCAGAAGGTGTACATCACCGACGAATACACCGTGACGGGCATCGCCGGGACGGCTGCGATCGCGGTGGAGTTCGCCCGGTTGTACGCGGTGGAACTCGAGCACTACGAGAAGATCGAAGGGGTGGCGCTGACGTTTCCCGGCAAGGTGAACCGGTTGGCCACCATGGTCCGCGGCAACCTGGGCGCGGCGCTTCAGGGCTTCGTCGCACTGCCGTTGCTGGCCGGATACGACCTTGATGACAAGAACCCCGAGGGTGCAGGTCGGATCGTGTCGTTCGACGCCGCCGGCGGGTGGAACTTCGAGGAAGAGGGTTACCAATCCGTCGGCTCCGGCTCGATCTTCGCCAAGTCCTCGATGAAGAAGCTCTACTCGCAAGTCACCGACGCCGACTCCGCGCTGCGGGTCGCGATCGAAGCGCTCTACGACGCCGCCGACGACGACTCCGCGACCGGCGGGCCCGACCTGGTGCGGGGGATCTATCCGACCGCCGTGGCCATCGATGCCGACGGCGCCGCCGATGTGTCCGAGCAGAAGATCGCCGCGGTGTGCCGACAGATCATCGAGAGTCGTTCGCGGGCAGACACGTTCGGTCCCGACGCCGAGCCTCGAGGTGAGGATTCGTGAGCTTTCCCTATTTCATCTCGCCTGAGCAGGCGATGCGTGAGCGTTCGGAGTTGGCGCGCAAAGGTATCGCCCGGGGCCGCAGCGTCGTCGTGCTGGCCTACGCGGACGGCGTGCTGTTCGTCGCCGAGAACCCGTCGCGGTCCCTGCAGAAGGTCAGCGAGCTCTATGACCGTGTCGGTTTCGCCGCCGTCGGCCGGTTCAACGAGTTCAACAACCTGCGCAGCGGCGGCATCCGGTTCGCCGACACCCAGGGCTACGCGTACTCGCGCCGTGATGTGACCGGCCGCCAGCTCGCCAACGTCTACGCCCAGACGTTGGGAACGATCTTCACCGAGCAGGCCAAGCCGTACGAGGTGGAGTTGTGCGTGGCCGAGGTCGCCCACTACGGCGAGACCAAAGCCCCTGAGCTCTATCGCATCACCTACGACGGCTCGATCGCCGACGAGCCTCACTTCGTCGTGATGGGTGGGGTCACCGAACCGATCGCGACCGCACTCAACGAGTCCTACACCGAGAACGCGAGCCTGTCCGACGCGGTCGCGATCGCCGTGGCAGCGCTCAGTGCCAGCGGAGACGGCGGCGAGCCTCGCGTTCTGGGACCGGCCACGCTGGAGGTGGCGGTCCTGGAGGCCGATCGTCCGAGGCGGGCATTCCGGCGGATCACCGGTTCGGCGCTGGAAGCGTTGCTTCCGCAACGCGATTCGAGCGGCGCGGACGATGCTGCAGAAGCGCCGAAGGCGGACTCCTAGCAGTCCGTGGCGTCGCGGAACCGCCGGTGCAACTGTTGACGGCTGACACCGAGGACTCGGCCGATCTGCGCCCAGGTCAGCCCGGCCGCACGTCCCGCCCGAACGGCGTTCTCGTAGCGTGATTTTGCACGTGTCAGGTCGTCGCGGGCGTTCCTGAGCTCTCGGACGCTGTCGCCGCTGAGATAGTCCGCCAGTACCGGGTCGGGTGAGTCGTTTTCAGGTCGCTCGACCTTTCCGTAGATCTCTGCCTCGACGCGTGCTCTTATCGCGTCCAGTTCGGGATGGTCCTGCCACCACGGTTTCGTGCGCTCGGTGGCGGCATCGTCGTCGGCGTTGTCGTCGGCGTTGTCGTCGGGATTGTCGTCGGGATTGTCATTGTCGAAGTCGTCATCAATTGATGACAGCTCGGGACGGTGTGGGTCGGTCTGCTCCGGCGAGTCCATTCGACGACCTCCTCTCGTGACGCCAGCCTGTCCCGCCGGTCTGACAAGTCGTCGCGTGTCCGTCTTGCGTCCAAAGCCCGGAGGATGGATGATCTGTTGCGTATGACGCAGTATGTTGCGTAATACGCAACTCAACGATCGTCAACGTCGCCGTCAAGAATCTCTCTGCCGAAATGGAGCGGTCGGCCTATGCCCAAAATCGTGGTGATCGGTGCCGGCATCGTCGGTACCTCTCTGGCCGACGAGCTGACCATGCGCGGCTGGACCGACGTCACTGTCGTGGACCGAGGACCGCTGTTCGCCACCGGTGGTTCCACCTCGCACGCTCCCGGGCTGGTGTTCCAGACCAACCCGTCGAAGACCATGACCGCGTTCGCGAAGTACACGGTCGAGAAGTTCGGCTCACTGCAGCACCCACAGGGGTGGGCGTTCAACCCGGTCGGCGGCCTGGAACTCGCCACCACCCCCGAGCGATGGGCTGACCTGCACCGCAAGGCAGGCCTGGCACAGGCGTGGGGGATCGACGGAAGGCTGGTTTCACCGGCCGAATGCGTCGCCCTACATCCGTTGATCGACAGCGACCACATCCTCGGCGGCTTCCACACCCCGGCCGACGGCCTGGCCAAGGCGCTGCGTGCCGCAGAGGCCCAGGCGCGCCGGGCGCAGGCCAGGGGGGCGACGTTTCGACCGCGCACCGAGGTGCTCGGCATCGTCGACAACGGCAGGCGCGTCACCGGGGTGAGCACCGATGACGGTGTCATCGACGCTGACATCGTGGTCTGCGCGGCGGGCTTCTGGGGTGCGCAGCTCGCCAGCCAGGTCGGCCTGGTGCTTCCGCTGGTGCCGATGGCGCACCAGTACGGGAGAACCGGACAAATCGAGGCGTTGGTGGGGCGCAACAACGAGCTCACCGAGGCCGGCCTGCCCATCCTTCGCCACCAGGACCGGGATCTCTATTTCCGCGAGCACGTCGACCGCCTCGGCATCGGGTCCTACAGTCACCGGCCGATGCCTGTCGACATCTCCACGCTGTCGGCCGAGACTGCCGGTGAACCGATGCCCTCGATGCTGCCGTTCACCGAGGAGGACTTCGCTCCCGCCTGGGCGGCCGCCACCGAACTCATTCCCGCGTTAGGAGATTCGAAGCTCGACGAGGCGTTCAACGGCATCTTCTCGTTCACCCCGGACGGCTTCTCGATCATCGGCGAGCACCGCGAGCTGCCCGGGTTCTGGGTCGCCGAGGCTGTCTGGGTCACCCACTCGGCAGGTGTCGCGCGGGCAACGGCGGAGTGGATCATCGACGGCACGCCGTCGATCGACACCCACGAATGCGACCTGTACCGCTTCGAGGAGGTGGCGCGCAGCCCGTCGTACATCATGCAGACCAGCTCCCAGGCTTTTGTCGAGGTCTACGACGTCATCCATCCGCACCAGTACCGGGGTGAGCTGCGTGGACTTCGTACCAGTCCGTTCCACGCGCGCCACATCGAGGCGGGAGCGTTCTTCTACGAAGGCGGCGGCTGGGAACGTCCGGCCTGGTACCAGGTCAACGACGAACTGACGCAGCGACTGGTGGCCGACGGCCTGGGCCTTCCTGAGCGCGACGAATGGTCCTCGAAGTTCTGGTCGCCGATCTCGGTGGCCGAAGCGCGCTGGACGCGTGAGCGCGTCGCCATGTACGACATGACGCCGCTGACCCGCTACGAAGTCAGCGGCCCCGGTGCGGCGGCGTTCCTGCAGCGGATGACCACCAACAACGTCGACAAGAGTGTCGGGTCGGTCACCTACGCGCTATTGCTCGACGAAACCGGCGGCATCCGAAGCGATCTCACAGTGGCACGTCTCGGAACCGAGACGTTCCAGGTCGGCGCCAACTCGCCGATGGACTTCGACTGGCTCAGCCGCCACCTGCCCGGTGACGTCATGCTGCGCGACGTCACCGGCGGCACCTGCTGTATCGGTGTGTGGGGGCCGTCGGCGCGTGACGTGGTAGCCCCGCTGTGTCCCGACGACCTGTCGCACAACGGCTTCCGGTACTTTCGGGTGCTGCGCACCTATCTCGATGCCATCCCGGTGACCATGATGCGGGTGTCCTACGTCGGTGAACTCGGCTGGGAGATCTACACCAGCGCCGAATACGGTGCAGCGCTGTGGGATCTGCTCGCGCAGGCCGGCCGGGCGCACGGCATCATCCCCGCCGGCCGGATCGCGTTCAACAGCCTGCGTATCGAAAAGGGCTACCGCAGCTGGGGGACCGACATGACCGCCGAACACCAACCGGCCGCCGCCGGTATCGATTTCGCGGTGCGAATGGACAAGGCGTCCGACTTCGTCGGCAAGGCGGCGCTGTGCAAGGCGCCGACTCCCGCGGCGATGCTGCGCAGCATCGTGTTCGACGACCCGAACGCTGCCGTGCTCGGCAAGGAACCCGTGTTCGTCGATGATCGCTGTGCCGGCTACGTGACCAGCGCCGGCTACTCCGCGACCGTTGGACGCACCATCGCCTACGCGTATCTGCCGGCGAGCGTCACCGTTGGCGACGCGGTCACCGTCGACTACCGCGGCGAGAAGTTCACTGCCGTCGTACACGCCGAACCGGTGGTCGACCCCGAGATGGCCCGGATCAAGAGGTAGGAAACATGGGATACGACGTCATCGTCATCGGGCTCGGCGGTATGGGCAGCGCTGCCGCGTACCATCTCGCTGCGCGCGGGCAGCGGGTGCTCGGCCTGGAGAAGTTCACCCCCGCCCACGATAAGGGTTCCAGCCACGGCGGATCCCGCATCATCCGGCAGTCCTACTTCGAGGACCCCGCCTATGTGCCGCTGCTGCTGCGGTCATACGAGCTGTGGAACAAGCTCGCCACCGACTCGCAGCGCGACGTGTACCGGATCACCGGTGGACTGTTCATCGGCCCGCCGGACTGCCAGACCGTCGCGGGTAGCCTCACCGCAAGCCTTCGCTGGAGGCTTCCACACGAGGTGCTCGATGCTGGCGAGATCCGTTCCCGCTACCCGAATTTCACTCCCGGCGCCGATGACATCGCGCTCTACGAGCAGATGGCGGGGTTCGCACGTCCAGAACTGACCGTCGCCTCCCATCTCGGTCTCGCCGAACAGGCCGGCGCCACCCTGCAGTTCGGCGAGGAAGTTCTCGAATGGGCCGAGACCGCTTCCGGGGTGACGGTGCGTACCGGGCGCGGTACCTACGCGGCGGGACAGTTGGTCATCTGTCCCGGCGCCTGGGCGCCGCAGCTGCTCACCGAATTCGGTATCCCGATCACCATCGAGCGCCAGGTGCTCTACTGGCTCGACCCGATCGGGGGCGCCGCACCGTTCGCCGAACACCCGATCTTCATCCAGGAGGGTGCCGACGGGATGCAGATCTATGGCTTCCCCGCCATCGACGGCGCGCGGGGCGGTGTCAAGGTCGCGTTCTTCCGCAAGGGCGTGGTGTGTACCCCGGACACCATCGACCGCACCGTCTACGACCACGAGGTCCGTGAAATGCGGACACGCGCAGCAGAATTGCTTCCCGCCCTGGACGGTCGGTGTCTGCAGTCGGCGACCTGCATGTACTCCAACACCCCCGATCAGAATTTTGTGATCGCCAGGCATCCCGAGTGCGCGTCCGTGACCGTCGCGTGCGGATTCTCCGGCCACGGTTTCAAGTTCGTCCCGGTGGTCGGCGAGATCCTCGCCGACCTCGCCATCGACGGCAGCACCGGACATCCGATCTCGTTGTTCGACCCGAAGCGACTGGTGAGCATATGACCGGAGATCTTTCGCCCCTGGCCGCGCCGGCTCTGCGTGCCACCCTCGGCGGCCACTACTACGCCGGCGCCGACGTCTTCGCCGCGGAGCAGGAACACATCTTCGAGGACATGTGGTTCTGCGCCGCCCGGTCGGCGGATCTCGCGCTGCCGGGCAAGTTCAGGAAGGTGCAGGTCGGTCGCGAGAGCGTGCTGCTGGTGCGGGGCCGCGACGGTCTGCTTCGCGCCTTTCTCAACATCTGCAGGCATCGCGGCGCCCAGCTGTGCACCGAGTCCGAAGGCGAAGTGAAGCGCAGCCTGCGCTGCCCGTATCACTCCTGGACCTACGCGCTCGACGGCAAGCTGACGGCTGCGCCCAACATCGGTGCACTGACCGACGGTTCCGGCGCGCCGATCGACCGGTACGAGTACGGCCTGGTCCCGGTGGCGCTCACCGAATGGCTCGGCTACGCCTGGGTATGCCTGTCCGACACCCCGCCTGCGTTCGAGGAGGTCGTCGCCGACGCCACCCGGACGCTCGGCGACCCGGATGCCATCAACCGCTACGGCATCGGCGGTCTGGACGTGGGTCACCGGGTCGTCTACGACGTGGCGGCGAACTGGAAGCTGATCGTGGAGAACTTCATGGAGTGCTACCACTGCAGCTCCATTCACCCCGAGCTGGTCGACGTCGTACCCGAGTTCGCGCGCGGGGTTGCGGCCCAGGCCAACATCGGTCTCGGCAGCGAATTCGGTTCGCAGGTAGCCGGATTCACGGTGGGCGGAGAGGCCGGCTTCGACCGTCTGCCGGGTATCACCGACGAGCAGGACCGACGCTATTTCGCTATCACCGTCAAACCGACGGTGTTCATCAACCTGGTGCCCGACCATGTCATCTTCCACCGCATGTACCCGATGGCCGCCGATCGCACCGTCGTGGAATGCGACTGGCTCTACACCGGTGACGTCCTCGCCTGCGAGCCGGACATCGCACGCTCGGCAGAGCTGTTCCACAGGGTCAACGTGCAGGATTTCGCCGCCTGCGAACGCACCCAGCCCGCCATGTCATCGAGGGCCTACCGGCGCGGGGGAGTGCTCGTGCCTGCCGAACACCACATTGCGCAGTTCCATGAGTGGGTAGTGTCCATTCTCGGCTGACGACCGCTTACGGCAGCTTCGGTGACAGGGCGTATAAGGTCTAGCAGCAATGGTCAAGCGTGACAGTTCGCCCGCCGCTGTACAGTCCGTCGACCGCGCGTTGCTGGTCCTGGAGCTCCTGGCCGAGCTGGGCCAGGCGGGGGTCACCGAGATCGCCGACGAACTCGGCGTGCACAAGTCGACGGTCTCGCGGCTGATCGCGGTGTTGGAGGCGCGCGGATTTGTCGAGCAGGTCGCCGAGCGCGGCAAGTACCGGCTGGGTTTCGCGGTGGCCCGGCTCGCCCGCGCGAGCAGCGCCGCACTGGACATGGCCAGGCTCAGCCAGGGCATCTGTGAGGCTCTCAGCATCGAGGTGGCCGAGACGGCCAACCTCGCGGTGCTCGACGGTGACCGCATCGTCAACATCGTCGAAGCCATCGGCCCCGCCGAGATCACGCTGCGGACCTGGGTCGGCCAGAGCTGCCCGGCGTATGCGACCTCCAGCGGGAAGGTTCTGCTGTCCGGGCTGGATGCCGCCGACGTCCGGTCCCGGCTCGGTAACGTGCTGGCTGCCTTCACCGACACCACCGTGTCCAGCACGACGGAGCTGCAGGAGCAGCTGTCGCAAGTGCGGGAACGCGGTTGGGCCAGCGTGTCCGAGGAACTCGAGGTCGGCCTCAACGCCGTCGCGGCTCCGGTTTACGATGCAAACTCGCAAGTGGTTGCGGCGCTGAGTGTTTCGGGCCCCTCGTACCGTCTCGGGCTGGAGCGGTTCGAAGAGGTCGCCAAGTTGACCATCGACGCGGCGGACGCCATCAGCCGCCGCCTGGGCTGGATCGCTCGCGACTGAGCGACGCCTCGCCGCGGTCAACCAGCAGTTGCGTGCCGCAGAGTCTGGGAATCGCCGACGATCACCGCGAGGATCGTCCGCCACGCATCCGACGGACGATTGAGCATCCCGGAGTGGGCCGGCCACCCCCACACTGGTCGGCCGTCGTCGTAACGACCTGTGCGCAAAGGGATCACGCCGGTCATCTCGTCGGGATCGGCCCCGTGCGGACCGCCGGGTATGCCCTGGACGGCTTCGATGAAATCGCCTGGCGCGGTCATCGAGAACCTCAGCACGTCAGGATTGCGGTTGTGCCAGTCCGCGGGATCGTCGACGCCCACCCCGGCGCCGGCCGCGGCCAGGAACAGGGTGCGGTCCGATGTCATTCCGAGCGCCTCGGCCGTCCCGACGATCGACCCGCCGTAGGAGTGGCCGATCACCGTCACCGCGACGCCGTCGTCCACCACCCGGTCGACGTCCTCACTGAACGCCACCAGCCCGGGCGCCATGTTCAGGGCGAACCGCGGGTCGGCGGCCTGGAGGAACGCCGCCGCGGGATCCCGCACCTGTGGGAACGGTCCGCCGAGGTAGGTGATCACGGCGACATCACCGCGGCCGGCGGAGACGAACCGGCGGGCGGTGGCCGTGTTGGCCGCCGAATCGTCGATCGTCGTGTTCACCCCGGGAACCAGTACCGCGACCCCGCGGGCAGTCGAGAGCTGCCCATTCAGCTCGACCAGAGCGGCCCGGG
Source organism: Mycolicibacterium austroafricanum (assembly GCF_902705885.1). Lineage (GTDB taxonomy): Bacteria > Actinomycetota > Actinomycetes > Mycobacteriales > Mycobacteriaceae > Mycobacterium > Mycobacterium vanbaalenii_A. The sequence goes on along the minus strand of NZ_CACSIP010000067.1, from coordinate 198,901 downwards.
CCGGATCGAACGCCAGAATCTGACGTTGGATCCGACGGTCGGTGCCCACCGGGTCGTCGATCTCGGCGAGCAGGCCGCGGTAGAGGGCGATCCGCCGCCGGCTGTCGGCGGCGCGGCCGTCCTCGGCGGCGATCGCGTCGGCGATGTTGAGCCGGTTCGCGGCGATCCTCATCGGCCAGGGGACCCCGTCGGTGTTACCCACCTGCCGGGGGAACTCCGCGACCAGGCGGTCGCGCTGCGAAGCCGTCATCGCCGCGATCTGCGTGGAGATCCGGTCCTGACTCATCGCGGGCCAGGCGTCGACGACATCGACCGCCCGTACCGGCCAGGCCCCGGCAGGAACGGTTGCCGCCAGGGGCGGCTGGGCGCGGCTGAGTCCCAACGCGTCGGCGATGTCACCGGCGGTGTCGGCATCGGCGGCGCCGAGACGCCCGAGCCCCTCACCGATCTGTTCACTCAGCTCGGCGGCACGCGTTTCCAGTAGTCCGGCGGCCACCGCCCCGTCACCACCTGCGAGTTGGATCAACAGCGGCACGGGCGCTGCATCGACGGACACTGAACCGTCGTCGGCAACCGCGAAACCCTCTTCCAGGGCCTTGTCGACCCAGGTCAGAACCTCTGAACGGGCCGCCGCCAGCTGGTCTGCGCCGTCGCGGGCGGCCACCGCCGCCGTCACCAGGCTGCGCACCACCGAGGCGGAGCCTCCGGCGATGAGCTCGACCTGCCGGCGGGCGGCCTCGGCGGCCGCACCGGTCCAGTGATCGCCACTTCGGCGCGCGGCGGCCACGGCCGCGTCGACCTGGTCGCTGAATCGCCGGGCGGCGGCGTCCCAGTCGTCGGCGAGCCGGTGCAGCGCCGCCGGCTCCCATGCCTGCGCCTGCGAGACGGTCGGGCGGTTCATCCGGTGGTGAACCGGTCGCCGTTGACGGCGTCGGTGCGTTCGAACGTCGCAGCCGACGTCCGCGCCGCCGAGGCCCACTCCCGCAGTCTCGCGGCGACCTCGCGAACTTGGTCCGCGACCGGCCCGGATCGCACGCCGGCGCTCACCGCGGAGCCGCGCAGCGCATCGGCTTCCAGCTCCGGCCACCGCGTGTCGGCGATCTCCGCGGCCGCCGTGGAGGTGGCGTCGGCGAGCCTTCGCAGGCGCTCGACATCCACTGATGCGGTTTCGCCCATGGCTCATGCTGGCAGATTCTGTGACCCACGCGCCCCGGTTATCCACAGGCGTCTGGCGTGGTGCGGCCACCGTCCTCGCGAGCAACAAGTAGTCTCGATGAGGTGCAGCGACGAATCATGGGCATCGAGACCGAATTCGGTGTCACCTGCACGTTCCACGGCCATCGCCGGCTCAGTCCCGACGAGGTCGCCCGTTACCTCTTCCGGCGGGTGGTGTCGTGGGGCCGCAGTAGCAACGTCTTCCTCCGCAACGGCGCGCGCCTGTACCTCGATGTGGGCAGCCATCCCGAGTACGCCACCGCGGAATGTGACAGCCTCACCCAGTTGGTGACCCACGACCGCGCCGGCGAGCGGGTGCTCGAAGACCTGCTGATCGACGCCGAACAGCGCCTCGCCGACGAAGGCATCGGCGGTGACATCTACCTCTTCAAGAACAACACCGACTCGGCGGGCAATTCGTACGGCTGCCACGAGAACTACCTGATCGTGCGTGCCGGCGAGTTCTCCCGCATCTCCGACGTGTTGCTGCCGTTCCTGGTCACCCGCCAGCTCATCTGCGGCGCCGGCAAAGTACTGCAGACGCCGAAGGCCGCGACGTTCTGCCTGTCGCAGCGGGCCGAGCACATCTGGGAGGGCGTCTCCAGCGCGACCACCCGCTCGCGCCCCATCATCAACACCCGCGACGAGCCGCACGCCGACGCCGAGAAATACCGGCGGCTGCACGTCATCGTCGGCGACTCGAACATGTGTGAGTCCACGACCATGCTCAAGGTCGGCTCGGCATCGCTGGTGCTGGAGATGATCGAGGCCGGTGTGGCGTTCCGCGACTTCTCGCTGGACAACCCGATCCGGGCGATCCGCGAGGTCAGCCACGACCTCACCGGGCGACGACCGGTGCGGCTCGCCGGTGGCAGGCAGGCCAGCGCGCTCGACATCCAGCGCGAGTACTACTCCCGCGCAGTGGAGTACCTGCAGACCCGCGAACCCAACACGCAGATCCAGCAGGTCGTCGATCTGTGGGGTCGGCAGCTCGACGCCGTCGAGAGTCAGGATTTCGCCAAGGTCGACACCGAGATCGACTGGGTGATCAAGCGCAAGCTGTTCCAGCGGTATCAGGACCGCTACAACATGGAGCTCTCGGACGCGAAGATCAGTCAGCTCGACCTGGCCTATCACGACATCAAACGTGGCCGCGGCGTGTTCGACCTGCTGCAACGCAAGGGGCTGGCGGCGCGGATCACCACCGACGAGGAGATCGAGGCCGCGGTCAACACCCCACCGCAGACCACCAGGGCCAAGCTGCGCGGCGAGTTCATCAGCGCCGCGCAAGAAGCCGGCCGCGACTTCACCGTCGACTGGGTGCACCTCAAGCTCAACGATCAGGCGCAGCGGACCGTGCTGTGCAAAGACCCGTTCCGGTCGGTCGACGAGCGGGTGAAGCGGCTCATCGCCAGCATGTAGGGCACTCAGGCGCGGTGCGCTGCTGCTGATTCGCTCCTCGCGTGCGCTGCTGCTGATTCGTTCCTCGCGTGCGCTGCTGCTGATTCGCTCCTCGCGTGCGCTGCTGCTGATTCGCTCCTCGCGTGCGCGGCTGTTTATTCGCTCCTCGCGTGCGCGGACACCGCGTAGTCGCCTCCGGTGAACGGCTGCCTGTCCCAGGTGGCCCAGCGGTCCACCAGCTCCAGGTTCGCCGCCGCGGTCAGCTCGTCATAGCGCGACAGCGTCAGCCGGTCCTCGCGCAAAGCAAACCCCGCCACCAACAGACCGCCGGGCTTCAGGAGTGCGGCCAGCCGCTCGACGACCCGGCCTTCGGTCCCTTTGCCGACGAAGATCATCACGTTGCCCGCCAGGGCCACCACGTCGAACACCCTGCCCAGGTGCGCGTCGGCGTCGACGAGGTCCGCCTCGATCCAGGTCAGGTCCGGCGCCTTGGCACGGGCTGCGCTGAGCATCTCGGGGTCCAGATCGAGCCCGACCACCGAGAAGCCACGGGCGGCCAGTTCGATGGCGACTCTGCCTGTCCCGCAACCGGCATCGAGCACCTCGGTCCCGCCCTGCTCGCGCAGCAGCGCCTCGAGGAGATCGGCTTCGCCGTGCACGCCGGCCCCGGAGGCGGCCAGGCGCTGCCAGCGGGCGTCATAGTCCTGCCCGCGGGGGGCGTCGGACTGCTGCCATCGGGAACTCACGGCCGAATCCTGTCAGACGCGCGGCGGCGTCCCCGGTGGCACCCGGCTGACGAGAACCGAGTTGTGCACATTGTTACTCGCACTTCTGCTGCAAAAGTCGGATCTCGGCGCGGTGGCAACCCGCCGCAGCGGCCGTCCTACGGGATAGCCGACGCCCCTTAAGCTCTAGCCGTGGGAATCTCCAAAGTCGAGCGGTTGATGAACCTCGTCATCGCGTTGTTGTCCACGAGGACGTTCATCACCGCCGACCGGATCCGCGAAACGGTCCTCGGGTACTCCGAGGAGGCCAGCGACGAGGCGTTCTCCCGGATGTTCGAACGCGACAAGAATGAACTGCGTGATCTGGGCATCCCGTTGGAGACCGGGCGGGTTTCGCAGACGGATCCGACGGAGGGCTACCGGATCAGCCGCGAGGATTACGCTCTGCCTGCGGTGGAGCTGACCGCCGACGAGGCCGCGGCGGTGGCGGTGGCGACGCAGCTGTGGGAGTCACCCGAACTCATCACCGCCACCCAGGGCGCGCTGCTGAAGTTGCGCGCGGCCGGGGTGGACATCGACGCGGCGCACGACGACGTCGCGATCACCTCGACCGCGGCTATGCCCGGTCTGCGGGGTTCCGAGGAGGTCCTCGGAATCCTGTTGTCCGCCATCGATTCCGGTCACATCGTGCAGTTCCCGCACCGGCCGTCGCGCACCGAACCGTACGTCACCCGAACCGTCGAACCCTGGGGTGTGGTCACCGACAGGGGACGCTGGTATCTGGTCGGCCACGACCGGGACCGCGACGCGGTGCGCACCTTCCGGCTCTCACGGATCGGCGCGCAGGTGACCCCGATCGGCGAACCAGGCGCGGTCCGCAGGCCTGCGGGTCTGAACTTGCGGGAGATCGTCGACAGGGTGGTCGGTGATTGGCCGACGGCTGGACAGGCCAGGGTCTGGGTCGCCGACGGCCGGGCAACGGCGCTCCGCCGGCGGGCTATCATCGTCGGCCGGAGAACCCTGGCCGGGCGCGCGGGGGAGGAGATCGACTTGGACATCGACATGTTCGACCGGGTGGCGCGGGAGATCGCCAGCTATGGAGCCGATGCGGTGGCGCTGGAACCGGCGTCGCTGCGCGACGACGTGATGGCGCGGCTGGAAGCCCAGGCCAGCGGGCTGGCGGATCGCGCATGACCGCCAAGCGAGTAGCGAAGGCGGATCGCGCATGACCGCCAAGCGAGTAGCGAAGGCGGATCGCGCGTGACCGCGAAGCGAGTAGCGAAGGCGGATCGCGCATGACCGCCGTCAGCACGCGGCTGGTTCGGCTGCTGAACATGGTGCCGTACTTCCAGGCCAATCCGAAGATCACCTACACGGAGGCGGCCGCGGACCTCGGTGTCAGCGTCAAACAGTTGCGCGACGATCTCAACCAGTTGTGGATGTGCGGCCTGCCCGGTTACGGGCCGGGTGATCTGATCGACTTCGAGTTCTCCGGCGACACCATCGAGGTCACCTTCACCGCCGGTATCGACCATCCGTTGCGACTGACCTCGCCGGAGGCCACCGGTGTGCTGGTGGCGCTGCGGGCGCTGCTCGACGTGCCCGGGATGGTCGATCCGGAAGCGGCGCGCAGCGCGATCGCCAAAATCGAGTCCGCGACGGGCAAAGCCGGTCACGAGGACGAGGGCGCCGCCGTCGATGAGCGGGCGCCGATCGAGAGCGAGGCGTCGGCGTCGGTGCGAACCGCGGTGCGCACCGACCGGGCGCTGGCCATCGAGTACTACTCGGCGTCACACGACGCGCTCTCGAGCCGCGTCGTCGACCCGATCCGCATCGTTCTCGTCGCCGACCACAGTTACCTGGAGGCGTGGTGCCGGTCGGCCGAGGGCGTCCGGCTGTTCCGGCTGGACCGGATCGTCGACGCGAGGGTCCTCGACGAGCCCTCGGTGCCGCCGCCGCCTGCGGTGCAGGCAGGCCCGGACACCTCGCTGTTCGATCCCGACACCGCCGATCCCTCCCTGCCCACGGCGACGCTGCTGGTCGACCGTTCGGCGTCGTGGATGTTCGACTACTACCCGTTGCGGGTGCTGCGGGAGTTCCCCGACGGCTCCTGCGAGGCTGCGATGACCTACGCCTCCGACGAGTGGATGGCGCGCTTCGTCCTGGGATTCGGCTCGGCGGTGCGGGTACGCGAGCCGCAGCAATTGGCCGAGCTGGTCCGACGGTCCGCCGCCGCCGCACTGGATGCGTATCGAGTCGGCACGGAGTCGTCAAACGAGTAGACTCGGCCCAGACGTCTGGAGGTAAGCAAATTGGGTGGTCTACAACCCTGGCACTGGGTCATCGTCATCGCCGTGTTCGTGCTGCTCTTCGGTGCCAAGAAGCTCCCGGACGCGGCGCGCTCCCTGGGCAAGTCGATGCGCATCTTCAAGTCCGAGATCAAGGAGATGCAGGCGGACTCCAAGCCGGATGCACCGTCGCAGATCTCTTCGGAACGGGTCCAGGACCCGGCAGAACGCCCGGGCGGCACCTCGACCCAGGCAGCACCTGACCCGTCGTCGGACAAGCGCACAGCCTGACCAGTCATGCCGGTCGCGGACCCAGCGTCCGCGACGTGACTGCGCGCCTGTGAGCAGCACCTAGGCCACCTCCGTGCAAATTCCCGGACTCCTCAAGAAGCTCGACCCGCGTAAGCGACGTTCCCGGGCCAACCCCGACGGAACGATGTCGCTGGTCGAGCACCTCACCGAACTGCGCGGCAGGCTGGTGATGGCCGCGCTGGCGGTCGTGGTGACGACGATCCTGGGGTTCCTCTGGTACACCCACGGCATTTTCGGGATGCCCAGCCTCGGTGACTGGCTGCGCGGGCCGTACTGTGCCCTGCCGGAATCCGCACGGGCGAACATCACGCCCGACGGCGAGTGCCGCCTGCTGGCCACAGGGCCGTTCGACCAGTTCATGTTGAGGCTGAAGGTGGCGCTGACAGCCGGTCTGGTGCTGGCCTGCCCGGTGTGGCTGTACCACCTGTGGGCGTTCATCACCCCCGGGCTCTACCGCAATGAGCGCCGCTTCGGCGCCGTCTTCGTGACGATCGGGGCACTGCTGTTCGTCGCAGGCGCAGTGCTGGCCTATGTGGTGCTGTCGACGGCGTTGGATTTCCTGTTGACGGTCGGCAGTGACGTCCAGGTGACCGCGCTGTCGGGCGACCAGTACTTCGGCTTTCTGATCAACCTGCTGCTGGTGTTCGGCATCAGCTTCGAGTTCCCACTGCTGATCATCATGCTCAACCTCGTCGGTGTGCTCACCTACGAGCGGCTCAAGGCCTGGCGTCGGGGACTGATCATGGGGCTGTTCGTCTTCGCGGCGTTCTTCACCCCGGGCTCGGATCCGTTCTCGATGCTGGCGCTGGCGCTGGCGCTGACCCTGCTGCTGGAACTGGCCATCCAGGTGGCCCGGCTCAACGACCGGCGCAAGGCGCGGCGTGCCCGGCTCGCGGAGGTCGCCGACGACGAGGCGGCGCCGATCGGCCCCGCCGAGACCATCGAAGCGCCATCGGCCGTGCCCACCCCGTCGCGGCTCGTAGTTGATGACGACGCGACCTGAGCCGTCGGTCGGAGACCTCCCTGAGGTCGCCGAGTTCGTCTCCCTCCTGCCGTTCGAGCTGGACGGTTTCCAGCGTCGTGCTTGTGAGGCGCTCGCGCAGGGCCACGGGGTGCTGGTCTGTGCGCCCACCGGGGCGGGCAAGACGGTCGTCGGCGAGTTCGCGGTGCACCTCGCGCTGGCAGCAGGACGGAAGTGCTTCTACACCACGCCGATCAAGGCGCTGAGCAACCAGAAGCACACCGACCTGGTGCGCCGGTACGGCCCGCAGCGCATCGGTCTGCTCACCGGCGACCAGGCGATCAACGGCGACGCCGACGTCGTGGTGATGACCACCGAAGTGCTTCGCAACATGCTCTACGCGGATTCACCTACGTTGCAAGGTCTTTCCTTCGTCGTGATGGACGAGGTGCACTTCCTGGCTGACCGCATGCGCGGCGCGGTCTGGGAGGAGGTGATCCTGCATCTGCCCGAGGACGTGCGCCTGGTGAGCCTGTCGGCGACGGTGAGTAACGCCGAGGAGTTCGGCGGCTGGATCCAGACCGTGCGGGGCGACACCACGGTGGTGGTCGACGAACACCGTCCGGTGCCGCTGTGGCAGCACGTGATGGTCGGCAAGCGGCTTCTGGACCTGTTCGACTACCGATCCTCCGGTCCGGCGAAGGCCGGACGGGACCTGTTGGTCGACCCGGAACTGTTGCGCCACATCTCACATCGGCGCGAGGCCGACCGGCTGGCCGACTGGCAGCCGCGGGGTCGTGGCCGGACGAGTCGGCCGAGCCTGTACCGCACGCCGGGGCGGCCGGAGGTGATCGGCGTCCTCGCCGGCGGCGGCCTGCTGCCGGCCATCACGTTCATCTTTTCCAGGGCAGGCTGTGATGCCGCGGTCAAGCAGTGCCTACGTTCGTCGTTAAGGTTGACCACCGAGGAGGAGCGGAGCCGGATCGCCGAGATCGTGGACCGTCGCACCGCCGACCTCAACGACTCCGATCTGGTCGTGCTCGACTTCCACGAATGGCGCGAGGCGCTGCTTCGTGGCCTGGCCGCCCACCACGCCGGCATGTTGCCGACGTTCCGCCACACCGTGGAGGAGCTGTTCACCGCGGGCCTGGTCAAGGCGGTGTTCGCAACGGAGACACTGGCTCTGGGGATCAACATGCCCGCCCGCACCGTGGTGCTCGAGCGGCTGGTGAAGTTCAACGGCGAGCAGCACATGCCGTTGACCCCGGGGGAGTACACCCAACTCACGGGTCGCGCGGGACGCCGCGGTATCGACGTCGAAGGTCACGCGGTGGTGTTGTGGAATCCGGACGTCGACCCGGCCGAGGTGGCGGGCCTGGCGTCGACCCGGACGTTCCCGCTGCGAAGTTCGTTCGCCCCGACCTACAACATGACCATCAACCTGGTGCACCAGCTGGGACCCGAACAGGCGCACCGGCTGCTGGAGAGGTCCTTCGCGCAGTACCAGACCGACCGATCGGTGGTGGGATTGGTCCGTGGTGTTGAACGCGGCGAGCGGCTGCTCGCTGAACTGGCAACCCAGCTCGGCGGGCGTGACGCGGCGATCCTCGACTATGTGCGGCTGCGGGCCCAGATCTCCGAGCGTGAGCGTGCGCAGTCGCGGGCTTCGCGGCTGCAGCGGCGCCAGGCCGCCAACGACGCGCTGACCGCGCTGCGCCGCGGCGACATCATCACCATCACCCACGGACGGCGCAGCGGCCTGGCCGTGGTGCTCGAGCCCGCACGTGACGACGAGGATCCACGGCCGCTGGTGCTCTCCGAACACCGTTGGGCGGGCCGGATCTCGTCGGCGGACTACTCGGGGGCGTCAGCTCCGATGGGGACGATGTCATTGCCCAAACGGGTTGAGCACCGCAATCCGCGGGCCCGCCGCGACATTGCGTCGGCCCTGCGGTCGGCGGCCGCAGGCAAGGATGCGCCGTCGGCGCGTGGCCGCCGCAGCGGGCCGCCTCCCGAGCGCGACATCGACCCCGAGCTGGCTTCCCTGCGGGAGCGGGTGCGGGCGCATCGGGCGCACCAGCTGCCCGACCGGGAGGACAAGGCGCGCCTCGCCGAGCGGTATCTCAAGATCGAGCGTGACAACGAGCAATTGCGCAAGAAGATCGCGGCGGCCACCAACTCGTTGGCGCAGACCTTCGACCGGATCGTCGTATTGCTCACCGAGCGCGGATTCATCGCCGTCGACGGAGTCGACCAGACCACGGGGGCCGAGGCCGACACGCCGGAAGGCGAGGCGGCTGCGGCGGACCCCGTGGTGACCGACGACGGCCGGCTGCTGGCCCGGATCTACAGCGAGAGTGATCTGCTGGTGGCCGAGTGTCTGCGCGCCGGAGTCTGGGAGGGGCTCGATGCCGCCGAGCTCGCCGCGGCGCTTTCGTCTGTGCTCTACGAGTCGCGGCGCGACGGGTACGGCGCGGCGGACGGGCACGATGTGCCCACCGGCCGGCTGCGCCGTGCGCTGAACCAGACCCGCAGGCTGTGGACTGAGCTGCGCGCCGACGAGCAACGGCACCGGATCAGCCAGAGCCGCGAACCCGACGCCGGTTTCGTCGCCGCCATCCACCGGTGGGCGAGCACCGGCGACCTCGCCTCCGCGTTGGACGCCGCCGGCAGTTCGGGCGCCGGAACCTCGATGTCTGCGGGCGACTTCGTCAGGTGGTGCCGCCAGGTGCTGGACCTGGCCGACCAGGTCCGTAATGCGGCTCCGTCAGCGGCGTTGCGGACGACCGCGAAACGCGCGATCAACGACGTTCGGCGCGGCGTCGTAGCTGTTGATGCGGGGTAGGGTGTGCCCAGCAGGCCAGAAACCGGCATATCAGTCGCGGACGAGCAAGGAGAGAAATGAGCGGACCGCAGGGATCTGACCCGACGCAGCCGTGGCAGGGTCAGCAGCCTGGGCCGGGCGAGGAATCGCCGGCCGNCTCGGCCGGCAATCAGGGATGGCAGCCGCCTTCGGGCTCGGAGCAGCCGCAAGCCCCGGGCGGCGAGCAGCCGCCGTCCTGGCAGCCGCCGGCGTACACGCCGCAGCAGTATCCGCAGTACCAGCAGCCCACCCAGCCGCCGCCGGCGTACCCGCCGCAGTACCCGCAGGGCGAGCAGTACGGCCAGCAGCCACCTGAGTACGGCCAGGGCGGTTACCCCCCGCCCGGACAGTACGGTCAGCCTGGCCAGTACGGCCAGCAGTACGGTCAGCCGCCGGGTTACGGTCAGCAGCCCGGCCAGTACGGGCAACAGCCCGGCCAGTACGGCCAGTACCCGCCCGGGGGTTACCCCGCCCCCGGCGGCGAGGACGGGTCGAAGCGCTCGATGGCCGTCATCGGCGGTGTCGTGGGCCTGCTCGCAGTGGTCGTCGTCGCGGTGGTGCTGGTGCTCGGCTTCTGGAAGCCCGGCTTCTTCGTGACGACCACGCTGGACATCGACGCAGCGCAGAACGGCGTCGAGCAGATCCTCACCGACGAGACCAACGGCTACGGCGCCACCAACGTCAATGACGTCAGGTGCAATGACGGCGTGAGTCCCACGGTGAAGAAGGGTGACACCTTCACCTGTGAGGTCAGCATCGACGGCACCAAGCGTCAGGTGACGGTGACGTTCCAGGACGACAACGGAACCTACGAGGTCGGGCGTCCGCGCTAGCCCGTTCGGGTCAGCCGGGAAGCCCGTCGAGGGCCTTCTGCAGCCGCCCGATCGACGACGACACGCCGTAGCGCTGGGCGAGTTCGGCGACTCTGCGCGGATGCGCGGCCACCAGGGGCAGCACATCGGTCGTCGTGCTCATCGTGACCTCGGCGTCGGTCGCGACCCGCACCACGGGTTCGGCCCTGGCGATGTAATCCTCGGCGGCCCGCAGTTTGGTGCGGTGCGCCTTGGCCAGCTTGGAGGCCGGGTCGGCGGCGGCCGCCAGGATCCGTTCCAGCGACCCGTGCTGCCCCAGAAGCGTCGCCGCGGTCTTCTCACCGATGCCCGCCACACCGGGCAGCCCGTCGGACGGGTCTCCGCGCAACAGCGCCAACTCGGCATATGCCGGGCCCGCCCGTTCGACGGGCACCCCGTAGGTCTGTGCGACCTCGTCGGGTCCGTAGGTGACCGCCTTGGCCAAGCCGCGCCCGAGGTACAACACGCGGACCGGAACCGGCTCGTCGCGCACCAGCTGTAGCAGGTCGCGGTCCCCGCTGACCACCACCACCGGGTGGTGTCGCTCCCGCTCGGCGAGGGTGCCCAGCACGTCGTCGGCCTCGGCCTGCGGCGCTCCCGCGGTCGCGATCCCGAACGCGTCGAGGATCTCCATGATCATGTCCACCTGCGGGGTCAGCTCGTCGGGCACCTCCTCGACATCTGGCTCGTCGGGGGTCGCCGGGTCGGCTGGGAATGCCACCCGGTGCGCCTTGTACGACGGGACCAGGTCGACCCGCCACTGCGGGCGCCAGTCGTCGTCCCGGCACACCACCAGCCGCTGGGGTCGTTCCCTGGTGATCAGCGTCGCGACGGCGTCGAGGAAACCCCGCAGGGCGTTGACCGGTCGTCCGTCCGGCGCGGTGATCGACGACGGGACCCCGAAGTACGACCGGAACCACATGCTGGCACCGTCGAGCAGCAACAGGGGAGCATCATTCATGCGGTCATCCTGCCAGGCGGAGGTTTCGCGGTTTCCCGCGCGAGCAGTCGCCGCCGCCGACGGTTTAGCCTGAACGGTATGACGCAAGGTCGTTTCAGCTCAGACGTTTACGCCCGGCGCATGGCCGACGCAGCCCGCGCCGCCGCTGCCGCCGGCTTGACCGGCCTGGTGATCACGCCCGGGTACGACCTGCGGTATCTCGTCGGATCGCGGGCCCAGACCTTCGAGCGGCTGACCGCTCTGGTGCTGCCGGCGAGCGGGGACCCGACGATCGTCGTGCCGCGCCTGGAACTGGCGTCACTGCAGGAATCCGCGGTACCCGAACTCGGGGTCACGGTGCGCGACTGGGTAGACGGTGAGGATCCGTATTCGTTGGTGGCGCAGGCACTCGGCGGTGGCCCCGTCTCCGTCGCGGTCACCGACGCGATGCCCGCGCTGCACCTGCTGCCGCTGGCCGACGTGCTGGGGGTGGTCCCGGTGTTGGCCACCGAGGTGCTGCGCACCATGAGGATGGTGAAGGATCCCGCGGAGGTCGACGCACTGCGCAAGGCCGGCGCTGCGATCGACCGGGTACACGCACGGGTGCCGGAGTTCCTGGTTCCGGGGCGCACCGAGGCGGACGTAGCCGCAGACATCGCCGAAGCCATTGTCGCCGAGGGGCATTCAGAGGTCGCATTCATCATCGTCGGATCGGGTCCGCACGGTGCGGACCCGCACCACGAGTGCTCTGACCGCGAACTCCGAGCCGGGGACATCGTCGTGGTCGACATCGGGGGGCCGTACGAGCCGGGTTACAACTCCGACTCCACCCGGACCTACAGTCTCGGCGAACCCGATCCCGAGGTCGCCCGCCGGTATGCGGTCTTGCAGCGGGCGCAGCGCGCCGCGGTCGACGCCGTCCGGCCTGGGGTCACCGCCGAGCAGATCGACGCTGCCGCCCGTGACGTGCTGGCCGCGGAGGGTCTGGCAGAGGCGTTTGTGCACCGCACCGGGCACGGCATCGGCTTGTCGGTGCATGAGGAGCCCTACATCGTGGCGGGCAACTCGCTGCCGCTACAGGAGGGGATGGCGTTCTCGGTCGAGCCGGGCGTCTACTTTCCGGGGCAGTGGGGGGCGCGCATCGAGGACATCGTGATCGTCACGGCTGACGGGGCGTTGTCGGTGAACAACCGACCGCACGAGCTTGTTGTGGTTCCGGTGTCCTGACCGGGCTCACTGTTCGCTGCGGTCGAGCAGGGTCGACGATCCCAGCACTCGTTCCACCCGCACTTCGATCACCACACGTTTCGGGTTGGGACGGGGGGTGCGGTAGCGCTGGGCGTAACGCAGTTCGGCGTCGCGGACGGCGTCGATGTCGGTGTGCACCGTGGCCTTGCCCTCCAGGGACAGCCAGCGGGCGCCGTCGACCTGGCTGAGCACGGCCACGCCGCGCTGGTCGGCATTGACCGCTTTCTGCGAACCGCCGGAGGTGATGACCCGCGCGATGTGGGTCTTGGGATCGAACGTGAACCCGACCGCCACCACGTGCGGGGACTGGTCCGACCGCAACGTCGTCAGCATGGCCAGGTGGCGTTCGGTCAGGAACGCCAGCGCGTCGTTGGTCAGCCGAGTGGTTGCCTTGCGGCCCGGTGTAGCCATCGGTGACCACGCTAGCGCAGGACATAATCAGTTACGTGAAGGACACGTCTGGGGGGCTGCTCGTCGTCTTCGGGGGCCGCAGCGAGATCGGTGTCGAGGTGGCGCGTCGGCTGGCTCCGGGCGCCACTGTGGTGCTGGCCGCGCGCCGGCCCGACGACCTCGACGCGCAGACCGCGGTGCTTGCGCAGGCCGGAGCCACAGCCGTGCACACGGTGGCGTTCGACGCCGACGACCTCGAGTCGCACCGCAGCGTGGTCGACGGGATCGTCGCCGAGCACGGCCCCATCGGCACCGCCGTGCTGGCGTTCGGGATCCTCGGTGATCAAGCCCGCGCCGAGAGGGATGCCGGGCACGCGGCCGCCATCGCGCACACCGACTATGTGGCACAGGTCAGCCTGCTCACGGTGCTGGCGGACACGATGAGGTCGGTGGTCACAGACCGGGGAGCGGCCATCGTGGCGTTCTCCTCGGTCGCCGGGGTCCGAGTACGACGGGCGAACTACGTGTACGGGTCGGCCAAGGCCGGCCTCGACGGGTTCTGCAGCGGGTTGTCCGACGCGCTGCACGGTTCGCAGGTGCGGTTGCTGCTGGTGCGGCCCGGTTTCGTCGTCGGGCGGATGACACAGGGCATGACGCCTGCGCCGTTCTCCAGCACGCCGGAGCAGGTTGCCGACGCGACGGTGCGTGCGCTGGCCAGGGGCCGGTGCACGGTGTGGGTGCCGTGGATACTCAAGCCGGTGTTTCTCGGGATGAAGATGTTGCCGCAGTGGATGTGGCGCAGGTTGCGGCGATGAGCGCTCGCGCGAAGAGCAGAGGGCGGCGATGAGCGCTCGCGCGAAGAGCAGAGGGCCGCGATGATCGTCGTGGTCGGCATCGGCGCCGACGGCATGTCCGGGCTGGCTCCCGGGTCGCGCGCCGAACTGGCCAGGGCGACGGTGGTCTACGGCTCGCCGCGCCAACTCGACCTGCTCGACGGCAGTGTGTCGGCGGTCAGGCGGCCCTGGCCGTCGCCGATGCTGCCCGCGCTGCGCACCCTGCTCAAGGATGTCGACGCGGATGTCCATGTGGTCGCCAGCGGAGATCCGCTGCTGCACGGTGTCGGGAGCACGTTGATCCGGGAGTACGGCGCCGAACGGGTCGCGGTGCTCCCGCACGTGTCGTCGGTGACGCTGGCGTGCTCACGCGTCGGATGGTCGGTGCAGGACACCGAGGTGATCAGCCTCGTGACCTCAGATCCGTCCCGCGCGGTGCGGCGCGGCGGCCAGGCCGTGGTGCTGTCCCGCGACCGGTCGAGTCCGGGGGCGCTGGCAGGGCTGCTGACCGACTCCGGGCGCGGTGACTCGGAGCTGACCGTGCTCGAGCAGCTCGGAGGTCCGAGGGAACTGAGACGCACGTCGACGGCACGGGAGTGGGCGAATCGGCCGCCGGGCGATGTGGACGACCTCAACGTGATGGCGGTGAAGTACCTGCCCGACGACCGTCGGTACGCGACACTGCCCGACGACATGTTCGCCCACGACGGGCAGCTCACCAAGCAGGCCATCCGCGCGGCCACGCTGGCGGCGCTGGCGCCACGGCCGGGAGAGCTGCTGTGGGACGTCGGGGCCGGCTCGGGAAGCATCGCGATCGAGTGGTGCCGCAGCGGACCGGGTTGTCGTGCCCTGGCATTCGAACGCGACGACACCCGCCGTTCCCGAATCGTCCTCAACGCCGCCGCATTCGGTGTACCCGTGAACACAGCGGCGGGCGCACCGGAGTCGTTCGAATCCGCTGAGCTGCCCACGGTGATCTTCGTCGGCGGCGGAGTCAGTCAGCCAGGCCTGATCGACGCGTGCTGGGCGAAGCTCCCCGCCGGGGGACGGCTGGTCGCCAACGCGGTGACCGTGGAGTCCGAATCGATACTGGCGCAGTGGTTTTCCCGTGTCGGCGGCGAGCTGCGGCGGTTCCAGCACTACCGCGGCGAACCGGTCGGTTCGTTCACCGGCTGGCGCGCGGCGATGCCGGTGACCCAGTGGTCGGCGATCAAGCCGACTGATAGGACCTGATCAGCTCGATCGCCCCGAGTTCGCGGATCGCACGGCATCCGCGGTGCAGCATCGTCAGGATCATCTCGTCGCCACGCTCGGTGGACGAGGCGAACGCGTAACCCAGGCTGGTGAGCAGTGGCGCCTGCAGGACCCCGAGACGGTAGTCGTTCCAGCATGTTTCGCTGTCGTAGTCGGTCACGCCGTAGCCGAGCAGCGCTGCGTGGTAACGCTCGACCAGGTCGCGCTCGACCGTCGGCCGGACCTCGGGCAACAGGCTCGTCGCCGTGAAGTACGCCAGGTCGCGGGCCGGCAGACCGAGTCCGACGGTCTGCCAGTCGACGACGGTGACACGGGTCCGATCCGGATCGAACAGCAGGTTGTCGAGTCGGTAGTCGCCGTGCATCAGCGAGAACCGGTCCGGCTCCGCGAGCAGCCACGGTGTCACCAGGCTCATCGCGGTGGTCAGGGTGTTGCGATCCTCGTCGCTGACCGAGCCGCCGAGTTTGTCCAGTGTGATGTCTGCGGCCATGACGGCGATGTCGCCGAGTCCCTTGGCGGCGTCGGCGTCTCCGGGCTTGGGCATGACGATCGACGGCAGGTCGAACCAGCGCCGGTCACCCCAGCTCGGTCCGTGCAGACCGGCGAGTGCCTCGACGGCCAGCGTCGCCTCGGCGTGGCTGCAGCCGGCGATCTGGTCGCCTTGGACGGCGGGTGCCATGTCGGCCAGTAGGAGCACGAAATCTGCTCCATCGGAGGAGATCTCGCTGTGGAAGCAACCCGGCACCGGGATCGCGACGTTGGCGGTGATCGCCGAGTAGAACTCGACCTCGGAGAGGTACCCGAGCGCCACCCGCTCGCGCACAGCGTCATCCTGGGCGGGGAGCTTCACGGCGAAGGTGGCCGGCGGCGGCCCCGCCGATCCGGCGGCGTCGGCATAGGTGGCGCTGACCCGGTAGGTGGCACCGGTCTGCCCGGTACCGATGGCCGTGACCTCGACACCGCAGACGTCGGCGCCCAGCACCGAGCCCAGCCAGTCGGGGGTAATGTCGGCCGGATTACGGGGGATGGTCACGATGTGGCCCTCTTCTGGTCTGCGGAAGTCCGCGCTTGCCCCGTCACATCGACGTGGCCGTAGATCGTGCGCAACCAGACGGCTTCGGCGCCCTCGCTGAGCTGTTGTCGGCTGAGCCTGCCGCCGATCGTGTAGCGCTCGAGCAGTCGGTCGTTGAACTCCAGCAGCATGGCGGCGATCACCTCCGCCGGTGGGCCGTCGGGTGCGCGTCCGCCATCCCGCTCGGCGGTGATCATCGCCGCGACGGCGGGGACGAACGTTTCCCGGGCGTCGTCCCACACCTGACGGATCGCCGGGTTGGTGGTCCTGGCGTCGAGCATCGCCTGCAACAGGTAGCGATGGTGCTCGACGGTGTCGAGCAGCGCCTCCACCATTGCGCGAATCCGCCATCGCGGCGGCTCCGCGGTTCCGGTCAGTATGTCACTGGCGACGAAACCGTCGTCGTACATCGGCTCCAGCAGCGCGGCCACGGCAGCGGCCTTGTTCTCGAAGTAGAAGTAGAACGCCGAGCGGGTGACCCCGGCGCGCTTGGTGACATCGGCGATGTTGACGCCGTCGAAGCCGTATTCGCGCAGGTGATGGTCCAGCGACTCCAGGATCGCGCTACGCCGCAGATCGCTCTTTTGTGGCTGGCGCCGGTCGGTCGGCGACCGCACCGGTAGTCCTCGCTGCACGCGCGACATTAACCCGCAGTTCTGACGACTGTCAACGATGTGCGACGGGCGTCAAATGTGCGGGTAGTAGCGCGGAGTGAACACCCGGTCGATGCCACCTTCGCCTGCGGAATACCACTGCGTCTGCGAGGAACCGACGATGAGCAGGCACCTCATGTCGACGTCGGCCTGGTCGAGGTCGGCCAACCGGACCACCCTGACGGTTTCGCCCGGACCCGCGACGTCGCGGCCGATGACCACGGGTGTGCCGGGGTCGCGATGTTCGAGCAGAAG
Source organism: Mycolicibacterium austroafricanum (assembly GCF_902705885.1). Taxonomy (GTDB): domain Bacteria; phylum Actinomycetota; class Actinomycetes; order Mycobacteriales; family Mycobacteriaceae; genus Mycobacterium; species Mycobacterium vanbaalenii_A. The sequence continues at coordinate 181,640 of NZ_CACSIP010000067.1, read as the reverse complement.
GTCCCGCATCGCTGTGACCTGCCAGGTGCGGGTCTTCGACGCCGGGTTGTAGATGGCCAGCACCATGTCGGCCGTGGCCGCCGCGGTCAGACGCGCCGCGATGACATCCCAGGGCTTGAGGCGATCGGACAGCGAGATGACCGCGTAGTCGTGGCCGAGTGGTGCGCCCACCCGGCTGGCGACTGCCTGAGCGGCCGTCATCGCGGGGATCACCCGCACCGTGACGCTGGGCCACTGCTTGGCTTCCTCGAGCACCGCGGTGGCCATCGCGAACACCCCGGGATCCCCGGACGACACAACCGCGACCGAATGGCCCTGCTCGGCCAACTCGCACGCCAGCCGAGCGCGCGCAGGTTCGTCGGTGTTGTCGCTGGGATGCCTGCGCTGGCCCTCGCGTACCCCGAGGCGGTCCAGATAGGGGCCGTAACCGATCAGGTCGGTGGCGGCGGCCAGCTCGTGCCGGCTCTGCGGTGTCATCCACTCGACGTCGCCGGGCCCCAACCCGACCACCGCGACGCTTCCGGTGGCCGCGGTGGTGTGTTGGCGACCGGCGAGCATCGCGAGCGCGAAGTACGGAACCGACGCGTCGTCCACCTCGTCGGCCGGCAGCACGCGTTGCCTCTCGGTGCTGGCGCGCTCGACGTAATAGGCCTCGTCCAGCCGTCCGGAGGCTGAAAGTGCTTTCCGCACAGCGGGATACGAGCGACCGAGCTTCAGGATGACGGCGGCGTCGGTGTCGCTGATTCGACGCTGGAGTTCGTCGGCGGGCAGCGTTCCGGGCAGGATGGTCAGCACCTGGTCTCCCTGCACCAGGGGAGTGGCCACCGCGGCCGAGGCCGCGCTGACCGACGTCACGCCGGGAACGATCACCGCATCGAACCGTTCGGTGAGGCGGGTGTGCATGTGCATGTAGGAGCTGTAGAACAGCGGATCACCCTCGGCCAGCAGGGCGACGTCGCGGCCGGCGGCCAGGTGCGCTGCGATGCGTTCGGCGGCCTCGCGGTAGAAGTCCTCCATCGCGCCTGCGTAACCGCCGGGATGGTCGGATGTCTCGGTGGTCACCGGGTACACCAGGTGTTCCTCGATCTGGCCGGATCGGAGGTAGGGCTCGGCGATCGACCGGGCGATGCTGCGCCCGTGCCGCGCACTGTGGTAGGCGACGACGTCGGCAGACCCGATGACCCTGGCTGCCTTGACGGTCACCAGTTCCGGATCGCCGGGTCCGAGGCCGACACCCCACAGGGTCCCCAGTGTCCCGCTGCGGCTGCTCATTCGGCTTCGGCCGCAATCGCATTCACGGCGGCGGCAGCCATCGCGCTGCCACCGCGCCGACCGGTCACCACCAGGTAGGACATCCCCCGCGGGCTGTCGATCAGCTCCTGTTTCGACTGGGCCGAGCCGACGAACCCGACCGGGCCGCCGAGCACCGCCGCCGGTACGGGGGCGCCGTCGTCGAGGAGTTCGAGGAGCCGGAACAGCGCAGTGGGTGCGTTCCCGATCGCGAGTACCGCGTTGTCGAGGCGGTCGGCCCACAGGTCCACCCCGGCTGCGGAGCGGGTGGTGCCGAGTCGGTCGGCCAGCTGGGGCGCTCTCGGGTCGGCGACCAGCGACACCACCTCGTTGTCCGCCGGTAGCCGCGACCGGGTGATCCCGGCGGCGACCATCGAGGAGTCACACAGGACCGGGGCACCACCTGCGAGTGCGTTGTGGGCCCGGGTGACGACGTCGGGGGAGAAGGCCACGTGCTCGGCAACGTCGATCTGGCCGCAGGTGTGGATCAGCCGGACGACCACCCGCGCGACATCGCCGGGGAACCTGGACAGGTCCGCCTCGTCGCGGATCATCGCGAACGACTGTCGATAGATCTCACCGGCGTCGCGGATGTAGTCGAGCACCCGCTCACCCTACGGGTGGGCGCTTCGCGGTCGGTAGCCGTCTCCGGTCGCGATCAGGAGCTCACCGTGGCCCGGGTTGCCGCAGGCGCGTTCGCAGCCGACGAAGTGCCGGTGGACCCCGGTGGCAGCCCCGTCGAAGGCGGCCGCCGCGGCATCGGCACGGACGTCGGCCAACGAGCGTTCACAGCCGGGGCGTCCCGTGCACGCCGACAGTGACAGCCACGGCGAGTTCTCGTCGAACACCAGCCCTCTGGGGGCGAGCACCCGCAGCGCCACGTCGGCGACGCCCGCGTCGAGGTCGAAGAGCAGCACCGAACGCCACGGCGTGATCGCCATCGGCGCGTCAACTGCCGCGAGGTACCGAACCAGTTCGGCGTCGAGCACTCCGAGTGGTGCGCTCGCACCCAAGGTGATCCGCTCGTCGCCCTGCACGATCCAGCCGACGGGTGGACGGGTGGTCGCGGACCATGTCGCGCCGGGCGGTGCTGTCGGGGTCAGGCCGCCGAGCAGCGGCGACGGGTCGTCGAGTTCGGCCACCCGCCAGCACTTTCCGCGGATCTCGGTGAACACCCCGGCGATGGCGAGGAGAGCGGGGACGGCGTCGGCGAGGGTCAGCCGGACACCGGTGTCGCGTCCGGCGAGAAGGAGAGCCGCGGTGGTGTCATCAACGACGTGGATGCCCGCATCGGCTCCGAGACCGGAGATGTCGCCGCGTCCGTCGTCGATCCCGAACAGGAATCGTCCCGGCAGGTCGCTCAGCACCGGATCCTGCTGCACCGCCGAGTCCAGATCGGCGACGAGTCCACGAACGTCGCAGATACCTGCATGCCGACCCGACAATGGTGAGGCCACGATGTTGCGGACCCGCTCATGGGTCGGTGAGGGCAGCAGACCTGCATCGGCGAGCAGTGCGGCGACGGCGGCGGTGTCCCGGACCCCCCGGATCTGCAGGTTGCCCCGCGAGGTGAGTTCCACGGTGGAGGAGCCGAAATCGATGGCGGCCTGTGCCACCGCCTCCATCTGGGAGGCGGCGATCATCCCGCCCGGCAACCGGATTCGCGCCAGCTCCCCGTCGGCCGCGCTGTGCGTCTGCAGTGCACCGGGGCAGGCATCGACGTCCCGGGTCCTGTCCATCGGTCCACGGTACCCAGCCCTGTGCGGCCGCAGATTACGGCGCCGGCGCTGAACGAATGTGATCGCCGTCACATAATCGACGCTGTGGTTCCGTGCCGCACACCTCGGCCATTCTCGCTGTTACCGGCGGTACCGTCTTGCTTACTGAACCCGTGTCAAACAACGGGCTTCGTGAAAGGAATGACGATGCTTGCGACGATCATCTTTGCGGCGGTCATATTCCTGCTCGTAGCGGCCATCGGAATGCCCTACAAGCAGACGTGGTACGGCCGCTGGAACCCGCACCGCTGAGCTGCGGGCGGTCGGCGCCGCGAGATCGCCGTCGTGGTCACCTCCGTCAGGTTAGTCGCCTCGCCCTGTAGACCATGCGGTACGAATGGAGCGTGGCTCACTTGCCCTCGGAGGGCCGTTCCCCCCATACGATCCTGTTGCTGTCGACCTCGGACACCGACCTCATCGCCGCGCGAGCCTCCGGGGCCGCCTACCGGTGGGCCAACCCGTCGCGGCTGGTCGACGGTGAGCTCGCCGAGCTGCTCGCCGATGCGCAGGCGGTGGTGGTCCGGATCCTCGGTGGGTACCGCGCGTGGCAGGACGGCATCGATCAGGTCGTTGCGGCGGGCATTCCCGCAGTGGTGATCAGCGGTGAGCAGGCGCCCGACGCCGACTTGATGAGCCACTCGACAGCCCCGGCCGGCGTGGCGTTGGAGACACACGTGTACTTCGCGCAGGGCGGCATCGAGAACGTGGTGAACCTGCATTCGTTCCTGTCCGACACGGTGTTGATGACCGGCGTCGGGTTCGAGCCTCCGGTCAGCACTCCGACGTGGGGTGTGCTGGAGTGTCCTGCCGGCCACACCGCCGGTGGTGACGGCCCGACGGTCGCGGTGCTGTTCTACCGCGCGCAGTACCTAGCCGGTAACACCGAGTACGTCGGCGCGTTGTGCCATGCGATCGACGCGGCCGGTGGCCGTCCGCTCGCGATCTACTGTGCGTCGCTGCGCACCCCGGAGCCCGAACTTCTGGAACTGCTCGGTACCGCCGACGCGTTGATCACCACTGTGCTGGCGGCCGGGGGAGCGATTCCCGCCACGGTCGGCGCGGGAGGCACCGACGATCAGTGGAACGTCGCGCATCTGGCGGCGCTGGACGTGCCCATCCTGCAGGGGTTGTGCCTGACGTCGTCGCGGAAAGACTGGCATTCCAATGACGACGGGATGAGCCCGCTCGACGTCGCCACGCAGGTGGCCGTACCGGAGTTCGACGGTCGCATCGTCACGGTTCCCTTCTCGTTCAAAGAGATCGACGACGAGGGCCTGATCTCCTACGTTCCCGACCCGGAGCGCTGCGCCCGGGTCGCGGGGCTCGCCGTGCGGCATGCCCGGCTACGCCGCATCACCGCCGCCGACAAACGGGTGGCGATGGTGTTCTCCGCCTACCCCACCAAGCACGCGCGCATCGGCAACGCCGTCGGGTTGGACACTCCCGCAAGCGCGGTCGCCCTGCTGCGTGCCATGCGGCAGGCCGGCTACGACATCGGTGAAGTGCCTGGAGTCGACGCCGGCGACGGTGATGCGCTGGTGCACGCACTGATCGAGCGTGGCGGGCAGGATCAGGACTGGCTGACCGACGGGCAACTGGTCGGAAACCCGATCCGGTTGTCCGCCAAGGAGTATCGCGAGTGGTTCGCCACGCTGCCCTCCGAGTTGACCGACGCGATGGTCGAGCACTGGGGTCCACCGCCGGGCGAGCTGTTCGTCGACCGCAGCCGCGACCCTGACGGTGAGATCGTCATCGCGGCGATGCTGTCGGGAAACGTCGTGATACTCGTGCAACCCCCGCGCGGCTTCGGCGAGAACCCCGTCGCCATCTACCATGACCCGGATCTGCCACCCAGCCACCACTATCTCGCGGCATACCGCTGGCTGGACAAGGGTTTCGGTGCTGATGCCGTTGTGCACCTCGGCAAGCACGGCAACCTCGAGTGGCTGCCCGGCAAAACTCTGGGCATGTCTGCGGCATGCGGATCCGATGCCGCGCTCGGCGACCTGCCGCTGATCTATCCGTTCCTGGTCAACGACCCCGGTGAGGGCACGCAGGCGAAACGTCGTGCGCATGCAGTCCTCGTGGACCACCTCATTCCGCCGATGGCCCGTGCCGAGAGCTACGGTGACATCGCCCGGCTCGAGCAGCTCCTCGACGAGCACTCGAACATCTCGACACTCGATCCGTCGAAGCTGCCCGCGATCCGTCAGCAGATCTGGACGCTGATGCGGGCGGCCAAGATGGATCACGACCTGGGACTGGAGGATCGTCCCGACGAGGATGTCTTCGACGACATGCTGCTGCACGTCGATGGATGGCTGTGCGAGATCAAGGATGTGCAGATTCGCGACGGCCTGCACATCCTCGGGCAAGCGCCAGACGGTTCCGTCGAGCTCGACCTGGTGTTGGCGATCCTGCGCGCCCGACAGTTGTTCGGCGGCGAGCAGTCGGTGCCCGGTCTGCGTCAGGCGCTGGGGCTTGCCGAGGACGGCTCGGACATCCGGGGCGCGGTCGACCTCGCCGAGGAGCAGGCGCGTGGCCTGGTGGCCGCCCTGCAGGAAACGGGCTGGGATCCCGCGCAGGCCGAGGCGCTCACGGACGACGTCGACGTCGCCGCCGTGCTGCGCTTCGCCGCAACGGAGGTCGTACCGCGGCTGCGCCAGACCGACGGAGAGATCAGCCAGATCCTGCGGGCGCTCGAGGGACGCTTCATCGAGGCGGGGCCGTCGGGTTCACCGCTGCGTGGTCTGGTCAACGTACTTCCGACCGGGCGCAACTTCTACTCCGTAGACCCGAAGGCGGTGCCGTCCCGGCTGGCGTGGGAAACCGGTGTGGCACTGGCCGACTCGCTACTCGAGCGGTACCACGCCGATCACGGGCAGTGGCCTCAGTCGGTCGGACTCTCGGTCTGGGGCACGTCGGCGATGCGAACCTCGGGTGATGACATCGCCGAAGTCCTTGCGTTACTGGGTGTTCGACCGGTGTGGGATGAGGCCTCGCGGCGGGTCGTCGACCTCGAGACCATCTCCCTGGCTGAGCTCGGCCGGCCGCGCATCGATGTCACCGTCCGGATCTCGGGCTTCTTCCGCGACGCCTTCCCGCACGTGGTCACCATGCTCGACGACGCCGTCGCTTTGGTCGCGGGCCTCGACGAGCCTGCCGAGCAGAACTACGTCCGCGCCCACAGCGAGGTCGATCTCGCCGAGCACGGCGACCAGCGACGAGCCACCACACGAATTTTCGGCTCCAAGCCCGGTACCTACGGCGCCGGTCTGCTGCAGCTCATGGACAGCCGGAACTGGCGCGACGACGCCGACCTCGCGCAGGTGTACACCGCGTGGGGAGGGTTCGCCTATGGGCGCGGGCTGGACGGCGCCCCCGCCACCGATGACATGAACCGGGCGTACCGCCGGATCGCGGTGGCCGCCAAGAACACCGATACCCGCGAGCACGACATCGCCGACTCCGACGACTACTTCCAGTACCACGGCGGCATGATCGCCACGGTGCGAGCGTTGACGGGCAAGGACCCGGCCGCCTACATCGGCGACAACACCCGCCCGGAGTCGGTGCGGACCCGGACGCTGTCGGAGGAGACCACGCGAGTCTTCCGCGCCCGGGTGGTGAATCCGCGTTGGATGAACGCGATGCGGCGGCACGGGTACAAGGGCGCGTTCGAGATGGCCGCCACCGTCGACTACCTCTTCGGCTACGACGCCACCGCCGGGGTGATGGCCGACTGGATGTACGAGCGGCTGGCCGGCGAATACGTCCTCGACCCGGAGAACCGCAAGTTCATGGACGAATCCAATCCCTGGGCGCTGCACGGCATGGCTGAACGGCTGCTCGAAGCCGCGAATCGGGGGATGTGGGCCGAGCCCGATGCGGCGACCATCGACGGTTTGAGACAGGTACTGCTCGAGACCGAAGGTGACCTCGAAGGCTGACCAGACCTGTCGGTGGGGTGGTGTAGTTTGGGTTTCATGTTCGAACGTGTGTTCGATGTGGATGTGGCCGCTGGTGAGGCTGAGCTGCGCGCGCAGGTCGAGCAGCTCGAGCGGTTGAAGTCGGTGGCGGCGGCGGCCCAGGCGAGGGTGACGGCGTTGTGGGCGGCCAAACGCCGCGCTGCGGAGCAGGCTGCTGGGGTGCCGGTGCGGCGGCGTGGGAAGGGGTTGGCGTCGGAGGTGGCGTTGGCCCGTCGGGAGTCCCCGTCGTGCGGGAATCGGCATCTGGGGTTCGCTCAGGCGTTGGTGCACGAGATGCCGCACACCCTGGCCGCGCTGGAATCCGGGGTGCTTTCGGAGTGGCGGGCCACCCTGATCGTCAAACAATCGGCCTGCCTGTCGATCGAGCATCGCCGGGAGTTGGACGCCGAGCTGTGCGCCGACACCTCGCGTCTGTCCGGGTGGGGCAATCACCAGGTCGAAGCCGAAGCCAAGAAGATCGCTGCCCGCCTGGATGCGGCGGCGGTGGTGGCCCGCTCGGCCAAAGCCGCCGCTGATCGTGGGGTGTGGATCCGCCCGGCCCCGGACACCATGACCTACGTGACGTTCCTGCTGCCCGTGGCGCAGGGGGTCGCGATGTACGCCGCGTTGAAGCGGGAAGCCGACGTCACCTGTGATGGGCGGTCGCGGGGTCAGGTGATGGCTGATGCCGCCTATGAGCGGATCACCGGGCGCCCGGCCACCAAGCCGGTGCCGGTGGCATTGAACATGGTGATGGCCGACACCACCCTGGCCGGTGACGACACCGAACCGGCGTGGCTGGACGGGTTTGGTCCTATCCCGGCCGGGCTGGCGTGCAAGCTGACCGGCGACGCCGCCACCGACACCAAGGTGAAGGCGACGCTGCGCCGGCTGTATCGCCACCCGAGCTCGGGGCAGTTGGTGGCGATGGAATCGCGGGCGAGGATCTTCCCCAAAGCGCTGGCACGATTCCTGCAACTGCGCGACCAGCGCTGCCGGACCCCGTACTGCGATGCCCCGATCCGGCACTGCGACCACGCCACCCCGGTCCGTGACGGCGGCCCGACCAGCGCACTCAACGGCCTCGGTGACTGCGAGGCCTGCAACTACGCCAAAGAAGCCCCCGGCTGGCAGGTCAGCACCACCGATATCGACGGGGAACACCACGCCGAATACCGCACCCCCACCGGCGCGGTCTACCACTCCACCGCCCCACCACTACCCGGACCACCAGTACGCCGACGACTCAGCCTCATCGAAGGCCAACTCAGCATCGACCTCGTCACCTTCGACGCTGCCTGACGCCGCTCCGCCCGACATCGGACCGCGTTTACATTGTTTGCCTACCTATACGGGGGTTGTCGAGTATCAGTTTGCCAACCCGTTTTCCTCAAAACACCATACTGCGCCCTATGGATAGTTTGACGCCCGAATTCCATGTAATTTTTTTGGACGCGAGTACCCATTTTGTTCACGGTTTCGACACGACGAGGGCGCGTCCGGTGGCTGGCAATCTACGTTCTGACGCGTCCGCGCGGGGCTTAGCCAACATCTGCTGACAGCGCCACGACAGTGCAGTTAGACAAGCTATTACTGTCAACGTCGTGGACAAAGTTCGCTTTGCTCTCAGGTTCGGGACCGATTGGGTGCCTGTTTCCGCGACTGGTGGCGTCGATTGCCTTGACGGTCAGCTGCTGCTGGTGTTTCATTGCCTTTCGTGCTCGTAAATATTGTTCCGTGATGGGAACGAGATGTGGCGAGCGGCGGCATTCATGCATCAAGGATTGGACAGGAGTGCGTTGCTGATGGGCTACGGACGATTTGTGGGACGTGTTGGAGCATTAGCTGTGGCGCTCGGAGTCGGGCTGGCAGCTCCTGCAGTGGCGGCGGCCGATCCGGCGGATGACACCAGCGCCAGTGAGTCGAGTGCCGACTCCACAGGCTCGGGTACCGAAACCCGAGACGCGGACACCACGCGCGCCGACTCAAGCGATGGCACATCGTCAGACGACGACGCCGATGATGTGGCCGCCGATGAAGCCGAAGCCGAAGCCGAAGCCGAAGCCGAAGCCGAAGTCGACGCTCAAGCCGAAGCCGAACTCGACGCTCAAGCCGAAGCCGAACTCGACGCCGATGAAGCCGAAGCCGAAGCCGCCGAGTCGGGTTCCGGAGAGGACCTGGACACCGACGTCGATCTGCCGGAATCCGAGGACTCTAGCCATACCGACGACGACGCCGCACAGGAAGATTCGGAGGCGCCGGCCGAAGCTCCGGCATCGGCCGACGTGGACCGGGTCGCTGGGTCGCGCTCTGACAACGACCCGATCGAGGTGACAGTCCCGGCGGCCATCGAACCGGTCCGCATTGTCGATGACGCTCCCGCATCGAGTGGGCAGCGCTCAGCGCCGCCCGACACCGGCACCGCTGCCGTCCAGTCCGATGCAGGTGAGGAATCGAATGCGGCCGTTGCAGATTCGGCGCCTCCGAGCGCACCGGCCGAGGCAGCCCCGCAATCGGCCGCCGTCCCGACCGGTCTGGGTGGAATCGTGTCGAAGTTCCTCGCGGTCCTGGGGATAGGGCCTGCGGCCTCCAGCGGCGGCGCGCCACTGCCCTCGTTCGAATTCGTGACCGCGGTCTTCGGCGCGATCCGCCGCGAGATGGACAGGCTGTTCTCCAACGACGGCCCGACCGCGGCCCTGGCGCTGTCCGGTCAGACCGACACGGGCACCGTCTCCGGCGCACTGAATGCCTCGGACCCCGAGGGTGATCCGCTGACCTACACGGTGGTCGAGGCGCCCTCTCGTGGCAGCGTCGTGGTCGACAGCGCAGGCAACTTCACCTACACCGCCGACCCGGAACTGGTGACCGAGGGCGGTACCGACTCGTTCGTCATCCAGGTGCGTGATGTCGGTTTTCATCTGATCTCGACCAGTCCCACCAGAACCCGGGTGCCGGTGACGGTGGCACTGACCCCCGCCGAGGCGTCGGCGGTCACCGAACAGAAACTCGCACCGGCAGCGGAGTCATCCACGTTCTTCGCCGCCGCAGCCGTCAGCGCGACCACGACCGGCACCGTCTACCACGTCACCACAACCGGACCGGACATCGTGGGTTTCGACCCTTCCCAGGACAAGCTGGACCTCGGTGACGTCTCGGTGCACAACTTCATCGTCGTCGACACCGCAGACGGTGTGGGCTTTCGCAATCCATGGTCGGGAGAGACGGCGATCGTCCAAGGTGTGTCGCTCGGCCAGCTCACCGTCGACAGCTTCACGCCGGTCATCAACGACCATCTGCGCCAGGATCTTTCAGGTGCGCTGGCGTGGGAACAAGGGGTCGTCGCCCAGCCCAACACCGTCTACGCGCGCTCCCACGAGATCGGGCAGATCGACCGGGTGGCCTTCGATCCAGCGAGCGACGTCGTCGACTTCCGCCACTACGGCACCCGCGAACAGCTCTACATGGTCGACACTCCGGAAGGCGTTGTCATCTCCAACGCCGGCACCGGTCAGGCTCTGATCTTGCAGGGCGTCACCACTGGCGAACTCACTGCCCGCCATTTTGTGTTCCACAACGCGCAGGTTCGTGAAGACCGGCTGCACCTGCAGCTGGGCATCGGCACGGTGCCCGACTCGCAGGTCCTGCCCCAGGGCGTGCCGGTGGCCGGCACCGACAACTGGCCCACCACCGCAGGCAACGGCACGCCGCCGGCCGGCGAGACCGGCACCACCACAACCATTTCCTGGGACTACGGCACCAGCACGTCGCTCGATTTCGATCCGGCGGTCGACAAGCTCGACTTCGGCTGGTTCAAGGCGCACGAGTTCGACGTCGCGGAGCTCAACGGCTCGACCAACATCGCGATCGTCAACAACAACCAGAGCTACACGCTCGTCGGTGTCGCCCTCGGTGAGCTCAAGACCAGCAACATCATCGCGCTCGACGAGAGCGCGAGCACGAAGTGGCGCAACCTCATCTACAACGCCGTGCCACCGGTCTCGTCGCCGAGTCTGTCGATCAGCGACGCCAGTGCCTCCGAAGGCGATGCGGGCAGCACACCCCTGACATTCACGATCAGCCTGTCCCAGACATCCACCGAAACCGTGACGGTCAGCTACAGCACCAGCAACGTCACCGCGTCCGCCGCAGGTTCGGACTACACCCCGACCGTCGGCACCCTGACCTTCGCTCCCGGCGAGACGTCGAAAGCGGTCCAGGTAGCGGTGCTCGGCGACACCATGGTCGAACTCGACGAGCAGTTCACGCTGAATCTCTCGTCTGCGGTCAACGCGACGATCGCCGATGGCACCGGGACGGGCACCATCGTCAACGACGACGTCGACGCAACGCCGGCCACCCCGCCCGCCGTCTCGATCTCCGACCTCGCGGTCGCCGAAGGCAACGGTGAGCACAGCCATTTCATGTTCGTCGTGTCACTGGACAAGGCGTCGACCGAAACGGTGACGGTGCAGTACGCGACCTCTGACGGCACCGCGATCGCCGGCAGCGACTACGCCGCGACCTCCGGGACGATCACGTTCACTCCCGGAGTGACATCACAGCTGGTCCACGTCGACGTGCTGCCGGACACCACCGCCGAGGCTGACGAGACCTTCACGGTCACGTTGTCCAATCCGACCGGTGCCACCATCGCCGACGGCGTGGCTGCCGGGACCATCGTCGACGACGATGCCGACACGGGTCTCGGCTCCGGTCTCAACTCCGGCAATCCCGGCGACGAGCTGTGGGGGGAAGCCTATTTCGCGCCCTACGTCGACATGGCGGGGTGGCCGGTGCCGGACCTGCTGGCCATTGCCCAGGAACGCGGTACGTCACTGCTGACACTCGGGTTCCTGCAGGCCACACCGGACGGCAAGCTCGCATGGGCCGGCCTGCCGGTCCTGGCGCCGGACTCCGACTTCGAACAGGCGCAGGCGATCAACCAGTCCATCGCGGCGTTGCAGGCCGCCGGCGGTGACGTGATGATCTCGCTGGGCGGCGCGTCGGGCACCAGCCTGGCGCAGTGGTACGCCAGCCGGGGGCTCGGGGCCCAGGAACTCGCCGACGCCTACGTCGACATCGCCGACACGTACTCGCTCAACCGCATCGACTTCGACATCGAGGGCGCGGCGGTGGCGGACCCGACGTCGGTCGCGCTCCGCAGCCAGGCGCTCACGCTGCTGCAGCAGGCCAGGCCCGATCTGGAGATCTGGTACACGCTGCCGGTGCTGCCCAGCGGTCTGACTGCGGACGGGCTGAGCGTGGTGCGAGCGGCGGTCAACGCCGGGGTGAAACTCGACGGCGTCAACGTGATGGCGATGGACTACGGCGAATCCGCGGCACCCACCAGCGGGCCCAACGCAAAGACCATGGGCGCGTATGCGATCGACGCCGCGGAGGCGACGTATGCCCAGCTGACATCGCTGTACGGCGAGTTCGGCCAGCAGTTCGGCTGGAACCAGCTCGGTGTCACGCCGATGATCGGCGTCAACGACGTCACCACCGAGGTGTTCACCGTCGCCGATGCGCAGGCGCTCGAGGACTTCGCCCGAAGCACCGGCCTCGGCATGCTCTCGATGTGGTCGGTTGCCCGGGACAACCCGGGAAGCCTCGGTCAGGCCACCCCGTCGGCGTCCGGGCTCGACGTCGCCGCCGGAAGTTTCGGCAACGTGTTCAACGACTATGGCACCACCAACGTCGTCAGCGGCCCGCCGCCGACGATCTCCATCGCCGATCTGACGGTCGTTGAGGGCGACGGCGAGCACACCCACTTCATGTTCGTCGTGACGCTGAACAAGGCGGCGACCGAAACGGTGACGGTGTCCTATGTGACGTCGGACGGCACGGCGCTGGCCGGAAGTGACTACGCCGCCGCGTCGGGCACGATCGAGTTCGCGCCGGGGGTGACGTCACGGACGGTTCACGTCGACGTTCTGGGGGACACCACGGCCGAGGGCGCCGAGACGTTCGTCGTGACGCTGTCGAGCCCGACCGGGGCGACCATCGCCGACGGCACGGCCGTCGGCACCATCACCGACGACGATGCTGCCACGCCCACACCCGGTGCGGGGTCTGTCACCTTTGTCGTGCGGGACGACTGGGGCTCGGGGTTCGTCGCCGATGTGGCCGTGACCGCAGGTTCCGCCGGGATCGACGGCTGGACAGTGGAATTCGACTCCCCGGCGCAGATCAGCAACATCTGGAACGCCGAGATCGTCAGCCACGTCGGCACCCGCTACGTGGTACGCAACGCCTCCTGGAACGCCAAGGTCGGCGCTGGTCAAACCGTGCAGTTCGGCTTCCAGGCAAGCCCGGGAGGTGCTACGGCGACGGCCACCGACTTCGTCATCAACGGTGCGCCCACCGGCGGTCAAGACCCCGCTCCGGTGCTGCCGAAGGTGTCGGTCGCCGATGCGGCCGTGGTCGAGTCCGACAGCGGCACCAAGAACCTGACATTTGTGGTGACGTTGGACAAGGCGGCGACGGCGCCGGTGAGCATCGCGTACGCGACCGCGAACGGCACCGCTTCAGCCGGCAGCGATTTCACTGCTGCCTCCGGGGTGCTGACGTTCGCCGCCGGAGTGGTGTCCCAGCAGGTCGACGTGGTCATCGCGGGGGATACCGCGGTGGAGACGGACGAGACCTTCACCCTGACGCTGTCGAACCCCAACGGGGTGACGATCGCCGACGGATCCGCCGTCGGCACCATCACCAACGACGACGTGGCCACCCCGACTCCCGGGAACTCATCGGCTACCTTTGTGGTGAACGACAACTGGGGATCCGGATTCACCGGGGCGGTCACCGTCACCGCGGGCCCCTCGGGGCTGGACGGCTGGACGGTGGAGTTCGACTCCCCGGCGCAGATCAGCAACATCTGGAACGCCCAGATCGTCAGCCGGGTCGGAGACCACTACGTCATCCGCAATGAGTCCTACAACGCCGAGGTGGCCGCCGGCCAGACGGTCAGCTTCGGCTTCCAGGCATCCCCGGGTGGCGGTTCGGCCACGGCGACCAACTTCGTGGTCAACGGCCAACCTGCCGGCGGCACGCAGCCGCCGACTGTGTCGGTCGCCGATGCGGCCGCTGTCGAATCCGACAGTGGCACAAGTGATATGACGTTCGTTGTGACGCTGTCGCAGGCAGCGACCAGCCCAGTCACGGTCGCCTACACCACCACCAACGGCACCGCGACTGCCGGCGTGGACTACACCGCGACCACCGGGGTGCTCACCTTCGCTCCGGGGGTGCTGGCCCAGCAGGTCCGGATCGCGATCGCCGGTGACACCACCGTCGAAGGCGACGAGACCTTCACGTTGACGCTGTCGAATCCCAGCGGCGCCACCGTCGCCGACGGCACCGCCGTCGGCACCATCACCAACGACGACGTGGCCGATCCCGCGAACCTGACGCTGAGCATCTCCGATGCCTCCGTGGTCGAAGGCGAGCCCGGCACCGGGGTCGCCCCCGGTTGGTTCAGCACCTCGGGTAACCAGATCGTCGACTCCGCGGGCAACCCGGTGCAGATCGCCGGCATCAACTGGTTCGGGCTCGAAAGCGACATCTTCACCCCGCACGGACTTTGGACCCGCAACTACCAGGAGATGATGGACCAGATGGTGGCGCTGGACTTCAACACCATCCGGCTTCCGTACTCCAGCGAGATGCTGCACACCACCAAGGCGCCCAGCGGCATCGACTTCCACAAGAACCCCGACCTGGCAGGCCTTTCAGCGCTGCAGATCATGGACAAGATCGTCGACTACGCCGGTGAGATCGGGATGCGCGTCATCCTCGACCACCACCGCAGCAACGCCGGCGCCGGTGCCAGCGAGAACGGCCTCTGGTACAACGCTCAATACACCGACGCGCAGTGGGTCGCCGACTGGCAGTTCCTGGCGCAGCGTTACGGAGACGATCCCACCGTGATCGGTGCCGACCTGCACAACGAGCCGCACAACGGCACCTGGGGAGGCGGGGGAGTCAACGACTGGGCGGCTGCTGCCGAGCGGGCCGGAAACGCCATCCTCGACGTGAACCCCAACTGGCTGATGTTCGTCGAGGGCGTCGCGGTCTACGAGGGCCAGTCGTATTGGTGGGGCGGCAATCTCATGGGTGTCAAGGACCGGCCGATCGTGCTCGACGTGCCCGACCGGGTCGTCTACTCGCCGCACGACTACCCGAACTCGGTCTACAACCAGCCGTGGTTCCAGAGTGCGGACTTCGGCGAGGCCCTGCCCGACAAGTTCGAGCAGATGTGGGGCTACATCTACGAGCAGAACATCGCTCCGATCTACCTCGGGGAGTTCGGCACCAGGCTCACCGACCCCAAGGACGTCATCTGGTACGAGGCGATCACCTCCTACCTCTCCGGAGATTTCGACAACGACGGAACCATCGACATCGCCGAAGGCACCGAGGACCTGTCCTGGACGTTCTGGTCGTGGAACCCCAACTCCACCGATACCGGCGGCATTCTGGCCGACGACTGGAACACCGTCAACGAGAACAAGATGGCCTACCTGGAGTCCATCCAGTTCGACTTCGACGAGGCGGCCGCAGGTGTGTTGGTGAACTTCGTGGTGACGTTGGCCGAACCCTCGGCCGAATCCGTGACGGTGCAGTACGCAACGTCGGACGGCACGGCGACGGCCGGTGGCGACTACGGCGGGGCCGCCGGCGCCCTGACGTTCGCGCCGGGCGAGACCAGCAAGACCATCAGCGTGGTGGTGTTCGGTGACACGGTGCTCGAAGGCGACGAGAGCTTCCTGGTCACGCTGTCCAACCCGTCGGGAGCGGCCATCGCCGACGCCACCGGCACCGGCACGATCATCGACCGCACCGAGGTGTGACTGCGCCGGCCGTCGTTCGGTTCAGCGGCCGGGGCGGTAGCGACGCTCCGGCCGGCCGACACCGTACTGCAGACGGAGTTCCACCGCGCCGGTGCTGAGGAAGTGTTCGAGATAGCGTCTCGCGCTCACCCGCGAGATGCCCACCAGCTCAGCACATTCCGCGGCCGATACCTCACCGGCGTTGCGGACGGCGGAGATCACCAGCTCACCGGTCTCCGCACCGAGTCCCTTGGGAAGGGTCTTGGTCACCGACGGGCCGCCAAAAAGTGAGTCGATCAACGACTGGTCGGCGCCGCCCGCGGTCTCCAGGGCATCCGCGCGGGTGGCGAAAGCCGCCAGCTTGGCCTGCAACTGGGTGAACTCGAACGGTTTGATCAGATAGTCGGCCGCGCCGCCGTCCAGTGCCCCGCTGACGGTGTCGAGTTCGCGGGCTGCGGTGATCATGATGACGCCCACGCGGTCGCCGGTGGAACGTAACCGCTGCAACACGTCCAGGCCGGTCATGTCCGGCAGATAGACATCGAGCAGGATCAGTGCAGGCCGTAGTTCCCGCGCCGCAGTGAGGGCCTCCGCGCCGGTACGGGCCACTCCGACGGCGCGGAATCCGTCGACCTGATCGACGAAGCGGCGGTGGATCTCCGCGACCATGAAGTCGTCGTCCACGACCAGCACGTCACGCATGGCTGTCCACCGACGGGGTCAGCCGCACCAGGAACTGTGCACCGCCGTCGGGCGCATCCTGGACCTCGACACTGCCGCCGTGCTGCGCGGTGACCAGGCGCACCAGCGCCAGGCCGATGCCCCGGCCGCCGGGCACCTCCGGCTTCGAGGTGACGCCACGGGCGAAGATGGCCTCCCGCAACTCTTCGGGGACGCCGGGTCCCGAATCGCGCACCGAGATCGCCAGCCCGTCCCGATCCTCGATCGTCACGGTGACGTTGGCGTCCACGGATCCGACCGAGACCTCCACCGCGTTGTCGATGAGGTTGCCCAGCAGGGTGATCACGTCCGTGGCCAGGGCCGGGTCCAGGGGCGCCAGGTGAGATTCGTGATCCAACTCCAGTGTCACCCCGCTCTCGGCCGCGAGCGAGGTCTTGGCGATCAGCAGGGCCGCCACCGCAGGATCGGAGATCCGGCGGGTGACCGCATCACTGATCTCTGCGCGCCGGCGTGTCAAGGTGCCCACCAGATCACGGACAGAATCGTACTCACCGAGCTGCACCAACCCCGAAATCGTGTGCAGTTGGTTGGCGAACTCATGGGTCTGCGCGCGCAACGTGTCGGTCACGCTCTTGTGCGAGGACAGCTGTCCCTGTAGAGCTGCGAGCTCGGTGCTGTCACGCATCGTGGTCACCGTGCCGATCCGCTGCCCCTGGCTGGTGGCGGCCCGGCGGCTCAACGCCAACAGCTTTGTCCGGGTGGCGATCACGACGTCACGGCCCTCCTCGTCGGACAGCAGGAACGACACCACTGCGGGGTCGAGGCCGACGCTGTCCACCCGGCGCCCCACCGCCGCGTCGGTGACGGCGAGCAGCTCCTGGGCGCTGTCGTTGAGGACTGTGATCTCACCGTCGTTGTTCACTGCGATCACACCTTCACGAATGCTGTGCAGCAAGGCCTCCCGGTGGTCGGCCAGGTTCGCGATCTCGGCGACCTCCAAACCGCGGGTGTGTTTCTTGATCCGCCGGGACAGCAGCCACGATGCGATCATGCCGAGGGCCGCGCCCAATCCCAGGTAGATCAGCAGGCGTTCGCCGGCGCCGCTGAGCAGGTCCCATACCGAGGGGTAGGCCTCACTGACCGAGGCCACGGCCAGGACGTCGCCGTCACCGGACAGGATCGGCACCTGACCGACGAGGCTGTGGGTGCCGTCGATATCGGCGTCGCCGAACCAGGCTCTGCCCTCGTCGGCGCGGCTCGGTCCCAGATCCATCCGCGCGCCGACGCGTGCCGGTTCCGAGGACGCGCGCACCGTTCCGTCGGGTCCGAGGATCTCGGCGAGCGTGGCCCCCGACAGTGCCACCGCCCGGTCTACCTCCGGAGCCAGGGTCCGCGCCGCGAACGGATCGGCCGGAGCCTGCTCACTGCGATCCCGCACGATCGGCGTCGACGCCATGTTCTCCGCGACGGCGATCATCCGCTGCCCTCTGACCTCGCGGAACTCCCGGGTGGACTGAGCCACAGAGACGGCAGCCACCGCGACCAGAACCACCGCCACCACCACCAGCTGAAACCCCAGGAACTGCCCGGCCAGGCTGCGTCCCCGCAGCAGACCGGCCGCCGCCGACGAGATGTTCTTAATGTTCAATACTTCCTTTGCGTCCACATCAGTGACCTGAGTCACGGTCGGGGTTCAGTATTGCTGAGCATCACATCCAAGTGATTGGGGACGACATGTTCAGATCGAGCGGCGGCGGGCGGGTGTCCGGCGTGACCGTCGGCGCGATCATCGCCGTGATCGCTTCGCTGCTGCTCTCGGCCTGCGGGGTGACCCGCGGCGACGAGACCGGCTTGCACAGGTTGCGCATGATGGTGCCCAACAGTCCGGGCGGCGGCTACGACCTCACCGCGCGAACCGCGGTCAAGATCATGGAAGACGAAGAGATCACCGGGCGAGTCGAGGTGTTCAACGTCATCGGGGCCGGCGGCACGGTCGCCATGGCCCGATTGATGAACGAGCGCGGCAACGGCAACTTGATGATGATGATGGGCCTCGGCGTCGTCGGTGCCACCTACACCAACGGATCGAAAGCTCGCGCCTCGGATGCCACCGCGCTGGCGAAGATCGTCGAGGAGCAGGAGGGGATCCTGGTCCCGGCCGATTCGCCGTTCCAGACCGTGGACGACTTCGTCACGGCGTGGAAAGCCGACCCGGCCAATGTCACGATCGGCGGAGGGTCGAGTCCCGGTGGCCCCGATCATCTGTTCCCGATGGAGACGGCCAGGGCCGTCGGCGTCGACCCCACCAAGGTCAACTTCGTCTCCTACGACGGCGGCGGTGACCTGCTGACCGCACTGCTCGGCAACAAGATCGCCGCGGGCACCTCGGGCCTGGGTGAATACGTCGACCAGATCGAGTCGGGACAGGTGCGGGTCCTCGCCGTGTCCGGCGAGGAGCGGGTGGAGGGCGTCGACGCACCGACCCTGACCGAGGCCGGCATCGATCTCACCTTCACCAACTGGCGGGGAATCCTTGCGCCGCCAGGCATCTCGGACGAAGACCGCCGGGCGATGGTCGACATTCTCGAAGAATTGCACGCCACAGAGGCCTGGAAAGAGGCGTTGGTGAAGAACGGATGGAGTGATGCCTTCATGACCGGACAGGCGTTCGAGGACTTCCTCACCGAGCAGGACGAACGTGTCGAGACGACCCTGACGGATCTGGGGCTGGTATGAGCACCGACATGGACGACGCGGCCACGGTCGCCACCCGCGAGCGGCCCGATTATGCGCAGTACATCGTGTGCGCGGTGATGGTCGCCGCGGGCGTGTTCCTCGTCTACGACGCCATGTCGATGCCCGGCGGCTACGCCGAGGTGGATCCCGTTGGGCCACGGTTTTTTCCGATCACCATCGGGGTGGGATTGTTGGTGATGGCCGTCGTGCTGGCGGTCGCGATACCGCGGGGCTACAAGGGCGAGGCCGACGCGGGCGAGGACATCGATCCGGACATGCCGAGCGACTGGCGCACGGTCGGACTGCTGGTCGGTCTGTTCGTCGGCCTCATCGTCCTGGTCGTCCCGTTGGGCTGGGCGATCACCAGCGCACTGTTCTTCGCCGGATGCGCGACGGTGTTGGGCAGCAAGCATTACCTGCGCAACATCGCGATCGGTGCGGTGCTGGCCCTCGCGAGCTTCTACGCGTTCTACTCCGGGCTCGGAATCCCGCTGCCCGCAGGCATCTTGGATGGGATTCTGTAGATGGAGAATTTCGACTGGCTCCTGCAGGGGTTCGCCGAGGCCGCCACCCCGACGAACCTGATGTACGCCGTGATCGGCGTGCTGCTCGGCACCGCGGTCGGTGTGCTGCCCGGCATCGGCCCGGCCATGACGGTGGCGCTGCTGCTGCCGATCACCTACAACGTCAGCCCGAGCGCGGCTTTCATCATGTTCGCGGGCATCTTCTACGGCGGCATGTACGGCGGGTCGACGACGTCGATTCTGCTCAACACACCGGGGGAGTCATCGTCGGTGATCACCGCCCTCGAGGGCAACAAGATGGCAAAGGCCGGTCGAGCGGCCCAGGCGTTGGCCACCGCCGCCATCGGGTCGTTCGTCGCCGGCGCCATCGGCACCACGATGCTCGCAGCGTTCGCACCCGCGATCTCCCGATTCGCCGTCACCCTCGGCGCGCCGTCCTACCTGGCGATCATGCTCTTTGCGCTGGTCGCCGTCACGGCGGTTCTGGGGTCGTCGAAGATGCGCGGGGTGATCTCGCTGCTCCTCGGCCTGGCGATCGGTGTCGTCGGCATCGACTCGC
Source organism: Mycolicibacterium austroafricanum (assembly GCF_902705885.1). Lineage (GTDB taxonomy): Bacteria > Actinomycetota > Actinomycetes > Mycobacteriales > Mycobacteriaceae > Mycobacterium > Mycobacterium vanbaalenii_A. The sequence goes on along the minus strand of NZ_CACSIP010000067.1, from coordinate 161,273 downwards.
TGACCGGGCAGCCGCGCGCCACCTTCGGTGTCCCGCTGCTCAGTGACGGCATCGACATCGTGGTGATCGCGGTGGCCGTCTTCGCGCTCGGCGAGGCGCTGTGGGTGGCCGCGCATCTGCGGCGGCGCCCGGCACAGGTCATCCCGGTCGGCCGGCCCTGGATGGGCAAGGAGGACTGGAAGCGCTCCTGGAAGCCTTGGCTGCGCGGCACCGCCTACGGGTTCCCGTTCGGCGCGCTGCCCGCCGGTGGTGCGGAGTTGCCGACGTTCCTGAGCTACATCACGGAGAAGAAGCTCACCAAGCACCCCGAGGAGTTCGGCCACGGAGCCATCGAGGGCGTCGCAGGCCCCGAAGCCGCTAACAATGCTTCTGCCGCAGGAACTCTGGTGCCGATGCTGTCACTGGGATTGCCGACCAACGCGACCGCGGCGGTGATCCTGACAGCGTTCGTGTCCTACGGGATCCAGCCCGGCCCGACGCTGTTCGACAGCGAACCGCTGCTGATCTGGACATTGATCGCGAGCCTGTTCATCGGCAACTTCCTGCTGCTGGTGCTGAACCTGCCGCTGGCGCCGGTGTGGGCCAAGCTGCTGCGCACACCGCGACCGTACCTGTACGCGGGCATCCTGTTCTTCGCCGCTCTCGGCGCGTTCGCGGTGAACCTGCAACCACTGGATCTGGTCCTGCTGCTGGTGTTCGGGCTGATGGGCCTGATGATGCGTCGCTTCGGACTTCCGGTGTTGCCGTTGATCATCGGCGTCATCCTGGGGCCGCGCATCGAACGGCAGCTACGGCAGAGCCTGCAGCTCGGCGGCGGCGACTGGGTGTCGCTGTTCAAGGAGCCGGTCGCGATCGGCACCTACTTGATCATGGCGCTGCTGCTGTTGGCGCCGTTGATTCTGAAGCTGATGAACCGCAGTGAGGAAAGCCTGTTGATCGTCGAGGACGACAGAGACCAGAAGCAGAAGGCAGGCCGGCTGTGATAGTCATCGGGTACACGGCGGACAGCTTCGGCCATGCCGCGCTGGAGTACGGCATCGCCGAGGCGAAGTTGCGCGACACCAGCGTGTTGGTCATCAACGCGACCTCCGGGGAGTCCTATGTCGACTCCCGGTTCGCCGGGGCGCCCGAAGTGCACGACGTCGAGGCACGGCTGGCGCAGTGCGGCGTGGAGTTCGAACTCGTCCAGCCAGTCGGCGTCGACGCCGCCGACGAGTTGCTCGCCGCCATGGGTCGTGAGGAGGCGCAACTTCTGGTCGTCGGCATCCGGCACCGCAGCCCCGTCGGCAAGCTGTTGCTCGGCAGCGTCGCGCAGAAGCTGATCCTGGAGTGCCCGAAGCCTGTTCTGGCGGTCAAGCCACCGGAGGCGTGAGCGGGCTCAGCTACTGACCGGGTCCGGTGCCTGCTCGGGTATCGACTCGGAGTTCTTCGGCGACGTGGTGAGAACCGCAGCGATGCACAATCCGGCGATGACAAAACACGCCACCGCGTACCAGAGGCTGCCGATCGGGTCACCGGCCGCCGTGACGCCGGCCATGGCGGCGAAGTATGCGGGCAGCCCGGTGGCCCACAGGACCGCCATGACGACCAGGTAGACAACGGCGTAGCCGAACATCAGCGGATTGGAATGTGCTGGTGTGGTGGGCTTTCCGCTGCGCTGGCGGCGCCACTGGTTCCACAGCACCGGAACCGCGACGACGACGATGGCAACCAGTTCTGCTGCGTAGACGAACCCGGCGACCGTGGTGCTGCCCGACAGTCCGCCGGCGAGCGTGGCGGGCAGCGGAAGCACGGCGGTGCCGATGGACGCGAGCACACCGACGGCGATGGTGCGTCCGAGGATCTGGCCGCCGGAGAAGGTCCGGCCCGCGTCCACGTGTCGGCCTATGAAGAACTGCACACACAACGCCAGCGACATCGGCCACAGGGCGGCGAACACCACGACGCTGGGCAACGGCACCGAATCGAAGAACGGCTGGTTCATCGGATGGTCCAGTGTCCATTCCCACCAGCGCAACTGCGGGCCCAAATGGTCGAAGATCTCGTAGAACGCATGGTGCACGAAGCCGACACAGACCGCGCCGATGACGGTTCCGTAGCGGCGGAACACCCCGAGGCTGCGCACTATCTCGAAGGCCACCGTCGCCATCATCGGATAAATCGCCACGATGTAGAGCGGCAACCGTCCCCAGAGGAACTCGACCGTGAACACGTTGTGGGCGAACATCGTGTCGACGTGCTCGGCGATCCCGAATGCCGTCGGAAAGTACAGGGGCGGCTCGATGATGAGCAGATAGGCGATGGCGCCGAACCACACCACGATGTTGGTCGGGTCGTTGTGGCGCCGCAGCCGAACGACTGCGTACCCCAGGGCCATGAGGGCACCGACGATCACGGTGAGTTCGAGAACCGGCAGCGTCCAGTTCTCCAGTGCGAACGGATTGCGGAACTCGACGAGTCCGCCGGTGGACTCACACGAGAATCCCAACCGCGCGGCGAGATCGGCGAAGGTCGGAGTGCACAGATCAGACACGGGCGGCGCTTCTTTCGTCGTCTCGGTCGGCCGTGTACCACTGGGTCACGTCATAGCCGGAGTCGTAGCGATCGAACCATTCCTGCGCCAGTGCGGGGAGCTGTTCATTCCCGGGATCGTGCCCGGGGATCTGGCTGCGCACGATTCCTGACAGCGCGACGAGTTGCTCCCTGCGGGGGAGGTGGCTGAACGCATCGGCGAACGGGCCTTCGTCACGCACCTGGGTGAACGGAAGTCGCTGCAGCAGGGCTTTCGTGCGCCGGCGGATCCGGAACGTCGACATCGCATCGACCTTGCGGTCCGACAGCGGCACATGCCTGTTGAAGTCCTCGGAGGCCAGCCGGATGATCCCCATGACGTGCTTGAAGATCGACGGTGCCACCCGCATCCGGTACCACGGGTCGTCGACGATCGCGTCATAGATGGTCAGCGCCGAACTGCGGTGCTCGACCTCTTCGACGAAGTGCCACAGGAACAGTGATGCGACCCGGTCGTCCCCCGGGGCGAACAGTGTGTCGTCGTGGTCGAGCATCAGCTTGAACACCGGGGTGAAGGTGGCCTCGAGATCGGCCGTATACGCCAGGCGGTACTTCAGGGGCGTGTTGGCGGTCATGTCGTCGAACGCGGCGACGACGTGGTCGAGAGTCTCCTTCAGCGCCGGATATGCCTTGATCAACCCCTTGGCGTGCTGACGGTGCGCCATCGCGTGCTGCCCCTCTTGGCGGACGAACGCGTCGGCCTCCTCGGCGACGGCCGGATCTCCGATGTACGGCATCGCCTCGGGGATCATGCTGCCGATCATCTTCTCGAACCCGATCGCCAGGAACGACACCGCGTTCGCCATCGACGAGAACGCGGGATTGGCCTCGTTCCACACGAAGGGGACGGGGTGACTCGCGAAGGCGAATCGCAGTTTGCGGACTATCAGGTCGGTCACGGTCGAACCTCGGCCATCCTCAATAATCATACGCTGTAGCGGTTAGATGTATGATTACTGTATTTCGGCTCCGACGTCAACGCCTGTGCTAGCGTCGGGGCCACGATGGCACGCAAACGCCGTGGTTGGGGCGGTGATCCGCCCGCCACCGATGCCGAAGCCGCACAGCGCATCGTGGCCGCTGCCGTCGATCTGATCGCTCGGACCGGGTCCGCCATCACGATCGCCGATGTCGCCCAGGCGCTCGGGGTCATCAGGCAGACGGTGTACCGCTACTTCTCCACCGCCGACGAGTTGATGCGCGCCGCCGCGATCGCGTCGGTTGACGGATTCCTCGATCAACTCGCCGCACATGTGCACGGAATCAACGACCCCGCAGACGCCATGACCGAAGGGGTGATGTTCACCCTCGACGCCGTCGTCACGATCCCGCACCTGGCGATCCTGCTGTCCGCGCCGAGTCCGGCTGCCCGCCCAAGTGAAGTCACCTCGAAACTGGCGCAGGACTTCGGCATGCGGATGATCACCCTGTTCGACGTGGACTGGGCACACTACGGCTACGACGACGCGGCGCTGCGTGATCTGGTCGAATTCACGCTGCGGACCATGCTGTCGTTCTTCGTCGCTCCCAACGACCCGAGCCGCTCGCCTGCCGAATTACGGCAGTTCCTGAAGCGATGGCTCGGCAGCGCGATCATCGCGCAGGCCCGCGTGAGCGGGATCGATCCGCAGACGGCATCGACGAAATAGCTGCATGGTGGCTATTCGAACGCGATGACACCACGAATGTTGTTGCCGGCGCGCAGATCCCGCATCGCTTCGTTGATGTCGTCGAGCTTGTACTTCTGCGTGACGAGCTCGTCGAGCTTGATGGTGCCGGCCTCGTACATCGACAGCAGCTTGGGCATAGCATCGCGGGGGTTCATCCCGCCGTAGAGCACTCCCTTGAGAGTCTTGCAGGAGCTGACCATGTCGGGCAGGCTCATCGGCACCATCATGTCGCTCACCTTGGTCATTCCGGTGAGCACGCAGGTGCCGCCCTTGCGCAGCAACATCATTGCGACCATCACCATGTCGGTCGGCACGACACCGGGCGTCAACACCACGCGGTCGGCCATCACCCCCCAGGTCAGTTCCTTCACCAGTTCGAGGGCAGCGCCGGCGTCGGTCGCCGTGTGCGTGGCACCGAAGGCCGGGGCGATCGAGCGTTTGAATTCGTTCGGATCCACGGCCACGATGTGCTTGGCGCCGGCCACCTTTGCGCCCTGCACGGCGTTCATGCCGATCCCGCCGACTCCCACGACGACCACGGTGTCGCCCGGTTCGGTCCCCGCGGCGACAGAGCCGGACCCGAAACCCGTTGTGACGCCACACGACACCAGCGATGCAGCCTCCAGCGGGATCCAGTCGTGAATCTTGACCAACGAGCGTTCGGAGGCCACGACGTACTCCGAGAAGGTGCCGACCTGCATCATCGCCATCAGGTCCTCAACGCCGTCCGGGCCCGACACGTGGCGGCGGCGGGTGTGGTCGGTCGTCATGTCCTTGCTGTAGATGTCCGCACCGACGTCGCACAGGTAGGTGTGTCCGGTGGCGCACCACCGGCAGTTGCCGCAGGCCGGGAAGAACGACACCGCGACGTGATCACCGGGTTCGAGAGTATGGACTTCGGGACCTACTCGCTCGACGATGCCGGAACCTTCGTGCCCGCCGAGCATCGGAAACCATTCGGGAACCGGTACGCCGGCCGCCCGCATCATCTCCTCCATGTCCGCGCTCGGCACGCTGTCTCCGGTGTAGAAGTGCTCGTCGGAGTGACAGACCCCCGCATAGGCCATCCGTACGAGCACCTCGCCCGCCCGCGGGTCGTCGAGCTCGATGTCGGTGACCTCCCAGTCCATGCCGACGCCGCGGAGCACTGCTGCCCTGGATTTCATGTATGTCTCCTCGATTGGGCTACGGGGTCAGGAGGCCGGCCAGCCGACGGTCTTGGTCTCGGTGAAGATCTCCAAGCCCTCGATTCCGCACTGCCGTCCGATGCCAGATTGTTTGTAGCCGCCGAACGGCGCGTCGGCGCCGTACCAGAGGCCGCCGTTGATGCCGAGCGTGCCGGTACGAATGCGGCCGGCGACGGCCTTCGCCCGATCCAGGTCGCTGGCGAACAGGACACCGGAGAGTCCGTAGATCGAGTCGTTGGCAATCCGGACGGCGTCGTCGTCGTCGTCGAAACCGATCACCGACAGCACCGGGCCGAAGATCTCCTCCTGGGCGATGGTCATCCGATTGTCGACGTCGGCGAACACCGTGGGTTCGACGTAGTAACCCTTGGGCAGGTGCTTGGGAACGCTGCCGCCGGTAACCAGGCGAGCACCCTCTTGCTTGCCCTTCTCGATGTAACCCAGTACCCGTTCCTGCTGCCTCTTGGACACCTGGGGGCCCTGCAGCACGGACGGATCGGTCGGGTCGCCGTACTTGTTGCGCTCCATCGCGACCTTCACGATCTCGACGGCTTCTTCGTAGCGCGAGTTCGGCACCAGCAGGCGGGTGGGCATGGCGCAGCCCTGACCGGCATGCATCGAGATGAACGCACTCCCGGCGATCGAGGCCTTGAGATCACCGTCGTCTTCGAGCACCAGATACACGGATTTGCCGCCGAGTTCCAGGAACGTCGGTTTGATCGTCTGTGCGGCCGCCTGCATCACCCGGCGACCGGTGGCCGTCGAGCCGGTGAAGGCAACCATGTCAACCAGCGGTGAGGTCGACAGCACCTCGCCGGCCAGGTGGTCCGAGGAGGTGACGATGTTGATCACCCCCGGCGGAATGTCGGTGTTCTCGGCGATGATCCTGCCGATCCGGGTGGCGTTCCACGGCGTATCCGGAGCCGGCTTGAGCACGCACGTGTTGCCCATCGCCAGTATCGGGCCGATCTTGTTCAGGATGATCTCGAACGGGAAATTCCAGGGTGCGATGACACCGACGACCCCGATCGGTTCCTTCCAGACCTCGCGCGCGGCGGGCGTTCCCATGCCGAATGCGTCCTTGTCGGGCAGCGACCGCTTCCAAGGGAACTGGCTGATCATGTCGGCCGGCCAGGTCAACGCTTCGTTGAGGGGGACGTCGAGCTGGGGCCCGTAGGTGCTCAGTACGGGACAGCCCACCTCCGCGACGAGCTCACTACGCAGTTCTTCGCGCTCGGCCTCCAGTGCAGCCTGCAACTGCCGGAGCCCGGCAGCTCTGGCCTCACCGTCGCGTGACCAGTCCGTGTGATCGAAGGCGTGCCGTGCCGCCGCAACGGCTCGCTCCATGTCGGCCCGAGTACCGTCTGCCGCACCGCCCATCACTTCCTCGGTGGCAGGGTTGACGTTGTCGAACTGCCGTCCTGATTCCGACTCGACGAGCTTGCCGTCGATGAGCATTCGAGATTCGTGTGTCACGGGTTGACGTCCTTCACCACTGTCGAAGTTCCTTCACCGCATCCGCCGGTCGCGGAGCCAAGGTCAAGTAGGGGATGAAACTGCTGTTGCCGCAACGGAGCACGGAATGGACCACCTCGGCGAGGTGGTCGGCATCAACGAGTCCGCCCTGCATGTAGCCGTGCTCCATCCAGAATCGGATGGCGGTGTCCAGCGCGGCGGGATCCCAAGTCTTGTTGAACTCTGTCTGTGAGTCGCCGCTGCCGCCGAAGCTGTCGCCGACCGCCAGCCGCGTGAAGCCGATATTGGGGTGCTCGATTCGCCACGCCTCGACGAGTTTGTCCAGCGCAGCCTTGCTGACCGCGTAGGCACCCAGCAGCGGCCATGGTGTGGAGTACGACGCGCTCAGCGAGGACAGATACACGGCCGTCCCGGCGTTCGCCGCCAGGTGCGGTGCAGCGGCAGCGGTCACCAGCGAAGCGCCGGTGACATTGGTGGCGAACAGTTGCGCCCACTGCTCGGCGGTCACGTCGGCCAGTGGCGCCAAGACGCCCATCCCGGTCGTGTACACGAGTGCGTCCAAACCGCCGAACGTGTCGGCCACCTCTGCGAAGGCACGTTGACAACTGCTCTCGTCGGTGACGTCGCACGCGACCGCGGCCGCGTTGTTTCCCGCTTCCTTGGCCGCATTCTCGAGCCGGTCCTTCCGACGGGCCATGAAGGCGACTCGCGCGCCCTTCGCGGCCAGACCGATGCCGATGCACCGGCCGAGGCCGGCCGATGCGCCGACGACGGCGACCCGGATCGAGGGATCGTCTGATATTCGGGATCGCTCGTCAGAGGGGGGCATGAGGCTCCTTGCGCCGGGTAGAGGCAAAGCTATCAAGACTATAGAGGCACAGTATGCAAAAACTGAAAATACTGATTTCCGAGAGGGCGATGACGATCTCGCGGCGGCGGATAGACATCAGCGGCGCAGCGCTTTTCGCGTTGCCGGTGCAAAGCTCAGCAGTAGGCGGTCGAGGATTCCAGCGGCACGTTGGCGCGCCCCGACGGGGTCCGGTGCGTGGGCCACCAGCAGCGCCGCCTCCTCCACTGCGGCCACGAGGATGTGCGTCAGTTCGCTGACAGGTTGATCCTCGATGATTCCCTGGGAGATCGCCTCGCCGACCTTCTCCTGGATCAGCGCGATACTGTTGCGCTCCTGAATTGCGCGCACCGCCTGCCATCCGAGTATTACCGGTCCGTCGAGCAGCATGATTCGCTGAACCTCGGGTTCCAGAGCTGCTTCCAGGAAGCTGTGCAGGCCACGGCTGAGCCGCTCCCAGGGATCGGCGCCCGGTGGCGGCGAGGCCAGCGCCCTCAGGGTGAGGTCGCTTTCCACTTCCTCGAAAACCGCCCGGAAAAGCTCCGCTTTGTCTTTGAAGTGGTGATAGAAGGCCCCGCGGGTGCCCACCCCGGATCTGGTGACCAGATCCCCGATGCTGGTGTGGAAGTACCCGTGGGCAACGAACAACGCACGACCAGCGTCGATGAGGTCGCGGCGGGTCTGGTCGCCGCGTTCGCGTCGCTCGTGGTCGGTGCCGCCCCGCTTGGCCATCGCCACATCGTAGCAACCTTCATCATGTATGTTGCGAACATGGCTGACAACGAGGTTCGCGCATACGGTTCGGTCGCCCCCCTGAAAGTCGGTTTGCTCAACGACTATCCGACGATGGGCAACGCCGACAACGACACCATCGATGCGATCCGGCTCGTCATCGACGAAGCGCTCGCGGCCGGAAGAATCGATCGACCGGTGGAACTGGTCCAGCGCAACGTGATAGGCCTGCCCAACGGGACTTACGACGCCGTGGAACGGGCGTTCGACGAACTTGTGGGGGAGGGGTGCCTGGCCATCTTCGGCCCATGGATCTCCGACAGCGTGGTGCCGTTGCGTCCTCATGTCGACGCAACGGCGCGGACGCCGATCATCACCCTTTCCGGCTCGGAGGGCGCACTGGGGGAATGGTGTTTCGCATTGAACAACGGTTCGATGGCCGAGGAACCGGTGATGCTGGCGGCCGTCATGCTGGGCGACGGCAGGTCGCGCATCGCCATCGCGTACGAGGCGTCTCTGATCGGCAAGGAATACCTGTCGTTTGCCGAGAAGGCCTACGCGGCGGCGGGTTTGACTGTCGTGGCGACGGAGATGATTCCGCAGGTGGAGGCGGACAAGGTCGACGTCGTCAACCGGCTGCGAGCGGCAGAACCGGATGCACTGGTCCACGTCGGATTCGGCCACGGGCTCTGGGGATTCACCGATGCGTTGCTCGCCGCCGGCTGGGATCCGCCGCGCTACACCACGACCGCCTTCGAAATGGCGCACATCAATGCGGAGTGGATGCGCCAGCTCGCAGGCTGGATCGGCCTCGACAGCTACGACGAGCGCAACCCGGTGGGGCAAGCCTTTCTCGATCGGTTCGAGGCGCGATACGGCCGACGGCCGGGTCACTCGATGCCGGGGCTCGCCCACGATGCGGCTACGGTGATCGTCCGGGGTCTGGCCGGGGCGCGGCCGTTGACCGGCGGAGGCGTCAAACAGGGGATCGAGCAGGTCAAGCTGATTCCGGCGGCCAGCGGCGCACCCGGGACATTCTTGCGGTTCGGCCGCTTCATCCGCCAGGGGTGGCTGGGCAGTGACTATCTGGTCGCGAGACGGGTGCTCCCGGATGGCTCCGGACATGTTTTCCACGCAGTGCCCAGCGACAACATCTCACGTGCGGTCGGCGTCAGCGGTTAGCTGAATCGCGCCGAACACCGGGGCGGAGACGATCCCCGCGCTCTGCTCGCGGACGTAGGGAATCGCGCGCACGGCGCTCATCGCGATCATCAGGTGCCCCGGCATGGCATGCTGACCGGTCGGTGGTTCGTCGTCCCAGCCGACGTCCAACTGAAGTTCGAAACTGGGCACACCTTTGATCACCGCCCGGATCAACGGGGCTCTCTCCCCGGGGGCGAGTGGCTTGAGTCCCCACTGGGGCAGATCGCGGGTGAGCACCCATTCCTCGTGGATAGCCAGCAGCGGACGACCCGACCAGTGCCCGGTCCATGAGAACCGCTGACCTACAACGGTTCCCGGGTCGATCACGCCGGCCTTGACCTCGATGGGGTAGGGCAGCGTGGTGCACTCCACCGCGACGTCGATGTGTGTCAACTCGATGCCGAGCACGTCGGCGGTGGCGTTGAGCGCCTGCCGGTACGCCATGTCCAATTTCTTGATGATCGGCGAGTCGACGTTGACGTCCGCCGGGGGACGGCCCATGCCCATCAGGTCGACCAACATCGGCCGACTGTCGACGGCCGAGACATCGGTGGCCTCATAGAGGTCGATGCGGTCGATGGTCTTGCTCAACCCGGTGACGGTGGCGACCAAGCGCTCGAACATGAAGCCCGGATTCTCGCCGGCGGCGTGGAAACGGGAGTTCCCGGTCCGGCATGCGTCGACGAAGGCTGCGGCGGTGGCTGTGCCGTAGGTGGGCAGGTGGTTGTACGACGTCGTGCTGATCACGTCGATCCCGGCCGCGAGCATCCGGCAGATGTCCTCGGCGTTCGTTTCGACTGCGTGCGCTTTGCTCGCCGCGTGGACGACGACCTGGGCGCCCGAGGTCAGGATCACGTCCTTGTCGGTGGTGGCCCGGACACCCGTCGTCGGCGGAAGTCCGCAGAGTGCACCGGCATCGAGACCGTCTTTCTCAGGGTCGTAGACCAGCACTCCGACCAACTGGAAACCTGGATTCTCGATCAGCTCCCGCAGCGCTGCACGTCCGACTGCGCCCGTCGCCCACTGTGCCACTCGAATCGTCAATCGAACACTCCTGGTTGTGCTTTCGAGGGCCTTCAACATGCCCAATGTGCCAACCTACATGATGTATGTTTGCAACCACCAGGGTGTATGTTGATCGTGTTGTGAAGTAGTGAGGGGTCGTCGCATGGTGGAATCGCCAACCGTGGAGGAGCTCGAGCAGAGCATCCGGGATGCGCAGGACAAGTTCAATGCGGGAATGGGAGCAGACGGCGACGCCTCCCCGTATCCGCTGCTGAAGGAACTGCGCGCGCAGTCGCCGGTGCACCCGGGCTGGCCGGAGATGGGTCTGGTCGGCAACCCGGACGTGGGGCCGCAGACGTTCACGGCGTACTCGTTCGACGCGGTCAAGGCGGTATTCACCGACAACATCACGTTCAGCACGCGGTGCTACGAGGACATCGTGCGTCCACTGCAGGGACCGACGATTCTCGAGATGCAAGAGCCCGAGCACGCCGTGTACCGAAAGTTGCACGAGTTCGCCTTCGCCCGCTCATCGATGAAGAGATGGGATGGTGAACTTGTCGGTCCTCTGGTGGATCAGACCATCGCGAAGTTCAAGGCTGACAAGCGCGCAGATCTGGTCGACGCGGTATTCATGCCGATCCCGGTGCGGGTGATCGCTGCGCTGTTGGGACTACCGGAGGCCGACGTTCTGTGGTTCCATCGTCTGGCAATCGACATGCTGGGGTTTCGTGCCGACATGGAGGCCGCGATGACGGCCTCGGCGCAGATGAAGGACTACTTCGTCGACATCCTGGCCGAAAAGCGGAGGTCGCCGCAGGACGACATGGTCTCGATTCTGGCTGCGGCTGAGGTCGACGGTATGAAGATGTCCGACGAGCAGATCTACGGCTTCATGAGAAACCTGTTGCCTGCCGGGGCGGAGACCACCTCGCGTTCCACGGCAAGCCTGGCATTCGCGTTGCTGACGCACCCGGATCAGCTCGAGGCGGTGCGAACTGACCGAAGTCTGTTGCCGCAGGCCATTGAGGAGGGTATTCGCTGGGAGACCCCGCTGTTGAACTTCATGCGGGAGGTCACCTGCGATACCGAGCTTTGCGGAGTGCACATTCCCGCGGGGGCGACCATGATGCTCAGCCTGGGTAGCGCCAACCACGACGAAAGCCGTTGGCGCGACGCAGAGCAGTTCGACATCTTTCGGGAGCGCAAGCCACACATCGGTTTCGCGCACGGTGCGCATGTGTGCTTGGGAATGCACCTGGCTCGATTGGAGAGCATGAAGATCTTCAATGCCCTGCTCGACGAGTTGCCAGGCCTTCGACTGGACCCCGATGCTCCAGCGCCCTTCATCACCGGCACCATGTTTCGCTCGCCATCGAGACTTGACGTGGTCTGGGATTGAGGACGCCGATGACACGAGTAATTCAGTGGGCCACCGGCGTGACCGGAATGATGTCGCTCCGCCACGTCATCGGCCGAGATGATCTGGATCTGGTGGGCGTACGGGTGTACGACCCCGCCAAGTCAGGCGTGGATGCGGGATCTCTCTGTGGAATGGGAGAAACCGGCGTGGCGGCGACCGATGACCGCGACGCGCTGTTGGCCACTGATGCCGATGTGGTGCTCTACATGGGCAAGGTCGAAACCGACACTCCTGGGTGTTTCGCCGACGTCTGCGATCTTCTGGCGTCCGGAAAAAACGTGATCACCACCGGGAGTCGGTTCATTCACCCTCGTTCACTGGACGGATCTCTAGCTGACGGTATCGAGACAGCCTGCGGAATAGGCAATTCGACGTTTCTGGGCCTGGGTCTCTACCCGGGATTCGTCGGCGAGTCACTCGCGCCGATCCTGTCCCGGATCACTCAGCGCGCCGCCCGCATCGATGTTCGCGAAGTGCTGAACTACTCCACCTACGCGAGTCACGACCTGATCTTCAACGCGATGGGGTTCGGTTTCCCGCCGGAGGACACCACTCCGTTGCTGACCAACACCGAGTACGCGGCCGGCGCCTGGGTCGGAAGCGCCACCGTGCTCGCGCAGGCGCTGGGTCTCGAGATTCGCGGTGTCGAGGGGTACCGCGAGGTTGCCACCACGCCGAGGACATTGACCGTGGCTGCCGGCGAGATTCCTGCGGGAACGGTGGGAGCGATGCGCTTCGGAGTGGTGGCCGACTGCGGCGACGTGACATTGTCCGTTGAACACCTCACCCGCATGGCCGATGACTTGGCGCCGGAATGGCCCGCCGAGATCGGCTACGAAGTGAGCTTCTCAGGCGAGCCGAATCTGCAATTCCATCTCGTGATCGGGTCCCACGACGAAGACCACGCGCAGCAGGGATGTCTTGCCACGGCCATGCACGCGATCAACGCCATCCCTGCTGTGCTGGCCGCTGCCCCGGGGCTCTACGACCTGTCGACGATCACGCCGTTCGTCGCCCACTGGGCAGGACGCTGATGTCCCTGCGCATCGTAGTGATCGGTACCGGTGGTGTTGGAAAGGGATTGTTCCGACTCTCATGAATCGAGTTGCGTTTGCGGACCGCGTCGTCCTCGTCACCGGTGGCGGTCGCGGGTTGGGCGCGGCCTACTGCCGTGAACTGGCGAGTCGTGGCGCGGCGGTCGTGGTGCACGACAACGGGTCAGACACCGAGGGCCGGGGTCACGATCCTGCTCCCGCGCGGAATGTGGCGGCGGCCATCGTCGACGGCGGCGGACGCGCCGTAGCGTGCGTCGCCGACGCCAGCACCGAGAGCGGTGGCCGCGAGGCAGTCGATCTGGCTCTGAGTGAATACGGCCGTCTCGACGCCGTCATTGCGAACGCGGGGATCATCCACGACGACAGCTTCGAGGAATGGCCGACAGACCGGTTCGAGGCCCTGCTGCGTCACCATCTCCTGGCGGCGTTTCACGTGGTTCGTCCCGCGTTTGCGGTGATGAAGGACGCGGGCTATGGGCGAGTGGTGTTCGTATCGTCGGCAGCCGGGGTCTTTGGGCAGCCGCGTCTTGCCGGATACGCCGCCGCCAAGACGGGGATGCTCGGGCTGATGAACGCGGTAGCTCTGGAGGGCGCGGAATTCGGAATCACCGCGAACGCGATCCTGCCGATGGCTGCAACGCGAATGGCGTTGGCGTTGATGGCTGACGCCGCCGACACCGCCGACGGACGGGAATTCCTCGACACTCTGCGCGTCGACCAGGTAGCTCCCGTTGTCGCGTACCTGGCCAGCGAATCCTGTGATCGAACACAGTTGGTCCTCAGCGCGTTTCGTGGGCGCGTCGCTGCTCTGCAGATCGGCGTGACACGCGGCTGGATCAGCGAGAACGGCATGGTGAGCGCCGAGGACGTGGCGACCCACCTGGACGAGATCACCGACACTGACGACCTGATGGTGCCCAGCTCGATCTTCGATGAAATGGCTTACCTCGCGTGAGGTTGGACACCGCAGTCGCCCGTGTCCGACCGGCCGGCCGCGACGGTTTCCCGCGGTCGAAGTCCCAGCGGCCATGTGATGACACGCTCGAGAGGAAGAGATCCCGTCATGTACGAGAACGTTGAGTTCAACATCACCAGCCAGAAACCGACGTTGGACCACTACCGGCGTGACTGGCGGCCGGATTCGGCCCCTGGATTATGCGGTATCTGGCTGGGCGGGATCGTCGGCGACTCAGCGGACAACAACTACTGGGGAGTGCGCGGATGTGACGACTTCATCGCAGGGATGACTCATGTGGTGAGTCCGATCTGTGGCTTCCGTTCGCTGCAGAAGGGAATGGAGGTCGATGCCCCGCACCTGTTTCCGGAGTACTCGACGCTCGACTGGTTCGAACCCATGCAATTGGTAGAGACTGAGGCAAGTGTGCAACTCAGCTATCCAAGCGGCCGAATCGTGCGGGATGCCGACGGATTTCACTGGTACGACGCCAGCGGGCGCTGGGAGCTCCACGGTCACACGGTGAGCGACATCGTCTTGACCCACGTGCCGCCACAGCGGGGTATCGACGCCGACGTCTATTACCGACACGAACTGATGTATGCCACCGGCCAGGTCGACGGTGTCGAAGTTTCGGGGTATGCCCACCAGGACTTCGCCTACGGGCCGGCGGGAACGATTTACACCGAGTTGCCGATAGTCCGGCACCTTCAAGGCATGTGGGTGTCGTGGTTGCACGAGTTCGCTGACGGTGAGCTGGGCGGCGGCAGCTTCTGGCAGGGCCGAGACGGCGTGTCCTTCGGGCCGGGTTATCAGTTCAAGAATGGGGTCACCACGGTGCACAAGGACGTCGTGGCCAGGCCGACCTTCAACGACGGGGGAAAACTCATCGCTCTTGATACGTCTATTGGATCCGACACCTACACAATGTCGTTCGATTCGAGTGGCAGCTTGCTCCACACCTTCGGTCCACTGACCGGAACCTCGTCGGGAAAGGACATTGCGCGAAGCTGGTGTTGGTCTGAATACGGAGGCAGCCTCATCACCCCTGAACTCCTCGACTTGACGACGGCAGCCTATGCGCTCGCCAGACGCCGCTGACGGGCCGGCACTGTGTTCAGGCGCCGCGGTTGCTGGGTGACCCGAGCCAAACCCGGGGACTATCTGATCGCGTTGAGCACCGCTACTGCCTCGATACCCATTGTCGGCAGGCACCTCGAGTTGTTGGGCGGATTTGTCGCACTCGGAGTGGGAGGACGCGACTATCTGCCCGATATCCTGCTTGCGGTCTCGAAACCGCGACGGGACGCGGGCGCAGCGCAACGGCAGCGCGCACAGCGGGCACTGACACCGAACGTGTTGCTGGAGGCGTTGACAGACGTCGTCACTGCCGAGCGGCTCGCCCAGCCCTGGCCCTCGCATCCGAACCTCGTGCCGGTCTGGAAGGCGACCCGGCAACGGCGCTACGTGCACAGCTCCTCAGTCCGCTACGGGGACCATCCACGTCAGCTCCTGGACGTCTGGCGCGTCGCCGAGCCCCCGACACGCCACGCACCGGTTATGGTCTTCATCCCCGGCGGCGCATGGATTTTCGGGCGAAGGGAACTACAGGGCCACGAGTTGATGGCTCACATGGCGCGACGCGGATGGATCTGCCTGTCGGTCCAATACCGCACCAGCCCGCACCACCGCTGGCCGCGCCAGATGATCGACGTGAAGACGGCGATCGCGTGGGCGCGTGACCACATCGAGGAGTTCGGCGGCGATCCTGATTTCATCGCGGTAGCGGGGTGTTCGGCGGGTGGTCACCTGGCGAGTCTGGCGGGTCTGAGCGCCAACGACCCCGAGTGGAGTACCGACGGCGTGGCAGGCGCCGACGCGTCAGTCGACGCAGTGGTCAGCGTTTACGGTCTGTACGACTGGCAGGACAGATCGACGCGTCAACGCGACCGCTTCGTGCAGTTCCTCGAACGTATCGTGGTCAAGCGCTCGCAGGCACGCCATCCCGAGGTCTTCGCGGCGGCGTCCCCGATCGCGCGGGTGCACGATTCCGCACCACCCTTCCTGGTCGTCCATGGAAGCGACGACGTCATCATCCCCGCAAGCGAAGCACGCTCATTCGTCGACCGGTTGCGATCGGTGGCCAGGGCCAAGGTCGCCTACATCGAGTTGCCCGGTCTCGGGCACGGCTTCGACCTCGTGGACCCCCGACACACCGCGCCGGTCGTTGCGGCGATCGGCCGCTTCCTGAGCCAGGTGCACGACGACCACGTTCGCGCACGGAAGACACCCGCGGTCTGAGCAGTCTGAAGTCCCCTCCCGAGAATCGCGGTCGGCTCATGAACTCGCCAGGTCATCGCCGAACCCGGTGTAGCTGCGGATCAACGGTAGGTCGGCCATGGTCGCGAAACCAGGTGGCGCGGAGCAGATCGCGGGTATGGCGTTGACGACCTGCATCGCCACAGCGATCAGTCCGGCGCGCACGTGTTCCTCGACGGAAGCTGCGCGGCTGTAGCTGGCCAGGCAGAGGAAATGCGTGCGCATCGAGGGGTCGCCCTCGATGGTGAGGGTCCAGCCGTCCTCGGGTGCCGGCCAGTGAGAAGGGTATTCGCCGCCGACGGTCCACAGCGTTTCGAATTCGATCAGCGGCGCGCCTCGGCGTGAGCCGACGAAATTCCATCGCTGTCCGGCGGTGGTTCCCGCCTTCAGTTCGTGGCCGAGTATCTGCAGGTCCTTGGTCGCCGGAACCGCCTCGAGGGTGACCGAGACGTCGTCGATCGCGGCGTTCAAGGTGTCTGCGATGAACCAGGTCTGCTCGGTGAACAACCGGGTGTTGAACGAGAGGAAGTCGTTCGCCGTCGGGGTCACGTCCTCGACGGGTCGCCCGAACCACATGCCGTCGAAGGTGATGTCGGTGCTTTCCCACAGTGACCAGTCGGCGCGCTCTTGCAAAGTGAGTTTGTCGATCGTGCGGCTCATCCCGGACAGGGCCAGGGGCAGCACCCCGGACAGATTGCCGGGGTTCAAGCCGCTGGCGTGAATTGTGCTGTTGCCCTGTTGGCAGGCCGCCGCGAGACGTCGGCGGTCAGCTTCGGGGATGCGCCGGGGGTGGAACAGAAATGACACCGTGGCCACGTTCTTGCCACTCTCCAACAACGCGCAGACGTCATCGAGGTCGGTGAACGACGGTGCGTAGAGCACAAGATCGGCGTCAGTGTTCAGTATCCGCTCCGCGTCGGTGGTGGCGGGAACACCGATGGGCGCCCGACCTACGAGTGTGCCGAGGTCGACGCCGTCCTTGGCCTGCGAATACACCCGTGCCCCGACCAATTGAATGTCGGGCCGGTGGTCGAGGATGGTGGTCACCATCTCGGTGCCGACCGCGCCGGTGGCCCATTGGATGACCCGAAGCGGGCGGTCACTGACAGTCATGGCGCCTCCTGAGGATCGCTGACCCGGCCAGTGTAGAGCGAGTGATAACGTTTGCTCTCAAAATGAGTCAGTTCAAGTTCTCATTCGGTTCGGGGCTGACGTGTCGAAGGGAAGCGGTCATGGAAGACGTGCTGGGTTATCAGGGCAGGTCCGTTGTCGTCACGGGTGCGGCGTCTGGCATGGGGCAGGCGGCGGCCCAGATCCTCGTCGACCTCGGTGCGCAGGTCACCGCGCTGGACATCAAGCCGACCACGGTTCCGGTAGCCCGTGCGTTGCAGATCGACCTGCGAGACCGCGCGAGCATCGAAGAAGTGGTGGACGCGATCGATGGCCCTGTCGACGGGTTGTTCAGCTGCGCAGGACTGCCGGGTCCGCCGTTCAGCGAATGGGACACCATATTGGTGAACTTCGTGGGCGCCCGCCATCTCGCCGAGCTTCTGGTTCCCAAGATGAGCGCGGGCTCGGCCATCAGCGTGATTTCGTCGTCGGCGGCGATCGGCTGGCAGGATCACATCAAGGTCATCACCACGCTGCTCGAGACCGACGGCTTCGACGCCGCCGTCGAATGGCTCGAGGCCAATGAGAAGAAGTGGTCGTGGAGTGGCTACGCCTATTCGAAGTACATCATCGATGCGTGGGTGGGCTGGTGGTACCCGGAGCTCGGCCGCAAAGGTATTCGCATCAATTGCATCAATCCTGGGCCGACCGAAACGGCGATGATGCCGGCGTTCCAGGATCTGATGGGCAAGGAGACGGTGGACGATGCCATCGGACCGGTCGGGCGGTACTCGAGGGCCGAGGAACAGGCCTGGCCGCTGGTGTGTCTGGGCAGCCCGAGGCTGAGCTACGTCGGGGGCACGGTGCTGTGGACCGACGGGGGTTGGCACGGTGCGATGACGATGGGCCGGCACAATGCGCAATGGGCCGACACCGCGGCCGACCAGATGGCGAAAAAGGGCTGAGCCCGGCTCAGATGAAGGCTTAGATGAAATCGCTGCCGCCGTCGACGTTCACCGTCGCACCGGTGACGTAGCCGTTTCGTCTGGACGCCAGATATACCGTGGCCGAGGCGATCTCTTCGGGCAGGCCCGCGCGACCGATGTCGCAGGGATGGCCATAGGTGCGTTCCACCCACGCCATCACGTCGTGCGGGTCCGCTGAATCGAAGCCGTCCGCCGCCAGCACCTCCTTGAGGATCTCGGTGAAGCTCGCCGTCACGATGGTTCCCGGGCACACGCAGTTGACCAGGATGCCCTCCGGGCCGAGGCTCTTCGACAGGTTCTTGGTGAAACTCGACAACGCCGCCTTCGACGCGGTGTACGCGACCAGGCGCGGGCTCTGCCGCTGGATGGAGTGAGCCGACAGGGTCACGATGCGTCCCCAGTCTGCGGCTCGCAGCATCGGTAGCGCCGCACGCACAGAGCGCACCGCCGACATGGTGCCAAGGTCGAAGGCGGCATGCCAGTCGGCGTCGTCGAGTTCTTCGAACGGGCCTGCACCAGGTCCCACGGTGTGGATCAGGACGTTCAGGCTTCCCCACGCCTCACCCACGGCGGCGTATCCCGCGGCGATCGAATCCGCGCTCGCCATGTCGACGCTGAGCGCAAGCACCTCGGGCGCTCCAGCCGCTCGGATACGGTGTGCGGCCGATTCGAGCGCCTCGACACCGCGGGCCATGACGGCGACGCGGGCGCCTTCGGCTCCGAGGGTTTCGGCGATGGCCAGTCCCATGCCCTTGCTGCCCCCGGTGACGACGGCTCTGGCGCCGCCCAGCCCGAGATCCATCTCAGTGGCCTACTCTCGCAGCCGCTCGGCCGGGAGCGATCATCGCGACGCCCTGGGCGCCAGATGGACGATGTCGGTGACGACCGACGGGTTGGCCCGGGCGACCGCAACCAAGGACAGCATCGCGTTGGCCACATCGTCCACCGCTGACATCTTCGCCGGGATCTGGCCTTGATGTGCCCACGCGCGGTACAGGTCGGCCAACAGGTCACGGTCGGCCCCGCGCAGGATCTCGGTGCCCTCGGTGGGGCCTACGCTGACTCTGATCACCGCGAGTTCGGGATGCTCGGCGCGCCATGACCGCAGGATCTCGTCCAACGCAGCCTTGCTTGCGTGGTAGGCGGCCACCCCGACGCGGGGGTGGCCTACGTCGTGGCTGGAGGCGATGACCGCCACCGAGTTTTCCGTCAGATAGGGGAGCGCTGTCCGCAACACATGCGATGCCCCGACGGCGTTCACACTGTATGCGTGCAACCAGGTCGTGTAGTCCGTGTCCTCGATCAGAGCAAAAGGCACTGCTGCGCTGGTGAACACGATCGCGTCGAGTTGTCCGAACGCGGCACCCACCTGGTGCACGACGTCCTCGATGGCGTGGGGATCAGATACGTCGAGTTCGTGGGCGGAGCCGTCGAGTTCGGCGGCGAGCTGGCCCAGGCGGTCGATCCGCCGCGCGGCCAAGGCGACTCTGGCACCTCTGGAATGGGCGGCCAGCGCCAGAGCATGTCCGATGCCTGAGGACGCCCCGACGATCAGGATGCGGGTTCCGGCGATGTTGGCGTGGCGATCGCTCATGCTCTGCTCTCTCTGCGTGGTCGTGCGGTCCTGGGGGTGTGGTGCATTGCGTCGATGATGGAGCGAACAGTCCGGCGGCAGCGCCCGCACTCCGAGCCTGCCCCGCAGGCTTGCGCGACGTGGCGTGTGGTCCGGGCGCCTGCCGCCACAGCCTCGGCGACGGCTTCGTTGGTCACCCCGAGACAGAGGCATACATACATCAGCAACGACCCCGCTTGCTCGGCTCGGCAAAGCGCATCGCGGTCACCAGCCGGCCGATGAAAACCGGAGGGTAGGCGCCGATTCCCGCAGACTCCAGCCATGTCGACGCGGCGTCGGACTGCTCTGCCCACAGCAGCGCCGACTCCTTGTCCTCGAGCTGCTGGAGGAACATCACTTCACGCGGATTGTCGAACGCACGGTAGACCAGCGTGCGGCGGATACCGGCCCGACCGAAGTCGTCGAGCGACTTGCGTACCCAAGTCATGAACTCCTCGACGTTCTCGACCGGTGTCACGGCGGCGACGACGAGATCGCTGCCGGGACGCGGCGGATCGCCGAGGTCGAAGCGCTCGACCTTCTCACCCGCAAAAACCGCGGGCAGTTCGTTGACGCCGACGGCGTCGAACCATTCGAAGAAGTACGGCGAGCGCAGCAGATTCAGTAGTGGCTGTTCTGTCCGTATACCGATGACGACCAGGACCTTGCCCGGCTCCGGAATGGAGTCGTAAACGAACGCATAGCGCGCACCCAGGTCGATGAGGCTTTCCTGATGGAGTTCCAGGACCGGTCCTACGCGGTCGGACTCCGGGACCTGGAACTCGACGGCAAAGACATAGGTGCGAGACATGACGGCGCTGATCAGTCAGCCTCCTGGTCTGTTTTCGTCCGGGGATTATCTAGTCGGGCTATGATACAGCCATTCTCGCATGAGAGAATCAATGTTCTCACACCAGCGGAAAGTGGCGGTGCGTGATCGACTTCAGTGGCAAGACCGTACTGGTGACCGGGGGCGGGGCCGGAATAGGGTTGTCGACGGTGCGTCGTTTCGCCGAACTCGGAGCCGCGCCGGCCGTACTCGAGGTCGACGCCGACCTGGCGTCGGCTCTGCGCGATGAACTCGGACCGGACTCGCTGGTCGTGCAGGGTGATGCGACGGATCCCGCCGATGTGGCCGCGCTGGCCGCAGCCGTCGGTCACCGGTTCGGCAAGCTGGACATCCTGGTCAACAACGTCGGCCACTTCGTGACACGCCCCACCAGGTTCGAAAAGCTCAGCGACGAGCAGATCGACGATGTGTACCGGGTGAATCTCAAGCATGTCTTCCTCGTCACCCGCGCGATGCTGCCGCTGCTGCGGGAGGGCGGTCAGGGGGCCAGCATCACCACCGTGTCGTCGATCGAAGGGTTCCGGGGCATTCCGGGTTTCGCCGTGTACGGCGCGTTCAAGGCGGCGGTCACCGGGTTCACGATGAGCCTGGCGTTGGAACTGGGCCCGGACGGAATCCGGGTCAACGCGGTCGCACCCGAAACCACTGACACCGCGCAGGTTCCGCTCGATCAGATGATCCACCCGACGCAGCGCCACAACATCCCGAGATGGATTCCGTTGGGCCGCTTCGGCGCGCCCGACGATATCGCGGGCTGCGTCCTGTTCTTGGCGAGCCCGCTCGCATCATGGGTGTCCGGAACGGTGGTACACGCCGACGGTGGCGCCCTCGCCGCGGCCGGTTGGTATCGGGACGACCGTGGTCGGTGGACGAACATGCCTGTGATCAGAGGTAGCAGCGCTGCAGCGGCGGACGCGGGCACGTGACAAGCGTGGACCTCGGTTGAGAAAGGGGACACCACAGGTGGCCGGAACAGTGCACGCGCAGCCGTACTACGATCCGTTCGACTTCGGCATCGACGATGATCCTTATCCGGTGTGGAAGCAGTTGCGCGATTCCGCCCCGCTTTATCACAATGACCGATACGGCTTCTACGCGCTCAGCCGGTACGCCGACGTGTCCCGCGAGCTGGTCAATTGGCGGGATTTCCGTTCGGGGCGGGGCACGGTCATCGAGGTACTGCTCAACGGCATCGAGGTCCCGCCGGGCGTGATCCTCTTCGAGGACCCGCCGATCCACGATCTGCACCGCCGCCTGATGTCCGGGGTCTTCACCCCGCGCCGGATGGCGGCCATCGAGCCGATGGCCCGCGAGTTCTGCCGACGTGCTCTGGAGCCTCTGGCCGAGGCGGATTCGTTCGATTTCATCGCAGATCTGGGTGCTTGGATGCCGATGCGAACCATCGGCTATCTGCTCGGCATACCGGAGGACCGCCAGGTTGCGATACGCCAGAACACCGACGACCTGCTCAACCTCGACCGTGGCGCACCGGGGGACGTCGCAGCCGACATGCTCTCGCGCAGCGGATCGATGCTCGAGGAGTTCATCGACTGGCGCTACGAACACCCGTCTGATGACCTGATGACGGATCTGGTCAACGCTGAAATCGAAGGGGTCGACGGTCAGCGAAGGCGACTCACCCGCGCCGAGGTGCTGACCTACGCGGGCACCGTCGTCGGAGCGGGAAACGAGACGACCACCCGGCTACTGGGCTTCGCCGGCCAACTGCTTTCGGACCATCCCGACCAGCGACGGGCGCTGGCGGCCGACTTCAGTCTCATTCCGAATGCTGTCGAAGAAGTGCTGCGCTACGAGGCGCCCTCTCCCGTACAGGCCCGGTATGTCGCGCGTGACGTCGAGCTCTACGGACAGACGGTGCCCGAAGGGTCGGTGATGTTGCTGATCAATGGATCTGCCAATCGTGATGAACGGCAGTACCCCGACGCGGACCGATTCGACATCCGCCGCAAGGCTTCCCACCTCAGTTTCGGCCACGGAATCCATTTCTGCCTGGGCGCGGCGCTGGCCCGGGTGCAGGCCCGCGTCGCCCTGGAGGAGGTGTTGACCCGATGGCCCGACTGGGAAGTCGACTATCAGAACGCACGCCACGCGCACACCACCAGCGTCCGGGGTTGGGCGACCCTACCGGTACGGGTCAGATGACCGGCACCGTTGACGTGCCCTCGGAGTCGTCGACCGGGTCGCCGCAGAGGTCACCGTGGCCGGCGCGGGTGGGCTGGTCACTTTTCGCGGCGGCCTATCTCGCATTCGCGGTGGTGACGATCGCGACAGTCCAGACCGGCCTGCACGGCGATCCGATCAGATCGAACCCGGACCCGGGCCCCAAGCCCTATCCGCCCTTTCTGGGTTTCGACAACTGGCCACTCGCGGTCGGCCTCAGTTCGATCCCGTTGGCGATCGGGCTGATCGCCACCCTCGGCTGGTTGTCGTGGCGCCAGGGCAAGGTGCATTGGGCGGTGATCATCGCTTTCGCCGGCTTGATCACCGGAGCGCTGGACCCGCTCGCCAACTGGGCCACCTTCGCGATCTTCGACCCCCGCATGCTGCACTTCCCCTTCTCCTGGCCCTACGTCAACATTTCACCCAATCTCGAGCCCGCGCTTTCATTCCTCGGCGGATACGCCGCCTACTATCTGCTGAACGGGCTCGGCTTCCTGAAACTGCACGACCGGTTCCTCGATCCGGTCATGCGACGCGTCGACTGGTTGGCCCGCCGCCGTCTGGTCTCGGTGTTCATCGGGGCCTTCCTCATCGCACTTCCGATCAACTTCCTCATTCAGACCACCTGGATGCGAGCCGGGATCTTCTTCTACACCGAGGCCGTGGGGCCGGTTGTGCAGCTGGGCCACATCCATTTCCCGTTGATCATGGCGGTCTACGACTCCTTC
Organism: Mycolicibacterium austroafricanum; assembly: GCF_902705885.1. GTDB lineage: Bacteria > Actinomycetota > Actinomycetes > Mycobacteriales > Mycobacteriaceae > Mycobacterium > Mycobacterium vanbaalenii_A. The sequence goes on along the minus strand of NZ_CACSIP010000067.1, from coordinate 137,363 downwards.
ATCTTCGCGATGGTCGCGGTCATGTGCGTCCGTGACGACGACGACGAACTCGTCCTCATCAACCGCATCGTGCGGCGGCTACCCACGCGGCAGAACAATTCACCGGTGACGTTGACGCGTCAGCTGCTCGTATCGATGACGGTGGGGCTCGTCTCGTTCGCCGTCCCGCTCGCGGTGCTGGCGGGGTTGCGCGAAGCCGGCCTGTCTCGGCCCATCTACGACCAGAACCCTTATCCGACAGTCAAGGTATACGACCCGTACGGCCATGTGGAGGAGGCGGGAAAGCCCGGGCCGTTCTTCAGATGACGTCGCGGATCCGGCACTCGCAGAGGCAGGGAGACGATCGCACGGCGGTCATCACCGGCGCCTCCCGGGGCCTGGGATTCGCCTCGGCGGTCGAGCTCTATCGGCGGGGATGGCGGGTCCTGGCCGCGATGCGCTCCGCGGCCGCCGGGCTTGAATTGCTGCGCGAAGCCACGGGTGCGAAGAAGGGTGATCCGCGTCTGCAAGGAATCGCTCTGGATCTCCTCGACCCCGATGCGGTGCAAAGCGCCGCGGACGCGATCCTGGACGCCGGCGGTGCACCGGATGCGCTGGTGCACAACGCCGGTGTAGCAGTGGCTGGCTTCGCCGAGGAAACACCCGCCGAGGAATGGACTCGGGTGTTCACCACAAACCTGTTCGCCCCCGCCGCGCTCACCAACGCACTGTTGCCGTCGATGCGTGCCGCCGGGCACGGGCGCATCGTCATCGTGTCCAGCACCGGGGCGGTTCGGGGGATGCCACTGGCATCCGTGTACTCGGCGAGTAAGGCGGCCGCAGAACGCTGGGCAGAAGCGCTGGCTGGGGAGGTGGCGCCGTACGGGCTCGGCGTGACGATTCTGCTGGCCGGAACTTACCGAACCGATATCACCGCCGACGGTGCCGTTGTGCACCGCAACCCGATCGGCTCTTACGCAATGCAGCATCCGAAGATCGAGCGGCGCGGTCGACTCGCTGTCGGTTTCGCCAGTCCGCCGGAACAATTCGCACGTGCACTGGGCAGGGCACTCGAGCGTGATCACCGCCCGATCGTTCACCGGGGGGCGGGTTGGGACGCCAAGATGTTCCGAATCGTCGGGCGCGTGACGCCATCGATCGCGATGCACCACATGATCCGGATCGCGTTGGGCCAGCCGCGTTTCGGTGCGTTGCGGTCAGAGCGGTGACGGTATTCGCGTTGCTGCACGGTGGGATGCACAGAGCGTCGTGCTGGTCAGCTGTCGAGGACGAGTTACGGCGGCACGGCCATCTCACGGTGGCAGCGGACCTTCCGGTGGACGACGACTCGGCGGGCGCTCTGCAATGGGCTCGAGTGGCGGGCGCCGCGATCGGCGATGTGGCCGGCGATTCAGCCGACGACGTGGTGGTGGTCGGCCACTCGATAGCGGGTCTGTGCGTTCCGGTGCTGGCCGCCCTGCGACCGGTGAGCCGGATGGTCTTCGTCGGCGGGTTGCTTCCGGTACCTGGCCGATCGTTCGCAGAACACCTGGCGGCCAACCCCGACGCGATCACGTTCCCCGAACCGCAAACCGACGGCACCGGGCCCTTCGGATTGACGTGGGAGTCCGTTCGCGCCGGCTTCTACCATGACTGCCCTGAAGACGTTGCGCGCCGAGCGTTTCAGGAGATGCGCCACCAGTCCTTCACGGTGTTCGTCGAGACCTGCCCGATCGCTGACTGGCCGTCGACGCCGTCGACTTACATCCTGCTGCGCGGCGACCGAGCAGTCGGTGCGGAGTGGGCGCGCCGCAATGCTGTCGAACGCATAGGCGCCGATCTCGTCGAGATGGACGGCGGGCATTCGCCGTTCTTCTCCCGGCCCATCGAGCTGGCAGAAGCGCTCGCCCGAATCGGCGCCGGTTAGCCCTGTGTCGCTCCCACATCGACCGACATGGCCGTCGCGGTCACGTACCGCGATTCGTCGGAGGCCAGCCACGCGACCGCGCTGGCAACGTCCTCAGGCATCGTCACAGCGTCTGGCAGAAGCTGCTTGCCGAACCCGTTGCGCAGCGAAGGATTGGAGGCCGCGGCCTGCGCCATGGCGTCGAGCATGCGGCCGGTTCCCATCGGTGTCGCCACCGAGCCCGGGTGGAGGCTGTTCACCCGGATGCGGTGCTTTCCGAGTTCCGCGGCGAAAGCACGTGCCAGGCCGACGACGGCGTGCTTGCTCGCTGTGTAGGCGATCATGAACGGTTCCATGGTGATGCCGGCGGCGGAGCCGATCAGGATGATCGACCCGCCTCGGCCACCCGCGACAATGTGCTTGGCCCCCGACATCACCGTGTTCCAGGTGCCGACCAGATTGATGTCGACGACGTCCTGGAAGTCACGTGGGGCGACTTGATCCCACGGCGCGGGTACGCAGATTCCGGCATTCGCGACGATCACGTCCAGCCGCCCGAGCTGGGTCACGGCGTCGTCCACCGCAGCGCACATGCCCTGGTGGTCGCGGGTGTCGACGACAGCCGCGACGGCTCGCCGGCCATTCGCCCGCACGAGTTCGGTGGTCTCCTCCAAGTCGTCGGGCGTGGCGGAATCGTACGGCACACAATCCGGCAGAGGCCCCGCGACATCGATGAGAATGACATCGGCGCCGTCAGCGCTCAGCCGTTGGGCGTGAGCACGGCCTTGGCCGCGCGCGGCCCCGGTGATGAGCGCGACCCGCCCGGTCAAGTCAGTCACACCGGCACGCTACAGCAGCGCCGGTCGTCCGAGAACAGGTATTGCAGGAAACAAGAACGATAGTTATCGGACGCTGGTAGCGTCGCTGCGCGTAGGCGCAACGGCCTTACTCGGAAGGCGGGGCAACGTATGACGATTCTGGACGGCCAGACTGCTTTCATCCTCGGGGCCTCAGCGGGGATCGCCCAAGCCAGCGCCCGGCTGCTCGCGGCCGACGGTGCCACGTTGTTTCTGCTCGGCCGCTCGTCGAAGCGGCTGGATGCGACGCGGGACCGCATCCTGGAACACGTGCCGGCTGCCGAGATCCATCTGCACAAAGGGGACCCGGAAGACGAGGACACGGTGAAGAACGCGGCCCAGGCCGCGTTCGACGTCGCAGGCCGGCTAGACATCATCGTGGGCACGGTGGCCACCGGCGGCACTGGGCCGCTGGTCCAGCAGGATCTCGCGACCTTCACCGACCATGTGATGGGCAACCTGCGGTCGAACTTTCTGGCCTTGCGTTACGGGGCGCCGCTGATGGCGAACGGCGGGTCCATCGTGTTCGTATCGTCGACATCGGCGAAGATCCCGATGGAGGGACTCGGCCACTATTCGGCCGGCAAGGCTGCCCTCGAGATGCTGATCAAGGTCGCGGCGTCGGAACTCGGCCCGAAGGGCATCCGCGTCAACGCCGTGCGCCCGGGACTGACCGAGGCGGCGACGACGCAGGGTTACATCCACCTCGAGGAACTGACGAGCAGCTTCCTCGAGCGCGTGCCCCTCGGGCGGTTGGGCGTGTCGGACGACATCGCGCCGGCCATCCGCTACCTGGCAGGTCCCGAATCGAGCTGGATGACGGGGCAGAGCTTCGCTGTCGACGGGGGAAACGAGGTCCGCGGTGCTCCGCGCGGACCGATGTTCACCGTGTAAGCGAATCAAGGGCCCCTCGGGGTGCGGTGATGGGTAGGTCCAGCGAGGTCGCGATCCCCGGTGCGGCGTCGACCACGTACGGGATGGCGTTGACGACGCGCATGGCGGTGGCCTCCATCGCGTTGTCATTGGCGGACTCTGCCGTGTCCTCGGTGCCCAGACGGAGATCGCACTGCATGTGAGGTTGGCCCTCGATGATGAGTCGATACGTTCCATTGGGTGCGGTGGCCCACTCGGGTGCCAGATCGGGCGCCATTCGATTGATGTGCTCGATGGTGATGAACGGTTGCCCGTCGACGACCCCGGTGGTCTCCGCGCGTACCGCGCCGACCGTGCCTGCCGGAATGAGGCCGCACGCCACGTGGAGGTCGCGGGGGGTGAGGACACGCTCGTACTTCTCACTGACGCCGTCGAGTTCGACACCCAGGGCTTTGGCGACCAGCCCGATGGGTGGACCCCAGGCGAACTGTTGTGCTCCCTCGAGTTCGAGTAGCGGAGTGAAGTCGAGCGGTTTGCCGAACCCCATGGCGGTCACCATCAGATCGCGGTTCGGGTACGCGGAGTAGTCGAAGATCTCCTGCGCACGGATGGCCCGGATGGTGTTCGACAGTGTCGTCAGCAATACCGCGAACTGGTCTCCGGCGAAACCGGGTTCGATGCCCGAGGTGTAGATGGTGACTCCGCCGGCCTCGGCGGCGGCACGCACCTGGTCGGCGAGGTCGGGTATCCACCTGTCGGGGAACATCATTCCGGGCGTGTTCGTCGTCACGACGTTGAGGCCGCCATTGAGTAGTCGCACGTAGTCGCGCACCGCCGCCGCGTCCATCTCCGCGCTGGCGGCTCCGTAGAGGACACAATCCGGCTTCAACGCGATGATGTCGTCGAGGTCACCGGTCGTCAGCACGCCGATCGGACCCAGCCCGACGATCTCACCCGCGTCCCTGCCGACCTTGTCGGGGCTGTGCACCCACACACCGACCAGTTCCAGATGCGGTCGGCGCACGATCGCGCGGATCGAAACACTGCTGATCCACCCGGTGCTGATAACGGCCACTCGTAGCGGTTTGACGCTCATGGGTTCGCTCCTGCTGTCACAGATCGGGAATCGGGAGTTCGGAGTTGGGGCCTTGCAGCCCCCCGTCGACGACGAAAATCGAACTGGTTGCGTAACAATCGCGTGTCGACAGATAGAGGGCGAGGCGACCGAGGTCAGCGACATCGCCGATACGGTGCAGCGGCGTGCGCGCCTTCAACTGTTCCTCGGACCCAGGCATGAGGTCGAAGCTGGACTGCAGCCCGGTGGTTCTGAACGCACCGAGTGCGATGGCGTTGACCCGAATCTTGGGTGCGAGTTCCTGGGCCAATGCCCGGGTCAGTGCTTCGAGTCCGCCTTTGGCCACAGAGTAGGGCAGCAGACCGCGGATGCCGAACCGGCCGGCGCCAGAGGAGATGTTGACGATCGAGCCTCGGCCCACCTTCAACATCTGCGGAACGGCGAGCTGGCTCATGATGAACGCCGAGGTGACACAGTAGTCGAACGTGTTTCGCAGGTTGTCGTCGGTCAGGTCCAGAAAGGGTCCGTAGGTGGCAAACCCGACGTTGTTGATGAGGATGTCGATGCGGCCGAACTCGTCGACCGCGGTGCGGACCACCCGCTCGCTGTCCTCTCGGACGAGCGCGTCGGCGGTGATCGCCAGGCCCTTGCCTCCCGCTCCCTCGATGTCCTTGATCGTCTGATCCACTTCGGACGACGTTCGGGCGGTACCCACGACCGTCGCGCCGGCCTCGGCGAGCACCTTGGCGATGCCCTCACCCACGCCGCGGCCCGCACCCGTCACGATCGCGACCTGATCGTCGAGCCGAAACTGCTCCAACGCCACGGAAAGCCCCTCTGGCGGTATGCCTGCGATTTGCTTCGCCAATCTAACTCATCGAGAACACCGATATGCGGTAATCAAGAATTAGGATTAGCGGCGCACGAGCAGCCTGCTGAGCTGGTCGGCGAGATCGGATTTCTTGACTTTGCCCGACGCGGTGAACGGCAGATCCTGCTTGGCCGTGATCCAGATGAATTTGGGCACCTTGTACGCAGACAGCCGTCCTCGGACCTGCTTGCGCAGTTCGTCGCCGTCGAGTGCAGCCTCGCCGCGAGGGACCACCGCGGCGCCGACCACGGTGCCGTTGTCGCCGTCCTCGACACCGACCACGTAGGCCTCGAGAACACCGTCGCAATTGCTCAGTGCGAGTTCGACTTCGGACGGAGTGACGTTGGTGCCTCCGCCGGTCTTGATCAGGTCTCCGAGCCGGCCGGTGAACCTGATCCATCCGTCGTCGTACTGCACACCGCAGTCGCCGGTGCGGTAATAGCCGTCGGGGGTGAAGACGTCCTCACGCTCGCGCTTGTACAGCCGCTGCATCAAGGAGTAACCGCGCACCCAGATCTCGCCCTCGGTGCCCACGGGCACCGGCTGCCCGGTGTCGGGATCGACAATGACGTGCTCGAGACCCTCGATCGAGTAGCCACCGGTCTCTGAGCGTTCGGCAGGCTGTGCGATGTACGGATCGACCCCGATGTGGTTACCGCACAGCTCGGTCATGCCCAGGGCGTTGGGGCCCTTGGGTCGTCGATCTGCAGGAACCATCGCAGGCATACTGGTTCGTTGAACCGAGGTCAGATCCCGGCTGCCGAACTCGGGATGCTCGGCCAGCGTCTTGCCCTGCTGGGGCCAACCGAGAGTGATCGTGGCGCGATACTTCTCGATCAACTTGAGTGCTTCGGCAGGATCGAACGACGGCTGCGTGACCAAAGTGGCCCCGTGATGGATCACCGCGTGTAATCCGGTGATGAGCCCACCCACCCAGAAGAACGGCATGGCCGTGAACATCACGGTGTCCTCTGTGACGCCGTATTGCGCAGTGAGGTTGTAGGTGTGGCGGACCAGCGCACCCTGGCTGTGTACCGGGGCCTTCGGGTTGCCGGTGCTGCCCGAGGTGTAGATGATGACCGCGTCGTCGGCCGGTGTCACGCACGATTCGACGGCGACGAGGAACTCCGCGTCGATAGGCGATGGTTCATCGACGACCGCGGTGCGCCACGGGCGGTCGCATTCGCCCCACACCGCGACGGTCCGTAGGTAGGGCGCCGACCTGACGGTGAGTCGTCCCGGATCGCGCTGCTCGGCCAGGCCGGGCAGGGCCTCCTCGAGCAGTCCGACGAAGTCTTGATTCCGGAACTCCGACCACGCGAGAATGACCCGGAGGTCGGCATGGCGGGTCGTCCACGCGAGCTCCGATGCCTTGTAGAAGGTGTTCAGCGGAACCGCGACAGCACCGATACGGGTAGCGGCGAACCAGGCCACCGCCCAGTCGATGCTGTTCGGCATCAGGATCCCGACGTGGTCGCCCTTGCCCACACCCATCGACAGCAGAGCGGTCGCCAGCTGAGTCGAGCGCTGGTCGAGGTCGGCATAGCTGAGTTCGTCGCCCGCAGCGATCAGGAACGTCTTGTCGCCGAAGCGCGCTGCGCTCGACCGCAACAGGGCGGGAACGGTCGGTGTGATGGACGGGAACGGCATGAGCACTCACTGTACCGAATACGAGAACTGCTGTTCTCGTTAGGTGCGAACGACCTTTACACTGTTCGCGTGGACTCTGCGGCGAGTGCGGCTCTGACGCGGCGGCTGGAGCGCATCGAATCTCAGCTGGAGCTGAGCCAACTGCCGAGTCGGTACGCGATGGCGCTGGATGCTCGCGATCTCGATGCGTTGGTCGGGCTGTTCGTCGAGGATGTCGAGGCGGGGTCGGAGGGTCGGGGCAGGAACGCGTTGAAGCAGTGGTACGACGGAGTGCTCCGGCGCTTCTACCGCAGCATTCACCTGGTCTGCGGGCATCAGTTCGAGTTGGTCGATGCCGACCACGCCACCGGGTCCGTCTACTGCCGGGCAGAGCACGAGGACGGTACGGGTTGGTATGTCATCGCGATGCGTTACGAGGACGTCTACCAGCGTCGCGACGGCAGGTGGTATTTCGTGCGGCGCCGCGAACACCCGTGGTATTCGGTTGATGTGACCGAACGGCCAGGCCCTGATTTCATCCGCTGGCCCACCGATGTCGATCTTCGCGCGGCGATGCCGCAGCGGATGGAGTCGTGGCGGCGCTTCTGGGAGGAAGGGGATCCAGCATTGCCCGGGCGGCTATCCGCGCGACCGTGACCGGTGCCGATCAGAACACCGCGGCGCAAGTCGTGATGACCATCGATCTATTGGAGGACATCATTTCCACAGACAAGGTACTCAACGGAGTACGAGTGCTCGAAGTTGCCGCCTGGACGTTCGTGCCGTCGGCAGGGGCCGTGCTCGCCGAGTGGGGGGCCGAGGTCATCAAGGTCGAACCGCGCGACGGCGGAGATCCGCAGCGCGGCCTGGTCACGATGGGCATCGTGGACCAGGGCGGCGATGCGGTCAACTACATGATCGAAATCCCGAATCGGGGCAAGAAATCGATCGGCGTCGACCTCAGTACCCCGGGCGGGCAGGAGGTCGTCCGCGAGCTCGCGAAGAGCTGCGACGTGTTCTTGACCAGTTATCTACCCCACCGACGCAAGAAGATGGGCATCGATGTCGATGACATCCGCGCGGTGAACCCGAGCGTCGTTTATGTCCGCGGGTCGGGCCACGGACCGAAAGGCCCCGACGCCGACAAGGCGGGCTACGACGGCGTGTCCTACTGGGCGCGGGGTGGGATCGCCTCAGTGCTCACCGAGGAACGGGACGAGCTGGTGCGCTCCAGGCCGGCCTTCGGTGATCTTCTCGGCGGGATGACGATCGCAGGGGGCATTGCCGCAGCCCTCTACAAGAAGGCCACGACAGGGGAGGGTTCAGTGGTCGACGTATCGCTGCTGGGCCTGGCGGCCTGGAATCTGAGCCCGGACGTCGCGGTCAGCCAGATCCACGGCGGCGGCGCGATTCCCAAGTACGGGCACGCTGACGCGCCCAATCCGTTGGTCGGGACGTATCGCACAAAAGACGGCCGCTACGTGCAGTTGATGATGTTGCAGTTGGACAAGTTCTACCCGGAAGCGATGCGCACGCTCGGTCTCGCCGAGCTCATCGACGATCCGCGGTTCGCCGAGCCTGCAGCGCGGTACCAGAACCGAGTCGAGCTGATCGCGATCCTCGACGACGTGTTCGCCCAGCGAACGGTAGCCGAATGGCGCGACGCCTTGGCGGGGTTGTCGGGTGCCTGGTCGATCGTCCAGACGCCGGGCGAACTCTGCGACGACGCCGCCGTCACTGCCAACGGCTACATCGCCCACACCACCACGACGAACGGCGCCCCGTATGCCCTGCCGACGAACCCGGTTCAATTCGACGAGCAGCCAGTTGTCCCGCCGGGAGCGCCCGAACACGGACAACACACCGAGGAGGTGCTGATGGACGCCGGCATCAGCTGGGACGCGATTGAGCAGTACAAGGAATCGGGAGCTATCTTGTGAGCGTCGACCAGCCCGTGATCACGGGATCGCCGCTCGAGTTCGACCCGTTTTCGGAGGAGTTCTTCGCCGGCGCGTACGCGACCTTTCGACGGTTGCGCGATGAGCAACCGGTCTACTACAACGCGAAGTGGGACTTCTGGGCACTGTCTCGCTACGAAGACGTCGCTCCCGCCACCAAGGATCACGAGACGTACTCCTCGGCCAACGGTGCCACCCTCGACATCGTCAAGGCCCACGACGACGCCATCCCGCCACCAAAGGTGATCATCTCGATGGACCCACCTGAGCATCAGCAGATGCGCAAGTTGGTCAGCAGCGTCTTCACCCCGCGGGCGATCGCGTCCCTCGAGGACATGGTGCGCGAGAAGGTCTACGAGCGCATCGAGGCGCTCGATCCGACCTCATTCGACGTGGTCGCCGATTTCTCGGCGCTCTTTCCGAATGAGGTGATCACCACGATGCTGGGTGTGCCGAAGGAGGACCGCCACCAGATCCGCCTCTGGCTGGATCTGTTGCTCGAACGCCGTCCTGGTGAAATCGCGGTTCCACGTGAAGGTTTCGAGGCCTCGATGAACACCGGCGTCTACTACTACAAGCTGATCCAGCAACGTCGCGAAAAGCCGGAGGACGACATGATCAGCCGGCTCATCGAGACGGAGATCGAACGTGACGGCCAGGTCGAAAAGCTGACCGACGTCGACATCGCCGGCTTTGCGACGCTTCTCGGTGGAGCGGGTGCCGAAACGGTGACGAAGTTGATCGGCAATGCGATTGTGGCATTCGCCGATTTCCCGGATCAGTGGCAGAGCCTGCGGCAGGATCGCAGCAGGATCCCGGCTGCCATCGAGGAACTGCTGCGCTACGAGGCGCCCTCCCAATACCAAGTCCGCACCACAACACGCGACGTCACGCTACACGGCACCACGATCCCCGCAGGAAGCGTTGTGCTGCTGCTGACCGCGTCCGCGACCCGCGACGAGCGGATGTTTCCCGATCCGGATCGGCTGGACATCGACCGAGAGCGCAAGATGGGCTTCAATCTGGCGTTCGGGTACGGCGTGCACAGTTGTCTCGGCGCCGCGCTGGCGCGGATGGAGAGCCGCATCGCCTTGAATGCCCTGTTGGACATTCTGCCCGAGTACGAGGTCGACCGAAGTGGCCTGAAGCGGGTGGCGATGTCGAACGTGGCAGGCTGGTCGAACGTGCCGGTCCGCAGGGTGGGCTAGTCGGCCGCGTTCACCGCTGCCGCGATGCCTAAGCGGCCCCGGCCGCTTCGAAATTGCTCTGTGACGCCGACGTGGGACGGCAGGCCTGCGGCGACCATCGCATGAGACTTGAACGCGATTGCGGCACAGCTGAGACGATGCTCGACGCACACGTCGCCTCGCTCTGTGTCACGTGGCCACGCCCCGCCCCACATGGCGACTTCGGTATCGGGGCGCCCGGCGGCCTCGGAGAAGAGCTTGCGCACCGCCGTATCGCGGGCGTGAAGTTCTCCCGATACGACGAGGGTGTCGGGCCACTGCTCGGGCGCCTGCAGTGGTTCGGCGAGGGCGCCGACGGGAACGCCGAGGATTCGGAAGGGAGTTTCACCGGCGCGCAACGCTGTTCGAACGTCGATCACCCACCCTATGTTCGCCCGGTCGAACAACAGCCCGCCCGCCGCCCCGACAGCATCGGCTTCGTCAACGGCGAGCACCAACATGGTGTAGCGGGTCGCTCGCGTTCTGGGCGCAGGGATGGCGGGAAATGCCTGCAACTCTCCTGCAGGTGTAGTCGCCGGACTCACGGCGCGAAAGTGGTGGCCCGTGCCGGGCATCCCTGGACCAGGGGTTTCGATGGACGCGTGCGATATGAGAACATAGTGTCAATGATCGCTTTCTTTTCTGAGAATGTCCATAATCGCCGGCTGTTGGCAGTTGCGGCACAGTGCGAAGCGGGTCTGCGATGAGCATAGCTCTACTGCTGGAAATGGCCGCGTCAGCCGAGCCGGACCGTCCGGCCGTGGTGTCCGACGAAGTGCGGTTCACCGCGGGAGAACTGAGTGTGCTCGCCGACGGTGGGGCAGGCGTGGTGTCGGCAGCGGGTGCGCAGACCGTCGTCTATGTGGGCACCGGTGGCGCAATGCTGCCGTTGCTGCTGTTCAGCGCCGCTCGCGCGGCGCTGCCGTTCTGTCCGTTGAACTACCGTTTGAGCAGAAGTGGTCTGCACGAGTTGATCGATCGGCTACCGCAACCGGTCATCGTCGCCGACGCGGAGTACGCCGACGTCGTAGCAGGCTCCGGCTGGCGGGTCGTCGAGTCCACCGAGTTCCTCGCAGCCGCAGGTGCTTCGGCTCCTTTCAACGAGTTCGCTGACCCCGACGGGGTTGGGGTCGTGCTCTTCACCTCCGGGACCAGCGCGCAGCCGAAAGCTGTGGAACTCACGCACAACAACTTGACCAGCTATGTGATGGGCACCGTGGATTTCGGAGCGGCCGCACCGGACGATGCCGCTTTGGTATGCGTGCCGCCGTATCACATCGCGGGTGTGGGAGCGGCGCTGTCGAACCTCTACGCGGGTCGCAAGACGGTGTATCTGCGGCATTTCGACGCTCGCGAATGGATCCGGCTGGTGGCCGAGGAGGGCATCACCACCGCAACCGTGGTTCCGACGATGCTCGATCGCATCGTCTCCGAGCTGGAACGCGAACCGATTGCGCTGCCCACGCTGAAGAACCTCGCCTACGGCGGATCCAAAGTTCCGTTGCCACTGGTTCGGAAGTCTATGGACATGTTGCCGGGCGTCGGATTCGTCAACGCCTACGGGCTGACCGAGACGAGCTCGACGATCTCGGTGCTGACGCCGGAGGACCACGTGGCGGCCTTCGAGGCCTCGGACCCGGACATCGCCCGCCGGCTGGGCTCCGTCGGCCGGCCCGTGCCCGGCGTCGAGATAGAGATCCGCGGCGATGACGGCAAGGTGCTCGGGCCCGACGAGGTTGGTGAGCTGTTCGTTCGGGGAGAACAGGTTTCGGGCCGGTACACCGGCATCGGCTCGGTACTCGACGCCGACGGCTGGTTCGCCACCCGCGACACCGCCAGCGTGGACGCGGACGGGTATCTGTACATCGGCGGCCGGAGTGACGACACCATCATCCGCGGAGGCGAGAACATCGCCCCTGCCGAGATCGAGGACGTGCTCGTGGAGCACGACGCAGTACACGAGGTCGCTGTGGTTGGCCTCGAGGACGCTGAATGGGGTCAACTCATCGTCGCCGTGGTGGTCCCCGAGGGAGGCGCCTCGCCTGACGGTGAGGAACTCCGGCAGTATGTCAGGGCACGACTGCGTGGTTCACGGACTCCCGACCGGGTGGTGTTCGTCGGCAATTTACCCACGACGCCTACCGGAAAGATCCTGCGGCGGGTGATCGTCGATCAGCTGCGACTGGCACGCGCCTAGTAGTCACCGAACGGGAAAGGACGGATCTTCATGAAATCAGGTTCACGTCTCCAGAGTCAGGTATGCGACACCCAGGTGATTGTCGTGAAGGCCGCTGACAGCCTGGCGGATCTGCGATGCGGTGGTGCCGCCATGGTAGCGCTGGACGCAGACACCGACCCCGCGCTGGCCCTGGATCCGGCGCTGAGTGGCGGGGTAGTGATGGGCAAGAGGTACGTCGACGATGCGGGCTCTGAAGTCCTGGTCACCAAGGCCGGGGCGGGCACACTGTCCGTCGGCGCCACGCCATTGACCCTCAAAGAAGCCAAGCCGTTGCCCGCAAGCGACTAGCGAACGGCGCCCGGGCGGCGGTCGCTCCGGCGTGATCGTCTGGGACCGCGTCGCCGGGGTTGTTGTCGCCTCGTTCGCGCACAAACATCGGGGAAACGGGATGCGGCGGCCAGGCCTTGGCGCCTCTGTGGCTGGTCGTCGAGCGCTGAAATCCTTGTCGATTACGAGTCGGCGCCGATTCGTGGGTAGTTGGCGACGTAGCCGTGACATGCCAAGCGTGTTCACCGGGGATAGGTTGCACCGCTGAGGGATTGGCGCTCAGGTTCGCCGGTGCTCGCTGCCGATCGGCTGCCAGGAATCCATCGACGCCGTCGTGAGGTCGAATGATTCGGACAGGTCCATCGCTCCCGACAGCGATTGGGCGATGAGGTCCGCGCACACCAGGTTGCCGTCGCGATCGACCTCGTAGATGGTCAGGTACCGGTGCGAACCTGGATTGGGCGCCAGCTCGGGGCGTCCCAACTTCCGCAGTGAATACCGTTGTGCGGAAAGAACTCCGGCAATATTCAACACGGCGGGGACGTGCACCTCGTCGTACCACCGGTTGAACTCGACTTCGCGTCCGTCGATCGCATTGGTCAGCACTACGAACAGCTCTCGCTCCTGCATGCCCTCTCCACCCTCGCGATACTTAACACAATTGAATAAAGTGTAAGGTTCATGACCTGATTCGTCAAGCGTCCGGGCTCCGGAGACTGGATGCTTGACGATCGCACCGTCATCGGTGAGGTTGCGGGTTCATCTGCGCTGTCACCCAATTCGCCGAGCGCCTCGTAGCTGCACTCCCTCCATCACGTGTGGGGCACCCGCGATGCGGGCAAGTGCCATGGAGAAGTCGATGAGCACTCCGAGTTGCTCCTGTGCTCTCGAGGTCCGTCGGCGTTCCGGGATCGGCTGCCGCGGGTCGAACAGGACGCCAACGGGCTGAGGTAGGCGGGGGCGCCGCGGTGAGCGGTCGGGTAGCAGGCAAGGTCGCGTTCATCACCGCGGCTGGGCGCGGGCAGGGCCGTGCGCACGCCGTGCGACTGCCCGAGCACTGAGGGGCGCGCGCCGCCGGGCTCCGGATTTCATGCGCCGACAGAACCTCGCGGAATCTGCCACGGAAGGTTGACGCAATCTCTCCGGTGTTCCAATGTGATTCGGTGCCTGATGATGACCGACCCACACAGCTGACCGCCGCCCGTATTGCCACCCGCGAGTCGATCCTCGACGCCTGCTGGCAGTGCCTGGTGGTCACAGGGCCGACGAGCCTCAAGATCGCTGACGTATGTCGCGACGCGGAGGTGTCGCGGGTGACGTTCTACCAGTACTTCCGTGACCGAGACGACGTGATCCGCGCCACGGCGGAGCACGTATCGGCGCGCTTCTACGCCGAGCTCGGTTCGTATATGGACGACGCCGAAACCTTCGCCGAACAGTGTTTCCGTGCGACCGACTATGTTTGCAGCGAAAGGGAGTTCGAGAACATCGGGTACGCCGTCGAAATCGAACACACCGTGCTCCTGATGACAGTCCACTCGCGGGCCCTGCTCATCGGTTGTATCGATATGCTGTCGCCCCGGATCGAAGAGGCCAAGGCGTCGGGAGAGCTGCGCGCAGACGTACCGACTCCCGTCGTTGCCGAAATGTTCGCACGCTTCCTCTTCTCGCTGGTGACGACACCGGCGGCGAATCTCGACACCAGCGATCCCGCGGTCGTCCGAGAGCTCATCGCTGAGAACCTGTTCAAGGGGTGGACATGACCACCTGCGCCGCTTCCAGATCGGCTATCTCAGCCTCGCCCAACCCGAGCTCGGAGAGCACTGTGCGAGTGCCGTCGCCGACCACGAGCGGTGCGCCGGCGATGCGCGCCGGTGTTGCCGAGAAGTCGAATAGCACCCCGAGTTGTTCCAGATGACCAACCACGGGCTGCGGATAACCCGTGACGAACCGGCTAGCGCGCAAGTCCGGATCGTCGAACAGTTCAAGCGCGAATCGATCCGAACACACCTCATTAGGCACCCCGGCGGCATCGAGCCGGACCGACCACGACGCCGCCGTTTCGGTGCGAAGCACCGCCGCCATCGTGGCGGCGAGGTCGGTGGAGTTCGCCAAGTGCGCGCCGCCCAACTCGACGAGGCAGCGTCGCTGCGCGCCCTCGTCGGACGCCGCGATGCACAACCAGCCTTCGGCGGTGTCGTACAGCCTGCGGAAGGGGCCGGTGCCGTACTGCATGGCATCCAGATGTGAACGAGGAGCCGCAGTGCCATCATCAGCCAACCATGCGTACGAGGCGTTCAACAACTGGGCATCCAGGATCGAGGTCTCCACCAACTGGCCGACGCCGGTGCGTTCGCGGTCGAACAACGCCTGGACAACGCCGATCGCCGACAGGAACCCGTTGCCCACGTCCCCGAGAGAGGTCAGATTCCAGATCGGTCTTCCACCGCTTGCGCATCCGCCATCTTCGTAAGCGACCCCGGCAAGGGCCGCACCGGTCTGGTCGTTGCCGGGTAGGTGCGCGCGGCTGGGGTCGAAGCCCGTTGTCTGGCAATAGATCAAGCGGGAGTTGCGCGCCTTCAGCGAGTCATAGTCAACTCCGAGTCGACGAACGGCATCAGGCCTCATGTTGTGGTGTACGACGTCGGCGGAGTCCACCAGGCGATGCAAGAGTTCTAATCCCCTGGGATGCTTGAGGTCGACGGCGAGGCTACGTTTTCCACGGTTGCAGGCCATCGCCATGTGCGTTCCGTGCCAGAACTGGTCGTACAGGCGGTTCACTTTGATGACATCCGCACCCAGGTCCGACAGCAGCTGTGCGCCCCACGGCCCTGCCACCGCCAACCCCAGGTCGAGTACCCGGATGCCGTCGAGCGGTGGTCGCGGAATCGGCTGGTCGACTGGCGGTGTGGCCGCCGGCGGACGAATGCACGCTGCCGCGGCGCGCACGGCATCGCCGTCGCGATTCAGCGCAGGCGGCGAAGCGGGAGGCCGCGGTGGGCACCGGCTCAACCGGTAGGCGGTGCCAACTTGGACTGTCGTACCGATCCCGTCGACGTGCACCTTCTGCACCGAACCGCAGTCGAGCAGCGCGGGATCGGCCAGCGCCTCCTCCGGACTACGGACCGGCTGAAGTGCGACCCCGACTTCGCCGGCGATACGCACCCAGTCCCGCGCAGGGAAGCGACGGAACGCTGCGGCCATTTCCGGGAAGTAGTGGTGCAGCACGACGAGCTCATCGGGGTCGGGCAGGATTCGCGACGGGTCGTCACCAACGGGTCGCGTTTCATCGCTGATCGCGAGTTCATCGCGCGCCGACGCACCGAGCACAAATGCCGGCGCCGGGACCCAATAGCAGACCCAACGTCCGTCCGCGCACTCGAACATTCCCCGCATCCCGCGAGAGTCGAAGATCCAGGAGTCGTACCCAGCCGCATCGGGATGGCGGGCGCGTTGCCAAGCGCCCCAGGTCGCCGCCAGCACCCCCTGCAGCTGCGAGGTGTGCACCTGTTGCCCGAAACCCGTCACGGCGCGACTGAACAATGCCGCAGAGATCGCCGTGGTGGCCAGATAAGCCGCGGCCAGAGCCGGGATCGGCGTGTACGGGAACAACGGCCCCGCACGTTCGGCTCCATCAATGCAACCCTCGGGCGCCACGAGGTCCGGGTTCACTGGCGATGAGCCACTCATCCTGGCGATCGCGCCGCCCAGCCAGCCCCGCGCCTCCCACATCAAGCCTGTGCGGGCCGCCACCAGGGCGGGATCGTCATACCGGTCGCAGTGCCTGTTCCCGCTGCCGTAGGCCGTGATCGCACAGTAGACGAGGGCGGGGTTGTCGGCGCACAGAGTCGCGCCGTCGAGTTCGAGCCGCTCAGCCTCGCCCGGTGCGAAGCTGGCGACGACCACATCGGCTTCGGCGGCGAGTGCACGTACCGCTGCGGCATCCTCGGGCATCCCCAGATCAAAAACTGCGCTGCGCTTCGATCGCGCCCACACCACGCCGCCGGACATCGACCGGATGGAGTTGCCGGCCGGAGGTTCGATGACGGTTACCTCCGCACCCTGGTCTACCAGGAGCATTGTGGTGACCGCGCCCGCGATGCCGTCGGACAGGTCGAGAACCGTGATCCCGTCGAGCGCCCCGCCGCCACGGCGATCGGCTAGTGCAGCCAAAACAGATCCTTTCAATTCCGAGAACTAAGGTTTACAGTATCGCATGGAGTGTTAACAAGACTTCAGAATGCTCTGACCGAGAACATCTTTAGTAGATCAAAGGCGGATCATGGCTGTGCCAAGCATCTTCGACGACGTGTACGTGATCGACGCTGATACTCATCTGACCGAGCCGCACGACCTGTGGAGTTCGCGTGCACCGGCCGAATTCCGCGAACGCCTGCCCCGCGTCCTGCCAGACTCGAACGGCACGCCGACGTGGGTCGTCGACGGTGTGGAATTGAGCAAAGCCGGTGGTGCGGCGGTGATCAAAGCTGACGGCTCTAAGGTCTTCGGGACGCAGTTCTTCGGTCTCGGCATCGAGGACGTGCATGCGGGCGCATACTCGATCGCCGACCGCATCAGCACGATGGACGAATTGGGCGTTTGGGCGCAGATCATCTACCCCAACACCTTCGGACTCGGCGGCCAGACGTTTGCGAAGCTCGCCGATCCGGAGCTTCGGCTGCTGACTGTGAAGATCTTCAACGATGCGATGGCCGAGATGCAGGATCAGTCCGCTGACCGACTGGTGCCGATGGCCGCGTTGCCGTGGTGGGACGTTGACGTGGCGGTCGCTGAAGTCGAAAGAGCGCACGGCCTGGGTCTGCGCGGGATCAACACCACTACCGCCCCGCACCAGCACGGCCTACCCGATCTTGGTGAACCGTACTGGAATCCATTGTGGGCGGCCTGCAGCAGCCTGGGCCTCCCGATCAATTTCCATATCGGGGCCGCCGAATCGGACATCGACTGGTTCGGCACGGTGGGCTGGCCGTCGTTGGGGCTGGATCAGAAACTCGCCGTCGGTTCGGGCATGTTGTACCTCAACAACGCCTCGTGCCTGGCGAACATGGTCTTCTCTGGCGTCCTCGAAAGATTCCCGACATTGCAGATCGTCTCCGTCGAGAGCGGGGTCGGCTGGATTCCTTTCTTCATGCAGGCGCTGGACCACCAGGCTGGTGAGCTCCCGCCGGGAACGCTCGACTACCTGAGCATGCCGCCCTCGGAGTACTTCAGAAGGCAGATCCACGCCTGCTTCTGGTTCGAGCGCACCGGGTTGGCCGCTGCCATCGATGCGCTCGGTTCCGAGCACATCATGTTCGAGACCGACTATCCGCACCCCACGTGCACGTACCCCAACGGCCTCGACCTCGCCGCAGAGGCGCTGTCCGGCCTCGAACCGCGCGTGCGCCGAAATCTCATGGGCGACAATGCAGCGCGGCTGTACCACATCCCCACCCCCGAACGGAGCGGATCATGACGGGACGAGTGGAAGGCAAGGTCGCACTCATCACCGGTGCGGCCCGGGGACAGGGTCGCGCGCACGCGGTCCGGCTCGCCGATGAGGGCGCTGACGTCATCCTGCTGGATCTGTGCCGCGATCTGAGCACCGTCGCATACCAGCTATCGCGACCCGAGGACCTGGAGGAGACCGCACGGCTGGTCGAGAAGGCCGGTCGCACCGCGTTCGCCAGGCAGGCCGACGTCCGGGACGCCGCCGAGGTCCGCGCCGCCATCGAGGACGGCATCGCGGTACTGGGCCGGCTGGACGTGGTGGTCGCCCAAGCCGGGGTGATGGGGGCAGAGGGCAAACCCGAACTGCAGGCCTGGTCGGATGTGATCAACACCAATCTCGTCGGATCCATCAACGCCCTTCAAGAGGCGCTTCCCCACGTGGGCGAAGGCGCCTCCCTCATCGCGGTCGGATCCACCTCCGCCATGATGGATTTCGCGAAGAAGGACAATCCCGGCACTGACCCCGGTGGTACCGCGTACGTTCACTCGAAGCGCGCTTTGTCCGCCTACGTCCACGACTTGGCGACTGAGCTGGCGCCCCGCGGCATCCGCGCCAACATCGTTCACCCCACCAATGTGAACACCGCTATGCTGCACAGCGACCCGATGTACCGGGTGTTCCGGCCCGATCTCGAGCACCCCGGCCGGGACGACGCCGAGCCGGTATTCGCCGTGCAGCAGGCGATGAAAATCCCCTACATCGAACCCGAAGATGTCAGCAATGCGGTTCTGTGGCTCGCTTCGGACGAATCCAGATATGTTACCGGAGTTCAGCTCCGAGTGGACGCCGGCGGATACCTCAAGTGGTATGACTACCACGTCTGATTGAGCCCGCGGACTGCGACGGTGACCAGCCTGGTCGGCAACGGCGAACAAGGTAGCAGTCCGCGCCCGACAAGGAGGCCAAGCCGCTGCCGGCGAGCGACTAACGACGCCCAGGACGGCGGTCGCCGAAGCCGGCGACGACATAGCGCCGCACGAACTCAGCGACCGCGTCGTCGTCGTGCGAGTCGAAGTAGGGCGACGGGGTGGTGAACAGTGAGAACAACATTCGGGAGAACCACTCCGTTGCGGTGGGTATGTCCAGGTCGCCGCGTACCTCGCCGGTGACTCGCGCGGCCGCCACGTAGGGCGCAAGAAACTCGGCGCACTCCCGCAGCAGCGCTGCTGCGTTCTTGGTGAGCATGAGGTTCACTTCTTCTGGATCGAAGTACACCTCCGGCTCCACCACCCGGCGTGCCTGCGCGACGAACACCGCGGCCCGCACCAGCCGGCCTTCGAGCGTGCCACCGCCATACCGATCGATGGCGGTCGCCATGTTGCGGTAGAACCGCTGAGACGCAGCCTCGGCACACGCCTCGACGATCGTCTCCTTGTCGTTGAAGTACTCGTAGAACGTGCTCCGGGAGACGTCAGCTTTCCGGGCGATGTCGACGATGGTGGTCTTTGCGAGGCCGCGTGTTCGAAAGCAAGCAAATGCCGCCGAGATGATCATCTCCCGGGTGTCGGCGGCGGTGGCTTGCGTCATGCGGGAGAGGCTAGCGGACGGGTGCCAGGATCAGACCACTGGTGGGTACGCCGGTACCTGACGTGACCAGCACGTGTTCGACGTTGTCCACCTGGTTGTGGGAGGTGCCCCGTATCTGCCGGACACCCTCGGTGATGCCGTTCATACCGTGGATGTACGCCTCACCGAGCAACCCACCGTTTGTATTGATCGGCATCCGCCCGCCGATCGACAATTCGTCGACGTCGACATAGTCCTTCGCCTCGCCACGTCCACAGAAGCCGAGTTCTTCGAGCTGGGTGAACACGAACGGGGTGAAGTGGTCGTAGAGAAACGCCGTGGAGATGTCTTCTGGCTTGAGTCCGGAGTCGCGCCACAGCTTGTTGCCGACGACACCCATCTCGGGCAGTCCCGTGATGTCGTCACGGTAGTAACTTGTCATCACCTCGCCGTCGAAGGCCGCACCTTGTGCCGCCGCGGTGATGACCGCGGGCGGGTTGGGCAGGTCGCGCGCCCGCTCGAGGCTGGTGACCACCATCGCGACGCCGCCGTCACTCTCCTGGCAGCAGTCCAACAGGCGGACAACGGGTTCGACGATCCAGCGGGACTGCTGGTGGTCCTCGATCGTGATCGGCTTGCCATAGAACCAAGCATCGGGATTCTTCGCGGCGTGTTTGCGGTCGATGACCGAGATCTTGCCGAAGTCCGCGTTGGTGACGCCGTAGGTCGACATGTAACGCTGGGCGTGCAGTGAGACCCACGCCGCCGGGGTCATGAACCCGAACGGGGCGTACGGCGCCATCCACAGAGGCGTGACACCAGGCTGCCGCCCGGCACCACCGAATCGGAACCCAGACCGCTCGTTGAAGGCCCGGTAACAGACCACGGCTTCGGCGGCGCCGGTGGCGACAGCCATTGCCGCCTGCATGACAGTCCCCGCGGCGGCGCCGCCGCCATGTGGAACCCGGGTGAAAAACGACAGGTTGCCGATGCCGACGTTGCGAGCGACCTCGATCTCTTCGTTCTCGTCGACGGAGAAGGTCACCATGCCGTCGATGTCGCTCGGGCGGAGGCCCGCGTCGTCGATGGCAGCCTTCACTGCTTCACAGGCCAGCTGCATCTCGGTCCGGCCCGATTCTTTGGAGAACTCGGTCTGGCCGATGCCGACCAGCGCGGCCCGCCCGCCGATGCCGTCGCTCACGCTTCGACCCCGTTCAGCAGGCTGAGGATCGCAGTGCCGGTGACGTGGTCACCAAGTTTGTTGCTTCCCTTCAGCGTCACCTCGACCAGGCCCTCGTTGCCCGATATCGACTTACCGCTCACGCTGCCGGTGAAATGCAGCGGGTCGTTGGGGAACGCGGGTACGCCGAGGCGAATCGACAGCTTCTTCACCACGGCCTCGGGACCGGCCCAGTCGTGCAGGAACTTCACGCACAGTCCGTTTGTGGTGAGGATGTTGAGAAAGATGTCCGGCGAACCCTGGCCGGTCGCGAAGTCGCGATCATGGTGCACCGGCATGTAGTCCCTCGATGCGATCGCCCCGGCGACGATCAACGTGGTGGTGACGGGGACCTCCATCGGCGTGATCTCGTCACCCACATTGATGGCGTTGTACGCCAGGGTTGTCGTGCGCGTTGCGGTGGAGGTCATTTGCGTCCTTCCGGGTATGCGGTGCCGAGCCGGGCGAGCTGCTGGGAGGCGGATCCGAGGGCGAGCTCGATGTCCTTGGCCCACAGGTAGTACCGGGACACGGGATAGGTGACGTCGATACCCATGCCGCCGTGCACCTGCTGCGCGGTGGCAACCACGCGCGCGCCGGCCTCCGCGGCCCAGAACTTGGCGATGGCCGCCTCCCGCTCTGCAGGCCTCCCTTCGGCGATCAGCCACGCGGCGTGCCAGGTCGTCCATCTGATCGCCTCCGTGTCGATGAAGGCGTCGGCCATGCGCTGCTGCACGGCCTGAAAGGATCCGATCGGTCGGCCGAACTGCTCGCGTTCGGCCGTGTAGGACGCGGCGATGCGCAACGCCCGCTCGGTGACGCCGACCTGGATGGCGCACAGTCCCACCAGCGCCCGGGTGTACAGAGACCCGACGAGGTCGCCGTCGCCGTTCAGCCGCCGAGCGGGTGCACCTGTCAAGGTCACTTGTGCGTAGGGCTCGCTGTCGGTGGTCGGCACCGGCGTGACTACGACCTCAGCTGCATCTGTGTCGACGACGAACAGCCCGGGCCCGTCGTCGGCGACGGCGGACACGACGATCGCGTGGGCGAGCTGTGCTGCGGGAACCATTTCCTTGACGCCCTCGACAAGCCAGGTATCGCCGTGCCGGCGCGCGGTCGTGCTTCGAGGTGCTGCCGGGTTGGAGTTACCCGCCTCGGCGAGTGCGGCCGTCAGAATGACGCTGCCGTCCACGACACCGGGCAGATAGCGCTGCTGCACATCCGAATCGCCATGTCGCGCAATGGTGTCAGCGCCGAGCGTCAACGTGGCATAGACGGGGACCGGGGCGACGCTCCAACCGACCTCTGAGAGCAGCATGCCCAGTTCGAGGAATCCACCACCACTGCCGCCGACGGATTCGGGGAGCGCGATGCCCAGCAGGTCTGATGATGCGAGCTCAGTCCACAGCGCCGCGTCGTAGCGCACGTCGCCGGACTCGAGCTCGGTGAGGCGCTCGGGAGTGGCGCGGGCCTCGAAAAGCTGCCGGGCCACCTTGCCGACCGTTTCTTGTTCTTCGGTGAAGGAGAAGTCCATATTTGTGTTCCGCCTCGGTTCAGCTCGCGGGCCGGAACTGGTGCAGTACCAGTTCGTCGCCGCTGGGGAGTGCTTCGAACGTGTCGTAGAAGACTTCAACGGGCATCCCGGTTTTGATGTCGCCGGGTTCGATTTCACACAGATTCGAGACGATGCGGACACCTTCGTCGAGCTCGATCAGGGCGACCACGTAGGGATATTGCAGGAAGGGCAACGGGGGGTATTGCGGCATTACGAAGCTGTACACCGTCCCGCGTCCTGTCGATACCAGGTAATCCCAGTCGAGTGACTGGCAATTGCCGCACATCGGCCGCGGCGGTACGCGCAGCGTCTGGCAGTTCGTGCATCGCTGGATACGCAATTCGCCCTCTTTGAGTCCGGACCAGAAGAACTCCGTGTCCGGACTGATCGACGGCGCGAGTCGCTGTGCCATGTCAGTCGGCCTTCTTGAATCGCAGGGTGCGGAACCGCTGCCGGCCGATGACCTCGCCGTCCTGGTTGCGGTATGTCGTCATCCAGGTGACGAAGAAGCCGGTACCCATGGCGGTCTTCTTCTCGTCGGAGATGGTCTCGAAAACTGTTTCTGCCGTGAGGTCGTCACCCACGCGCGGGTAGCGCTCGATCTCGAACTCGGAGTTGGTGGCGACGATGCCCGTGTAACCGGCGTCGGCGAGGAACTGCAGCGGATTCTCGCCCAGCTCCACGGGAACGCCGCCGCGCTCGTGGATGCCCTCGAGCTTGGGCGGGGCCATCGTCCAAGACTGCAGCATCACCGGTGGCGATACGAGGCCTCCGTAACGCGAGTTCTTCGCGAAGTCCTCGTCGAGGTATGCAGGATTGAAGTCACTGAGTGCGTATGCCCAGTGCCGGATCATGGGCGCATTCACCGGATCTGGCGACTTCACCGGTTGTCCCGAGCTGATCGGCTGGCCGATGAGTGCGTCGAGTCGCCGGCGGAGTTCGTCCTTGTCGACCTCAGTCACGTGTCCGTCCCTTTCATAGGTGGAGGTTTCAATTCAGGACGCCCGCATGTCCCGAGGTGCCCGAGGCATCCCGAGACCGGCCATCGCGATGATGTCGCGTTGGAGCTCATTGGCCCCTCCTCCGAACGTGTTGATGACCGCCAGGCGGTAGGCGCTCTCGAGTTCACCCTTCAAGGGGGCGGCTTCGTCTTTGCGCACAGCGGCGTGACCGACCACGTCGAGCAGCTCGCGCGCCACCTGCTGGGTGAGTTCGGTACCGAAAACCTTTGCGGCAGAAGCCGTGGCCATACCGAGCGCACTCGATCCCATGTTGGCGTTCACGCGCAGGTTGAGCAGCCGGTAGGCGGAGACCTGGGCTTCGACCCGAGCCAGCGCCTGCTGCACCCAGGGCTGGTCGATCACCACACCGTCGTCCAGCGGGGTTTCGCTCGCCCACTTCAACGTCGCCTCGAACAGCGGTTCCAGTGCTCCCAGGTTACCGAGGGCTGCCCGTTCGAGATTGAGCTGATTGGTGACCAGCTTCCAGCCCTCGTTCTCGCCCAGCACGATCGCGCTGGCTGGAACGCGCACGTCATCGTAGAAGGTGTAGTACGTCGACACCCCCGGCATGGTGTGCAGCGGCTTCCAGGAGAAGCCCGGGGCGCTGGTCGGAACGATGAAGAGCGTGATGCCCTTGTGTTTCTTTGCGTTCGGATCGGTGCGGGCAGCCAGCCAGATGTAGTCAGCGAACTCCGCTCCGCTGGTGAACATCTTGGAGCCGTTGATCACGAACTCATCGCCGTCCCGGACCGCGGTGGTGCGCAACGATGCGAGATCGCTGCCGGCCCCGGGTTCGGAGTACCCGATGGCGAAGTCGAGTTCACCCCTGAGGATGGCGGGCAGGAAGGTCTTCTTCTGCTCGTCGGTGCCGAACTGAATCAGTGTGGGCCCCACGGTGTTCAGCGTGATCATCGGTAGCGGCGCGTTCACCCGCCGGGCTTCCTCCCCGAAGATGTACTGCTCCATCGCGCCCAAGCCGTGGCCACCGTACTCGGTCGGCCAGGCAACCCCGAGCAGGCCGGCCGCACCCAGAGCGCGGCGCACTTCGGTGATGGCGGCGCCGCCTTCCCTCAGTCCGGCCACCGCAGCGCGCCTTTCGGGGGTCATCACCGCCTCGAGGCGTTCGCGGTAATCCTTGCGCAGCTGAATCTGGTCCGGCGTGTAGTCGAAGTCCATCAGAGACTCGCCCCCAGTCGTACCGGCATACTCTTGACGCCCGGCACCATGGTGGCGCGAAGGCGGGTGACATCCCCGGTCAGTTCGATGGTCGGATAGGTACCCAGTAGCACCTCGAACATGATCCTGGCTTCCAGCCGCGCCAGCTGGGCCCCGAGGCAGGCGTGCTCGCCGGCTCCGAAGGCGATGTGCGGATTGGGATTGCGGGTGATGTCGAACACTTCACTGGTGGGCCCGAAGATCTCCTCGTCCCGATTGGCCGAGCCGTACAGCATCACTACCGTGTCGCCCGCCTTGATCTGCTGGCCGCGGATCTCGACGTCCTGGGTGGCCTGCCGTGCCATGTGGGTGACCGGGCTCGTGAACCGCAACATCTCTTCGATGGCCGTCGGCATCAGGTCGGGATTTGACCGCAACAGCGCGAACTGGTCGGGGTGCTCGATCAGCGCGAGAGTGCCGAGTGCGATCAGATTGCGGGTGGTCTCGTTTCCCGCGACGAGCAGCAGGAACGAGAAGTTGAGCAGGTCCGCGTCAGTGAGGCGCTCACCGTCGACCTCGGCGGCGGCCAGGATTGACAGAAGGTCGTCCTGCCCTGTCACCTTGCCGGATCTACGCAGCGCAATGAGCTCGGTGAAGTACTCGTACAGTTCGCCGAGCGCGACAAGGTGGTCCATTTCGATATCTGGATCCGCCGTGCCGACAGCCGCGTCCGACCATGTCCGGAACTTCTCCCAGTCCTCGGGCCGGGCGCCCAGCATTTCGGCGATCATCCGAGTCGGCAGTGGAGCGGCGATCTCCTCGGCGAACTCATAGGGACGGGACGGGTCGACATCGTCGATGATGCCCTTGACGATCTCCCGCACCTTGGGCTCCAGCAACGTCACCTGGCGGCGGGTGAACCCGGAGTTGATCAACTTGCGGAGCTGCCGGTGCCGGGGCGGATCGGTGAAGATCAGGTTCCCCTCCTGGACCGGCTCGGGCTGCGACGGATCCGGGATGGTTATCCCCTTCGTCGACGAGAACAGCAGCGGATGCCCTGACACGTAGCGGACGTCCTCGTACTTGAGCAGAGCCCAGAATTCGGTGGTTTCGTTCCACACCACGGGAGTCGAATTTCGGAGCTCTTGGTAGGCCGGGTAGGGGTTGCCGGCGTAAAAGTCCGGTGAATGGAGGGGGACTGTGGTTATCGGCACCGCGCGCCTTCCGATTGTCATGAGCCAGATCGGACACATCAAGAAGATCTGTCCGGCTGCTTCTGTGTCTACCGCACGGCACGGGAGAGTGTCAATTTCTGTTTATACAGCTCAACAGCACTTACGTTGACTCCCTGATGTCGATAGGTGTACACACAGACTGGAAATGTAGGTTTGCATGTGTATCGCGGTGTGGTCTTGAGGCCGCGCTCGCAAACCAGGAAGGCGCGACACCTTGATGGCTGACACACGTCCACTCGCCGACACCTACGGCCTCTTCATCGACGGCCGCTGGGTCGAGCCCGATGCCGGCCGCTATGACGTGGTCAATCCCGCCACGGAGAAGCCGATCGCGTCCGCACCCGACGCCAGCGTCGGTCAGGTGCGGGACGCGATCGGGGCGGCGAGGTCGGCGTTCGACTCCGGTCGTTGGAGCGCACTCGATCCTGCGGAACGCGCGCGATGCATCCAGCAGCTCAGCGATGCAATGCTGACACGTGCCGACGAGATCAACGCGTTGGCGCAAGCCGAATGGGGCTGCACGGCAAACGAACGCATCATCCATGTGGAGGGTCCGGCCTTCATGGTCGGTCATGCCGCGGAGCTCGCCTTGGAGCCGGCCGAGGCGCCGATGGACGCCTGGGGCGCGGCGGGGACGACACTGCTTCGCTACGAGCCGCTCGGCGTGGTGAGCATCCTGACCCCGTGGAACTTCCCGCACACCCTCAACGCCATGAAGGTCGGGGCGGCGCTGGCAGCGGGCAACACCGTGGTGCTCAAGCCGTCGCCGCTCACGCCGCTGGCCGGGTTGGCGCTGGCACGGATCATCGATGAAGAGACCGACATCCCCGCCGGCGTCGTCAACGTGGTCACCCCGACCAGCGTGGAGGCCAGCCGAGCTCTGACCGTGGACCCGCAGGTGGACCTCGTCAGCTTCACGGGAAGCTCCGCGGTGGGACGAAGAGTGATGGCCGGCGCCGCCGAGACCATGAAGCGCATCCTGCTGGAATGCGGTGGAAAATCCGCGTCCGTCCTGCTCGACGACGTCAACGTCGACGACGAGCTGCTGCAGCGCCTGCTGTTTGAAGGCTGCACGCTGCATGCCGGACAAGCCTGCATCCTCAACAGCCGACTGCTCGTCCCCGACGCCTTGCACGACGACATCGTGGGTCGATTGGTCGAACTCGCCAACGGTGTCGTGGTCGGTGATCCCAGTGACCCTGAAGTGACGATGGGCCCGCTCATCAGCCGTGAACACCTGGAGGGGGTCGAGGGGTTCGTCGCACAGGCCGAACGAGACGGAGCCACGGTGGTAACGGGCGGCGGTCGGCCGAAGCATCTGAAGAACGGCTTCTATTTCGAGCCGACCATCCTCACCGGTGCCACCGCCGATTCGTACATCGCCCAGGAGGAGGTGTTCGGGCCGGTGTTGACGGTGCTCCGCTACCGCGACGACGACGATGCTGTCACTATCGCCAACAACTCTCAGTACGGCCTCGGCGGCGCGGTGTGGGGCGGCGACATCGACCGTGCGCTGGCCGTCGCCCGGCGGATCCGGACCGGCCAGGTCTCCATCAACGGAACCATCCCGGGAGACGCTCCATTCGGCGGCTTCAAGCAGAGCGGCATCGGCCGCGAAGGTGGTGTGTTGGGATTGCGGTCGTACATGGAGCCGAAGGCCATCGGGGTGCCAACGTGAGCGGGCCGCTGGCCGGGCTGAGGGTGGTCGAAGTCGGTAGTGAGATCACCGGACCCTATTGCACGAAGCTCCTGGCGGATCTCGGCGCCGATGTCTGCAAGGTCGAGTCGATCTCAGGCGACCCGATTCGCCGCTGGGGCGCATTGTTGCCCGGAGACGTCGGACACAGTGGCCTCTTTGAGTATCTCAATGCCGGAAAGCGAGGGGCCACTGTCGAACTCGCGGCAACGGCCGACCTCGCGGCGCTGCACGAGTTGGTGGCCGGGGCAGACCTCCTGGTCGAGAATCTGTCGCCGGGCTCTCAGCTGCGGTGGGACTGGGGGCTCGATCCGGACAATCTGGCGAGGCTCAATCCACGGCTGACGGTGGTACGGATCTCGAGCTTCGGCCAGCACGGGCCGTCGCGGGACCGGGAGACCACACCGCTGACATTGCAAGCCGCTTCGGGTTGGGTCAACGAGCGGGATCCCGGACGGCCACCGGTGCAGGCCGGTGCCCGGATTCCCGAATACATCGCGGGCTCCTATGCGGCCATGGGCGCGTTGACCGGGTTGCGGATCTCCGCCGCCGGGGTCGGCCGGCCGGTGGAGGTGGACGTCTCGGTGTTCGAAGCGCTGCTGTCCACGCTGCCATACCCGATGTTGCTGGCCGAACGACTCGTCAAGATGGGGTTGCCCGGCAATGCCAAGGGAGCACCCATGCTGGGTATCGTGCGGGCATCAGACGGGTGGGTGGGGATCAACTGCCTGACCGGCCAGCATTGGCTGGACGTGTGTGCGATGGTGGGGTTGCCCGAGTTCGGTGAACATCAGATCGCGATCATGATCGGCGGTCCGGAACGCGAGGAGTTCTTCGAAAAGGCCAGCCCCTGGCTGCAGTCGATGACCGTTGCCGATCTCGTGGAATTGAGTCAGGCGTTGCGGATCCCGGCGGCACCGGTGACGGACGGAGAATCGATCCTCAGTTGCCCACAATATGCGGAGCGCGGTTTCTTCATCGACACTCGCAACGATCCTGCAGCCCGAAGGTTTGTCAGGCCGGGTGCACCCTTCAGGTTGTCGAAAACTCCGGCGGCGGTGCCGCGGCCGGCGCCGCCGCTCGGGGAGGCTGTGGCGGCCTGGGACGCCGAGACCGAATCGGTTTCACCCCGTCGGCACGGTGCCTTCTCAGCGTTGCCGCCATCAGATGTGACCCAACCCTTTGCCGGATTGAAGGTCTTCGACCTGAGTACCTTCTGGGCCGGCGCGTACCTCACCTGCTATCTCGGCGCGTACGGCGCAGACGTCGTCAAGGTGGAGTCGATCCAGCGCCCTGACGGGCACCGCTACTCGGGATCGCTGTTACGCGAAGGCGACGACTGGTACGAACGTGGACCGCTTTGGCAGGGCACGAATCTCAACAAGCGCGACCTCACCCTCGACCTCTCTTCTGAGACGGGGCGCGAGCTCGCTCTACGGATGGCCGCCGAAGCTGACGTGGTGGTGGAGAACTTCTCGCCGCGCGTCGTCGAGCAGTTCGGCCTCGACTACGACTCTCTGGTCAAGGTCAACGCCGACGTGATCATGGTGCGGATGCCCGGATTCGGTCTCGAGGGTCCGTGGCGTGACTATGTGGGATGGGCATTGAACATCGAGCAGCTTTCCGGGATGTCCTCGACGACAGGGTATGTCGACGGGCCGCCGTGCAACCTGCAGGGTCCCGCCGATCCTATTGCCGGTGTGCATGCGACGGTCGCTTTGCTTGCGGCGCTCGAACATCGCGCCCGAACAGGTGAAGGCCAACTGATCGAAGTGGCTCAGATCGAAGTCGGCGCGGCGGTCGCGGCCGAACCCGTCATCGAGTACTCACTGACTGGCCGGGTGCGGGCCAGGGAAGGCAATCGCCATCGCACGTATGTGCAAGGCGTCTACCCCACGGCCACCGACGATGAGTGGGTGGCGGTCTCGGTGCGCAACGACGCCGACTGGGCAGCTCTCGCGGAAGCGGTGGCTCAGCCAGAGCTTCTCTCGGACATTCGATTCGCCACTGAGGAGGCTCGTCTCGGCAACCATGAGGCGTTCGATGAAGTGCTCACCGCCTGGACCCGGACACGCACCTCCGCGGAAGTGGCCGATGAACTCAGCATGCGTGGCGTACCTGCCGAGCAGATTCTTCGTGCTGATCGCATGTATGACGTCGAGCAACTCGACGCTCGCAGCTTTTACCAGGAGCTCGAGCATCCGATCACCGGCCCGCACCGCTTCCCTGGCTGGCCTTTCCACATCGCTCCAGGCCCGAAACGGCACCATCGCACGGTGTCACCGACACTCGGTCAGCACAACGACGAGGTGCTGGCAGAGGTCGGCTTGTCGGTCCAGGACATCGCGTCGCTGAGGGACCGTCAGATCATCGGCGAGCGCTTGTTGAACTCCTGACGGAGCTTGCCTTTTTGTGACGCGGCAAGTGTTATACGATCTGCTTAGCCAGATGTAAACGACCATTTTCGTTGAGGTTAAATATATGCTCTCAGATTCGAGAGATCGTCTTTGCGTAGGGCGGGGCCCGCGCTTGATGGCCTTCGGTATCCGGACGACGACGGCCTAGGGGAGGGGATGAGCGCCTCGGCGGTTCTGCAGACGCGCTTCCCGCGGCTGGTGGGTGATGCAGCCAGACTGGTTGTGCTGCTGTCCCGCATCAACTTCAACCTGTCGGCTTAGGGTGGGCGAAATGAGCAGTGAGTACGCTCGTCCGCTGGCCGGTCTGACCACGGTGATCGTGATCGGATCAATCATCGCTCTGACGATCGCAATGTTCCGAGGAGACTTCACGCGGACGGCACCGGTCACGGTGATCTCCGACCGGGCCGGGTTGGTGATGAATCCCGACGCGAAGGTCAAGATGCGCGGGGTTCAGATCGGCTCCGTCAAGTCGATCGAATACCGGCCCGACGGAACCGCCGCCCTGAATCTGGCCATCCTCCGGGGCGAGATGCGCAACATTCCCGAGAATGTCCTGGTGGACATCGCTTCGACCACCGTGTTCGGCGCGAAATCCGTTCAGTTCCAGCCTCCTCCAGATCCGTCTGCCGGATCACTCCGATCAGGCCAGGTGTTGGTCGGACAACACGTCACCGTCGAAACCAACACGATTTTCCAACAGCTCACGCAACTGTTGCGCGAACTCGAGCCCACGAAGGTGAATGCGATCCTGGGTGCGCTGTCGCGAGCCTTCAGTGGGCGCGGCGAGAAGCTGGGGCAGGCGGTGAGCGACCTGAACGAGTTCCTGGCCGCGCTCGAGCCGAATTTGTCTGATCTGGGTCGCGATCTCGAGTTACTTCCGCCGGTGCTGGCTGCCTACGCCGACGCCGCGCCCGATCTGGTGGCGACTGCCCGAAACATCACCGTCACCAGCCGGACTCTTGTCGACCGGCAAGCCGAACTCGACGCATTCCTGGTTGCGGCAATCGGACTGGCCGACACCGGCACCGACGTCATCGGCGCCAACAGTGAGCCGCTGAAAGACCTTGTCCATCTGATTGTCCCGACCACCGAAATGCTCAACCGCAATCATGAACTGCTGGCGTGCACGGCGAAGGGGTTGGTTCCGCTGACGAAGAACCCACCGCTTCCCGAACCGGGCGTCTATACGCTCGCGGGTCTCAGGCCGGGAATCGAGCGTTACCGCTACCCCTCGCACCTACCGAAGGTCAATGCCACGGGCAGCCCGCAGTTGTGTCAGATGCTCGGTCTGCCTGAACTCGCGGCAGGTGAAGTGCCGCCTTTCGTGGTCACCGACATCGGCGCAAACCCTTGGGAGTACGGCAACCAGGGCATCATCCTCAACTCCGACGGCATCAAGAGGTGGCTGTTCGGAGACATCGACGGCCCACCCCGGAACAGCGCACAGATCGGAATGCCCGGATGAGGCTCGGCGCTGCGCTCAAGTTCATGGTGTTCGCCGTGATCATGACCGTGCTCACCGGATGCCTGATCATGGTCTTCGGCAACTTCCGTGGCGGGTCCGACAGCGAGTACTCCGCAGTCTTCGCTGACACGTCGCGGTTGAAAGCGGGGGACAGTGTCCGGGTCGCGGGTGTTGTGGTCGGCGCAGTCGACGACGTCGCATTGCAACAGGACCACAAGGTCGTGGTCACGTTCGGGGTCGATCGCAGTATCGTTCTCACCGAAGGAACTCAGGCGGCGGTGCGTTACCTCAATCTGGTGGGCGACCGCTACCTCGAGCTTCAGGACGCTCCCGGGTCTGCACGCTTGCTGGCCGCCGGCGCTCAGATCCCCATCGAACGGACCAAGCCGGCGCTCGACCTCGATCTGCTTCTGGGTGGGCTGAAGCCGGTGCTCCGCAGCCTGAACGCCACCGACGTCGACGCGTTCAGCTTCGCCCTGGTGCAGATCCTGCAGGGGCAGGGCGGCACCCTCGAATCGCTGTTCTCGCGGACCTCGTCCTTCACGGCGGCGATCGCCGACAACAGTGCCGTGGTGGCGCAGGCCATCGAGAAGCTCAACAGCGTGACGACAACCCTTGCAGACAACGGCCAGCAGTTCTCCGACTCGGTTGATCGATTACAGCGCCTGGTCACCGAGTTGGCGGCTGAGCGTGATCCGATCGGCACCGCCATCGAGCAACTCAGCGCGGGAACCGCATCCGTTGCAGACCTTCTCGCTGACGGCCGGGCGCCACTGGCTGGGACCGTCGATCAGCTGTCTCGCCTGGCGCCACTGCTCGACCAGGACAAGGAACGCATCGATGTCGCGTTGCAGAAGGCGCCCGAGAATTACCGAAAGCTGGTGCGCATCGGCTCTTACGGCAGCTTCATCAACTACTACTTCTGCGCTGCGACCATCCGCCTCAGTGATCTTCAGGGCCGCACCGTGGTGGCGCCGTGGATTCGGAACCCCGGCGGAAGATGTGGTGAACCCTGATGCTCAAGTACCGCGGGTCCCAGCTGATACGCCCCGGCCTGATCGGCGTGGTGGTCGTCCTGTTGATCATCACCGTCGGCCTCAACCCGGAACGTCTCGAGACGTGGGCGACTTCGGTCCGCTACCAGGCGATATTCGTTGAGGCGGGCGGTCTGGCCGAAGGTGCGGACGTCACGCTTTCGGGAACAACCGTCGGCAAGGTCAGTCGGGTGAGGTTGTCCCGAGGAGCGGCCGAGGTCACCATGAATGTCGACGCGACGGTGCAGTTGGGCGTCCAGACCACCGCTCACATCCGCACCGGAACGCTGCTGGGTGAACGTGTGGTAACCCTCGAGTCGCAGGGCGCGGAGACACTGCGGCCGAACGCGGTCATCCCGGTGTCCCGGACATCGTCGCCGTACTCGCTGACCGCTGCTGTCGATGAATTCACCGCGAACACGGCAGCGACCAACACCGAGCAGGTGAACCAGTCGCTGGACACGCTCGCGGCCACCCTCGACCACATCGCACCTCAGGTGGGGCCGACGATGGACGGCCTGACCGGGCTGTCGCGCTCGTTGAACCAGCAGGATGAGGACCTTCGTCAGTTGCTGAGGAGCGCGAGCGAGGTCACTGGCGTCCTGGCCGAACGTAGCCAGCAGGTGAATCAGCTCATCCTCAACGCCAACGACCTACTCGCGGTGCTGACCGAGCGTCGACAGCAGATCGTCACCCTGCTGGCCAGTACGTCGGCGGTGTCGCAACAGCTCAGCGGGCTGGTCGCCGACAACGAGCAGGAACTCGCGCCCGCGCTGGAACGACTCAACGCGGTGGCCGCGATGCTCGAGAAGAACCGCGACAACATCGCCAAGGCGATTCCCGGTCTGGCCAAATTCCAGCTCACTCAGGGCGAGACGGTGTCGAACGGTTTCTACTACACGGCGAACATTCCGAACCTGCTACCAGGGCAGTTGCTTCAGCCCTTCCTCGACTACGCCTTCGGCTTCCGGCGCGGGGTGAACGCAGGACAGCCGCCCGACAACGCCGGCCCGCGAGCGGAACTCCCGTTCCCGGTCAACGGCATCCCCGGAGGCTCCCGATGACGCGTCGTCTACTGACCATGATCACGGCGGCGGCCCTGGTGGTGTCCGCCTTCGGCGCAGGATTGCTGCTGGTGCACAGCGCCTTCTTCGGCCCCACCACGATCACCGCGAACTTCTCCAGCGCGGTCGGTATCTATCCCGGCGACGAGGTTCGGGTAGCAGGCGTGAAAGTGGGTACTATCGAACGAATTCAAGGAGAGCCCGAGCAGGTGGCGATGACGTTGGCCGTCGACCGCGGCGTGTCGGTCCCCGCCGAGGCACACGCGGTGATCGTGCCCCAGAATCTGATTTCCGCTCGGTACGTCCAGCTCACTCCGGCCTATGTCGACAGCGGTCCCGTGCTGAGCGACGGTGCTGTGATCCCCGTCGAACGAACGGCGGTCCCGCTGGAATGGGACGAGGTCAAAGAGCAGCTCATGCGTCTGGTGACCGACCTGGGGCCCGAGGACACCCTGTCCGGCAGTGCGATCGGCAGACTGATCGACAGCGCGGCCGATGCCATGGGCGGCAACGGCGACAAATTGCGCGACACTCTTGCCGAACTCTCTCGTGCAGCAAGGATTTTCGCCGACGGAAGCGGCAACATCGTCGATGTCATCGCCAATCTGGACAAGGTGGTGGGCGCCCTCAAAGATTCGAACACTCAGATCGTCCAGTTCCAGAACCGCCTGGCCACTCTCACCGAGGTGATCAACGGCAGTCGATCCGATCTCGACGCCGCGCTTCGCGACATCGCCGTCGCAGTGGGTGAGGTGAAGCGGTTCGTCGCGGGAAGCCGCAACCAGGCATCCGAGCAGGTCCACCGTCTCGCGAACGTGACCCAGACACTCGTCGACCACCGGACGGATCTCGAGAATCTATTGCACGGCGCGCCTACGGCATTCGCCAACTTCTACAACATGTACAACCCCGACACGGGGGCGGTGGCGGGTGCCTTCGCGTTGCAGAACTTCGCCAACCCACTGCAGTTCATCTGTTCGGCGATCGGTTCTGTCGAGAACGCCACGGCACCGGAAACCGCCAAGCTGTGTGCTCAGTATCTGGGTCCCATGCTCAACACGATCGACTTCAACTATCTGCCCTTCCCCGTCAACCCGTTCCTCGGACCGTCCGCGTCACCGGAACACATCATCTACTCGCCGCCGCAGCTGGACCCCGCGACGGGGGGGCCGCCACGAGCTCCCGAAACCCCTCCGGCCGTGTCGGCCTACACCGGTTCCGGTGATGTGCCTCCGCCGCCGGGTCATGTCCCGTTGCCCGGCGGTCAGGCGACTCCGGGTGTCGGGGATCTGCTTCTGCCTGTGACCGACCGACCGGCCGATCCGGCAGTACCGCCACAGGACCAGGCGCCACAGCCGCCGCTGCCCGCGGAGGCGCCGGGACCGGGACCGGGACCGGGAGCACCTCTACCATGACGCGACACCGGACCCGAACCTCCGCCTCCTGCATCGCGCTGGGGATTGCCGTTGCCGCGACGGGATGTTCGTTCAGCGGGTTGAACTCGGTCCCCCTGCCCGGTGTTGTCGGGCGTGGTCCTGATGCACAGATTTTCCAGGTCGAGTTGGCCAATGTCGGTACGCTCGAACCGAACTCACCAGTGATGATGGATGACGTCGTGGTCGGGAGCGTCAGCACGATGAGTGCAAACGACTGGCACGCCGACGTCGAGGTCTCGGTGCGGGAGGGCGTCGTGGTACCCGCGAATGTTGTCGCTACCGTGGGGCAGACCAGCTTGCTCGGCTCGATGCACCTGGCACTGGACCCGCCCCCCGGCGAGCCTCCGCAAGGCCGGCTGCCCGCCGGCGCGACGATCGACCTGAACACCTCATCGACCTATCCCTCGACCGAAGAGACCCTGTCCACGTTGTCGGCCCTTGTCAACGGTGGTGGCTTGGGGCAGATCGGTGATGTCATCCGCAACACCGGCGGTGCGCTGACCGGACGTACCGATGAAACGCGCGAGCTGTTGGCCCGGCTCAACGATCTC
Source organism: Mycolicibacterium austroafricanum (assembly GCF_902705885.1). Lineage (GTDB taxonomy): Bacteria > Actinomycetota > Actinomycetes > Mycobacteriales > Mycobacteriaceae > Mycobacterium > Mycobacterium vanbaalenii_A. Next base: position 101,634 of record NZ_CACSIP010000067.1, on the reverse strand, counting down.
GCCGGTGTACTCGCCACCAACCGGACACACGTTGTCGAGTCCATTCGGAATCTCGATCGGTTGGCAGGCACATTCGCGGCGCAGCGCGATGTCCTCGACCGTGCACTGAAGGAGATTCCGCCGGCCCTCGATGTACTGGTCCGCCAGCGCTCGAACATCACCGAGGCGTTGCGAACTCTCGGAGCGTTCAGCGGAGTGCTCACCGATGTCGTCACCGACGTCCACGACGATTTGGTCACCAACCTCGAGAATCTCGAGCCGGTGCTGCGTGTGCTCGCCGACGTGGGTCCGGACCTCGACGCTGTGCTCGCTTACATGACGACCTATCCGCTCAGCCAGGACATCATCGACCGGGGTGTGCGCGGCGACTACATGAATCTCTTCGCGGTGATCGATCTGACGGTACCGCGGCTGCGTCGAACGATGCTGTTGGGCACGAGGTTCGGTGTTCCGCAGAACCCCCTCGTGCCGGCTCCCGGGGATCCGTGGTACCGGAACTACACATACGATCCGCTCGCCGTGCCCGTCGCGCCGGCGACGCAAAACCCGGGCGACGGATCGGCTGCGGTGCCTCCTCCCGAGTTGTTCGCCGAGAGTGCACCGTCGATGGCGGTCAATCCGCCGCCGCTTCTCCCACCGACACAACTCGGCGGCCCGCAGGCCCCCGTCTTCGCGGGCCCGTACGGTGCCCCGGCGGCATCGGCCGAGGGGGGAAGCTGATGCTGACCCGTTTCGTTCGCGTTCAACTCGTGCTCTTCTCGATCGCATCCGTCGTCGGTGTCATCGCGATGGGCCTTTTCTACCTCCAGGTGCCCACGTTGCTCGGAATCGGCCGCACGACGGTCACCATGGAGCTACCGGTCAGCGGTGGGCTGTACCGTTTCAGCAACGTGACACTGCGTGGCGTGCAGGTCGGCAAAGTCACCGCTGTCGATCTCGAGCCGACGAAGGTGGTGGCGACGATCTCGCTGAGCTCCGACGCTCGGATCCCGGTGGACAGTCAGGCGAATGTGCGCAGCATGTCGGCGGTCGGGGAGCAGTACATCGACCTCGTGCCACGCAGTGCCGACGGCCCCTATCTGGCGGACGGCTCAGTGATCCCGGTGAGCAAGGTGTCCGTGCCCGAGCAGATCGGTCCGGTGCTCGACCAGGCCAGCGCCTTGCTGGCCACCATCCCGAAGGACCGGCTGGGCGATCTCGTCGACGAAACCTACCGTGGGCTGGCTGGCGCGGGATACGACCTCGGCTCGCTGATTGACTCGGGTGCCCAGCTCAGCGGCGACGTCAACAGCGTCGCCGACAACGCGCAGCGGCTGACCGAGAATTCGGTTCCGCTGTTGGACGGTCAGGAGCAGAGTGCCGACGCCATTCGCTCATGGGCCCGCAACCTGGCCGGTGTCACCGACCAGATCCAGCAGAACGACCCGGATATCCGTACTCTGCTCGACGGCGGACCTGGCTTCGCGCAGGAAGTCGCGGGACTGCTCGACCAGGTCAAGCCGACTCTGCCGGTGTTTCTGGCCAATCTGACCTCGGTCGGCCAGGTGACCGTCACGTACCGGGCCGGAATCGAGCAGCTCCTCCTGATGCTTCCGCTGACATCGTCCGGAATCCAGTCCTACGCGATGCCGACCAACAATCCGACAGGTATCGCGTTGTCGGATTTCGGGATCAGCATCGCCGATCCGCCGGTCTGCACCGTGGGGTTCCTGCCTCCCTCGCAGTGGCGCTCGCCGGTGGACGAATCCGTGATCGACACCCCGGATGGGTTGTACTGCAAGCTACCTCAAGATTCGCCGATCAGTGTTCGAGGTGCCCGAAACGCGCCGTGCATGGAACATCCCGGGAAGCGCGCGCCGACCGTCCAGATCTGCAACAGCGACAAGGAATACCAGCCGCTGGCGATGCGGCAGCACGCCACCGGGCCGTACCCGTTCGACCCCAATCTCATCGCGCAGGGTATTCCGTTGGACAACAGGGTTGATGAAGGAGAACGCCTTTACGCCCCGATCGAGGGCACGCCGCCGCCTAATACAGTGCCGCCACCACCGGACCCCGAAGCTGCTCTGCCGCGGGACGCGGGCACACCGCCTGCAGCACCGGCGGCGTTCCAAGCCCCCGCCGCGACGCCGGGTCCCTCTGTCGCGGTCGCCCCCTACAACGTCGTCACCGGCCAGTACACCTCCCCAGACGGCGCGATAGGTTCGCAGACCGATCTGGTCAGCCCGGCGGAAACCTGGCAGGAACTCATGCCCCGGTAACCACCGTGGCGGCCAGTCAGGAGAGTTTCGTCAGACGGAACGGGATCCGAATCTCTACCGGATAACCACGCCCGCATGCACCGGGCACGCCGGCGGTGATGTCCTCGCCGACCAGTGTCGTTGAGGCGATGTCGACTTCGTTTCCCGTGTAGGGATAGAAGATGAAGAGCTGATCGCCAGAACTGACGGTTCCGTCCGGGCACTGCTGCCAACCAGGAATCGTCCGGCGCACTCGCCATGATTGCGTCTGGAAGTACATGTCGGCAGTCCAGCCCTGGTCGCTGGTCACTCGACCAGTGCACGACTGATAATTTTCGCAGACGGATTCGATGGACCACGTCGAGATCACGGGCAGTTGGTCACGATAGACACCGTCGGTCCTGGCCCAGTCGCCTTTGGACACAGCCTGATAGGTGCCGTTGAGCGCCGGTCCGTCCGGCATCGCCCACGCCGGCGCCGCAACCAATCCGAGCGCAATCGACAGGCACCCGCCCATGGTCGTGAGCGACCGTACACCCATCGTGTCCCCTTACGTCAGGCGTCCACCATCGCGGCGATGGTGTCGACCACGCACGCCGGCCGATCGGACCCCTCGACCTCGACGGTGACGCGTACCGTCGCGCGACCGCCCTTGTCGTTGCGATCCACTTTGATGAGTTCGGCGCCCGCTCGGATCCGGGAGTCGACGGGCACCGGCGCCGGGAATCGGAGCTTGTCCACGCCGTAGTTCACCTGCATCGACAAACCAGTCACCTTGTAGATCTGTTGTACCAGAATCGGCACCAGCGACAACGTCAGGTATCCGTGTGCGATCGTCCTGCCATAGGGTCCGCGAGCAGCCTTGTCGGGGTCGACGTGGATCCACTGATGATCGCCGGTGGCCTGGGCGAAGAGGTCGATCTCCTGCTGGGTGACCTGCCGCCAATCGCTGTACCCGAGATGCTCGCCGACGTGGGCTTCGAAGCCGGCGATCCCCTCGTACGTCGTCGGCGTCGGAGGGGCCTGCGTCATACCTTGACCTTCAGCCTCAACTGTTCGATGGCGTTGCCGCCCATGATCTTCGCCTTGGCTTCCTCGGAGATGCCGTCGAGTCGGTCGACGAAGCTGAGCGGATCACCGATGCCCTCCGGGTGCGGGAAGTCCGAGCCGAACATGACGTGGTCCTCGCCCATGATCTCGACGATGGACGCGACGTCGTCCTCGAGGAACGGATGGATGTAGACGTTGCGTTTGAACACCTCGACGGGATGCTCTTCGAACTCCTTGGGCATGACCCGGTAGGCCTTCTCCAGCTGGCGGAGCAGGTTCTTCACCCAGCCGCTGCCGTTCTCGACGACGAGTACCCGCAGATCGGGGAATCGGGAGAGCACACCGTGGCAGATCAGCGCCGCCAGTGTGTCCTCCATGGCCCGGAAGCCCATGACGACCTCACGCAGTGCACTTGGCTTGAAGGACAGGTACTCGTCTCCGCCCTCCCACTCCATGAGGTGCTTCTGATAGCCGCTGTCGGAGGCGTGGAACGTGACCGGGATGTCGGCCTTGACGACTTCGGCCCAGAACGGGTCGAACTCCGGCAGTCCCATGGAACGTGACCCGCCGAACCGGCTCGGCACCGGTGCAGGTCGGACGAGGAACGTCTTCATGCCGCGCTCGAGGGCCCAGTGAAACTCTTTGATCGCTTCGTCCACCAGAGGCAGGCAGATGACGGGAGTGGCGAAGATCCTGTCTTCGTAATTGAAGGTCCAGTGCTCGTGCATCCATTCGTTGAGCGCGTGGATGATCGCGTGGGTGAGCACGACGTCATCGGTGGTGCGCTCCTCGATGAGGCTGGCGAGCGTCGGATACATCACGCACTGGTCGATGCCCAGTTCGTCCATCAGCTCGAGTCGGGGTGCCGGCGACTGGTAGGCCGGGATGACATTCATTGCCTCGCCGATGAACTCGCGGAAGTTGAGGCCTTCGGGGTTGTTGCCGAGGAAGTAATCCTCGGCGCTGCCGGGGCGCGCTACTCGCTCGAACGTGGGGTTCGGGATCATGTGGCTGATGTGGTCTTTGACGACGAGCTTGGGTCGACCGTTGACCTCGACATAGCCGACCTTGCCTCTGTGCTGCTTCGGCAGGTACTTCAGTAGAGCGTCGGTCGTCTCGTACATGTGGTTGTCGATGTCGAACACGGGGTACGGGAGCCTACGGGTCATGGGCTGATTCCTCCTCGGAGCAGCGAATATCAGCATTTACGCTTTATGGAAACGACGTTATCACTTGGCCGCGGCAACCTCCATATCAGGGGGTCAAGTTGCCGTGAAACCGCGCCAGGTCGCTGCGACATCGCTTGTGGTGGTGACGGTGGCCAGCAGCGACAGGGTGTTGTCGATGACCGTGTCCGCGTACTCCCGGGGATAACCTGCGACTGCATCACGGGGCAGCACGAACTGGTATCCGCGGTTGACCGCGTCCATCACGAAGTTCGTGATGGCGACATTGACCGAAACGCCGACACCGACAATCGTGGTGATGTTCAAGTTGCGCAGCACCGCATCAAGATCGGTCCCGGTCATCGGTCCGACGCCGTGTGTGCGCGTCAGGACCAGATCGCTGTCCTGCTGCCCGAGTTCGGGTATCACCGAAGCTCCGGGGCCACCCGGCGTGAGGTCGGCGGTGAACGATTTCCCAGCGGCGAACAGGCGGGCGTTGGTATTGGAACCTCGTCCGTCGGGCCGGCGCTGGATCAGGCAGTGGACCACGGTCACGCCCGCGGTTCTTGCCGCGGACAGCAGCGCAACGATGTTCGGAACCGCTTCACGTCGGGCCTCCTCGGCAAGTAGCGGCAGGCCGGCCTGAGGGCCGATGACGCCACCCTGACATTCTTGTGTCACCAGCGCTGTGGTGGTGGGGTCCAGGAGGTCGGCGAGCACCGGTGCAGGCATGAGAACACACGTTATCGTGTGCTGGAGCCGGAATTCCAGAGGAGCAGTCATGCAGATGTGGGAGCTTGAGACCCGAGAGTCGGTGCGCCAGACGCTGGCCGACTACACCGCCGCCACCGATCGGTTCGACCTCGGTGCGCTGGCTGCGTGTTTCGGCGCCGAAGGCGTTCTCGAGTTTACCGGCGGGCAGCTACCGCTCACCGGTCCGGAGGCCATCGAGGCCGGACTCGGCGCGGCCATGGGCGGGCCTCGCGACTCCGGGCGGCCTGCGCCCTCCTTTGTTCGCCACCACGTCGCGAGCGTGCGTTTCGAGTCGGTCGCGGCAGACCGGGTGCACACCAGCAGCTACTTCGCGGTGTACACCGACGTCGGGTTGGACCACTGGGGACGTTACCGCGATGTGCTGGTGCCGGTGGGACAGCGGTGGCTGTTCGCGTCGCGCAAGGTCAGCGTCGACGGATTCTCGAAGGAAAGCCTGATGGCGCAGTGAGCGAGGTCAATCGGTGACGATGAATTCCTTGGCGAACACCTGTGCGCGCTCGATGACCTCGCTGCGATCACGCCCGGGATGTGCGACCGGCAACCACGTCACCCCAGCAGAGGTCAGGCGATCGATGACGGCATGGCGCTCGTCAGCGGACTTGCTGTCGTCCAACAGGTTCCCGGCCGAGAAGCAGATGTCCAGCGGTGCGGTGCGTCCGATCTCGGCTGCGTAGGACTTGGCCCACCTGATCGCCGATTCCAGCTCGTCGACCGTGGAGATTTCGGCGGTGCGCGACGCTGTCGCGTAGCCGAATGTGTTGAACGGGGCCCAGCCCTGGCCGCGCGACACCGCGCGCCGCACCGCGGGTTTGCTGTTGCCACCGATCCAGATCGGCGGTGGTGACGAAGGAACCGGCCGAAGGCGAACACCGCGGGTCTGGAAGTTCACACCTTGGTAGGCGACGTCCTCACCGGAGAGCACCTGGCCGAGGACGTCGAGCGCCTCGTCGAGCAACGCACCGCGATTGTCGAAGTCGACACCGAGGGAGCGGAATTCGGGTTTGAGGTAGCCCGCAGCCGTGCCGATGATCAGCCGACCCTCGGAGAGCACCTGCAGACTCTGGATCGATTTCGCGCCCAGCAGGGGATTGCGGTAGGCCGCGATGTAGACATTGGTGAGCAGCTTGATCGTCGAGGTGGCCGCAGCCGCGAACGACAGCGCGACGAACGGGTCCAGCGCGTGGTGTCCGCCGTGGTCGAGCCACTTGGTGTCCGGTGCGGGGTGGTCGGTGACATGCACCGCGGCGTACCCGGCGGCCTCGGCAGCCTGCGCGACCTCGGCGATCGCCGTCGCGGAGACGAACTCCGCCGGGTCCTCCACCCGCTGAGTGGGGAGTTCAAGAGAATAAGACAGGGTCACAGTGATCCTTCCGGCTGCTGATGTGACGTCGGGATGAGTTCTGCCAGGCGGGCGAGATGATGGTCAGGGCCGCCGAACATCAGCTCGGTCGCCTTGGCGCGCCGCACGTAGAGGTGCGCATCGTGTTCCCAGGTGAAGCCGATGCCGCCATGGATGCGCATGCTGTCGAGTGAGATCTGCAACAGCGCTTCCGAGCACGCCAGCTTCGCCACCGAGGCGGCCACCGCACGTTCGCCGTCGTCGGTGGTCTCCGACGCATGGAACACCGCCGATCGCGCACCCTCGACGAGCACCAACATGTCGGCGCACCGGTGCTTGATGGCCTGGAAGCTGCCGATGGCGCGGCCGAATTGGATGCGCTCCTTGGCGTAGGCCACCGCGGTGTCCAAGCAGCGTTGCGCCGCGCCCAGCTGCTCGGAGGCCAGTGCCACCAACGCGAGATCCGAAGTGCGGGCGAGGCCCGCAGCGGCCTGCCCATCGGTGCCGATCAACCGGCCGGTGACCCCATCGAAGCGCAGTCGCGCAACTTTGCGGGTGCGGTCGAGCGTGCTCAATGGCTCGCGAACGAGCCCGTCCGCGGTCGCATCGACCGCAAACAACGACACGCCGTCTGCGGAGTTGGCGGCAACCAGGATGATGTCTGCGGTGTGGCCGTCGAGCACCAGCGCGGCGTCACCGGAGAGTCGGTAATTCGCCCCACCGTCGCGGTGTGCCGCAATCGTCACGGCGCCGGGGTCCCACGCATCGAGGGTGCCGTTGAGAATCAGGGTCGCCACCCGGCTGCCGTCGAGCAGGTCCGGCGCCAACTCCTCGATGGCGGGCTCATCGCCGCTGTCCAGGAGTGCCTGTAATGCCAGAGCGACGGTCGCGAAGAACGGCGAGCACAACAGGGCTGCGCCCATTTCCTCGAAGACGACCGCCAGTTCCGGCATGCCGGCGCCGGCGCCGCCCCATCGCTCCGGCACAGCGATGCCGTGCAGCCCTAGCTCATTGGCCATCTGGCGCCATACCGCATGGTCATAGCCCTGGTCCGTGTCCATCAGAGTCCGCACCGCCGAACTGGACGACGTCTGGTCCAGAAAATCGCGTACCGCTGATCGGACCGAATCCAGCTCGCTCATGCCTGCGGCCCGTCCGCCGGTTCGGCCTGGGGCGTTGGTGGTGTCATATCTCCCTCGAGTACAGAAGTGTCGGCGCGTTGCAGCGACCGCAGGTGCACGAAAGCCTCACCGACCCCGGGATGGGCATTTGCGGACAAGGATAGTATGTTTTCTGAAAACAGAGAATAATCATTCTCACCGGAAGGGGAAACTCGGTGACGACAAGACTCGACTACGGGATCTTTGACTGCGACACCCACTGCTACGAGACGCGGGACGCTTTCACCCGCTATCTGCCCAGCGAGTTTCACGACAGGGCGATCGCTCCGGTACGTGCGGCCGACGGCAAGGAAGTCATCCTGGCAGGGCACCGCGTGGCCACCTTCAACAGTGAAGCAGGCCTCGGCTTCGACCTGGCCTACCGGCCTGGTTCACTCAAGGAGATGCTCAAGCAGATGGGCTCGGGCAATCCGGACGAGACCTACGAGCCGCAACCGATGCAGCCGGAGTGGCTGGAACGCGAGCCCCGACTGAAGGTGATGGCCGAGCAGAACGTCGAGCGCGCGGTCATCTTCCCGGCGGGCATGGCGCTGGCCGCAGAACACTACGTTGACGACACCGCGGCGCTCTACGCCAACCTGCGCTCGTTCAATCGATGGTTCGACGAGACGTGGGGTTTCAACTACCAGGACAAGATCTATGCCACGGCGCTGCTGTCGCTGCGCGACCTGGAATCGTCGATCGCCGAGACCGAGGCCATCATCGAGCAGGGGGCGAAGATGGTGCTGCTGCCCACCGGCCCCGCCCACGGCCGCTCGCCCGGCGACCCCTACTTCGACCCGATCTACGCACGGCTGCAGGAAGCCGGCTGCACGCTGGTCTTCCACATCCAACCGTTCTGGTACTTCGATGCCATCTCCCCGGCGTGGGGCCACAACCCCGATCCGGCTGCCTGGCACATGTCGGCCTGGCAGTGGATGAACATCTACGGGCAGCGTCCGATCGAGGACACCCTGTCGGCGCTGATCTTCGACAACCTCTTCGGCCGGTTCCCGGATTTGAAGGTGCTGGTGGCCGAGCACGGCGCGGAGTGGGTGCCGCAATTCGTCATCCACATGGACAAGAGCCGCGGCATGGGCCGCAACGGGCCCTGGATCGGCGGGAAGCTGACCGAGAAGCCGTCGGAGATCTTCCGCAGGCACGTCGGCGTGGTGCCCTATCCGGAAGACGACGTCCCCGGGATCGTGAGCCGGCTCGGCTACGACGAATGCCTTTTGATGGGCTCTGACTACCCGCACGCCGAGGGGCTGGCCGAACCGGCGGACTTCGTCAAGCTGCTCGACCCGCTCGACGACGCGGCCAAGAAGCGCATCATGGTCGACAACGCCGACCAGCTGCTGCGCAGAGGCTAGTGCTCGGTGGTGCCGGACAACGTGGCCGACTCCGCCGACGTCGACCTGGATCTGTTGAGGTCCTCGGCGCGGGAATTCCTGGCCGAACGAGGCGAGAAGGACTCCGTCGAGGATCTCGCCCGGATGGATTGGACCGGTCTACTGGTCGATGAGTCGCTCGGCGGTGCGGGCTGGTTACCCGTCGAAACCGTGGTGATCGCCGAGGAGATCGGCCGAGCCGGTGACCGGTCGGCGTGGTTCGGTACCACGATGGCCGCCGCGGCGTTGGCATCCGCCCCCGGCGATATCCGCGATCGCTGGTTGCCCTCGGTGCTCGACGGAAACGTCTCGGCCGGGCTGGCGCTGGCCGGGGACACAGTACGGGTGACCAACGCCGGAGCGTTGCGCTTGCTGGTCACATTGGGCCGCAACGGAATCCACGTGTTCGAGCTATCCGACACGACGCCCAGAAGCCGCGATGACGAGTTGCTGGATATCAGCCGTCCGGCGTGGCGGGTCGGGCTGTCGGGGACCGAGGGCGTGCCCGTCGGCGGGACGGAGCGTGCGGCGCAGTTACACGCGGTGGCCAGGGTGCTGCTCAGCGCCGACTCACTGGGTGCTTTCTCGGCGACCTTCGAGAGGCTGGTCGCCTACCTCAAAGAACGGATCGCCTTCGGAGCGCCCATCGCCAGTTTCCAGTCGGTGCAACACCGACTCGTCGACCTGCTGGTCCTGGAGACGAAAGCCCGAGCAATCATCATGAAAGCAGCCCGTGCGTTGATGCCCGCCGAACTCACCGGCGAGGCCGTCGAACTGTCGGCTGCGGCACACGCGTTCGTGACGTCGAAGTCAGCAGCGGCCGTCGACGAGTGCATGCAGTTGTCCGGCGGAATCGGATTCACCTGGGAGTATCCCTTGCACCACGAGTTGCGCCGGGTGTTCACCAACGGTCATCTGCTCGGCACGGCCCGTTCGAGCCGTGCCGCCTACGCGGATATGGCCGACTGGTGAGCGGCGCCGGCCGGCGGCCCGGCGAAGAGCAGCTGGCCCAGTTCAGGGAGCGTGTGCGTACTCACATCGCCGAACACGCACCATCTTTCGTCGCACGCGAAGGCCGCCGCGCTCCGGAGAACGCCGAACAGGAGGCAGCGCTGCGCAGCTGGTTCGCCGGGCTGTTCGACGCCGGCTTCGTCGGCGCCGACTGGCCCGTCGAGTACGGCGGCAGGGTCGACCACCATCCGCTGCACGATCGCATCGTCAGCGAGGAACTCCTGCGTGCCCGTGCCCCCCGTCCGGTCGATCAGGTCAACCTGGCGGCCCACGTGCTCCTGCATTTCGGTTCGGAGGAACAGAAGGCCGCGCTGCTTCCGCCGATCAGGAGTAGCGAGCACGTGTGGTGCCAGTTGCTCAGTGAGCCCGACGCCGGCAGCGATATCGCCGGGGTGCGGTGCCGCGGCGTTCGCAACGCCGACGGCAGCTGGGTGCTCGACGGGCAGAAGACGTGGATCACCGACGGACACTGGGCCGATATGGGACTCGCCCTGATCAGGACCGACCCCGCATCGACGCGCCACCACGGCCTCTCGGCTTTCATCGTGCCGCTATCGGCGCCCGGCGTCGAAGTGCGCCCCATCCGGACGATCAACGAAGCCATCGAGGTCAACGAGGTTTTCCTCGACAGCGTGCCAATTGCTGCGGACGGTCTGATCGGAGAGGTCGGCCAGGGTTGGTCGATCATCATGGCGGGCTTGGACTTCGAGCGGTTCGGCATCGGCGGCAACGTGATCCTGCTGGAACTGTTGATCGACGACCTCGTCACGGTCGCGCGCCACGCCACGCTGGAGGGCAAACCTGCCTTCGACCACGAAGACATCCGGCAGACGGTGGCGGAATTGGCGGTCGAGGTCGAGGTCGCCAAGGCGTTCATCGACGATCATGTCGAACGGATGACCGTCGGTGCCGACAAGGTGGGGGACGGGTCGATCGCCAAACTGAGTTTCGCCGAGACTTACCATCGGGTTTCGGCGTATGGCACCGAACTCGGTGCGACAGTGTGTACCGTAGCCGCCGATGCAAGCGTCGAGCAGGCCAAGCGGCGCCTGCGTGAATGCTGGTTGTGGTCGCGGGCTTACACGGTGTCAGGCGGGAGCTCGGAGATGATGCGCAATATCCTGGCGAAGCGTCGGCTCGCCCTGCCGAGCCGGTGACCTCCGAAACCTTCTGGGGCCTGGTTGATACCGCGGCTCGACAACACCCCGACCGGGTGATCCTCGTCGACGACTTCGGCCGCAGTCTCACCAACGCGCAGCTCCACGCCGCGGCGCTGAACACCGCCGCGGTTCTTGCGGAACGCGGGGTCAGCACCGGCACGGTCGTGTCCTGGCAACTGCCCACCACGCTGGAGACAATGGTCGTCATGGCGGCGCTGGCGCGGCTCGGGGCGGTACAGAATCCCATCCTCCCGATCTGGCGGGAGAGTGAGGTGCGCTTCGTCACCGGCCAACTGAATACCGAGATGCTCATCGTTCCGGGGGTGTGGCGCGGATTCGACCATCTCGCACTTGCCGATGATCTGGCTCGCGAACGTGACATGTCGATTGTGTTGGTCGATCACGCCGCACCGATCGCCGACGGTCTGCGATTGCCCGTCGGCGACCCCGCCACGCTGCTTCCGCCACCTGCCTCGGGCGAGGAGGCGCGCTGGGTGTACTACTCATCGGGCACGACTTCCGCGCCCAAGGGAGTTCGGCACTGTGATCGCTCGGTCATCGCCGGGTCAGCAGGTGTCGTCGGGATGGTGGGGGCGTCCAGCGCCGACGTGAATCCGATCGCCTTCCCGGTGACGCACATCGGCGGCGCGGCGATGCTGGCCGCAAGCCTGTTGACCGGCATGCGTCTGGTGCTGTTCGACGTCTTCGACCCCATGCACACTCCGAAAGCGGTCGCCGACCACGGCGCCACCCTTCTGGGTTCGGCCACCCCCTTCTTCGTCGCCTACCTGGCCGCTCAGCGAAGTCATGGGCCCGAGCCGCTGTTCCGGAGCCTTCGTGGCTGCGTCGGCGGTGGCGCGCCTATCACCGCCGAGTTGGGGCGGCAGGTGCGTGAGACGCTGTCGGTGCCGGGGATCGCGAATGCCTGGGGACTCACCGAGTTCCCGGTCGCAACGTCGCCACCACCGGATAGCGCCCCCGGCGTCCTGGATCACACCGTCGGGCGACCCGTGCCGGGCGTGAGCGTGCGGGTTGTCGACGACTCGGAGCGAGAAGTCGCCGTCGGTGAGGTCGGCGAGTTGCGGCTCAAGGGGCCGCAGTGTTTTCTCGGTTACGTCGACGCGTCGCTCGACGACGCGGCTTTCGACGCTGATGGTTGGTTTCGCAGCGGAGATCAGGGCCGGCTGGACAGCGATGGCAACGTCATTGTCACCGGCCGCCTGAAGGACGCCATCATCCGCAATGCCGAGAACATCTCGGCGCTCGAGGTCGAAGAGGTGCTCGCCAGCCACCCCGCGGTCGCGGACGTGGCGGTGATCGGAGTGCCCGACGCGCGCACCGGCGAACGCGTCTGTGCCGTCCTGGTCGTGCAGCGCGATGAGACGGTGACGCTCCAGTCGCTGTTCGAGCACTGCCAGAACAGCGGACTCAGCAAGCACAAGTCGCCCGAGCGCATCGAGTTCGTGGATGTCCTGCCGCGAAACCTCACCGGCAAGGTGCTCAAGACCGAACTGCGAAAACGGTTCTGCCCGCAATGACCATAGGAGAATCATGACAGGAAGACTCGACGGCAAGGTCGCGTTCATCACCGGAGCGGCTCGGGGCCAGGGCCGCGCACATGCGCTTGCGATGGCGCGCGAGGGTGCCGACATCGTCGCGGTGGACATCTGCGCGGACATCGCGTCGAACCCGTATCCCCTCGCCACACCGGACGACCTAGGTGAGACCGAGCGGGCGGTCAAGGAGCTCGGCCGACGCGTACATACCAGGGTGGCCGATGTCCGCGAACGGTCCGCCCTGCGGGAGACGCTGGACTCGGCACTGGCGGACCTCGGGCGCCTCGACATCGTGGTTGCCAACGCCGGCATCCTTCCGATGGCCATGGGCTCGCCCGACCCGCAACATTTTGTCGATGCCACGGACGTGGACCTGGTCGGTGTCCTGAACACGGTGGCGGTGTCGCTGCCGCACCTGTCGGACGGTTCGTCGATCGTCATCACGGGGTCCACCGCGGGAATGATGCCCGGAAACGCCGACAGCCCGGAGATGGGCCCCGGTGGCGCAGGCTACGCATGGAGCAAGAAGACTCTGATGGAGTACGCCGAGCAGATGGCGATTCATCTGGCGCCCAGATTCATTCGCGTCAACGTCGTGCACCCGACCAATGTCAACACCCACCTGCTGCACAACGACGGGATCTACGGGGTGTTCCGGCCGGACCTGGTGGCCGAGGGAAAGAAGCCCACCCGCGAGGACGCCGATCTGGCGTTCACCTACTTTCAAGCCATGCCGATTCCCTACGTCGAGCCGGAGGACATCGCGAACCTCGCCGTTTTCCTGGCGAGTGACGACAGCCGGTACATCACCGGACAACAGATCCGGGTCGATGCGGGCTCCTACCTCAAGTTCCCGAACGGGCCGGGACAGTAATGATTCGCGACATCAGAGACCTCACCTCAGAACCCGCCGCGTATGCCGCGGAGCTGCAACGCCGGTGGGGCGGGTTGCTGAGTTACCGCTACATCGGGCGGCATCACGCCTCCATGAATGTCGGGCCGGTGGATGACACAGTGACCGTCCGCCGCGACATGCTCGACGGCGCCGGGGGAGTCCTTTTGAGTGTCTTCGGTATCGCGGCTCCCGAGGGAGGCCTGGTGTCAGACCTGGAGGCCGTTCCGAACCCGGTGGTGCACTCGTGTCAGGTCCTTGATCCGGGTGTGGGCGTGAAGCGATTCGAGGTGCGCAGCGAAGACCTCAAGCGCGGACAGCGGATGTCCTACAGCAGATCGTTGATCGTCGACGCCGACAATCCCAGCCGGGTGTTGGCCCTCACCGAGGGGCAGGGCGTATCGATCGGTGTACCCCCCGACGGTTTGCAGAAGATGACCGTCGAGCCGCTGGAAGTCGTCGATTCTCCTGACCTGCCGCCGCTGTGGCAGGTGTTCGGTGGGCGTCAGGTGGATGCGAGGACGTGGACCCTGCCGGAACTGACAGCGGAGGTTGCATCTCCCGATGCGGCCCTGCACGTAGGGCCGCAGTTCGTGTTGACCGAGACCGCGGCGCGCAGCAGCGTCACAGCACTCATCGGTGAGACTGCGATTTCGGGCGCGTCGTCTCACACCATGTTCCTCGCGAGGGCGAAATCGGGCCCGTTCACATTTGTGGCAGAGCCAATACTCGGGTCCGATACAGTGATCGCGGCGCGAACGCATGTCTACGACGAGGGCGCCGACCGGAAACTGGTCACCGCCGCCACCCACGTCTTTCGACGCGTAGCAGAGAGTCGCACCTGACCTCTTCGATGGGCTGGTCAGTCCCCGGTGTCCGATACGAGCGTGCGGATTTCTCGCAGGAGTTGCTGCGCAACTTGCTCGATATCGGGGGTTGTCATGGGAAGCATCGGATGCACTCCGAGAATCAGCCTCGTGTGGCCGGCGTCGTCGAGGGCCGGCGCCGAGATGGAGGCGACGGTTCGACCCTCGCCGGTGACCTCCTCGTCGACGATCCCAGATGTCAACTCGACTCGAAACTGGTCGATGATCGGGCGCAGCCCCGCTGGTAGCGTATCCGCGGAAACGGCGCCCAGTGCGTGCGCGATCTGCGCCAAAGCTGGTGTCATCCAGTCGACGTCATAGCCGCGGTCGCGGGTTCGTGCCAGCACAGCGAGAAGACGATGTTCGAGATCGATGTCGCCGGCGCTGCCACGGGTGATCCAATCCCGCTGTGCGTCGGAAGTGTCCCACGCCGCGAACGCCACCCCGAAGGGAGGCAGGTAGGGAATGCGATCGGTCACCGCCTCCCGCAGCGGATTGTGCGCTGGACTCTCGAACGCCGTGATCAGCAGCTCGTCGCCCGCGACCTCGACGACCGAGACGGGCATGTCGAGCTTGCGGGAGAGTCGTCGCGCGGCCTCTCGAGCAACGTGCGCCAGGGGGCGGGCGGTGTTCAGGCTTGCGGCGATCAGCGACAACATGGGACCAAGCTCGAAGCTCTTGCCGGCGGGATCGCGCGTGACCCAGCCACGATCGGACAGCGTCTTGAGGATGGCGTGCGCGGTGCCTTGCGTCTGTCCGAGTTCCTCCGCGATGTCAGAGAAGCGCATCCGCCGATTCCTTGGCTGGCTCAGCAACTCGACGATGTCGACGACCCGCTCGGTGGGGGCCGAACTCGAACCGCGCACCCTTGACTCCTTCGGTTGCCGCGACATACGGTCAATCGGATAACCGAGAACAATATCTCGAATAGTTGAGAAAGACAATGAACGGCGAGGTGGCCGGTGCGCGCGGTAGTGCTGAGAAGCGGACGACTTGAGGTGCGCGAAACCGCCGATCCCGTTCCGGGACATGGTGATCTGCTGCTGAGGACCCTCAGTACCGCCATCTGCGCCTCGGACGTGCACTTCATGGATCACCCCGAAGCCGGAATCGACGACCCAACGGGCAGGTCGCTCTACGACGCAGACCGCGACATCGTCATGGGGCACGAGTTCGTCGGCGAAGTCGTGGCGCACGGCCCGGGCTGCTCCGGCGAGTTCCCGCTCGGCGCCCGAGTGACGTCCATGCCGATCCGACTGGTCGACGGAGGTGCCGGCGGGTTGCGAATCATCGGACAGCATCCAGAAGCGCAGGGCAGCTTCGGCGAGTTGCTCGTCGTGCCAGAGGCCATGGCGAAGGCGGTCGATTCCGCCGTGTCGAGTGATGCGATCGCTGTCGTCGACGCGTTCGCGGTCGGCGAGTTCTATGTGCGATGCGCGAACATGCAACCTGGCGAGATTCCGATCGTCGTCGGCGCAGGGGCGGTCGGATTGTCGGCCGTCGCCGCACTGTCGAACCGCGGGATCGCGCCGATCATCGTGTCGGATCTCAATGCAGAGCGACGTGATCTGGCGATCGCCAGCTTCGGTGCACACATCGGCGTCGATCCGGCAACGGAGTCGGAATTCGACGTGTTCCGTCGAGCCCGGGCCGAGCATCACCTGGGTGGCGCCGCAGTGGTTTTCGAATGCGTCGGTGCGAAAGGGCTGATTGATCGCATCGCTGCGAACGCTGAGTTCTACACCCGGATCTACTGTGCAGGCGGCTGGTATTCGGGCGACACCCTGAACATCACCCAGGCCACCCAGCAGGGGCTGGCGTTCCAGTTCGGCGGTGGCCCGATGCCGCAGGACTGGTACGGCGTGCTCGATGCCGTTGTCCAAGGACGGCTCGATCCGCTGCCGAGCATCGGCAAGATCATCGGCCTCGACGAGGTGCCCGACGCGATTGACCAGGTGCGTAGGTCGGACGGTCCGCCGCGGATCGTCGTACACCCGAACGGAGACATCGCATGACAGGCCGTGACGACATCGTCGCGTTGACGATTCGCTATGCCACCGCCATCGACTCCCAGCAGTACGCGCTGTTACAGGACGTCTTCACCGACGACGCTACCGTCGACTATGGCGAGGTCGGGCGCTGGACGGGTGGAGCTGCGGTCGCGCAGTTCATGGAGCAGGCACACGTGATGGCCGCCGCGACCATGCACCGGATGACGAATCAAGCGATCGCCATCGACGGCGACGTCGCGACGGTACGCACGTACGTCGATGCACTGATCCTGCTCGAGGATGGTTCAGGGGCGAATCCGGTCGGCTACTACGACGACGTCGTCGTCCGGACATCATCCGGCTGGCGGATCAGCAACCGCACGTACACCTCGATTCGATTGGTGGCGGTACAGGGCTGATGGCAGAAGATTTCGCAGCCAGGTACGGACCCTGGGGGATCGTCGCCGGCGCCTCTGACGGCTGTGGTGCAGTCTTCGCTGAACGCCTCGGTTCGCAGGGCTTGAACATAGTCCTGGTGGCTCGCCGCCAGCACCTGCTGGACGAAGTCGCCGCAGACATTCGTCGGCGCACCGGTGCGGAAACGCGCACGGTCGCCATCGATATGACAGACGCCGATGCAGCTCAGGTAATCTTCGATGCCACCGCTGACATCGAGGTCGGCATGCTCGTGAACTGTGCCGGAGGTGACCCGAATTTTCGGGGTTTCCTGAGCAGCCCGGTCTCGGCGGCGGAAGCGCTGGTGCTCCGCAACTGCCTGATGTTGGTGCGGTTGTGCCATCACTATGCGGCCCCCATGGTGGAACGCGGCAGAGGCGGCATCGTGAATTTCACCTCTGGGGCAGCGATCTGCGGTGGCCGGAACCTGGTCACCTACGGCGGCACCAAAGCCTTCGACATGGTGTTCACCGAAGGGCTGTGGGTGGAACTGCACGGTAGCGGCGTAGACGTTCTCGGGTTGGTTCTCGGAATGACCGACACGCCGGCGCTGCGCAAGCTGGAGTTCGAGCGTGGGCGGCTGCATTCACCCGACGATGCCCCGGAGGGTGCCGTCACCGCGGAGAGCGTGGTCGACGTAGCGCTCGACAATCTCGGCAGGGGGCCCACTGTTGCCACGGGCGACGACGTCCAGATGGGTCTGGACCTGTTCAGATCCATGTCCCGAAACGAGGCGGTTCGGCTGATCATGAAAGCAAGTAGCGAGCTCATGGGTACCGACGCACGGCAGGACGATTAGGCACCGCGATGTTCACTCTTCGATTCGACATGCGGGCGCCCTCCATCGGCGCGCCGGCGACGGAGCTCTACTCCGCGGCGACTGAGATGTCCGCGTGGGCTGAGACCCGTGGATGCCTCGCCGTGGTCCTGTGTGAACACCACTGCGCGGACGACGGCTATCTGCCGTCGCCGTTGCTGCTCGGTGCGGCGATTGCTGCCCGCACCGAGCAGTTGATGCTGAATCTGACCATTCTGCTGCCCTTCTACGATGTGGCTCGACTGGCAGAGGACATCTGCGTTCTCGACCACATCAGCGCGGGCCGGGCCAGTTATGTCTTCGGGATCGGCTACCGTGTCGAAGAATTCGACCATTTCGGGTTGTCACTGCGTGATCGCGGTCGCCTCGCCGACGAGAAGCTTCCACTGCTGCGGCGCCTGTTGGCCGGAGAACTAGTCGAGCACCGAGGCAGGCGGATGAAGGTGACTCCGAGACCGCGAGACCCGAACGGGCCGATGCTGAATTGGGGCGGGTCCAGCCTCGCGGCGGCGCGGCGGGCCGGAAGCAACGGCCTGGGCTTACTGGCCAACGGTGGAGTTCCCGGGATGCAGGCGGCCTACGAAGAGGCATGCCGCGAGAACGGCTTCGAGCCCGGCTTCGTTCTCATTCCGGAACGCGATGCGGTGGCGAACCTCTTCGTCGCCGAGGACGTCGACGCCGCGTGGGACGAGATCGGCGACTATCTGCTTCACGACGCAATGGCGTATTCGGCATGGAATCCGAACAACGAGGTTTCGGCCAATCTGAGCACCGCCACGACCGTCGAGGAACTCCGGCGTACGTCGCTGTCACACGTGATCCTGTCGGTCGACGAAGCGAGGCTGCGCATTGCCGGCGGCGAGATGTTCAACCTCTCACCATTGTGCGGAGGCATTCCTCCGGAGATCGCGTGGAACTACCTCGAGAGATTCGTCGAGCTGACCTAGCGGAAAGGGAAACCAACATGCCCATCGACCGGGTCGCTTTGCACGAGAAGATCGCCTTCGACAAATGGGAGGGCTACGCCAAGGCCGTCGAGCGCGATCGCCGTGTCACGTTCGGCGACAAGTTCATCTGGGCGCCGAACTCCGTGATGATGAGTCCTCTGTTCAACGACGGTGTCCCACAGACAGCCACCGACATGTTCTCCGACGAGGTCGCGAAAGCCATCGAGAAGTACGCGCCGGACGGAGACATCCTCACCCCCGAGTGGCGCATGTGGTGGAAGCACATGCCCGACTACCGGCTCGTCAGCCCGTTCGCGTGTGTGGCCGGCGAGTGGGGCTTCTCGTCCTGCGACACCTACGCGGGGACGCTCGCCGACGGCACGGTGTTGGAACTGCGCGAGTGGGACTACATCTGGACCAACGAGGACGGGCAGATCGCTCGTTGGGACTGGTTTGTCGACTCCGCGGATTGGGCGCGTCTGATGGCGGTCATCGGGCTCGACCCGCGCGGATTGCGGGGCCAGGACTACACCGTCCACTTCCTGCGTGAAGGCGGAGTCGAAGGCTGATGTCCGATCAAAGCGGGGCTTCAGAAGAGGTCGTTCACTTCGACCCGTTTTCGGACGAGTTCTTCAACGACCCGTTCGAGACGTACCGGCGGCTCCGTGATCATGCACCGGTGTACCACAGTGCGCAGTACGAGTTCTGGGCGCTTTCCCGGTACGAAGACGTCGCACCTGCGATGCGCGACCACGAGACGTACTCATCGGCGAAGGGCGTCACGCTCGATCACTTCATCGACCCGAATGCCATGATCCCCGAAGGGGTCATCATCATGATGGATCCGCCTCAGCACACCCGCATGCGGGCATTGGTGAACAAAGTCTTCACGCCTCGTGCCATCGCGAAACTCGAACCGATGATCCGGAACGTCGTCGAGGCGACGGCACGGCACGTCGACGTCAGCTCGTTCGACTTGGTCGAAGATTTCTCCGCAGTGTTTCCGGTCGAGATCATCACCACGATGCTGGGCGTTCCGCCGGACGGACGCCAGCAAATCCGCCATTGGCTCGACGCGCTGTTGGAACGCGAACCCGGAAACGTGAGCATCACCGCGGCCGGCCGGGAAGCGGCCGTGGACATGTGGAGGTACTACTACGACCTCGTCATCGACAAACGGGCCAACCCCGCGGACGACATGATCACCCGGTTGACCGAAGTGGAGGTGGAACGAGAAGACGGCACCCACACCCGCCTCGATGACATGGAGATAGCCGCCTTCGCCTCGCTGCTCGGAGGGGCCGGAGCGGAGACGGTGACGAAGCTGATCGCCAGTGCGGGAGTCTTGTTCGCGCGCCACCAGGACCAGTGGCGGATGCTCCGAGAGGACAGGAGCCTCATCCCGGCCGCATTCGAAGAGCTGCTGCGCTACGAGGGTCCGTCCCAATACGACATCCGGTGGAGCAATACCGAGGTCGAGCTCCACGGCAAGGTCATTCCCCGACACAAGCCGGTCATGCTCATCAACGGGTCGGCGACCAGGGATGAGCGCGTCTTCGCCGATCCGGACCGTTTCGACATCACCCGCGCGCATTCTGGACACAATCTCGGATTCGGGTACGGGATACACAGCTGCCTGGGGGCGGCACTGGCGCGTATGGAAGGTCGGGTTGCCCTCGATGTCCTTCTCGATCTGATTCCCGAGTTCGACGTCGATGTCACTGGCCTGCGAAGGGTCAAGATGCCCAACGTTTTCGGGTGGGGGAGCGTGCCCATCCGTGCCGCGCCGCGATGAGCCCACTTCATCGTCAATGCAGAAGTATGCCGGAGGAAAAGGAATGATGGTGGACGGATCAACTCGCCAGGTTCAACGTGTGGCACATGTCGGCACCGGCTTGACCGGTGCGCAGGCTCTCCGAGCTGTTATCGACGACCCTGCCCTCGAACTCGTGGGGCTCAAAGTGTCGACGGCGGAGAAGGTAGGCGTGGACGCGGGCCGACTTTCCGGCGGCGCCGACGTCGGGATACCGGCGACCGATGATCCGGACACGATCATGGCGCTCGCGCCGGACTGCGTTCTCTACTGTGCCAGCGCCGTTCGGCGCGAGGAAGCGGCCATTGCAGATATCGTCAGGTATCTGGAGGCGGGCATCAACGTCGTCACGATTTCGACGATCCCGATGGTGTATCCGCCGGCCGCACCACCCGAATGGCGAGAGGCCCTGCAAGCGGCGGCCGTGAGAGGCAACTCCACGTTCTACGCCACCGGTGCCGAGCCGGGATTCATCAGTCTCAACATCCCGACGGCACTGCTGACCGGTGCGGGCGCTGTCGATTCGTACCGGATGGACGAGTACGCCATCGACTTGGACAAGTCCTACCCGATCTGGGATGTTCTGCACGAATCCATGGGGTTCGGTAAGCCGGATGGGCACGTGCCCGCCCGCATCGCTGCGGGGAAGGTCAACCACGACTGGGAGACAGTTGTTCGCTACATCGCCGACATCCTCGGGCTGGCGCTCGACAGCGTCGAACTGGACTGGGAAACCCTGCTGGCCCCCGACGATCTGACGACTGCGATCGGGGTGATCCCGCAAGGCACGATCTGCGGGCACCGGTGGCAGCTCGCAGGCATGGTCGACGGGCGCCCGGCCGTTGCGGTGCAGTACTTCGCGACGGTCAGTTCCACGCCATGGCCGCAGCGCTGGCCTCGACCGTCGCGGCACGACCAAGGCGGGATGGTCATCCGGGTCGAGGGCCGGCCCAGCATGTGCGCGGAACTGTACTTCGAGCAGTCGCCCACTGATCGAGTCAACCCCGGCGTCGCGGCGACCGCGATGGCCGCGGTCAATGCGATACCTGCAGTCGTCGAGGCGCCGGCCGGCGTGCTCACCAATCCCTTGGCGGGCCCGTCGATCGTGACCAGACAGTCACGAAAGACGGGCGCATAGTGCACCATTCTTGGTGCTCGCTGAGCGCGATCACGGAGTGGTGATCGAGCCTATGAGTTCGTCTAGGGTTACGGGGAATTCGTCGGCCAAGGGCCAAAGATCCGGGACCAGGTCCGGGCTGGAGATCATTCCGAAGCTCAACCGGCCGTTGTAGGACATCGCGGTGATGTTGAGACCGGCACCGGCGAGTATCGGTCCGAATGGATACACCGCCTCGATGCGGTAGCGCGCCAGGTAAAGGGGAATCTGGGGACCCGGGACATTCGAGAGGATGAGGTTGAACGGCGGGCTCGCCGGCCTGGGCACGTGGGGCACGAGGCGCTTGATCGCTCCCATCGTGTACTGGCCGATGAACTGCGTCCAGTCCTGCAACAGCGTGGGTCCGAGTTCGGTGCTGTGCGCCTTGGCCGCCGTGGTGGCCTCGGCCATTTGATGCAGGCGCTGCACCGGGTCGGTGATCGGCGACTGCAGGCGACAGAACATCCACGTCGTCTGGTTGCGGCCAGATCGGTCCGACTTGCCGTGCACCGACACGGGGACCGCGGCCACCAGCGGCGTATCGGGCAGTTCGTGATGCCGCTCCAAGAAGCTGCGCAACGCCCCCGCGCACAACGCCATCACGACATCGTTGACCGTCACTCCGTAGTGGTCTTTGACGGCCTTGACTTCGTCAAGCGAGAGCTCGACGAACGCAATGTTTCGGCGGCCGGAATGTGGCCTGTTGAACACCGTCTTCGGCGCGGTGAATGGCGCCGCCATCGTGTGCCCGACTCGGGCGCGGCGCAGGGTGCGCACCACGGTCTGAAGCGTCGTGGGTAGCAGACTGGTCAACCGCCACGAGCGGGCAGCCACACCGATGACGCCGGAGGCGGCGATCTGCAGCGTGGTGGCGGTGGGCACGGGACCCGCGGGACCGGGCGGGGCCGGCAGATCGGGCTCGAGACTGCACAGTTGCGCCATGATGTTGGCACCACCCACCCCGTCGACCAGCGCGTGGTGGGCTTTCACGACCAATGTCAGCAGCTTTGGCGCCGAGGGGTTCTCGACCGCCCATACTTCCCACAGCGGGTAGTCGCGATCTAGGGGCAGCGCGGCGATGTGGGCGCACACCTCACCCACTTCGACTCGGCTACCCGGGGCTGGCACTGCGATGCGCTTCAGGTGGCGGGAGATGTCGATATCGGTGCTCTCGACCCAGACCGGGTGATCGATGTTCAGCTGTCCGTCTGCGAGCTTCTTGCGGAATTCCGGTGTCGCGAGCAAGCGTGGCTCCAACGCCGAACGGAGTTGTTCGAAGCTGTAGCCGCCGGGCATTCCGGCGACTTCCAGTTCCAAGACACAGCAGACGTTCAGTGGCTGTGACGGTGTCTCCAAGTAGAGATACATGGCGTCGAGGCCACTGAGTCGCTCCACAGTTACTCGCTGGTGCCGGCCAGAGCCGCCAATTCGCGCTTGACGACCTTGCCGACATCGTTGCGGGGAAGTCGATCGACAAAGACGATCCGGGCGGGGATCCGGTACGGCGTCAGTCGTTCCCGGCACCACGTAGTGAGCAGTTCCTCCGTCACCGCGTCATCGCTTCGGGACACGAACGCCCATGGAACTTCTCCCACGCGCTCATCGGGAATGCCCACCACCGCGGCCTCCCGCACGCCGTCCGCGGACAGCAGGACGTCCTCCACTGTTCCCGGGAACACCTTCAGTCCGCCGCGGTTGATCATGTCGGACACCCGGCCGTCCAGCCAGAGGAAGCCGTCGTCGTCGAACCAGCCGAGGTCGCCGGTGCGGAACCAGCCATCGTCGGACAGCCGGTCCAGGAACGCCGGATCGATTTTGCGGGCCGCGGTGGTCGGCGTCCGCACCATCACCTCGTCGTCGGCGATGCTGACGTCGATGCCGGGAAGCGGCCGTCCCACCGACCCCAGCTTCGTCTCGCCCCATTCTCTGGCGTCGGCGGCAGACCAGCCGACGACTTCGCCGCCGAGTTCGGTCTGGCCGTACGAGTTGAGGACCAAAACACCGAACTTGTCGCGGAACCTGGCTGCCTGCACTGGTGACAGCGGTGCGGTGATGGAGCGGACGATCTTCAGCGGCGACAGATCGGTGACGGCTTCGTCGTGCAGCACCATCGTCAGTGCTGCCGGCGGGAGCACCGTCGACCGCAGCTGATGCCGCTTCACCAGGACAGCGAAGTCGGTGGGGGAGAACCGGTCCATCAGTACGACGCCGGACCCGGCGCGGAAGGCGAACAGCACCTGGTAGATGCCCGCCCACAGGGACAGCGAAAGCGGCACCAGGTTCGGCATCGGCGGGCGCTTGGGCTTGCCGGTGTCGGGCTTGGCGCCACGCAGCTTGGCCAGCAGGCGATCGATCAGATCGAGCACGGTCGCGTGGCGCAACGGAACGGGTTTGGGCGCGCCGGTGGTACCTGAGGTGAACTGCAACAACGCGACATCTTCGTCGTACTGACGGGGATCGTCGGGCGGGGAGCCCGTCGCGGCGAGCTCCCAATGTCGGCCCGTGCCGGTGACGACCGGCAGAGAGAACGTCGAGAACCTTTGCGCAAGTTCGGGAGTGGTGATCACAGCGACGGGACGAAGGGTGGCTAGCTGACTGGCGACCTCGGTGTCGGCGGCGCGGGGGTTCAGCGGCGTGTAGACGCCGCCGGCGCGCCAGGTGCCGAACAGCGCGGCAATCGTGGCCGCGTCGTTCGGCAACATCGCGGCTACCACCTGGCCGGTTCGCAGGCCGGCGGTGGTGAGCAGCTCGCCGACCCGAGCGGCGTCGGCGGCAAGGTCGGCGGCGGAGACTTCTGTGTCCACGGTGTACACGGCGACGGGAGGCAGGCCGTCGACAAGTTGGGCCAAGCTCACCTGTCAACCTCCAGAGGAAGCCAATTCGGGGTCCGTTTGTCGGCGAATGCGCGCGGGCCCTCGTCCTGGTCGGGGTGTCCCCATACCGACGTCAGGTGTGTGGCGCCCTCCCGGCAGGCGTCGGTCAGGCCGTGCTCCAAGGCTCCCCACAGCGCACGCTTGGTCGCGCGCATCGCCACCGGAGAATTTCTGGCGATCTTCTCACCCAATTCCTGTGCGACGTCTCGCAACTGTTCGGGCGGGTCGACGATCTGGCTGATCATCCCCAGCTCGTAGGCGCGCTGGGCGGTCAACCTCTCGTGGCTGCCGACCAGCGCCATCCGCAGCACCGCCTCGGCGGGCATCTTTCGCATCAGTGCGATGGTCTCGAGCGCGCTCACCTGACCGATGGAGACGTGTGGGTCGACGAACGTCGCATCCGCGGCGGCGATCACGATGTCTGCGTCGGCGACCCAGTGCAGGCCGCCGCCCGCGCAGACACCGTTGACAGCGGTGATGACGGGTTTGCCGACATTGCAGTGCCACGCGGTCAGTTTGAGATCGAGGGTGCGCATCGTCTCCTGGAACTGCTGGACCGCATCGCCGTCGAGTTCCTCGACATCGGCACCAACCTGAAATGCCCGTCCGTTGCCGGTGTGCGCGATGACGCGGACCTCGGGGTCGGCGTCGAGTTCGGCCCAGGCCCTGGGAAACTCCTCGCGCATCACGCGGTCATACGCGTTGAGCCGGTCGGGCCTGTTGTTGATGATCCAGCCCACCGGACCGCGTCGCTCGACGATGAGCCGTTGGTAGGTGGTTTTTTCCTCGGTCGTCACGGTGCCTCCGCTGTCGCTGTCGACTGCCAATTGGGTGGCCGCTTTTCCAGCCAGGCCCGCACCCCTTCGTCCTGATCGGGATGGCCGGCGAGCCGGTCGATCTGTGCCGCAGCCTCCGCGCGGGCGGTACTCAGACCCACCTCCAATGACCGCCACAGTGCCTTCTTGGTGGCGCGCATCGCCACGGGGGAGTTGGCAGCAACGGCGGTGGCGAGTGCGGTGGCCGCTGCACGCAGGGTGTCACCGGGAACCACCTCGGAGATGATGCCGAGCTCGTAGGCCCGCTGTGCGGAGATCCGCTCGTTTCTGCCGCTCAGTGCCATCCGGAGGATCGCCTCCATCGGTGACTTGCGAAGCAGCGTGATGGCCTCGTAGGCGACAGCCTGACCCACCGACACGTGTGGGTCGACGAACGACGCGTTCTCGGCGGCGATGACGATGTCCGCATCGGCGACGAGATGTAGGCCGCCGCCCGCACACACGCCGTTGACGGCCGCGATGACCGGCTTCCACACCGCGCAGTGCCAGGACGAGATCTTCAGCTCGGCGTCACGGGTCCGGCGAGAGTGCTTGCGCATGGCGTTCTTGTCCCGGGCCACCTGGACGACGTCCATGCCGGTGCAGAACGACTTGCCGTTAGCGGTGTTGACGATGACCCGGACCTGCGGGTCGGCATCCAGTTCGGCCCAGGCCCGCTCGAGTTCGTCGAGCATCGTGGCATCGAACGCGTTGCCGGCGTCCGGGCGGTTCAGGATGAGCCAGCCGACGCCGTCGGACCTCTCGACGATCAGTCGCTCGTAATCACTCACGAACGCGGAATATCCTTCCAGGGCTTGCCCTTCCACAAGTCGGGTTCCCTCGGGAGGCCGAGCACCCGTTCACCCAGAATGTTCTTGTTGATGTCGGTGGTACCGCCCTCGGTGCTGTTCGCGAGGCTGCGCATCCATCCCTGGACTTCCCGCGGCAACGCGTCGCGGTCGTCGCCCGCCGGCCAGGCGAGTGCGTCCGTGCCCAGCAGATCGACCATCAGATCCTGGATCTGTTGGTTGAGGGTGGCCTGGTGCACTTTGCCGATCGAGGACGCTGCACCGGGTGACTGGCCGGCCGAGAGCGCAGCGCGCACGCGCGTGTTCGTCCACCCGCGGATCTGCTCCTGCGCCCACAGCCGCATGACCTTCGCCCGGACCACCGGATCGGACCACCGGCCGGTCTCCTGTGCCAGCGTGATCAGACGCTCGGCACTGGAGCCGCCGAGCCGTCCCATCCCGCCGGAGCCCGATCCCGAGACCATTTGTCGCTCGCTGGACAACGTCGATGCGCTGACGCGCCACCCGTCGTTGAGCTCGCCGACTCGATGGGCATCGGGCACCGTGGCGCCGTCGATGAACACTTCGTTGAATTCGCTCTCACCGGTGATCTGACGCAGCGGGCGCACCTCGACCCCGCGCTGATGCATGTCCAGCAGGAAGTAGGTGATGCCCTTGTGCTTCGGTTGATCGGGGTCGGTTCGCGCCAGCAGGATTCCGTAATCGGCCTCATCTGCCCAGGTCGTCCAGACCTTCTGGCCGGTCACCACCCACTGGTCACCGTCCCGCACCGCCTTGGTGGCCAGCGAGGCGAGGTCGGATCCCGCGCCGGGCTCGCTGAACAGCTGGCACCACTTCTCTTCGTTGCGCACGATCGGCGGCAGAAACCGTAGCCGCTGCTCTTCGGTACCGTGAGCGAACAGCGCGGCCGCCGCGTTGTTGAGGCCGAGGGGATTCAGCCTGGTCAGCCGCAGAGGACCCAGTACGGCCTCGATCGCACGGGCGACTTCATTGCTGACGTCCAGGCCACCATGCTCGCGACGCCAGGTGGGTACCACCAGCCCGGAGTCGGCGAACACCGGGTACCACCGTCGGTACTCCTCGTGGCTGCGGGCGGCACGAAGCGCCTTGGGGCCCGCGGCCGCGGCTTCGCGCCAGTGCTCCGGCACTTCGGCGGCGACCCATTGCTCAATGACAGTGACGGCGTCGGCGGCACTGGTGGTGTCGGTGATCGGTAGTCGTGTCATGGCGCCCACTACCGGCCCGTGAATTCTGCGTCGCGCTTGTCGCGGAAGGCGCGCAGGCCTTCTTTGAAATCCTCACTGCGACTGGATAGTTCGAGGGCCATGGCTTCGTTCTGCAGATGCCTGTCGAGATCGAGGCCGTTTCCGGACTGCAGGAGCCATTTGGTCAGGCCGAGCGCGACGGTGGGGGAGGACGCCAGCCGACCGACGAGTTCGGCGGCCGCGGCGTCGAGGTCACCGTCGGGGTGGGAGCCGTGGATGACGCCCCATTCGGTGGCTTTCGCCCCTGAGAGCTCCTCGCCCAGCATCAGCAGCTGCCGGGTGCGCACCATCCCGATCAGCCGGGGCAGCAGCCAGGCGGCACCACTGTCCGGAGTGAAACCGCGCGCCATGAACGGCTCCCAGAATCGGGCGTCGTCGGCCGCGACACAGAAGTCGGAAGCCATCGCTATGTGGAATCCCAGGCCTGCGGCCCAGCCACGGACCACCGCGACGACCGGAACCTGGGTCTCGAGCATCAGCGGGATCAGCCTGTTGGCCTTGTTGGGCAGCCGGCGTTGCGTGCTGCCCACCCTCGGCTTGCGCTCCGAGAGGGTGTTGTTGGCGACCAGGTCGGATCCGGCGCAGAAATCCGGGCCGGCGGCGTCGATGCGGATGACACGAACGGATTCGTCGATGCCGGCCGCGGCGAAATGGCCGATCATCGCATCGAGCATCTCGTCGTTGACTGCATTGCGCCGATCGGCCCTGTCCAGGGTCAGCGCGAGTACGGGGCCGTCCTGTTCGGCACACAGGCCGGAGACGCTCGGGTAGTCCATTGCCGTCAGCGTTCCGCGAACTGCGCCGACACGGCGGTCAGCAGCTCCGAAAGGTCAGTGGCCCCGCCGGGCGGATCAGGCAGCCGGACCGGGCCCCGCTCTCGGCTGGGCAGCAGGATCGTGGCGCGCCCGGGCGCGGTGACCTGCCCGCGCTGGCTGGTCGCGGCGAGTTCGATGTCGACTGCCGGCCGGTCACCGTCGGCAAGGTATTTACGCACCACGGTCCCGGTGATGGTGTGCAGATCCCCGACGTAGTTGAAGAGCCGGAACTCGCAGTCCAGTTTCCACAGCCAGGCGTCGTCACCCATCCAGTCCGTGCAGAGGTGAATCAGCCACGTCTCACGCATCCGGCCGTAGTCGAAGGTGGTGGGGTTGCCGGCGTTACGTGCGGCATCGGGCTCCCAGTGCACCCGCTGCTGCACGTCGGGGACACCGTGCTCGTTGGGGGTGTAGAAACGCGGAATCCGCTGACGGTTACGCCATGCCAGCCCCAGCGGACGCACCCCGTACATTCCGGTGCCCATCCCGACATGCCAGCAGACCATGTCGGTGACCGTCAGCGGGCCCTTGGTCAGCGGGCCAACCGGGTCTCCCTCGCGAACGTCCTCCCACCACCGCGGTTCGGGGCCGCGGGGGGCCTCGCGCGCATACCGCGCGTCGATCTCGGCGATCTCGTCTTCGGTCCAGGTCTTCAGCTCGACGTCCTTGTACTTCTTCTGGCCGCGGGCTTTGCTGCGCTCGGTGCGGATCATGTTGCGGTACTGGCCGCCGAGGATGACGCCCTCGTCGTCGCGGAACACCTGCGCCGACCACTCGTGGATGGCACGGCCGGCGAACTCGCTGCTCTTGTCGAGCGCCGCGACCAGGGCGTTGCGGCGGAATACCCGATGATTGGCGCGCAACGGCGCCCACCACTCACGCGACGACGACGCGTAGAAAGCGTGCACCCCGCGGAGGGGATCACCCTTGGTCAGGGCGCGGTCCTCGTCGGAGAGCGTGGAAACCTCGTCCTCGCCGATGAGGGTGTCACCGCCGACGAGGGAGGGCGGGGCCACCGGCTCGCCCCAGACGGACTTGGCCGCGTACTCGGGGTCGGACCACAGCGGGTTGGCGTCGCCGTAGCTCTCGGCGACATGCCGGAAGCAGTCCTCGTTCGGGCGGACGTAATGCGGTGGCTGCGTGTGTGGCACCGCGATGCCGATGGTGGCGCGCAACCGGGCGAGTCCTTCGTCGGTGATCTGGCCGCTCACAGAAGTAGTGGCAGAGGAAGAGGGTTGAGTCATTCAGCGCCTCCTCGTTGGGGCCCGCGATATCGTCGGCATGGTTGCGGAAATTAAGATACCCGAAAAACGGAAACGGCGTTAACGCAGGGTGGAGAAGAGCATGACGGAACCGACCGGTATCGATATCGAGCACGGCGAAGACGGAGTGCTGCGCATCGTCATCAATAGAGCTGACGTAGGTAACTCGTTGTCGCCCAACGCTCGTGATGCTCTGGCCGAAGCATTTATCGAGGCTCACTCGAACCCGGCAGTGCGGGCGGTGCTCCTCGGCGCGGCGGGTTCGCGTCACTTCTGCGCCGGGGCCGGGCTACCGTCCAAAGGCGACAATCCGGTGCCGCAGGCGCTTGCCGAGAAGCGTCCCGGTGACATCGCGCGGATGCTCGCCCAGGGTTGGCAACGGTTGGTGGCGTCGGTGCTGGACTGCGACAAGCCGGTGGTCGCGGCGGTCAACGGCGTCGCGGTCGGTGCGGGTGCCAGCCTGGTGCTGGCCTGCGATCTGGTGGTGATGTCGTCAGAGGCCAAGCTGATCGAGGCATTCGTTCACCGCGGAATCCTGCCCGACTCCGGTGCCATCCATCTGCTCACCCGGATCGTCGGACTACGCAAGGCGACCGAGCTGCTGATGCTTGGCGAGCCCGTCGACGCACCGACTTGTGAGCGCCTCGGTCTGGTCAACACGGTGGTCGCACCCGAGTCGGTGGCCGGCACGGCTGAGGAGCTGGCCGGCCGCCTTGCGGCGGGGCCGACGGTGATGCTCTCGCTGACCAAGCGTCTGCTGGCGGTGTCGTCGGAATCCAGCAGGGACCGGGCGTTCGAACAGGAAGCCTGGGCCGCCGAAATGATTTCGCACACCTCCGACCTGCGGGAGGGGCTGCGTGCCTTCACAGAACGGCGTACCCCGGATTTCCAGGGTCGCTGAGCTCAGCCCGCGGTGGGTCCGCCGCGGATGGTGAAGGTGGCCGGGTCGTCGATCTCATCGATCGCCGCGGCAACAGACTCCGCCGTCAGCTGGGTGTTCTCCACGCCCTTGGTGACGCCGATGAATACCCGGGAGACCTTTCCGGCACCGACCGAGTAGATGTGTGCGGTGCGGTCGCAGTCACGGTGAGCCAGGTACACCACCACCGGGGTGACAAGTTCGGGATCCATCGCCTTGCCGGCCTCGCCCATGATGTCTTCGGTCATTCGGGTCCGGGCGATGGGTGCGATCGCATTGATCGTGATGCCGTTGCGGGCGCCCTCGATGGCGAGCACGTGCATCATGCCGACCAGCCCCATCTTCGCCGCGCCGTAATTGGCTTGCCCGAAGTTACCGAACAGTCCTGTGCCAGAAGTTGTCTGGATGATACGTCCGTAATTCTGCTCACGCATGACCGGCCATACGGCCCTGGTGACGTTGAACGCGCCGGCCAAGTGGACGGCGATCACGGCGTCGACCTGGTCGGCCGTCATGTTCTTGAATGCGGCGTCGCGCAGGATTCCGGCGTTGTTCACCAGGATGTCGACCCGGCCGAACGCGTCTTTGGCCGCAGCGACGATCGCGGCGCCACCGGCCTCGGTGGCCACCGAGTCGCCGTTGGCTATCGCAGTCCCACCTGCGGCAGTGATCTCGTCGACCACGGCCTGCGCCGCCGACGTCGAGGCTCCGCTGCCGTCGACGGCGCTGCCGAGGTCGTTCACCACCACTCGCGCTCCGCGTCGGGCGAGTTCGATTGCGTGACAGCGTCCGAGCCCCCCTCCGGCGCCAGTCACAATGGCCACCTGGTTGTCGAAAGTTAATGAAGTCATGCATGAGAGGTTACATTTGCTTTGCAGAGAATAGTCATTTGCATCGGAGGATCACCATGAACCGCTCGACGGAGCTGCTGGCACCGGCACACCAACGAGCCGCATCGCTGCGGGATCGCTACCGTGCTGCCGGATTCTGGTCGCCGCAGCCACTCGACATGGTCCGGACCGCCGCGGCCGGCCATCCCGACCGTCTGGCCCTGAAGGACCGACAGGGCGAGCTGACGTTCGCCGAGCTGGACGACCGGGTCGAGGCGGCAGCGCGGGCGATGATCGACGCGGGACTGACGGCATCGGTTCCGGTCGTCCTCGTGGTCGGTAACGATGTCGACTCGCTGGTCGCTGTCCATGCGGCGCTGCGGATCGACGCTGTCCTGCTGTTGGTGCCACGCAGCGCGGGAGCAGCGCAGGTCGTCGATATCGCCACCCGCACTCAGGCGCAGTTCGGAGCCGCGCCGAACTGGGCGCCCGCCGACGGCGGCGAGCTGTCCGAACTGCTGCGCTGGATCGACGTCAGACAGATTGCGGTCCCTTCCGGGGGCGGCCTGTTGCGCTCAGCGCGGGCTGCCGACGAGCCGTCCTTCGTGCTGTTCACCTCCGGGACGACATCGGCTCCCAAGGGCGTTGTCCATTCGCTGAGCACCTTGTCGAAGGCGTCGTCGAACTATGTCGCCGCGGCCGGACTGACCGGCGAGGACCGGATTTTCCTCATCAGCCCGTTGGCCTCGGTCACCGGTGTCCTCCAGGCGGTTTTCATCGGCCCCATGCTCGCGGTCCCCGTCGTGCTGGAGGATCGCTGGGACCCGGCTGCGACATGCGAGCTGCTCCTGGAGTCGGGTGCGACATGGTACGGGGGGCCGGATCGGTTGCTGGACAGGCTTCTCGACGAGGCCGTCGCCCGCAACGCGAGCGTGCCGTTGCGCGCGGTCTACCTCGGCGGCACGATGCTGGACCGGCGCATCGTCGAACGGATCGAGGACGATTTCGGCATTATCGTGATGCGGGCCTACGGCTCGTCGGAGGTGCCGGTCAGCACGTCGGGCCTGCGAAGCGAATCGCGCGAGGCCCGGCATGCCGACGACGGCGTCGCGCTGGATGACGTCGAGGTGAAGGTCGGTTCGGCCGGGGAGCCGACCGAGTGCTGTCTGCGCGGTCCGCACACGTTCCTCGGCTACACCGGAGGCGAGGGCGACGCCAGCGCGTTCGACGGGGATTGGTTCCGCACCGGAGACGTCGCCGAACTCCTCGACGGCCGCGTACGCATTGTCGGCCGGATCAAGGACATCGTCATTCGTAACGGCCTGAAGATCCCGGCCGCGGAGGTCGAAGAGGCCGTCGCCCAGATCCCCGGCGTGAAGGAGTGCGCGGCCTACTCCGTCTCCGACGCCGTCACCGGCGAGCGGGTGGCGGTGGCGGTACGACTGGACACCGATGCCGCGCTGTCCCTGACCGACGTCGCGGACGCTCTGGTCTCGGCCGGGCTGCCGAAGTACAAGCTCCCGGAAGAACTGGTGTTCTGGGATGAGCCATTACCGCTGAACGCGAACGGAAAGGTGGAGCGCAACACCCTGGACCGTCGTTCGCACGGACGGTCCAGGGTGTTGGCACCTCGTTTGGTCGCCGCCACCTGAATGCTGCGGCGAACCCGGGTCGCTACTTGTTGCCGCTGACGTTGACGGTGGCCTTGCTCATCTGCGACTGCCAGTCCGACGAACCGGCGCTGTGCTCGCGCTTGGACAGCGCCTGAATCGTGACGTCGTGACCCTCTGCCGCTTTGCGCAAGGCGCCGACGGTGGCTTGTTCTTTGGAGATGTGGCTGAACGGATCCCAGTGGTACCAGCGCATCGCGTTCTCGAAGGTCATCTTGTTGATCTCGTCGTCGGGCACATTGTTTTCCGTGAGGACCTCGTCGAGTTGCTCGGGGGCGCCGGGCCACATCGAGTCGCTGTGCGGGTAGTCGGCCTCCCAACAGATGTTGTCGATGCCGATCTGGTTGCGCAGTTGTATCCCGACCGGGTCGGAGATGAAGCAGGTCAGGAAGTGGTCCCGGAACACCTCGGAGGGTTTCTTGCCACCGAAGTCCTGGCCGGTCCAGGTCGAGTGCATCTCGTAGGTGCGATCAACGCGGTCGAGGAAGTACGGAATCCAGCCCGTGCCACCCTCGGACAGGGCGATCTTCAGATCGGGGTAGGCCTTGATCGGATTCGACCACAGCAGATCGGCGGCCGCTTGCACGATGTTCATCGGCTGCAGCGTGATCATCACGTCCATCGGTGCGTCGGGGGCTGTGATGGCCAGGCGCCCGGATGAGCCGATGTGCACGTTGAGCACGGTGTCGGTGTCGACGAGTGCGTCCCACATGGGCTTCCAGTACTCCAGATCGTGGAAGCTGGGATAGCCCATCGCCGAGGGGTTCTCGGTGAACGTCAAGCTGTGTACGCCGCGCTTGGCGTTGCGGCGGATCTCCTTGGCGCATTCCTCGGCGTCCCAGATCACCGGCAGCGTCATCGGGATGAACCGGGCGGGATACGCACCGCACCACTCCTCGACGTGCCAGTCGTTGTATGCCTGAACGAGCGCGAGTGAGAAGTCGCGGTCTTCGGTGGCGAACAACCGCCCGGCGAAACCCGGGAACGAGGGGAAGCACATCGACCCGAGAATGCCGCCGGCGTTCATGTCCATCACACGCTCGTCGACTTTGTAACACCCGGGCCGGATCTCGTCCAACCCCTGGGGTTCCAGGCCGTACTCCTCTTTCGGCCGTCCCGCCACCGCATTCAAGGCGACATTCGGGATCACCACGTCACGGAACTGCCAGGTGTCACTGCCGTCGGCATTGTGGACCAGCCGTGGCGCCTCATCCAGATACTTCTTCGGCAGATGGTTTCTGAACATGTCCGGCGGCTCGACGATGTGGTCATCAACGCTGACCAGGATCATGTCTTCCTTGTTCATCGGGAGGTCCTTTCGCTCTTGGGTACTAGTGAATCTCGGTTGGTTGAGGGTGGAAAACGGGAACGACGAAGCCGTCGTCGTCGGTGCGGAAATCGGCTACGAGTGGAAGGTCGGCTCGTAGCTGTTCTACCGAGCACTGCTCGATCAGCGTCATCAGTCGCGGACCTTCTTCGAGGTCCACCATCGCCAGGATGTAGGGCGTACTGGCATCGAATGGCGCGCCGTTCTGGTGTACGACACTCCAAGTGTAAAGCCGCGCACGCCCGCTGGCCGGTCGCAGGGCGATGTCATCGCTCCAGCAATGTGGGCAGAAGGGGCGGACATACAAAGACGTGCGCCCGCACGACCCGCAGGCATTGACCATCAGCTCCCGGTTCTGGACGGCGGCCCACCACCGCTCGGTGTCGGAATCCGTGGTCGGCCGGTGCGGCCCCGTCGGTGCGCTGGTGCTCATCACTGCCTCCCCAGGATCATGGTGGCGCTGTGACTGAAGAAGCCGCCCATCGCGTGCACGCACGCCAGTTCGGCGGCATCAACCTGTCTGGGCCCACACTCGCCCCGCAGTTGCCGCACCGCCTCGACCATGAGGAACATCCCGCGCATCCCCGGGTGGCACGAGGCCAGCCCGCCGCCGTCGGTGTTGGTGGGCAACGCACCGCCCGGCCGCAGTGCCCCGGATTCGATGAACTTGCCGCCTTCACCCTTGGCGCAGAAACCCAGGTCTTCGACCGTCAGCAGCACGGTGGCAGTGAACGAGTCATAGAATTGGCAGACGTCGATGTCGGCGGGCCCGACGCCGGCCTGCGCGAACGCGCGCGGCCCCGAGATGGAGGCGGCGGAAGTGGTGAAGTCGCCCCACTCGCTCATGCTGACGTGCGAAGTGGCGTCGGCGGCGCCAAGGATCCAGACCGGGTCCTTGGCGCAGTCCCGTGCGACGTTCTCGCTGGCGAGCACGACGGCGCCGCCCCCGTCGGTCCGGAGACAGACATGCTTGGTGGTGAACGGATCGGCGAGCAGCGGGGCGGCCGCGACGTCGGCCGCGGTGATGCGGTCACGCTCGAAGGCGTTCTCGTTCATGGCAGCCCATTCGTGAGCAGCGACTGCGACTTCGGCGAGCTGCTCGACGGTGGTGCCGTACTCGATCATGTGCCGCCTGGCGGCCATCGCGTACTTGGCGATCAGCGTCGCGCCGTACGGTGCCTCGAACTGCAGGGCGCCACCGGTGCTCATCGCCGCAGCCGACGCCCGGGTTCGCCGTTTGACGTCAGAACGCGCAGTGGAACCGTAGGTCAACAAGACCACGTCGGCGTGTCCAGCGGCGATCGCGTCGGCGGCGTGGCGCGCCATCACCTCCCATGACGATCCGCCGACATTGGTGGCGTCGACCCAGGTGGGTCTCAGGCCCAGGTATTCGCTGACCTCGATCGGTGGCAGGAGGGTGCCGTGCCCACCGAACCCGTCGATGTCGTTCTTGGTGAGGCCGGCATCGGTCACCGCTCGTTGGGAGGCCTGGGCCATCAAGCCCATTGCGGTCTTGTCGGGCACTCTGCCGCAATCCGACAGGCCCGCCCCCACGATGGCGACGCGGTTCGATGGCATACCCCATGTTAATCACATCGATAACGCCGTTTACGAATCAGTGGAATATGCGTTCTCATTCCGCTACCGTGAGCGGGTGCCTGGTTCGTTGCGGGACGCGTTGCGCGGCGACAGTCTGGTGTTGTGCCTGGCGTTGATGAATTCCCGCACGCCCGATGTGCCCGCTATCGCGGCAGCGGCCGGGTACGACGCCGTTTACGTCGATCTCGAGCACACTTCCACCTCCCTGGAGACCGTGGCGATGCTGTGCGGGAGCGCGATCGGCGCGGGCATTTCGGCACTGGTGCGCGTCCCGTCTCAGGACCCGAGTTTGATCGCCCGGGTGCTCGACAGCGGAGCTGCAGGAATCATTGTGCCCCACGTTAATACAGCGTTACAGGCGCAGGCGGTGGTGAATGCCGCGCGCTTCCCGCCCGCTGGACACCGGTCCGTATCCGGCCCCAACGCGCTGAGCGGCTTCGCCGCCCGTCCGGCCACCGAACTGGTCGAAGTCCTGGAAGCGCGAACCGTGGTGGCCGTGATGGTCGAAACGCCGGAAGCGGTGCGCAATGCCGATGCCATCGCCTCAGTGGAGGGCGTGGACATGGTGCTCATCGGTCCCAGCGACCTGACCGCCGAGATGGGCATCCATGGCCTCTATGAGAATGAACGTTTCCGCGATGCAGTAGACTCTGTCGCAGCGGCATGTCGTACCCACGGCGTAGCGCTCGGAGTGGCCGGGATCAAGTCCCTTGACCTGCTGAAAAGGTTCGTCGGTCTAGGCCTGCGATTCATCTCGGCAGGGACCGACGTAGGCATGATGACGGAGGCGGCCACCGCCAGGGCGCAAGCGCTCCGAGGGCTCGACGGACCCGCGACGATGTCACCAGAACTCTGACCGGACCGAATATCCCGCGACCCCAGGAGGACGGATGCCCACCGCGATCTACACCGAAAAAGTGACCGATCCGATGTCGTGGACAGGTGCCGATTTCACGAGCAAGGAAGATTTCACCTTCGATCTGTCGTCGCGCAACGTCGCTGCGCTGGAGTCGATCATGGCCAAGACAGCCAAGAAGGATCGCGACGACATCACGCTCGACGACGTGCACCATCCCGATCTGGATGACGATCTGGCCCGGCTCTACCAGGACCTGATGTTCGGCAAGGGGCTGGCGTGCGTGCGTGGCTTCCCCGTCGAGCAGCACTCGATCGAGGATCTCGAGCGCATCTACTGGGCATTCTGCTGGCACCTCGGCTACCCGGTGTCGAACAACTCGTTCGGCCACCGCCTGGTGCGTGTGCAGGAGGAGATCCTGCCCGACGGCGTGCAGCCGGCCCGCGGCACCAAATCCCGCGCCGAACTCGCGATGCACAACGACGCTGCCGACATCTTGTCGCTGCTGTGTGTCTACCCGGCGTTCGAGGGCGGCGAGAGCCAGTTCGCCAGCGGACCTGCCGCCCACAACAGGATTCTGGCCGAGCGACCGGACCTGCTCGAGGTGCTCTACCAGGGGTTCCCCCACCACCGTCGAAGCGAACAACCCGACGACCAGCCAGACGTGACACCGTATGACGTGCCGGTGTTCTCGCAGATCGACGGCCGAATCTGCATCAACTTCACCTACAGCAGCATCCTGCCCGCCATGAAGACCCTCGGGCGCGAATTCACACCGATCCAGGAAGAGGCCATCGAACTGTTGCGCAATATCCTGGTCGATCAGCAGGTCGAATTCCGGCTGGAATCCGGTGAGGCAGCGGTGGCGAACAACTTCGCGATGTGCCACTCGCGGTCGGACTTCGTCAGCAGCAACGACCCCAAGAAGGCGCGCTGCTTCCTGCGGGCCTGGATGGAGGTACCCCGCAAGGACCGCCGGCTGCCGCTCGGCAGGGAGTACTTCCACATGGAAAACAAGGATCTCCGGTTGGGATATGACCCCGTCGACGGCCGCGACGGCGCGATCGCCCGAAACGATTACAAGAACGTCGACCCCGCACTCGCCGATATGTTCAAGGCTGCCCAGGCGAAGCCCAAGCTGAACCGGTGATGAGTCTGCGGCCCCGTCCGCGGTTGGTTTACGAGCGCTGGACCGACCCCGTCGCGGGAGACATCCTCGAGCTCTCCGATGTTGATGTGGTCAAGCTCGAGCTGAATCGCCCGGATGGAGAGGTTTGGTCCGCACTCGAATCCGCCCACGGATACCAGGTGGCTACTCGCACCGACGTTGCGGGTGTCGCAGGCGGTGCGCAGTGGCTGGCGGGACCGGCGTTACTCGAACGGTGCGAGAATCTGCTTGCGGTGTGCTCCGCGGGTGCGGGTTACGACGTCATCGACGTCGACGCGTGCACCCGCGCCGGCATCGCAGTATGCAACAACTCCGGACCCGGCGCCGAAGCCGTCGCCGAGCACGCGCTCGGTTTCATGCTCGACCTGGCGAAGAAGATCACCGTGGCCGACCGGGCGCTGCGCAGCGGTTCGCTCGGGGATCGGCTGCGACTGCAGGGGAGTCAGCTCCTCGGAAAGACCCTCGGTGTGGTCGGACTCGGTGCCATCGGTGGCCGTCTGGTCGAGCTGTGCGCTCCGTTCGGCATGGAGGTCCTGGTGTTCGATCCGTACCTCGACGACGTGTCCGCCGAGGCTCGCGGCGTTCAACGGGTGTCGCTGGCCGCGCTGGTCGAGCGTGCCGATTTCGTCCAGGTGACCTGTCCGCTGACCGCCGAGACGCGGGGTCTCATCGGCGCGCAGGAGTTCGCCGCGATGAAGCGGACGGCATTCTTCATCACCACTGCTCGTGGACCGGTCCATGACGAGGTCGCGCTGCTGGAGGCGCTCGTGCGCGGCGAAATTGCGGGCGCCGGCCTGGATGTCTTCCACGAGGAGCCGCCCCGGCAGGACAACCCGCTGCTCCGACTCGACAATGTCGTCGCGACCCCGCACACCGCGGGCATCACCGTGGAGGCGGCCCGGGACATCGCCGTGGCGACGGCCACCCAGTGGCAGGACATCTTCGCCGGGCACGTGCCGCCACGGCTGCTGAATCCGGACGTGTGGCCGCGTTACTGCGAGCGGTTCCAGGAGATCTTGGGTGTTCGCCCCACGACGTCCCTCGGTGCAGAGGGGTTGGAAGAGGTTCAAACATGACCGACAAGGATGGCCGGTAGTGGGTTACGACACCATCGAGCTCGAGGTGCGCGGGCACACCGCGTGCGTGACTCTGAATCGGCCCGAAGTGCTCAACGCGATCAACGACGAGATGATTGCCGAACTCGCCGAGGCCTATGCCGAGATCGAGCGCTCGCAGGACATCTGGACGGTCATCATCACCGGAGCCGGCCGGGCGCTGTGCGTGGGTGCGGACGTCAACAAGGCTGCCGATCATGACATGCAGAACGCGGCGGGCATCGACAACCAGGGCGAGCCCATCCTGAGCTCGATGCGGCAGTGGGATGCGCCGCAGGAGGCCACGCCCCCTTGGCTGCAGATGACCAAGCCGATCATCTGCGCGGTCAACGGAATCGCTTGCGGCGCCGGAATGGATCTCGTCACCACCGCTGACATCACCCTCGCCTCGGATCGGGCGTCGCTGATGGACCCGCACGTCAGCATCGGAGTCACCTCGGGCCGTGAGGCGGTTCGGCTGGCAAGGATCTTGCCCCTCCCAGTCGCCATGCGCCTGGTACTCATGGGCAAGCACGAGCGGCTCGATGCGCAGAGGGCATACGACCTCGGTGTCTTCACGGAAGTGGTACCTCATGAGTCGCTCATGGCGCGCGCCTGGGAGATCGCCGAAGTGGTCAATTCGAATGCACCGCTGGCAGTTCGGGGTTCGCGGATGGCGGTGCGTAAGGGTTTGACCCTGCCCATTTACGAAGCCGAACTTCTGGCAGAGAACTACCGGATGAAAGTTGCCCTGACCAAGGATGCCGTTGAGGGGCCGCGAGCATTTCTGGAGAAGCGCACACCGGACTGGCGGGCGCTGTAGCACCGACGCTGCAGAATGCGGGAAGCGGTAATCGCTGAAACGACAATCAACATGCGCGTGTAGGTAGATCGCCCATTCTCGCCTGCGGAGAGTATCCTTATTCGCACTATGACTGCGAAGAAGAAACCGGCCGACGATCTCGAGATCGTCGACGCCGAATTGGAGATGCCGACGTCCTGGCAGGAACGGTCGATCGAGCGCCGATTGAGTTCGGCCAGAGCGCGTGCGCTGGCGCGCAGCTCACGGTTCCTGGCCACTGCTCTCGAACTGGTCGAGGAATCGGGGCGCGCCGATTTCACCATCCAGACGCTCATCGACAGATCGAATCTCAGCCTGCGAGCGTTCTATCAGCATTTCGCCGGCAAAGATGAACTGCTCTTGGCCCTCTATGAGAACGTCACGAGCCAGTTCACCGAGAACATCCGTCAAGAGGTGTCGGCGGCGGAGGGGCCGATGGAACAGCTGGAGGCATTCTGCCGCGGTGTGCTGTCGCGGGCCGAATCCTCTGAGGCGGTGGGTGGTCGAGTGATGACGATCTACAACCTGAGCCTGGAGATCGAGCGGCCCGACGATTTCGCCAAGGTCTGGGAACCGCATCTTCGGCTGCTGACGAAGATCCTCACCTCCTGCGCCCGAGCCGGGTTGGTACGCGACGACCTCACCCCGGCTCAGTTGACCACCCTGCTCAACACCACGTTGACCGCGCTGGCCCAGATCGGCGTGTTCCACCTCGGGGGCAAGAGCACCAAACTCGCCGAAGACCAGTTGTGGGCCTGGTGCAAGCAAGCGGTGAGTCCGCCGAATCCGACAACCGGGGCCACCAAGGCGACGCCGCGCCGGACGTCGACCCGACGGTCCAAGAACCTAGCGGGGTAGGCCGAGACCGCGTTGCGCGATGATCGTGCGCTGCACCTCGCTGGTGCCGGCGTAGATCGTGGTCCCCAGCGAGAACCGCAGGGTGTGGTCGAACCTGCCGTGTTCAGGTGCTGTGGGCTCCAGGTAACTGCGCAGGGCGTCCGGGCCCACCATCTCCACGATGTCCTGGCTGGCACGCTCGAGTGCCTCGGTACTGAAGACCTTGGACATGGGTCCCTCGGCGACCGGTACCTGGCCCTGTTCGGCCATCCACACGCAGCGTCGCTGGAGCAACGTGGACACCTCGGTCTCCATCGCGGCACGGGCGATCCGTCGGCGCACGTCGGGGTTGTCGATGTGCTTGCTGCCATTGGGCAACCTGGTGGTCGTCGCCCAACTTTCGGCGTGCTCCAGCAGACGCGCGAGATGCGGACCCCACCCCGACGCGTGCTCATCCTGCAGTGACAGGCCGAGTACCTGCCAACCGCCGTCCACCTCACCGATGCGCCACTCGTCGCCGATCCGGACATCGCTGAAGAACGTGATATTGGTGCGTTCGCCGGACAACGTCCACACCGCCTGCGCCTCGAATCCCTCCGTAGCACACGGCACCAGGAACATCGTGAGCCCTTTGTGTTTCGGCTTGTCCGGATCGGTGCGGGCGAGCAGGAAGATGTAGTCGGCGATGTGTCCGTTCGTCGTGAACATCTTGGAACCATTGATCACCCAGGTGTTGTCCTCGCGAACCGCCTTGGTCGCCGCGGCGGCGACGTCGGATCCGCACTCGGGTTCGGTGAAGCCGAGTGCGATCGTGATATCGCCCTTCAACGCCCCGCCGAGAATGCGATCCTTCATCTCCGACGTGCCGATCTGGCGGATGATGGACGCGACCATCCGGGTCGTCTCCGAGAGATACACAGGTGCGTCGAAGAGCATCATCTGCTCTTTGACTACCTGGTCATCCCAGGCATTTCGGTTCTGACCGCCGAATTCCTCCGGCCAGCTCGGCGCGAAGTAACCCTTGTCGACCAGCCCGAGTGCGAAGTCGTGATCGTGGGCGACTCCGCTGCGGTACACCCGTTCCTCGACCTCCGGGGGCAGTGCCTGCGCGAGATGTGCGCGCACCTCGTCGCGGTAGGCGACGGTTTGCGGCTCGAGCTGAAAGTGCATGTGATCAACCAATCTTTGTCCGGCGAGCGTACCGCCGCGCCGAGGGTCGCTTGAATAATGCTAATCTCACTTGCGAGAATCATCATATCCGCACATGATGGGACCGATGTCGTGGACCTGACCCTTTCCGCCGAGCAGAAACAGCTCGTCGAGTCATTCGCCGGGCTCTATGCGCGCGAGTCGTCATCGGAGCGGGTGCGTGCTGCCGAGCCGCTGGGTTTCGATCCCAAACTCTGGAAGGCGCTTCGCGACACCGGCGTGCTCGAGATGGCAGTCCCCGAGCAGGCCGGGGGATGGGGGTCGTCAGTCGCCGAACTCGCGCTCACCGCAGAGCAGTTCGGCCGCGCCGTTGCGTCGGCCCCGGTCATCGAAGCTCAGGTCGCGGTGCGGCTGCTCGCGACTGTCGGTGACCCGGCGGCTGACCTGCTCGGCTCGGCGCTTGAGGGGGAGTTGCTCGTCGTCTTTGCGCCGCGGTCCTACGCCGACGAGGCGCTGGAGTTGGTTCCGGCTGGTGCCGTGGCCGACGTCGTGTTGGCGATGGTGGACGGGGAGCTGCTCGCGATCCCGGCGGGTGGCCCGCGACAAGTGGAGAATCTCGGGTCGTTACCGCTTGCAGACATCCGTGCCGGGGAGGACGCCACGGTGTTGGCGCACGGACCTCTTGCGGCGCGGATGCACTCCGATGCCGTCGACGTGTGGCTGACTCTCACCGCGGCGGCGCTGGTCGGGGCGGCGGCCGAAGCGGTTCAGGCCGGAGTGCAGTACGCCAAAGAGCGACACGCATTCGGGAGCCCGATCGGCGCATTCCAGGCGGTATCTCATCCGCTGGCGGACAGCGCGACCGCAGTGGACGGGGCTCGGCTGCTGGCGCTCGAGGCGGCGTGTGCGTTCGACGACGAACCCGGACGAGTCACCGAACTCGCGGCGATGGCCTTCGCCTTCGCCTACGAATCAGCACGCGACGCCACTCGGCGTAGTCTGCACATCCACGGCGGCTACGGATTCGGCATGGAGGGCGACATTCAGCTCTACTACCGCCGCGTTCGGGCCTGGGCGCTGGTGTACGGCGAGTCGAACGCCGCGCTCGACCGGGTGGCCGATGCGCGTTATGGAGTCGTCGCCGGCTGAACGGTGCGGGGAAACAGCACCGCAAAGCTCAGCGTTGCGCGGGCCGCAATCCGGTTCCCGCCGACATCGAAGACGTCGACGCCGACCACTACGGTTCGGGTGCCTCGCCGGACAAGCTTTGCCACAGCGCGCGCTGGGCCGGTCATCACCGGCGCCAGGAAGTGGATCGTCATATCCGCCGTGCTGACCCCGCTGCCCAAATCGGCGACCGCAACGGCGAGTCGGCCCGCCGCCACGTCGATCAGAGTGGCCACGAGACCGCCCTGCAACGCGCCCCGCACGTTCATGATGTCGGGCCGGTTGTGAAGGTCGACGATGACGGTGTCTTCGGTTTCGAGAACGTCGTAGAACGGTAATTCCCCGAACAAGTGCCCGGGGATCGTGACCGGCATGCGTCGCGGCTCAGGCAG
Source organism: Mycolicibacterium austroafricanum (assembly GCF_902705885.1). Taxonomy (GTDB): domain Bacteria; phylum Actinomycetota; class Actinomycetes; order Mycobacteriales; family Mycobacteriaceae; genus Mycobacterium; species Mycobacterium vanbaalenii_A. The sequence goes on along the minus strand of NZ_CACSIP010000067.1, from coordinate 58,161 downwards.
TTGCGTAGTCGTGTCACTCGTCGTGTCCGTCACGGTTGCGCCCGCACCTGATCCTTGACCGCCAGCACGACGGGCGGGGCATCACGCCAGTCGGGCACCCCGTTCTCTGGTCCCGCGGTGGCACGCTTGTCTTCGCGGACCTGAGACCAGTGTGAGTGGTTGAGCTGATGCAACGTGAAGCAGGATTGCAGCGAGTTGTAGAAACCCATGTTGTCCTGGGTCTGGTTGACGGACTCCTTGATGAGCAGCGCAGCCATCGTGGGGACCTCGGCAATGCGCCGTGCCATCTCGAGCGTCCGGTCGGCGAGTTCGTCTCGAGTGAACACCTTGCTGACCATGCCGAGTCGATGCGCCTCGTGGATGTCGATGGCATCACCGGTGAGCATGAGTTCTTTCGCCTTTCGCGGCCCGAACTCCCAGGGATGGCCGAAATATTCCATGCCGCACATACCCAACCGCGTCCCGACGACGTCGGCGAAGCGGACGTCGTCACTGCCGACGATCAGATCACACGCCCACATCAGCATCAGGCCGGCCGAGAACACCTCGCCATGCACCTGGGCGATGGTGATCTTCCGCAAATTGCGCCACCGCAGGGTGTTCTGAAAGAAATAGTGCCACTCCTGCAGCATGCACTTTTCAGCACCCTCGCGGCTTCCGCCGTTGATCGACGCTGTTGGATGCTGGTCGGGTCCGGGCAGGTACTCGCTGATCGCCTGTTTGGAACCGATGTCGTGACCAGAGGAGAACATTTTTCCTTCGCCCGCCAGGATCACCACGCGGACGTTGTCGTCGGCCTCGGCGGCGCCGAACGCCTCGTCGAGCTCCACGAGCATGCCCCGGTTCTGCGCATTGCGCTGTTCGGGTCGGTTGAGCGAGATGCGCACGATCTGTCCGTCGTCGTACGTCTGCCACTTGAGAAACCTGTAATCGCTCACCGGTGCCGCTCCCTTGACGTAGTCGAACAATAGTGTTCTCTTTTATCGAGAATACATATTCTCACAAGGCCGCTGAAGAAGGGGTGCCCGACCTTGAACGCCCAACCCCGCGAGATCTGGGACGCAGACAACCACCTGTATGAACCGCCCGATGCCTACACCCGGCACCTGCCGAAGAAGTACCGGAGCGCGGTCAAATGGATACAGGTCGACGGTCAGACGAAGCTCATGATCAAGGGCAAGCTGACCGACACCATTCCCAACCCCACCTACGACGTCGTCGCATCGCCGGGCGCCTGGGCGGACTATTTTCGCGGCGTCAACCCGGACGGCAAATCGCTTCGGGAGCTGGCCAACCCGATTGCCTGTCCCGACTCATTCCGACGTGCGCAGGAACGCCTGGAGTTGCTCGACGCCCAGCGCATCCAGGCCTGTGTCATGTTCCCCACCACGGGAGGCATGCTGGAGGAGCGGATGACAGACGACATCGAGCTCGCCCACGCCGTCGTCCACGCCTACAACGAATGGCTCTACGAGGAGTGGACCTTCGACTATCGCGGAAGGATCTTCGCGACCCCGGTGATCACGTTGCCCGACGTGCACAAGGCAGTTGCCGAACTCGACTGGTGTGTGGAGCGGGGCGCCCGGGCGGTGCTGGTCAACCCGCGACCGGTGGCCACGGTGTCCGGGCACACCACGTCGATGGGCCAGCGCTACTTCGACCCGTTCTGGGCCAGGGTCGAGCAGCACGGCATCCCGGTTCTCATGCACGCCTGTGACTCCGGCTATGACCGCTACAGCAGGGACTGGGAGGGTGCAGGATCGGAATACCTGCCGTTCAAGCCGGACGCCTTCAAGACGATCATCTACGAGGATGCCCGCTCGATCCTGGACACCTGCGCGGCACTGGTGGCCCACGGTGTCTTCACCCGCCATCCGGGGGTGCGGGTCGGCGTGGTGGAAAACGGCGGCAACTGGGTGCCCAGATTGCTCGAACTCTTCGACCGGGTGTATCGAAAGATGCCGGCGGAATTCACCGAACACCCGGTGGCACAGTTCAAACGGCACGTCTGGGTCAACCCGTTCCATGAGGAGGACATGACGGGGCTGATCGATCTCATCGGAGCTGATCGAGTGTTGTTCGGGTCGGACTATCCGCACCCCGAGGGCCTTGCCCAGCCGGCCGAACTGACGCCTGAGATCGCAGCTCTGAGCGAGTCGGTGATCGACCGCATCATGGGCGCCAACCTCCGTGAGCTGCTCTCGGCGGTCCCCAGTGGACGGTAAGCCCACACCCCGAGTCATCTTGTGGGGGCCGGGGCAGGTCGGTGTAGGGGCGCTTCGGGCGATTATTGCCCATCCTGGCCTCGATCTCGTCGGCGTCGTCGTGCACTCGGAGGCAAAGGACGGACGAGACGCGGGCGATCTGTGCGGGATGCCCCACACCGGCGTGACGGCCACCAGGGACGTCGATGCGGCGCTTGCCCTCGATGCGGACGTTGTGGCGTTCTTCGCCTCGGGCGACTACCGCTACCGCGAAGCGGCCGAGGATGTGGCCCGATGCCTACGCGCGGGCAAGAACGTGGTGTGTACGTCGCTGGTGCCGCTGTGTTATCCGCCCGCGGCCGACCGCGAGACGGTGGAGTTGCTGGAGCAGGCCTGCCGGGACGGTGGTACCAGCCTGTTCAACAGCGGAGTCGACCCGGGTTGGGCCAACGACGTCATTCCCCTCGTTATGTCCGGCTTCAGCAGCCGGGTGGACACCGTGACCACCCAGGAGATTCTGGACTACGGCGGGATCAACCAGCCCGAGATCATGTTCGACTTCATGGGCTTCGGTCATCCCCCGGACTTTCCGGCGCCGCTGCTCGACCGGGCGCGACTCGCGCACCTGTGGGCCCCCGTCGTACACATCGTGGCTGACGGGCTCGGACTGCCGCTGGATCGGGTCGACACCGAGATCGAACCGTGGCTGGCCACTCAGCGGTATCAGGTCGCCTCGGGCTGGGTGGAGGCGGGAACGATGGGAGCCATGCGCTTTCGGCTGGCGGGCGTCGTCGACGGCGAGGAACGGGTGATTCTTGAACATTTCACACGAATGGGGGAGACGTCGGCTCCGGACTGGCCCCGCCACCCGTCGCCGCATGGGGGGTACCGGGTGATCGTCGAGGGGATGCCGACCTACACCGTCGACATCGAGATGCACGGGCGCGGAAACAACCTCCGCGGTCTCACCTATGCGACCGTGATGCGGGAGATCAACGCGATCCCCGCCGTGATCGCCGCGCCCCCGGGCCTGCTGTCGACTCTCGACCTTCCGGTCATCACGGGCCCGATGCGGGGCGGGCGATGGAAGGGCGTGTTGCCCGGATCGGAGCGCGCATGAACGACGACGTGCCGAAGGTCACAGACGATCTGTGGACCGTGATGAGCACCGCCACCGCGGTGCGTCGATACCGTGCCGAACCTGTATCGGACGAGGTGCTGGAACGCTGCCTGCTGGCGGCCTCGTGGGCGCCGTCAGGCGGCAACGGGCAACCCTGGCGGTTCGTCGTGCTCGAGTCGGTCGAACTCCGCTCCCTGATCACCTCCGCTGCGCAAAAGACATGGGAGGTGATGAAGGACTTCTACAAACTGCCAGAGGTCGCCGACGGCGCCGACGATCCCAAATCGCGCACGCTGCAGACGATGGCCGAGCACATGCGCGTCGGCGGCGGCGCACCGAGATTGGTGCTCTTCTGTGTCCAACCGCAACGGGGCACGACCGAACTGCAGCAGGCCGGCTCGATCTTTCCCGCCGTGCAGAACTTTCTGCTGGCCGCACGGGCTCAGGGCCTCGGCGCAGCCATCACCTTGTGGCAGGACGCGTGCGCACCGGAATTGCGGGAAATGGTCGGCATTCCCGACGACTGGAAGATCGCGACCCTGTTGACCGTCGGGTGGCCGAAAGGCCGGCACCACCGGGTTCGCCGCAAGCCGTTGCCGGGTGCCGCAGCACTAGATCAGTGGGGCCAACCGTGGCAGAGGACACAATGACGTATCCACAATGACGTATCCACAATGACGTATCCACAATGACGTATCCACAATGACGTATCCACAATGACGTATCCACAACTTTCGATGTACCTGCCCGTGTTCAACACGGAGCCGACCTTCGACTGGCCCGCGACGCTGGCGCTCGCGCGCGCGATGGACACGGCAGGAATCGATCGAGTCGCGGTCTCCGACCACGTGGTATTCGGAGAGGACGCTGATGCCTACGGCGACCCCAGAGTCGGCGGTACCGCCGGCGGCGTTCAGCCGACCGGACCCGACGGCGCATGGCTCGAACCGCTCACCGTGCTCACCGCGATCGCCGCATCGACGACCCGGATTCGACTCAACACCGCGGTTCTCCTCGCGGCGTTGCGCCGCCCTGCAGTGCTGGCCAAGCAACTCGCGACCTTGGACGTGATTTCGGCCGGGCGCCTTGATGTCGGGGTCGGAGTCGGCTGGCAGCGCGAAGAGTACGAGGCGTGTGGTCTTCCCTTCGATCGCCGCGGAGCCCTGCTCGACCAGACGCTGGACGTGTGCCGGACGCTGTGGACCCAGCAGCGCGCATCGTATGAGTCGGCCGAGTTGTCGTTCGAAGGCATCCACCAGATGCCGAAACCAGTTCAGGCCGACGGGGTCCCGTTGTGGATCAGCGGCACCGTCAACAAAGCCGTCGCGCGCAGGATTGCGAGGTTCGGCGTCGGCTGGATTCCCTGGGGATCGGCGTTGGCTGATCTACCCACCGCGATCCCGGCGATGAAGGACGCCGTACGCGAAGCGGGCGGAGATCCGGCCGGGCTGCAGGTCCAGGGCGGTACCCGGGTAGTGAAGCGCAACGGCGGCGGTATCGACTACGGGGCCACCTTCGAGGGTGTCCCGGCGCTGGTCGCCGCAGGGGTCACGGACTTCAGGATGCCGCTCAGAATTCCTGAACAGCAGGACGAGGCGGTCCACTTCCTGACACAGTTCGTCGACGCATTCCGGGCTGCCACGCGCTGAGTAGAGTGCGTGCGCCGGAGCGCTACACCAGTCCGAAGAAGGTCTTCGCGTTGGTGGACAGCACCTTCCGCTTGGTCTCCTCGTCGAGGCCCTCGGTGGCCTTGTTGGCGACCTCAGTGCTGTGCGGCCAATTGGTGTCGTTGTGCGGATAATCGGTCTCGAACATGAGCTGATCCGGACCCACCAGGTCCAGGATGCGGAATGCGACCGGATCGCCGAAGGTGGAGAACCAGACGCGTCCGGGCACCTGAGTGCTCGGCGGCTCCGTCAGCAACGGGTGGATGCCGCCCCAGGCCCGGCGGTCTTCCCACACCTCGTCGACTCGCTGCAGGTAGTAAGGGATCCAGCCCGCTTGCGCCTCGGCGAACGCGAGTTTGAGTTTGGGGAACTGCTTGAGTTTGGCCGAGAACAGCCAGTCCACCAAGGCGATGGTGCAGTTCACCGCCATCAGCGCGCTGGTGACGACATGCGGAGAATCGGGGGAGGACTTGGTCAGTGAGGAACTCGAGCCGATGTGCAGCATGACCCCCACGTTGTTGCGCTCGCAGGCAGCGAAGAACGGGTCCCAATAGCCGCTGTGGATGGAGGGCAGGTCAAGACGGGCCGGCAGTTCCGAGAAGCACACGGCAGGCATTCCCTTGGCGGCGACACGGTCGACCTCTTTGGCGGCGAGTTCCACGTCCCACAACGGGATGATGCCGAGCGGAATCAACCGACCGTTGGAGTCGCCGCCCCACTCGTCGATCTGGAAGTCGTTGTAGGCCTGGACGCACAGCAGGGCGAGGTCTTTGTCCTTGGCGTGCAGGAAGCGTTGACCGCAGAAGCGCACCAGAGTGTTGGGGAAACAGGCTGATGCCTCGATCCCGGCGATATCCATGTCGGCGAGCCGGTCCTTGGGGCGGAAACATCCGGGACGCATTTCTTCATACGTGATCGGGTCGGTGGTGAGCTCGTCGATTTCATAGCCGGCCGCGGCGCTGATCAGCGGGATCGGGATGATCGAATCCTCGTAGTGCCAGATGTCGGCGTCCCGACCGTTCTCGTCGTCGACGAATGCGACATCGGACGTGACTGTCGGATCCATACGACCGCGATGCCGGACGATCCGTGGCCCGACGTCTCGGTAACGCGCAGGCAGCCGGCTGGTCCACAGATCGGCAGGCTCAACCAGATGGTCGTCGGGCGAGACGATCAATATGTCTGTGCTCAATGCTGCACTCCTTCGAGGACGGCTCGCGGGGTCGCGAGCCGATATCAAGCGTTTCCGCAATCGAGAACTATTGTTTTCAGCGTACCGCATACGGTAGTTCCACCAAGGCTCTGGCTCAAATCCGCCGAAGACTGCTGTATCCATGCACACGAGTGCCATGGCGTGCCCCACAGGCATCGGCAGGTGCTGCACAAGGGCCCGCGGTCGACCGCCCTCAGAGCGTGACCCGAATGTTCCCGTCCACGGCCTCGACCGGATAGCTTCGCACCGACATCCGGGCGCCGGAAACCTCTGTGCCCGTGCAGAGGTCGAAAGTGTGGTTGTGCAACGGGCAGACGATGACCCGGTCGTCGGCCAGGCCGTCGGCCAACGGGCCGCCCTTGTGTGGGCACACCGCGTCGATCGCCCGCAGCGATTCATCACGCAACCGGAAGACCGCGATCTGGGTGCCGTCGATCGCAAACGTGCGGCCCTCGCCGACCGGGATCTCGTCGATCCGGCCGATGTCGATCCTGACGCCTGAGCTCATCGCGGCGGGCCCACCCGTTGAGACTGCGCCCAGGGTCGTGTTCTTGCCGGAATCAGCACCGTGAGCGCAGTCTCAACGACAGGGCTGGCGCTCATCGCACCGGCACCCGGGGAAGCGGCAACAGCGGCAGCGACGACCGGAACTGGCCTTCCGACGCCGGTTCCCGCCCGTCCTGCCACGGATCGCGGTAGGCGTCCACCGACTTCTGCATCCGCTCGTCCAGCCCCGCGATGAAGCTGTCGTCGGGCTCGTCGACCAGCACGGCACGCAGGTGCTCGATGCCGAGCCGGGGCACCCACTTGTAGGTGCGCTCCAGCCAGTTCGCGTTCTCGCGGTAGTACTGGATGAACCGGCCCGTCAGCGTGATCACCGTCTGTGGGTCGTCGACGGTGGCCAGCAGGTCGCCCTTGCGGATGTGTGCCCCGGCCGCGCCGCCGACGTAGATCTCCCAGCGGCCTCCCTCGACCGCGACCACACCGAGGTCCTTGCAGAGTGCTTCTGCACAGTTGCGTGGGCAGCCGGTGACGGCCAGCTTCAACTTGGCCGGGCTGGCCAGTCCCTGGTACCGCTCCTCGATCGCGATCCCCAGTGCGGTGGAATCACCGAGGCCGTAGCGGCAGAAGTCGCTGCCGACACAGGTTTTTACGGTCCGGAAGCTCTTGCCGTAGGCGTATCCCGACGGCATGTCGAGGTCGTCCCACACCGAGGGGAGATCCTCTTTGCGCACACCGAGCAGATCGATGCGCTGACCGCCGGTCAACTTGATCATCGGGATCTCGTAGCGTTCCGCGACATCGGCGATCTTGCGTAGCTGAGCAACATCGGTGACGCCGCCCTTCATCTGGGGCACCACCGAGAACGTGCCGTCGCGCTGGATGTTGGCGTGCACCCGATCGTTGATGAACCGCGCGTCACGCTCGTCGACGTACTCGTCGGCCCACATCATGTCGAGCAGTGACGCCAGCGCCATCTTCGAGCCCGCGTCCTCCCGGCCGTCCGGAGCCAGCGCGGCGAACACCGAGGACACCGAATGCAGCTTGAGTTCCCGGATGTGACGCATCAAAGTCGGCTTGTCGTAGGGGATGCCGGGCACGTACCACGACGCCGACGGATCCTCGGTGACCGCGCCGCCGGCGGCCCACTCGACCACCTGGCAGACCAACTCCTTGCACGAGCCGCAACCCTTGCCCGCCTTGGTCTTCGCCATCACACCGGTCACCGATGACTCGCCGCCCTGCACGCAGCCCACCAGCGCAGCTTTGGAGACACCGTTGCAGTTGCACACCTGAGCGTCGTCGGCCAGTTCGGCGACCCCGACGCCGACATCCGGCGTGCCGATGTCGAACATCAGCTCCACCCGCTCGTCGGGCAGCGGCATCCCGCTGTCGAATGCCTGGGTCAGGAACGACACCTTGGACACGTCGCCGACCAGGGTGGCGCCCACCAGCTTCCCGTCGCGGATCACCACCGTCTTGTACACCCCGTGCTTGGGCTCGGAGTACTGCACGAACTCGTCGTCGGGATGCTCGGGGCCCTTGACGCCCATCGAGGCGACGTCGACGCCGGCGACCTTGAGTTTCGTGGCGACCCGGGAGCCGTGGTAGGCCGCGCTGGTATCGGCGCCGGTCAGGTGGTCTGCCAGCACTTTGGCCTGTTCCCACAGCGGGGCCACCAGCCCGTAGACCTGGCCACGGTGCTGAGCGCACTCGCCGACGACGTAGACGTCGTCGTCATCGACCGACCGCATGTGGTCGTCGGTGACGATGGCGCGTTCCACCGTCAGGCCGGCCCGCTGAGCCAGCCCTACGTTGGGACGGATGCCCGTTGCGATCACCAGCATGTCGCAGTCCAACTGTGTGCCATCGGCGAACGCGATCGCCCGCAGGCGCCCGTCGTGCACCACCACTTCGCTGGTGCGTTTCTCGGTATGGACCGTGATCCCCAGTGCTTCGACGGACTTGCGCAGGATCGAGCCTGCCGGATCGTCCAGCTGTGCGTTCATCAAGGTCGGCCCCGCGTGCACGACGTCGACGGTCAACCCGCGATTCTGCAGTCCCCGAGCGGCTTCCAGCCCCAGCAACCCGCCGCCGATGACGACCGCTTTGGTGCGGTTGGCGGCCTCGGAGATCATCGTGGCGGTGTCGTCGAGGGTCCGGAAGCCGAACACCCCGTCTGCCAGAGTCTTGTTGTCGGCCCACAGCCCGGTCATCGGCGGGAAGAACGACCTACTGCCGGTGGCCAGGATCAGTTTGTCGTAGCGCAGCGCGGTGCCGTCGTCGGCGTGCACCAGATGAGCGAAGGTGTCGAGCCGGACGACACGGACCCCACTTCGCAGGTCGATACCGTTGTCGAGGTACCAGTCGAGGGTGTTGAGGTAGATCTCGGCCGGATCATCCAGGCCGGCAAGCACGTTCGACAGCAGGATGCGGTTGTAGTTGCCGTAGGGCTCGTCGCCGAAAACAGTGATATGGAAATCCTCGGCATTGGTTCCGCTCTTTTTCCTGGTGAGGACCTCCTCGATGGCGCGGATGCCGGCCATCCCGTTGCCGACCACCACGAGGCGTGCTTTATCCGGCATCACACCTCCACGAGGCCCAGATCGACGATCACTGTGCCCTTGGCGCTTTCAGGGGCCGCGACGTAGAGCTCGAGTACCGTGTCGGCGAGCAGATCCTCTACCACCCGCAACGCCACGTGGGTGGCCCCTGCGGCGGCGATGGGGAAGTAGCGCATCGGTTTACCGTCACGGAACAGGACCACGGTGATCATCTGCTCGGCCGAGTTTCCGCCGCGAAAGTAGACCGGTTGGGTGGTGGCTCCTGAAGGGACCACGTAACGCAGGGATTCGTCGATCAGGAGCGGTTTTTCGTATCCGCCGCCGTCGAACTCGAACACACCTTGCAGGAATCGAGGGCTACTTCCGTCGGACATGGCTCGAAGCTAGAAGCCGGTTGTTTCCGATTCGTTTCACCCGCAAGTCACCCGTGCATCCCCCTGATCACTCGCCGACCACCTCACGGTGAGCTGACCTGCAGTGTGAGGCCGTGTTTTCATCGCGGTCACCAACGTGCAACGGATGCGGAATGCCCAGGCCGTAAACCTGGGACAAGCCCGAACGCAGCGTTGCGGTTTCGGGCGGCGAGTGTCTGGCACCGCCGCCGGCGGCGGCAGTTGACCGCATCGGATCCATCCACCACAGGAGACATCATGACCGTTACGGACAGCGAATCGACAGGGGCTGTCGGCTCGGCACCCCCCGAGGCACCGAGGCGCCATCGGGGCAAACACTGGATCGACGACTGGCGCCCCGAGGACCCGGATTTCTGGGACACCACCGGGCGTCCGGTGGCGCGGCGCAACCTGATCTACTCGATCTTCGCCGAGCACATCGGCTTCTCGGTGTGGCTGCTGTGGAGCATCGTCGTCGTGCAGATGACGGCGGCGGCCGACGGCACCGCCACAGCGTCCGGTTGGGCCCTGACCACCACGCAGGCATTGATGCTGGTGGCTGTCCCCAGCGGCGTCGGCGCCTTCCTGCGGCTGCCCTACACCTTCGCCGTCCCGGTGTTCGGTGGTCGCAACTGGACGGTGATCTCGGCGCTGCTGCTGTTGATTCCCTGCCTGCTGATGTCATGGGCGGTGAGCAACCCCGAGTTCCCGTTCCTGGGGCTGGTGCTCATCGCGGCGACCGCGGGCTTCGGTGGTGGCAACTTCGCCTCATCGATGGCCAATATCTCGTTCTTCTACCCGGAGAGCGAAAAGGGTTGGGCGCTGGGCCTGAACGCCGCCGGTGGAAACATCGGCGTTGCGGTCGCCCAGAAGATCATCCCGCTGGTCGTGGTCGCCGGCGGTGGTGTGGCGCTGTCGCGGGCCGGCCTGTTTTACGTGCCGTTCGCCATCGCCGCGGCGGTGTGCGCATTCCTGTTCATGAACAACCTGACCGAGGCCAAGGCCGACGTGAAGCCGGTATGGCAGTCGCTGCGGCACAGTGACACCTGGATCATGTCGGTGCTCTACATCGGCACGTTCGGCTCGTTCATCGGCTACTCGGCCGCATTCCCCAGCCTGCTCAAGGCTGTGTTCGACCGTGGTGACATCGCGCTGGCATACGCCTTCCTCGGCGCCGGCATCGGTTCGGTCGCCCGTCCGCTCGGTGGCAAGCTCGCCGACCGGATCGGCGGCGCCCGCATCACCGCCGTCAGCTTCGTGATGCTGGCCGTCGGTGCCGCAGCGGCGCTGTGGTCGGTCAAGGCAGTCAACATGCCGGTGTTTTTCATCGCCTTCATGTTCCTGTTCATCGCGACTGGAATCGGCAACGGCTCTACCTACCGGATGATCTCGAAGATCTTCCGGATCAAGGGCGAGGACGCGGGCGGCGACCCGCTGACCATGCTGCACATGCGCCGCCAGGCTGCGGGGGCGCTCGGCATCATCTCCTCGATGGGCGCCTTCGGCGGCTTCATCGTACCGTTGGCCTATGCATGGTCGAAGTCCCACTTCGGGAATATTCAGCCCGCATTGCAGTTCTACGTCGGGTTCTTCATCGTGCTGCTCGGGGTCACGTGGTTCTTCTACCTGCGCAAAGGCAGCCGGATGGCGCAGGCGGGCGTCTGATACGGAGATGACGACATCGCCATGACGACGCGCACCGCCTGCTCCTACTGCGGGGTCGGCTGCGGGATCTCGGTAGAGACCCGCACCGACCCCGCAACGGGCACACCGGTGATCGCCAAGGTGTCCGGGGACAAGCTGCACCCGACCAACTTCGGGCGGCTGTGCACCAAGGGTGCCACGCACGCGGAGATGATGGCCGCTACCGACGGTCGGCTGACGACAGCGCTGTTGCGGCCGGCGCGCGACGCGGACCCGGTGGCCGCCGACGTCGACGACGCGCTGGCCGAAGCGGGCAGCCGACTGCGGGCGATCGTGGACGAGCACGGTCCAGATGCGGTGGCACTCTACGTCTCGGGCCAGATGTCGATCGAGGCGCAGTATCTGGCCACCAAGCTGGCCAAGGGATTCCTACGCACCATGCACATCGAATCCAACTCGCGGCTGTGCATGGCCAGTGCCGGGACCGGGTTCAAACAATCGCTGGGCTCTGACGGACCGCCGGGCTCCTACACCGACTTCGACTGCACAAACCTGTTTTTCGTGATCGGCTCCAACATGGCCGACTGCCATCCCATCCTGTTCCTGCGGATGGCGGACCGACTCAAGGCCGGTGCCAAGCTGATCGTCGTCGACCCGCGCCGGACCACCACCGCCGAGGAGGCGGACCTGTTCCTGCAGATCCGGCCCGGCACCGATCTGGCGTTGCTCAACGGGATCCTGCACCTGCTGGTGGCAGACGGGGCCATCGACGAGGACTTCATCGCCGAGCACACCGAGGGCTGGGAGGCGATGCCGGAGTTCCTGGCCGACTATCCGCCCGATCGGGTGGCCGCGATCACCGGCCTGTCCGAGTCCGACATCCGCACCGCTGCAACGATGATCACCGCGGCGGGGGACTGGATGACCTGCTGGACGATGGGTCTGAACCAGAGCACCCACGGCACCTGGAACACCAACACGATCTGCAATCTGCACCTGGCCACCGGAGCCATCTGCCGGCCGGGAAGTGGACCCATGTCGTTGACGGGCCAGCCCAATGCCATGGGTGGACGCGAAATGGGCTACATGGGGCCGGGTCTGCCGGGTCAGCGGGCGGTGCTCTCGGCGGCCGACCGGGCCTTCGTCGAGCAGCAGTGGGAACTGGAACCGGGCGCAATCCGCAGTGATGTCGGGCCGGGCACCATCGACATGTTCGGACAGCTCGGTAGCGGCCAGATCAAGGCGGTATGGATCATCTGCACCAATCCCGTTGCGTCCATGGCCAATCGGGACATCGTCATCGCCGGCCTCCAGGCCGCCGAGCTGGTGATCTCCCAGGATGCCTACGCCGACACCGCCACCAATCGCTACGCCGACATCATGTTGCCGGCCACGCTGTGGGCCGAAGCCGACGCCGTGATGGTCAACTCGGATCGCAATCTCACCCTGCTGCAACAGTCCATCCCGCCCGCCGGTGACGCACGACCGGACTGGGAACTGATCTGCGGCGTGGCCCGACATCTCGGGTTCGGCAGCGAGTTCGCCTACAAGTCCAGCGAGCAGATCTTCGACGAGATCCGCCGGTTCCACAACCCGCGCACCGGATACGACTTGCGCGGGGTCAGCTATGAGCGGCTACGGGAGACACCGGTGCAGTGGCCGTGCCCGCCGGAGGACGGCTCGACCGGCTCCCACGACCGCAACCCGATCCGCTACCTCAACGACGGGATCTCCCAGGACCTGTACACCACGCCCGACGGGCGCCGTCCCCGGCTGGCGTTCGCCACCGCATCCCGTCGTGCGGTCTTTCACCCACGACCGCATCTGGATGCCGCCGAACTTCCCGATGACGACTACCCGATGATCCTGAACACCGGCCGGCTTCAGCACCAGTGGCACACCATGACCAAGACGGGCAAGGTCGCCAAACTCAACAAGCTCAACGCCGCACCGTTCGTCGAGATCCATCCCGATGACGCGGCCGCGCTGGGGATCTGCGACGGCCGTGAGGTCGAGCTGATGTCTCGGCGGGGCCGTGCCGTGCTGCCCGCCGTCGTCACCGACCGGGTGCGGCCGGGCAACACCTGGGTGCCGTTCCACTGGAACGACGAGCACGGTGAGCACCTGACCATCAACGCCGTCACCAATGATGCCGTCGACCCGGAGTCGTTGCAGCCGGAGTTCAAGGTGTGCGCGGTGCGGCTCACCCCGGTACCGGTCGAGTCGATGCCGGCCCTCCCGGCGGCGGCGCCCGACCTCAGTGACGACGAAAAATGCTATCTGGCAGGCTTTCTCAGCGGTATCGAGCAGGGAGTGCCCGGTGTGCCGGTGTTGCCCGCCGCGGCGCCGATCGGCAGGCATGCCCGGCTGTGGGTGGACGGGTTGCTGGCAGGCAGATATTCGCGGGCGGGCGACGCCGGGCCGGGCGTCGACAGCACGGCAGAGACGGGGCCACTGGTGCTGTGGGCCTCTCAGACCGGAAACGCCGAGGAGTTCGCCGGGAAACTGGGGGACCGCCTCCGCGGCGCCCGGCTGCTGGCGATGGACGACATCGCGCTGTCGGATCTCGGCCAGGCGGGCGAGGTCGTCATCGTGACCAGCACTTTCGGTGACGGCGGACCCCCGGACAACGGCGCCGACTTCTGGGAGCGGCTGGAATCACCACAGGCGCCGTCGCTGACCGGGGTGCGTTACACGGTGCTGGGCATCGGTGACCGGTCCTACGACAACTTCTGCGGTCACGCGAAAGCGCTGGACACGCGGCTGTCGGAGTTGGGCGCGACCAGAGTGCTCGACCGCGCCGAATGTGAAGCCTACGACGACCAGCCGCTTGCGCAATGGGCGGACGCCGTGGTCGACGTGATGACCTCGTCCTCCGCCACCGCAGAGGTGGCGCCGCAGGTCCCGGAGCCCGAACCCGCGACGCCGGCGGGGCCGGTCTGGTTCACGCGTGCGCACCCGATCACCGCACCGCTGTGCCGGAACACCCGGCTGACCCCAGCCTCCGCGGCCAAAGACGTCCGTCAACTCGGGTTCGACATCAGTGAGCACGACGTCACCTACGCCGCCGGCGACTCGCTCGGTGTCTATGTGCGAAACTCGGAGCAGGTTGTCGAGAGTTGGCTCGCGGCAACCGGATTCAGCGGCAACGAGTCGATGATTCTCGACGGTGCCGCGGTCCCGTTGCGGCACGCCCTGACGTCACACTACGACGTGTGCAAGGTGACGTCCGGCCTGGTCGGGTTCGTCGCCGAGCACTGTGCGGATCGGGGAGCGGCCAAACGTCTGCGCAAGGGCCGCGGCGAGCTCGACAAATGGTTGGTGAATCGCAACGGCCTCGACCTGGTCCGCGAGTTCGCCGTCCGGGCAGCTCCGGAACTGTGGCACGAGGTATTGGTGCGGCTGACCCCGCGGCAGTACTCGATCTCCTCGAGCCCGCTGGTCAGCCCGCACGAGGTCCAGCTGACGGTCTCGGTGGTCCGCTACCGCGGTGGCGACGGCGGTCCGCGCGGCGGAGTGGCCTCCACTTACCTCGCCGACCTGCCCGACAACGCACCGGTGCCGGTTTTCCTCCAGCGTTCGCCGCACTTCCGGCCGCCCCGGGATGCGCAGACCCCGATGATCATGGTGGGGCCCGGCACCGGCATCGCACCGTTCCGGGGCTTCCTCCAGGAGCGTCGCGCACTCGGCCACACCGGGCGCAACTGGCTGTTCTTCGGCGAGCAGCACCGCGACCAGAACTTCTACTACCGCGACGACCTGACCGACATGGTCGACGACGGATTTCTCAACCGGTTGGATCTCGCCTTCTCTCGCGATCAGGCGCAACGTGTCTACGTGCAGCACAAGATGCTCGATTACGGCGCCGACGTGTGGCGCTGGCTCGATGAGGGCGCGCACTTCTATGTCTGCGGAGACGCCGGACGGATGGCCCGCGACGTCGACGACGCACTGACCGAGATCATCAGGAGCCACGGCGGCATGACCGCAGAAGCGGCCCGCGACTACAAGCGCGAACTGGTCGCCGAGAAACGCTACGTCCGCGACGTGTACTGAGAGGTGTCACGGGGGCGCAGCGCGACGAACAGTGCTCCCGCGGCGAACAACAGCACTGCCGTCAGCGGGGGTCGGCCGTCGGGCGCAAAACCCCCTGCGGAGATCAGCGCCAGGGACAGCGCGCACCCGGCCGTTCCGAGGTAGAGCAGCGCTGCGGTCACCACACCGGGCAACGGCACGGCGACGCTCGGCAGCGGCGCCGCGAACAGGCGGCGCTGCCAGAACAGCAGGCTCAGCAGGGCCACGGTGACCACCGCCAGCACCAACTCCCACTCGAGCCGGGCCAGCCACCACGCCCCGGAACCCAGCGGCGGTTGCGGGAGAAGGCCGGTCGGGTAACCGACCAGCGTCACGACGATCACCGGCATCATGTGCCACAGATACAGCGCCAGCACGTTGTTGTTGGCGATCGAGATCACCCGTGGCCAGCGGCCGCGCGCCAGCACCCGGTTCAGCACCGGTATCAGCGCGAACAGCACGCCGATCTGAACGGTCGCCAGCGCCAGCAGCGCCACCGACGGCGGAGCGCTGTTCTCCACCCGGTCACCCGGGACGCCGATCATCGCGATCGGGTAAGGACCCCATGTCACCAGGAACGGCAGCGCCACAGCCGCCACGCCAGCCGTCGACACCAACACCCTGGTGCGCAGAAGTCCACCTTGCCAAGCGATTCCGAGTTGGTAGATCGCCGCCCAGCAGAAGAAGTAGTTGGCCATCCGGATCTCGGTGTACCCGGTGCCGATGCCCACCGCGTCGACCAGGACCACGCACATCCCCAGCACCGCAGGCACCGCGAGGCCCCACCGGCGGTGCGCGGCCAGGGCGAGCGGGGTCAGCGCCACCACCATCAGATAGACGGCCAGGAACCACAGATGCATGGCGACCGCCCAGCCGCCCAACTCCAGGACCGACCCGTCGATGCCGGCCAGCAGCAACGCGCCGATCACGGCGAGGACGAACACCGCGTAGACCGCGGTCGGTCCGAGCGTGCGGCCCACCCGGTGGCGGATCCACTGCTGACGCGACGCGGCGGCGTCGGCGCCCAGCCGCGACCACGAGACCGCACTGGCGTATCCGGCCACCGCGAAGAACACCGGAACCACCTGGAAGAACCACGTGATCCACTGCGTCCAGGGCATCAACACCAGAGGGTTGTCCCGGCCGAACGCGCCGTCGCGGTAGGTCATCACCGACAGCAGCCAGTGGCCGATGACGACGAGGACCACCGCCGACGACCGGTACAGGTCGAGCGCGATCTCCCGTGGGGGCGACGAAGCTCTCGGATCGGCCATCGGTGTCATTGTGGACGGCCTTGAGACATTCGCGCCGCAGTAGGCGCTCGTGTTGCGCATCGAGGGCCCAAGCCTCTGCCGGGGAATCTCCGCGGTCAGCTAGTGATCGAGGCGGGCGGGGGCGACTCGGAACCCGGCGGCTTGGGCTCCGGTGTGCAGGTGTCGGTCCCAGACGGCGACGATCAGGCCGGGGTCGCCGACAGCCGAAGCGCTGGCCAGATGGACAGCGTCGGCCCCGCGTAAGGCATGGACTCGGGCGAGGTGGCCGGCGTGCTGTTCAACCGTCGCGGTGAGTTCGACCGGGCGGGTGGCGGCCCAGAAGTCCTCCCAGTCACGCTCGGCGCCGGTGAGCTCGGATTCGGTCAGGTCGCGATTGCGGGCTGCAGCAGCGAGTGCGGCGCGGACTTCGGGGTAGACCAGGCGGCTGGACAATGCGGCGTCGCAGCCGTCCCAGAGCGCAGACGCCAGCGAGCTCCCTGGCTCGGTGGTGAGAAGTTTGACGAAGGCGCTGGCGTCGAAGTAGACGAGCGACACCGGTCAGCGCCGCTGGTCGCTGACCCGGTCGGACACCGGCCGCCGCGGTCGGGGTCCGGACCGTCCCGTGGCGACGGGCCGCGGCGCGGTGGCCTTGCCGATCACGCCTTCGGCCGTGAGGCGCTCCAAGGTGCCTGCGCTGTCCAGCGCAGCGAGTCGTGCGACCGGAATTCCGCGGTCGGTGATGACGACCTCGCCGCCGGCCCGAGCTCGATCGAGCCAATCACTGAGGTGCGCGCGCAGCTCGGTCACGGATACCTCCACACCCGTGAACTGTACACTCATTGAGCCCTGATATGTACATCTCACTGCTGAGTGCGGCAGCCGTGTCATGGTGGCAGGCTGTTGCCGCCTGAGTTGGACCCGAAGGTGTTGCAGCGGAAGGTATTTGGCGTCCCCGGCGGGACCTCGGCCCGCTGGTGCTCGTGGTCAGCCGGATGGCGACGGCAGCGCCTCGGTGTCGGACGCCACATAAGGCGAAGAAAATGTGTCCGAGGGGGGACTTGAACCCCCACGCCCGTTAATAGGGCACTAGCACCTCAAGCTAGCGCGTCTGCCATTCCGCCACTCGGACCAGTTCGAAGGCAGCTTAGGTTATCGGATCAGCCGCCCCGGGCCAAAACCCGGGCAGCGGGGTGCATCGGGCGAAGGGTGGTAGGAAAGTGACTGTGAGTACTCCCATGACACCCAGCGACGAGGTCGTCGACCTGGTGAGTGCGCTCATCCGGTTCGACACCTCCAACACCGGCGATCTGACCACCACCAAGGGTGAGGCCGAGTGCGCGCGCTGGGTCGCCGACCGGCTCGAGGAGGTCGGCCTGGAAACCGAGTACATCGAGGCAGGCGCCCCGGGCCGCGGAAATGTGTTCGCCCGCCTCGCCGGTGCCGACCCGTCGCGCGGCGCGCTGATGTTGCACGGGCATCTCGACGTGGTACCCGCCGAGGCCTCCGACTGGAGCGTGCACCCGTTCTCAGGGGCCGTCGAGAACGGCTACGTGTGGGGCCGCGGCGCGGTCGACATGAAGGACATGGTCGGGATGATCATCGCGGTCGCCCGGCATTTCCAGCGGTCCGGCATCGTGCCGCCGCGCGACCTGGTCTTCGCGTTCGTCTCCGACGAGGAGGCCGGGGGC
The DNA here is from genome assembly GCF_902705885.1 of Mycolicibacterium austroafricanum. Lineage (GTDB taxonomy): Bacteria > Actinomycetota > Actinomycetes > Mycobacteriales > Mycobacteriaceae > Mycobacterium > Mycobacterium vanbaalenii_A. The sequence continues at coordinate 39,841 of NZ_CACSIP010000067.1, read as the reverse complement.
AACTACGGCTGCAAATGGCTGGTGGAGAACCGGCCCGACCTGTTCGAGGGCGTCACCGAGGCGGTCGGCGAGGTCGGCGGATTCTCGCTGACGGTGCCGCGCCGCGACGGCGGCGAACGGCGGCTGTACCTCATCGAGACCGCCGAGAAGGCGATGATGTGGATGCGGCTGACCGCGCGCGGCCGCGCCGGGCACGGGTCGATGGTGCACGACGACAACGCCGTCACCGCCGTCGCCGCCGCGGTCGCCCGGTTGGGGAAGCACCGGTTCCCGATCGTGCTGACCGAATCGGTGGAGCAGTTCCTGGCCGCGGTGAGCGAGGAGACCGGGTACACGTTCGACCCCGAGTCGCCCGACATCGACGGGGCGGTGGCCAAACTGGGGTCGATCGCCAAGATCGTGGGCGCCACGCTGCGCGACACCGCGAACCCGACCATGCTCAACGCCGGCTACAAGGCCAACGTCATCCCCGCCACCGCCGAGGCCGTCGTGGACTGCCGGGTGCTCCCGGGCCGACTCGCCGAATTCGAGCGGGAGGTCGACGAGGTGATCGGCCCCGACGTCAGCAGGGAGTGGATCACCGCACTGCCGTCGTATGAGACCCCCTTCGACGGTGAGTTGCTCGAGGCGATGAACGCCGCGATCCTGTCCACCGATCCCGAAGCGCGCACCGTGCCCTACATGCTCTCCGGAGGCACCGACGCAAAACACTTCGCCCGCTTGGGAATTCGGTGCTTCGGGTTCGCGCCGCTGAGGCTGCCGCCGGACCTGGATTTCGCGGCGCTGTTCCACGGCGTCGACGAGCGGGTACCCGTCGACGCGTTGACCTTCGGTGCCGAGGTCCTCGAGCATTTTCTGCTGCACTGCTGAACCAACCGACTGACAACAGAGAGGATTGGCTTCAATGGCCTTTGACTACAACCCCTACGATTTCCTGCCCGAGTTGCCCACGTTCACGGTGACCTCGGAGTCGTTCACCGACGGGCAGCCGTTGGCCCAGGACCAGGTCAGCGGCATCATGGGTGCCGGCGGGTCGGACATCTCGCCGCAGCTGAGCTGGTCGGGATTCCCCGAGGAGACCCGCAGCTTCGCCGTCACCGTGTATGACCCCGACGCCCCCACGGCCTCGGGCTTCTGGCACTGGGCGGTGTTCAACCTGCCCGCGACGGTGACCGATCTGCCCGCCGGCGTCGGCGACGGCAGCAACCAGGGCTTCCCCGGTGACGCGGTCACGTTGGCCAACGATGCCGGCCTGAAGCGCTTCATCGGCGCGGCGCCACCAGCCGGGCACGGCCCGCACCGCTACATCGTCGCCGTGCACGCGGTCGACGTCGAGAAGCTGGACGTGCCGGCCGAGGGGACCCCCGCCTACCTGGGCTTCAACCTGTTCAGCCACGCCATCGCCCGCGCGCTCATCACCGGCACCCACGAGCAGAAGTAGCGTCTCCCCCCGGGCGTCATGTACCTATAGGGCCGTATCCGGCCTGGTTTGCGACCTTATAGGGTCTTTTGAAGTGTTATTGGGTACCGTGAGTGCGTGGTCGCCCCCATGCACTCGGTCGATGATGTTGCTGGAATCCTCGGCCTGCAGGTGCGGACGGTCCGCGGATATGTGCGGGACGGCCGGTTACCGGCAGTGCGGATCGGCAAGCAGTACCGCATCGCCGAGCATGACCTGCGCGAGTTCACCGGAGGCCACCCGGCCACCGTCGAGACCGATACTGCGCCGCCGCGCGTGGAAGCAACGACGATCGTGCAGATCGAGTCCGTCGATCGCGAGCTCGTGGACCGCGTCACGACGCTGGTGATGGCCGGCGTCTCGAGTGCATCGGCCGACGGGGAGCCGGGGCTTCATGTCCAGACGGTGTACGACGAGTCGAGGAGACATCTGAAGGTGATCGCCGTCGGTGATCCCGGTGGGGCCGCGAGGCTGCTGTCGTTGGTCGACACGGTCATCCGGAACGGGTGACGCTATGACACTCGAGCCCACCAGCCACGCGGACACTGTGCGCGCCGCGCTCCGCGCACAGCTCACCGCGGCGATGAAGGCCCGCGACCGCGACGAGATCGCCGCCCTGCGGTCGGCGATCTCGGTCATCGACAACGCCGAGAGCGTCGACCCTGCGGGCGCACGGACCGGCGCGACCGAGGTCGAGCGTCGCCGCTTGTCGGCCGCTGACGTCTCGGCGCTGCTGCACAACCAGGTGCGCGACTACCTCGCTGAAGCCGGCAGCTACGAAGCTCTGGGCAGGGCAGCAGCGGCAGCACCGCTGCGCCGGCAGGCCGAGGTCATCCGCCGACATCTGTGACCAGCGGCGCCACTCAGCGCGCCGCCGAACCCACGGCCTCGGTGAGGTGGGAGAAGCCGTGCTCGTGCAACCTACGGGCGATGCCGTCGTGAATCGTCTTGGCCCACAGCCCGCCGCCGTAGACGAAACCGGTGTACCCCTGCAGCAACGAGGCCCCGGACACGATGCGCTCCCACGCGTCGTCGGCGGTCTCGATGCCGCCGACGCTGATCAGCACCAGCCGGTCGCCGACCCGCCGGTACAGCCGCCGCAGCACCTCCGCGGAGCGCTGCGCGACCGGTGGACCGGAGATGCCGCCGGGGCCGAGTTCCTCCACCCCCGGCGTCGCCAGCCCGGCGCGGGACACGGTCGTGTTGGTGGCGACGATGCCGGCCAGGCCCAGTTCGATTGCCAGGTCCGCGATGTCGTCGATGTCGCTGTCGGCGAGGTTGGGGGCGATCTTGATCAGCACCGGGGTCGACGTCTCCGCCAGGACGGCGGTCAGGATCGGGCGCAGCGATTCGACGGACTGCAGGTCACGCAGGCCCGGGGTGTTGGGCGAGCTGACGTTGACCACCAGGTAGTCCGCCAGCGGCCCGAGCAGCCTCGCACATTCGGCGTAGTCGTCGGCCGCCTTTTCGGGGGGCGTCACCTTGGTCTTGCCGATGTTGACCCCGATCGGCACGTCGGGGGTGCTTCGTTTCAGCTGCGCAGCCAGCGCACCGGCCCCGCCGTTGTTGAATCCGAGCCGGTTCAGCAGCGCGCGGTCGGCAGGCAACCGGAACATCCGCGGCGGCGGATTGCCGGGCTGGGCCTGCGCGGTCACGGTGCCCACCTCGGCGAACCCGAACCCCAGCGCACCCCAGGCATGCACTCCGAGCCCGTCCTTGTCGAAGCCGGCGGCGAGTCCCACCGGGCCGGGGAACCGGATGCCGAAGACAGTGCTGGCCAGCACCGGGTCGCTGGGCGCGAGCCGGCGCGAAAGACGCCGGCGCAGCGCCACCGGGGTGGTGGCGGCACGCAGCCCGGCGAACACCCAGGTGTGGATGCGTTCCGGTGGCACCAGGAACAGCGCCCGGCGCAGCGTCCGGTACATCACAGGCTCGGCTGGTCCGGGTCGTGGAGGCGGTCGGCGCGCTTCTTGCGGCGTAGCAGCACCCGCCTGCTGCCGTCGGTGTACAGCCGAACCCTGGTCAGCTCCCACCCGCGGTACTCGGCCTCGATCGACAACCGGATGGAGGCACTGACACGGGTGACGTCAGGGGGCAGCCGCAGCGGAATCCACTCGTACTCACCGGAGTGGTCCTCGGAAACCACCTTGCTCCAGGTCGCAGGCATCCGCCCCCGCGAGCCCGGGCTCACTTCGCCATCCCGGCGGCGCTGATGACCTGGACGCCGGCTCCGGTGGCCGACACCACGTAGAGGGTGTCCGACGCGGCGTCGAAGGCCAGCGAGTTGGGTTGCTGCACGGTTCGATGACGCACCTTCTCGACGGGGATGCCGGTCGCCAGATCGTAACCAACGACGGTATTGGTCGCCGTCTGGGCGACCCACACCAGCCCTGTCGGATCATCCGAGGAGGCCAGTCCGTATGGCGAATCCGGCACCGGGTAGCGCTGCCGCAGGATCAGCGGGTCGGCGCCGTACACCAGCAGTTCGCCACCGCGAGTGTCGGCGACCAGCACCCGCCCGGCCGCGTCGGCCACCATCGTGGTGGCGCCCCGGCCCGCCCGCAGGGCCTGTGCGGACGCCGTGCCCTCGGTGTTGAGGCTGGTGACCGAGGTCTGGGCCCGGTCCAGAACGATCGCGGTATTGCCTTGGGTGACAATGCTGTCCACGCGCGCGAACATCTTGAGCTGCGCGCCGACCGTGGTGTCTGAATCGAGTGTGTACACAGTGCCGTCGGCGCTGCCCAGCACCAGCCGGCCGTCGGCACGCCGCGCGATCGCCGTGAAGTCGACCCCCTCGTGGCCCTGCACCTCGACCCTGGTGAGATGCCCGGAGGCGACGTCGAGCCGGTAGTAGCCTCCCGTCGTCGACAGCACCACCTTCCCGTCACCGTCTCCGGCCATCGCCGTCGCGGCGTCATCCAGCTCCACCGGGGTGGCATCACCGGACGCGGTGAAGACCGTGATGACCGGCCGGTCGCCGTCACCGAGGACCAGCAGCGCGCCCGTCGCCTCGTCGAATGCCGCCGCCGTTGCCGGCCCGGCCAGCGGACGCACCACGCCGGGCGGGGTGGCGCTCACCGCGGGGGAGACGGCGGCACGCGCGGGCTCGATGGTCGGTGGGGGCGAATCGACGGGATTCGACGAGCAGCCGACCAACAGCACCATTGCCAGCGCTGCAGCGCCGAGCCGAATAAGCTGAGCTGGGGTGTTCATGCGTCGCGGCAATGGATAGCTCTCGCTCACTTCGGCGGATCCTGATCGAAAGGCCAGTGTATGCAACGTCGTGACCCGAAAACGCCCCCACATGTTGCCCCCGATGGCGATCACGGCGGTATGGTACGGACCATGACCCTTGCCGCGGACGGGGACGTGACCCATCAGGACTTCGCTCTGGAGGACATCACCACCGGTGTGCATGCCAGCGGTTTCGGCCAGGTCGGCGACGGGCGGTCGTTCTCGTTCCACATCGAACGGCAGGCGCTGGTCGTGGAGATCTACCGGCCCAGGTTGCGCGGTCCGGTCCCGCAGTCCGAGGACGTCGTCGCGGTGGCCACCCGCAAGCTGACCGACATCGACCTGTCCGACGAGCGCAGCCTGGCGGCCGCCGTGCGCGACGAGGTCGCCGAGGCGCAGCCGGTGCCCCGCCACAACCGCTGACCCCAGCCCACGCACGGTACGGTCGTCGTCGTGACTGACGTGCCTGCGATGTCGTGGCTGCAGGTCGTGGTCCTGTCGGTGCTGCAGGGGCTCACCGAGTTCCTGCCGGTGTCGTCCTCGGGACACCTGGCGATCGCCTCGCGGGTGTTCTTCGACGACGACGCCGGCGCCTCGTTCACCGCGGTGAGTCAGCTGGGCACCGAAGCGGCGGTTCTGGTCTACTTCGCCCGCGACATCGTGCGGATCGTCAAGGCGTGGTTCCACGGGTTGTTCACCGCCGGTCGCCGCAACGCCGACTACTGGCTCGGCTGGTGGGTGATCATCGGCTCGATCCCGATCGGTGTGGTCGGCCTGCTCTTCAAGGACGAGATCCGCACCGGGGCCCGCAATCTGTGGCTGGTGGCCACCGCGTTGATCGTGTTCTCCCTGGTCATCGCCGCTGCCGAGTACTACGGCAGGCAGACCCGCCGGGTCGAACAGCTGACCTGGCGCGACGCGGTGATCGTCGGTTTCGCCCAGTGCCTGGCGCTGGTGCCGGGGGTGTCGCGGTCCGGCGCGACGATCAGCGCGGGCCTGTTCCTCGGGCTCGAACGCGAGCTTGCCGCGCGGTTCGGATTCCTGCTGGCGATCCCGGCGGTGTTCGCCTCGGGGCTGTTCTCCTTGCCCGACGCGTTCGACCCCGTCGGGGAGGGCATGAGCGCCAGCGGCGCCCAGCTGCTGGTCTCCACGGTGATCGCGTTTGTCGTCGGGTTCGCCGCGGTGTCGTGGTTCCTGCGTTTCCTGGTCCGGCACAGCATGTACTGGTTCGTGGGCTACCGGCTGGTGCTGGGTGTTGTCGTGCTGATTCTTCTCGGGACAGGGGTGGTGGCCGCCATATGACCGTTCTGCTGCTGCGCCACGGCCGTTCGACGTCGAATACCGCGCACACCCTTGCGGGGCGCTCTGCCGGGGTCGACCTCGACGATCGGGGCCGGGAACAGGCGCAGGCGATCGTCGAGCGACTCGGCTCGCTGCCGATCCGCGCGATCGTCCGCTCACCGCTGCTGCGTTGTGAACGGACCGTCGAACCGCTCGCCGCCGCGCTCGGTCTGGAGCCGGTCGCCGACGAACGGATCGCCGAGGTCGACTACGGCTCGTGGACCGGCCGCAAGATCAGCGAGCTGGTCAAGGAGCCGCTGTGGGCGGTGGTTCAGCAGCAGCCCAGCGCCGCGGTGTTCCCCGACGGTGAGGGACTGGCCGGGGTGCAGGCCAGGGCGGTCGCCGCGGTGCGCGAGCACGACCGCAGGCTCGCCGACGAGCATGGCGGCGACGTGCTGTGGGTCGCGTGCAGCCACGGCGATGTGATCAAGTCGGTGCTCGCCGACGCACTCGGCACTCACCTGGACAGCTTCCAGCGCATCAACGCCGACCCGGCGTCGGTGAGTGTGGTCCGGTACACGACGCTGCGCCCCTTCGTGATCCACGTCAACCACACCGGCTCCGCACTGAACTCGGCGTTGTCGGCCCCTCCTGCGGACAGCAAGGAGCAGGACGGCGCACCGGACGGCCCGCTGCCCACCGGCGAAGCCGTGGTGGGTGGGTCCACCGGATGAGCGCCGCCGGACACAATTACGGCTGACGTGTCATAGCCGGTATTTTGGAATCTGCCATGGCCCGCGAAATCCACGTCTTCCGTACACCCGACCGCTTCGTGGCCGGGACGGTCGGCCAACCGGGAAATCGCACGTTCTACCTGCAGGCCGTTCACGACAAGCGGGTGATCTCGGTGATCCTGGAGAAGCAGCAGGTCGCGGTGCTCGCGGAGCGCATCGCGGCGCTGCTTTTGGAGATCAACCGCCGCTTCGGCACCCCGATCCCACCCGAAGACGGCGAGATCGAGGACCTCAGCCCGTTGATCACCCCGGTGGACGCCGAGTTCCGGGTCGGCACGATGGGCCTGGGCTGGGACTCCGAGGCGCAGACGGTCGTCGTCGAACTCCTGGCCGTCTCGGATGCCGAGTTCGATGCGTCGGTGGTCCTCGACGACGCCGAGGAGGGGCCCGACGCGGTGCGGGTGTTCCTGACCCCCGAATCCGCCCGCGAGTTCGCGACCCGGTCCAACCGGGTCATCTCGGCGGGACGCCCGCCCTGCCCGCTGTGTGACGAGCCCCTGGATCCCGAGGGGCACATCTGTGTCCGCACCAACGGCTACCGGCGCGGTGCGCTCGGGGGATCCGACGATGACCTCGATACGTAGTACCCGATGACGCCTCGGACCGAGGAGGTGCTGCAGTGCGGTGGGCTGACCATCCTCGGACGGATCCGCTCGGCGAGCAACGCGACCTTCCTGTGTGAGGCGAACCTCGGCGAGAGCACCCAGCACGGTGTGTACAAGCCCATCCGCGGCGAGGCGCCGCTGTGGGACTTCCCGGACGGCACACTGGCGGGCCGCGAGCTCGCTTCCTACCTGGTCTCCGCGGCTCTGGGTTGGAACATCGTGCCCTACACCATCATTCGTGACGGGCCCGCAGGTCCGGGGATGGTGCAGCGCTGGGTCGACCAGCCCGGCGACGAGGACCCCGATGCCGCCGACGCAGCCGGCGCCGGGCCGGACCTGATCGACCTGTTGCCGGCGGGCAGCATCCCGGCCGGTTTTCTGCCCATCCTGCAGGCCTACGACTACGCCGGTGACGAAGTGACGCTGGTGCACGCCGACGACGACCGGCTGCGCAGGGTGGCCGTGTTCGACGTGCTCATCAACAACGCCGACCGCAAGGGAGGCCATGTCCTGACCGGTGTGGACGGGCAGATCTACGGCGTCGACCACGGGGTCAGCCTGCACGTCGAGGACAAGCTGCGCACCGTGCTGTGGGGGTGGGCGGGCAAGCCCGTCGACGATGACACACTCGAGGCCGTCAGCGGGCTCGGTGACGCGCTCGACGGTGACCTCGGTGCGCAGCTACGTGACCACATCACCCCTCGGGAAGTGGCTGCCCTGCGGGCCAGAGTCGTTGCCCTGCTGGCAAACCCGGTGATGCCGACGCCCGATCGGCGACGGCCGATACCGTGGCCGGCCTTCTAGTCGCCCTCGGCTGTGAGGCCGTGCGGTTACTCCGCCGGCGACAGCGGTTCCCAGGTGAGGATCCCGCTGTCGAACTTCTGGGACATGTTGAGCTTCCCGCCCCTGATCAGGTAGGTGCGGACGTTGGGCAGCGCGGTGGACACCTCCTGATCAAGGGCAGGCGGCACGCAGGCCATCATCGTGAGGGCGATCTCGCCGAAGGTCAACGATCCCGAAGGCTCGTCGCCGGCAGGGTCACTGGGTGTCGCCTCGAACGAACTCCTGCCCCTGTTGCAGTTGATCTGGAACGTCGCGCTGCCGTCGTCACCGAACGACACCGTGTACTCGGCCGTCGGCGGCACCGTGGTTGTGCCCTGCTGATCGTCCATGGACTGGAGGGAGACCAATCGCCAGCTGGTGCCCGCCAGGGTGGTGGCCGCGGGAGGTTCGGAGGAGCAGCCCGCGAATGTTCCGATTAGGGCGATGATTCCGACGATGACTCGCACAGGTTCGGAATCTACCGGTGAGCGCGAGCCTCCAGCGGGGAGCCACGCGCCCCCGCCCGCATTCGGTCATAGATACTGATTCGGTGACCCTCACCGACGCAGCGCTGGCTGCCGAAGTGGCCGCCGAAGCCGGTGAGCTGCTACTGGCGATGCGCGAACAGATCGGGTACGGGGACTTCTACGACCCCTACGACCTGGGCGACGCCGGTGACAAGCAGGCCAACGTCCTGATCCTGGACCGGCTGCACCGGGAGCGCCCGAACGATTCGGTGCTCTCCGAGGAGGCTGTCGACGACGTGTCGCGCGTCCATGCCGACCGGGTGTGGATCGTCGACCCGGTCGACGGGACCCACGAGTACTCCATGCCTGGCCGCGCCGACTGGGCCGTGCACATCGCGCTGTGGCAGCGGTCTTCGGCGCCGCACGGTGGCTCCATCACCGATGCCGCGGTCGCGCTGCCCGCGCGCGGCGAGGTGTACCGCAGCGACACCGTCACCGCGCCGGCACCGCGCGCCGACGGGCCGATCCGGATTACCGCGAGTTCCAACCGGCCACCACCGGTGCTGTGGCGGCTGCGTGAGCAACTCGACATCCAGTTGGTCCGCATCGGGTCGGCCGGGGCCAAGGCGATGGCGGTGGTCCGCGGTGACGTCGACGCCTATATCCACGCGGGCGGGCAGTGGGAATGGGATTCGGCGGCTCCCGCCGGTGTGCTGTGGGCCGCGGGCATGCACGCGTCGCGGATCGACGGGTCGCCGCTGATCTACAACCGCCGCGACCCGTACCTGCCGGATCTGCTGATGTGCCGCCCGGAGGTCGCCGAGGTCCTGCTCACCGAGATCCTGGCCGCCTACCGGCACTGAGCGGCACTGAGCGGGAATGAGCGGGAATGAAACAGCCCTCGGCGTCGTCGGACAGGGTGATGTCTAGAGTCGGAGTCATGAAATCGTGGTCGGCGCCGAGCGTGCCGGTGCTGCCCGGGCGGGGGCCGCAGTTGCGGCTCTACGACAGTGCAGACCGGCAGGTGCGCCCGGTCACCCCGGGCGCCACCGCAACCATGTACGTGTGCGGGATCACCCCCTACGACGCCACCCACCTCGGTCACGCCGCCACCTACCTGACGTTTGATCTGGTGTACCGCTTGTGGCGCGACGCCGGTCACGAGGTGCACTACGTACAGAACATCACCGATGTCGACGACCCGCTGTTCGAGCGTGCCCAGCGCGACGGCATCGGCTGGCGCGAGCTCGCCGACCGGGAGACCGACCTGTTCCGTGAGGACATGGCGGCCATGAGGGTGCTGCCGCCGCACGACTACGTCGCGGCCACCGAAGCGGTCGCCGAGGTCATCGAGGTCGTCGAGAAGCTCCTGGCCTCCGGAGCCGCCTACGTCCTCGACGATCCGCAGTACCCCGACGTGTACTTTCACGCCGGGGCCACTACGCAGTTCGGATACGAGTCGGGCTACGACCGCGACACCATGCTCACCCTGTTCTCCGAACGTGGGGGAGACCCCGAACGGGCCGGTAAGAGCGACCCGCTCGACGCGCTGCTGTGGCAGGCACAACGCCCGGGCGAACCCAGCTGGGAATCGCCGTTCGGGCCGGGCAGGCCAGGCTGGCACGTCGAGTGCGCCGCGATCGCGCTCAGCCGCATCGGCACCGACCTCGACATCCAGGGCGGCGGGAGCGACCTGATCTTCCCGCACCACGAGTTCTCCGCTGCGCACGCCGAATCCGTCACCGGGGAGCGACGTTTCGCGCGTCACTACGTGCATGCCGGCATGATCGGCTGGGACGGGCACAAGATGTCCAAGAGCCGCGGAAACCTGGTGCTGGTGTCGGGCCTGCGACGCGACGGCGTCGACCCCGGGGTCATCCGGCTGGGGTTGTTCGCCGGGCATTACCGCGACGACCGGTTCTGGAGTCAGGCGGTGCTCGACGAGGCGGTACACCGGCTGCACCGGTGGCGCAGCGCGACGCAGTTGGCGGCAGCACCTGATGCCGCCGATGTCCTCGCCCGGGTGCGCCGCTACCTGGCCGATGATCTGGACACCCCGAAAGCGATTGCCGCCCTTGACGGGTGGGCGACCGACGCGCTCACCTACGGCGGGCACGACACCTCGGCCGGGCAGACGGTCGCAACGGCAGTCGACGCGCTGCTCGGTGTTCAGGTCTAGCGGTGGTGCGCCGCGCACTGGCCGCCCTCAGCCGCGACGGTTGCCGTGCGTACTGACGCGGTATTCGCGTGGCGTGAGGCCATGGTGACGTTTGAACGCGCGTGACAAGGCGAACTCGGAGGTGTAGCCAACCGCTTCGGCGACGCGGGAGAGCGGATCGGAAGTCTGGCGGAGTCGACGGGCAGCGATTTCCATACGCCAGCGCGTGAGATAGGCAAGGGGTGGTTCACCGACGGTCCTGGCGAAATGCCGCGCCAGCGTGGCCCGAGAGACACCGACGTTGGCGGCCAGCAACGCCACGGTCCACGGGTGGGCGGGTTGTTGGTGAATGAGGCTGACTGCGGCCGCGGTGGTGTCGTCGTGCAGTCCGGCCAGCAAGGTGGCCGAGGTGGTTGCCGCACGCATGGTGTGCACGAAGAGGACATCGACCAGCCGGTCCACGACGGTCACAGATCCTGGGCTGGGTTGGGCGATTTCGGTCTGCATCATGGCCAGAGTTTCGGCGACCGACGGGTGGGTATTCGGCACGTCCCGTAGGACGATTTCCGGGGGCAGTCGCAGCATGGGGTGGGTGCTGTGGCCATCGAAATGATAGCCGCCGCATAGCAGGTGCGTTCGTGGTCCGGGACCGGAAATGTCGACGACGGCGATCAGAGTGTCCGGGCGATTCCCGGTCAACTCGGTGAAACTCGCCGTCGGCCCGCTCGGGTCACTGGCGATCACGTGCCCGGTTCCGACTGGCAGCAGCGCCAAGTCACCTGTCGACAGGGGCAGCGGCCGGTCACCGGGGCGGCGAAGCCAGCAGCCCCCCGCGAGAACATAGTGGAACGCAGCGAACGGGAGAGGCGGGAAGTCGATCCCCCAGGGTGCTGCCGCCGACACCGAGGCGGCCACGGTTCCCCGCAGCTTCGTTGCCGATAGCACATCGGCAAGTATGTCCATTCGTCTCAGTACCGGTGAGACGAATGGATAGGAAATCGACTATTTCGAGCATTCATGTCGCAACCATAGCGCCCTAGTGTTCCGAGCTATGGAGTGGACGAACGTGACGGCGCTGCCCGTCCTTGGCCGGGGAAATGTGAACGCCTTCCTTCTGCGCGGGCGCAAGGCGGTGCTGGTCGATACCGGAACTCCGGGTTCGGGGCCGCGGATTCTGAGCATGATGAAGCGCTGTGGCGTTGTCCCGGGCGACGTCACAGCCATCATCGTCACCCACGGTCACATCGACCACTTCGGATCGGCGGCCGACCTGCGGCGGGCAACGAGGGCCCCGATACTGGCGCACAGGGGCGATCTCGGGGCCTATTCGGTGGGCCGCAGCGCCACACCGCTGCGGCCCACCGGTCCGTTCGGCCGACTGTTCGCCGCGCTGCCGCCCATCCACCAGAGCACCGAGCCGTTCGTGCCCGATGAACTCATCGACGACGACTACTCATTGGCCGACTACGGTGTCGATGCCCGAATACTTCACACGCCAGGACACACGCCCGGGTCGACATCGGTGATCACGGATTCCGGGGGACTCGTCGCCGGTGACCTCGTGGCCGGCTCGTTCCTCGGCGCCATCCGAGATCGGCCTGCACTTCCGCCGTTCCACGAGGACCGGGCGCGCAATCTGACCAGCCTCGAGCGAGTGCTGGCACTCGATCCCGACGTCATCTACGTCGGCCACGGCGGGCCGCTGGATCCTGTTCGGGTGCGACGGTGGGCTGCCCGGGAACGGCGGGAGCTCGCGCGTCGCAGCCACAAGCCCTCCGCTGGAATTCGCGCGACGCCGCCGAATGGTGTTCAACATCCATGAGGTTTCAGCAGTAATCCACCTGCGGTGGAGTAGGTTTCCGCTGTGACTACAGCGGGGTCGGTAGCCGGAAAAACTGTCTTCATCACCGGTGCTGCGCGCGGCGTCGGCGCCGAGGTGGCCCGGCGGCTGCACCGCCGGGGCGCCCGACTCGTCCTCACCGATCTCGACGAGGCGCCGCTCGCCGAACTGCGGGCCGCGCTGGGCGGTGACCGGGTCCACACCGTCGTCGCCGACGTACGCGACCTGCCCGCCATGGAGGCCGCCGCGGCCGGCGCGGTCGAACGGTTCGGCGGAATCGACATCGTCATGGCCAACGCCGGCATCGCGACCTACGGTTCGGTGCTCCAGGTCGACCCGCAGGCGGTCCGAACCCTGATGGACGTCAATGTCATGGGCGTGTTCCACACGGTGCGGGCGACCCTGCCCTCGGTGCTCGACCGACGCGGCTACGTGCTGATCGTGTCGTCGCTGGCCGCCTACGCCGCCGCACCGGGCCTTGCCCCCTACAACGCCGCCAAGGCCGCCGTCGAGCAGTTCGCCAACGCGCTGCGCCTCGAGGTCGCCCACCGCGGAGTCGACGTCGGCTCGGCGCACATGTCCTGGATCGACACGCCGCTGGTGCGTGACACCAAGGCCGACCTGCCGACTTTCACGGAAATGCTGAGCAGGCTGCCGTTCCCGCTGAACCGCACGACCTCGGTCGAGGACTGTGGGCAGGCCTTCGTCGCCGGGATCGAGCGCCGCAGACGACAGGTGAACTGTCCCGGCTGGGTCGGCGCCCTGCGATGGCTCAAACCGCTGCTGTCCACCCCCGTCGGGGAAATGCCGGTGGCCAGGTTCGTGCCCGACCTGCTTCCCAGGATGGACGCCCAGGTCGCTGCGCTCGGCCGGTCGATGGGCGCCCGCACCGAAGAGCTGGAACAGCAGTGATCCGCCGCCTGGCCGTCGGACTGGCCGCACTGATTCTGCTCGTCGGGTGCAGCACCGACACCCGTGACGCCGAGACCACCGACACCTCGGCGGCACCGACCCCGACCGAGTCGTCGTCTGCCGTCACCCCGGACGAGGCCCGGGCGATCGCCAAGGAGGCCTACATCTACGGGTTCCCGGTGGTCGACAACTACCGCGTGCAGTACACCTATTTCGTCGACAAACAGGACCCGCAGTACAAGGGCGGCCGGAACGAGGTGCACAGCACCGCCCGGGTGTTCACCCCCGACGACACCACCATCCAGACACCCAACTCGGACACGCCCTACTCCACCGTCGGCGCCGATCTGCGGGCCGAACCGCTGGTGCTGACTGTGCCGCCGATTCAGCAGGACCGGTACTTCTCGGTGCAGTTCGTGGACGCCTACACCTACAACTTCGCCTACGTCGGGAGCCGCACCACCGGCAACGGCGGCGGCACCTACCTGCTCGCGGGCCCGAACTGGGACGGCGAGAAACCCGGCGGAGTCGACGAGGTGATCCGCTCGGACACCGAGTTGGCGTTTCTGCTGTTCCGAACCCAGCTGTTCGGTCCCTCCGACATCGAGGAGGTGAAAAAGATCCAGGCGGGTTATCAGGTCGCGCCGCTGTCGGTGTTCCTCAACCAGCCACCGCCGGCGCCGGTGCCGGCGATCGACTTCGTGCCGCCGCTGACGCCGGAGCAGCAGCGGACTTCGCCGCAGTTCTTCGAGATCCTCGACTTCGCGCTGCGCTTCGCCCCGACGCTGCCGCAGGAGCGTGCGCTGCGGGACCGCTTCGCCACGATCGGCATCGGAGCCGACGACGGGTTCGACGCCGACACGCTCAGCCCGGACATCCGCGCCGCAGTCGACGCCGGCATGGCCGACGCCTGGGCGGAGTTCGACACGTTCCGCAAAGACGAGCTCGAGACCGGCAGGGTGACCTCGGCGCAACTGTTCGGCACCAGAGAAGACCTCGATGGCAACTACCTGCGCCGGATGGCCGGCGCAGCGCTGGGGATCTACGGCAACACCGCCGCCGAGGCGATCTACCCCGTCTTCACCCACGACGCCCAGGGCGAGCCGCTGACCGGCGCGAACAACTACGTGTTCCGGTTACCGTCCGGCCAGTTGCCGCCGGTCAACGCGTTCTGGTCGCTGACCGTGTACGAGATGCCCGCCAGCCGGCTCGTCGCCAACCCGATGAAGCGTTACCTGATCAACTCGGAGATGCTGCCGAGCCTGGTGCCCGACGCCGACGGCGGGTACACGTTCTACGTGCAGAACAGCTCGCCGGGCATCGACAGGGAAGCCAACTGGCTGCCCGCGCCGGAGGGGCCGTTCCAGTTGGTCCTGAGGTTGTACTGGCCCAAGCCCGACGCGCTCAACGGCACCTGGAAGTCGCTACCGCCCGAGAAGGTCTGACAGCAGATGGCCGGGAAGCAAGCCGACCTGGTGCTCTCGGGCGGTGGGGTCAAGGGCGTCGCGCTCGTCGGCGCCGTCGCCGCACTGGTCCGTGCGGGATATGTGCCCCAGCGCGTCTCCGGGACCTCAGCGGGGGCGCTGGTCGGCGCCGTTCTGGCCGCTGCCGCGCAGAGCGGTGAACTGGCCGCGGAGCGGCTGGAAGCGTTGGCGATGGACATCGACTACCGGAGGTTTCTCGACCCCGGACCGGTCGAACGTGTCCCCGTGGTGGGACCGGCCTGGGGTGTGCTCACCGGCGGCGGCATCTACCGGGGGGAGGCGCTGCGGGAGTGGTCCGCGGCGCGACTGGCCGAGTTCGGGGTGACGACGTTCGCCGATCTCGCGATCGACGACGACAGCCTGCCGCCGGAGCAGCGGTACCGCCTCGTCGTCACCGTGGCCGACGTCACCCTCGGGCAGCTGATCCGCCTGCCGTGGGACTACCAGCGGATCTACGGCCTCGACCCGGATGAGCAGCCTGTCGCAGATGCCGTCCGTGCGTCGACGGCCATCCCGTTCTTCTACCGTCCCGCGACATTGACCAGCGCCGACGGCAGGACATCGACACTGGTGGACGGCGGACTGCTGTCGAACTTCCCGATCGATTCCCTCGACCGGACCGACAGCGAGAAACCTCGCTGGCCGACCTTCGGGGTGACACTGCTGCCCAACCTGCCCGCTGAGAACGCCGAGGTGATCCCGGCGCTGCGGCCACTGCACTTCCTGGGCGCGCCGACGCTGCTCGAACAGGTTGTGACGACCGTCCTCGTGGGCCGTGACCAGGCATATCTCAACCAGCCCAGGGTCAGCGCCCGCACCATCCGGATCGACACCAGCGAGGTCGGGGTGCTCGACTTCGACCTGTCCGAACCGGACAAGCGGGCGCTCTACCAGCAAGGACGACGTGCGGGGGAGGACTTCCTGGCGACGTGGAACTGGCCGGACTACCTCGCCCGGTTCCGCTGAGCGCCGGAACGGTATTCCCGCAGGCCGTAACTCGAAAAACGTCTGCCGGAATACCGTTCCGGCGTTGCGCGCTATCGCCCGCGGCGGCGCAGGTAGCGCTCGAACTCCGCCGCCAGCGCATCCCCGTCGATCTTGCCCAGCGCCTCGTTCATGTCGACTTCGGCGTCGCCGCGTTCTTCCAGGGACTGGACGTACTCGGCGATCTCGTCGTCCTCGGAGGTCATCTCGGTGACCGCCTGCTCCCACTCCTCGGCCTGGGCGGGCAGATCTGCCAGCGGCACCTCGACGTCGAGGACATCCTCGACGCGGCGCAGCAGCGCGACCGTCGCCTTCGGATTCGGCGGCTGGGACACGTAGTGCGGGACCGCCGCCCAGAACGTCACCGCCGGAATCCCCGCCTGCACGCAGGCGTCCTGGAAAACGCCGGCGATGCCGGTAGGCCCCTCGTAGCGGGTTTCTTCCAGCCCGAACGTCTTGGCGGAATCCGCCGAGTAGGCCGCGCCCGACACCGGCACCGGCCTGGTGTGCGGGGTGTCTGCCAGCAGCGCACCCAAGATCACCACCGTCTGCACGTTCAGCTTGTCGGCGATGGCCAACAACTCCGCACAGAAGGTGCGCCACCGCATGTTGGGTTCCACGCCGTGCATCAGCACGATGTCGCGGTCGCTGCCCGGCGGCCGGCAGTGCGAGATCCGCATCGACGGCCACACCAGTTCCCTGGTCACGCCGTCCAGCTGGCGGATCACCGGCCTGTTGACCTGGTAGTCGTAGTACGCCTCGTCGTCGATCTCCACGAGGGTGTCGGCCTCCCAGATGGCATCCAGGTGCTGCAGCGCATCGCTGGCCGCGTCACCGGCGTCATTCCAGCCCTCGAATGCCGCGACGATGATCGTGTCGCGCAGAGCGGGCAGGTCGGATCGCTTCGGACCGCTGAAATCCGAGGGGGTCACCAGCCCAGCGTAAGCCCTGAACGGGCAGGAGGACGCGCATCGACCCGCGCACAGGTGCGGGTCCACACGGCCGCTCGCGTGGACAACCGAGTCGGGTGCCCCACTACCCTGACCGTGTGACCGCCGCAACCGACCGCGCCACGGGAACCCAGCTGCAGGCAGCCGAGCTCACGCTGGACGACACCGATCACGTCCAGGGCTGTCACCAGCTGCTCGGTACCTCCGGTGTGGGTGTGAGGGAGACGATCCCGGGTACTCGCTGCAAGGCCGGGAGCCACGCGGACAGGATGAAATACGTTCGGCTGCAATCTGGTTAACGAGGTGACATTGTCGAGATTGCCGATATTGCGACAAGGTCCGCGAGCCGGCGCTCGTGGCCACCGCGAACGCCGAGTGGCTGGGGGTCGATCGCGGTGACGACTTGGGCGTCCAGACGTCGATCAGGGGACGACGTAGACTCATCGAGGTCGAGAGGCGTTGCAACGGTCACCTGGGGGGACGGGGCTCCCACCCCGGTGTCCGCCACGCTCGGCAGAGTCAAGGACGCCTTCCGTAATGGAAGGAGTGCACTGTGAACGCCGCAGAGCCGAACATTTCTGTGTCGGACACCTTGGTTGCGAACGTCCGGCCCGACTGCACCGATGAACTGACGGCAGCGCTGCGCCAGCGGATCATCGTGATCGACGGCGCGATGGGCACGGCGATCCAGCGGGACCGGCCGGATGAGGCCGGCTACCGCGGCGACCGGTTCAAGGACTGGCCGAGCGATCTTCAGGGCAACAACGACCTGCTCAACCTGACGCAGCCGCAGATCATCGAGGGCATCCACCGCGAATACCTCGAAGCGGGCGCCGAGATCCTGGAGACCAACACCTTCAACGCGAACGCCATCTCGCTGTCCGACTACGACATGGCGGAGCTGAGCTATGAGCTGAACTACGCCGGTGCTGCCCTGGCGCGCGCCGCCTGTGACGAGTTCAGCACGCCGGACAAACCGCGCTACGTCGCCGGCACCCTGGGACCGACGACGCGGACCGCCTCGATCTCGCCGGACGTCAACGACCCCGGAGCCCGCAACGTCTCCTATGACCAGCTGGTCGCCGCCTACCTCGAAGCGGCCAACGGCCTGGTCGACGGCGGCGCCGACATCATCCTCGTCGAGACGATCTTCGACTCGCTCAACGCCAAGGCGGCGGTGTTCGCCATCGAGACGTTGTTCGAGGAGCGCGGGCGCCGCTGGCCGGTGATCATCTCGGGCACCATCACCGACGCGTCCGGGCGGACGTTGTCTGGTCAGGTCACCGAAGCATTCTGGAACGCGATCAGGCATGTGAAGCCGATCGCGGTCGGCCTCAACTGCGCCCTGGGCGCGCCGGAGATGAGGCCCTACATCGCCGAGATGGCGCGGATCGCGGACACCTTCGTCTCCTGCTATCCGAACGCCGGCCTACCCAACGCGTTCGGCGAGTACGACGAGTCCCCGGAGCGTCAGGCCGGCTACATCGCCGAGTTCGCCGAGGCCGGCTTGGTCAACCTGGTCGGCGGGTGCTGTGGCACGGCGCCGCCGCACATCGCCGAGATCGCCAAGGTCGTCGAAGGCAAGCCGCCGCGGCAGCTGCCGGAGATCGCAGTGGCCACCCGGCTCTCGGGTCTGGAGCCGCTCAACATCACCGACGACTCGCTGTTCGTCAACATCGGTGAGCGCACCAACATCACCGGTTCCGCCCGGTTCCGCAACCTGATCAAGGCCGAGGACTACGACACCGCGCTCTCGGTGGCACTGCAGCAGGTCGAGGTCGGTGCGCAGGTCATCGACATCAACATGGACGAGGGCATGATCGACGGTGTCGCGGCGATGGACCGCTTCACCAAGCTGATCGCGGCCGAGCCGGACATCAGCCGCGTCCCGGTGATGATCGACTCCTCCAAGTGGGAGGTCATCGAGGCGGGCCTGAAGAACGTGCAGGGCAAGCCGATCGTCAACTCGATCTCCATGAAGGAGGGCGAGGAGAAGTTCATCCGCGAAGCACGGCTGTGCCGCAAGTACGGCGCCGCCGTCGTCGTGATGGCCTTCGACGAGCAGGGGCAGGCCGACAACCTGGAGCGCCGTATCCAGATCTGTGGGCGCGCCTACCGGATCCTGACCGAAGAGGTCGGCTTCCCGCCCGAGGACATCATCTTCGACCCGAACTGCTTCGCGCTGGCGACCGGCATCGAAGAGCACGCGACGTACGGGATCGACTTCATCGAGGCCTGCGCCTGGATCAAGGAGAACCTCCCCGGGGTGCACATCTCCGGCGGTATCTCCAACGTGTCGTTCTCGTTCCGCGGCAACAACCCGGTCCGCGAGGCGATCCACGCGGTGTTCCTGTATCACGCCATCAAAGCCGGCCTGGACATGGGAATCGTCAACGCGGGCGCGCTGGTGCCCTACGACTCGATCGAGCCCGAGCTGCGGGACCGCATCGAGGACGTGGTGCTGAACCGCCGCGAGGATGCGGCCGAACGGCTGCTGGAGATCGCGGAACGGTACAACAACAAGGACCAGGCCGGGGGAGAGGCGGACCAGGCGGCTGCGGAGTGGCGGAGCCTGCCGGTCCGTGAGCGGATCACCCACGCCCTGGTCAAGGGCATCGACGCCAATGTCGACGCCGACACCGAGGAATTGCGGGCCGAGATCGCCGCCGCAGGAGGACGGCCGATCGAGGTGATCGAGGGCCCGCTGATGGACGGTATGAACGTCGTCGGCGACCTCTTCGGCGCGGGCAAGATGTTCCTGCCGCAGGTGGTGAAGTCGGCGCGGGTGATGAAGAAGGCCGTGGCCTACCTGCTGCCGTACATCGAGGCGGAGAAGGCCCAGCCCTTGCCCGGCGAGGCGGCGAAGAAGGACACCAACGGCACCATCATCATGGCGACGGTCAAGGGTGACGTCCACGACATCGGCAAGAACATCGTCGGAGTCGTCCTGCAGTGCAACAACTTCGAGGTGATCGACCTCGGCGTGATGGTGCCGGCGCAGAAGATCCTGGACGCGGCCAAGGAGCACGAAGCCGACATCATCGGGCTGTCCGGCCTGATCACCCCGTCCCTGGACGAGATGGTCAACTTCGCCGTCGAGATGGAGCGTCAGGGCCTGGAGATCCCGCTGCTGATCGGCGGCGCGACCACCTCCCGTGCGCACACGGCGGTGAAGGTGGCGCCGCGTCGCAGCGGGCCGGTGGTGTGGGTCAAGGACGCATCCCGTTCGGTGCCGGTCGCTGCCGCGCTGCTCGACGACAAGCAGCGGCCTGGCCTGCTGGAGGCCACCGAGACCGACTATGCAGCCCTGCGGGAGCGGCACGCCCAGAAGAACGAGCGGCCGATGCTGACGCTGGAGAAGGCGCGAGCCAACCGGACGCCGATAGAGTGGGACGGCTACACGCCGCCGGCGCCGGCCCAGGGCCTCGGCGTACGGGAATTTCAGGACTACGACTTCGCCGAGCTGCGTGAGTACATCGACTGGCAGCCGTTTTTCAACGCCTGGGAGATGAAGGGCCGCTTCCCCGACATCCTCAACAACCCGGTCTCGGGCGAGACTGCCCGCAAGCTGTACGACGACGCGCAGGAGATGCTCGACACCCTGATCAAGGAGAAGTGGCTCACTGCCAACGGGGTGATCGGGTTCTTCCCGGCCAACGCCGTCGGGGACGACGTCGAGGTCTACACCGACGACACCCGTACCGAGGTGCTGACCACGTTGCACAACCTGCGCCAGCAGGGCGAGCACCGGGAGGGCATCCCGAACCGGTCGCTGGGTGATTACGTCGCCCCGAAGGAAACGGGCCTCCGGGACTACGTCGGTGCCTTCGCCGTCACTACCGGGTTGGGCATCGGAGACAAGATCGCCGAGTTCAAGGCAGCCAACGACGACTACAACGCGATCCTGCTCGAGTCGCTCGCCGACCGGCTGGCAGAGGCGTTCGCCGAGCGGATGCACCAACGGGTCCGCAAGGAGTTCTGGGGATACCAGCCTGACGAACAACTCGACAACGAGGCGCTCATCGGTGAGAAATACCGGGGAATCCGACCTGCCCCCGGGTATCCGGCCTGCCCGGAGCACACCGAGAAGGCCACGCTGTGGGAGTTGATGGACGTCAAGGAGCGGGCCGGCATCGAGCTGACCGAGTCGATGGCGATGTGGCCCGGTGCCGCCGTCAGCGGCTGGTATTTCTCCCACCCGCAGTCGCAGTACTTCGTGGTCGGCCGGCTCGCCCAGGACCAGGTCGCCGACTACGCCAAGCGCAAGGGCTGGACGTTGGCCGAGGCCGAACGCTGGCTGGCTCCCAACCTGGGCTACAACCCGGAGGACTGAGTCGTAACCCGATGATGTTCAGCGGGAGTTGATTTCGCGATTTCGTCGATCAACATCCGATGGACCCGGGTGTGATGACGCTGTCAAGACCTCGGCGGCAAGGGCGCTGGTGGCCACGGCCATGAATTTGCCAAGTTTGTTCGCTGGGCCGGCGGCCGGTGGGGCCGCCCGGGGGTCTGTCGCGCCTCGTTCCCTCGGTCGAGCGTTGTCGCGCGGCGTGTTGGCATGCGGATGTGTCGACGCCGCCTGATATCGACGCCTTCGTCAAAAATGGCTGATCCGAACGATTTTCAGGCGATACGCACCGCATCCCGGCGACACGAGTTAGCGTTCCCTTGCTGACAGCCGACGGGCCGAGCATGTGGCGCGCCGACGGATCCGAGAACAAGGGATATCCCCGATTCGTCAGGGCGAGTGCGCGGCATACGGTTGCTGTGCTGGTCAACGGGAGGTCTGCGATGGTGTGGGAGAAGCATGTCGGCCAGGTAGGCGCGTTGGCCGTCGCACTCGGTATCGGCTCCGCGGCGGTGGCGATGCCCGGGGCGGCGTGGGCGCAAACCGAGGGCTCGAGTTCGGCCAGCGCGTCGGACAGTCCTTCCGGGAGTTCGCGCGGAGACACGAAGTCCGCAGAAAAACCGTCACGCTCGACGAAGTCACGCGATGCCGCACGAACACCGAGTTCCACGGCCGCTGATTCCGACTCGTCGACCGACTCATCGACAGACGACCCGGAATCGGACGACAACGCTGCCGAATCGCAGACCGAAACGTCGACTTCTGATACCGAGGAACCGACCGATCGACGCAGCTCGAGTGGCAAGCGCGCCACGGCGGACAGCGGTGAAACCGAGCCCGCGGTCCCTGATGCCGATGATTCTCCGTCGGGCGCCTCCGATGCCGGCGACACCGCGACACCGCCGACAGGTCAAGGTGACTCGAGCACGGAGGCCCGGGCCCCACTGGCGGAGCCGCCGGCCACCGACGCCGGCGACGTCGCCCAAGAAGAACCCGCGTCGCCGACCCCGGCGCCGACAACCGTGATGACGTCGCTGTTCGCGCCGGGGGCCGACGCGTCGGCCAGTGACGGGCCGGAAGTTCCCGGCGCATCTCCGCTGTTGCTGACGCTGTTGGCGTCGATATGGCGTCCGCTCGGTGAGCGCATTGCCGAGACCAACACCCCGGCCACCGTTTCGAGTGCCGTGCAGTCGGCCGGCGACGTTCAGGCCAGCGCGACGTCTTCGCCGATACCAGGAACCGCCTATCAATCTCCGGTGATCGGTTCCGACGGCACGCTTTATCAGGTCACCAGCGGCGGGTCGACGACGCAGGTCACCATCCTCGACAGCGACGGACAGGTCGTCACCACCAGCGACCCGATCCGAGGAGTCGCCGCCCCGTACGCGCACGCCGCAATGCGACCTGACGGCACGCTGATCGTGGTCACCACCACCAATCGGCGCACGAACACGATCGTCTCGGCGGTGGACAGCGACGGTACTGTCAGGCGTGTCGCGACCCTCATAGGCGTCACGGACAGCCCGCTGACGATCGGCGCCAACGGCGCGCTGTACTTCAGAACCCGGATCGTCCCGTTCTCGCCCCTTGCAGATCCGATCGACTTCCGCGTTTATCGGATCTCCGAGAACGGTTTCGCCCGGTCGTACTCGTATGACACGGACTTCGAACTGACACCGGATGGCACCGCGCACCTGGTGTCCTCTCGGCTCGGCTTCTCGACGCTGCGCACGATCGACTCCAACGGATGGACGAGGTCGACGTTCCTGCCCTTCGGTTCCGATCCGAGTGCGCCCCTCCTGGATCAGGATGGGACCGCCTATGTGACAGCCGGTGTGACAGGCTTCTTCGGCGCCCAATCGACCCGCGTGTACACCGTGGATGGCGCCTCACGCACGGTGCGCTCCATCGCCGGATTGCCCGGAGACACCGTGATGACGGCCGACGGTTTCGGATTGGAGACGTTCACCTTCGACGGTGACACCGACGAGGGCACGGGAACGACCTACATCTCCAGGATCACCGCCGACTCGATCGCCACCTCGGGTGCGATCGACGGTCGCATCGCAGGCTTTCAGCTGGGGTTGGACGGCACCGCCTACGCGCCGATCGTCGATCCCGCGCTGGACGACGCTCCTGTCGCTGTCGCTGTCGTCGACTCCGACGGCAACGTCACCATCGTCACCCTGCCCGGCACGCTCGTGGTGCGTGACCGGAGTGTCCGCGGCGGAAGTTCGCAATCCGCTGAAGACCTCGGTTACGTCAACTACGCGGTGAACGGTACGGAATACGTGGCGGTGCTGGGCCCGGATGCCACCGTCGTCCGCACGGTCGAACTCCCGGAAGGGGCGACCGGGGGGACGGTGTTCTTCGGGCCCGACGGTGCAGCCTACGAGATGGTGGAGTACCGGGATCCGAGCGGGAAGTATCTCTCGCGGCAGATACTCGCGTTGTCCACCGACACCTACACCTCGATCGTGCCCGGCGTAGCGTTCCCCAGTGCCGCCGACGTTGTCTTCGGCCCGAACGGGACCGGCTACCTCGTCGTGGGGACGCCCGCCGCCTACGATATCGACGTCCTGGGATTCAACGCAGCCGGGGACACCGTCGTGCCGCCCAGCGGCGTCGCAAGCCCGGCCCTCTTCTACCCCAGCCCCGGGGACATCGAGGTATTGACTTTCGGCGCTGACGGTACTGCGTACCTGGTCGACCGCAGCTCGGCCGGATCCGGTGTGTACGCGCTGACACCCGCCGGTGCGCAGAAGGTCGCCGATCTCGAGCAGTCGCAGTTGGGAGTGACCAACCTGCCGACCTTCAGTGCCGATGGGACCGGGTATGTGGCCAACACGGTCCGCAACAGTGACAACGCCTTCGTCACCACGGTCACGGTCTTCTCACCGCCCGCGTGAGTAACTCTGCGCCGGGGCACTCAGGGTGCTGGGTCGCTCAGGGTGCGCCACACGCGCGCCGGCGTGATCGGCAGGTCGCGCACCCGGGCGCCGCAGGCCCGCGCGATGGCGTTGGCCAGCGCCGGGGCCACCGGGTTGTACGGCGATTCGCTCATCGACTTCGCGCCCAGCGGCCCGATCTGGTCGTAGGTGTCGGCAAAGAGCACCTCGGTGACGGGTGCGTCGGCAAGCTGCGGGATGTGGTAGTCCCGCAGCGCCCGGGTCAGCACTGTTCCGTCGGGGCCGGTCAGGACCTGTTCGTAGAGCGCCGCCCCGATCGCCTGGGCCACACCGCCTTCCACCTGCCCTCGGCACTGCTCGGGGTTGATCACCGCGCCGGCGTCGACGGCCTGCACCGACCGCAGAATGCGCACCTCACCCGTCTCGGGGTTGACCGCCACCCGGAATCCTTGCACGTTGAACGCCACCGAGCGCGGTGTCCCGTCGTGGCGGCCGTGGCCCACCAGCGCGGGCAGCTCGGCGAACTCGACCAGCCTGGTCCCGCACTGCACGCCGTGAGGGGTCACGGTGCAGGAGCGCATGCCGATGCCGGTGAGTTCGGACGCTGCCTTGACCATCGCGAACCGCAGCTTCCTGCACGCCGACATCACCGCCTGGCCGGCCACCACCGTGCCCGCTGACCCGAACGCGCCGGTGTCGTAACCCGTTGCCTCGGTGTCGGATTGGTGGATACGAACCCGGTCGGCAGTGGTGTTCAGCTCGGTCGCGACCAGCTGGGTGTGCACGGTGGTGGTGCCGTTGCCGAACTCGGCGGTGCCGACCGACAGCACGAACTCGCCGTCGGGAGTGAGGCTGACCGAGGCTTCGGCGATATGTCCGTGCGGCGGGATCGTCGCGATCATCGCGACCGCCATCCCGTCGCCGACGGGCCACCCGGTCGGCCCGGTCACGTCGTCGCCCTCGGCGAGCGCTCGCTGCGCCAGGTCGAGACACTGGTCCAGGCCGTAGCTGCCGAACGTGAGGTCATCGTGGCCGACCCGGTAGTCGACGAACTCGTCCCCGGGCACCACCACATTGCGTCGTCTGAGCTCGAACGGATCGACGCCCAGCCGGTGGGCGAGCTCGTCGAGCGCTGACTCGACCGCGAAGATCATCTGGCTCAGGCCGTAGCCGCGGAACGCACCGGACGGCAGGTTGTTGGTGTAAACCGCCTCGGCGTCAACGCGCTTGTTGGCGCACCGGTACACCGCCAACGACTCACCGCACCCGTGGAACAGCACGCCGGTGCTGTGGTTTCCGTATCCGCCTGCGTCCATCAGCACGTCGACGCCCAGCGCGGTCAGCACTCCGTCGGCCCCAGCCGCGGCGGTGACCTCGATCCGGTAGGGGTGGCGGCACGGCGCCATCGTGAACTGGTCCGAGCGGCTGAACTCGTAACGCACCGGCCGGCCGAGCCGCAACACCGCCAGCGTCACGAGGTCCTCGGTGAGCATCTCCTGTTTGCCGCCGAAGCCACCGCCCACTCGTCGGGCGAACACCCGCACCTCGTCACGCGCGAGACCGAACACGTGACACAGTTCGTCGCGGACCAGGAACGGCACCTGCGAACTGGTGCACAGCACCAGCCGGCCGTCCTCGTCCCGCCATCCGGTGCAGCCATGCGTCTCCAGATGGACGTGCTGGACGCGTTGGGTGCTGTAGCGTTCCCGCACCACCACGCCGCCACCGGCCAGGGCAGCGGCAATGCCGTCGCCGATGTCGCCGACACCGCCGTGCACCTCGGCGACCAGGTTGCGCGACACATCGGCGATGCGTGTCTGTTCGCCTTTGTCGCCGTGCAACAGGGGTGCACCGGGTCTGCGGGCGATCTCCGGATCGAACACCGACGGCAGCTCCTGGTACTCCACGACGATTGCCCGGCAGGCTTTTTCGGCCAGCGCGATGGTGTCGGCGACTACCGCGGCCACCCGCTGCCCGACGAAGCGGACTGTGTCGTCGAGCACCACGGTGTCGTCGGGGTCGTCGAGGCGGTTCTCGTGGCGAGCGGTGGAGAACGCGGCACCGGGGCTGTCACGATGCGTCAGCACGAGGTGTACCCCGTCGATCGCCTCGGCGGCGGTGACGTCTATCGCTGTGATCCGGGCATGTGCCACCGGGCTGGTCAGCACCGCCAGATGCAGCAGGCCGGGCGGGGCGAAGTCCATCGTGTACTGCTCGGTGCCCGTGACCACCCGCATCGCGGCCGGGGCGCCGACGGAGTGGCCCACCCCACCGGACTTCTCGATGTTGACCTTGC
Organism: Mycolicibacterium austroafricanum; assembly: GCF_902705885.1. Taxonomy (GTDB): domain Bacteria; phylum Actinomycetota; class Actinomycetes; order Mycobacteriales; family Mycobacteriaceae; genus Mycobacterium; species Mycobacterium vanbaalenii_A. Next base: position 13,298 of record NZ_CACSIP010000067.1, on the reverse strand, counting down.
CGTCGATCGCGTCGGTGATCGCGCGGTAACCGGTGCAGCGGCACAGGTTTCCCTTCAACGACTGTCCAAGATCGGTGCGCTGCTGTTCGGACAGCGTCGACGCGGTGACGATCATGCCGGCTGTGCAGAACCCGCACTGAAAGCCGCCGGCCTCGACGAAGCGGCGCTGCAGCGGATGCAGGTCGGTCGGCGTCCCCAAACCGGCCACGGTGGTGACGTCGTGTCCGTCGGCGCGGAAGGCCGGAAACACACACGAGTGCACCGCCTGGCCGTCGACCAGCACCGAGCATGCGCCGCAGTCACCTGCGTCGCAGCCCTTCTTGACGTCGAAGTGGCCATGGTCGCGCAGATAGCTGCGAAGACACTGACCCGCTGCCGGCTTGCCGTGTTCGTCAGCGCCGTTCACCCGGATGCTCATGTCAGCTCGCGACGGATCTGCTCGGCCAGCACCAGGGTGACGGCGCGCCGCCAGTCGGGGTCGCCGTGAGCGTCCCGGGTCCAGGACTCCTCGCCGATGGCCTGGTGTGCGGCGGTCAGTGCGGCGGCGCTGGGGGTGCCGGGAAACGTGAACACGTACGGGCGCACGGTGGCCGCGGTCACCGACAACACGAACCGGCCACCGTCGGCGGCGGTGTCGCGTCTGCCGATGACGACGGCCCCCGAGCGGCCCAGTGGGGACGGGGCGAGCTGACGGTAGACCGAGGTTGCGCGCAGTGCCGCGGCCGGCAGCCACACCGACCGCAGGACGTCCCCGGGACCCAGCGCGTTGGTGGCCACACCGGCGACGAACTCGGTGACCGGAAGGCGGTGGTCGGTGCCGTCGGCGCGCCAGATCGTCAGTTCGGCGTCGAGCGCCGACGTGAGGGAGATCATCGCACCGGCCGGGAGTGACAGGCAGATGTTCCCGCCGACGGTCGCCGTCGCCAAGATCTTGAACGACGCCAGCAGGGCGGTGCAGCACTGGTGCAGCAACGGTGCCGCCGTCCACTCTGGTCGGGCGGCGGCCAGTTGGGACGTCAGCTGCGACACCTCGTTCAGCGTGCAGGTCGCGGCGAGTTCGATTCCGTCGTCGGCGAGGGTGATCGGCTTCCAGCCGAACCGGGTGATGTCGATCAGCCGGCGAAGGTGTGGTTGGGGTTCGGAGAACAACCAGGTGCCTCCGGCGAGGATCGCGTCCCCGGGGCCGACTGGTGAGAGGTCATCGCGACTAGTGGGGCTGTCGATCGCCTCGACGGTGTTGAGGTCCATGGAGGTCAGCTGACCGGGGTCAACGGTCCGCCCACGATGTTGCCGACGATGCCGCGAATGATGTTGGTGCCGTCCTCTTCTCGCAACTCGGCGTACCAGTCGGCGGTCTTCTCGGGATCTTTGGCATGGGTGAGGTCACATCGCTTGCGGGCCCGGAGCACCAGATCGCCGGCCCGTTCGGCCCGTGACTGCTGGTAGGCGGCCAGGGCCGCAGGCACGTCGTCGGGATGATCACGAAACGCCCACTGCAACGCCACCGCGTCCTCCATCGCCGAGCATCCGCCCTGCCCGATGTCGGGGGTGGTGTTGTGGGCGGCATCGCCGAGTACGGCGACCCGGCCCTTGACCCAGGTGTAGAAAGGATCCAGGTCGAGGATCTCGACCCTGTTGGTGGTGGCCGGGTCGAGTACGTTGATCAGCGTCTGCACCCCCGGTGCCCAGTCCGCGAAATGCGCACGCAGAACCTCGCGCGCACTGCCTTTCTCGTAGTGCGCCCCTTGGGGTTCGACGACGTCGAAGAAGAAGTAGAAGCGCCCGGCCGCCACGGGCATCACTGAAACCCGCTTGCCGTCGCCGACATAAGTGGTCCATTCGGTCGCGGGGCCGATCGCATCGTCAACATCGACCAGACCGTTGTAGTTCACATACCCGGCGTAACGCCGGGTCACGGGCCCGCCCAGCACGTATTCGCGGGTGATCGAACTGGCCCCGTCTGCGCCGATGACGAAGTCCGCCGATACCGTGCTCCCGTCGGCGAAGGTCGCCGTCGCCGAGTCGGGACCGTCGTGCACGCTGACCATCCGGTGGCCGAAGTTGATCTCGTCGAGGCCGTAGGCCTGCATGAGCATCGACTGCAACTCGGCGCGGGCGATGGGGTAGGGGCGCTGGCCGACCTCGTCGATCAGCGGTTGCATCGAGAACCGGCACATGGTCTGGCCGGTGTGCCCGTCGAGGTAGCTCATCGTCTCGACGATGCCGCCGAGTTCGGCGGTCCGGCTCTCCAGCCCGAGGTAGTTCAGACATTTGACGCCGTTGGACCACACCGATATCGCGGCACCGACGGGCTTGTTCTCGGTCACCCGTTCGTAGACGTGGGTGTCGATTCCGATTTGGCGCAACGCGAGTGCCGCGCTCATGCCGCCCATGCCAGCGCCGATGATCACTGCTTTCACGTCTGCCCCAACCCTCTCAGCTCCCTCGGTAGGTCGAGTATGCGAACGGCGACAACAACAGCGGGACGTGGTAGTGCTCGACGGTGTCGGTGATCTCGAAGGCGATCACCACCTCTGGGTAGAACGCGGTGACATCGGTGGCGGCGAAATAACCTCCGGTGTCGAAACGCAGCCGGTAGACGCCGACGGTGAGATCGGTGGCCAGTGATGTGACCCGGCCGTCGTCGTCGGTGCAAGCGACGGCGACGGTACCGCCGGAGGTGTCGGTGACCGTGACCCCGACCCCGACGGCCGGCGTGCCGGTCATCGCGTCGAGAACATGGGTGCTCAACGTTTTCACGGCGTCCCCTTCGACAACGGCCGTTGCAGCCGCATCCGCTGCTGTTCGGGTAGGCAGTTGAACTCTTCGCTGCCCAGTGGGGCCGACGTCACCACGTCATTGTGGTCGTCCTCGTCGACTTCGGACAAGGCACTGGGCAAGGCGACACCGTCGCAGACCCCGGTGGACCGCTTCTCGGTCGGCCCGGTCGCGACAGGCAGCACCTCGTCGCCCAGGTGTCTGGGCATAGCCGGCTCCGCCGTGATCGCTGCCACCATCGTCCAAGGATCGGACACGCGGCGGATCCTCGCACTTCGAGCGGTTCGCGCACCGCTGCGCCCGCGTGCCACAATGGTCGGGTGCGAGCAGTGCTTTGGGACATGGACGGCACCCTCGTCGACTCCGAGAAGTTGTGGGACGTGTCACTTTCCACGCTCTACGCTTCTTTCGGCGGCGCGATGAGCCGGGAGACCAGAACAGCGCTCGTCGGGGCTTCTGCCGAAGAGACGATGGTGACCGTCTACGCGGAACTGAACCTGGAGCCGGATCCGGACGCGATGGCGGAGTCGATCCGCTGGCTGCACGACCACACCGCGGGACTGTTCGACAACGGGTTGCCGTGGTGTGACGGAGCCCGCGAGATGCTGGAAGCGCTTGCCGCCGAACGCACTCCGATGGCGCTGGTGACCAACACCCAGCGCGAGCTCGCCGAACGGGCGCTCAACAGCATTGGCCGGCATTACTTCTCGGTCTCGGTGTGCGGTGATGAGGTGCCGAACGGCAAACCCGCACCCGATCCCTACCTGCGTGCAGCCGAACTCCTCGGTCTGGAGCCCTCGGACTGCCTGGCGGTGGAGGACTCGGTGACCGGCAGCGCGGCCGCGGAGGAGGCCGGATGCGCGGTGCTGGTGGTGCCCAACGACGTCCCGGTGCCGGGCGGGCGGCGGCGCCGACAGGTCGGCTCGCTCGCCGAGCTCGCCACCTCAGACCTCCGCCGGATCCACGCCGAGATCGACGGGCAGTGGCGGGAACGCACCGCCTGATCGCCACGAACGCGGAGTCCTGATACCGCCCATACAGGGCAGCATTGTGTGCGATCGTATCTGTGATCTATCTCTCATGCCTCGGTGTGGAAGGGACGCGTCATGGGTGGCGGAGTGGGGGGCGGGCTTCCCGTCGACAATGAGTTCAGCTCCGGACGCAGTGCCGCCCGGGTGGCGTCGGTGGCTGCGCTCGGCGGTTTGCTGTTCGGCTTCGACAGCGCCGTGATCAACGGCGCCGTCGGCGCGCTGCAGGAAGAGTTCGCGATCGACGACGCGACGCTGGGTTTCGCGGTCGCCTCGGCGTTGCTCGGTGCCGCGGTCGGTGCGTTGACCGCAGGTCGGCTCGCGGACGCCGTGGGCCGCTTGTGGGTGATGAAGATCGCCGCCGCGTTGTTCCTGATCAGCGCGATCGTCACCGGTATCGGAACCAACATCTGGGTGATCGTGGTGTTCCGCATCGTCGGCGGTGTCGCCGTCGGTATCGCCTCGGTGATCGCCCCCGCCTACATCGCCGAGACGTCTCCCGAGCGGATCCGCGGCCGCCTCGGCTCGTTGCAGCAGCTGGCGATCGTGTCCGGCATCTTCGTGGCGCTGGCCGTCGCCTGGGCGCTCGCCGAGATCGCCGGTGGGTCCAATCAAGAGCTGTGGCTTGGCTTGCAGGCCTGGCGCTGGATGTTCTTGGCGGAGATCATCCCGGCGTTGGCCTACGGGCTGCTGGCCTTCACGATTCCCGAGTCGCCGCGCTATCTCGTTGCCACGCACCGGATCCCGGAGGCGAGGCGGGTCCTGACCAGGTTGTTGGGTGAGAAGAACCTCGAGATCACCATCAGCCGCATCCAGGATTCACTTCGGTCTGAAGAGCCGCCGTCCTGGCGGGATCTGTCGCGGCCGCTGCGCCAGGGCGCGACGACGTCGGCGCCGGTCGTCTGGATCAGGCGGTATCTGTGGTGGCTGCTGTCTCTGCTGGTGGTGCTAGCCGTGGCGGCGTTCGGCGCCGGGCTGTGGCCCCTCGCGGCGGTGTTCCTCGCGCTGGTGATCGGGGTCGCGCTCATCGGTGGCCTCTGGGGCATCGTCTGGGTCGGTCTGGGTCTGTCGATCTTTCAGCAGTTCGTCGGCATCAACGTGATCTTCTACTACTCGAATGTGCTGTGGCAGGCGGTCGGGTTCGACGAGAGTTCGTCCTTCACGATCACGGTCATCACCTCGATGACCAACATCGCGACCACGCTGGTTGCGATCGCACTGATCGACAAGGTCGGCCGCAAGCCACTGCTGCTCGTCGGCTCCACCGGCATGGCGGTGACGTTGGGGACGATGGCGGTGATCTTCGGCACCGCACCGCAGGTCGACGGTCAACCACAGCTCGGCGGCGTCGCCGGACCGGTTGCTCTGGTCGCCGCCAACCTGTTCGTCGTCGCGTTCGGGATGTCCTGGGGACCGGTGGTCTGGGTGCTGCTCGGCGAGATGTTCCCCAACCGCATCCGAGCTGCGGCGTTGGGGCTGGCCGCGGCCGGTCAGTGGACGGCGAACTGGTTGATCACCGTCACCTTCCCGGGCCTGCGCGACTTCCTCGGCCTCGCCTACGGGTTCTACGCGCTGTGCGCGGTGTTGTCCCTGGTGTTCGTCTGGCAGTTCGTCGAGGAGACGAAGGGCAAGGCGCTCGAGGACATGCACAGCGAAGCCAAGCACCACGAGCCCACTCAGACCTGAGCGATCACTGTGCGGCTGTTCGCGCAGCGGTCGAGCGGCATGAAAGAATCGCTGCCCGTGAAGACCTTCGATGCGCTGTTCGCCGAACTGACCGACCGGGCGCGCACCCGCCCGGCGGGCAGCGGCACCGTCGCGGCGCTCGACCAGGGTGTGCACGGCATCGGCAAGAAGATTCTCGAAGAGGCCGGCGAGGTGTGGCTGGCCGCCGAACACGAGGGTGATGAGGCGCTCGCCGAGGAGATCAGCCAGTTGCTGTACTGGACGCAGGTGTTGATGGTTTCGCGGGGCCTGTCGCTCGACGACGTGTACCGGAAGCTGTGACCGTGACGGTGCCGGATGTTCTTCGCGCAAGCGGCTCATCGCCGATGCTCCGGGTTGCGGTCCCCAACAAGGGCACGCTCAGTGAACCGGCCGCCGAGATTCTGTCCGAGGCCGGGTACCGGCGGCGCACCGACACCAAGGACCTGACCGTCGTCGACCCGGCCAATCAGGTCGAATTCTTCTTCCTGCGGCCGAAGGACATTGCGATCTACGTCGGGTCCGGTCAGCTGGACCTCGGCATCACCGGCCGCGATCTCGCCCGGGAATCCGTGGCGCCGGTGCGGGAGAGGCTGGCGCTCGGCTTCGGTTCGTCGACGTTCCGGTACGCGGCCCCGAGAGGGCGGTCCTGGCGGGTCGAGGACCTCGCGGGCAAACGGATCGCCACCGCCTTTCCCAACCTGGTGCGAAAAGACCTCACGGCCCGCGGGATCGACGCGACGGTGATCCGGCTCGACGGCGCCGTGGAGATCTCGGTGCAGCTCGGCGTCGCCGACGCGATCGCCGACGTCGTCGGTTCGGGTCGCACCCTGGGGCTGCACGATCTGGCGGCGTTCGGTGAGTCGCTCTGTGATTCCGAGGCGGTGCTGATCGAACGCGACGACTCAGCTGGCCAAGGCTCGGGAGGCAATGGCGAAAAGGCGGCTGCCCGAGACCAATTGGCCAAACGTGTTCAGGGAGTGGTGTTCGGTCAGCAGTATCTGATGCTGGACTACGACTGCCCCCGCGCGGTGCTGGAGAAGGCCACCGCCGTCACGCCGGGATTGGAGTCGCCGACGATCGCTCCGCTCGCCGACCCGGCCTGGGTCGCGGTGCGCGCGTTGGTTCCCCGGCGGGACGTCAACGCCATCATGGATCAGATCGCGGCGATCGGCGCCAAGGCGATCCTGGCTTCGGACATCCGGTTCTGCCGACTCTGATCTTGCCGCATGACGCGGTAGTGCGTGTTAGCGTCCCGGTGTCTGTCCACCGCTCGGAGGTCCGATGACCCAGGTCCTGGTTCTGCTTCTAGCCTTGTTGATCGGTGTGGTCGCCGGCCTTCGCGCAATGACGGCTCCTGCCGTGGTGGCCTGGGGTGCGATGCTCGGCTGGATCGACGTCGGCGACAAGTGGTCGGAGTGGATGGCGCACCCCATCACCGTCACCGTGCTGACCATCTTCCTGTTCGCGGAACTCGTCACCGATCAGTTGCCCAAGACGCCGAGCCGCAAGGTCCCGCCGCAGTTCATCGCCCGCCTGATCATGGGCGGCTTTGCCGGCGCAGTGATCGGCAGCGCCTTCTTCCACAGCTTCATCGGCCTGGGCGCGGGCCTCATCGGTGCTGTGCTCGGCACTCTCGGCGGCGCTGCGCTGCGAAGCAGGGTGTCAGCTGCCAGGAACGGAAACGACCGCCCCGGCGCGTTCGGTGAAGACGTCCTCGCGGTCGGCGGCGGTTTCCTGGTCGCGTTCCTCGTCAGCCTGGTCTAGGACGTGAGATGACAGAAAAAACAGCGAAGTTCGACGCGATCATCGTCGGCGCCGGGCAGGCCGGCCCGCCATTGGCCGGCCGGCTCACCGCCGCCGGCCAGACCGTGGCGGTGATCGAACGCAAGCTCGTCGGCGGGACGTGCGTGAACTATGGCTGCATTCCCACCAAGACCCTGGTGGCCAGCGCGCACGCGGCACACCTGGCCAGGCGCGGCGACGAGTTCGGCGTGAACACCGGCACCGTCACCGTCGACATGGCCAAAGTCAAGGCACGCAAAGACCGCGTCAGCATCGGTAACCGCGAGGGCGTGGAGTCCTGGCTGGACGGGATGAAGGGCGCCACCCTGATTCGCGGCCACGCCCGCTTCGAGAGTCCGCGCACGATCCGGGTCGACGATCAGCTTCTCGAGGCCGACCGGATCTTCCTCAACGTCGGTGGCCGCGCCGTTGCACCGGACATGCCGGGGCTGGCCGACATCGACTATCTCACCAACGTCGGGATCCTCGAACTCGACACCGTGCCTGAGCATCTGGTGGTCATCGGCGGCAGCTACATCGCGCTGGAGTTCGCCCAGATGTACCGGCGCTTCGGGGCCCGGGTGACCGTCGTCGAGCGGGGTCCCCGGCTGACTGCGCGCGAGGACGAGGACGTCTCCGCCGCCATCAAGGACATTCTGGAGAACGAAGGCATCGACGTGGTGCTCGGCGCCGACGGCATCAGCTTCGCCAGAGCAGACGACAACACCGGCGGATTCACCGTCACGCCCCGCGACGGCGCCGAGCCGATCGCCGGTAGTCACCTCCTCGTCGCGGTGGGCCGGCAACCCAACACCGACGACCTCGGGCTGGATGTGGCAGGTGTCGAGACCGACCGCCGCGGCTACGTCGTCGTCGACGATCAACTGCGGACCAGCGTCGAGCACATCTGGGCGATGGGGGACTGCAACGGACGTGGCGCCTTCACCCATACGTCCTACAACGACTTCGAGATCGTCGCGGCCAACCTGCTCGACGACGATCCCCGCAAGGTCAGTGACCGTATCACCACCTACGCGCTCTACATCGACCCTCCGCTGGGCCGGGTGGGGATGACGGTCGACGAGGTTCGCCGTTCGGGCCGCCGAGCGTTGGTGGGCAAGCGCCCGATGACCCGGGTGGGCCGCGCAGTCGAGAAGGGGGAGACCCAGGGTTTCATGAAGGTCGTCGTCGACGCCGAGACCGAGCAGATCCTGGGGGCCGCGATCCTCGGGGTGGGCGGTGACGAAGTCGTGCAGGACATCCTGGATGTGATGACCGCCGGGCTGCGCTACACCGCGATCTCACGCACGATGCACATTCATCCGACCGTCAGCGAGCTCGTTCCCACGATGCTGCAGGATCTCAAGCCGCTGCAGTGACCGCCCGCCCGGCAAGCAGTTGCCTGGTGACCTCGGCGACCCGCTGCCCAAGGTGCCGACAGGTCGCCTTGTCTGCGGAACGGACCCGGTCGGCGTCGGCGTCCACATCGGTTGCCGCGCCCGCGCCCAACCAGAATCCCAGTCGGTTGAGGTCCTGCTCGCTGCCTCTCGAGCTGTTCCACCCGGCGCCCAATCCCAGGTTGACCCAGTGCATGTGGTGCTGCGCGGCGAACACCGCGATCGAGACCAGGGACTGCACCTTGTCACCGCTCTTGGCGCCCGAGTTGGTGAACCCGGCGGCCACCTTGTCGCGCCAGGTGCCGTTCACACAGCGTCTGCCGGTCTTCTCGGCGAACCTCTGGAACTCCGCCGACACATTGCCCATGTAGGTCGCGCTGCCGAACACGATGGCGTCGGCATCGTCGAGGATCTGCCAGTCGGCGTCGGTGATCTGGTCGACCGGAATCAGGTGCGCGGTCGCTTTGCCGTCGCGGATGCCCGCCGCAACGGCGTCGGCGAGCACCTGGGTGTGGCCGAAGCCGGAATGGTATGCGACGGCGACGCGTGCCTCGGCGGGCAGGGAAGCGTTGGTGCTCATCGTGATTCACCTGCTGTCCGGGTTCGGTCGATCTGCCGGCGGCGGGTGAGCCAGTCGGGGCGCGGCTCCCCGGCCAAGAACGATTCGAGACGGTCGAGGTATGCGTGGGTGCCACCGAGGAACCCGGAGGCGTTGCTCCGGCCGAGGCCGCGGTGGGTGAAACGCAGCAGTGTGTGACTGCCGTCGGGGCCGTCGGCGCTCAGTTCGTAGCGCACTACGCCGTCCTCGACGATGGGTTGGCGCCACTCGTGCTCCAGGACATGTGGCGGATCCCAGACCAGGATCCGCCCGGTCATCCGCTTGCCGTCCGGCGGGAGGGGTGGCCCGTCGGGGATCATGTCGATGAGACCGCCTTCGCGGGGGGCGATCACGGTCTGGCCGAACCACTGGGCACGTTGATCGGCGTCGGTGAGCGCGGCCCACACCACCTCCATCGGAAAAGCCAGGCGGCGCTCGAAGCTCAGCACCGCACGGCCGTCGTCGACCAGCAGTCGTCCGTGGTCAGTCATCGTCGCCTCCTTGGTGGGTGCGTTCCAGGTGGCGTTCGAGAGCGTCGAGGTGGCCCGCCCAGTAGCGCCGGTAGCGTTCGATCCAGTCGTCGATGGCCACCAGGCCGTCGGCCCGCAACGCGTAAATGCGGCGCTGCGCCTGCGGCCGGACCTCGACCAGGCCCACCTCACGCAATATCCGCAGGTGGCGGGACACCGTCGGCTGGGTCAGCTCGGGGAGAGTGGCCACCAGTTCGCCGGCAGTGCGCTCGCCGTCGGCCAGGGCATCCAGCAGGACTCGCCTATTCGGCTCGGCGACCGCTTCGAACACGTCCACCCGATCGAGTATTACTGATCATCTATATAGATGCAAGTAAATTTAAGGGTGGAATCGCTGATCGCGCGCAGCAGCGGCGGTGTCAGCGTGTGCGAACGTGCCCTCACGGTTGTGAATCGACCGGTGCAACGACCGTCAGTTCACGCTCGGTGGCCAGGTGCTCGAACTGCTGCGCGAGCTCGCGTCGATCATTCGCGGCGCTGCACCAGCAGCGTCTGCGCACAGGTGCCGATGAATCCTCGGCGGTCGAAGATCTCGGCGGTGGTCACGCCGATGCCGTCCGGGCCGATCGACCCACGCGCGCGCAGCGCGAAGTCCTGCCCGGTGGGTAGTCGGTGCAGATGCACGACGGTGTCGGTGTTCATGAAGACGAACTGTTGCGGGTCCAGGGCTGCGCCGATGCCATTGGCCGAGTCGACCACCATCGCCAGGAGCTGCAGGGGTGTTGTGGGCTCCGAATCCACGAGTGGCACCAGCGGACTCAGCCACACCACGGCGGCGGAGCCGCCCGAACCGGCCACGGCGGCGGAGCCGCCCGAACCGGCCACGGCGGCATCTTCCGGGGTGGCCTGCCTGCGCCAGCTCACCGCTTCCAGGTAGCCCGGCGCCCCCTCCCACGCGTGGGCGACGGCTGCCGGATCGCCCTCCACGAGCGGCGGGTATCGGTCGGTGGCGGCGTCTGCGGTGTCGCTGGGGGCGAGCAGCCATGCGGTGACGCGGGCGACCGACCGCTGGCTGCCGTCCGGCCGATCGGTGAGCATTTCTGCACTCATCAGCGAGATCCGGCTGCCCGGCCGTTCCACCCGGGCCCGGACCCGGACGGTGGCCACGGGGATCGGGCCGAGGATGTCCAGGGTGAGCCGAGCGATCCGCAGCCCCGACCCCGCGGCGAGGTTCTCGATGGCCCGGGTCAGCAACGCCAGAGGTGGTGATCCGTGCTGGATTTCGGGATCCCAGTTGCTGCGGGTGCCGTCGGTCGACTCGAAGACCTCGTCCTCCCCGTCAGCGCCGTGGCGGCGGAACATGCAGTCGATCACGCAGCCGGCTCCGCGACGTGCAGCACAGTGTCAGCGTCCCCCTCGTCGAATGTGTCGGGCCAACCCGGATACGGCGGGGGAGTGCCACCGAAGACAGGGCAGTGGGCGTGGTGAGCGCACCAGTCGCACAACCGCGACGGTTGTGGACGAAAGTCGCCAGTCGCGCCGGCGGATCGGATGGCCCGCCAGATCGCCATCAACGTCTTCTCGAAGCGCAGCAACTCGTCGTGATCGGGCGAGTAGTCCAGCACCTGGCTGTCGGCGAGGTAGAGCAGCCGCAGCCGGGTCGGCAGCACACCGCGGGACCGCAGCAGGGCGACCGCGTAGAACTTCATCTGGAACATGGCCTTGAACTCGGCCAGCGCCCGTGCCTCCGGCGGCGCCTTGCCCGTCTTGTAGTCCACCACCCGCAGCTCGCCGGTGGCGGCGACATCGATTCGGTCGACGAAGCCGCGCAGCAGCGTGCCGTCCTCGAGTTCCACCTCGACGCGCTGCTCACAGCTCTGTGGATCGAAACGGGTGGGATCCTCGAGCCGGTAGTACCCCGACAGCAGGCCGCGTGCCTGCTCGAGCAGCTCGGCCTGCAGCTCCGGATCGATGTCGGCGGCCACCGAGGGCTGTTCGGCGACCACCCGCTCCCACGCGGGTGCCACCAGCGCCGCCGCCGTCTCGGGGACACGGTCGGCGGCAGGCAGGGTGTACAGCTGCTCGAGGGCGGCATGCACCACCGAACCGCGCACCTGTGCGGCCGACGACGGCTCCGGCAGCCGGTCGATGGCGCGGAAGCGGTACAGCAGCGGGCACTGCTTGAAGTCGCTTGCCCGCGACGGAGACAGTGCAGGGCGCCGCACCGGCTGTCCCGTCTGCTCGCTCATGCACCCAGCCTATGACCGGGCTACGACAAATCCGGGCAACCCCGCCCACGTCCTCCGGCGCGTCTACTGGCAGGCTGATCAGCTGTGCCAAGAACGGGTCCATTCGCCGTCGGTGATCGCGTACAGCTCACCGACGCGAAAGGCAGGCGTTACACGATGGTGCTCAAGCCCGACGGCGAGTTCCACACCCATCGCGGCATCATCAACCTCGGAGCGGTGGTGGGACTGCCCGAAGGCAGCGTCGTGCGTTCGACCAACGGAGACCAGTTCCTGGTGTTGCGGCCGTTGCTGGTCGACTACGTGATGTCGATGCCACGGGGCGCCCAGGTGGTCTATCCGAAGGACGCGGCCCAGATAGTCCACGAAGGCGACATCTTCCCCGGGGCCAGGGTGCTCGAGGCCGGTGCGGGATCAGGAGCGTTGACGTGCTCGCTGCTGCGAGCCGTCGGGCCGCAGGGCCGGGTGACCTCCTACGAGCTGCGCGAGGATCACGCCGAGCATGCGGTCCGCAACGTGGAGACGTTCTTCGGTGAACAACCGCCGAACTGGGAGCTGGTGATCGCCGACGTCGGCGCCTACACCGGGCCCGAGGTGGACCGCGTGGTCCTGGACATGCTCGCGCCGTGGGAGGTGCTCGATGCGGTCGGCGAGGCCTTGGTCCCCGGTGGGGTGCTGATCATCTATGTGGCCACGGTGACGCAGCTGTCCAAAACCGTGGAGGCGCTGCGCGAACAACAGTGCTGGACCGAACCCCGGGCGTGGGAGAGCATGCAGCGCGGCTGGCACGTGGTCGGTCTGGCGGTCCGCCCGGAGCACACCATGCGGGGCCACACCGCGTTTCTGATCAGCGCCCGCAAGCTGGCGCCGGGCGCGGTCGCGCCGGTGCCGGTGCGCAAGAAGCGCCTCACCTAGCTGACATCACACCTAGTCGTCATCGGTGCTTCGTCGCAGGCCTCGACGGGCCGACAGGAGTTCGAGTTCGGGTCGCGCGGCCACCAGTCGTTCGGCGGCGTCCAGCACATCCACCACATGGGCGCGATCTGCGGCGGTCACCGCGATTCCGACCGCTGCCCGCCGATGCAGGTCCTGCGAGCCGGTCTCGGCGGCCGACACCGAGAACCTGCGTGCAAGCTCGGCGATCACCGGGCGGATCACCGACCGCTTCTGCTTGAGCGATCGCACGTCGCCGAGCAGGATGTCGAACTCCAGCCAACCGATCCACATCCGGTCAGCGCGTCGGTGTCGGTGTCGGCGGTGCCGACGGGGGTGGGGGTGGCGGTGCCGACGGG
>NZ_CACSIP010000066.1 GCF_902705885.1 Mycolicibacterium austroafricanum | reverse complement strand
GTGGTGGGGACTGGCGCGACGGCGGTGGCGGGGGCCTGCGCGGCGGCGTGGCCGGATTCGGCGGCCAGGCAGGCCGGTAGTTCGGGTCACGCCGGAGCACCTGGGGTGGTTCACGGCGACCCGGTGCCCCTCGCGAGGGAGGCGGTGGTGGCGTCGGCCCCGGTAAAGGCGGCCGCTTGTCGGTCACAGCAAGAATGTACGTCCTACTGCAGCCAGCCGAGGTGACCGGCGAGCAGCGAATATCCGACGAATGCCACGACGTCGATCAGCGTGTGCGCGATGATCAACGGCCACAACCGGCCGGTGCGCTGCCAGATGTAGCCGAACACCAACCCCATCGCGAGGTTGCCCAGGCCCGCGCCGAAGCCCTGGTACAGGTGGTATGCGCCGCGCAGCAGGCTCGAGATCACCAGGGCGGCCCACGGGTTGACCCGCAGCTGCCGCAGCCGGGTGAGCAGGAAACCGACGACCACCACCTCTTCGGCCCACCCGTTGCCGAAGGCCAGCAACAACAGCATGGGGATGCGCCACCAGGTGTCGTTCAGTTCGGCGGGTTCCACCGCGGCGTTGGCCCCGAGGAGCCGGGCGATCTGGTACAGCGCCAGGCCCGGGACGCCGATGAGGGTGGCCAGGCCGAGGCCGCCGAGGACGTCGGGACGCCACCGGATGCGTCCCAGTCCGACCCGCTCGGGACCGTAACCGCTGCGCCACAGCAGGTACAGCGCCAGCGCTCCCCAAGCTAACAGCTGGAACAGGCCGGCCAGGCTCAGCCCGAGATCGATGAGGTCGAAGGGGGAGCGCCGCGGGTTGAGGGCCACCGTCTGCCCCGACAGGCCGAGCAGTACCCCTTCGGTCAGTCTCAGCAGCGCGGTGTAGGCGCTGAGGGCGAACGTGACCGCCAACACGACGGCGATCTCGATCCGCAGCGCCCGCCGCTGGGCGTCGGTCGGTTCGTCGTCGGGGCCGGTCACCGCAGCCACGGTAGCCGGGCGCGGGAACCGGGGGGCGCTCAGACGCCGCGCGCGCGCAACCCGTTGAGGAAGGGGCAGCCCATCAGCACCCGAATCGCCTGGCTGAGCCCGGTGACGTCGTCCACGGGCTTGGCGAATGACAGTCGTACGTCGTGGTCACCGTCGTCACCTTCGACCCGCAACTGCACGCCGTAGCGGTCCAGGCCCAGCGGCCGGACCCGGCCACGGCGCAGCGTCATGGGCAGTCGGCTCGCGAGCCGGTCGACCACGTCGCGGTGCGCGGACTCCATGTGTTGCAACCAGCAGGACTCCATGGCGCAGAATGGATCCGGGTCGGCACCCAGCAGTGCGCTGAGCGGGACGGACTCCGCGCCGGTCGAATCGGCGACCACGATCGACTCGATCTCCAGGCGCAGCAACGCGTAGCGGATCTCCGGTTCTGTGGTGGTGCCGGAGTCGGTGATTCCGGAATTTACCTGCAGCAGAGCGGGGTTGGGCTCAGCGGCGGCGACCAGGTCGAGCAGTGCGGGTACCTCACGCATCGGGACATCGCGCAGCCTGCCCTGGATCCAGACAAGTGAACGCACCGGCTCCCGCAACGGGAGCGGCGCGTGGTCGGTCAGCTCCAGCACCGCGTGCACCCCCGCGGCCCCCGCCGAGACCGCCGTCGCGGCCAGCGCCGAGTCGACCGGCACGGTCGTCGCGAACGAACCGTCGTCGAGAAGATGGTGCACGGGCGTCGGCGCGGGCTCGAGGCCCTCGACGGCCAGCATGGCGCCGCCGGCCCGGGCGCACGCGCTGCGGATCCGCTCAGCCGTCGTGGGTGCCGTGGTCGGTGCAGGAAGGGCCATCTCGCCACCTTTCATTGGTAAGGTGAGCCTAACTTAACTAATCATCGCGGGTCCCCGCAAGGCTTTCGCGCAGCGGAATGGGATTACCGCGGTGACCCGATACGCTGAAGCGGTGCCTGGCATCGCGTATCTCGGCCCCGAGGGGACATTCACCGAGGCCGCCCTCCGCCTCATCGCGACCAACGGGCTGATTCCTCCCACCGGTCCCGGCGGTGACCCGGGGTCCGTCATGCCAATTGCCACCGACAGCACCGCGGCCGCACTGGCTGCCGTCCGCTCCGGCGAAGCCGAGTTCGCGTGTGTCCCGATCGAGAACTCGATCGAAGGCTCGGTGCTGCCGACCCTCGACAGCCTCGCCGAGGGAACGCCCGTACAGATCTACGCCGAACTGACGCTGGACGTGTCGTTCACCATCGCGGTCCGTCCCGGAACGACGGATTCGGATGTGCAGACCGTGGCCGCGTTTCCCGTCGCCGCCGCCCAGGTGCGGCGGTGGCTCGCCGAGCACCTGCCGAAAGCCGAACTCGTGCCGGCCAATTCGAATGCCGCATCCGCGCAGGACGTCGCGGCCGGCAGGGCGGACGCGGCGGTGAGCACCGCCCTGGCCACACAGCGCTACGGGTTGGAGGCGTTGGCGGCAGGGGTGGTCGACGAACGCAACGCACGCACCAGGTTCGTCCTCGTCGGCGCCCCCGGACCGCCGCCGGCGAGCACCGGCACCGATCGGACGTCGGTGGTGCTGCGGCTGGAGAATGTGCCCGGGGCTCTGGTCGCCGCGCTCACGGAGCTGTCGATCCGCGACATCGATCTCACCCGGATCGAGTCCAGACCGACCCGCACCGAGCTGGGCACCTACATCTTCTTCCTCGACTTCGTGGGGCACATCGACGACAGCTCCGTGGCCGAGGCGCTGCGCGCGTTGCACCGACGCTGCGCCGATGTGCGCTACCTGGGCTCGTGGCCGACGGGGGAGGTGGTGGGGGCGGCCCCGCCGCAGATGGACGAGGCAGTGGCGTGGCTGGACCGGCTGCGGGAGGGCAGAGCATGAGCGGGCGCTTGGTGCTGGTGCGGCACGGGCAGACGCACGGCAACGTCGACCGCCGCCTCGACACCCGGCCGCCGGGCGCCGAACTGACCGACCTCGGCCGCGATCAGGCCAGGTCGTTCGCCCGTGCGCTGCCGCGGCCACCGGCGATGATCGCCCATTCGATCGCGACCAGGGCGGTGCAGACCGCCTCAGAGATATCCACAGTCCTCAGCGCGACCGGCGGGGTCACGCTTGCGGCCGGAATGCACAAGTTCGAAGGCATCCACGAAGTCCAGGTCGGTGAGCTGGAGAACCGCAGCGACGCAGATGCCCACGATGAGTTCAACGCCGTCTACCGCCGCTGGCACGCCGGGGAGCACGCGCTCGCCCTCCCCGGCGGTGAGACGGCCCAGCAGGTGCTCGACCGCTACCTGCCCGTGGTCGAACAACTCAGGCTCCGGTATCTCGAGGACCACACGTTCCCCGGTGACATCGTGGTGGTCAGCCATGGCGCCGCCATCCGGTTCGTCTCGGCGGTGCTGGCGGGCGTCGACAGTCAGTTCGCCCTCGACCACCACCTCGCCAACACCGAATCAGTGGTGCTGGCCCCAGCCGCCGATGGCCGGTGGAACTGCGTGCAGTGGGGCCTGCTGACCCCACCGTTCGAATCCGGTGCCTCCGCGGTGGCGACCACGGAGGACACGTCGCGGTCAGCCGAACCGATGGGCTGAAACCGCACCCGAGGCGACCTCGTCACACGCACAGCCGACAGCGGTGCAGTCCAGGTGCATGAGGTGCGCACCATCAGGGAGGTAACAGTCCACCTCGGTGCATTCCGCACGCAGGTAGGCGTGGTGGATCAGTGCCCCGTGGCAGTGTTCCAGGCCTGCCAGGCAGGCGCGGCATTCACTGGTCATGACCCGTTCATAGCACTGCGGACCGACGAAGTCGGGGTGCCGCGCGCTGGATTGCGCGAGCGCTGATCACGCCCACCCCAGTTCGTGCAGCCGGTCGTCGTCGATGCCGAAGTGATGCGCGATCTCGTGGATCACCGTGATCGCGACCTCGTCGACCACCTCGGCATCACTACCGCAGATGTCCAGCAGCGCCTCACGATAGATCGTGATGGTGTCGGGCAGCGAGCCGCTGTACCACGAGTCACGTTCGGTCAACGCGACGCCTTCATAGAGGCCGAGCAGTTCCGGTTCGTCGGGATTCCGGTCGGCCACCAGGATCACCACGTTGTCGATCGCCGAGGCCAGATCGGGGGGGACGAGGTCGAGGGCGTCACCAACCAACTCTTCGAACCGTTGCGGGGTCATCCGCACGGTCACGGGCTAGATCCCCGGCGGGGGTGGCGGTGGTGGCGGCGCGGGCGGCAACAGCGGCGCGGGAGCCGCCGGCGGCGGGGGTGGCG
>NZ_CACSIP010000065.1 GCF_902705885.1 Mycolicibacterium austroafricanum | reverse complement strand
CACCTGGGCCGCCGCCGACCGCGACGGCGCCCCACAGATCGTGGCCCTGGACTTCAAACCCGACCCCGACAAACTGCACCGATGGAAAGACCTCGGCGTCACCGAAGTCCTCTTCGGCCTACCCGACAAACCCGAACCCGACATCGCCGCCTACGTCGAACGCCTCGCCACCAAACTCGACGGCTACGGCCTCCGCGGAGGTCACTGATGGCCTACGTGATCACCCAGAACTGTTGCAAGGACGCGAGTTGCGTGCCGGTGTGCCCGGTGGACTGCATCCGCCCGGCGGGCGGCCCCGGCGAGTTCAGCGGAACGGAGATGCTCTACATCGACCCGGATGCCTGCATCGACTGCGGGGCCTGCATGGACGAATGCCCGGTCGACGCCATCCACTACGAGGAGGACCTGCCGGCGCACCTGGAGCGGTTCCGGCAGCTCAACGCCGCGTACTTCGAACGGCATCCGCTGCAACCGGAGTCGTCGCCGCCGGAGAAGCGACACGGGCCGGTCGAGAGCGGGTCACTGCGCGTCGCGGTGGTCGGGGCGGGTCCGGCGGCGTGTTACGCCGCAGATGAACTGATGGCGATCGACGGTGTCGAGGTCGACATGTTCGAACGGCTGCCCACACCGTTCGGTCTGATTCGGGCGGGCGTCGCTCCCGACCACCAGCACACCAAATCGGTGGTCGATCTCTTCACGTCGGTGTTGGCCGACAAGCGCTTCGGCTGCCACCTCAACGTGGAGATCGGCAGGGATCTCAGCCATCAGGACCTGATGGCTCATCACCACGCGGTGATCTACGCGGTCGGCTGCTCGGCCAGTCGCAGCCTCGGCATCCCCGGCGAGGACCTGCCCGGCAGCCACCCCGCCTCCGATGTCGTCGGCTGGTACAACGGGCACCCCGACCACGCCCACCACCGGTTCGACCTGTCGGGTCACCGGGCGGTGATCGTCGGCAACGGCAACGTCGCGCTCGACGTCGCACGCATCCTGTTGACACCCCCCGACGCGCTGGCCGGCACCGACATCGCCGAGCATGCACTGGAAGCCTTGGCGCACAACTCGATCGAGGAGGTCGTGATCCTCGGCCGGCGCGGGCCGCGGGCCGCGGCGTTCTCCGTCGGCGAATTCCTGGCGCTGGGCCATCTGCCCGGCGTGGACGTGGTCATCGACGAGTCCGGGCTGCAACCCGACCCCGACGACGACATCGAAACGGCGGCGAAGCTGGAGGTCGCCCGCGAGTACGCACAGCGCACGCCGACCCCCGGCAACAAGCGTGTGGTGTTCCGCTTCGGATGCTCGCCGACGGCAATCGAGGGCGGCGATGCGGTCACCGGGCTGCAGGTCAACCACGCCGAGGGCGAGACCGAGTTGATCGAAACCTCTCTGGTGTTGCGTTCCATTGGGTATCAAGGCATTCCGGTGCCGGATCTGCCGTTCGGCGAGGCGACGGGCACCGTGCCCAACGATCGCGGTCGGGTGACCGACGCCACCGGTGACCCCGTCGCCGGGGTTTATGCCACCGGCTGGATCAAGCGCGGCCCGCGGGGAGTGATCGGCACCAACCGTTCCTGCGCGCAGGAGACGGTCGCCCAGCTTCTCGCCGATTTCGACGACGGCGCCCTCGGGCGCACCGTCGCGGACCGAGATGCGTTGCGCGAATTGCTGAATCGCCGCGGTGTCGCGCCGGTGGACTGGAGCGGCTGGCGGGCCATCGATGCCACCGAACGCGAGCGAGGATCGGCGGCGTCCCGTCCGCGCGTCAAACTCGTTGCGACGGAGGAGCTTCTCGCCGCGGCGCGGTCGAATCGGGATTGAGGAAGCGTCGCAGCATCTCCCGCTCGGCGGCCGGGTCGGCGACCGGCCAGTACACCAGGGACAGCACCACCCGCACGACCCACTGGCCGGCCTGGGTGTCGTCCTCGGCATATCCGGCCAGCTCGACCGCGAGCGCCGTCGGCAACGGCGAGTCGGTGATCCATGCCAGGTCCGCAGCACCCCGCATCGAGGTGACCATCGCCTGCCCGAGAGGGTCCGTCCTGATCCGTTCGAGCGCCACCGTCACCGCGGTCACCACGCGGTCGGGACCGCTGAGTCCGTCCACGGCGGAGCGCACCGCCTCGATGATCCGTTCCGCGTTTCTGGCGAGCACCGCATCCCGGATCTTGGTCTTGCCGCCCACGTGCCGGTAGATCGTCGCCCGCGAGCAGTGCACCCGCTCCTCGAGAGCGGCGATGTCGAACGCCTCGATGCCGTCACGAGCGATAAGTTCGGTGGCGGCTGCGTAGATCCGCTCGGCGGCCGCAGCGTGCCGGTCACCGACCAACCAGTCTCCCGTCGCCACCGCACACCTCCTCGAGAAGCATGTGGTCGATCGTCTCATACTGAGACGTTCCTGAGTCTTTTCTCAGCTGCTGTGCAGGTGGCGGCGTTGCGGTGAGAAAACCCGGCGCCTGCCCTCAGACCAGGGGTTTCGACTTCCGTCCTCCCCGTTGACGGGCCCGGTGCATCGGGCCGACGCTGGGTGCGTGACAGTCCACGACGGTGACCTCGGCCTGGCGTTGTTCGACGACCGGTTCGTCCAGGACCCCTACCCGCTCTACGCACACATGCTGGCCGAGGCACCCGTGCACCGCGTCGGCGACTCGGGGTTTCACGCCGTCTGCAGCTGGGATGCCGTCACCGAAGCGCTGGCCCGTCCCGAGGACTTCTCGTCCAATCTGACCGGGACGATGAGCTACCGTCCGGGCGGGATCGTGGAGGTGTTCCCGATGGATGGGCTCGGCGGACCCACACAGGTGCTCGCCACCGCCGACGACCCGACCCACGCCTGGCATCGCAAACTGCTGGTGCCGCAGTTGGCGGCCAAACGCATCCACGCACTGGAGGGGTTTGTCATCGAGACCATCGACCGGTTGTGGCGCCACGGCCGGGTCGAATGGATGAGCGCGGTCGGCGATCGGCTGCCCATGATGGTGGTGTGCCGGCTGCTGGGCGTTCCTGTCGAGGACACCGACCAGCTGGCTTCCTGGGCATACGCCAGCACCCAGTTCCTCGGCGGGCTGGTGGGTCAGGACGGACTGGAATCGGCGGGCACTGCCGCTGTGCAACTGAGCGGGTACATCGCCGGCAAACTGCAGGAGGCCACCGCCAACCCGCCGGACAACCTGCTCGGCGATCTCGCTTCGGCCTGCGCCGCAGGCGAACTCGACATGATGACCGCACAGATGATCATGGTCACGCTGTTCGGCGCCGGCGGCGAGTCGACGGCGTCGCTCATCGGTTCGGCGACCGACATCCTCGCCACCCGGCCGCACCTGCAGAACACGCTGCGCGAGAACCCGGACCTCGCCCCGGCCTTTCTTGAGGAGGTGCTGCGTCTCGAGCCGCCGTTTCGTGGCCACTACCGCCATGTGCGTAATGACTGTTCGCTCGGCGGTCAGGACCTCGCGGCGGGCTCGCGACTGCTCCTGCTCTGGGGAGCGGCAAACCGGGACCCGGCGCATTTCGACGCCCCCGGTGACTTCCGGCTGAACCGCCCCGGGGGCAAGGCGCACCTGTCGTTCGGCAGAGGGGCGCACTTCTGCGTCGGTGCCGCGCTCGCCCGGCTGGAAGCCCGGATCGTGGTCGATCACCTGCTGCGGCACACCACCAGAATCGAGAAGGTCGGGCCGGCCCGGTGGCTGCCCAGCCTGCTGGTGCGTCGACTGGAAAGCCTTTGTCTCAGAATCGAATAACCGGGTGCACAGGTGGCCGTCCGCTCCGGCCTCTCATAGGCCATCGGCACCGGCTGAATTCACCCGAGCGGTGCGTAGCCGTAGATCGTTGGCTTACAGGCGGTTTCAGACACGCTTCCTTCGCAGCGTGCTACCCCCCTCCGCCAGGAACGGCGGAGGTGCACTCTGCGAAGTGCGCGGCCGTCAGGCTGCTTGGTCTTCGGGTGGTGCGGGTCCGCCGGGTTGGCCGGGTTCGGCGGTGTCGACAGGTTCGGCGTCGCCGGGTGGGATTGGTTCGGGCTCGTCGGCGCGCCGGTCGCTGTCGTTTCGGGCCGGGTCGTGGGGCTCGTCGGCGGTGTCGGCGGTGTCGGCGTCCTGCGGCTCGTCTGGTGGGCGCAGGAGTCGTTCGGGACGATGGTAGGTGTTGAGGCGGGTTTGGCCGGTGTCCAGCGGCGGCGGCGGGATCCATTCGACCTCGCAGCACTCGTTCATCTCGGTGCGCCAGCCGCCGTCGGCGTCCACCGCGCGGTTATCAGGCCCACACGCCAAACCCATCTCATCGACGTTGGTGTTCCCGCCGCCAGCCCAGTCCGCGGCGGCGTGATGGACCTGGCAGCCGTAAGCACCCACAGTGCAGCCCGGTTTGGTACAGCCCCCATCGCGGGCAATCAGCATGATCCGCTGCGCCGGAGAAGCGACCCGTTTAGCCCGGAACAACGCCAGCGCTGAGCCGGTCGCTTTGTCGAACACCGCCAGGTGATGGTTGGCATGGGCGCCCATCCGGATCACCTCGGCGATCGGCATCACCGTGCCCCCACCGGTGGTCCCGACCCCGGCGCGGGACTCCAGATC
>NZ_CACSIP010000064.1 GCF_902705885.1 Mycolicibacterium austroafricanum | reverse complement strand
CGCCCGGCCCTCCACATTCCAACGCCCCACCGCCGTCTTATCCGCCGCCAACCGGAACCCCAGAAAGTCGCTGTGTTCCTTCAAGATTTCACGGGCCTGACGGGAATGCTTCTGCGCCAGATCATCCCCATTCGAGATCACCATGATCTCCATGTCGGGGTTACGCATCAACGCCCACAGCGGCAGCCACACAGCCAACAACTTCGACTTTCCAGTCCTCGGCGGGCACGACACGACGTCGCGCTGCTCAGCCTGCGTCACCGACCGCACCGCCAAATCGCTGAGCAGCTTGATCGTGGGCGTCACACGGAACTTCGGATCCAGAAACGCCGCGAGCGCCGCCGGCGACCCCGGCCTACGCTGCAGCCTCGCCGCAGCCACAGCCCGCGCCGCGCACAACACCCGAACCGGATCCACGATCAGAAGCGTGTCAGTAGCGGGTGATCACACGGCCTCGTGCACCTCACGTAAATGCGCTGCCATCGCCGGCGCCGGCGATTCGCCGCGCGACAACACCAGCCAGAAACACCCCTCAACAGGGCACTGAACCCGCAGAGGCTCCGAACGGCAATTCGTCAACCGGTGAGCAACCCGCCAGCACCAAGCCCGAACTGTGTTCAACCATCCCGGCAGCCCCTCATCTGCGAACAGATACCCGCCGCAGCGCCCACACCGAGACACCCCGCTACACACGATCACGGGCCGACCCCGTCGCCGCCCCACGAAGCCCACGGACCCGACACCGGACGCTCCGGCACCTCCCGCAGCCACTCCACGAACACCCCGACCACCGCGTCCGCCGCATCCTGCGTATCCAAAACACCGCGCACCGACCACAACTCCCGCCGAGCCGTGCTCTCCGCCGAAAAACCCGCATGCTCCGCCGACTGGTCCCGCATCGACGCGACCAACGTCTGACGCACCAACTCGGTCAATGCCTCCCGCGCCACAGACTCCCGACGCGCGTGCTCGGCCCTCAACTGTTGATCGACCGCCGCAGTGAACGACTCCGGCACCACCACCTGCCCCTCACGCAACCGCGCAGACAACTCACGCAACCGCTCAAACTCAGCCCGCTGATCATCGCTCAACTCCCGCACCGGACGCGACGTCGACGTCGACGACGACACAGACCCAGCCGCAGACACCGGGCCGCCCATCATCGATCGCCCGGCCGCAGTCATAATCCACCACCGCACCCGTACGCGAATCCACCGTGCACACACACGGCACCAGATGCGGCCTACCGTCCTCAGCCATGCCGGCCCTCCTCACCCATCAACCGCTCCAACCGCGCCACCTCAGCCCGCTCCTGAGCCCGCCGCAACGCCTCCAACACAACCCGCGGATGACGCGCCAAAAACCACACCGCCGACACCCAACCGCAGCAGAACACAACGCCCAGAACCACCAGGACACCCAGCCACTCCAGGACACTCACAGCAGCACGATCCCCAGCAGCAGCAACACCAACGCCGCAGACATCAACCCCGCGACCACACCCAGCCAGAACACCTTCCGATCCCGCACCCGCGACACATCCTCAGCGATCGCGTCCCGCTCACGATTCACCGCCGCCCAGAACCGATCATCAATCTCATCACGACCCCCGAGCCGCACCTCCAACCACTCCGCCACAACACGCCCGCCCTGAACCCAGGAATGCCACGTCCCATCCACATCGGTCAGCCGGCGATACTCCACCGGCAAAGCGGGATCACCCACAGCCGTCACCACATGCCGATCATCATCAGTGCGGAACTCCATCAGAGCCATGTCACCCATCGTCACCCGAACCCCCGACCTCGTCCCGGTCCTCAGCCTGGCGCAACACCCGATACACCGTGTCCCGCCCCACCCGAAAGTCCTTCGCGATCTCCGCCACCGGCTTACCCCGCGCAGCCTCCGCCACCACCGTCTCCCGCTGCGACAACGTCAACACCCGCGGCCGCCCCACATGCTGACCACGAGCACGCCGCGCCTCCCGAGACGCCGCACGACGCTCACGCCCAAGCTCGAGCTCCAACTCCGCGAGCGACGCCAGGACGCCGGCGATCATCCGCCCCGTCGCGTTCGACGTGTCGATACCTTCCCGCAAGCTGCGGATCACGATGCCCCGCGCCCCGAGATCCCGGATCGTCAACATCACCTCAGCCGCGTTCCTCCCAAGCCGATCAATCCCCGCCACGACGATCACGTCCCCCTCACGGGCGTACTCCAGCAACGCCGCCAACCCCGGCCGCTCAGACCGCGTGCTCGAGCCGCTCAGCTTGTCATCGAAAAACCGCGCGACACCCGCCTGGCCGAGCGCGTCATGCTGCTGATCCAACGACTGATGCCCCGTACTGACCCGCGCATACCCGAGCAGCTGCCCGGTCACCGCGGAAACCCCGACTCGAGCTCAGTGAACCGCCCCGGCCACTCCAGCAGCGACGAATCCTGCGTATACCAACGCGAAGGCAACCCCGGATCCGCCGTCTCCCAACCATCCAACTCCCACCGCACCAACACCTCCGCGCCATCCACCGACGACCGGTACAGCCACACACGACCCTCAACCGGAACCGGCCGCACCCCCCGCTCCGCCCGATGATCAGCCACCACCCGATCGATCAAAACACCCCGCAACCGCTCCACCTCAGCCACTAACTCCGGCACCACAGCGGCCAACTCCATCCCCGCCGCCGCGGTATCGCAGATCGGCTCCTGCACAGCATGGTCAGCGGCGCGCGCCGACTCGAACTCCTCCAGCGCGGCCTTCGCACGCTCCACCACATCGCTCACGACAAACGGCCTTCCTGATCCAGCCGATCAGCGATGCGCTCCGACAACACGCTCGCCGTAATCCAGTCTCCGTAGCCCGCATCAGTGAACCACTCGTCCAACACAGATCGGACACAGTGCGACGCCTCCAACCACCGCTTTGCGTCAACGTTCATCACTCGCTCCAATCCGGGGACCACAACAGAAGCGCCGGCAACGGCACCTCATCCGCCGTCGACTCGTATCGGCTACCTGGCTGAATCCACGCCGGAGACTGAACCCCCGGCCTCGGCAGCGATTTGAACACGGCCCGCTCATCTTCGTAGACCACGACCGACCCGACAGACAGCGCGTCGCGCAGCGCCACCGAGTGGATCGTGCACGCGGCACGCCACACCGCCGCCTGATGCTCACCGTGCGTCATGTCGCGCTCATCCTGGTCTGTGACGCCGCAAGAGCACTCCCACGTGTGCGCACCGAGCCCCTCGTTCAAGTGAGCGTCGAGCACGTCCTGCAGACGCGAAGCGTTCACAGCCCCAGACCTCCGAACCCCATCGACGCCATCATGATTTCGCTGCGAGCCTGCGCATGCCAGTTGGCGTGTGCCTGCTTCCCGTCCTCGACCACGAGGGCGGCGCACTTCCCGCACTGGTGGAGGGTCCACAGCGTCTTGCCGCCCTGCTGCAGCGCGAGCTCGGTGAACTGGACGGCATACGTCCGGCCTGGACGCGGCGAGGCCGCCCCCACCTCGGGGACGGCCCGGCCTGGATCATCGGCGCTCATTGCGTGGCCTTCGCGTCGCGATGAGCAGCACATAGATAGACCCGACTACGCCCCTTACCCTTCACCGTCCACCCCTCCCGCTTCGCGTCACGAACGACATCCGTGAACGTCGCGCCACCCATCAACGTGAACTCCTCGCCGCAGTCCTCACCTACCGCGTTGGGACCGTACGTGTCGAAACGATCCCCATCGTTGTTCCACCGGCTGTACGCGTCACACGCCACGCCGATGATCCGGAACTGGCTCATGACGCCGGCACCAGCTCGGGGTGCCCGTACCAAGCCGGGTCCCACGCGGACACCAGTGCGCCGTCGCGGTACAGCCCAGCCGCCACGCCCTGCGCGTTGGTGGGCCCGCACACACGGTCGCCCATCGTTCGGCAGTCCCAGCCGGGGTCGTCCTCCTGGACGACAGGCGCGGCCTGGGCGGACGCGACGAGCACCCCGCCGGCCGGAACGCCGAACGCCGCCCCCAGCACAAGGCCGCTGGCGAACAGAGCGCGATGGATGGTGAGCATTGAGATTCCCCCTCGGGACTGGTTGGGCGCCTGAAACCGTCAGGCAGCGGAAGCGTTGATCCAGCCGTGCCAGTAGCCGAGCTGGACGAGGTTCGAGTAGTGGTCAGCGACGCCGGTGGGCAGCCTCGACGGGTCGACGCCCGTCCAGTCGTCCTCGGGATCGTGGACGAGCGCGTCGTTGTCGGCGATGACCTTGTTGACGGCGTGAAGGTCTTTCAGCCACTGCGTATGCGTTGGGCCGCCGGGGCGGTAGATGCCAGTGATGGCGGCTGGCTTGTTCATACCTCTGACCATAGTCGCAGAAGTAGCAGAACGCTAGGTTTTGCGTGAACTATTTTGCGGCGACTTATGCGAACCCATCCGCCCAGCTCGCACTCGCCAACAGCGCCCACCGTCTGCGCGTCGCTTTGCTAAAGAATTGCGACACCACTCAGAGGATGGCGCACCCCGGCTCCGGGCAGTCATGCCCCGTCGACCACGCCGCCACATCCGCCTCCGAGCCCACGACGGTGGCGCCGCACTCGTCGCAGTGCGCGTAGAACGCCGGGACAGGCTCGATCGTCACGCGATCTCGCTGATGGTGTGGCGGATGCCACGCTCGTCAAGGAACTCGCGCAGCGACGCCAACTGTCGACGATCGGCGGTGACACGCACCTGCCACGACCGCTCAGTCGTGCCTGAGGAGCGAGACAGTGCCGCGAGCACGGTGGAGCGGGCGATCCGGTAGTGGTCGGCCAGGTCCGCTGGAGTCCATCCGAAGTGCCGCAGTCGGCGCATCTGCTGATCGCGCGCTACCCGCCACTCGGGGGTGCCGTACTCGCCTGCCGATTCGAGCTCGGCGGCGAGCTGATCGAGGTATCGCTGACCCGAATCGTCGTCGTCTGGGTCGCTGTCATCCGGCGGCGGGTAGCCCGTTTCGCTCACTGGCCGTCTCCTGTCGATTCTGGGGCATTCGCCTTGCGCTGTTCGGCGGCGACCTGTTCGTTCGTTGGAACGCCATTCCGGGCACCGCACGGGGCATTCTCACCCTGGCGCTGGACCGCCAGCCACTCCGCCAACTCATCCGCCGGCACACCACCCGCCGCCAACACCCCACGCGCCACCTCGCACTGCAGGCCCCACAGCGCGTCGCCCGGGCCGATCACCTGACCCACCAGACCCCGGCACTGCTCGACCACCTCCGCGTCCAACACGGCCGGCGCCAGCGTGCCCTCCGCGACCTCCCGGGCCACACCCAGCGCCGCCTTGATCGCCAACTCCGTCGGACTGCTCACGGCGCGTCGACCAACTCGGCATCGAGCACCGGCAACTGCCCCTGGCGGCCACCGACGATCGCCAACAGATCCCGCTCGGCCTGATCGATCACCGCGTGCGTCGTCGAATGGACCTGAACGTTCACGTCGACCTCCTGCGCCACCGGGATCTGCTGGCCGGTCAGGCGAGCGTTCTTGTCCTGGACGTACGCGATGGCTCGGGAGATCGACACGACCGCCTCGTGGTCCTGGGCTTTCTTGGCGGCTTCGAGGCTGTCGAACAGCGCGGCGGTGACCTGGCGGTAGGCGCCGGTGGTGAATGTTCGGGCCGCGAGGACGTCCTCGGGTGGCTCGCGCAGCATCAGCCGCTTGACCGCATGGAGCGCTGAGCTGCGGCTTTTGAAGCCGAGCTCGTCGGCGATTTCTTGCCATGTGCGGCCTCGGCACTTGAGGCGGAGCGCTGCCTCGGCGCGTGCCCGGGCGTCGGCGCGGGGTCCTGTGGGGGGCATGTTGGTGATTTTGGGTTGGTTGGGTGCAGGTGGGGGG
>NZ_CACSIP010000063.1 GCF_902705885.1 Mycolicibacterium austroafricanum | reverse complement strand
GCTGATGCGAACATCGGCTCCATCATGGGCATCGGGTTCCCGCCCTACACCGGTGGTTCGGCCCAGTTCATCGTCGGCTACCAGGGTGCCCTCGGCACCGGCAAGGACGCCTTCGTCGCCCGCGCCAAAGAACTGGCAGCCAAATACGGCGACCGCTTCACCCCACCGGCCTCGCTGACCAAGTAGTCCGCACCGCATGAGCCCCCGTGACGATCTGGTCGCGGGGGTTCATGCGTGTTGTGGGTTGCCTCGCAAACTAGGGTCGAAGTGCTCTCGTCACTGATCTCCGTCTCCCGCCTCGCCGCCCACCTCGGCGAGGCGATGGATGGACGTTATGACGCTGCGGTGGTTCCGGTTACGCTCGCCGCGTCCGTCGGGATGGCCAGCACGGAACGGTGATCCGCCGGCGGCTACGACTTGGCGCGCGCTGCCGAGTCCGGTGGCGGGGCCATGCCGTGTGCGATCGCGTGTCCGGCGTCGACGCCGGCCGCGAACTCCCGCACTAGGCGAATGACAGTGCGGGTCAGTAGCTTCCGGCGCGGTCGCTTCCATCGCGTGGGTGCTTTGTGCAACATGCTCCCCATGTTGCCGCGTCGGTCGGGCCACACACAGTGGCCCTGGTGTCGCTCTTCGATAAGATAGTGACATGCATACGGTCGCGATCCTTGCCTACGACGAGATGTCAGGATTCGAATCGGGTCTGGCGGCGGAGGTCTTCGGGATGGCCGAGTTGTCCGAGATGTTCTCCGCGGGTATCCCCGCGCCCTGGTATTCGGTGAAGCTCTGCTCCGAAACCCCGGAGGTCCGGTTGCTCGGCGGTGCCACGGTCCGGACCTCGTACGGCCTCGATGACCTCGCTGCTGCGGATACCGTCGTCATCCCCAGCATTCGCGACGTCTCGCAACCCACGTCGCCGGAACTGGTCAGCGCGATAAAGGCAGCCGACGACCGTCAGGCTCGGCTCGTGTCGATCTGTTCGGGAGCCTTCGCGTTGGCCGCGGCCGGGGTGCTCGACGGCCGGATTGCGACCACCCACTGGATTTATGCAGACCTGTTTCGGCAGCGCTATCCCGGCGTCGACATCGACCCGGCGCCGCTGTACGTCGACAACGGCCGGGTGCTCACCAGTGCGGGTTGTGCTGCCGGTCTGGACCTCTGTCTGCACATCGTGCGGTCGGACCACGGCACGCAGGTCGCCAACGACGTGGCTCGCCGGTTGGTGATCTCGCCGCACCGCGCCGGCGGGCAGGCCCAGTACATCGACACCCCGGTCCCCGAGCCTGCGACGGATGGACGGATCGCCGCGGGGATGGCCTGGGCCCTCGAACACCTCGACAGGGCAATCACGCTCGATGACCTTGCCGCACAATCGGCGATGTCACGGCGCAGCTACCTTCGCCAATTTGCCAAAGCGACCGGTACGACGCCGATCAAGTGGCTGACGGAGCAGCGGATCCAGGCCAGCCTCACCCTGCTCGAATCGTCCTCGTTCTCTGTCGAGCAGATCGCGGCCCGCGTCGGCTTCGACTCGCCGGTGACCTACCGGTATCACTTCGTGCGCCAGATGCGGACAACACCCAGCGAATACCGTGGTTGTTTCACCGGCGAAACCGGCTGAGGCTGTTCACCCGGCCGCCAGAGCGCCACAATGGGTCCGTGCCCGAAAGCTTCACCGGAAAGTTCGCAGCAGGGCTCGCCAGTTACGGCGACCGGCCCTGCATCGAGTTCGAAGGTCGTTGGTACTCCGGCGCCGACATCACCTCCTATGCGCATGCGATCGCGTCCGCTCTGGACAACGCCGGCGTCGCGGCTGACGCCCCCGTCGGCTTGGTGGTTCGCAACCGTCTGCACCACGCGGCCGCGATCGTCGGATTCCTGGCCGCGGGCCGTCCCGTCTCGATGATCTACTCCTTCCAGTCACCGGAAGCGATAGGTCGCGACCTCGAGAAGCTCGCGATGTCGGCCGTGGTCGCCGACCCAGAAGACTGGAGCAGCGACGTCATCGCGGCCGCCAGGCGAGCAGGTTGTGCAGGCGTCGCGATTTCACTGACAGCGCCGGCCGTCGCCCCGGTGGAGGGCCTGGAGCGCCGAGACAAGGCCCGTCAACACGCTCGGGTCGAACCCGGTGTCGCACTAGAGATTCTGTCCAGTGGAACGACGGGGCCTCCGAAGCGACAGGCGCTCGGAGCGTCTGTGCTGGAACGGACGGTGTTCAGCGTGACCAGCGGTGAAGCCGCGTCACAGTCTGCGCCTCCGGAGTTCGCGTACTGGCAGTTCGGTGGCATCGGGGTATGCCAGTTGATCGCGGGTGTCTACAACGGCCGCCGGGTTGTGATGCTCGAACGCTTCACGGTGGACGGCTGGGTCGACGCGATCAGGAGACACCGCATCACACGCGGCGGCGTGCAGCCCGCGGTGATCCGCATGCTGCTCGACGCCGACGTTCCGAGGGCGGATCTCGCGTCGCTGGAGTTCCTGATCAGCGCCTCGGGGCCGTTGGATCCCGAGACCCGTGACGAGTTCGAGCATCGCTACGGCATTCCGATCCGGTTGGCCTACGGGGCAACTGAATTCGCAGGGTCGCTGTGTGCGTGGACGCCGGAGATGCTTCGCGACTTCGGCGAGTCCAGGCGCAACAGTGTGGGTCGTGCCCTGCCCGACACCGAACTGCGTGTCGTCGACCCGGAGACGGGCGCCGTGCTTCCTGCCGGCCGGCAGGGGTTGCTGGAGGCCAAGGTGGGTCCGCTGGGCCCGGACTGGATTCGCACCACCGATATCGCCAGCATCGACGTCGAGGGTTTCGTGACCTTGCACGGGAGGGCCGACGGCGCCATCAACCGCGGGGGATTCAAGGTGTTGCCCGAAACGGTGCGGAAAGTCCTCATTTCGCACCCCGGTGTCAGGGATGCCTGTGTCGTGGGCGTGCCCGACGTGCGCCTCGGGCAGGTGCCGTTCGCCGCAGTCGAGGTCCCGGCCGACACTGATCCGCCTTCGGACGACGAACTCCAAGCGCTGGTACGCGGCGCTTTGCCCGCCTACAACGTGCCGGTGGCCTTTGCGGTGGTCGACGCGTTGCCGCGAAACCCCGCTTTGAAGGTGAGCCTGCCGGAGGTTGCCGCGCTCTACGCCGGTCGAACCTGACGGCCATCGCGGAAGTTTCTACACCGCACCGAGATCGGCCGACAGCCAGTGCTCGGCCTTGACGAATACCGCGACGCTTTCGCCGTGCTCACGACGTGCGAACTCCAGGTACGGTTCAACGTGCTCTGGCGCGAGATAGCGCTTGGTCATCTCGACGAGTTGATCGTCGGTGCCTGGTTCGATACGCAGGACGGGACCGTCCACCGCGACATAGCGCACGGTGGGTTCCACGCGCTCGACCATCAACGACAGGAAACCGCTGGATTCGATCAAGCGGTGTTTGCGCGAACCTTTCCCGGTGATGAACCACGGGTCGCCGCCGGGTGTGTACTGGTACCAGATCGGCACGGTGAGCGGACCGCGATCAGCGCCGGCGTGGACGGACAGTGCCGCGACATGTGGTTCGGCGAGGAACTGCTCTCGTTCATCCTTCGAAAGTGCCATGCCTTCAAGCTACCGGCGGGGTGTGACAGATTCCGGGCCTTCTCGGCGGAATCCACCGCCCACAACAGTGCAACCACCTCTAAAGTCAGAGGGCATGCGCTTCGGACTGTTCATCCCCCAGGGGTGGCGCCTCGACCTGGTCGGAATCGACCCCGGCGACCAATGGCGGGTGATGTCCGATCTCGCCACCCACGTTGACGAGGGTGGTGTCTGGGACTCCCTGTGGGTGTACGACCACTTCCATACCGTCCCGATGCCGACCGACGAGGCCACGCACGAAGCATGGTCGCTGATGGCTGCGTTCGCAGCGACCACGTCGAGAGTCAAGTTGGGTCAGATGTGCACGGCGATGAGCTACCGCAACCCCGTTTACCTGGCCAAAGTCGCCGCGACCACCGACATCATCTCGGGCGGCCGAGTCCAGATGGGAATCGGCGGCGGCTGGTACGAACATGAGTGGCGTGCATATGGATACGGATTCCCCTCGGCGGGGGTCCGGTTGGCGCGACTCGACGAAGGCGTGCAGATCATGCGCGCCGCGTGGCGTGACGGGGTGGTGACGTTCGACGGCAAGCACTATCAGGCCGATGGTGCTGTCGTGGCACCCAAACCCCTGCAGGACGGGGGTATCCCGCTGTGGATCGCCGGTGGCGGCGAGAAGGTCACACTACGCATCGCCGCGAAGTACGCCCAGTACACGAATTTCACTTCCGAACCGGAAGGCTTCGCCCACAAGTCGAAGGTGCTGGCCGACCATTGTCTGGAGGTGGGTAGCGATTTCGGGGCGATCATCCGCTCGGCGAACGTCAACGTCGTCACCGGCGCCACCGAGGCGGAGGTCAAGGAGCGGCTCGGTCGGGTGCGGTCCAGAATCGGCGCACTCACCGGGGATGCCGCCGCGGACGCCATGTTGCAATCGATGAGCACGCCCGCGTCAGGCAGCGGCACTCCGGGGCAACTCATCGAGTCGCTGCAGAAGCTCCGCAGCCTGGGTTGCGAATACGTGATCTGCTACTGCCCCGAAGCCGCCTACGATCGGTCGGGCATCGACCTGTTCGAGCGAGAAGTGATTCCTGCGCTGTCGTAACGGCAAACCCTGCGACCGGCTTCAGTGCCGGATCCCGGGAAATAGCGGGCTGGTGGCGCTGAACTTGCGGCGTGCGCGCGCGGGCGCTGTGCCGACGTAGGGCCGCATGCGACTCGACGGCCGTGTACTGCGCAGTGCAGCGTGGCTCGATCCAACGCAAGCGCGAACTCAGATGCCATTATGTCGCCGACGTTTGACTCTCCTGCGTCTCCCAGCCCGAGTCTCGGCATGCGGGGTTCAGGGGGCATTCCGCGATTGATCCCCACCAGGCAGATCTTCACTTTTTCGGTCACGCAAATTTGCCAACATAGGTAGATCGCGGAAGTTAGTCCAGTTCAACCGGCCCATCTGCCACCAAAGCGCTTCTCTATTTGGTTGCGTATGCAAGCAAAGCAGCAAACACAGTGATGAAAATCACTCTCGTGCCCTAGGCTCAATACTGCTGGGCGGGCGACGGCCATAGTGGCACGTTTCAGCAAATCTGCGCTGGTGGCACGAACGAGGCGGGGAGCGGCAATGACGCTGCGTGTGTGTGTGATGTGCAACCCATACGCAAAGTCCCTGCGACGCCACATCTCTCTCCTTTTATAGGCGCCGCGCGAACACAATCGGCGGGGGGATACGCAGGCTGAGCAAACGGAGGACCAGGTATGTGTGCGACCCCGGCTCGTCATCGTGCCCAGTATGGGAATTCTTCAGACACTGAACCGGGGTTCTGGGCGGCGAAGGACCTCGTCACCGGCGCGGGACGCGCAGGCACTGCGAGACACGCGCGCAGGGCGCAGTCAAGATACGCGCTCCATGTGGGCCGGGTGGGCGCGCTGGCCGTGTCCCTGGGTGTTGGCCTGGCGGTCGCGAACTCAGCCGGGGTGGCCTACGCGGACAGCGATTCGGAATCGGTGTCTGCAGGATCCAAGACCGACAATGATTCCTCGTCGGCGGGACCCCGGAAAAAGCGTGACCGCGCCGACGATGGGTCGAGCCAGAGTTCATCGGAGGGTGATTCGGAGGCTGACGACGCCTCGGATGACGACACCTCGGCCGATGACACCTCGGACATTGACACCACGGCCGATGACACCACGGCCGACGACGCGGCCTCCGAGGACGGGCCCTCCGAGGACGACGTCGAACCCGGCGATGAGCCAGACGAAGATGTCGCCGATCCGAGCGACGTAGCGGCACCGTCAGATCTCCCGGCCGGGGAGCCTGTAAATCCTCCAGCGACTACCGATGACGTGCCCAGCGCACTGTCGGCAACTGATGACACCTCGACGACGGACGTCGAAGAACCCGTCGTGAATCCTGCCGAGTCGACCGTCGACGACGGGGAAGTTGACGCCGCGATCGACACCGACGAGGGCACGCTCCTCGATGCTGACGATGCGTCTGAGGAGGACGTTGCCATCGTTGATGTGGTCGCCACCGAGACTACGGTCACGGAGACGATCACCGCCGCACCCGACGAACAAACTGTCGAATCTGTCGACATGGTCTCAGCGCTCGTGGCGGGAGTGGTGTCACCATTCGCAGATCCGGCTACCCCCGCTCAAGCCCCGTGGTTCGATGCCTTGTTGGCGTGGGTACGCCGTCAGATCACCCACACCTTCTTCAACAAGTCTCCGGTTGTCGGTCAGGTGACGACCGAACAGATACTCACCGGGCAACTGCTGGTGGACGTTCCGGCTTCTGATCCGAATGGTGACCCGTTGACCTACACCATCGTGCAACCGGAGCACGGTTTGGTTGTCAGGGATCCGCTGACCGGGAAGTTCGTCTACACCCCCACCACTGTCGTGACGGGTGAACCGCTGCAGGACAGCTTCAAAGTTGTCATCAGTGACTCGTCTGAGCATCTCGAAGGCATATGTGGCCTCATCCAAGGCGTCTTTCACGGGATCTTCCGGGCGATCGGACTCGCACAGCCCGATGAAGTGACTGTCACGATCCCGGTTACCGTCAACCCACTCGTCGAGTTGGCGCCCGTGGTGGTGGTCTCCCCGGTCGCAGCCGGCACCACCGACTCGGCGATCGCGGTGTCCCCGATTCTGGTGATCACCGACCTGGATTCCGACGAGTTGGTCTCCGCCACAGTGACTCTCAGTAATCCAGGTTCCGGACCCGTCTTGAGTCATGGGGCGCTGCCCACCGGGGTGGCCGCGAGCTACGCCGACGGTGTCTTGACCTTCACTGGCACGGCCTCGGTAACGGCCTATCAGCAGTTGCTGGCCTCGGTGACCCTGACCTCGCCGGTCACCGCCATCGAAACGGTGTCCTTCCGGGTTGTCGACGAGCAGGAACAGCCGAGCATCCCGGTCAGCACGGTCGTCACGGTGGTCGGGTTGCCGGTGGAGGTGCCGCCGTTGGTGGTGGTGTCGCCGGTGGCGGCGGGTACGACTGGCGCTCCGATTACGGTGTCGCCGGTGGTGGTGATTACGGATCTTGATTCCGATGATATTGGTTCGGCGACAGTGACGTTGGGTGGCGCCGCGGCTGGTGATGTGCTGGGTTACGGGGCGTTGCCGACTGGGGTGTCGGCGGATGTCTCGGGTGGGGTGTTGACGTTTACCGGGTCGGCGACGGTGGCGGAGTATCAGCAGTTGTTGGAGTCGGTGACGTTGACGTCTGCTGACGTGGGGTTGAAGTCGGTCAGTTTTGTGGTGGTTGATGGGGAGGGGAACGCGTCGACGGTGCCGGCGGCCACGGTGGTGACGGTGGTCGGGTTGGCGGTGGAGGTGCCTCCGTTGGTGGTGGTGTCGCCGGTGGCGGCGGGTACGACTGGCGCTCCGATTACGGTGTCGCCGGTGGTGGTGATCACGGATCTGGATTCNGANGANNTNGGNTCGGCGACNGTNNCTNTCGGCAATTCTGCTGACGGTGATGTGCTGGGTTACGGGTCGTTGCCGACTGGGGTGTCGGCGGATGTCTCGGGTGGGGTGTTGACGTTTACCGGGTCGGCGACGGTGGCGGAGTATCAGCAGCTGCTGCAGTCGGTGACGTTGACGTCTGCTGACGTGGGGTTGAAGTCGGTCA
>NZ_CACSIP010000062.1 GCF_902705885.1 Mycolicibacterium austroafricanum | reverse complement strand
CGTATACGGGCAGTCCTGCTGGGGATCGGCAGATGTTGCGGGAGTTGGATAACCGCACCGGAACCGCCCGCAATCTGATCAAGGCATCTGATCAGCGTGCGGTGATGTTAGCGCAGTTGCTGCGTGGCGGCTCCCCTGCCGGGAGCGCAGCGATGGCCCCCGCCGGCGCCATGGGTGGCGGCGCTCCAGCATCCATGGGCGGTGGCGGCGGCGGCTTCGCCTTCCCCAACCTCTCCGGCATCACCAAAACCGGCGGTGGCTACCAATCGCCCTCGGGTGCAAACAGTTCCCCCTTGACGCATGCTGGTGGTCCTTCGGTCTTCCAGAATCTCAACGAGCGTCAGATGAAAGTCGCCAAGGCGATCGTCAATGAAGGGCTGCGTCTCGGGATCAGGCCGGCCGGGATCCAGATCGCACTCATGACCGCACTCGCCGAGTCGCAGCTGAAATCCCTTGCGAACTCTTCTGTTCCCGCATCGTTGGCAATTCCCAACGATGGCGTGGGCCACGACCACGATTCTGTAGGTCCATTCCAACAGCGCCAAAGCTGGGGCGCTACCGCAGATTTGATGAACCCGACCATCTCGGCCAACAAGTTCTATACGGCTCTGCTTAAGGTCCATGGTTGGGAGCGAATGGACCTCGGTCAAGCCGCTCAGGCTGTTCAAATTTCCGCATTCCCTGACGCCTACAACAAGTACCGGGCGCAGGCCGGGCAGCTGCTCAGGGCCGTCACAGCGTAATAGCGACCGCCGACAGCCACCGCTATTGTGCGGCGGCTCTCGGCGGTTCCTCCCATGCCACCATTGTTGTGGTGACCTTTCCGCCGGCCTGGACATACAACCCGCGACCGGGACGTTGCCGCTCACCTACAACCCCACCGACCAATGCTCCATCATTCCTGGTGGCGTCGAGGATCACACCTGGTGTCTGCATTCCCAACACCTTGCGCATCACGTCACCTCCATTCTCTGCCCAACGATAGAAGTCGCGGGCTCCACCGGCGATGATCAGATGCAACCCGACGTATCCCCCCAACTCCACGAACGGTGCCAGGGGGTCTAGACCCATACCCATATTGACTAACGCTGTCATGTCGTCGACCAAAACGAAGATCCGCTTGCCGGTGAACTGTGCGCCGGCCATCAGCATCTGCTGGTCGGACTTACCCTCTGGTTGACGAGACTGCAGCTCGGCGGCAAGCTCATAGGCCAGGCCCTGTACCTGGTCCTGCAGGAAGCAGTAGTGACCAAGGTACCCCGACTTCTCGGTGACCACCCCCAGCTGATGCCGCTTGATATCCACCATGTGGATCACGGCTTCTTCGGGCGTGTACTGCCGCATGATCCCGCGTGCGATGACACGGATCAGGTTGGAACGACCCGACTCTGAGGCGCCCACCCCCAGGAAGGTATTCACCTTGCTGAAGTCCACGCGTGCTGGTCCCAGGTCGGTGTCGACGATGCCCAAGCGAATCGAATGCTTGTGGTCATCGTCGGTCCGTGGGATCCGCCAGACCTCTTCGAGAGAGACCTTTTCGGGCAGCCGCCGCACCGTGACAGGTTTGTCCGAACCTGCCACGGACACAATCTGCTCAACCAGCGCCGACACCTCCAGGTCACCGTCAGCGGTGCGGCGCCGGCCGGGGAACCCGTACATCATATGCAGGATCTGCTTACCCTCTTTGCTCAGGCCGCGTCCGGGGATGTCGTCAGGTACCTTCTTGGCTTCCTGGCGGCTCACCTCGCTCATGGTCTCATCGGCTAGCCGCAGTTCCAGGATGAGCCGGGTGTTGTCGGTGACGCTTTTTTGCATACCGCCGCCGATAAGCGCCGAGGATGTCCACAGCACATGCACTCCATACGAGCCGCACTTGCCCATGATCGACTTGATGGCGTCATAGGACCGTTCGAATCGCACGGCAAAATCCTGCAGATTGTCGATCGCTAGCCACACCTCGCCGAAGCCGTCGCGCGGCACATGCCCGCTGGCCAGTCCGAATCGCCTGCGGCGCCAGTCTTTAACGTCCTCGATGCCGTGCTCAGGGAAGGACCTTTCTCGGCTCTCTACCAAGTTCACGATCTCAGAGATCGCTCGCGTGAGGCCTTCGGCGTCATCCGCGCCGTAGATGCCGGCGCAGTGGGGTAGCTTATCGAGTGTTGACAGGCCGGGCCCGCCCAACCGTATTCCGATGAACTGCACCTGCTCAGGTGTGTACCGCATTGCCAGACTTGCCAGGAATGTCATCGCTGTTGTGGTTCGGCCCGACCGCGGCTCCCCGACAATACCGATGTTGGGGTCGGATAAGTCGTAGGCCAGCACATCTTGTGCGTGCAATCTCGGTTTGTCCACGATGCCCACCGGAACCGACATCGACGGGTCTCGACGTTCCAAATAGCCCTGATACCACGGGGTTCCGTAGTGTTGCTGGTGCAGATCCTCCAGCAGACGAGGTGTGCGCAGGTCTTCCAGCCACATTTCGTGACGTCTTTTCGGGCGGTGCGGTTTGAGTGCGGCCACCGCGACGTCTACAAGGGCGCCGATCGCGACGTCATCTTCGTCATCGTCGGTTTTAGGTTCGGTCTGCGCGTCGGGCTTCTTCTCAGTGAGCTTGCGTTCTGGAAGCGGCACCGCATCGAGCGAAAACAGTTGCGGTTCAAAGTAATTCTCGGTCTGCTGTACTTGCTCGGCTTGCACTTCTGCCCGTGGAAGCCGGTACGGAGAGCCGACATCGTAAATCTGGATCTCCTGCAGCTCCCCCTCGCCAACCTTGATGAAACCGCGACCGCCACCACCGTCTTCGGGGATCTTCGCGGCCCGCGGATCTCCGATAAAGGACCGGGACTCTTGATCGCTGAACGCCCGTAGCGCGATGCGCCAGCCGAAGTGTGCTTCCATCCCGCGCAGCTTGGATTCCTCCAGCCGCTGCGACGCCAGCAGCAAGTTGACCCGCAGCGAGCGCCCCAGGCGGGCGATCCGGACGAATACCGGCACGATCTGTGGGTACATCTCGAACAGTTCGGTGAACTCGTCGACGACGATCTGAATCCAGGGCAGCGGCTCCCAGTCCTCGTGGCCCTCTTCAACTCGTGCCCGCTCGTAGTCTTCGACTTCTGCCAGTTCCGGGCGATTCAGGTTCTCGGCCACCGAATCCAGAATCTCTTGACGTCGATCGAGTTCGCCGCCCAAGACGTCTTCCAGTCGCTCAACATATTCGGCGTCCTTGCCGAGGTTGGAGAGCACCATAAGAGTGCCCGGAAGATCGGCCACGCGCCGCCCGAATGAGCGGCCTTTCCAGTCAAGGATGATGTGCTGCAGGACATCTGCGGAGTGGGTGATCGCTTGCGAGAGAATGAAGGCCAGCAGTGTCCACGACTTCCCCGAACCGGTTGCTCCCAGGAGTAGACCGTGGTTACCCATTCCGCGGGGAATCGCTGAGGTCGAGTTCACATTCATCGTGAACGTCGATCCGTCTTTGTAGCGGCCCAGCGGAAATAGTCCTCGCAGCTTGCTGTCTGGCGATTTACGGGCTGCGTAGATGCGGTGCGGCTCCAAATGCCGGGCATCATCGATCCGGAGGGTTTCGAGCAGCCCGCCTTCTTGCTCCATGATCTCCACGACGCTCGACGCGCCCTTGGTGGCATCCCAGGTCGCCATGGCCCGGGCGAATTCGTCGGCGTCTTCCACCGACATGCAGTCGGTACGCGCGTAGTAGAAGGGTTCACCTAAAGCGGTATCGCAAATGCGGCGGTCGTCGGTGACCTGGAACGTTGTCTCCGGTGTCCATCCGCAGCCATCCGACCGCCGAGTGGCCAGTCGCAAGAACGTGGTCGCTTCAACACCTAAGCGGGAGCGGGTCACCCTATTCCATTCCTCGACAGCCCCGGTGTCGTCATCCACCACGATCAAGTGACGCACGTCACTAACTTTTGGTTGCGAGTGCTGACCGCCGTCCGGTTCTTTGACCGCGACAAAGTCACCACGACTGTTGTTCAGATCAAAGACGCGGTCGAAGTCTTTCGGGCTGGTGAACACCAAGCGAGTGGGCCCAGCACCGTCGTGTGTGGTCGGGTCGCAACTGTGTGGCATCCACTTGAGCCACTCCCATTGCGCGGGATTGGCGGTGACGACCGCGATGGCGATGTCATCGGGGCCGTGGAATGTCGCCAGTTGGCACAACATGGACCGCACCAGTCCGTGGATCGTGGGCATGTCCCCGTAGAAGGCGAATCCCGGATTGCTGCGCAACGCCAACGGCATGGGGATGTCACGTATGTAGGGCTTTTCCAGGAAAAAGTCGCGCAGCATCGTGTTAGGCATGGGGTCACGCTTGGTGCGGTCAGGCAGCTTCGGTGTCTTGAGTTCTATCGCCAACTGCGACAGCCCCACCCCTACACGGCATTTCCCGAACTGCAATGACGGCGGCCGGTGACACCACATGCGAGCAGATCCATCAGCGACGATCCGCACGAGATCCAACGGATTCGGATTGAAGAACAG
Source organism: Mycolicibacterium austroafricanum (assembly GCF_902705885.1). GTDB lineage: Bacteria > Actinomycetota > Actinomycetes > Mycobacteriales > Mycobacteriaceae > Mycobacterium > Mycobacterium vanbaalenii_A. The sequence goes on along the minus strand of NZ_CACSIP010000062.1, from coordinate 3,507 downwards.
CACTCGCTCGAACTGCTTCTCCCCCACCGCATCGACGACATTGCGGAACTCGTCGAGAGTCTGCCCGTACTCTTCGCGCTCACCTTCTTGATCCGAACGCGTCTTCTTGTTCGCGCCGCCGAACCTCTGCACCATCATGCCGCCGAACGACATCATCATCATCAACGGAAATATCAGACCAACACCGGTAAAGGTGCGCGCGCCCACCAGAAAAAGCATGACGATGGTTCCGATGATGCCGACCACCAGGCCCACGGGCAAAATGACCGAAACGATTGTGCGAAAACGGCCTGGCTGCACCGTAGGTGGTGCCGGGAGCGTGCGTTTATCGCCGGCCAGGCTGGGCGCTTTGATATCTGCAGGCCGCTCGAAAAGCTTTGTCGGCATGGAAGATTCCTTTCGGGCCATCAATCAACGGCATGATCCAGGCACAGCGTCTGGCTATTGGCCGGCAGTGATCAGGGGCAATGGGGCCTTACCTGGGGCAAGGGTGTCTTGTTTGACTTCGGCATTGGCCCGAGTCAGCAGAGGGCCTTCGGCGTATGGCTGCACCATCGGCCAGGGTGCTTGGTCTGCGGCGCTGATATCGAGGCCGAGCGCATCCCAGGTGGGCTTGTCGAACGGAATCCCGAACCGCACCCCGTTGGGGGCCAGCCACCAGATACTCTCTTTGGTCGTTGCCGCTGGGTCCATGCCGGTGACCCGGAACAGGGCGGCCGCGTCCTGGGCTATCCACACTTGATCGGCTGTGGTTCCCCGGCGGTCATCGCGTGTCAACGACACGATCAACTTCTGCTGCTCATCGGTCAACGGCAGCGTGCGACCTACCAGAATGCTGGTGGTGGAACGCTTCTCTCCCGAAGCCTTCTCCCACGTCAGGCACGTGACGCCGTTGGTCGCCGGATCGACGAAGCTCAAGCGGTTCTGTGGGTAATAGTCGACGTCGAGCACATGTGCGGCGGGCACTCCCGCGAGCCGGTCGGTGGACACCTTGATCGCCGTGGCAGCACCGAACGCGTTCGATCCACGGATCAACGACGCCACCAACGGTGGCACTTTCTGAGCGCCCTGCTCTGTGAGCGCGAAGAATTCGGTTCCGCCCGAGGGATCTTCGACTTGCAGCACTGAGCCGACCACGACACCGGGAGCGATATTCCACGGGCTGGGCGCCCCAGCGTTGGGGATCACAGGAATCCGTAACGGTGGTGTGGCTGGAATCGCGTTGAGCAGGGCCCGTGACATAGCGCGGGGCTTGGCCGTCGACACATCCACTCCGACCGCCAATGCCGTGGCCCTATCGGTGGTGTCGATCGGTGAGCGCACCGATCCCCACACCGCGAATGTGCTTCCCCCATAGCGCATGAGCACAGCCTGGCCGTCAGGGAGCACGTGTGAACGATCTTCTGGAGATAACTGGCCGGCCAGGGCCGTCACTGTCGGTGGTGCCAGGGGGTTGTCGTGCAGGCTGTCACAGACAGCCCAGCGTGAGCGGTCCTGGCGCGGTGAGGTGATCGGCCAGTTCGGTGCGCCAGGAATTCCCACCAAGGGCCCGGTCGGGTATTTCGACATCGCCGAGGATTTCACTGGCTCAGGGTTATCGGGCTTGCCGGCGATCAACCGTGCACTCGTCAAGTTCAGTACCGGATACAGGATGTCGCCCACCCGCACAAACTGGGCCCCGGTGTCGAGGTCCCGAAGAATCATTGAGTTACCCACAGAACCAACAGGTTTGATGATCGAAGCGATCACCATGATGATCACCAGGACCACGCCGATCGCGAGCGAAGTTGCCACGGCCAGCATCTGTTCGCGGTGTGGATCTTCCTCAAGAGAGGCGTCCCCTGTGAGCTGTGCAGCACCTAGTCTGCGCAAGAAGAACAGGTAGCCGCTCGACTGCGGCGCCGAAGCGCGATTGACCGCCATGTATTAAATCCCCTAATTGCCAGGACTATTCGTGAAGAAGGGATTTTGCTGCTCGAACGTCGTCCCAGGTGGGGATGTCGGGATCGATATCGCTGATCCCGGCAGCGCGCATCTGGTCACGCTTTGTGGCCTGCGAAACCAGCCACGCCACCCGATTCACGCGGGTGAGCATCAGCTGCAGCCTTTCAGTCCCCATTTTCATGGCGTCTTCCGTGATTTGAACACTGACGCTGTAACCGTCTGCATCCACGGTCGCCGCAAGCAGGTTGTCGGGTGTGACCTCCCTGAACAACCGTGCATCGCTCACCCTGACACCCCCTGTTGTCCCTGGCGGTGCGCCTCCTCGGCCGCGTCAAGGCGGACTGCAGCTGCATCGGCAGCTGCCGCGATTTGGCGCCGGTGCTCCCCACACCGGTTGTACGTCGTTGTCTGCTCGGCGAAAACCTCCGAGGCCGCACTGGCCACCGGCGCCATGATCGCGCCCTGTCGGTAGATGTTCTCGTGAACCTCGTTGTAGTTGGCCGGGTAGGCTTCAAGGTCTTCGGCCCACTGGCGCCAACCGTGCGCGCGTTGCCGAAGGACATCGGTGTCAATCGTGGTCTTTGACATGATCGTTGATCTCCTTCTACTTGCCCGTGGTAGGACTCGACGTCTGCCCGGACGCTGGTTGCGCCGGCGCGGCCACGTGCGCCGCAGTACTGATCGTGGCGCTAGCGGATTCCGGTGGCCGCCAATAGCCCTTCATTTCACCGTTGTTGGGAAGGTCGCTGATCGGCCGCAGCTGCCCATCCATCAACACAGTGTTCTTGTCCCACACGGTCACCCACCGGGTCCCGGTGTTGGCCAAATCCCCACCCATGATCTGCGACGGCGGCACGTTCTGCTCCGGCGGGATCGTCGCGGTCACCGGTGGAACAGTGAAGCCCGCCTCGCGATAACCAGTAGGGATGTCCATCCCCTGATTGCGCACGTTGTCCAATGCCTTTGCCAGGCCGATGCTGGCGGCCTTTGTGGTCTTGCCGTCGTTGTCTGTCACCACATCAGAAGGCGGCGCCGGTGCTGGCGGTTGGGCTCCAGGCGGCGTCTCCGGAGCGGGTTCGTCCTTCTTGGGCTCCGGTTCTTCCTTCTTCGGCTCGTCGGGGTGATCTGGCTTATCTGGTTCATTCGGATTGCCTGTCCCCGGCGAATCGTCACGGTACGGATCAGGGCCCTCGGCCTGTTGCTGCGCGAATGCAGGCCCCAGCGCTGACCCCAACGCGGAACCGAACCCACCAAGACTGTTCAGCGGCGCCCCGAGTGCACCACCCAGAGCCGCGGGTATCTGCCCGGCCGCGTTCACAAGGCCGCTGAGCGGATCGCCCGTGCCCACGCCACCAAGATTGGGTGCAGGTGGTACCGGCTCACCTTGAGGCTCACCTTGATTCCCGCCGACCGCACCGGGTTGTCCCCCTGGGGCCTCGGGAGTCNCCCCNCCNCGCCCCGCCAACCCAACACCCGCGCGCCCCCCCACGTGGGGGGGGACCCCGCGGGGGGGGGTGTGAGGGGGGGCCCGCGGCCCCGGCGGCGGGGGCGGGTGGGGCAGGG
>NZ_CACSIP010000061.1 GCF_902705885.1 Mycolicibacterium austroafricanum | reverse complement strand
CCAGCCGTAACTACCAACCCGGCGACAAAACCACCCGCACCTATCGCAACCGCAAGCCCCAGCCGGCACCATAAGTGTCAGCGATGTCCCGAGACATAAGTGTCAACGATGTCCCGAGACACCACATCAACGCCAGCGTGACCAACTACGCCGAAATCACACGCTGGCGGCCTCGTTGAGTTCGTTGAGCGTGTTGGTCGCCTCGAGGTACTCCTGCACCCAACGCTCGATGACGGTCGAGGTCTTCTCGACCTTGCTGAACTGACCGACGACCTGGCCGACGGGATTGAACGCGACGTCGACGGTCTCGTTGGGGTACTTGTGCGTCGCAGCGACCGCCAGACCGGAAACCATGAACTGCAACGGCATTCCGAGCGGCTTCGGGTTGTCCGGGTTCTCCCATGCCTCGGTCCAGTCGTTTTTCAGCATCCGGGCCGGCTTGCCGGTGAACGAGCGGCTGCGGACGGTGTCGCGGCTGCCGGCCTTGACGTAGGCCGCCTGCTGCACCGGGGTGTTCTCGGCTTCCTCGACCATCAGCCACTGCGAACCGGTCCACGCGCCCTGCGCGCCCAGCGCCAGCGCCGCGGCGATCTGCTGACCGCTGCCGATGCCACCCGCGGCCAGCACCGGCACCGGTGCGACCTCCTTGACGACCTGGGGCCACAGCACGATCGAGCCGACCTCGCCGCTGTGCCCGCCGGCTTCGCCGCCCTGGGCGATGATGATGTCGACACCCGCGTCGGCGTGCTTGCGCGCCTGGCTGGGCGATCCGCACAACGCGGCGACCTTGCGACCCTCGGCGTGGATGTGCTCGATCATGTCCTTCGGCGGGGTGCCGAGCGCATTGGCGATCAGGGTCATCTTCGGATGCTTGAGCGCGACCTCGACCTGCGGCGTCGCGGTGGCCTCGGTCCAGCCGAGCAGCTGCAGGGTGCTCTCGTTGTCCTCGGCGGTGAGCGGAACACCGTGGTCTGTCAGGATCTTCTTCGCGAAGTCGAGGTGTTCCTGCGGAACCATGTCCTGCAGCATCTTCGACAGTTCGTCGGCGGACAGGTTCGCGTCCATGCCCTCGTATTTGTTGGGGATCACGATGTCGACGCCATAGTGGTGATCGCCGATGTGCTCATCGATCCAGTTCAGTTCGATCTCGAGCTGCTCGGGGCTGAACCCCACCGCGCCGAGGACACCGAAGCCTCCGGCCTTGCTCACCGCGACCACCACGTCACGGCAGTGGGTGAAGGCGAAGATGGGGAACTCGATGCCGAGCTGATCGCACAGGGGAGTATGCATAGTTCGCTCCTGGTGGGCCGATAGGCACGTTCACGACAAAACTGAAACGTGTTCTACTTTAGTACACCACGGCGGCCACCGAGAATGCCCCTGCCCGTCGGTGACATCCGAAGGACCGGCCAGCCCTTCTCGGCGGCCGTGGCGGCCAGGCCGCGGCGGGGGTTCACCGGGCGGGGATGTCCGACCAGCGCCATCAGCGCGGCGTCCTCGTCCCCGTCCGCGTAGAAGTAACTGCGGTCCAGGTCGACGGCGCTGGTCGCGCAGAACTCCTGAACCGCTGCGGCCTTCTGTCTGCCCCAGATGACGGGTGCGGTGATGCGGCCGGTCAGCCGCCCGGCGTCGTCGACGTCGAAGTGATTGCACAGCACGTGGTCGATCTCGAGATACCGGGCGACGGGTTCGGCGTGGATGGTCAGCGCCGAGGAACTGAGCACCACGGTGTGCCCCTGCCGTTGGTGGGCCAGCACGATCCGGCGCATCGCCGGGTACACCCGGGACCGGACGCGCTCGCCGAACAAGCGTTGCCCGACGTCGTCGAGGTCCGCGAGCGACTCCCCGTGCAGATAGCCGGCGGCCCGCACGAGCAGGCGCTCGAAGTGCATCCGACCGAACCGGTAGCGCATGGACGCCTCGATCACGCCCAGCACCTCGCCGATTCGCGCCTGACGACGGCGAATGCGGTCGCCGGCATGTGCGGTCGCGGTGAATCCGTCGACCAGGGTGCCGTCGAGGTCGAAGAACGCGCCGACCTGCGGACCCGGCGGACCGGCTTCGATCTGCGCGACGGGATCCACCCGGTTCGGGGCCTCAGCGGTCAAGCTCCGCTCCTCGTCCAGAATGGCTTGCGGTCACGCGCTGTCAAGCGCCGTCACGGGCGGTTACGCAGGGTAGACACACCATGGTACGGGCGTTGTCGGCAGTGCTGGTTTAATCTGTGGCCGGATCGGAGCAGACGATCACGGTAGTTTGGTCTTGCCGGGTTCAGGATGCAGCCTGCGCGAGCGGCACTGATCAGTGCTCTCGCAGTATGCGTGGAGCGGCCTGACATGGAGGGTGAACCTTGGACGAGCAATCAACCGAAGACACAACCGGTACTTTCGGAGCGACGTCTTCGTCGAACTGTGTCGTGACCGAGCGATGGGTCAACCGCGTCGCCGTCGTCTCGGTCTCCGGCGTTGTCGACATGCTCACCTCGCCTCAGCTGGAGACAGCGATCGACGGCGCCCTCGGGCAGCAGCCGGCGGGTGTGGTAATCGACCTCACCGAGGTCGAGTTCCTCGCATCCGCGGGAATGGGTGTGCTGGTCGCGGCACACGACAAGGCAGGCTCGGAGGTGTCCTTCAGCGTCGTCGCCGATGGTCCGGCCACCAGCCGGCCCCTCAAATTGGTGGGCATCGCCGACATCGTCAGCCTGTTTCCGAACCTCGATGAAGCCCTTGCAGCGCATCAGACCTAGAAAAGCCGCGTAGGAACGTGATTTCCGGGGTAGCCACCGACTGCCATGATCGATTCCATGCCGCCGACTGAGGTAGCCAACTCAGAGCGTTTCCAGCGGTTCGGGCTGGATGCTGACGCCCAGGCGGTGTCCCGGACTCGTCAGGAATTCGCGGAATGGCTGCAACGCTTCTTCGATCTGGACGCCGTCCGGTGCAGCGATCTGGTGCTGGCCATCAACGAAGCCCTGACCAACGCCGCGGAGTTCGCCTACCGGCTGGCCGACAACCCCGGCACCATGGACATCCAGGCCAGCTACCACCCCGCCGCACAGAAGCTGTCGGTGGAGATCTGTGACCGCGGTACGTGGCGCCCCCGGCAGACAGACCCGGCGCCGCGGACCCGAGGCCGCGGGATCCCGTTGATGGAGACGCTGTCCGATCACGCGGTGATCGACACCTCCGCGGACGGCACCCGGGTCCGGCTCGAATGGAACGCGATCGCTCGCCGCGACGGTCGCTGACGATCACAGCCGCCGGTAGACACCCTTACCGGTCACCAGGGGCAGATCGAGCGTGGTCCGAATACCGGGGCTCGAGGCGACGACGTCGGGGATGGCATTGACGATCCGGCCGGCCGCGGCCAAGATCGCCGCGTAGTTGTGGTCACCGTTGCGGCTGGTCGGCGCGATGTCCATGACATATGACGGCTCTCCGGTGATCTCCACCCGGTAGGACCCGCCCTCCTGGGCCGGCTGGGCCCAGTCCGGCCGCAGATCCCCGCGCAGCCGCGTCACATGTTCGACGACGATCACCGGGGCGCCGTCGGTGACACCCTCGATCTGAAAGCGCACCGCGGCCACAGTGCCCTTCTTGATGGTGCCGACGGCGACGTCGAAGTCCTCCGGTGCGGGTTCCTGCTCGACGGAGTCCCTGATCTCATCCAATTCCACACCCAGGCCTGCGGCGAGCTGACGGATCCCCACGCCCCACGCCGAGCTCAGCATCCCGGGCTGATACAGAAACGGCAGGTCACCGACCTCCTGTGCAACAGGCTTGCCGAACCCCATCACGTCGAACATCACCGTGGCGCCGTCGTAGGTGGCGTAGTCGGCGATCTCCATGGTGCGGATCTGCTGGATGCTCTGGCAGGTGCCCGCCAGCGCGAGCGGCAGAAGGTCCGTGACGAACCCGGGATCCACACCGGTGATGAACAGGCTCGCATTGCCTTGTCGCGCTGCGGCTTCAACGCGCTCGATGGTCCGGTCGGGGATGACGCCCCACGGGTACTCGAGGAAGCCGGGCGACGAACCGACGACGTTGATTCCCGCCTCGAGGAGGCCGCGGACGTCAGCCAGCGCTTCGCGGGGACGCACGTCTCCCATCGCGCAGTAGACGGCACAGTCGGGGGCGGCCGCGATGATCGCATCCATGTCGTTGACGGCGCTCACGCCGGTCGTCACGTCGAGGTGCGCCAGTTCGCCGGCATCCTTGCCGATCTTGGCCTGTGCAGACACCCACACTCCGGTCAGGTCGAAGCGGCCGTCCTCGATGAGCTGGCGCAGCGCCAGGCTGCCGCAGTTGCCGGTACCGATGAGCGCCACACGAATACCCATGGCGAGCAGTATGCGTGCTGAATTCGGAAATTGAAACAGGTTCTAGTTTCCCCGCGGCCGTGCGGTAATCTGTCGCCCCATGGGACGCGTGGACGGAAAAGTGGCACTCATCAGCGGTGGGGCGCAGGGGATGGGCGCCGAGGACGCCCGGGCGCTGGTCGCTGAAGGCGCCAAAGTGGTCATCGGCGACATCCTCGACGACAAGGGCAAGGCAGTCGCCGACGAGATCAACGCCACTACACCGGATTCCGCGCGCTATGTGCACCTCGACGTCACCCAGGCCGACGAGTGGGAGTCGGCGGTCGCCACCGCGGTCAGCGAGTTCGGCAAGCTCAACGTCCTGGTCAACAACGCGGGCACGGTCGCGCTCGGCCTGATCGGGCAGTTCGACATGGCGAAGTGGCAGAAGGTCATCGACGTCAACCTCACCGGCACGTTCCTCGGCATGCAGGCCTCGGTGGAGGCGATGAAGGCCGCCGGCGGGGGCTCGATCATCAACGTGTCCTCGATCGAGGGGCTGCGCGGCGCCATCATGGTGCACCCGTATGTGGCGTCCAAGTGGGCGGTGCGCGGGCTGACCAAGTCCGCGGCGCTGGAGCTGGGTGCGCACCAGATCCGCGTCAACTCCATCCACCCCGGGTTCATCCGGACTCCGATGACCAAGCACTTCCCCGACAACATGCTGCGCATCCCGCTGGGCCGTCCGGGGCAGCCCGAAGAGGTCGCCACCTTCGTGGTGTTTCTGGCCAGCGACGAGTCGCGGTACTCGACCGGCGCCGAGTTCGTCATGGACGGCGGCCTGGTCAACGACGTCCCCCACAAGTAGGCGCTCGCAGGTCGAGACGTCCGGCGCCTCGCGCCATGCGTAGTGTCGTCTTCCGTGAGCGCACGGGCCGGAATCGTGGTGACGGGGACCGAGGTCCTCACCGGACGCGTCCAGGACCGTAACGGACCCTGGCTCGCCGACCGGCTTCTGGAGTTGGGCGTGGAGCTGCGCCACATCACGCTGTGTGGCGACCGGCCCGCCGACATCGAGGCACAGCTGCGGTTCCTCGCCGACCAGGGCGTGGATCTCATCATCACCAGCGGCGGGCTCGGCCCCACCGCAGATGACATGACGGTGGAGGTCGTTGCCCGCTTCTGTGGGCTGGACCTGGCGCTCGACGAGGCTCTCGACGCCCGCATCGGTGAGATCGTCACGTCGTTGATGAAACGACAGACCGGCAGCCAGATCGTCGATGCCGAAGCCGTGCGCGCCGCCAACCGCAAACAGGCGCTGGTGCCCGCCGGCGCGGTCGTCCTGGACCCGGTGGGCACCGCGCCCGGTGTGGTGATCGCGGGCACGCCGACCGTGGTGGTGCTGCCCGGGCCGCCGCGGGAGCTCCAGCCGATGTGGCAGGCCGCCGTTGCCACCGATGCCGTTCAGACCGCGATCGCCGGCCGCACGCAGTACCAGCAACAGACGGTACGGATGTTCGGGCTGCCCGAATCCGGGCTGGCCGACACGCTGCGTGACGCCGAACGGGCCGTCCCGGGTTTCGACCGATTGGAGATCACCACCTGCCTGCGGCGGGGCGAACTGGAGATCGTCACCCGGTACGAACCCCGGGACGCGGGCGCCTACTCCGATCTGCTGATGGTGCTTCGCGAGCGGCACGCCCGCGAGATCTTCTCCGAGGACGGTGACCTGGTCGACGACCAGGTCGCAGGCCTGCTCGACGGCCGCAGCATCGCCACCGCCGAGTCGTGCACCGCGGGGTTGTTGGCCGCCAGGCTGACCGAACGGCCGGGCTCCTCGGCCTACGTGGCCGGTGGTGTGGTGGTCTACTCGAACGCGGCCAAGGCCGCGATGCTCGGGGTCGATTCCACGCTGATCGAGACGCACGGCGCGGTCTCCGAGCCGGTGGCCGAGGCGATGGTGCGGGGAGCGCTGCAGCGTTTCGGCGCCGACACCGCGGTGGCGATCACCGGAATCGCCGGACCCGGCGGTGGCACCGCGACCAAACCGGTGGGCACGGTGTGCTTTTCAGTGGCGCTGGCCGAGGGCACGTCGCTGACGCGGACGTTGACGCTGCCCGGCAACCGCTCCGATGTCCGGGAACGCTCGACGACGGTCGCGATGCATCTGCTGAGAAGGACGCTGACCGGCAGGGGATAGGGTGGCCCCTGACAAGAAGGGATCATCGATGGTTGACACCGACGACCGGCAGACGATTTCCGCGATCGCCGAGCAGACCGGGTGGAATCACCGTGTCGCCGATCGCAGCGACTACTTCGACAAAGGTGTGGTTCGTGTGCACATCGTGTGGCGCGGCGACGCCGCGATCAGCGGCGGCACGCTCTACCACGACGATTTCCTGCAGACCTACAGCCGGGATCTGCCGACGGTGCGGGGTTGGCTGAAACGTTGACGAGGGTCGGTCACCGACCGGCGTCGTAGACGTCCCACATCTCGTTCATGGTGACCATGATCGCCTCGGCTTCGCCCAGCCCGCCCAGGTGGCTCTCGCCCGGCAGCGTGTAGAGCTCGGCATCCGGCAGCATCGCGACCACGTGCCGACCGTGCGCGTACGGCACGATGTGATCACAGTCGCCGTGCCACCAACGCACCGGCACCTTGACCTCGTCCAGGCGGAAACCCCAGTCGCGGGCGAACACGACGACGTCGGCGAACGGTGCGGAAAGTTGTTTGCGGCTGCCGTTGAGCAGGTCGTCGAGGAACATCGCCTTGAACTCGGGCCTGGCCAGCAGCCGGCGGTCGCCCTCGGGGGAGACGCTGGCATACAGGTACAGCACAGGCTCGGCGACCGGCTTGATGAGGCGGATCAATCCGGCGGCCACCATGCTCAGCGGCGTCCCCGCCTTCTCGAGCAGCGGCGCCGCCGGTATCCCGACGTTGCCCATCAACCCGCCGCCGATACCGTCGGCGCCGCGGGTCGGTGCGACGCCTCCGAGTACGCCGACGGCGACCACCCGTTCGGGCATGGCCGCCGCGCAGCCCAGCGTGTACGGACCACCGCCGGAGAGCCCGATGATCTCCATCTTGTCGACACCGAGGGTGTCGGCGATGGTGCGCAGGTCATCGGCGAAGTCGATGACGGTGGCGTACTCGTGCGGTGTCGACGAACCGATACCCGGGCGGTCGACACCGATCAACCGGATGTGGTTGTCCTCGGCGTAGAGGCGCGCCTCGACAGGGACCTGTCGGCGCGCGCCGGGGGTGCCGTGCAGCCAGAAGATCGCCCGGCCCTGCGGGTCACCGAACTCGGCGAAGCCGATGCGACGGTCGGTGCCGACGGCGACATTGCCCTCGAGCTTGGGACGAGCGATCTCCACAGACATGAGCAAAGTGTCCCACGCGTGCGCCCGGCGCCGATTCGCTACGGCGACAATGAACGTTCCGCCACCCACCCCGGGGGCGTCACCCGGACCACGGTGCCGCCGTCTCCCGCTGCGCGGCCAGCTGTAGCGGTACGGTCTCGTCGCGGGCCATCAGCTGCACCCCGATCGGCAGCGCCCCGGCAACTCGTCGCCGGGGGTTGCTGATCCAGGTGGCCGCTCAGCCGACGGCAGCGCCGTACCCGAGCCCTCCGGCGAATACCGCCAGCGCACACAGCACCAGGGTGCCGACCGCGACCGGCCATCCGGTCCTGCGCAGAGCCAGCAGCACGATGGTCAGCACGATGCCGACCAACCCGATACCGGCCACGGCCAGAAGAGAGGTGAACACGGCGCTCACTGCGCCGTCCACGCTGCACCTCGACGGCGGACAGTGGTCCAGGAACGCCAGCGAGAACAGCCCGAAGAATGCTGCCGCCGCACCCAGCAGCACCGTCAACACCATGGCCACGATGGAGATCGCCAGGTCCACACCCGACCGTGGCCGCATGCCGGGCGGAGGACCGCCGGTGAACACCACCGCCGTCAGGCTTTCGGCGCTTGCGACGCTCCACTGGGCACCGTCCGGCGGTTGCCACGGTCGGTGCGCACTGCCGAGTCGGTGATCAAGAGAGCGATCAAGATATCGGCGGTGGTGATGAACAGACCCCACCAGTACATCCACCGCAGGGTGGGATCGGGCTGCGCAGCGAAGTAGATGAACAGAAAGATCGGCCCGACGATCCCGAACACGAACGTCATCGCCTGGATACGCAGATACAGCCGCAGAGTGGACATCGAACAGCAGTGTCCTGGCCGCAACCGTGCACGTCAACGCTTCGCGTGACTACTCTCGGCGTCCCGGGCGTGGCAGGTGTGTTCATCACCCGGCCCAGCGCCCACTTGACCGACCTTGTCGCTGCTTTCCGAGCCGCAGGTCAGGCAGCCACGAGGACGGTCAAGTGGTCGTCGCGCCGCTGCACCCGCATGCCGGCGCGACGGGCCAGCGCCGCCACCGCCGCCGCGTCCGCCGGCTCCGATCGACTCGTCGACAGCACGCGTGCCAGCCGGCCCTTGTGCGCCTTGTTGAAGTGGCTGACCACAGTGCGGCGCCCGTCGACATGCTCGGCAACCACCTCGACGGTCACCGCACCGGGCACCCTGGCCAGCGCAGCGTAAGAACCCGAGCGCAGGTCGACGACCAACTCATCCTCGGCGATCGCCGCCAGCACCGGTTCGAGCGCCGGTCGCCAACGGGCGGCGAGCGTCGGCCGTCCCGGCAGCCGCGAAGTCGCCGAGAGTCGGTAGGCGGGAATCCGGTCGTCGGCGCGCACCAGGCCGAACAGCGCCGAGGCCACTGCCAGTCGTGACCGCGACCGCGCCGCTGCCGCACTCCGTAGCGAGCCGATGTCCAGGGCGTCGTAGAGCACGCCGGTGTAGCGGTCGATCGCGGGCATCGTCGGAGCCGTGCGCAGGGCCGCGTTGCGGTCGATCTCGGCATCCTGTTTGGCCGAGACACCCAGCGCCCGTCTACTCGCGGCCCGATCAGCGGCCAGCTCTACCAATTCACCGACGAGCTCGGCACGCAGCGGACCCAGCGCGGGCGAACTCAGCGTGTCGAGGGACAGAGCCTGCCCGTCTCCACCGTCTCGTTTCGTCTCCGACGGGGGCAGCAGCACGATCACGGGTCAGACGCTAGCGCGTGCCCAGCAGGGCGCCGACGCCGGTCAGACCGGGGCGCCGGGCGGTGGTGGCGGAACTTCCTCACCCATCAGCACGACGGGCGCCGGCGGCGGCGGGGGTCCCATCGGAGGG
>NZ_CACSIP010000060.1 GCF_902705885.1 Mycolicibacterium austroafricanum | reverse complement strand
CGACCGGGGTGGGGGTCACCCCCGGTGGGGTCGGTCCCGAGGGTGATCCCGAGTCATCGCAGGCACCGTTCGTGGCGGTCGTATGCGTTGATCGCCGCGCGTAGGCGTGCGACGTCCCGGGCATCGAGGTCGTACGGGCCGAGCTCCATATGAAGGCCGGCGGCATCGTGTGTCAGCCGGATCGGCATTGAGCAGTACGAGTCGAGTTCGTCGACGTGAGGCTCGATCGCTTCGTGCTCTTCGAGCACCATGCGGTCGAGTTCGGCGGTGGCGAAAGATCGGGAGTCGTCTAGTGCTGGGTATCGCGATGTCGTCATGGGATTGGTCCTCTCCGTCGGTTTTGGGCCTCGCGGCTGGCGCGCGCGTGTGCGCTTCCCGTGCGCCGGCCGCGAGGCGGTCAGTTGGGGTGGTAGGCGAGTGCGGCGGCCACTGATCGCCGCCTCTGCAGCTTCTGCAACCCGATGAGATCGGCGAGGTCTTCGCCTGCGGACGGGTATTGCTCGGCATACTCGTTGACGATGCGCGCCCAGCCGCTGCCGACCGGCAATGCCGAGGACGACACCAGCGCGAGTGCCCGGGCAACTACTGCTGCGGCTAGCGTGCGGTCGCCGGACTGCATGGCAGACGCGAATAGTTCCTGTGCAGCTGCGCTTTCGGTGACCTTGGAAGCTCGGTCTTGTGCGTCACGGTAGGCGATCAGCTGGTTGGGATCGCTGCTGCTCGTACTCGGGAGACCGAACAGTCGTCGCTCGATTGATTGGCGCTTGGCGTCGATAAGTTCTTTCTCCTGAGCGCGCAGCGTGCTGAGCTTGTCCTTCATCTGCGCCCGTTCGCTGTCGAGCTTCTGGCGCTTCCCGATGTCGCTGAGCGTGCTGTCCTTCGCCAGGCTGTCGCGGGTGCGGGCTCCGCGCTTGTGAAGGCTTGCGGCTTGCGCGCGCAGGTCCTCGATCTGGGAGTCGAGTTGCTTGAGGGACATTGCGGTGTGTTTCCTTTCAGGATGGTTAGACCGTGGTGCGGTCTGTGGTGTGGGTGAGGTTCCAGAGTTCCTGGATGCGGTCTGCGACGGGGTGGTCGCCGAAGTACCCGATGCCGGCTCGAACGACTTGGTCCCATCGGTTGGCGATGGCTTTTTGCAGGATGGCGAGGACCATGAAGTCGTGGGCCGAGTTGCTGGCCGCGACGAGTAGTTCGGCGGCGTCGGGTTCGTTTCTGAGGGCTGCCACATCTCTGCGACCGCGGGCGACGTTGTGAAACACGCTGCGCCGCAGGGTCTTGATCCGTTCGACGGTTGCGCGCGCGGCTTCGTCCCGTCGCCTGGCTTCGACGGCTGCCCAGTCGACGCGCTTCTCGGCCCGCTCCATGATGGTCGTCCGGAATTCCGGGCGTTCGGCGTTAATCGTCGTCACCGCCGATTATTTGCCTGATGAAGGCTGTGGAGCCCGTTTTCGGGGGGTCTTGACCGTCGGGCGGGCGGACCTTCTGCATCAGGTCGTTGAACTCGTCATCGGGTAGTTCGCGGAGGTACTGCTCGACTCCGAGCAATAGGTACTCAGTCGGGTTCACTGTTGCTGACCTGCCTTTCGTGCGGCGTATGCGACGACGGTCTCTCGTGGGTAGAGCCACCGACCGCCGACTTCGCGCCCACCGATCCGGTGTCGGAAGCGAGGGTCACGGGCCCATCTGTCTGTGCAGTGCAGGATTGCTGCTGCTTCGGTCGAGTCGATGAGTTCCTCTGCCTTCGAGGGTGTCGATTGAGGTTGCAGCGCACAAGTTTTGGTTCCGCGCACGGAACTTTCCAGCCGTTGATGCGCGGTCAACAGTCCATCCGGGCAGGGCTTTCGGACGAGTCTGTGGCGCGCGATGAGGTCGCAAACGGCGAGGTACGCCCATCGGATGTCCACGTGGCTGAGGCCGCGGGCCGCGGCGTGCCAATCCTCGTCGAGTTCGTCGGCGGTCACTTTGGCCTCACCATGCGGCTGGCCCGCCTGCGGGCGGGCGCGAGGGCGACGCGCACGACGCTGTGCACGCCGACGCAAAGCGGCCCGCACGGGACCAATTCAACCTCGGCCTGCCGTGCTTGCTCTCTGCTGTCCCAGTAGGTCCACTCCGCGGTGATGGGCCCGGTCTGGGTGCTGCGGTGGCAGACAAGCGCGGCCGTCATCGGAGGTCGCGTTTCAGTGCGGCGCACCAAGGGCAGCTGTCGTCGTGGTTGACGACGCCACGGAAGTATCCGGGGGCGACCTCGGCAACGGCGACGTCGGCGTTGCAGTCCGGGCAGGCGACGACTGCCGCCATGTCCGGGCCTGGCTGGTGCCGGCAGATCCGCACCCGCGCTCGCCTGCGTTCCGCGCGGTTCACTTTCACACCGCCCGGACGGGGCACCGGACGGCGCGTCCCTGTCCGCGCGGGGTGTCTCTTAAGAGACACACCCCCCGCGGAAACGTTGGGACGCGCTCGGAGCCGCGTTTCCCGGTTAGCCGCGCCGCAATTGATTAGACGCCAGCAACGAGGGCAGGCGCGCGCCGACGCTCGCCGAAAGATCGCCGACCTCACCGGCTCGCGGATGGCCAGGGGTGGCCCTCGATATTATGGGGGTACGGGTTTCGTAGCCGCGCACTGCATTTCGCGTAGCTCAAGTCTGTCTAATCCTGTTGTGTTGCAACGGGTTATACATTCCTCACCAGTTGCCAGAGCTTGACTTTGGTCAGGCCCTTGATGGCGTCTCGATCGGCGCCGGGATGCTCGACGAGCCAGTTGACTGGTGCGCTGTTGGTGCTGCTCTGCGGCGGCGGTCCGTCGGTTGGATGTTAGGCGAACACTCACCACCTGCGCGGCGTCGATGCCGCCGGTTAACCCCAGTGTCGGCATCGCCCCGCGCTGCAGGTACCCCCGCCGATTCCGTCAACGACCAGCCCCACAACCAAGGCCCCTACCGCGGCGTCCTCATCCACGTCCTCGACCCGCCGCCGGCCAGCAGCGCCGGTGATGGATCGAACAACAACGGCGTCTCGCGGCGAGCCGGTGGTGATCATCCAGCGAATCGTTCAAACTGGCAGCATGCCTCGCTAGGGGCAGCCTCAACAGCGGGACACCCGCATCGGAGGAAGGGGCCATCGGATGGGTTTTGTCGACGATTTCGGGCCGAGCAAGGACGAACGCGAGCGTGTCGCACGCGAGACCGCTGAAATCGCACGCAAGGGCGCTGAAGAGGTTGCGGCGATAAATGCCCAAACGCGGGAATCTGCCCGCTCGCACTCGGAGTACCGGCAGTGGCAGAGCCGACACAACCGCTGGGACATTACCTTCGAAGACTGGGTCCCCGGCCGTTATGTCCACGTCGTTGTCAATACGAATGACTGGCCCTAGGCACGACGAGTCTTCGGAACGAACACTACGGGGCGGTCAAGTCCAGGGACGTGGCGCACGAAGTCGCCGAGCGGCTTGTTCTGCGCTGACGCGCGCGGCGGCGCCGCACCCCTGCTCGTAGGCCATACCGGTCAGCCGGGGACCAAGACGGTATCGCCTGCGAGTAGCAGTGCAGAGTTTTTGTCGGTGGCAGGTGCCAAGGTGAAGATCCATCTCACCGAAGGACACCCGCCATGGCTTTCACCCCGCCCCTGAGCGTCGGCGACCTGCGGAACGGCTGGCGTTCGCTGGCCCAGCACCTCACCGCTGACCAAGTGGAACATCTCTCGGCGATGGAACGTCACCCCGCCTATGCCTTCCGGCCGGGATTTCTGCTCCTCGAAGCGCTCGAGCTCGTTCAGCCCGGCTGGGCGGCGGAGTACGCCGCAGCGCTCGCCGTCACGTAGCTTCCATCGCCGGCGTAGTGACGACGCGGCCAGATCAACGGGATCAGGGCGTACCTGAGCCCCGAAAGGCTCTCTGGCGCACCCGCGTCGGTGGCCGCCGACGGCGTGCCAGTCACCTTCCACAGCAACGGCATTCGTGCCTCCGACGACCGCAAGCCACTGCCAGATGCACCGGTTTCACCCGGCCCAGCCCGCTCTCCCGGCCCGCAACCGCGGCAGGGGCGGCTCCAAAGGTCTGACAACCCTTCGAAATTGCCCTTGACGGCGGGGTTAATACCGTGGCGAGCGGGTAACCGTTCGGTCACAATCTTCACGTCAGCAACTGGCACGAAAGCGACACGAGCATGCAGGACCACATCGACACGACCACCCTCGGCATCTGCCCTGCCTGTGGTTATCCAAAGTTCGGCGTCGGCCTGTGTGCCTACTGCCGTCCGGTGCAGGCAATGCGCGGCCCCTACGACTTCTCCTCGACTCCGTCTATGGGCCGGCCTCGGTTCAGCCCAGCGACAACGGCGTCCGTCTCTCCGATGGAACCCGACGTTCCGGACACCAGCGCCGCCCTACCGGCCTGATCGCATCCGTTTCCAAGTAGTGATCTGTCTATTAGGTCATTCTCAGCTTCGGGTCGTAGCTTCGTAATCAGCACGACAAGACATCCCCGATAAGCTCGGCCCGCCACCAACCCCCCCGGGTGGCGGGCCGAGATCGTGTTTGCTGCCCTGGAAACCTCACGACGACCCCAACGCAACCGCTAATGTTCGCGGTACGCCAGCACGGTCCAGACAACCCAGGGGTAGGACATGATTCGCGAGACGCTCGCGGCGACCGCCGTCGCCGCTGCCGCCCTGTGCTCGGCGCCGACAGCGGTAGCCGAGCCGGGTCCGATGTACCCCGACGATCCTGGCCGCTACTCCACCGACGTCCCCGGCATGATCTACGACGCCCACCTCACCGCACCGTGCACCAACATGGAACGGTTCACGTTCGGTCGCGGTAAGGGCGGCGAGGCGCTGCAGTGCCGGTGGATCCCGAACCAGTGGCCGCCGGTGTACACCGGGTTCTGGCAGATCGCCTACGAACTGCACGGTGTCCAGGAAATCGGCGCCCGGTGCCCCAAGCCCCAGGCCGCCGCGCAGGCGCCCGACGGCCGCCCCTTGCTGTGCGTGGGCGCTCAGGGCTGGCAGCCCGGCATTCTCACCAGCGCCGGTTTCACCCCACTCTGACGGTCGACACTGCTCAGGAACTGCGTAGCGTGCGGCTGGGCTCGGTGCCGAATACCTGCTTGTAGGCACTGCTGAACCGGCCGGGATGGCTGAAGCCGCACCGCCCGGCAATGGAGGTCACCGTGTCGAGCGCCGGGTCGGCTGACTGCAACTCCCGGTGGGCCCGTTCCAACCGGATCCGCCGCAGGTACTCCAGCGGCGTGGTGTCCAAGTGCTCACGGAACGCGTACTGCAGGGCGCGCGGGGTCACGTCGCTGGCCGAAGCGATGTCCCGAATGGTGATCTCGTACTCGGCATTGTCGTGAATGAAATCCAACGCCCGGCGCAGCAACCGCGGTTGCGTGGTTGTGGTCGCTCGGTTGTCTGGCCTCATCGTGGTGTCGGGGTTCCCGAACTTCGCGCACAGCGAAACCCTCGAGTGATCGACACCACTGTGCGGCCCTGACACCATCAGGTCCATGACCGACCGCATCGAGGTGTCACGGACCATTCCCGCCACCGCCGCCGACATCTTCGCAGTTCTGTGCGACCCACACGGCCACGTGGCGATCGACGCCACCGGCATGTTGCAGGACGCCGACGGCCAAGCCGTCCGCGCGGTCGGCGACACCTTCGTGGTGCACATGGACCGCGAGGCCCTCAACGACTTTCCCCTGGGCCGCTATGACGTCACCGTGCAGATCAGCGCATACGAGCAGGACGAATTGATCGCGTGGACGATCCTGGGACGGATCAAGCCGCAGATCGGCCACGTCTACGGTTACCGCCTGCAACCGGCCCAGCAGGGCACCCTGGTGACGTCCTTCTACGACTGGTCCGACATCGACCAGCACTGGCGCGACGCCGACATCTTCCCCGTGGTGTCCGAAGGCGCCCTGCGCGCCACCTTGGGAATCCTCGACCGGACCGTCCGGCGGGGCTACCCCCGCGGCTAGCGTCAACCCGCGGTTGACGGACAGGCATCGTCAACCTACGGTTGACGCATGAGTGATGCCGCCAAAATCCGCAATCCGGTCCGCCTCGACGACCTCATCGATGTCATCAAGACCGTCCACGAGGAACCCCTCGAACAGCTGACCGACGCCGTGCTGGCCGCCGAGGCCCTCGGCGAGGTGGCCGACCATCTCATCGGTCACTTCGTCGACCAGGCCCGCAGATCGGGCGCGTCGTGGACCGAGATCGGCCGATGCATGGGCGTCACCAAACAGGCGGCCCAGAAGCGCTTCGTCCCGAAGACCCCCACCGACGCCGAGGCGATGGATCCCGACGACGGCTTCAGCCGGTTCACCCCCCGGGCCCGACACGTCATCGTCGAGGCGCAGAACAAGGCCCACGACGCCGGCAATGCCGAGATCCAACCCGCACACCTGGTACTCGGCCTGTTCGCCGACCCCAACGGCCTGGCGGCGCGCCTGGTCGCCGGTCAGGGGATCGACCTCGCCGCGATCCCTGCCACCGTCACCCTGCCGCCGCGAGTCGCGGAGGTGCCGGCGCTGATCCCGTTCGACGCGCGCGCCAAGAAGGCGCTCGAGCTGACCTTCCGCCAGGCCCTGCGGCTCGGCCACAACTACGTCGGCACCGAGCACCTGCTGCTCGCGCTGCACGAAGAAGAGTCTGAGGACGGGACGTTGCACTCCCTCGGTATCGACCGGGAGCGCTTCGAACGTGAACTGCTCGCCGCGCTGGAAGCGTTCACCCACAACTGATTCCACAGCGCGCCATCGTGGCGTGCTCCCGGCGGCCGCCGCGTCGCGGGTCCGCGAGCCGGGAACACGCTTCTCGACCACGAGGCCACCTGGGGAATGAATCGCAACCCGGCGCGGTAGAACCTCACATGAGACTTCCCGACACCGCCCGCGACCTGATCGGCGCCGGCGCCGACGCGACTCTTGTCACGCTGAACCCCGACGGCAGCCCCCAGGTGACGCTCGTGTGGGTCGCGCTGCAGACCACAGAAGACGACGGGGACGAACTGGTGGTCGCGCACCTCTCCGAGCATCAGAAGGTGCGCAACGTGCGTCGTGACCCGCGCGTCGCGGTCACCATCGTCTCCCCGGAAGGTCCCGGTCAGGTGATGCGGCCCTACCTCGCCGTCAACGGGACCGCCCGGATCGTCGAGGGGGGCGCCCCCGAGGTCCTCGCCGGCCTCGCGCAGACGCTGGCTGCCCCCGGGGCGCAGTTCCCACCGCCTGACGCGCCCGGCGGCTACCTGACCCGGATCCGCATCGACAAGGTGGGCGGCGTCGGCCCCTGGGTGTCCTGACCGCCAACCCCCACAAACCATCTCGCCGGGTGTGCGATCATGCGAAGCACGCCTACGAGGGGACACCACAACATGCGTCGCTGGCTCGTGCTGCTGATCGCCACCATGGCAGCGCTCGGAAGTGTGCTGGCACCGTCGGCCTCGGCGG
This sequence comes from Mycolicibacterium austroafricanum, assembly GCF_902705885.1. Classification (GTDB taxonomy): domain Bacteria; phylum Actinomycetota; class Actinomycetes; order Mycobacteriales; family Mycobacteriaceae; genus Mycobacterium; species Mycobacterium vanbaalenii_A. The sequence goes on along the minus strand of NZ_CACSIP010000060.1, from coordinate 2,995 downwards.
CCAAGATCCCCATCGGGCGCCTGGGTGAGCCACTGCGCGTGGACTTCAAGGGCCTGGTCGCCGATGTCACCGTCAACAACATCCTGCCCTCGGCGGTGCCCCCCGGCTTCGGCTATCCGCCGCGCCCGCCGCGCCATCAGGTCTACCGCGCAGACATCACGATCACACCGGTACAGGTACCCACGCCCTATGCGATGGCCATCACCTATCAGTTCCGCGGGGTGACCCCGACCGCCGACGCCTACGAACCCCGTAACAGCGACTCCCCCGACGCCCTGCAGTTCGGCATGCAGAACGCCCGCGTGGGCCAGACCTTCAGTGGCGGTGTCTGGTGGGACTGCTATCGCGATCTGGTCTCCAACGTCGTGCTGCTGGACAAGATCACCGGCACCCGACTGGCGCAGTGGAACGTGGCTTGACGCTTGACCGTTGAGATCGACCCGGCCTCGCCATCCCGGCTGGCCGAACTCGCCGACGTCGCCGCGCGCACCTTCCCGCTGGCCTGCCCGCCGGCGGTGAGCGCGGACGATGTCGCGGCGTTCGTCGCCGAGAACCTCAGCGCAGCACGCTTCGGCGACTACCTTGCCGACCCGCAGCGGGAGCTGCTCACCGCGACCGTGGCCGGGCGAATCGTGGGCTACGCCATGATGATTCGCGGTGTTCCCGACGACGCCGACGTGCTGCGCGCGGTCACCGCACGCCCGGCAGTCGAGCTGTCGAAGATGTACGTGCTGCCCGATGCCCACGGGGCGGGCGTGTCCACGGCGTTGATGTCGGCGGCACTGGTCAAGGCCGAGACATTGGATGCGGCGTGTGTGTGGCTCGGCGTCAACCAGCAGAACCGGCGCGCCCAACGGTTTTATGCCAAACACGGGTTCACGATCTGCGGGACCAAGTCCTTTCGGCTGGGCACCGCCATCGAGCAGGACTACGTGATGGTCCGCCCGGCCTGACCGGCGGCGGTCAGCGCCAGCAGTCGTGATGTCGCGCGCAGATACTTCTTCCGGAAACCCCCCGCCAGCATCTCCGCACTGAACACAGTGTCCAGCTTGGCCCCCGAGGCCACCACCGGGATCCCGGCGTCGTAGAGCCGGTCGGTCAGCGACACCAGCCGCAACGCGACACTCTGGTCGTCGATGGGACGAACCCCGGTGATGAACACCCCCGAGACACCTTCGATCAGAGACAGATAGCGCGACGGGTGCATCGTGGCCAGATGCGCGCACAGCGCGTCGAAATCGTCGAGCGTCGCACCGGGAACCGCCGCAGCTCGCTCGGCGACCTCGGCGTCGCTCGGTGGCTCCGGCGCCGGCGGAAGGTCACGATGGCGGTAATCCGGACCCTCGATGCGCACGGTGGTGAACATCGCTGCCAGCGTGTTGATCTCCCGCAGGAAGTCCTGCGCGGCGAACCTGCCCTCCCCCAACTGTTCCGGCAGCGTGTTGGACGTGGCTGCGACCGAGACACCACGTTCGACGAGCGCGGACAGCAGCCTCGAGATCAACGTCGTGTTGCCGGGATCGTCGAGCTCGAACTCGTCGATGCACACCAGCACGTAGTCGGAGAGTAGATCGATGCACTCGACGAACCCGAACACCCCGGCCAGCTGCGTGAGCTCGCCGAAGGTCGCGAAGGCCCGCTTGAATTCCCGAGGCCCGGACATGGCGTAGTACGACGACGCCAGCAGGTGGGTCTTGCCGACGCCGAATCCCCCGTCGAGGTACACCCCCACCCCGGGTAACACCTCACGTTTGCCGAACAGCTTCTTCTTGCCGGCCCGCCGCTGCACGGCCTGTTCGCAGAACCGTTGGCAGGCCTGCACCGCGGCGGCCTGGGACGGCTCGGCCGGATCCGGCTTGTAGGTGGCGAAGCTGACCTCGGCGAAGGTGGGGGGCGGGATCAGCTGGTCGATCAGCCGCTCCGGCGTGACACTGGGCCGCCGATCGACCAGACGCCCCACATCGCTGGACCCGTGCATGCAGGCACCATAACGGCGTGCTGTGATTCTTCGTATGTCCGGCGACGGTGACGGGACGCAGTTCACAGTGCTGGGCCGAATCGACGAGCTCGGCCCCGGCGGGCTCACGCAGCTCTATGCCCATCCAGAGCCCGAACCCCACATTCCGCGGTCATGCTGGGTGCGGGGGAACATGATCGCCTCGATCGACGGCGGCGCAACCAGCGACGGCAAGTCCGGGGCGCTGGGCAGAGCCGGTGACCGGGCGGTCTTCGCGGCGCTGCGCGAGGTCGCGGACGTGGTCGTGGTCGGTGCGTCCACCGCGCGGGTGGAGAACTACGCGGGGGTGCAGCTCAGCGCGACGCAGCGGCGGTCCCGGCAGCTTCGCGGCCAGGCCGAGGTGCCGCCGATCGCGGTGCTGACCCGGTCCGGGCGCGTGGAGCACGACGCACGGGTGTTGCGCCACACCGAGGTGACACCGCTGATTCTGACCAGCGCCGACGCGGTGTCCGACACCAGAGCACGACTCGGTGGGTTCGCCGAGGTCCTCGACGCCTCCGGGGGCGAGCCTGACTCGGTGGATCTGCGCATCGCGCTCGGATTGCTGGCCGACCGTGGGCTGGTGCGCGTGTTGACCGAGGGCGGCCCCGGGGTCCTGGGCATGTTCACCGCCCAACAGGTGCTCGACGAGATGTGCCTGACCGTGGCGCCGGTGCTCGTCGGCGGCGCATCACACCGCATCGTGACGGGACCCGCGGAGGTGCACACCGCGATGCGGCTGCGGCATGCGCTCACCGACGATGACGGCTACCTCTACCTGCGATACAGCCGGTCCGGCGCGGCGTGCTCCGACGCAGCTCAGTGATGCCGGTCAGTACTGTGGTCGGCATGCGTCGTCTGCTGCGTGCCCCGGGCACCCGAGGCTCCGTGTTGGCTGCGGTGGTCTGCGTCGTGCTGGCGGGATGCTCACCCGGCCTGGCGGCAAACCCGCGTTATGCCACCAACTCCGGGGCCGGCCCCCAGGGGCAGGCCCCGGAG
>NZ_CACSIP010000059.1 GCF_902705885.1 Mycolicibacterium austroafricanum | reverse complement strand
GTTACGTTGCCTCCTGCGGGGACTCCGGTGACGGAGCCGATCCCGCCGACGAAGTTGCAGGCCGGTGATGTCGGTATGTGGAAGGACCACCAGGTGATGGCCTTGGGCAACGGCAAGGTGCTGGTCTCAGGTCAGGAACAGCCGTTGGAGAGCGTCAGCTCAGGGCCTGACTTCCTGGGCTGGTTCGACCCCACCGCGACAGGTAAGACCCCGGCAGCGGTGTAGAGCATGTCTGTGGAGACGTTTGTGCGGTCGGCTGGGGGGGTGATGGGTGGTGTGCGCGATGGGTTCGGCGCATCCGGTGGTTCTGCGTTACTGCCGCTTCCGGCCAGCCCGCCGCCGGCACCGCCGGCCCAAGCGCCAGGCAGCGGTCAGGGTGCGGAGGGGCAGGAGAACAGTGGGTGGCAGATCAGCAATAAGGTTGCCGCCCTTGCTGACCAGGACAACACCGCGCAGTCCGAGTTGCGGTCCACCCTGGGATGCTCCGATGAGCATCAGGGGGAGATGACCGCGATCATCGATCAGGCTGTTGCTGATGTGCAGTCGATGGGTTTGGCGACCAACACTCCCGAAGGGAAGCGGGCGTTGATCACTGCGATCATGCAACGACTGGAGGAGACCCGCGGCACCGCTGATGCCGGCACTGCGCACGCGAGTACTCATGCGGCCTCGACGGCGGCGAATGTGGCTGGCTACAACGATATCGGTGGTGTTCCTCGCGGCCCGTCACCGCTGGCGGGGTTCGGCGGCGCTATGCCGGGTATGGGTGGCGGAATGCCCGGCGGTGGCGGTATGGGTGGCGGGATGCCGGGCATGGGTGGACTGTCTGCGCTGGGGCAACCCTTGAGCGCCTTGGGCGGACTGGCTTCCCCGGCTACACAGACCATCTCTAAAGCATCGGCATCAGGCCGTGATTCCGGTGGCGGATCTGGGCGAAATGTGTCGTCGGCCGGGCGCATTCCTGTCAAGGATGTCCGGTTTGACCGTGAGAAGTTCGCCGTCGGCCGGGAGGCCTACAAACGTTATGTGGCCGAGGCGCTCGACGTCATGGGTATCACCGATCCTCAGGCGCGCCAACGGTGGGCTCAGGGCCTGATGACGGCGGCGGCGCGGGAGTCAAGCTTCAATCCGCTGGCCATCAATCTGACTGATTCCAATGCCCACGGCGCTGCTGCGGCCGATGGCTATTTTGGGAACTCGTCACGGGGCGGGTTGCAAACGATTCCGACAACGTTCGCTGCATACCATCAGCCAGGCACCTCGACCAACATTTATGACCCGGTGGCCAACATCAGCGCCGCCATGAACTACGTGATGGGCCGATACAACGTTTCCCGTGACGGCAGCGACCTGGCGAAGGTAGCTCAGTTCAATCCGGGCTCTTCTGGAGGTGGTTACTGATGTCTGTGGAGACGTTTGTGCGGTCGGCTGGGGGGGTGATGGGTGGTGTGCGCGATGGGTTCGGCGCATCCGGTGGTTCTGCGTTACTGCCGCTTCCGGCCAGCCCGCCGCCGGCACCGCCGGCCCAAGCGCCAGGCAGCGGTCAGGGTGCGGAGGGGCAGGAGAACAGTGGGTGGCAGATCAGCAATAAGGTTGCCGCCCTTGCTGATCAGGACAATGCCGCACACTCTGAGGTGGAATCGGCAGCGGGTTCGTCAGGGCTGCATCAGGGGGAGATGACCGCGATCATCGATCAGGCGGTGGTCGATGTGCAGTCGATGGGTTTGGCGACCAACACTCCCGAAGGTAAGCGGGCGTTGATCACTGCGATCATGCAACGACTGGAGGAGACCCGCGGCACCGCCGAGGCTGGGACCGCCGATGCCGGCACCCATGCCGCCTCGACGGCGGCGAATGTGGCTGGCTACAACGATATCGGTGGTGTTCCTCGCGGTCCATCACCGCTGGCGGGGTTCGGCGGCGCTATGCCGGGTATGGGCGGTGGAATGCCCGGCGGTGGCGGTATGGGTGGCGGGATGCCGGGCATGGGTGGACTGTCTGCGCTGGGGCAACCCTTGAGCGCCTTGGGCGGACTGGCTTCCCCGGCTACACAGACCATCTCTAAAGCCGCGTCCACCAAGCCTAGTGGCGGTGCTGATCGGGGGCTGGATACGAGCGGGCCCGGCCGCGCCAATGAGCGTGGGCTGCAGAAATACACGAAGCTGATGAACCGGGCTATCAGTGCGGCGTTCCCTGAGATCAAGGAGATCGGTGGGGTTCGCCAAGATTCGCTGCACTGGCATCCCGACGGGCTGGCGCTGGACGTCATGATTCCGAACTGGGATACCCCAGAAGGGCGGCAGTTGGGAAATGAGGTCGTCAACTTTCTGGTTCGTAATCGGACCGAGCTGGGGTTGGATCACATGATCTGGCGGCAGCAGATGATTCAGCCCGATGGGAGCGCCTCGATGATGGGCGGTCGCGGTAGTGCGACGCAGAACCATATGGATCACGTGCACGTGGTGTCGATCGGCGGGGGAAGGTAGCGCAGGTGGCGGGCTCGAACGAATCTGAGAAGCCGCGTCGGCGTGGCACCGGGCTTACCTATGCCTCGCTGGAGCAGGTCGCCGCATGGCGGTTTCTGTGGCACCGCATGGCGGTCGCGGTGGCTCGGCACTCGGTGCGCCTGGTGCACGACCCGTCGAAGAACTACGGGGCCTCGACCCTGGTGGGTGTGGTGATTGCGGTACTGGCGCTCGGGGTGTGCTTTGTGTTGGCGTGGCTGCGGCCCGCAGGCCAGATCGGGGACTCCAAGCTGGTGGCCGATCGGGCCAGTGGGGCACTGTATGTGAATATCGACGCAACGATGCACCCGGTACTGAATCTGGCGTCGGCACGTCTGATCCTGGGTCAGGATGTGTCTCCCAAGCTGGTCCCGATGGCTCAGATCGAGGATCGTCCGATGGGCCCGATGGTCGGCATCGTCGGCGCCCCCAATGATTTGGCGCCGCGTACTCCGCAGACGACCGGTTGGGGGCTGTGCGACAGGCTTGGCTCTGGTGGGCCGCAGAGCAAGCCCTCGGTGACGGTGCTCGGCGGCGACTTGGAGTTGGGCGATTGGTCACACGAGATGCATTCCCCTCAGGCAGTGTTGATGAATTATGGCGGTTCGGTGTATCTGGTGACCGATGGCCACCGCTCGCTCATCGACCTCGCTGATCGGCCGGTGACCCTGGCGCTGGGCATTCAGGCCGGAAGCGTGCGGCCGGCACCGATGTCCAAAGCGCTCTTTGAAGCGCTGATTCCGACTGCACCCCTACGGGTTCCGGCGGTGCCGAACGCTGGGGGGCCTGTCGGCTACGCCGAGGCGCAGCTGCCGGTCGTGTCGGGGTCGGTAGTTCGGTCCGTGTCCGCCGACGGGCAGCAGCAGTTCTTTGTGGCCTTGCCTGCTGGCATGCAATTGATACCCGAGACGGTGGCGTTGATGTTGAGCAACGCGGACCCATCCGGGCAGGGACGTGTGCTTGACGCCGCACCGCACGTTGTGGCTGATGCCCCGCAGGCGGTGGGCTTCGACGTCTCGAAGTACCCCAGGGGTCCTCTGACATTGCTGGACAAGGCTGTAGAGCCTGTCACCTGCGTGGTGTGGAGCAAGGACGCCAACGAAGCGCAGGCCAGCGTGAGAACAGTGTCGGGGCGTCGCATACCGATCCCAGTCAGTGAGGAGCCCAAGGTGATGCGCATGGTCTCCGGGCAGGCCAACGACGCAGCCGATGAAGTCTATCTCGGCGCGGGTAGCGCGAATTTTGTGCAGGTTACCGGTGTAGAACCGGACTCGCCGCGGCGGGAGTCCTTGTGGTGGATCGGCGACACCGGGGTGCGGTTCGGAATTGATGTGGCAGGCCAGGGCAGTACAACTCAGCAAGCCCTGGGGTTGAAAGACACGACACCGACGCGGGCTCCGTGGACGGTTATCCGATGGCTGCCGGCGGGACCGCTTCTCTCGGAACAGGCGGCCCGCGTGGAACGGGACACGGTGATCAACATTCCGGGGCAGCGGCTACAGAGCGGGGGGAACTGATCGCGATGACCAAGCAGGGATTCGACAAGGAAAAGGCGCGTGCGCCCGAGCTTGGCGAGCGCAGTCTGACATTGCCCGAGCTGGCTGAATTGGTGCGCCCGCCACAATCTCGGCCGCCCATGTGGGTGTGGATCTTGGTTTTCGTCAGCGCCGTGGTGGTTCTGCTGGTGATCATGATCCGTAGCGGTGCTCGCACCATGGGCATGGGTGGTCTGTTCATTCTGCCGATCATGCTGATGTCGGTGTTCATGATGATGCGCAACCGCGGCGGTGGGCAGAATGAGAAGGCGCGGCCGGCGGCATTGGCGGCCAGCCGGGTTGATTATGCGCGCACTCTCGATGAGCTGCGTGAAGATGTCCACGACGGTGCCCGGGCGCAGGCCCGCGAAATCGCTTACCACCATCCCAACCCCTCTGAGGGGGCGCTGTTAACGCTGGTCGGCACAGCCCGGATGTGGGAGCGATCCCCGAACGACCGGAACTTTGGGCATGTGCGCATCGGCGTCGGGGTGACGCGTCTCAGGACGAAAATCCTTCCTCCCCAGAAGGTTCCGCCACCGGAGTTTCGTGAGACGGCGACGGCGATCGCGGCTCGTGACTTTCTGCTGACGCAGAATGTGGTCCACGATGTTGCCCGGCCGTTGCATTTGTTCGACCAGATGGGGTGGGCGTTGTTTACTGCCGACGATGATCAACGCCCGATCGTTCAGGGGTTGCTTCGGGCGATGGTCTGCCAGTTATGCGCCTTTCACGGCCCTGATGTGGTCCGGATGGCGATCATCACCGATGATGAGGCGGCGTGGCAGGGCGCTAAATGGCTTCCGCACGTTGGCGATCCGGTTCTGGTTGATGCCTCTGGGCCGGTTCGGATGATCTATTCCGATGTTGGTGAGTTTATGGATCGGCACGGAACGGCGCTGCAATCCAAGGGTCCGTGGTCGGCTCGTATGGAGGGGATGCCGCCACCGGATGATCACATGGTCGTGGTGGTGGACTTGCCGGGTGCGAATTGCGCTCCGCTGCTCGGGGTGCTCAAGAGCGGTGACCTCGGCGAGCCGGTGGATGCGATGGGGTTCGCCGGGCTGTGTGTGCTGGAGGCGACCGGAGACACGTTCTCGGCATTGGCGACATCGGCAACGGCTTTCGTGCTCGATGACCAGGGCCACTTGCTGCGCGCTGAGGAGGTGCTGTGATGACCGAGGTATCGAGTCGGTACGCCAAAGGGCTGAAATTCGCCGCAAAACCGGACGTGATGTCGCAGGTGGAGTTCGAGGTTTTTGCTCGAGCGATGTCGCGGTTCGAGCGTGAAGATGCCGCGACCCGCCTGCTTGCTGAGCGGGCCGCTGATGCTCGCGCGGGTCAGGATTTCTTGGACTTCTTCGACATTGCGGATGCCCGGCAGTGGGATCCGCACACGTTATGGTCGAAAATGACCGTGCAGAGCCGGTTGCGGGCTGCATTAGGCAAGAACCCGACCTCGGGTAAGCCGGTGTGGCTGGACTTGAAGGAGTCCGACGAGAGCGGTATGGGGCCGCACGGGATGCTGACCGGACAGATCGGTTCCGGTAAGTCCGAGACGTTGGTGGCGTTCATCCTGGCGTTGGCTATGACGCATAACCCCGAGGTGTTACAGCTGATCCTGGGCGACTTCAAGGGTGAGACCGCGATGATGGCGCTGGCTGACCTGCCTCAGGTTCAGGGTGTCATTTCAAACCTCGAAGAGTCAGCCTCGCGGCTGGATCGCTTAGAGGACATGCTCAACGGCGAGGTGGTGCGTCGAGAGACCATCTTGAAAGCCGCTGGGTATAAGGATGTCCGCAATTACGAACGGGCGCGGGCGACGACACGTCCCGAGCTGGAGCCGCTGGGCGCTCTCGTGATCGTGCTGGACGAGTTCTCCGAGCTGCTCAAGATCCGGCCTTCACTCACCGGAACGTTCGACACGGTGGCCCGTAAAGGCCGCGGTTTGTGGATGCATATTCTCAATGCTTCGCAGCGGGTTGAGTCAGGCCGGATGGCCGGGATGATCAGCCAGCAGACCTACTCGATCGGGTTGAAACTCAAGGACGCCGGGCAGTCGCGCCAGGCGATTGGGTCGCCGAAGGCGTATACCGATCTGATCGGCGCCCCGGTGGGCACCGGGTTTCTGGTGCACGACGACGAACACCAGTTGTTCCGGTCGTTTTACGTGTCAGCGCCGTTCATTGCGCCGGTGGTAGGCAAGGCGCAGCGGCGTCGTCAGGAGGGGCAGTTCATCGACGCGCACCGCTTCGAAACGGGTGTGCATTCCTTGCCGATCGACATTGAGTTGCTCGATGACGAGGATGATCGCGCTGCGCAGGAGCAGGCCGAGGAGCAGGCACTCGCTCAGACAGACGTCGATTCCCCGACGGTGGTCTCGACGCTGGTCGGACGGCTCGCCGGCGCGGGGCGTACGTGCAGGCCGATGCACCGGATGTATCTGCCTCCGCTGGAAGATATTGCAACGATTCCGTTGGACGAGATGGCCCAGGAGTTCTGGGGGCGAGACTGGCTGGATGTGACCGAGGACGCGGGTCTTCGGGTGCCCTACGGCCGCGCGGATGACCCGTTTGGCCATACCCAGAACTTGGTTGTTGCAGACCTGTCCAGGGCTCAGGGCAACGTGATGGCGGTCGGAGCCCCGCAGAGCGGAAAGTCGACGGCGCTGCAGACCATCGTCACGTCGTTGGCGATATCGCATAGTCCTCAACGGGTGCAGTTCTACGGTATCGACTTCGGCGGCGGCCGACTCGATGCGTTAGCAGGATTGCCGCATGTGGCCGGGATCGCGGGCCAAGGTAACGCGGAAAAGGTGGCCCGCGTGGTCAGCGAGGTCGAACGGATTCTCAAGGATCGGGTGCGTAGCTGGGAGATCGCGGGTTGCGACCTGGAGGAGTTTCGTGCGCGCAAGTTCGCCGGCAAGCCCGGCAAGATCCCAGAGGATGGGCATGGCGATGTGTTCCTGCTCGTGGACAACCTTCCTGGGCTCAAACAGGAGGACATGGATCTGCACGGCCGGATCGTGGCGCTGGGCACGGGCTCGGCACTGAACTACGGCGTTCATTTGCTGGTGACCAATGACCAGTGGGCCACCGCGAACCTCACTCTCAAGGAAAAGTGCGGCACGCGTGTCGAGATGCGTGTGCAGGAGCCCACCCAGAGCGAGGCCGGCGATCGTGAGATGGCCGGCAAGGTTCCTGATCAGCCAGGCCGGGGTCTGATCAAGGACAAGGGCAAGGTGTTGCATTTCCTGGCGGGGGTGCCAGTGGCCTCAGCCGTGCTCCCTGCGGTGGAGTCTGCTGATTACGGCCAGGATGCCGTTCAGCAGACGTGCGCGCTGATCGCGCAGCGGTGGAGTGCTCTGGGTATTGCCCCTGCGCCGACGTTGCCGACGTTGCCCGCTGAGGTGAGTTACGCCGAGCTCGACGATGTGCCGCGGGGGATGTTGAAGCTCGGGATCGGGGACGTCGCGCTGGCCACGGTGGGGGTGAACTTGGCTGAGTGCCCGCACTTTTACGCCGTGGGAAGTGCTAAATCGGGTCGCACCACGGTGCTCAGAACGCTCATCGCGTCGATCCAGCAGAGTTTCACCCCCGAGGCCGCGAAGATTATTGCCTTTGACGTCGGTCTGGAGCTGGGGGCGTTCATCGATCCTGCCTACTTGACGTTCTATAGCTCGGACTCGCAGCAGATCGGTGAGGCGTCTAAGAAGCTGGCGGCCAAGTTCGCCGAGCGCACCGCGCCGGCAGATGCCAGTCCCGAGGAGAGAGCTCGGTGGCGTTTTAGTGGACCGCGCTATTTCATTGTGATTGACGACTTCACGCTGCTCAATGTTCCGGGGTACAGCTCGATGTCGCTGGTGGCTCCTTTGGAGTCTGCTGTGTCGCGGGGTAGACAGATTGGGGTCCACTTCCTGGTCGCCTCGGCGGTCAAGAATTGGATGTCCACTACGGGTGGCAACAAGATCATCTCTGGGATGAGCGCGGCTGGGTCGGGTGTGCTCATCCTTGATGGTTCCCGCGATGATGGACCGATTGTTACCGGCATCCGGGCTACTCCCCGGGCGCCGGGGCGCGGAGAGTTGATCTACCCGAAGGGGGGACGCCAGGTGATTCAGGTGGCTACCCCACCGTTGCCCGAAGGCTACAGCCCGATCTCTGGTGGCGATGAATGGTGAGCGGTGGAAACTCGCGCATGACAACGTCGTCAATTCGTGGTGGTATCAAAGAGAGGCAGGCTAGTCGCGTGTATGGCTGGCAAACAAGTGGGCGGCCACGAAGGCTGTTCACTTTATGTGTACGGGGTGACTATTCCTGTGTTATCGTGCAGGAGTCCTGATTAGTTAGGGGGCGTCCATGACGTCAGTAGTTGTCAATCCGGTGGGTCTTGCCGCTGCTGCGGCGGCGACCGCAGGGCTTTCGGCTCAAGCTGCGGGGCACACGGCGCAGGCGGCCGCGGCCGCGGCTGTGGTGCCGCCGGGGTTGGAAGAAATTTCGGCGACCAACGCGGCGAAGATCGCCGCGTACAGCGCGGAAGTGTCTGCGGTGCTGTCCGGGGCATCTGCAATGCAGGCGCTGTACGGCGTGGCGAACTCGGTGGCCGGCACGGTGACGTCGCTCGAAGATGCCGCCAATGCGGTGCTGATGAACGCGGTCCTGTAGGACCCAGGCAGGGGAGACGGGGAGCACCGCTATGCCACCGGGGGCCTATCAAGCCGAACCGCCGGAAACCACGTCGGCGGGCTTTTGGCTGGGACCGTCAGCTGCCTCGTTTTTCGCCTCAGCCGCGCAGCTCGAAGCGCTAGCCGGTGCGATCATCGGCATGCTGGGCGGCCATGCGGCTGTGGAGGCTGCTATGTCGATCAGCTGGCCGTCGGTCACGGGCGAGGTGGCTAGGCTGGCCCATGTCCCGCACCTGGTGTGGCTGGGGACCGTGGCGACCATGCTCAACCACGCTTCGGCCAGCATTATGGCCACCGGGGACGCATTCGAAACGCTGCGGGCTGCAACCCCTAATCCTGGTGAAGTTGTCGGCAATCAGAGCGAACACATGGCGCTGGTCGGGGCGAACTTTCTGGGGATGCTGACTCCGCTCATCGTCGCCAATCGTGGTCAGTACACCGAGATGTGGATGCGGGGAGCGGCCAACAAGTCGGCCTATGAAGCGGCTTCCATGGCTGGTGTGCAGGCGATACCGCCAATCCCTCCACCTCCGCCTAGCACTGTCGGCGCGGCGGGTGGTGGATCCCAGCCCAGCGCCCAGTCTGCCGATCCCAGTCAGATGATGGAGACCGCGACTGGGCTGTTCCCGCAACTCCTCAGCATGCCGACGCAGGCGCTGTCAGCGTTCAGCGGTGGCGGTCCATTCAAGAGCATCTCGGAGCTACCGCAGCAAGCGTTTGGTCAGCTCAGCTCACTGGCGTCGTCGCTGAATGTGTCACCGGACGATCTGGGGGCCGATTTTTCCGCGGGTGATGCTGACTGGGTGACCCAAACACCGCAGGCAGGGGGAGCAGTCGCGGCCTCACTCGGTGGAGCTGGTGGGGGCGGGGGCATGGGTGGAGCGATGTCGGCGGCCTCAGCGCTGCGCAGTCCTGGCTCCTGGGCGTCGTCGGTGAGCGCGGCGACGCCGGTCAGCGCCGACACGGGGTCGCGCATCGAGCAGGCGCGGGCCGGTACGACGATGCCGGCCAGCATGGGCGGCGGCGGAATGATGGGGCCGATGGCCCACGGCGCTGCGGCGGCCGGTGGCGCTAATCAACAGGATTCCGAAAAAAAGCAGGTCGACGGCGCCACTGTGATGGCGGCCGCGTCCAGTCTCTACAACGGCACCGACACGATGCCGGTGATTACCGGAGGCGGTGGTTTGGTGACTGCCAACACCGGGGGCAAGGGGGTGCCCTGAGCAAGATACGGGCACAACACATTCTCGACAGACACGCAGGCGCCGCACACGAAGAGTGCTGTAGCCGTTAATGAAAGGATTTACAGGACATGACGATTTCCGGCGATATGGAGCTCATGGAGACCACCCAGCAGGGTCTCTTTGAGAAGCAGGACCGGTTGCAGTCGATGGTGCAGCAGCTCGGATCGGCACTCGAAGGGGTCGCACCAGGCTTCAAGGGTGCTGGCCAGGCCGCGCTGATGCGGGTCGGTGAAGATCTGCAGACCCTGGGCAATCAGCAGGCGCTCATGCAAGAAGAGCACGGTCAGAAGATGGGCGTGTCGAAGACGAGCCTGCAGGAAGGCGACGAGGACGCCGCCGCGGGCCTCAGCGCCATCGACGCCATGAGCGTCTGACCAGACCACTACATCCCGCATCCAGAAACAGCCGTAGAGGAGCAACATCATGAGTTTGATCGAATACAACGTCCCGATGATTCAGGACTGCGCTCACCAGATCGAGGCCTGCGAAACGCTGACCGCCGAAGTCGCCGTCGAGGCAAACAAGTTGAAGTCCATGACCGAGGGATCTTTCCAGGGCGGCGGCGGCGATGCCTTCCGCGAGAACTACACCCGCGCTATCACCTTGGTCGATGCCTTGAGCGGCAAGCTCAAGGAGGCTAAGGCTGCTCTGCTGACCGGCGCGGACGGAATGGTCACCAAGGACGCGTCGATCAAGGCGCAGTACGTGTAGGTGGCCATCCACCTTCGGTGACGGGTATTCGGCCCGGTCTGGCGATTCTGTCGGCAGGCCGGGCCGAGTGCTTGAGAGCAGCATTGCAAGAAGGTCGTTCACGACGGGGAGAACAGAAGAACCATGGGCGGGACAGCATTTGTGGGTCGTCCGGGTCCGCGCGCAGCGGGGCCGCAGCCAGCGACGAGCTTGGAGATCACCGCCGAGGGGCTCTGGCTGGTGCAGGCATTGTGCGCAGTGGAGACCTTGCCCGCGGTGCTCGTGTGTCGACCATTTGTCAGTGAGTGCGGACTGCCTGAGAGTCACCCGGGCTATGCGGTGCTCCAGGAGGCCGGTGTCCTGCTCGGCGGCGATGTCGTGCACCCACAGGTGAAGCTGTGGGTGCAGACACTGGGCAATCCGGATGTGGTGCTGTCGTGTCTGATCCACCGCGGCGGCGAGCATCTACGGGTAGCTATTGCCCGCCGCGGTGATGTGACGGTCGCCGCCGCGCGACATGGGGAGAACGTCACGGTGGAGAGCCTGGGCCCGGGCATGACGCTCGCGGGCTTGGTCCAACGCGTGCTCCCGCTGTGCGGCCCGGCCATGGTGCCGGCTTCCTTCGACGCAGTTACCGTCCCTACGGCGGACTTGCTGAGCAGCTTGGCGCAGGTTCTGCGCGGCGAGCACAGTCCGATGGTGGCGTTGGGGCGTCTGGGCATGGATGCCGACCAACATCGGATCGTCACGCTGGCGGCGGATCATCCGGTCATGGAGTTGTCGATGGTTGTTGTGACGCACGGCAGCAACCATCAGATGCAGGTCAGCAAGACAGCCGCCACGGTCACCGATACCAGTGCTGGCAGGGTCGTCAGCGGCCCTGTTCGCAGTGAGAGTGGTTCATGGTGGACGCTGATTGCGCCAGGGTCCGATGCGGCGATCTTGTCTGCGCTGAAATCGGTCATGTCCACAGTAGGTCTGGCTGAGTGGTCGACTACCCCCCGACCCGGCCGTTAAGTCCCTTACGTCCGAGCCTGTCCGCACGGTGAACACGACCAGATAAATCAGTCAAAATAGCTGTTTACGTGGTGCCCAAAAGTGATTAATCATGTACTGTAGTGAATCAGTCCGAGGAGGTAGGCCACTTGTGGCGCAGGAGAATCGAGAGCCCGTGAGCGATCAGGACTTTTTCAGCCAGTATCTGCAACCGACGGGTACGCCCGCCGCCGGGGCGGATGACCCGGTGACCGCGCTGCCGTCCGATGACGATGCTGAGGCCGGCGCCGATGCGCCTGTGGGCGCGGGAATGACTGGCCCTCAAGCTGTTCCAATCGGAGTAGAGCCCTCACCGCACGCTGCGGGCCCGGCCGTGCCCGACGATGGTTTCGACGGTGTCCCCCCGGCGGGCGCGTACCCCGCGCCGCCGGCGGACAGCACCCCGCCGTGGAGAGCTGATCCCGGATACAACAGCGAACACCTACCACCAGACCACTACACAGCGCCGCCCCCGGCGACGGCAGGATTCGACGGTGGCCACCACCCGGCGGGCGCGTACACCGCACCGCCGGCGGACAGCACCCCGCCGTGGAGAGCTGATCCCGGATACAACAGCGAACACCTACCACCAGACCACTACACAGCGCCGCCCCCGCCCCCGGTTGGGTATCCGGCACCGCGGCCGCCCGGCGGTGAGTCGATAGCTCGGCACGCTCAGCGCCCAGGACCCAGCTATCGGCACGACGGTAATGCGGACGACTACAGCGTCTCCCAGCGCGGATATACGGCCCCGCCTGCGCGGCACACGCCCGCCCCGCCACCGGCGCCGGGACAGTACGATCCGCGCAGCGCTTCGCCGCGTCCAGAGCCGACCGATCGGCAGGACTGGCAGGCTGGACCTCCCGCCGCCGGTTACCCGGGCGGCCCACCTCCACAGTCCCCGCCGC
>NZ_CACSIP010000058.1 GCF_902705885.1 Mycolicibacterium austroafricanum | reverse complement strand
ACGTTCGCGGTGGTGGATGCTGACGGGAATGCCAGTGTGTTGCCGGCGATCAGTGCGGTGACGGTGGTGGGGGTGCCGGAGTCGTCGGTGGCCCCGGTGGTGGTGGCTACCGCGGTGGCGGCCGGAACCACGGGTTCGGCGGTCACGGTGTCGCCGGTGGTGGTGATCACCGATCTGGATTCGGATGAACTCGGCTCGGCGACGGTGACGTTGGGTGGCGCCGCGGCGGGTGACGTCCTGGGCTATGGGGCGTTGCCGACGGATGTGACTGCCGATGTCTCGGGTGGGGTGTTGACGTTTACCGGGTCAGCGACGGTGACGGAGTATCAGCAGCTTCTGCAGTCGGTGACGTTGACCTCTGCCGAGGCCGGGTTGAAGACGGTGACGTTCGTCGTCACCGATGCCGACGGCAACCCGTCCCTGGTGCCGGCGATCAGCACCGTCACGGTCGTCGGACTGCCGCTTGCTGCCGATCCCATCGTGCTGACTTCGGTGATCAACGTCTCCTATACCGCCGGATCATCCGGTGTCGCAGTTGACTCGGGTCTCATCGTCCTCGATGCGGATTCGACGACCATGACGGGTGCGACGGTGACGATCAGCGATCCGGCAGTGGGCGATGTGTTGGCGCATGGCTCGCTGCCCGACGGTGTCACCGCTGACTTCGCCTCCGGTGTATTGACTTTCGATGGCAGCGCCTCGGTCAGTGAGTACCAGCAGCTTCTGCGCTCGGTCACGTTCTCAACGGATGCATCCGCACTGGCCACGATCAAGACCATCTCGTTTGCGATCACCGACGACCAGGAAGGCGTCAGCGCACCCGGCTCGGTCGCGGTCACCGTCCTGTCACTGCCTGTCCTGGCCACACCGGTCGTGGTGACCTCAGTGGTCAATGTCGCCTACACGGCCGGTGATTCAGCCGTCCCGATTGATCCCGGGTTGGTCCTGCTGGATGCAGACTCGCCGAACATGTCGGGTGCCGTGGTGTCGATCGTGGGCGGCGCAGCGGTCGGCGAAAACCTCGATTGGACCCCGCAGGAGGGCATCACCGGAACCTACAACGCGGGTGTCCTCACTTTCGATGGAGTGGCCTCGGTGGCGGCTTACCAACAACTGTTGCGGACGGTGACGTTCTCGACTGCCTCCGGTGCGCTGGCGACGATCAGGTCCATTTCCTTCGTCGTCACCGACGACCAGGACAATGTCAGTGGAACAGGTCTCGTGGCCGTCACGATCGTGACGTCTCCGCTGGAGATCGCGCCATTGGTCACGACTTCTGTCGCCAACGTTTCATACACCGCCGGTGACAGCGCGATCGTCGTCGATCCGGCGGTCAGCGTGCTCGATCTCGATTCGACCTCACTGCAAGGAGCGACGGTCGCGATCACGGGCGGATTCCTCGCCGGAGACGTGCTGTCATTCACGGCGCCGACGGGAATCACCGGCAGCTACGACAGCGCCGAGGGCATACTGACACTCGAGGGGACCGCGAGCATCGCATTGTATGAACAGGCGCTGCGGTCGGTGACGTTGTCGACGGGCTCGGAGGCGCTAGCGTCGCTGAAGACATTGTCGTTCAACGTGACTGACGCCGAGGGCACACCGAGTCTATTGCCGGCGAACGTAGTCGTCACGGTCTTGGCGGCACCCGTCAATTTGGCGCCTTTAGTGGTGGCCACCCCCGTGGGCCCGATTTATACCGCGGGAAACACTGCGGTAACAGTGGATTCGCTGCTTGGCTTGATTGATCTGGATTCGGCGAACTTGACGGGTGCCACGGTGACGATCAACGGGGGTCTCACCACCGGGGACGTCCTGGCCTTTACCGCTCCTGACGGCAGCTTGATCACAGGCGATTACGACAGCGTGACAGGCACGCTGACGTTGTCGGGAACCGGGACCATACAGCAGTATCAGGAGGCCCTGCGATCGGTCACCTACGCATCTAGTGGGACCTTGTTGGCGTCGGTCAAGGCCATTGCTTTCGCGGTCACCGATGCCGAAGGGGCAACGAGTGTGCCGGGACTAACCACGCTGACGGTCGTTGCTAACACGCCGCCGTTACTCACCACAGCGTTGCTCGGCACCTACATCAATGGGACCTCGCCGCAACTCTTGAGCCCAGGTCTCGCCACGCTCATCGTCGACGAGTCATCGTTCTTGCAGGGAGCGGTCGTCACGATCGAAAACCCCGAAAACGACACGTTGTCCTTCACTCCGACCGGGGCGATCGACGGAACCTATAGCGGGGGCGTGCTGGCGTTGTCCGGCCTGGGCACCGTCGACGAGTACGAAACCGTCCTTCGGTCGGTCAGGTTCTCATCGAGCGGACTCTTCCAAACGGGTGTGCGTTCGATAACGTTTGTCACACAAGACCAACAAGGCCTCGATAGCAATACGACACTACTTCTGTTGACTGTGATCTAACTGACGGCACAGGTCAGATCGCGGGCCCGAGGAGGTCGTCGGCATCCTTGATGACATATCCGTAGCCCTGTTCGGCGAGGAAGCGCTGCCGGTGCGCGGCGTACTCCGCATCCAGGCTGTCGCGTGAGACCACCGAGTAGAACACCGCGCCGCCGCCGTCGGCCTTCGGGCGCAGCAGCCGGCCCAGGCGCTGAGCTTCTTCTTGGCGAGACCCGAAGGTTCCGGAGACCTGAACGGCGACACTGGCTTCCGGCAGGTCGATGGAGAAGTTGGCGACTTTCGACACGACGAGGGTGCGGATCTCGCCACGGCGGAAACCGTCGAAGAGAGCCTCACGCTCGGCGGTCTTCGTTGACCCCTGGATCACCGGAGCATCGAGTTCGACCCCGAGTTCATCGAGTTGGTCGAGGTAGGCGCCGATGACCAACGTCGGCTCGGCCGGGTGCCGTTCCAGGATCGACTTGACCACCGCGATCTTGGTGTGCGCCGTCGCGCACAGTTTGTAGCGTTCCTCGGGTTCGGCGGTCGCATAGAGCATCCGCTCGTTGTCGGTCATCGTGACGCGCACCTCGATGCACTCGGCGGGCGCAATCCAGCCCTGGGCCTCGATGTCCTTCCACGGCGCGTCGTAGCGCTTCGGCCCGATGAGCGAGAACACGTCGCCTTCGCGGCCGTCCTCGCGAATCAGCGTGGCGGTCAGCCCCAGACGCCTGCGTGACTGCAGGTCGGCAGTCATCCGGAACACCGGTGCGGGCAGCAGGTGCACCTCGTCGTAGATGATCAGGCCCCAGTCGCGGCTGTCGAACAGCTCCAGGTGCTTGTACTCGCCTTTGGTGCGGCGGGTGATCACCTGGTACGTCGCGATGGTGACCGGCCGGATCTCCTTGCGTTCGCCGGAGTACTCGCCGATCTCTTCCTCGGTCAGCGAGGTCCGGGCGATCAACTCGCGCTTCCACTGCCGGCCGGCCACGGTGTTGGTGACCAGGATCAACGTCGTTGCTCCGGCCTTGGCCATGGCGGCAGCTCCGACCAGCGTCTTTCCCGCCCCGCACGGCAGCACCACGACACCGGAGCCGCCGGCCCAGAACGAGTCGGCCGCCATCTCCTGGTAGTCCCGCAGATGCCAGCCGTCCTGCGCCAGGCTGATCGGGTGCGCCTCACCGTCGACGTAGCCGGCGAGGTCCTCGGCCGGCCAGCCGATCTTCAACAGCAGCTGCTTGATGTGTCCACGCTCGCTGGGATGCACGATGACGGTGTCGTCGTCGATCCGTGCCCCCAGCATCGGGGCGATCTTCTTGTGACGCATGACCTCTTCGAGGACCGCGCGGTCCAAGCTGACCAGGATCAGGCCGTGCACCGGACTCTTGACCAGCTGCAACCGGCCGTAGCGGGCCATCGTGTCGACGATGTCGACCAGCAGCGGCTGGGGCACCGCGTAGCGGGAGAAGCTGACCAGAGCGTCGACCACCTGCTCGGCGTCGTGTCCGGCCGCGCGGGCATTCCACAACGCCAGCGGTGTGATCCGGTAGGTGTGGATGTGTTCGGGCGCGCGTTCCAGCTCGGCGAAGGGGGCGATCGCAGCCCGGGCGTCTCCGGCGAGCTCATGGTCGACCTCGAGCAGCACCGTCTTGTCGGACTGCACGATGAGGGGTCCGTCAGACACACGCCACCTCGTGATTGCTCCGGTGAAAAGTCACGTTTTCCCATTATCCAGGTCGTTTGGTGGAGTCGACGAACGGTGACTCCGGCCATAGGCCGGTCCCGTCACGTCCGAACTCGACGGCAAGTGCGCCTGCCGGTCTGGACAGACGGCGGCTCGCAGTACTGGCAAACGAAGAGCGCCGGGCTGTCGACGTTCGCCGACGGTCCGAGACATTGGCTGATGTCGTTTTCCGCTCGGCAGATCGGACAGACGAGGACCAGGCAGCCGTCAGAAATTTTCGTGATCGACAATTTGATCAGCGGCGTATATGGCCATGTCAAACGAATTGGTGGGCCTCAATATACTTGAACAATCAATGAGTGTTTCGATAATTGTGATACACGTCATGATTTTGCTCTAATGTCCATCCTGGGCAAGAGCTGGCAACGTGAGCGGCTGCTCAGCTATTTGACTTCAGCAATATTGAGTCGGGGAGTGCGATGACGCGGCGAATACTCGCGCACGGAATCAAACGGCATCGTCCTGCCCGGCGCCATCTCTAAACAGGGGGCCACCGCACCGCGAGGGGGGACCGAGCGACTAACGGAGACCGACAGATGACTGCAGTTCAGGCCCGCCACAGGTTTGCGCGCAAGGATGCTCTTGATCGCGCGCAGGGGTTTTGGGCGGCGAAAGACCTTCTCGACGGTGGCCGGTCAGTCGGATCGCCGAAACACGCACAAAAGGGTTCGTCGAGCTATGCCGCAAATATTGGGCGGGTGGGCGCGCTGGCGGTCTCGCTTGGCATCGGGTTTGCCGTCGCAAACTCCGCGACCGGTGTAGCTCTTGCTGACAGTGCTTCGGACTCGTCGGCGTCGGACTCGGGATCCGGAACCCCTTCACAATCAACAGCAGCTTCCACATCCCCCTCCGACGGCGGCGGGCAGGACTCCGACTCCGGGGACTCTGCGGATCAGGACAACGCCGACGCCGACAACGCTGACGCCGACGCCGCCGACGCCGCCGCTGCCGCTGACGCCGACAACGCTGCCGCTGACGCCGAAGCCGCCGCTGAAGCCGCCGAGGCCGAGGCCGAGGAGGCCGACGAGGACGCGGACTCGGGCGAGTCGACAGCCCCCGATGACGATCTTGACGCGGGTGATGACGAGGCCAAAGATCAGGGAGGGGCCGGCTCGGATTCAGAAGAAGCCGGCTCGCAAGCCATTGATGCGAAGCGTGTGTCCACCGTCGAGGAGTCTTCGGCTGAGGGTGGCACCGGTCAGGCCACCGATGATGCCGGTCAATCCTACGAACTGGACGGCGACCAGCAGGCCGACGTCGCACGGTCGCTCGAGGAAGAGGGCAGCTCGGTAGACCCGGCCTACGACGTAGTCGGCTTCTCCAACGTGGCTCTGGCGGACGGAGGCGCGAACGCCTCGAGCGAGGTCTCCTCGTTGACCCCACCGGAGCATGAGGTCGGTGAAGTAGAGCTCTTCACGGCAATGGTGTCCACTGTCCTCTCACCCCTGCTAGCTCCTGAACTGCCTGTCCCGCCGTCGATCACCGATGCGCTTCTGGCTTGGTTCCGCCGGGTGGTCACTCACACGTTCTTCAACAAGACACCGGTCGTCCGGTCGGTCACCACCGAACAGATCATCACCGGCCAGGTCATCATCGACATCGATGCCTACGATCCCAACGGTGACCCGCTGACCTACGACATCGTCCAGCCCGTGGACGGCTTCGTCTTCAGGGACGTCATTACCGGCAAGTTCATCTACACACCGCTCACGCCCGTTGTGGGAGCGGCGGCTCCCGTCGAATTCGAGGTCATCGTCAGAGATGACTCCGAGAACCTCACCGGTGGCCTCGGTGCGATCCAGAAGGTGCTGCACGCCATCGCCCGCGTGTTCGGGCTGGCTGAAGCTGAAAACTTCACCCAGGCAGTGAGTTTCAACGCCGAACCAATACTGCAGTTGCCGCCGTCGCTGCTGGCGGTGGGCGGGTTGCCGTATATCCTGGGCAATGACCCGGTCAAGCTGCTTTCGATCGCCGAGATCGTTGATCTGGATTCGTCGTCGTTGACGAGCGCGGTGGTGACGATCGGCTTGGGTCGCCAGGACGGGGACACGTTGGGTTACGCTCCGCCGCTGGGCAGCACGATCGAGGCGACGTGGGTCAACGATTGGACCCTGGAACTGACCGGACTGGCGTCACTGGCGCAGTATGAGGCCGCATTGAAGGCGATCACGTTCAGCACCACCGATCTTGGTCTGCTCGGCCGCACCGTGGAGATCACCCTCACAGACGAGCACGACGTGAACAGCCTCCTACCGGCGGTCGTCGTCGCCGCCGTGCTGCCCGCGGTCCACCTGCCGCCGTCGCTGGTGGCCTTGGGCGGCTTGCCGTACATCCTGGGCAGTGATCCGGTCAAACTGCTTTCCGTCGCCGAGATCGTTGATCTGGATTCGTCGTCGTTGACGAGCGCGGTGGTGACGATCGGCTTGGGTCGCCAGGACGGGGACACGTTGGGTTACGCTCCGCCGCTGGGCAGCACGATCGAGGCGACGTGGGTCAACGATTGGACCCTGGAACTGACCGGACTGGCGTCACTGGCGCAGTATGAGGCCGCATTGAAGGCGATCACGTTCAGCACCACCGATCTTGGTCTGCTCGGCCGCACGGTGGAGATCAACCTGACCGACGACAAGGACAAGGAGAGCCTGCTCCCCGCGTTCGTCGCCGTTGGTGTGCTGCCTGGGATAGTCATCGAGTTGCCGCTCCTCGTGACACCGATCGGCGTACCGATTCACATCGTGGGTAAGGCTCCGGTGAAGTTGGTATCGTCGGTGAGCATCGCCAATGCCGACGACGGGCAACTCACCGGCGCGACAGTGAGGATCGAGACGCTGGGTCGACTGAGCGGAGACACCCTGGGTTACGTTGCGCCAGAGGGAAATCCGATCACCGTGGTGCAGACCAACGCGTGGACGCTGACATTGTCGGGGGTGGCGACGGTCGCGCAGTACGAAGAGGCGCTCAAGGCCATCACCTTCAGCGCGAGCCAGGTGGGCCTCACCCGGACGGTCACCATCACCGTCACCGAGGCCGACGGGGACACCAATCCGATCCCGGGTACGGTTTTCGCCAATACGATTGCGCCGCTGCCCCCGACGGTCGTGGTGCTCTCGCTCCCGCCGATCCACACCATCGGCAAGGCCGGAGTCCGTGTGGCACCAGTGGTGGAGATCGGGGACCTGGACTCGACGACGTTGACGGGTGCCACGGTCAAGGTCGGGTTGGGTCGCCAGGCCGGTGACACGTTGGGCTACGCCGCGCCGGCCGGAAGCCCCATCATTGCGTCCTGGAACGGCACGGACACGCTGACGTTGTCGGGAACCGGCACGATTGCGCAGTACGAGGCGGCGCTGGAGGCGGTGACCTTCTCGGCGACCGGCGGCGCTCTGCTACCTCGGACGCTGACTATGAACGTCATCGACGACTCCGGCGTCAGTGCTCTCGTCCCGGCGATCGTCGTCGCGGGCGTCAAGAATCCGGACCGGCCGACTGTGGTGGTTCTGGGACTAGCCGGCCTGTCATTCCCCAACGTCGGGGATACGGTCAAGCCGATCACGCTGGCCACAATCGTCGATTTCGACTCCACTGTGCTGACCGGTGCAACCGTGACGATCACGGGCAACCGCAAGAGCGGTGACACCTTGGCATACGTCCCGATCGCAGGGAACCCGGTCGCGGTGAGCTCCTGGAACAGCAGCACAGGAGAGTTGACGCTGTCGGGGACGGCCACCATTTCTCAGTACAAGCAGGCGCTGGAGGCGGTGACGTTCAGGGCAACGCAGTTCGGCGGCGGAATTCTGGCTCTGTTCGTCACTCGGACTCTGCAGATCAACGTCACCGACGACTCCAACTTGAGTGCACTGATCCCAGGCTTCGTGACGGTGGAGGTGTACCGGTAAGCCAGGGTCTATCCGGATTCTGCGGACACCACCGAAGTCACGCGATGAATCGCGAACTCACGGACCCTCCCCGAAGCCGGGTCGTAGGCGGTGAGCTGGCCGCCTCGGACGTTGATCGGCGCCACCACCCGCTGCGTCGCCACGCCTGCGGGGTCGACGTAGCCGATCACCACCGACTCCTGATGGTGGGCGGCGGACTGCAGCTCCGAGATCGCGACCGCGGGGTCCAGTCGCATCCCCGACGGAGTGGACGCGGCCTTGCGCAGCACCGCCACGATCGCGCCGAGCGTCTGGTCCGTCGGCGTCGCACTGTGCCGGTACCCACGGCGACGGCCCGGCGCCGGAACCCGCGAACCACGGCTGCGTAGGTCCACGATCGCGCCCGTCGAGTCCTCGGCGGCCGGGGCGAAACCGGCGCCTCGCAGAGCGGCCAACACTTCGGCGATCGGTGCCTGCGACACCGCCACCGTCGGCGCGAGCGTGCGCAACTCCACCGATTCGGTCGCCGGCGCCGCGACCGCCTGTGCGAGCAGGGCGGCGTCCTCGCAGCGCACGAAGGAGGAAGCCATGCCCACCCGGAGCTGACCGTGGCGCCGCGCGACGTCGTCGATCATGTACGTCAGGGTTTGCGGCACCGGGGTTCTGGAATGTCTCGAGAACAGCGCGTGCAGCTCGCCTGCCGTTTTCCCGGTGTCCAGGGCTCGTCGGACGGAGCCTTCGGTGATGCGGTACACCATGGCCGCCCCTGCGGACTCCACGGTTGCCACCGCCGCCAGTTGCTCGGCCAGTGAGCGCTCCAGCGGACCCGGCACGATGACCGTCAGGTCGGCCTGCAGCAGAAAGTGGTCGATGGGCGCGGGCAGCACCTTGGACATGGCGGCGATCACGGCGTCGTCGGACTCTCCGGCGAGCATGCGGCGCATCGGTGTGGACAGGGCGCCGCGGCCGACGGCGCCGACAGCGTGCGCTTCGGCGAGGAGCGCGGCCACCGGTTCGGGTTGAAGCCGCACCGACCATCTGGGCCGACGCCACACCATGGCCCGCGAAGCGCTGTCATCGTCGACCCCCGACCCTGGCGGCAGGTCGTCGAGGGTGTCGAGGAGCAGCCTGCGATCCAGCGGAGCGGCTGTGGAGAACAGTGAATCCGACAGCGCAGCATACGGTTTGCCGTCAGGTCCACGGCTGCCGATCAGGCTGGGCCGGCCCGGCAGGTCCAGCCATGCCGAGACGATCAGGTGCCATTTGACCGCTGTCGGTGACTCGACGAACCGGTCGGCGGCGACGGTGGGCGCCCAGTAGGGCCCCACACCGTCGGGCGGGTCGGGCTCGGGCATTCCAGGCGCGAGCAGTCCGGCAGCCGCGGCCACCTCCAGCACCAGCCCCAGCCGACGGTCCTCGATGCCGGTGAGCTTGGTCAGGCGCTTGACGTCGCGTACGCCGAGGCCGCCGCTGCGAAGTTCGGGAATCGGGGCGGCGCTCAGTGTCTCGATGAGGATCTCGACCTCGCGCAGCAGGTCGAGCGCGGCTCCGGCGGCTACCGCGTCGACGTCGCGGGCGCCGGTTGATGACACCGTGGGATCAGGCCTGGTCAGGCTGACGGGCCCCGGCACTTCGCCGCGGAGCACCTGGCCGACCAGCCTGGGAAGGATCACCGTGTCGTTGTCCACCCGGCGCAGCAATCCGGCGGTGAGCAGGCGCTGCACCGGACGGTCGGGTGGCGTGCCCGGCATCGCGTCGCGGGTCCGGCCGACGGGAGACCCTTCCAGCAGCTTGTTGAGCAACTCCCGCGCAGCATCGTCGACGGTTTCGAGCGCCTCGCTGATCTCGGCGGCCGACAGCGCAGTGCTCTCCGCGGTGGTCTGTCCGGGGTACCAGGGCAGGCCGGACACGGCTTCGGCGACCACCCTCAGCGCGTCGTCGCCCCAGGCCAACGCCCGATCCCGCAGACCTTCGATGGCGGTGCCGAGCGCGACGCCATCGGCCAGTTCGCCCAGTGATGCCGTGAGGTCGGTCATGGTGACGGCGGTCGTGTCGGCATGCAAGGTGAGCAGGGCGTCGAGCACTGCGAGGTGGAGAAAGTCGAGGTCGTCGGTGGCGGCCTTGACCGACTGACGTGCCGCCGCGCGGGCGGCGAGGGCGGCCATGGTGCCCGGCGGGGGCTGGGTGAGATCGGGGCGCAACCGCAGCAGCCGGATCAGCCGCTCGTCATCAAGCTCGGCCAGCCAGGCGCCCAGTGGCACGCCCGGGCTCTTCGCGCTCATTGGTGTCCTCTGGTCTTCGCGCACGCGCTCACTCGCGGCCTTCTACTCTTCGCGCAAGCGCTCATCGTGACCAGCGTAAAGCAGCGTCCCGGCCTCGCCAGCCGGCGAGCGGCCTGCCACAATGTGGGGGTGGCTGATCAGAAACGGCAGAAGACCAGATACGTCGACCCGGGCTGGCCGACGACCGACGTCGATGATCACGCGGTCAGTGAACTGGCCGCCGACCGGACCGGGGCGTTGTCGCCGTTCGGTGACATCACGTTCCCGCTGCCGGCCGACGAGCTTCCCTTCGTCCAATCCTCGACGGTGATCAACAAGTAACGGCGGGCTGATCGGTGGGCTCCGGTCGTTGGGATGACCATTCGGATCTCTCGCATCTCGACGAGTCGGGCGCGGCCCACATGGTCGACGTCACGGCCAAAGACGTCACCAAACGCATCGCAGTTGCCGCGGGAACTGTTCGCACCCGACCCGATGTCGTCGCGATGATCAGCGCCAACGGGCTCCCCAAGGGTGACGCCCTGGCCACCGCTCGGGTGGCCGGAATCCTCGCCGCGAAGCGCACCAGCGATCTCATCCCACTGTGTCACCCCTTGGCGATCACCGGTGTCGACGTCGAGTTCACCGTGGGAGGCGCCGAGGCGCCGGGGTCGGTCGGCATCACCGCGACGGTCCGCACCACCGACCGCACCGGCGTCGAGATGGAGGCGTTGACGGCAGTCAGCGTCGCCGCCCTGACGATTTACGACATGATCAAGGCGGTGGACCGGTCCGCGCGCATCGACGACGTCCGGGTAATCCGCAAAGAAGGTGGTAAGACCGGACCATGGGGCAGGTGAGACCCGAATGACGCGCTCTGGCGCGGTGGTCATCGCCTCCACCCGGGCGTCGGCCGGCGTCTACGAGGATCGGTGCGGCCCTGTCATCGCGGGCTGGCTCAACGAACGCGGTATCGCGACGTCGCCACCTGTGGTCGTGGCCGACGGCGGTCCCCTGGAATCGGCGTTGCGATCGGCGTTGCGCGACAACCACGACGTGATCGTCACCTCCGGCGGTACCGGCATATCGCCGACGGACGCCACGCCCGAGGTAACCGCGGCGCTGGTGGACTACCAGATCCCGGGCCTGGCCGACGCCATCAGGCGCGCGGGACTTCCGCACGTACCGACCTCGGTGCTGTCCCGGGGGGTGTGCGGCGTCGCCGGTCGGACGTTGATCGTGAACCTTCCCGGATCGACCGGGGGTGTGCGGGACGGACTCGGGGTTCTCGCGGACATCCTCGAGCACGCGCTCGACCAACTCCGCGGCAAGGACCACACCAGATGACCGTCGTCGTGCGCGCGGCGCTGACCGAGCAACCCATCGATTCGGCCGAGCACGAAGCTCTGGTTTCGCACCACGCCGCGGGTGCGGTGGTGGTTTTCGCCGGTGTGGTGCGTGATCACGATGGCGGTCGCGCGGTGAAACGCCTGGATTACTCATCGCATCCGACCGCCGAACAGACGCTGACGGACGTCGTCGCCGAGATCGCGGCCGACTGCTCGGGCGTGCGTGCCATCGCCGTCAGCCATCGGGTCGGCATCCTGCACATCGGCGATGCCGCGTTGGTGGCCGCGGTGGCAGCCGACCACCGGCGCGCCGCGTTCGAGACGTGTGCGCGCCTGGTGGACAGCGTGAAAGAGCGGCTACCGGTGTGGAAGCACCAGTACTTCGCCGACGGCACCGACGAGTGGGTGAACTCCGCTTAGCGGGTCAGGCGGGCGGCAGAACCGGAGCCGGCGCGGGGACCGGCGGCATCGGAGCGGCCGGGTCGGTACCCACAGGGAGCGGTGTGTTCGGCGGCGGACCACCCGGGGTGTCCGGAGTTGTCAGCGGGCGCTGCGTCAGCGCCAGCAGCGCGTCGCTGCCGGTGATGTCCTGGGTCTGGATCGCGTGCCAGATCTCCTTGAGGTACGTCACGTTCGGGCTCTCGCTGGGGACCAGAGCGGGGTTGACCGTGGTACCGGGAGGAAGATTGTCCGGGCTCACCAGATGCGGGGTGGCATCAGGCAGGGCCAGGTCACCGGTGACCGCCTGATTGGCGATGTCGTAGGCCGGGGCGGGCACGTCGACGCCTGCCAGCGGCGCAAGCGGATCCACCGGAGCGGGTGCGGGCGGCGCGGCGACCGCCGGCGCAGCGGGAGCCGGCGCCGGTGGCAGCGCGGGGTCGACAGGCGCGGGCTGCAGCGGCACGTCGGCGTGCAGTGACCACATCTGGGGTTGATCGGCGGGAACCGGACCGTGCGCGCCGTCCCAATCCACGACTGTGGCGACGGCGTCGTCGACCGGCGCCGNCGCNNCAGTCGGGCCGTCCATCGGCGCGGGGGCCGGCGGGCGCGGGGCGTCCATCGGCGCGGGGGCCGGCGGGAGCGGGGCGTCCATCGGCGCGGGGGCCGGCGGCAGTGGGG
>NZ_CACSIP010000057.1 GCF_902705885.1 Mycolicibacterium austroafricanum | reverse complement strand
CGCCGGAGCGCAGATCGGTGATGGCGGAATAGTCACTGCACAGCGCGGTGTCAGACATTGACGGCTCCCAGTGCGGTCTGCTCTGCCAGCTCGGCCACCTCTGCGGAGGTCGGCATGGCGGTCGAGCACTCGAGCCTGCCGGCCACGATGGCCCCGGCGGCATTGGCGTAACGAAGGGTCTTCTCCAGGGGCCACCCGTTGAGCAGGCCATGGCACAGGCTGCCGCCGAACGCATCCCCGGCCCCGAGGCCGTTGACGACGTCAACCTCGTTGGGCGCCACGGTGACCGAGGATTGCCGGCTCTTACCGAGCACACCTCGGGGGCCCTGCTTGACGATCGCCAACTCGACGCCGAGGTCGAGCAGCGCATCGGCGGCTTTGTGCGGGTTCGATTCGCCGACGGCGATCTCGCACTCCTCGCGGTTGCCGACGGCGACGGTGACGTGGGTCAGGGCGCGCTGCACCTGCTCGGTCGCGGCGGCCGGCGACGCCCAGAACATCGGCCGGTAGTCCAGATCGAGGACCGTCAGTGGACTGCGGCTCTGCCCATTCTCTTCGCGCAAGCGCTCATCGCGCGCCGCCCATGCCGCGAAATGCGCCGTGCGACTTGGTTCCTCGGACAGGCCGGTGACCGTCGCCCAGAACAGTCGCGCCGAGCGCACTGCGTCGGCGTCGACGTCCTGCGTGCTGATCTGCAGATCGGGGGCGCTGGGCTTGCGGTAGAAGTAGAGCGGAAAGTCATCGGGAGGGAAGATCTCGCAAAACGTCACCGGCGTCGGGAACTGTCCGTGGGTGGTGACGTAGCGGTTGTCCACGCCGAGGCGGGTGAGTTCGGCACGCACGAACCGTCCGAACGGGTCGTCGCCGACGCCGGAGATCAGCGCGGCACGATTGCCCAGGCGCGCGGCGGCCACCGTGACGTTCGCGGCGCTGCCGCCGAGGAACTTTCCGAAGGTCTCGACATCCTCGAGGCCGACACCCACCTGCAGTGGGTACACGTCGACGCCGCATCGCCCGATCGCGAGCACGTCATATGGCTGATTGGTCATCAAAGTCACTCCGACGGGTAGGTGGGTGGCTGATGAAGACTGTGCCCCGCGTCACCACACGGTGTCAATATTTTGTCCTGACATTCTATCTTTCAATCATGAAATGCTAGGATGCAGCTACCCTTGGCTGGCCCCTCGAGATCGGAGCGCGACGTGCCCCTGACAGTGGAGCTCGACAGGTCAAGCCCTGTTCCTCTCT
Organism: Mycolicibacterium austroafricanum; assembly: GCF_902705885.1. GTDB lineage: Bacteria > Actinomycetota > Actinomycetes > Mycobacteriales > Mycobacteriaceae > Mycobacterium > Mycobacterium vanbaalenii_A. The sequence continues at coordinate 17,826 of NZ_CACSIP010000057.1, read as the reverse complement.
ACTATCAGCTCGCTCAGGCGATCGAGACCGCCATCCGCGAGGGCGAACTCGCGCCCGGCGACCGTTTCGAGAACGAACTCGCGCTCGCCAAGCGACTCACCTTGTCGCGTCCCACGACCAGGCGGGCCATCCAGGAACTCGTGGACAAGGGACTGCTGGTGCGCAAGCGCGGCGTCGGCACCCAGGTGGTCCAGAATCCGGTGCACCGCCGCGTCGAGTTGACCAGTCTGTTCGACGATCTCGCACGTGCCGGTCAGGAGCCCACCACCCGGCTGCTCGACTACCGCGTCGGCAAGCCCGACGAGGAGGTCGCCCGTGAGCTGAACCTGGCCGAGGACCGCGAGGTGGTCTCCATCCAGCGTCTGCGCTGCGCCAACGGTGAGCCGTTGGCTGTGATGATCAATCACCTGCCGGTGGAGATCGCGCCCGGCGCGGACGAACTGGAGGGCACCGGGCTGTACCAGTCGATGCGGGCCCGTGGCGTGCACATCCGGCTGGCGCGTCAACGGATCGGCGCCCGAGGTGCCACCCGCAGCGAGGCGCAGCTACTCGACGAGAAACCCAACGCTCCGTTGTTGACGATGGCGCGCACCGCGTTCGACGACTCCGGAGTGGCGGTCGAGTTCGGCAACCACTGCTACCGGGCGTCGCGCTACTACTTCGACACCACGCTCGTCGACCGCTAGCCCACCCCTCGCCGGAACGTTATTCCAGGCGAGGATTTTTCGAGATTTCCCGCTTGGAATACCGTTCCGGCGGGGGTCAGGAGAACGCGGCCCGGAAGGACTGCAGCGCCGCCTCGCTGTCGCCGGACGCCCACGCCTCCAGCCCGACGGTGCCCGTATATCCCATGGCGCGCAACGCTTCGGCGATCGCCGGGTAGTTGATCTCACCGGTGCCGGGCTCGCAGCGGCCCGGGACGTCGGCCACCTGGATCTCGCCGATGGCGTCGCCGCAGCGGCGCACCAACTCGATGAGGTTTCCCTCGCCGATCTGGGCGTGGTAGAGGTCCAGCATCATCTTCACGTTCGGGTGCGCGACGCCCTCGACGAGCGCCAGGGTGTCCTTGGCGCGGGCCAGCGGCACCCCGGGGTGGTCGACGACCGTGTTGAGGTTCTCCACGCAGAACGTCACACCGGCCGCGGCGCCGAGCTCGCCGATGCGCTCCAGCGTGCGCGCCGCGGTGAGCCACATCTGGCCGGTGGCGCGTTGCCGAGGGCGGGCGGCCTGACCGTCGACGAGTTCGGCGGTGTGCAGGTTGAGCCGGGTCACTCCCAGCCTCTTTGCGGCCTCGATGCTCGCCTCGGCGGTGCGGATCACCTCGTCGGCGGACGCCGGGTCGATCAGGTCGCCGTGCAGATAACCGGTCATCGACGTGAACGTGGCGCCCGTGGCGGCCAACGCGTCGAGATCCTTGTCGTGCCAACTCCAGATCTCGACCGCGAAGCCGAGGTCGTGGATGCGGCGGACGCGGTCGAGTATCGGCAGCTCGGTGAAGACCATCTCCGACGACACCGCGAGCTCAAAGGCGCTCACCGGGGTGTCCCCGTCAGTGGCAGATCCATGTGTCGGGGCATGCGTGTCTCCGCTCTCGCGCTGGAAATGGTCCGTACCGTGGGCCGTTCGTGCCGATCTCGTGCACAGCGGTGATATCGCCGGACGGTGTCGCGGCTCAACCGCCGGTGCCGTGATCTGCGTCGATGCTAACCCGCAAATGACTTGCAGTCCTAATGTCAGGACAAACTCTTGACTTTCCACTGTGAGGCGTATTACATCACCAGAGAAGCGTGTCGCTCGTCATGGACCCGGGTGGTTCGGCAGGCGTCGCGGCGATCTCGAGGACAAGGAGAGACAATGACGTTCAAGCGACTCGCGGCGGTGGCCGGAGCGGGCGTCCTGGCGTTGGGGATCGTGTCGTGTTCCTCGACCGGTGGAGCGCCAGAGGGATCCGGCGACGGGTCCGGCGGAGGAACCGTGGACACCCCCCGGATGACGATCGCGATGATCACCCACGAGGTGCCCGGTGACTCCTTCTGGGACCTGGTCCGCAAGGGCGCAGAGACCGCCGCCAAGAAAGACAACATCGAACTGCGGTACTCCAACGACCCGGAGGCGCCCAACCAGGCCAACCTGGTGCAGAGCGCGATCGACAGCGGGGTCGACGGCATCGCGGTGACGCTCGCCAAGCCCGATGCCATGCAGGCCGCGGTGAATGCCGCTGCGGAGAAGGGTATTCCGGTCGTGGCGTTCAACGCCGGCATGGATTCCTGGAAGGAGATGGGCGTCAAGGAGTACTTCGGTCAGGACGGCTTCATCGCCGGACAGGGGGTCGGTGACCGACTGCGAGCCGAGGGCGCGACCAAGGCGTTGTGTGTCATCCAGGAACAGGGGCATGTGGACCTGGAAGCGCGCTGCGCCGGTGTCCGAGACACCTTCCCGGCAACCGAGGTCCTCAACGTCAACGGCAAGGACATGCCGTCGGTGGAATCGACGATCACGGCCAAGCTGCAACAGGATCCCAGCGTCGACTACGTCGTCACCCTCGGTGCTCCGTTTGCGCTCACCGCGGTTCAGTCGGCGGACAGGGCCGGCAGCGAAACCAAGATCGGCACCTTCGACACCAACGCCGCGTTGGTCGGCGCCATCGAGTCCGGGGACGTGCAGTGGGCTGTGGACCAGCAGCCGTACCTGCAGGGCTACCTCGCGGTGGACTCGCTGTGGCTGTACCTGAGCAACGGCAACGTGCTCGGTGGAGGCCAGCCCACGCTGACCGGCCCGGCGTTCATCGATCAGACCAACATCGACGCGGTGGCCGAATACGCAAGGAACGGAACGCGCTGATGACCACCCAGTCAGAGATGGACGTGGCGCCCCACAAGGCGGTTCGCGACGAGCGGGTCAAGGAACGTAACCGGGTGCAGCGCTTACTGATCCGTCCCGAGGTGGGCGCGGCGATCGGCGCGATCGGGATCTTCGTCCTCTTCCTGATCGTGGCAGAACCGTTCCGCGAGGCCTCCTCGCTGGCCACCGTGCTCTACGCCAGTTCCACCATCGGCATCATGGCCTGCGGTGTGGCCGTGCTGATGATCGGCGGCGAGTTCGATCTGTCGACCGGTGTGGCAGTGACGTTCAGTTCACTGGCGGCGTCGATGCTGGCCTACAACCTGCATCTGAACCTCTGGGTCGGCGCCGCGTTGGCGCTGGTCCTGGCATTGACGGTCGGATTCTTCAACGGCTTCCTGGTGATGAAGACCAAGATCCCCAGCTTTTTGATCACGCTGAGCACCTTCTTCATGCTCGCCGGAATCAACCTCGCCGTCACCAAGTTGGTCGCCGGTCAGGTCGCCACCCAGAGCGTCAGCGACATGCAGGGCTGGGATTCGGCACGTGCGGTGTTCGCCTCGTCGTTCACGGTGTTCGGCGTGAGCATCCGCATCACCGTGGTGTGGTGGTTGGTCTTCACCGCCGTCGCCACCTGGGTGCTGTTCAAGACCAAGATCGGCAACTGGATCTTCGCGGTGGGTGGCGACAAGGAAAGCGCACGCGCCGTGGGTGTTCCGGTCACGGCTGTCAAGATCGGCCTGTTCATGTTCGTCGGTTTCTGCGCCTGGTTCGTCGGCATGCATCTGCTGTTCTCGTTCAACACCGTGCAATCCGGCCAGGGCATCGGCAACGAGTTCTTCTACATCATCGCCGCAGTCATCGGCGGGTGTCTGCTGACCGGCGGCTACGGCACAGCGATCGGTGCCGCGATCGGCGCATTCATCTTCGGTATGACCAACCAGGGCATCGTCTACGCAGGCTGGGACCCCGACTGGTTCAAGTTCTTCCTGGGCGCGATGCTGCTGTTCGCGGTGATCGCCAACAATGCCTTCCGCAACTACGCAGCAAAGAGGTGACTCGGTGACCACCACAGTCGAAAAACCCAGCAGCGACGCCCCTTCGGGCGGCAACGTGCCGCTTGTCGAACTGAAGAACGTCGGCAAGTCCTACGGCAACATCACCGCGCTCAAGGACATCTGCCTGCGCGTGCACGCCGGCGAGGTCACCGGCATCCTCGGTGACAACGGTGCCGGAAAGTCCACGCTCATCAAGATCATCTCCGGGCTCCATCAGCAGACCGACGGTGAACTGCTCGTCGACGGCGAACCGACCAAGTTCGGCTCACCGGCGGACGCGCTGGAGAAGGGCATCGCGACGGTGTACCAGAACCTGGCCGTCGTGCCGTTGATGCCGGTGTGGCGCAACTTCTTCCTGGGTCAGGAGCTCCGGAAGAAGTCGTTCCCGTTCTCGTTGGACGCCGACGCGATGCGGGCGACGACGCTGACCGAACTGTCCAAGATGGGTATCGACCTGCCCGACGTCGACGTGCCGATCGGCTCGCTGTCGGGCGGTCAGAAGCAGTGTGTCGCGATCGCACGCGCCGTGTTCTTCGGGGCCCGGGTACTGATTCTCGACGAGCCCACGGCCGCGTTGGGGGTCAAGCAGTCCGGTGTGGTGCTGAAGTACATCACCGCGGCCAAGGAGGCCGGGTTCGGGGTGGTGTTCATCACCCACAACCCCCATCATGCGCACCTGGTCGGTGACCACTTCGTCCTGCTCAACCGCGGCAGGCAGAAGCTGGACTGCACCTACGACGAGATCACGCTCGAGCACCTCACACAGCAGATGGCCGGCGGTGACGAGCTCGAGGCGCTCTCCCACGAGTTGCGGGGCGGCAAGAACTAGCGGGAACGGCGCGCCGAATGCCCTGTCTGCCGATTGGCCGACAGGGCATTCGGGTATAGCAGCCCCAATGACCCCGTCAACACTGAAGACCGAAGATGCAGGACCGAAGACCGTCAGCCGCAGCGTGCAGGTCGGCGCCCCGATCGCGGAGATTTTCGCGATGATCGTCGATCCTCACCGCCATCCCGAGATCGACGGGTCCGGCACGGTGCGCGACATCGAAGTCAAGGGTCCCGACCGGCTCACCGAGGGCGACAAGTTCACCGTCGGCATGACGCAGTACGGCCTGCCCTACAAGATCACCTCGACAGCCACCGAGGTGCAGGAGAACCGGGTCGTCGAGTGGCAACATCCGCTCGGCCACCGCTGGCGCTGGGAGTTGGCCGAGGTGAGTCCCGCGACCACGAAGGTGACCGAGACGTTCGACTACTCCACCGCCAAGCTGCCCATCGTCATCGAACTACTCGGCTTGCAGAAGAAGAACGCCGAGGGCATCGAGTCCACCTTGACCTCGCTGGCCGACCGATACGACCTGCACGCTTCATAGGGCCGCAGGCCAACGTTCACGGTCTCGACACGGCATCGTCCGCAGCGTCGACAGGCCGACCCCGCCCGGTCACGGCACAATGGTGGTCATGGATCGGGATTTCGAGTCGCCTGCCGTTCCGGTATGGCGTGACCCGCTGTCGGCAGGCTGGCGCGCGCACCGCAACCTGTTGATGCTGCGTCTGCGCTGGCACGAGCGGCGCGGTTTCACTCGCCGCGTGGTAGCCACCGGCCCGCCGACGCTCAGCGGGGATTCATCCCCGCGGCCCGGTAGGCGTCGTCGATGAGGCCCATGTTGGCCACGGCGTCGGCGGTGTCGAGCGGTAGCGGCGCGCCGTGCTGGACGTGGGCGGCGAAGGCTTCGAGCTGATACGTGTAGGTCGCTCGGCTGCCGAGGTGCTCGACGGTTGTCCCGGCCTCGGTGGTGATGGTGAGCCTGTCGTCGTCCTGCGGCTTGATGAAGTTGTGCGCCAACACATCGCCGCGGGTGCCGACGATCCGCAGCGTGAACGAGTGCTTGTCGGCGAGCATCGAGTTGGCCGAATACCCGGTGGCGCCGCCAGGTAATTCCAGCTCCACGTCACACCGCGCATCGACGTCGGGGCCGGCGTGTTCGCAGTGTCCGGCCGTGGCTCCGACGACTCTCGGTGCGCCGAACCGACGCATGACGTGCAGGCCGTAGCAGCCGAGATCCATCAGGGCGCCACCGGCGAGCTCCAGCGACCACCGCGGATCCTCGGGCGGCGGTGCCGGCATACCCATCCGGACCTCCACATGGGTCAGCTCACCGAGGGATCCGTCGTCGGCGAGTTCGAAGGCCCGACGCGTGAGGGGATGGAACAGGTAGTGAAACCCCTCCAGAACCGTCACCCCAGCCTGGTCTGCGGCCGCCGCCACGCGCTGTGCCTCCTCGCGGTCCCGGGCGAACGGCTTCTCGGTCAGCACCGGCTTCCCGGCAGCCACTGCGGCCAGGTTCCACGGTGCGTGCAACCCGTTGGCCAACGGGTTGTAGACGACGTCGACCTCGGGGTCGTTCACCACGTCCCCGTACGACGCCAGCACCCGCTCCACACCGTGTGCGTCGGCGAACGCCTTGGCGCGCAACGGGTCACGCGACGCGACTGCGACCAGCCGGTGACCGAGTTCCCTGGCCGGACCGACGATGGCCGACTCGGCGATCCGGGACGCGCCGAGCACTCCGATTCGCAGGCCGCCGGTCTGTCGGCGTGCTGCGGGAGCCGCGCTCACACCTCCACCGCGCGGCACACGTCCTGCAGGTAGGCCACACTCGCGCGCACGTCGCCGATCGGGCCCTCGCCGGCGGGTTCGCCGGCCAGGATGGTGTCCTGCTCCATGACGAACCAGCCGTCGTAGCCGTTGGCGCGCAGCGCTGTCACCAGACCGGCGATGTCGACGTCGCCGCGGCCCAGCGGGGTGTAGATCCCGTCACGTACGGCGTCGGTGTAGGTCAGCTCACCTGCCTGCACCCGCGCGGCCATCGCCGCGTCGACATCCTTGAGGTGGGCGTGGGCGATCCGGCCCGGCACGTCTCGTGCCAACTGCACCGGGTCTGTCCCGCCGATCAGCAGATGTCCGGTGTCCAGACACAGCTGGATCGCCGAACCGTCCAGCACGCGTTGCACTTCGGCACGGTTCTCGACCATCGTGCCGACATGCGGATGCAGCACCGCGAGTATGCCGCGGTCGGCGGCAGCCTCGGCCAGCCGGTCCAGATTGCCCAACAACGTGGACCACTGCGCATCGTCGAGGGTCGGGCGCGAGTCGTACCCGTCGGACCCCGTCGCCGCGGCGAGCACGAGGACATCCGCCGCAGACGCCACCAGCGACTCGAGCGGCCCGGCGATGTCGGTCGCCGGATCGTGTGCGGTGTCATGCAGCACCACCGGGACGAACGATCCGACACAGCTGAGTCCGTAGGAGCCCAACAGCGTCGTCAACTCCTCGGGCTGCGACGGCAGAAACCCCTGCGGCCCTGTCTCGGTCGCCGACAGGCCGACCTCACGCATCTCGGCCAGCACCCGCTCCGGCGTCAGCTGATGGCCCCAGCCGGGGACCTCGCACACACCCCACGAGATCGGTGCACCTGCGAACTTCACTTCTGTGTCTCCTTTCGAACCGACTCGAGCGATACCGGGACGCCCCGGCGCAGTGACTCTGTGGCGGCTTCGGCGATCCATGCCACCTCGACCGCATCGGCGACGGTGGCGCCCCGATTCGGCCCTCCCCGAACCACATCGACGAAACCGCTCAGCTCGGTGCGGAAGGCCTCGGTGAAGCGGTCCATGAAGAAGTGGTGTGGTGGTCCGGTCGGGAAGTCGTTGGGAGAGGAGAAGCGTGGGTCGCCGTTGCGAACGGGAGCGCCCTGATCCCAACCTGCGACCACCGTGTCGTCGAACCCGTGGGCCTCGAGTCGGCAGTCATACCCGCGTCCGTTGTACCGCGCCGCGGACACCACTCCGAGCGCGCCGCCGTCGAACCGCACCACGATGGCGGCGGTGTCCACGTCGCCGTACTCGGTGAACAACGGATCTCCCTGGACGCTGCCGGTGGCGTACACCTCGACGGCGTTCTGCCCGGTGATCCAGCACAACACGTCGAAATCGTGAACCGCGCAGTCACGGAAGATGCCGCCGGAGCCCTTGATGTAGTCCATCGGCGGGGGAGCGGGGTCCATGGTGGTGCTGCGCACGGTATGCAGCGCGCCCAGCGAGCCGTCCTCGACCGCGCGTTTGACGGCGGCGAACGCTGTGTCGAAGCGACGCTGATAGCCCACCTGCACCGGAACACCCGAGCGGGCGATCACCTCAGCCACCCGGGCGCTCTCGGCGGCACTGGCCGCGATCGGCTTCTCGCAGAACGTCGGCAGGCCGCGGTCGACGGCCGCCAGCGTCAACTCCGCGTGTGCCGGCGTGGCCGCCGCGACCACCACCCCGTCGACTCCCGAGGACAGTAGCTCCTCGACCGAGTCGGCCGGTGTGGCACCGTATTTCGCTGCCGCCTCCTTGACGACGTCAAGCCGTTCGTCGGTGATCACCAGGCCGGACACATCCGGCAGGTTGGTCAGCGTCTCGGCGTGGAACGCACCGATGCGGCCGAGCCCGATGAGGCCGAGGGTGGTCATGGAATTCTCCGTTCGTTCTGGTCGCCGAGTGCGACGTCGAGGTCCTCTGGGGGGAGGTCGTCGGCCAGCGCATCCAGCACGACGTCCACCTGGCTGGCCGGTGCCAGGCTGCCGATCGGCTGATCGCTGTCCAGGTTGGTGGGGAAGGCGTAACCCTCCGCGGTGGCGACCACCACGTTCTCCAGCTCTCGGTGAGACCGTCCGGCTGCCTGCATCGCCCGCAGGGCGGGGTAGACCGAACGCACCATCGCGGTGCGATCCAGCGCCTCCATCGCCCGTCCGAACGGCGAGGAGATCTGCAGTAGGTTCGCGATGCGCCGGATTCTCGGCGAGATGTTGGCGCCTGCACCGTGATACAGCGCCGGGTTGAAGAACACCGCGTCACCCTTCTGCAGCGGCAGCTGGACGTGGCGGTGGGCGAAGTAGTCGACGAACTCGGGCCGGTTGAACGCGATGTAGCCCCCGGCGAAACGCTGCGAGTGCGGCAGCAGCATCGTCGGCCCACTGTCAACGGGCATGTCGCAGTGGGCAACCGCTCCCTGCAGCGTCAGCACCGGCGATGTGCGGTGCACATGCGCGGGGTAGCCGGCGAGGTGTTCCGGGGGAACGAAGCCGAGGTGGTAATCGCGGTGCGGAACCTGTGCCGCACCGCCGGGATTGACGACGTTGACCTGAGAGGTCACCTGATAGCGGGGCCCCAGCCACGCCTGGCAGATCACGGCCAGTACGTCGTTGGCGTAGTAGTCGGCGAACACCGCGGGGCTGTGCAGCGCCAACTTCTGGGCCGCGTTCCAGATCCGGTCGTTGGCGCCCGGCTTGCCGAAGTGATCGCCGGCCGCCACCCCGTTCGCCCGTTGCGCCTCGATGAGCGCGAAGAACGCGTCGTTGGCGCGATCGACGACCTCGGCATCGAATGCCCCGGTGAACACGACCACCCCTGGGCCGTCCCCGAGGGCCCGGATGAGTTCGGACTGCAGCGCCCGCCGGTCCCCGCGGGCCATGGAGTCTGGGGTGTAGACGAGGACGTTGCTGCGGACGTCGTCGGCGAGCGGATAGTCGCCGAGGTCGGTGTCGCGTTCCACCTCGGCGCGAAACGCGTCCAGGTCGAAGTCGGACTCGTCCAGCCACGGTGCCGGAGTCGCGCGCACTGGTGCTCCCATGGCAGCTAGTCTTGCTGTGATCGGCACCGCAATCAACGGCATGAATCCATCAAAAACACCTCATTCAGTGACCGCGAGCAGACGCAAACTCGTGCGATATGAGGTCAAAGTGGACGACTTTGCGTCTGCTCGCGGGAGAAGCGGCACAGGCGCAGGAGGGGAGGTGAAGTGTCGCACCGCTACAAGGTCCGCGAGATCGCCCAGCAAGCCGGTCTGAGTGAGGCGACCGTCGACCGGGTGCTGCACCACCGCCCCGGGGTCCGCCAGAACACCGTCGCTGAGGTCCACCAGGCGATCGCCGACCTGGACAAGCAGCGGGCACAGCTACGCCTCAACGGACGCCGGTACCTCGTCGACATCGTCATGCAGACCCCGCGGCGCTTCTCCGACGCGTTCCGGGCGGCGGTCGAAGCAGAACTGCCAGCGTTCGCACCGGCGATGCTGCGGGCCCGGTTCCACCTGTGGGAGTCGGGTTCGACAGCACAGATGGTCGAGGCGCTGCGGCGGTTGCGCGGCAGTCACGGGGTAGTGCTCAAGGCCCAGGATCAGCCCGAGGTGGCCGAGGCGATCGACCGCCTGGTCGACGCCGGGGTGCCGGTGGTGACCTATGCGACCGACGTGCCCGCGAGCTCGCGCTGCGGCTACGTCGGCATCGACAACCACGGTGCCGGGCTGACCGCCGCGTACCTGGTGGACCAGTGGCTGGGACCCGCGACCGCCGATGTCCTCATCACGCTGAGCCAGACGGTGTTCCGCGGCGAGGGGGAGCGCGAGGTCGGGTTCCGGTCCGGGCTGCGCGGTACCGGCCGGGGAATCGTCGAGGTCAGCGACAGCGATGGCATCGACGCGACCAACGAACGACTGGTCCTCGAGGCGCTCGAGAGCCACCCTGCGGTGGAGGCCGTCTACTCCGTCGGCGGCGGCAACCTCGCGACCGTCGCGGCGTTCGAGAAACTCGGGCGGGCATGCCGGGTTTTTGTCGCCCACGACCTCGACGCCGACAACCGGAGACTGCTGCGGGAGGGGCACATCTCCGCGGTGTTGCACAACGACCTGCGTGCCGATGCGAGGCTGGCGTTGCGGTTGATCCTGCAGGAGCGAGGCGCTCTGCCGACGGAGCCGGCACGGCCGGTCCCGATTCAGGTCATCACTCCCCACAACCTGCCGGCGTGACCGCAAAATCGTCGAAACCGGCCTTTCCCCGATAACATCTCGCCCCACGGTGTCGAAAACGCGCCGACGACCTAGATCAGGGAAACGATCGGTGCCGCAAGAGTTCATCAACGGTGTGACCGTGCTGGGCAACCTGGCCATCGATGTCATCGACGGTGCGCCCCGGAGTCCCGGTGGCTGCGCGTCCTTCGCCGGGGTGGCGCTGGAGGCCTCGGGCGTGCCCGGTCGGATCGTCGCGATGGGTGCTGAGCAGGATCATTCGCTGTTCGATGCGCTGCTCGAACGTTTCGGTGACCTGATCCGGGTCCTGCCGTCGGACCGGACGAGCGCCTTTCGACTGGACTACGACGACGTCGACCATCGCCACATGTCGGTCGACGCGATCGGTCCCGTCTGGGGTCAGGCCGAAGTCGAGGCCGCCGATCCCGATACCACCTGGGTGCACCTCGCCCCGCTGCTGCGCACCGACTTCCCGGCCGAAACGCTGAAGCTGCTCTCCGACCGCGGCCACCGGGTGGCCTACGACGGCCAGGGGCTGGTGCGCGCCGATCGGCTGGGCCCGCTGGTGGAGGATCGCCACTTTCCCGCGGGCCTGCTGGACCACCTCGACGTCCTCAAGCTCGCGGAGGACGAAGCCATCGTCGTCGCCGACGGCCCCTTCGATGCGGAGGTGGCCAAGCGGCTCGGGGTGCCCGAGATCGTGGTGACCTACGGCTCCGAGGGGTGCCACATCTACACCGACGGGGAGATCACCCGCGTTCCCGCTGCGTGGCGGGTGCTGGATGTGCAGACCACGGGTGCCGGCGACATGTTCACCGCGTGCTACGTGGCCAACCGCGCCGCGGGAGCGGATCCGCGACGGGCTGCCGAACTGGCGAGCGACCTCGTCGCCGGCGAACTCGAGAAGCGGCGTCAGGTCCGGTCGGTTCAACTCGGCTGAGGCCCCCGACGCTGCTCGCAGGCGGCTACTGACGAGTAACCGCAATCTTAGAGAACGTCGTTCTCGAAAACGTGACGAAAACCACAAATTTGTCGCACGTCACCCGGCTTCACGCACCTGAACTGGTACTTCGATCCTTCTTTACGTGCCGGTAACGGGTGTGCCGCTTTCAGGGCAGCCTAAGAGAAGTGCAATAATCGGTACTCCCGGTGACAGAAACAATTGGGTACAACTTGTTCGACGGTGCGCCGTGCGCTCGCAGCCCTATCTGCGACCCGGACCGGCGCAGCCTGACTAGATTTCGAAAGGCAGGGTCGTGGGTCAGAACGGCACAGCCAACGGCGACGGCGCCGCGACAAATCCCGCCCCGCGGCAGAAGCTCGAAAAGGTCGTCATCCGCTTCGCCGGCGATTCCGGCGACGGTATGCAGCTCACCGGTGACCGCTTCACCTCCGAAGCTGCATTGTTCGGCAACGACCTTGCCACGCAACCGAATTACCCGGCCGAGATCCGCGCGCCCCAGGGCACTCTTCCCGGTGTCTCCTCGTTCCAGATCCAGATCGCCGATTACGACATCCTGACCGCCGGGGACCGTCCCGACGTTCTCGTCGCGATGAACCCGGCCGCGCTGAAGGCCAATGTCTCCGACTTGCCCCACGGCGGTCTGATCATCGCCAACTCCGACGAGTTCACCAAACGCAACCTGGCCAAGGTCGGTTACAGCGCCAACCCGTTGGAGACCGACGAGCTGTCCGACTACGTGGTGCAGGCCGTGCCCATGACCACGCTGACACTGGGCGCCGTGGAGTCCATCGGCGCCACCAAGAAGGACGGCCAGCGAGCCAAGAACATGTTCGCGCTCGGCCTGTTGTCGTGGATGTACGGGCGCGAACTCGAACACAGCGAGTCGTTCATTCGCGAGAAGTTCTCCCGCAAGCCCGACATCGCCGAGGCCAATGTGCTGGCGCTGAAGGCCGGCTGGTACTTCGGTGAGACGACAGAAGCCTTCGCGACCACCTACGAGGTCTCGCCGGCCAAGCTCAAGACCGGCGAGTACCGGCAGATCTCGGGCAACACCGCGCTGGCCTACGGGTTGGTGTCCGCAGGCCACCTCAGCGACATCCAGGTGGTGCTGGGCACCTACCCGATCACGCCCGCCTCCGACATCCTCCACGAGCTGTCCAAGCACAAGAACTTCAACGTCCTGACCTTTCAGGCCGAGGACGAGATCGCCGGTATCGGTGCGGCCATCGGCGCGTCCTATGGCGGTGCGCTGGGTGTCACCAGCACCTCGGGACCGGGCATCTCGCTGAAATCCGAGGCGATCGGACTGGCCGTGATGACCGAGCTGCCCCTGATCGTCATCGACGTGCAGCGCGGCGGACCGTCGACGGGGCTGCCCACCAAGACCGAGCAGGCCGACCTGCTCCAGGCGCTGTTCGGGCGCAACGGTGAATCACCGGTGGCCGTGCTGGCGCCGCGGTCGCCGTCGGATTGCTTCGACATCGCCATGGAAGCCGCCCGCATCGCGGTGCACTATCACACGCCGGTGATGATTCTGTCCGACGGCGCCATCGCCAACGGTTCCGAACCGTGGCGGATCCCCGACGTGACCAGCTACGAGCCGATCAGGCACACCTTCGCCAAGACCGGCGAGCCGTTCGCGCCCTACGCCCGCGACCCGGAGACCCTGGCCCGGCAGTTCGCGATACCCGGCACCCCCGGTCTGGAACATCGAATCGGTGGCCTCGAGGCGGCCAACGGCTCGGGCAACATCTCCTACGAGCCCAAGAACCACGACCTGATGGTTCGGCTGCGGCAGGAGAAGGTGGCCGGCATCAAGGTCCCCGACCTCGAGGTCGACGATCCCAGCGGTGAGGCCGAGTTGCTGATGCTCGGCTGGGGCAGCAGTTACGGCCCCATCGGCGAGGCTTGCCGGCGCGCCCGGCGCAAAGGGATCAAGGTCGCCCAGGCGCATCTGCGCAACCTGAATCCGTTCCCGGCCAATGTCGGTGAGGTGCTGGCGAAGTACTCCACGGTGGTGCTGCCGGAGATGAACCTCGGGCAGCTGGCGTTGCTGCTGCGCGGAAAGTACCTCGTGGACATCCAGTCGGTGACCAAGGTCGAGGGCATGGCGTTCCTCGCCGACGAGGTCGAGGGCATCATCGACGCCGCGCTCGACGGAACACTCGGCGAGAAAGAACTCGAGAAGGCGAAATTCGCCAGGCTGGCGGCGGCCACCATCGAGGATCCGGCCGCAGTGGCCGACGACGCAACTGGTGTGGGAGCGAACGCATGACTGACCTGGTAGGAAGCGATCTGGGGCTGACCCCCGGCGGTCTGACCAAGACCAGCCTGGTGCCGACGACGGACCAACCGCAGAAGTCCAAGGACTTCACCAGTGACCAGGAGGTCCGCTGGTGCCCGGGTTGCGGTGACTACGTCATCCTCAACACCATCCGCAACTTCCTGCCCGAGTTGGGGCTGCGTCGCGAGAACATCGCGTTCGTCAGCGGTATCGGTTGCTCGAGCCGGTTCCCGTACTACCTGGAGACCTACGGATTCCACTCGATCCACGGCCGGGCGCCGACGATCGCCACCGGACTCGCGCTGGCCCGCGAAGATCTGTCGGTGTGGGTGGTCACCGGTGACGGTGATGCGCTCTCGATCGGCGGCAACCACCTCATCCACGCGTTGCGACGCAACATCAACATCACGATCCTGCTGTTCAACAACAGGATCTACGGGCTCACCAAAGGCCAGTACTCGCCCACCTCCGAGGTCGGCAAGGTCACCAAGTCCACCCCGATGGGGTCGCTCGACTACCCGTTCAACCCGGTGTCGCTGGCTCTGGGCGCCGAGGCCACGTTCGTCGGCCGCGCCATGGACTCCGACCGCAAGGGCCTGTCCGAGGTGCTGCGCGGTGCGGCCGCCCACCGGGGCGCGGCACTGGTCGAGATCATGCAGGACTGCCCGATCTTCAACGACGGCTCATTCGACGCGCTGCGCAAGGAAGGCGCCGAAGAGCGGCTGATCAACCTCAGCCACGGTGAGCCCATCACCTTCGGCGCCGACGGTGAATACTGCGTGGTGAAATCGGGCTACGGTCTCGAGGTCGCCAAGACCGCCGATGTGCCCGCCGCCGAGATCGTGATCCATGACGCACAGCTCGAGGACCCGGCATATGCGTTCGCATTGTCGCGGCTGTCCGAGCAGAACCTCGATCACATGGTGATGGGCATCTTCCGTCAGGTGAGCAAGCCGACCTACGACGACGCAGCCCGTCAGCAGCTCTCCGCGGCGCGTGATGCCAAAGCCCACGACACGGCGGCACTGCAGTCGCTTCTCCGGGGCAAAGACACCTGGACCGTTGACTGACTGACGGTCGACACAGTGCGCTAACGTCACCGATGTGACGTCGTCCCTGCCGTTGGCCGCCGTAGTACTTGCGGGCGGCGCCTCCCGGCGGATGGGCCGGGACAAGGCCACGTTGCCCTTCGAAAGCGCTGCCGGCCCGACCACGCTGGTCGAGCGGGTGGTCTCGATCGTGGCGATGCGATGTGCCCCGGTCTACGTGATCGCCGCGCCCGGCCAGAGGCTGCCCGAACTCCCCGCACTCGTGCTCCGCGACGATGTACGCGGAGTGGGTCCGCTGCTCGCCGCCGGTCGGGGACTGCGCGCGGCGGCGGAGGCCGGATTTGAGCACGCCTTCGTCTGTGCTGTGGACATGCCCGAGTTGACCACCGAGCTGATCGACACTTTGGCCGGGCCGGCCGAACGCCTGGGCGCCGATGTCGTGCTGCCGTGGGATGGCCGCGACCACTACCTGGCCGGCATCTACCGCACCGCCCTGTTCACCACCATCGAGGCGCTCGTCGCGTCCGGAGAGCGAAGCATGCGGTCCCTCACGGTGGCCGTCGACACCCAGCGGATCGTGATGCCCGAGCAGCCCGCCCTGACGAACGTGAACACGATGGCCGATCTGGACGCCGTGATCCCCCCGCGATTGGTCTAGCAAATTCATTTGTGATCAGCACTGAATTCTCACACTCAATTCTCCTATTCATGCCACCGAATTAGTGCGTATTATTTTCGTGATAAGCGAACACCACAGAAGAATTGGCTGCGGCGTCTCGCTGCGCGTGACCGGCCAGAAGGGCTTGTCCCGCAACGGTGTTGATCGTCGAATTGGGTGAAAACGTCGCGGAGGTACGCGAATCCGCTGTCCAGATGGCTTGAATGTGCGGTCGGGGCCGTCGGACGAGCATGGGCTGCCCGCAGCGGGGTGGTTCCTAGCCCCGAATGCACCCGAAAGGCGTTGCCGGACAACCAGAAAACGTCAATAGACGGGCCTGTGCGACGGGGGGTCGACGGTGCTCGGCGCCACTTCTCTGTCCAGCGAATTCCCTGTGGCACAACATCGTCGACCGGTGTTGAGGCGATGTCGTGCCACGCGTGGTGTCTGACACGCCACGGCCGTCCGTTTGGTGATGCCGATCTGCGTCAACGTGTCTGCCATACCCCTTCCGCACCTCCTAGACGGTGTTCCAGCTCACAAATCACCGGTGATCTGACTCACGTGTGTGCCGGGGTGGGCAGGTTTCTACGCCGGCGACAAACCGCCAGCTGACCTGCGCGAACGACCGAAGAATGCGGCTGTGATCATTCCGTTATTTGCGTGCGACACGACGTGAGGCGATATGACTTTGCGCGAAGTGCTTTGTACGGTCCCAAACAGCCTCTACGGAGCAAATAATTCAAAACCACGAACCTGCGTGCGTGGGGCCTGCGGGAGGCGATCAGCCTCCCGCCGGTCGTCGGGTCCGAGACTCCGGCGAGGTGACATCCGCCCCCCTGTCGTGCCCGACCGAGACGGCGCGACCCAATCAACCTGCCTGACTCCAGGCACCGTGCCCGCCCATGTGCGGGCGCTGATGGCGCGCGCTTGGCGAAAGGATCGAAGTTGAAGAACATCCGCAAGACGTTTGGTCTGGCCACCATCGCGGGAGCGCTGACCGTTGCGCCGATGGCTGTGTCGATCGGTACCGCCAATGCGGACAGCGTCAACTGGGATGCCGTGGCGGCATGCGAGTCGGGCGGCAACTGGTCGATCAACACCGGTAACGGCTACTACGGCGGCCTGCAGTTCGCGATGGGCACCTGGAAGTCCAACGGCGGCTCGGGTTCGCCCCACCATGCCAGCCGCGAAGAGCAGATCCGGGTGGCCGAGAACGTGCTGCAGACGCAGGGCATCGGCGCATGGCCGACCTGCGGTGGACGCGGCTGACCCCCGTACTCACCTGAAAAGGGGCGGTGCCGGCAGACGCCGGCGCCGCCCCTTTCTTCTCAGGGGTCTCTTACGTCAGATAAGCAACTACTAAAACTTTCACCTCCTGCGTAACAGGTGATCCTCGTCACCCGACAGACCGGATAACCGCAGCGTGAGAGCGCGCCACCACTTCACTTGCGGGCCTTGAGTCACAACGGTCGGGGAAGGACCGCAGAGATGAACATTCGTAAGGTTGTCACCAAAGGCCTGATGGCCACCGCGATCTCCGGAGCGCTCGCCGTCATCCCGATGACACTCGACGGCTCCACCGCCACCGCGCACGCCGACTCGGTCAACTGGGACGCGATCGCGCAGTGCGAATCCGGCGGGAACTGGTCGATCAACACCGGCAACGGCCACTACGGCGGTCTGCAGTTCAAGCCGGCGACCTGGTCGTCCAACGGCGGCGTGGGCAACCCGGCGACGGCGTCCCGTTCTGAGCAGATCCGGGTCGCCGAGAACGTCCTGCGGACCCAGGGCATCAAGGCCTGGCCCAAGTGCGGCGCCAAGGGGATGGCCGCCCAGGTGTGGGGCAACGCGCCCACCGCCCCTGCTTCTCCGGCCCCGGCCACGGTTCCCGCGAAGGCGACCGGGTGCGCCGGCATGCCGACCTCGGTCTTCGGCGGCCTGCTCGACCTGCGCAAGATGTGCACCGCGCTGACGACACCGCGCTCCGCGCGCTGAGGGCACCGCGCTCCGCGCGCTGAGGGCACCGCGCTCCGCGCGCTGAGGGCACCGCGCTCCGCGCGCTGAGGGCACCGCGCTCCGCGCGCTGAGGGCACCGCGCTCCGCGCGCTGAGGGCACCGC
>NZ_CACSIP010000056.1 GCF_902705885.1 Mycolicibacterium austroafricanum | reverse complement strand
CCCCCGGCGGCATCCTGGAGGACCGCAAGCTGCGACCTGATCACCTCGACCGCGCCGGACACCTCACCCATACATCGAATACTAGTTCGAAGGTCCGACAAAAACTGCTAGGCCTCCGCCATCACAGCAGGAATCTGTACTTGAGGGCGCGTCGGATCTTCGCGCCGGGCAGGACGTCGTCAACGAGGTGCCGGATCGCTATCGCCGCTCACGCGTCGAATCACTTTCCCCGCAGCCATTGTCGGGACTCAGTGAGCTGGGGGCTCTTGACGGAAGCTCTCGTCGAGGAAGGATTCCAGCGAGGCCCATGCGCGGCGCGCCGCGGACTCGCTGTGCAGGATGCCGCGCTCCGGATCGTCGGCCCAGGGCGCCATGAACGCGTGCATCGTGTTGCCGTACGCGTTCAGCTGCCAGTCGATCCCGCGGCCGGAGCACTCCCGGCCCAGGGCGACGACGTCCTCAGGAGGCGCGTAGGGGTCGTCCCACCCGTGGAACACCATCACCTTGGCGGTGACATTGCGCGGGGTGTTGCCGGGAGGTGGGGTCAGTAGGCCGTGGAAACTCGCAAACCCCGGCCAGCGGGTGTCCGCCGCGAGCCAGATCGAGGACGCACAGCCCGCCGAAGCAGAAGCCGATCGCCGCGACGCGTCCGGCGTCCACCTCGGGTGCGGCCATCAGCGCGTCTAGCACCGTGGTGAGGCGTTGTCCAAGCGCGGCCCGGTCCTCGAGGTAGCCCGCCATCGCGGCGGTGGTGCTGCCGAGGCCGCCACCGCTGACTTCCTCGCCGAAGAGATCCACCGCGATCGCCTGGTAGCCCCACTCGGTCAAGCGAGAAGCGAACTGCAGTTGCGCGTCGCTGCGGCCCTCCATCCCGTGGAACACCAGCACCGTGGGCGCTGCAGCGACGGTGTCGTCACGGACCAGTACGGCGTCGAACTGCACGCCGCCGGATTCCTGCCGAAGCGAAGTGTTGACTACAGCCACGCCCCAGACACTTCCACGGTGGCTGGTCGGCCGCCGATTGTTTCGCTGCGCGCGAAGCATCTCGGTCGTGGCGAGCTGCACGACGTGTGGCTACGTTGGAGAACAATGATTGGTCCCGGTCGACGACACGCATGGTGGGTGGCGGCCGTGGTCGTTGCGTTGATCGCCGGATGCTCACCGGGCGACTCGAGTTCCCGCGAGGTACAAAGCACCGCGGTCAGCACGCAAGACATCGCCACCGGACTCACCGTGCCGTGGGGGGTCACGTTTCTTCCCGACGGAACCGCGTTGATCGCCGAACGGGACACCGGCGCCGTCAAACACCTGACTGCGCCCGGCCAACTGCGCGAGATCGGCAACGTCACCGGTGTGGTGCCCCGCGGTGAAGCCGGCCTGCTCGGATTGGCGGTCTCGCCGGACTTCGCCCAGGACCAGACGGTGTTCGCCTACTTCACCGCCGACGCCGACAACCGTGTCGTGGCCACCCGCTTCGACGGGAACACGCTGACCGATCAGCGGCCGATCCTGACCGGGATTCCGGCGGCGAGGATCCACGACGGGGGACGCATCGTCTTCGGCCCAGACGGGAAGCTCTACGTGACCACCGGTGACGCGGGCAATTCCGGCTTGGCACAAGACAAGTCGTCGCTGGGCGGCAAGATACTGCGGATCGACCCCGACGGCTCGATCCCGGTGGACAACCCGGATCCGGCGTCGCCGGTGTGGTCCTACGGGCATCGCAACGTGCAGGGGCTGGCCTGGGACGCGCAGGGCCGAATGTGGGCCACCGAGTACGGCGCCAACACCTGGGACGAGGTCAACCTGATCGAACCGGACGGAAACTACGGCTGGCCCGAAGCGGAGGGACGGGCGGGTATCCCCGGGCTCATCGACCCGCAGGTCCAGTGGGGGACCGGTGAGGCGTCGCCGTCTGGGTTGGCCTACGCCGCGGGCTCGCTGTGGGTGGCGGCCCTGCGCGGTGAGCGGCTGTGGCAGGTACCGATCAGCGCCGACGGAGCGCTCGGTGAGCCCGTCGGCCACTTCGTCGAGCAGTACGGGCGGCTACGGACGGTAGTCGCGGCGCCCGACGGCGCACTGTGGTTCACCACCAGTAATCGTGACGGCCGGGGCGACCCGCAGGAGGGCGACGATCGAATCGTCAGCGTCCAACCGGACGCGCTGACGGGCGGTTGACGAAACGGGCGCCCCTCCCGTCGGCACCCTTTGGCGCCCCCGGCAGGAATCGAACCTGCGACCTAGGGATTAGAAGGCCCTTGCTCTATCCGACTGAGCTACGGAGGCAACGTCGAGGAGTCTATCGAATGCGCCGAATGTGATCGCGAACGCGACGCCGACAAAAGCCGCACCGCGTCTGGAGATGGCCGACTAGCGTGGTGCGCATGAGCAACGCGCCGGAACTGGATGCGGCCGGCCTCCCGGAGGAACTCAGCCCGCTCGACCAGCTCCTGCATCGCGGGGAAGCGAACCCGCGCACCCGATCAGGCATCATCACGCTGGAACTGCTCGACACCACACCGGACTGGGACCTGTTCCGCCGCCGTTTCGAGAACGCCTCACGCAAGGTGCTGCGGCTGCGACAGAAGGTCGTGACGCCGACGTTGCCGACCGCAGCCCCCCGCTGGGTTGTGGACCCGGACTTCAACCTCGACTTCCACGTCCGCCGGGTACGGGTCCCGGAACCGGGCACGCTTCGCCAGGTGATGGATATCGTCGAGGTCGCCGCGCAGTCCCCGCTCGACATCTCACGACCGTTGTGGACGGCCACCCTGATCGAGGGAGTGCAGAACGCACAGTCGGCCCTGATGGTGCATCTGAGCCACGCGGTGACCGACGGTGTCGGCGGAGTCGAGATGTTCGCCAACCTGTACGACCTCGAGCGTGACCCGCCTCCGCAGGACACCCCGCCGCTGCCGATCCCGTCCGACTTGTCGCCCAACGACCTGATGCGGCAAGGGGTCAACCGGCTGCCCGGCACCATCGTCGGCGGTGTGCGCGACGTCGTTTTCGGAGCCGCGCTGACAGTGGGCCATGTGGTGCGTGATCCGGTGCGCCGCCTGGGCAGTGTGATCGATTACGCCATGTCCGGCGCCCGGGTGATGGGCCCGGTTGCCGATCCGTCGCCGTTGCTGCGTCGCCGCAGCCTGTCGTCGCGCAGCGAGGCCATCGATATCGAGTTCGGGGATCTGCATCGGGCAGCAAAAGCCGCCGGTGGGTCGATCAACGACGCCTATCTCGCCGGGTTGTGCGGCGCACTGCGGCTCTACCACCAGGCCAAGGGGGTTCCTGTCGAGACGCTGCCGATGGCCGTCCCAGTCAACCTGCGCTCCGATGCAGATCCGGCGGGGGGCAACAGGTTCGCGGGGGTCAACCTCGCGGCGCCGATCGGCTTGTCCGACCCCGCGGTGCGCATCAAGAACATCCGCTCGCAGATGACCAGCAAACGAGACGAGCGGGCCCTCGACATGGTCGGAGCGATCGCTCCCGTCGTGAGCCTGTTGCCGGACACCGTGCTGGAATCGATCGCCGGATCGATTGTGAACTCCGATGTGCAGGCCAGCAACGTACCCGTCTACGCGGGTGACACCTTCATCGCCGGTGCGAAGGTGTTGCGGCAGTACGGACTTGGGCCGTTGCCCGGCGTGGCGATGATGGTGGTGTTGATCTCGCGGTCCGGCTACTGCACGGTCACCCTGCGTTATGACAAGGCATCGATCACCGACCCTCAACTGCTGGCCGATTGTCTGCTCGCCGGTTTTGACGAAGTCCTCGCCCTCGGCGGTGACGGTCGCGCGACGCCGGTGACGTTCCAGCAAGAGTCCATTCCCTTCTCACGCAACGGAAGTGCCACACAATGACATCGGGAGTATCGGGCACATCAGCTGACGGTCAGATGCGTCTGCCGGGGTCGGTCGCCGAGATCCACGCAAGCCGGCCCGGACCGGAGGTCGGCGCGTTCTTCGACCTCGACGGCACGCTCGTGGCAGGGTTCACCGGCGTCGTGATGACGCAGGATCGGCTGCGGCGCCGCCAGATGTCGGTCGGTGAGTTCATCGGCATGGTGCAGGCCGGTCTCAACCACCAGCTGGGCCGTTCGGAGTTCGAGGACCTCATCGGCAAGGGCGCGCGGATGTTGCGCGGCAATTCGGTCGACGACATCGACGAACTGGCCGAACGGCTGTTCGTGCAGAAAATCGTCAGCCGGATCTATCCGGAGATGCGTGAGCTGGTGCGTGCACACATGGACCGCGGCCACACCGTCGTGCTCAGCTCGTCGGCGCTGACGGTGCAGGTCGAGCCGGTGGCACGGTTCCTCGGTATCAACAACGTGTTGAGCAACAAGTTCGAGACCGACGACAATGGCCTGATCACCGGTGAGGTGAAGCGGCCGATCATCTGGGGTCCGGGCAAGGCCAGGGCGGTGCAGGAGTTCGCCGGTGCGAACGGCGTGGATCTGTCGAAGAGCTACTTCTACGCAGACGGCGACGAGGACGTCGCGTTGATGTACCTGGTCGGCAACCCCCGTCCGACCAACCCGGCGGGCAAGATGGCCGCCGTCGCCGCCAAACGCGGGTGGCCGGTGTTGCGGTTCAGCAGCCGCAGCGGCACCAGCCCGCTGTCCCAGCTGCGCACCGCTGCCGGGATCGCGTCGATGATGCCGATCGCCGCCGGAGCGGTCGGCATCGGGTTGCTCACCCGCAACCGGCGTACCGGTGTCAACTTCTTCACCTCGATGTTCGGGCGCACCCTGCTGAACACCATCGGCATCAACCTGCAGGTGCTCGGCAGGGAGAACCTGACCGCGCAACGGCCCGCCGTGTTCATCTTCAACCACCGCAACCAGGCGGACCCGCTGATCGCCGGGCGGCTGGTCAGCGACAACTTCACCTCGGTGGGCAAGAAGGAACTCGAGAAAGATCCGATCGTCGGCACCATGGGCAAGATCATGGATGCGGCGTTCATCGACCGCGACGACCCGGCGAAGGCGGTCGAAGGTCTCAAGAAGGTCGAGGACCTCGCACGCAAAGGCCTGTCCATCCTGATCGCGCCCGAGGGCACCCGGCTGGACACCACAGAGGTCGGCGAGTTCAAGAAGGGCGCGTTCCGGATCGCGATGTCGGTGGGCATCCCGATCGTGCCGATCGTGATCCGCAACGCCGAGGTGATCGCCGCCCGCGATTCCAGCACCTTCAACCCCGGAACCGTCGATGTTGTTGTGTATCCGCCGATTCCGGTTGACGACTGGACCCACGAGAACCTGACAGAGCGCATCGCCGAGGTACGTGAGCTCTACATGGACACGCTCAGGAACTGGCCGCACGACGAGGTGCCCGTTCCCGACCTCTACAAGCGCAAGAAAGCCCCGGCCAAGAAAGCGCCGGCCAAGGCCGCCACGAAGAAGGCGCCCGCCAAGAAGGCAGCTGGCAAGAAGGCAGCTGCCAAGAAGGCGCCCGCGAAGAAGGCGCCCGCCAAGAGCGCCACCAAGCGAACCGGCAAGGGACGGCCATGAAGCCGCACATCGAAGACATGGCGGCCTTCACCGCCACCGACGATGCTCTGGTCCTCGCGTCGGTATCGTCGCCTGCCGAGGAAGAGCTGCTCAACGACTGGCTGCAGCACCAGCGGCGCGAGCACCCCGAATCGAACATCGCGGTGCTCAAGCTGCCGGCCGACGACGACCCGCCGCCGGGCGTGCTCGCCGGTCTCGTCGAGTTGCTCGAGGCCGACGGTGACCGCTCCGTCGTGCCGGTGCGGGTGTTCTGGGTCCCGGGTGGGTTGCCGACGCGATCCAAGGTGGTGGCCCTGCTTTCGGGCCGCGACACCTATTGCCCGCCGCAGCTGCTGCAGCGCCGAATCCTGAAGCGGGATCCGGCGCGTGCCCGGGTGGTTGCAGGTGAACCCGCGAAGGTGTCCGAGCTGCACCAGCAGTGGAGTGAGACGACCGTCGCCGAGAACCCCAGGGAATTCGCCCGATTCGTCATCCGCCGGGCAATCCTCGCGATCGAACGCGTCGAGCTTCGCCTGCTCGGTCCCGAGTACAAGTCGCCCCGATTGGTGAAGCCAGAGATGTTGGCGTCGGCGCGGTTCCGTGAGGGCCTGGCGAAGATTCCCGGCGCGACCGTCGAGAAGGCGGGCGAGATGCTCGACGAACTCGGCACCGGGTGGAGCCGGTTCTCCGTCGACCTGATCCCGTCGCTGGGACGCGCGATCTTCAGCAGAGGCTTCGATCCCAACATCGACTACGACCGCCTCGAGGTCGAATCGATGCGACACGCTCTCGAGTCCCACCCCGCGGTGCTGCTGTTCTCGCACCGGTCCTATCTCGACGGCGCAATCGTGCCAGTCGCGATGCAGGAGAACCGGCTGCCGCCCGTGCACACCTTCGCCGGCATCAACCTGTCGTTCGGCGCGATGGGTCCGCTGATGCGACGCTCGGGCGTCATCTTCATCCGCCGCAAACTCGACGACCCGCTGTACAAATATGTGCTGCGTCAGTTCGTCGGTTACATAGTGGAGAAGCGGTTCAACCTCAGCTGGTCGATCGAGGGCACCCGGTCGCGCACCGGAAAGATGTTGCCGCCCAAGCTCGGTCTGCTGGCCTACGTCGCTGACGCTTATCTGGACGGTCGCAGTGACGACATCCTGCTGCAACCGGTGTCCATCAGCTTCGACCAGCTGCACGAAACCGCCGAGTACGCGGCATACGCGCGGGGTGGGGAGAAGACCCCCGAGGGTCTGTCGTGGCTGTACAACTTCATCAAGGCGCAGGGCGAGCGCAACTACGGCAAGATCTACGTGCGGTTCCCCGAAGCCGTCTCGATGCGCGAATACCTCGGTGAGCCCCACGGCCCGATGACCAGTGACGAGGACGCCAAACGCCTTGCGCTGCAGAAGATGGCGTTCGAGGTCGCGTTTCGGATCCTCCAGGTCACGCCCGTCAACGCCACCGCTCTGGTGTCGGCGTTGCTGCTGAGCACCCGGGGTATCGCGCTGACGCTGGACCAGTTGCATCACACTCTGCAGGACTCGCTGGACTACCTCGAGCGCAAACAGACCCCGATGACCAACAGCGCGCTGCGGCTGCGCACCCCCGACGGCGTTCGCGCGGCGGTCGACGCACTGTCCAACGGACACCCGGTGACCCGGATCGACGGCGGGCGAGAACCCGTGTGGCACATCGCGCCGCAGGACGAACACGAGGCCGCGTTCTACCGCAACTCGCTGATCGACGCGTTCCTGGAGACGTCGTTGGTCGAACTGTCACTGGCCCATGCCGCTCGCGCGGATTCCGACCGCCTGGAAACTTTCTGGTCGCAGGTGACGAGGCTGCGAGATCTGCTGAAGTTCGACTTCTACTTCGCCGACTCCGCGGGCTTCCGCGAACACGTCGTCCAGGAGATGTCGTGGCATGTGGACTGGGAGGACGACGTCGACGCCGGGGGAGAGCGGATCGACGCGCTGCTGCGGGCCAAACGCCCGGCGATCGCCGGGCCGCTGCTGCGCCCGTTCTTCGAGGCCTACCGCATCGTCGCCGACGTTCTGATCGACGCGCCCGCGGAGATCACCGAGAAGGAGCTGACCGCCAAGGCGCTGGGGCTGGGGCAGCAGTACGTGGCACAGGGGGTGGTCCGCAGCGCCGAGTCGGTGTCGGCGCTGTTGTTCACCACCGCGCGCCAGGTCGCCGTCGACCAGCATCTGCTGGAGCCGGCGGCAGACCTGGCCGATCGGCGAAAGGCCTTCCGCGACGAGCTCCGCGGGATCCTCGAGGACATGGAAACGGTCGACAGCATCTCGCGCGATCAGTTCTTCGTCCGCGAACGCAACCGCCGCGGGATGCGCAGCAACGAGCCTGTCTAGCAGGCCCCGCGCGGCGGGGTCATACCCTTGGCGCATGACATCGTCGGGCGCCCCGCCCATCACCGGAGTGCGCAGCGCGCCGGCGTGGGCGGCGTTGTACGTGGTGGCGCTGCTGGCCGGGCTGACCGCGGCGGGCCTGTCCGCCCTCTCGGTGGCGGAAGCGCTGACCGCGACAGGGCTGCCCGACCCGGGTCCGGTGACCAGCTACGGGCTGCCGTTCGTCCGGGCGGCGGGGGAGATCGCCGCGGTGGCCGCCACCGGATCGTTCCTGCTCGCCGCGTTCCTGGTGCCGCCGCAGCGCAACGGCGTGCTCGACGCCGCGGGTTACCGCGCGCTGCGCACCGGGACGGTGGCCTCGGGGATCTGGGCGGTCTGCGCGGTGCTGCTGGTGCCGCTGACCGTCTCCGATGTCAGCGGTCAGCCGCTGTCGACGCGGTTGAGCCCAACCGACATCTGGGCAGTGGCCGACCTTGTCGACATCGCGAGCGCGTGGCGCTGGACGGCCCTGCTCGCGCTGGCGGTGACGGTGCTCAGCGCGCCGGTGCTGCGGTGGTCATGGACGCCGGTGCTGTTCGCCGGTTCGCTGGTGACTCTGCTGCCGCTGGCGCTGACCGGCCATTCGTCGTCGGGTGGATCCCACGACCTGGCGACCAACAGCCTGTTCATCCATCTCATCGCCGGTGCGCTGTGGGCCGGCGGCCTGCTGGCCTTGCTCGTTCATGCGCTGCGGGGAGGTGAGCACGCCGACCTGGCGGCGCGGCGATTCTCCGTCGTGGCTCTGTGGTGTTTCGTGGCGATGGCCCTCAGCGGTGTGATCAACGTGCTGGTGCGGGTGCGGCTCGGCGACCTCGTGCACAGCGGCTACGGCTTGTTGATCCTGGCGAAGGTCACGGCACTGTGTGCCCTCGGCTTCCTCGGGTGGCGGCAGCGCCGCAAGGGTGTCGCCGCCCTTCGGAAGGACCCTGGCGCGCGCGGTCCGCTGATCCGCCTCGCGCTGGTCGAGGCGATGGTCTTCGGGTTGACGTTCGGGGTGGCGGTCGCTCTGGGCCGGACGCCGCCACCACCGCCGCGAGACCTCAATCCGTCGATCACCACGGTCGAGATCGGCTATGACCTGGCGGGCCCGCCGACGGTGGCCAGGGTGCTGTTCGACTGGCGTTTTGATCTGCTGTTCGGCACGGCGGCGATCGTCTTCGCGCTGGTGTATCTCGCCGCCGTGGCCAGGTTGCGACGCCGCGGGGACGCTTGGCCGGCCGGTCGGACGGTCGCGTGGCTGCTCGGCTGTCTGCTTCTGCTGGTGACGACGTCGTCGGGGATCGGCCGGTACATGCCGGCGATGTTCAGCATGCACATGATCGCCCACATGCTGCTGTCGATGCTGGTGCCGATCCTGTTGGTGCTCGGCGCACCGATGACGCTGGCGTTGCGGGCGCTGCCCGCTGCCGGCCGCGGCGAGCCGCCGGGACCGCGGGAGTGGCTGCTCGCCGGTCTGCATTCCGGAGTCTCCCGCGTGCTCACCAACCCGTTCGTTGCGACGGCGCTGTTCATCGTCGGGTTCTACGGCCTGTATTTCGGCGGGATCTTCGACGCCGCCGTCGACAGTCACGGCGCCCACGTCGCGATGAACCTGCACTTCCTGCTCAGCGGCTACCTGTTCTACTGGGTCGTGATCGGGGTGGATCCGACCCCGCGGCCGATACCGCCCATCGGCAAGCTGGCGATGGTGTTCGCGTCGCTGCCGTTGCACGCGTTCTTCGGGGTGGTCCTGATGGCCACCAAGTCGGTGATCGGGGAGGACTTCTACCGGTCGCTGCAGCTGGACTGGCACACCGACCTGCTCGGTGACCAGCGGCTCGGCGGCGGTATCGCGTGGGCTGCGGGAGAGGTCCCGCTCGTCGTGGTGTTGATCGCGCTGTTCATCCAGTGGCGGCGCAGCGATCAGCGGACCGCAACGCGGTTGGACCGTGCTGCCGACCGGGATGACGACGCCGACCTGGCGGCCTACAACCGGATGCTGGCCGAACTGGCGCGGCGCGAGTCTCAGCGGGACGGCTGACCCGGCGGGCCGGCCCTGAGTACCGTCCCCGCGGCCAGAGCGCACGCCCTGCCAGGGAACCCGGCGCGGCGCGGCCGGCGACCCGTTCCATCATGCCGATCAACCTGTGCGCCGGTTATCCACAATGCGCAACTCATCCACAGCGTCGGCCGACCCGGGCCGAGCCACCGCCGGGGATGTCGGCGGTGCGGCGGTGAATGGTGGTGTCACCCACGAGTCAGGCGCAGTGCCTGGCCCGTAGCCGAAATATCGAGGGAGGAACCCCAAATGTTCGAAACACCTATCGCCGTCGTGGGCACCATCGTCACCAACCCGGAACGCCGCTGGGTCGGCGATCAGGAGCTGATCAAGTTCCGGGTGGCGAGCAATTCACGCAGGCGCACCGCGGACGGCAACTGGGAGCCGGGCAACTCGCTCTACGCCACGGTGAACTGCTGGGGCCGGCTCGTCACCGGAGTCGGTGCCGGGCTCGGGAAGGGCGACGCCGTCATCGTTGTTGGAAACGTGTACACCAGCGAGTACGAGGACCGCGAAGGGAACCGCCGGTCATCGCTGGAGATACGGGCGACCTCTGTGGGGCCTGACTTGGCCCGGTGCATCGTCCGCCTCGACAAGCGCAGGCACCCGGACTTCACGTCGGAGCCGAGTTCGGCCGAGGCCGAGGTCAGCGCCGATGACCGGGCCGAGGCCGAGGTCGACGGCGAGATCGACACCGACCGGCCGGAGCTCGATGGCAAGGAGCTGCCGCTGAGCGCGTAGCGGCGGACGCCGCCGACCCGGCCACGCCTAGGATGGGGCCCGACCATCGCAGAGGTCCAGATGATCCCGGAACCGAACCGAGATCGAGAAAGGCGACACCACGGCAATGGCCGAATTCATCTACACCATGCGGAAGGTCCGCAAGGCGCACGGCGACAAGGTCATCCTTGACGACGTCACGCTGAACTTCCTTCCGGGCGCGAAGATCGGCGTGGTCGGTCCCAACGGGGCCGGTAAGTCGAGCGTCTTGCGGATCATGGCCGGGTTGGACCAGCCCAACAACGGCGACTCGTTCCTGGCGCCCGGCGCCAGCGTGGGCATCCTGCAGCAGGAGCCCCAGCTCGACGAGACCAAGTCGGTTCGCGAGAACGTCGAGGACGGCGTCGCGATCAAGGGCAAGCTCAACCGGTACAACGAGGTCGCCGAACTGATGGCGACCGATTACACCGACGAGTTGATGGAAGAGATGGGCAAGCTCCAGGAGGAGCTGGACGCCGCAGACGCCTGGGATATCGACTCGCAGCTCGAACAGGCGATGGATGCGTTGCGCTGCCCGCCGCCGGACGAACCGGTCACCCACCTCTCCGGTGGTGAGCGTCGGCGTGTGGCGCTGTGCAAGCTGCTGCTGTCCAAGCCGGATCTGCTGCTCCTCGACGAACCGACGAACCACCTCGACGCCGAGAGCGTGCTGTGGCTCGAGCAGCACCTCGCCGAGTACAAGGGCGCCATCCTGGCGGTCACCCACGACCGCTACTTCCTCGACAACGTCGCCGAATGGATCCTCGAACTCGACCGCGGCCGCGCCTACCCGTACGAGGGCAACTACTCGACGTACCTGGAGAAGAAGGGCGAGCGCATCGCCGTGCAGGGACGCAAGGACGTCAAACTGCAGAAGCGCCTCAAGGACGAGCTCGAATGGGTCAGGTCGGGCGCCAAGGCCAGGCAGGCCAAGAGCAAGGCCCGCCTGCAGCGTTATGAGGAGATGGCGGCGGAGGCGGAGAAGACCCGCAAGCTCGACTTCGAAGAGATCCAGATCCCGACCGGCCCGCGTCTGGGTAGCGTCGTCGTGGAGGTCGAGCACCTCGACAAGGGTTTCGAGGGAAGGACTCTGATCAAGGACCTGTCCTTCACGCTGCCCCGCAACGGCATCGTCGGCGTCATCGGCCCCAACGGTGTCGGCAAGACCACGTTGTTCAAGACGATCGTCGGTCTCGAGCAGCCCGACAGCGGCACCGTCAAGGTCGGCGAGACGGTCAAGTTGAGCTACGTCGACCAGAGTCGGGCCGGCATCGATCCCAAGAAGACGGTGTGGCAGGTGGTCTCCGACGGGCTGGATTACATCGAGGTGGGCCAGAACGAGATGCCGTCCCGGGCATACGTGTCGGCCTTCGGCTTCAAGGGTCCCGACCAGCAGAAACCGGCCGGTGTGCTGTCCGGCGGCGAGCGCAACCGGCTGAACCTCGCGCTGACCCTCAAAGAGGGCGGCAACCTGATCCTGCTGGACGAGCCGACCAACGATCTCGACGTCGAAACGCTGAGCTCGCTGGAGAACGCACTGGAGAACTTCCCCGGCTGTGCGGTGGTCATCAGCCACGACCGCTGGTTCCTCGATCGCACCTGCACCCACATCCTGGCGTGGGAGGGTGACGACGACAACGAAGCCAAGTGGTTCTGGTTCGAGGGGAACTTCGGCGGCTATGAGGAGAACAAGGTCGAGCGGCTCGGGGCCGAAGCGGCTCGTCCGCACAGGGTGACCCATCGGAAGCTCACACGAGGATAGTCTCGTCGTGCGGATCGCGTGACCGACGCCTCCCGGGAGTCGGTGACAGCCAACGAGGGTCGGTGCGTACGTGCGAGTCAGGAGCGGCGAATGTCGTTGAATCCAGGTGCTATCAGCAGCACAGTCGGCGCTTCCGTACCCGATGAGGTGATCGATCGGCTTGTGCCCGCCTATCTGGAGACCTACCGGGGCCCCCATGGCGGTGCCCCCGGGGCCGAAGCTGCGGTCACCGGCCCGGTGCCCCGCTCCACGACGGACAGTCCGGCCAGCCCGGCGCTGGTGGCGGCGCAGTACCGACTGAGCAGTCACCGGCCACCCGGCGCCACCCGGGTCGCCGTCTACTCGGCCGACGATGCGGGCGGTTTCGGTCCGGCACTGCAGATCGTCACCGACAACGCGACGATGCTGATGGATTCGGTCACCGTGCTGTTGCACCGCATCGGGGTCGCCTACAAGGCGATCATGAACCCGGTGTTCCGGGTGCGGCGCGGAGCGGCCGGCGAACTGCTGGAGATCGCGCCTGCGACGGAGGCGAGCTTCGACGCCGGTGTCGACGAGACCTGGGTGCACATCCAGCTTTCGAAATCGGTGGACAAGGGCTCGCTCGCGGAGGCCGAGAGGTTGTTGCCGCGGGTGCTTGCCGATGCCCGGCAGGTCGCGCTCGATTCAGCTGCCATGGCGGCGACGTTGCGCGGCCTGGCCGCCGAACTGCACAGCGACGCGGGGCACCGCTTCCGCAGCCCGGACCGCAAGGACGTCGCGGCGTTGTTGCGATGGCTGGCCGATGGGCACTTCATCCTGTTGGGCTACCAGCGCTGCCCGGTTCGCGATGGGGAAGCGACGGTCGACTCGTCCAGCCGCCTCGGCGTTCTTCGCCTGCGCCAGGATGTGTTGCCGCAATTGACCGCCGACGACGACCTGCTGGCGTTGGCGCAGGCCACGATTCCGAGTTTCCTGCGATACGGCGCCTACCCGCAGATCGTGGTGGTTCGTGAGCAATCGGAGGGCGGGGACGCGTCGGCCGCGGTGGAGCACAGGTTCGTCGGTCTGTTCACCGTCGCGGCGATGAACGCCAACGTCCTCGAGATCCCGCTGATCTCCCGCCGGGTCAACGACGCCCTGGCGATGGCCCACAGTGACCCCAGCCACCCCGGTCAGCTGCTGCTCGACATCATGCAGACCATTCCCCGCTCCGAGCTGTTCGCGCTGAGCGCCAGAGAACTTCTCGACATGTCGATGGCCGTCGTGGAACTGGGATCGCGGCGCCGCACCCTGCTGTTCATGCGGGCCGACCGCCTCGCGCATTTTGTGTCCTGCCTGGTGTATCTGCCGCGTGACCGCTATACCACCGCGGTGCGCTTGGCGATGCAGGAGATCCTTGTCCGCGAGCTCGGCGGTGTCAGCATCGACTACGCTGCCCGGGTCAGTGAATCACCCTGGGCGGTAGTGCATTTCACTGTGCTGCTGCCGGAAGGATCTTCTCAGCGCGACGTCGATCTGTCGGAGGCCAACGAGTTCCGGCTCCAGGATCTGCTCACCGAGGCCGCCCGCACCTGGGCGGACCGGCTGCTCGGCGCGGTCAAGGCCGGCGCGATCGAGCAGGCGACCGCAGAGCACTACGCCACGGCGTTCACCGAGGTGTACAAGCAGGCGATCACGCCGTTGCATGCCCTCGACGACATCGCGATCGTCGAAGAACTCGAAGACGACACCGTCAAGCTGGTGCTGGACGACACCGCCGAGGCCGGGGTGTCCCATCTCGTCTGGTATCTCGGTGGACGTTCGGCCTCGTTGAGTCAGCTGCTGCCGATGCTGCAATCCATGGGTGTGGTGGTGCTCGAGGAGCGGCCGTTCACGGTCACCCGCCCGGACGGGCTGCAGGTGTGGATCTACCAGTTCAAGGTGTCGCCGCACCGCGGAATCCCCGAGGCGCCGGCGGGGCCAGAGCGGGAAGCCAGCTCGCAACGTTTCGCCGATGCCGTCACCGCGATCTGGCACGGTCATGCCGAGATCGACCGGTTCAACGAACTCGTGCTGCGGGCCGGGATGACGTGGCAGCAGGTCGCGCTCCTGCGTGCCTACGCGAAATACCTGCGGCAGGCCGGATTCCCGTACAGCCAGCCACACATCGCGACGGTTCTCAACGACCACGCCGGGACCGCCCGCTCACTGGTGGAACTGTTTCAGGCACTGTTCGATCCGTCCGACGCCAACGGGGGCGCCGCGAACCGCAATGCCCAGGCGGCCGCCGCCGCGGTCTCGGCCGACATCGACGCACTGGTCAGTCTGGACACCGACAGGGTTCTGCGCGCGTTCGCGTCGATGATCCAAGCCACGCTGCGTACCAACTACTTCGTCGGACGACAGGACTCGGCTCGCGCACAGAACGTGTTGTCGTTCAAGCTCAACCCTGAGCTGATCGACGAACTCCCGCTGCCACGGCCCAAGTTCGAGATCTTCGTCTACTCGCCCCGGGTGGAGGGCGTGCACCTGCGGTTCGGCTTCGTCGCCCGCGGTGGCCTGCGCTGGTCTGACCGCCGTGAGGATTTCCGCACCGAGATCCTGGGTCTGGTGAAAGCGCAGGCCGTCAAGAACGCGGTCATCGTGCCCGTCGGCGCCAAGGGCGGATTCGTCGTCAAGAACCCCCCCGAGCTGACCGGCGACCCGGCAGTCGATCGTGACGCCACCCGGGAAGAAGGCGTGGCCTGTTACCGGCTGTTCATCGCCGGCCTTCTGGACGTCACCGACAACGTGGACAAGGCCACCGGTGAGATCGTCACACCACCGGAAGTGGTCCGGCGCGACGGCGACGACGCCTATCTCGTGGTCGCCGCGGACAAGGGCACCGCGACGTTCTCCGACATCGCCAACGAAGTCGCCCAGTCCTACGGGTTCTGGCTGGGCGACGCATTCGCCTCCGGCGGCTCGGTCGGTTACGACCACAAGGCGATGGGGATCACCGCCAAGGGGGCATGGGAGTCGGTGAAACGCCATTTCCGTGAGATGGGTGTCGACACCCAGTCCGAGGAATTCACCGTCGTCGGCGTCGGTGACATGAGCGGCGATGTGTTCGGCAACGGGATGTTGCTCTCCGAGCACATCCGGCTGCTCGCCGCTTTCGACCACCGGCACATCTTCATCGATCCGAACCCCGACGCCGCCACGTCATGGCAGGAGCGTAAGCGGCTGTTCGACCTGCCACGCTCCAGCTGGGAGGACTACGACAGCTCGCTGATCAGCCCCGGCGGAGGTGTCTACAGTCGCCAGCAGAAATCCATCCCGATCAGTCCCGAAGCGCGCGCCGCGTTGGGCATCGAGGACGAGACCGCCGAGCTGACACCGCCGGCTCTGATGAAGGCCATCCTCAAAGCACCCGCCGATCTGCTGTTCAACGGCGGCATCGGCACCTACATCAAGGCGGAGTCCGAAGCCGACGCCGACGTCGGCGACCGCGCCAACGACGCGGTGCGGGTCAACGGGAATCAGGTGCGCGCCAAGGTGATCGGTGAGGGCGGCAACCTGGGCGTGACCTCACTGGGGCGTATCGAGTTCGATCTGGTCGGCGGGCGGGTCAACACCGACGCGATGGACAACTCCGCGGGCGTCGACTGCTCCGATCACGAGGTCAACATCAAGATCCTGATCGATTCGCTGGTGACTGCGGGCAAGGTCGATCCGGCGGAACGTTCCGAGCTGCTGCTGTCGATGACCGATGAAGTCGGCCGACTCGTGTTGGCCGACAACGAGAGTCAGAACGACCTGATGGGCACCAGCCGGGCGAACACCGCCAGCCTGCTGTCGGTGCATTCGCGCATGATCAGGGATTTCGTGGAGGAGCGCGGCCTCAACCGCGAACTCGAGGCCCTGCCGTCGGAGAAGGAGATCCGGCGTCGTACCGAGGCCGGCATCGGTCTGACCTCACCGGAGCTGGCAACCCTGATGGCACACGTCAAGCTGGCGCTCAAGGACGATCTGCTGTCCGGCGAACTGCCCGACCAGGAGGTGTTCGCGGCTCGGCTGCCGTCGTACTTCCCGTCCACGTTGCGTGAGCAGTTCAGCACCGAGATCCGGTCGCACCAGTTGCGTCGGGAGATCGTGGCCACGATGCTGGTCAACGACATGGTCGACACCGCAGGCATCTCGTATGCCTACCGGGTCGCCGAGGACGTCGGGGTGGCCCCGATCGACGCGGTGCGCAGCTACGTCGCCGCCGACGCCATCTTCGGGTTCGGCCGGGTGCGGGACCAGATCCGGGACGCCTACGCTGCCGGGGTTTCGGTGGCCGTGACCGACCGGATGACACTGGACCTGCGTCGGCTCATCGACCGCGCGACCCGCTGGCTGCTGAACTACCGGCCGCAACCGTTGGCGGTGGGCGCCGAGATCAACCGGTTCGCCGACAAGGTCGCCGCGCTCACCCCGCGGATGCCGGAATGGCTGCGCGGTGATGACGCCGCGATCGTCGGCAGCGAGGCGGGGGAGTTCAGCTCCCAGGGTGTTCCGAAGGATCTGGCCTACATGGTCGCGACGGGGCTCTATCAGTTCAGCCTGCTCGACGTGATCGACATCGCCGACATCGTCGACCGCGACCAGGCGGAGGTCGCCGATACCTACTTCGCGCTGATGGACCATTTCGGCACCGACGGGCTGCTCACCGCGGTCTCCCGACTGTCCCGGGACGACCGCTGGCATGCGTTGGCGCGGTTGGCGATTCGCGATGACATCTACGGTTCGCTGAGGGCGTTGTGCTTCGACGTGCTGGCCGGCGGCGAGCCCGACGAGAACGGTGAGGAGAAGATCGCCGAATGGGAGCTGACCAACAGCTCACGGGTCCGGCGGGCCCGACGCACGCTGACCGAACTCTACGAGAGCGGTGAGCACGACCTGGCGACGTTGTCGGTGGCGGCTCGCCAGATTCGCAGCATGACGAGGACGAGCGGAACGGGTTCGACGGGGTGACGGGCCAGCACGGGTTCACCGCGCCGGTCCATGTGCGCTGGTCAGACATCGACATGTACCAGCACATCAACCACGCGACGATGGTGACGATCCTCGAGGAGGCTCGGATCCCGTTTCTGCGGGAACCGTTCGGCGAGGAGATCACCACGATCGGGCTGCTGATCGCCGAGGTGAAGATCGTCTACAAAGGTCAACTCCGGCTCGTCGATTCCCCACTGCAGGTCACGATGTGGTCGAAGCGGGTCAGGGCCGTGGACTTCACGATGGGCTACGAGGTGCGCTCGGTCGGCGCGCCGCCCGACTCCAAACCCGCCGTCATCGCCGAGACCCAACTGGCCGCGGTGCACATCGAGGAACAACGACTGCAACGACTCTCGGAGCCACAGCGGCAGTACCTGCAACGCTGGACGCGATGATCGGCGCAGAGCGGGGTGTCTGGCTCGGCGGCAGTAGCCACCGCGACGATCTGTCGACCTTCACCGAGCGCGCGCGGCGACTCGACGAGGCGACAGTGGTCCGGCTGCGGGAACGTCCGGGCGGAGTGATCGTCGCCTGGGTCGCCACCGGGTTTGATGTGCTGGCCAGCAGGGTGGTGGGCGGCCGGGTGCGGCCCGCCGATCTCTGCGCGGGGGCAGACGCACTGCTGTCGGGGCTGGCGGCCATGGACGGCGACGACGGATATGTCGACCCGGGTTTCGGGATGGACTCAGCCTGGCGGGGAGTTCTGCCGCCGGACACCGGCTTCGTTCATCTCGACGACGTGCCTGCACGGGCGGTCCTGGACCTGGCCCAGCAGGGGGTGGATCTGGCCAAGGAACATTCCAGCGCGCACGGCCCGCCTGCGTCGCTGTTGGATCAGGAGGTCGTCGCCGTCACTGCCGGCGGGGAGAGCCTCGGGATCCCGATGCGGTGCGTGTTCGCCCTGACCGCGATGGGCTTTCTGCCGCAGACGCCGGAGTCGGTCGGCGCCGACGAGGTGGTGCGGGTACGGGCGATGCCCTCCTGGCTTCGTATCGACGCACGGTTCGGCACCGTCTACCGCCGTCGCGGCGACCCGGCCGTGGTCCTGCGCTGACCGCCCCCCTTTGCGCCGGAACGGTATTCCAGCAGCGAAAATGTGAGAGAACGCCTGCTGGAATACCGTTCCGGCGGGGGGTGGCGACGTCAGAACGGTGAGTTGACCATCGACTGCGCCGCCATCTCCAGATAGCCGATCAACTCCTGGCGGTGGGTGTCGTCGAGCGTCTCGGAGTCGATCTCGGCCACCGCGGTGTGCATACACCGCAACCACGCGTCACGTTCGAGGTAACCGATCCGAAACGGTGCATGACGCATCCGGAGCCGCGGATGGCCCCGTTGGTCGGAGTAGGTGCGAGGTCCGCCCCAGTACTGCTCGAGAAACATCCGCAGCCGTTCTTCGGCGCCGTCGAGATCTTCCTCCGGATAGAGCGGACGCAGGATCTCGTCCTCCCGCACCAGTTCGTAGAACTTCGCCACGATGGCGTGGAAGGTCGCATGGCCACCGACCGCGTCGTAGAACGACTGCTGCTTCTCGACTGGATTCTCTTGCACGCCCATCGTGTCCATTGTGGGCCATCACCGCCGACGGCCCGGCTTCGGACGCTTCTGGGCAGCTGCCCGAACGTCCGCAGAAGGTGCCGGTCACCCGATGTTCATCGACTGACCAGCGAACACGTCGAGAATTGCCGTGCGGTCCGGGGTGATCCATGGTGGACTGTCCGTCGGAGGACGTATGGCTCAGCGCAAGAACGGTCGCGGCCACCGGCACCGGTCCGCGGTCGGCTCATCCGGGTCGACAACAAGCACTGCCACGCGTGCGCTGCACAGCGTCGGCCCAGGTGAGGTCCACGCCGGCACCGTTCCCGAGGCGTCGATCTGGGGTCGTCGGCGGGTGCTGCTGTTGAATTCCACCTACGAGCCGCTCACGGCGTTGCCCATGCGTCGCGCCGTGATCATGCTGATGTGCGGTAAGGCCGACGTGGTGCACGACGACCCGCAGGGTCCGGTCGTCCACTCGGCCACGCGGACGATCGTGGTCCCGTCGGTGATCCGTCTTCGCACGTTCGTCCGGGTCCCCTACCGCGCTCGAGTTCCGATGACCCGGGCGGCGCTGATGCACCGCGACAGGTTCCGATGCGCATACTGCGGGGCCAAGGCCGACACCGTCGACCACGTCATCCCCCGCAGCCGCGGCGGCGCCCATTCGTGGGAGAACTGCGTCGCCGCGTGTTCGGCATGCAACCATCGCAAAGCCGACCGGTTGCTGACCGAGCTGGGATGGAAGTTGCACACCACTCCGCTGCCGCCCAAGGGGCAACATTGGCGGTTGCTCTCCAGCATCAAGGAACTCGACCCGGCGTGGGTGAGATACCTGGGTGAGGGCGCGGCCTGACCGGGCCGTGAGTTACGGTTTCGGTGTGAACACGACCGCACTGATTCACGCCAGCTTCGTGCTGGTTCCGCTGGCGCTGACGTTGATCCTGTCCCTGTTCATCTTCACCAAGAAGGGGCCGCATCCCGCGACCTTCGATATGTCGGAGAAGTGGACGCACGCCCCGATCCTGTGGGCTGCCGAAGAACCGGCCGATCACGGCCACGGTGGCCACGATGCACATCTGACAGTGGGAGGTGGCGCAAGTGGCAAGTGGTGACGTCGCGACCGTCGGGTCGAAAGAACTGGCTGAGCTGCCCTACGGCTACGCCGTCACGTCCAGCGGACGCCTCTCGGGTGTCACCGAACCGGGCGAGCTGTCGGTGCACTACCCGTTTCCGACGAAGGACCTGGTGATCCTCGACAACGCGCTGAAGTTCGGTTCGCGCGCCGCCCGGGCGCGCTTTGCGGTCTACATCGGTGACCTCGGCGCGGACACCGCGGCCACCGCGCGTGAGCTGCTGGCCAAGGTGCCGACCCCCGACAACGCGGTGCTGCTTGCGGTGTCGCCGGACCAGAAGGCCATCGAGGTGGTCTACGGGTCACAGGTCAAGGGCCGCGGCATCGAGGAGACCGCCCCGCTCGGAGTGTCTGCCGCCGCCGCCTCATTCAAAGAGGGCAACCTGATCGACGGGCTGATCAGCGGCGTGCGGGTGCTCTCGGCCGGCGTCTCGCCACACTGACGCTCGACCTCCGCCGCGAAATAGCGTTCCGGGCTGTGATTCACCCGGGGATCGCGACCGTGGCTTCACTTTCGACGGCGACGTAGCTCTCGACGGCGACGTAGCTCTCGACGGCGACGTAGCTCTCGACGGTGACGTAGTTGGTGCGCGGACCGGTATCTCGGCGACCTTAAACTGGACTGCGAGCCGGTGAGGGGAGGTTCGAGCATTGGGCGTGCTCGACGCATTCATGGCGGTATGGACCAAGGCGCGCGCCACCTTCGGCGAGGGCCTTCCGCAGGACGGATCCGCGTTCGACGAGAGTGCGACGCTGTTGCGGTTGCAGTCCGAGATGCGGGCCGCCAAGCCCGGAGAACGTTGGCAGGGCCCGGCGTCGGACGCCTACGCGGTCGCCAGCAACCGGCAC
Organism: Mycolicibacterium austroafricanum; assembly: GCF_902705885.1. Lineage (GTDB taxonomy): Bacteria > Actinomycetota > Actinomycetes > Mycobacteriales > Mycobacteriaceae > Mycobacterium > Mycobacterium vanbaalenii_A. The sequence continues at coordinate 224,094 of NZ_CACSIP010000056.1, read as the reverse complement.
GCGGGTGTTCTCGGGGGAGCGGCGCATCTCGATCGACGTTTACGCGCTGAGGTCGACAGGTCGGCTGCGGTGGTGGCCGCGGGGCGGCGTGACCTCGACTCGGTGCGTGAGTGGGTGACGAACGCCGCCGCGACGGTGCCGCAGACCCCGCAGGGCGAGCGGATGCTCTACCCGGTGGTGAGCAAAGGCAGCGGTGAGGTCGTCGAGATCTTGCAACGTTCGCACACGGATATGGCCAGGATCGCCGGACGCATTCACGGCATCGGCTCCGAATACCAGGCGCTGGGCGGTGAGCTGAAACTCGGGACCGGAGACGAAACTGCGGCCGGTGACGGTCCCGTCACTGCCGTCGGCGACGAGAACTCGCCATGGGCCTACCCGTTCGATCCGCCGCCGCCGCCCGATTCCGCGCCCGGCGGCGGCCGATGGGAGCTCGGCCAGGCCTACCCACCGGGCCCGAACGGTGGCCCTCCGATGGGGCCGATCCCGGCGCCGGCGCCCTGGCATCGCAGTATCGATCCGCCGGTGGTGGGGGGTACCACGGCACTGCAGGACGTCGTCTCACCACCGCCCAATGGTTGGGGTGAAGGTCCGCCCGTAGTCGTGAAGGAGGCTTACCGGTTCCGGGTGACCGGGGAGGGATTCAACAACGGCGCCGGCCATGTGCGCTGGGTACAACGTGACGGGTCCTGGTATCAGGCGCAGTGGATCACCCACGACATCGAGGCGGAACACCTATACCACTTCGAGAGCAAGATGCCGTTCACGAAGGGGTTCAACGACTGGGATCCTATTGACATCAAGGACATCTACCGGCTGCAGGCGGACAATCCACGACTCACCCTCTACGTCCCGGATCCGTCGGGCAGCGTTCTCGAACTCGACCCTGATCGACCTACGGTGTCACGGTCGCGATGAACTCCACCGAGCCGCAGAGGTCCGCACGGGTGCGCTGGATATGGATCGCGAGTGCCGCGGTTGCCACTGTGGCGGCCATCCTGGTGGTCATGTGGCTCATCCCTGAGCCAGCGTCCGCGGAGAGAGAGGCGGACTGTGCGGTGGTGGAAGGTGCTGCCCGCCAATGGCAGGCTGCAGCAGAATCGTTGACTCCGACTCAGGGCGCCACGTTGCCGAGTGATCCACAATCGATTGTCGAGCAGTACACCGAGATGGCGATGCTGGTTCATACCGCGGCTGATTCCGTTTCGACACCCGAGATCGAGCAGCACCTCACCGATTGGGCGGACGCGGCCGACCGGTTGGCGATGTCCGAACGCGTGGACGCTAGTAGCCCGGAACCGCCGGAGACGATCGAGGAGATGCTCGAGATAGCCAGGCCGATAGATGAGGCCGCAGGCGCCCTCGGCGAACTCTGCCCGAACATGCCCTCGGCGCAACAGTGAGGGCATCCCGACTGATCGCGCTGATTTGTTGTGCCGCGTTCCCCGTGACAACGACGTCATGTGGCGGTGAGTCGGGATCGGCGAGCTCGACTGATTGTGATGTCGTCGCCGGCCTCGTCCCAGAGTTCCTGGCCATGGACGGGCGAGACGCCGTGGGCGGCCTCGTCACAGCGCGATTTGCCGACAGGGTGCGAGCGGCCGCGCAGTCGGTATCGGGCTCGCAGGTGCGGGACGAGCTGAACACCTGGGCGGACGGATTCGGCCTGTTGGCGGATCTCCAGCGTCGCGGTGCGACAGCACCGGCCGGGGTCATCGAGGATCGCAACCGGGTCCTCGAGGCGGGGGATGCCATCTACGGAACGGCTGCTGCATTGCGGCGCACCTGCCCGGACGCCTGGCCGGCCGGGCATTGAGCCGACCCTCGGCGCCGACGAGCGCGCGTTCACGCACACTGCTGAGCGGCGTGTCGCCGTGCAGACCCGCGCGCTCGCGCGGAAGGAAACTAGCCCGCGTCGAATTCCCTTGCTCGCAGCGAACGTTCGACCCCTGCACGACCCTCCAGGACCAACCTGCGAAGTGCCGGCGGTACGTCGGGGTCGGCGAGGAACCGGTCGGCGGCGTCCAACGCGTCCTGGCTGATGTCCCACGACGGGTACAACCCGATGACGACGGTCTGGGCGACCTCGCTCGAACGCCGCTCCCACACACCGGAGATGGTCTCGAAGTACTTCGCCCGGAACGGTGCCAGCAGCTCGCCCTGACCAGGCCGGACGAACCCGCCGATGATGGCCCGCGCCGTGATGTTGGCCAGCGTGTCATCCTCGACGACCTGCTGCCAGGCGGACTCCTTGACCGATGCCTGTGGCCGCGCGGCCGCGGCGGCGGCGGCTTGGCGACGCCCGGCGGCGGTGGGATCGTTCTTGGCCTCGGCATCGATGAACGGGGTCTCCGGGCCGCCGGCATCGAGGTTGCCGCTGGCGGCCAGCGCGGTCACGATGCGCCACCGCAGGTCGGTGTCGAGCACCAGACCCGCCATGTTCACCGCTGCGGGCTCGTTGTCCAGCAGCGTCGACAGCACCGCGACATGGTTGGGGGAGAGCACCGAGGTGCACAGCGCGTTGACGAACGCCAGCTGGTGGTCCGAACCGGGTGCCGACTCGCGCGCCAGGTCCAGCAGCGCGTCGCCGAAGGCGGGCCAGCCGTTGGCGGCCGCCCAGCCCGGGTCGGCGTAGGAACTCAGCGCCGTCTGAGCCTGCAGGATCAGGCGCTGTGCCACTCCCACCTCGGACTCGGCATGCAACCCGCTCATCACGAGTGCGACGAAGTCACGGGCGCGTAGCTCGGCGTCGCGGGTCATCTCCCACGCCGCCGACCACGCCAGGGTGCGGGGGAGCGGCTCGGCGATGTCGGCGATGCGGGTCAGCACTGTCTGCAACGACTCCGGATCCAACCGCAGTGAGCAGTAGGTCAGGTCATCGTCGTTGACCAGGACCATCTTCCCCCGCGAAACACCCTGCAGTGCCGGGACTTCGGTGGTCTCGCCTTCGACGTCGAGCTCCTCGCGGTGCACCCGCACCAACTTGCCCGACTCGTCCTGGTCGTAGACGCCGACCGCCAGACGGTGCACCCGCGTCTCACCCGCACCCGGTTTGGCGCCGCCCTGATCGATGGCGAACCGGGTGAACCTACCGTCGTCGTCGACGTCGAAGTCCGGACGCAACGTGTTCAGCCCCGTGGTCTTGAGCCACTGCCGGCCCCAGCCCGACAGGTCGCGGCCCGACGACTTCTCCAACGCGCCAAGCAGATCACCGAACGTCGCGTTGCCGAACGCGTGGTCGCGGAAGTAGTCCCGCAGCCCGGCGAGAAACGACTCTAGGCCGACGTAGGCGACCAGCTGCTTGAGCACGCTGGCACCCTTGGCGTAGGTGATGCCGTCGAAGTTCACCTCGACGGCGTGCAGGTCGGGGATGTCGGCGGCCACCGGATGGGTGGACGGCAGCTGATCCTGGCGATACGCCCAGGATTTCTCGACGTTGGCGAACGTTGTCCAGGCCTGCTTGTACTCGGTGGCCTCGGCCTGGCACAGCACCGAGGCGAACGTCGCGAACGACTCGTTGAGCCACAGATCGTCCCACCACTGCATGGTCACCAGATCGCCGAACCACATGTGGGCCATCTCGTGCAGGACTGTTTCGGCCCGCCGTTCGTAGGATGCCCGCGTCACCTTCGACCGGAAGACGTAGTCCTCGAGGAAGGTCACGGCCCCGGCGTTCTCCATCGCCCCGGCGTTGAACTCCGGGACGAACAGCTGGTCGTACTTGCCGAAGGCGTACGGAGTGCCGAAGTTGTCGTGGTAGAAGGCGAATCCCTGCTTGGTCTCGGTGAACAGCCGGTCGTGGTCCATGTACTCGGCCAGGGACTTGCGGCAGAAGAGGCCGAGCGGGATCTCGCCGTGAGCATCGGAGTACACGTCATCCCAGCGCGCGTACGGTCCGGCGATCAGCGCGACCAGATAGGTGCTCATCCGCGGGGTGGCCGCGAAGGTGTGCCGCCTGGCCCCGCCGAGCTGCTGGGCGGTGACGGTGGCGCCGTTGGAGATGACCTCCCAGTGCGCCGCAGCGGTGACGGTGACGTGGAAGACAGCCTTGAGATCGGGCTGGTCGAAGCAGGCGAACATCCGCTTGGCGTCGGCGGTTTCGAACTGCGAATACAGGTAGACCTCGTCGTCGACGGGGTCGACGAAGCGGTGCAGGCCTTCCCCGGTGTTCGAGTAGCGGCAGTCCGCGTCCACCACCAGGACGTTGCGTTCGGCCAGGCCGGTGAGCAGGATGCCGGTGGACTCGTCGTAGCCCGAGACGTCGACCTCCGTGCCGTTGAGCGTGGCGCTGCGGATCTGCTCCGCGGCGAGGTCGATGTAGGTGTCTGCGCCGGCGAGTGCGTCGAACTCGACGGTGGTCAGCGAACGGAACGTGCGCTCGCCGGGCTTGCCGGCGCCGTCGGTGAGATCCAGGGCGATGTGATAGCTGTCCACGGTGACGAGGGCGGCGCGCTCGGCAGCCTGGTCGCGGGTCAGATTAGGAAGGGCCACGCTCGTCAACACTAGCCTGAACACGGGAAGACAGGTCGAGTGTCAGTGGTTGTGCCGTGGGGACGTCTGTCACAGCTTCGTCATCGAGGAGAGGACCACATATGTCAGAGAAGGCCCGCGCCGATTTCTGGTTCGACCCGCTGTGCCCGTGGTGTTGGATCACCTCGCGCTGGATCCTGGAGGTGGAGAAGGTCCGCGACATAGACGTCCGGTTCCACGTGATGAGCCTGGCGGTGCTCAACGAGGGCAGGGACCTGCCCGAGGAGTACCGCGAAGCGATGAAGACGGCATGGGGTCCGGTGCGGGTCGCGATCGCCGCCGAGCAGGCCAAAGGCGCCGACGTGCTCGGACCGCTCTACACCGCGATGGGGACGCGGATCCACAACAACAGCTATCGGGACTTCGACAGTGATTTCAGTCAGGTGATCAAGGAGTCCCTCGAAGAGGCCGGGCTTCCGGCCGAGCTGGCAGAGGCGGCGACATCCACGGACTACGACGCCGCGCTGCGCGAAAGCCACCATGCCGGCATGGACGCGGTCGGCGACGATGTGGGCACGCCGACCATCCACGTCAACGGCGTGGCGTTCTTCGGGCCGGTGTTGTCGCGGATCCCGCGGGGCGAGGAGGCGGGCAAGTTGTGGGACGCGTCGGTGACCTTCGCGTCCTACCCGCACTTCTGGGAGCTGAAGCGGAGTCGCACCGAGGACCCCAGTTTCGACTGACCGGTCACTCCGCGGCGGGCAAATGTTTCCGCGTTGTTGACTCGAGTTGCGCAGCGCCCCTTCGGGGGTGACGGTATGGCGATGACTGTCGCCGACCGCACCGAGGGCGCCTACCGTGACCGGATCGTCGCAGTAGAACCCGGCGGCAACGAATACATCGCCGAGGCCGACCGCCACGGTGAGCCCCGGCAGCTGTTCTGGACCTGGACCTCACCCAATCTCGAGTTCGCGACGATCTTCGTCGGGATGCTCGCAGTGCTCGCGTTCGGCATGACGTTCTGGCAGGCGGTCCTCGGCATCGTCATCGGAACCGGGCTCGGTGCGGTCGCACACTTCTTCCTGTCGGCACGTGGACCGCTGCACGGTGTGCCCCAAATGGTCTTGGGCCGACTGCCGTTCGGGTTCAAGGGCAATGCCGTGCCCGCGGTGCTGATGTCGGTGACCGCCGGCGTCGGCTGGTTCGCCACCAACAGTGTCAGCGGTGCGTTCGCGCTGTCGACGCTGTTCGGGTTCGCTCCGCTGGTCGGGCTGATCGTGATCGTGCTGGCACAGACTGCGCTGGCGTTCTTCGGGCACAACCTGGTGCAGGCGTTCGAGCGGTACTCGTTCCCGGTGCTGGCCGTCGTGTTCGTCGCGGCGTCGGTGGCGATCTTCGCGCACGCCGACATCGGTAACACTGCGCCCAGCGCCGAAGGGGTCGGCGGGATGGGCGGGTTCCTGCTCACCGTCGGCACCTCGTTCGGGTACGCGGCCGGCTGGACCCCGTACGCTGCGGATTTCACCCGGTACCTGCCGGCCGCGGTCTCACCCGCGCGCACCGGGTTTTTCGCCGCTGCAGGCCTTTTCACTGCATGCGTGGTGCTCGAGGTAGTGGGTGCGGCGTCGGTGACGACCGGGGAGGCCACGCTGGCGGACCCGACGGGGTCGTTCACCGCCGAACTGGCCTCGCCGCTGGCGAAGGCGACGCTGCTGGCCATCGCCGTCGGCGCGGTCGCCGCCAACGCGATCAACGTCTACTCCGGTGCGATGGCCTTCGTCACCATCGGGATCAAGCTGCCCGCGCACGTGGCACGGGCAGTGGTTACGGTGTTCTTCGGGGTGGCCGGATTCCTGGTGGCGTGGTGGGCGTTGCCCGACGCCGCACACAGCTACGAGGCGTTCCTGCTGATCATCGCCTACTGGGTGGGACCGTGGTTGGGCGTGGTGTTCGCCGACCAGTACCTGCGCCGCGGCCGACCGGTCGCGCATCTGCTCTACGATCGCGCGTACGTCAACTGGGGAGGGTTGGCCGCGTTCGTGATCGGGCTGGTGGTGTCGGTGGGGCTGTTCGCCAACCAGGAGTTGCTCGTCGGCGCGGTCGCGGCCGCGGTGCCCGAACTCGGCGATGTGACTTTCTTTGTCGGGTTCCTGCTCGCCGGGGCGGCATACTTGCTTCTGTGTCGCTCCAAGATCGCCGCCGAGAAGGTATGAGCTCTGCACTCGACATGCTCGACGTCGCCGTCGAGGAGGCGCGAAAAGGGTTGTCAGAAGGCGGTATCCCGATCGGCGCCGCGCTGTTCTCGGCGGAGGGTGCCGTGCTCGGCCGTGGACACAACCGGCGCGTCCAACTCGACGATCCGTCCATCCACGCCGAGACCGACGCGTTCCGCGACGCCGGCCGACAGCGCGGTTACCGGTCGACGGTGATGGTGACCACGCTCTCGCCCTGCTGGTATTGCAGCGGGTTGGTCCGGCAGTTCAACATCGGCGCCGTGGTGATCGGAGAGAGCCGGACCTTCACCGGCGGTCACGATTGGCTGGCCGAGAACGGGGTGTCGGTCACCCTGCTCGACGACGATCGTTGTGTAACGCTGATGCGGGAGTTCATCGCGACCAACCCGGACCTGTGGGCGGAGGACATCGGTGAGTGAGGTTGGTCGGTGAATGCCATTGCAACCATCGATCTTTCACGTTGGCGCGAAGGGGGGCGTCGGGCAGACGAGCTTGCAGCCGAGGTGGACGCGGGTCTGCAACGCGCGGGTTTCATCCTGGTCCGCGGTCACGGGGTGGGCCCGGCGCTGACGAGTGGCGTTCGGGCTGCAGCTCGCGAGTTCTTCGCCCAGCCGGAGCACGTCAAGGCCGGCTACTCGGTCGCCGTGGGTGGACACGGCTGGCTGGCCCCCGGGGCGGAGGCCAACGCCTATGCCGAGGGCACGGAGACCCCGCCGGACCTCAAGGAGAGCTTCAGCCTGGGCGCCGAGACCGCGACGGGCGACGTCGACGTCGACCGGGTCTGGTTCGCGCCCAACGTCTGGCCGGCCGAGGTGCCCTCACTGGAGCGGTTGGTGACCGAGTACACCGCCCGGATGCGGTCCGTTGCCGACGAACTGCTGGCGTTGTTCGCGCACGCGCTCGGTCTGCCCGTGAATCCGTTCACGGCGATGGCGAGCATGCCGACGTGGACGATGAACATCAATCACTATCCACCGGTCAGCGTGGTGGGCGAGCCGGAACCCGGTCAGTTCCGCATCGGACCGCACACCGACTTCGGGACGGTCACCATCCTGGACCGTGAGCCGGGCGCCGGCGGGTTGCAGGTGTACTCCGAGGAGGCGGGTTGGCAGGACGCGCCCTATGACCCCGACGCCCTGACGGTGAACATCGGCGATCTCCTGGAGTACTGGAGCGGGCGGCGCTGGCCCTCGGGCCGGCATCGGGTGCTGCCGCCGCAGCCGCATGCCCCAGAAGAAGATCTGGTGTCGCTCATCTATTTCTACGAGGCCAACCACGACGCGGTCGTCACACCGCTCGAGCCGCCCGTCGGCAAGGTGTCCGGCTTGCGCCCGGTCACGTCGGCGGCGTTCATCAAGGAGCGGCTCGACGCCATCACCGTGGGCTGACACGCAGATGTCGCGCCCCGCGAGCGTGACGAGAATGCCCACATCTGGCGGCGTGGTGCTGCACAAGCGCGCGCGCCCGCGGGGCAGAGGGCGAATGTAGGGTGTCCGCATGCGCGTCTACCTCGGGGCCGACCACGCCGGACTAGAGCTCAAGCAGGTCATCATCGAGCATCTGAAGGCTGCCGGGCACGAACCGGTCGACTGTGGTGCCTTCAGCTACGACGCCGAAGACGACTACCCGGCGTTCTGCATCGCCGCGGCAGAGAAGACGGTGGCTGACCCGGGCAGCCTGGGCATCGTGCTCGGCGGCTCCGGCAACGGAGAGCAGATCGCGGCCAACAAGGTGCCCGGTGCCCGATGCGCCCTGGCGTGGAGCACGACGACCGCGTCGCTGGCCCGCGAGCACAACAACGCACAACTGATCGGCATCGGCGGCCGGATGCACACCACCGACGAGGCGTTGGCGATCGTGGACGCATTCCTGGCCACCAAGTGGTCAGAGGCGCCGCGTCATCAGCGCCGGATCGACATCCTCGCCGAATTCGAGCGCACCCACGTCGCACCGCCGGTGCCCGGCGCCTGAACCGGGCATACCGCCTCGTATACACTGCTGGATACACGGTGGTGAGAGGCGTATGAGCGATAGCGGAAGCCTGGCAGATCGCGTCTTCGTGGCGCTGCGCGACGACCTGATGTGGGGACGTTTGAGGCCCACCGACCGGCTCGCCGAGAACACCCTCGCGGAGCGCTACCAGGTGTCGCGAACCCCGGTGCGTGAAGCGTTGGCTCGCCTGCTCTCCGACGGGCTCATCGAACGCCGCGATCGCGGTTTCTACCCCTACCGGCCCCGCGTGGATGATCTCGAAGATCTCTACGAACTACGAATCACCTTGGAGCTGCGAGGAATACAGCGACTCGAGGACGCTGACGGCCGCCGCCACGACCCGAGCATCCTCGAACCCGAACTGGAGAGATGGCGCGAGTTCCGTAAGACGCCGCCAGTTCCGGACGCCGGGATCGTCAAGGAGGACGAGCAGTTTCACCTGCGGCTGCTGTCCTCGTCGGGAAATGAGGCATTGGTGACGGCCCTGGAATCGGTGAACGCCCGGATCCGGCCGATGCGGATGTTCGACTACCTCACCGAAGACCGGGTGCTGGCGACGATCGACGAGCACATCGATATCACCGAGCGGGTGCTCGACGGGGATCTGCGCGACGCCCGCGGGCTGCTGCACGCGCACATCGAGGGTTCTCGCCGAGTGGTGATCGCGCGGGCCCGCGAGGCCATGGCGATGTTCGACGTCGTCATGGCCCTGCGGGACTAAGCGCGGCTACTCGTCGTCGTTCTCGTGCTGGATGATGAGGCCGCTGATGCGACGCCGGTAGTCAGTGAACTGTGCGGCGTTGACGTCGCGTGACCGGTCCAGTTCGATGGGCACGACCGCCTCGATATGGCCGGGCGTGCCGTGCGAGATCCCGCCCGCCATCACAATCACCCGGTCAGCCAAGTACACCGCCTCTTCGACGCTGTGGGTGACGAACACTGTGGTGGTGCCCATCTCGTGGTGGATGCGTTCGAGCTCGCGTTGCATCGAGCCACGGGTCAACGCATCCAGTGCGCCAAACGGTTCATCCATCAGCATCAACGCCGGCTCGTTGCACAACACCCGGGCGATGGCGACCCGCTGCTGCATGCCGCCGGAGAGCTGGCTGGGGAATCGCTGCGACACCCGGGTGAGACCGACCAACTCGATGAAGCGCTCCGCTCGTTCGGCGGCGTCTTTGCGCGACGAACCGTTCTGGCGTGGTCCGTAGGCCACGTTCTCCAGCACGGTGAGCCATGGGAACAGTCCGTAGTCCTGGAACACCACGCCGCGATCCGGGCCGGGGGCTGTCACGGTATTCCCGCCCACCTCGAGGATTCCTGATGTGGGCAGCTCGAACCCGGCCAGCATGCGCAGCAGGGTGGACTTGCCGCATCCGCTGGCTCCGACGACGGCGATGAATTCACCGGCCGCGATGTCCAGATCGAGGCCGGCCAGCGCGGTGACCGGGCCGGCCTCCGACGGGAAGGTCTTGGTCAGGCCCGCAATCGTGATCGGCGCGCCCAGAGCTGTCGCACTAGTGGTCATGTGATTCTCGCTTCGTGTCGTTGGTGTCAGACCAGGCCCGGCCGGCCACGCGTGGCCAGTCGAAGGCAGAGGGTGAGCAGTCGGTCGCTCAACAGTCCGGCGATGCCGATGACCACCATGCCGGCGATGATGATGTCGGTGCGGCTCATGTCCCGGGCTTGGGTGATCAGAGCGCCGAGACCCGTTCGAATGCCGACGGTTTCGCCGACCACGAGCACCACCCAGGACAACCCGAGACCCACCCGCAGTCCCGAGGTGATCGACTGCATCGAGCTGGGCAGCACCACCGTGAAGAACGACTTCCAGGCCGGGGTGCCGAGCATGGCCGCGGCCTCGAGAAGCCGTGGCGACACGTTGGCCGCACCGGCGATCGTGTTGATGAGGATGGGGAAGAAGGCCGCGAGCAGGATCAGGAAGATCGTCGAGCGATCACCGAACCCAATGAGCAAGAGCGCCAACGGCGCCCACGCGGTGACCGGGATGGGTCGCAGCAGGCTTACTGTCGAGTCGAACAGATTCATGATGAACCGGATCCGTCCCATCACCAGACCCAACGGCACGGCCAGCACAGCGGCGATGAGAAATCCGTTGGCCACCCGCAGGGTGCTGGCCGCGGTGTGTCGCCACAGCGTCCCGCTGGTGGCCTCGCTGGATCCGAACGCCAGGTCCCACGTCCGGACCAGCGCCGCCCAGGGGGAGGGCACAAATCGCATGTCGATGCCCAGCGGAAGGTTCCACTGGCCCCGCACGGCCAGCGCCCACAGCCCCACCAGAACCAGTGGCAGTGCCACCGCGAACAGCACGCTCTTGGCGTGCTTGGCAAGCCGGGACGGCGACCGCGTGGTCTTCGTCTCCGGCGCCGCCGCCAGGGCGGAGGGAGCTTCTGTGGTGGCGGTCATTTCTGGTCCTCCGCGGGCTCGACGGTGGTGGACGCCGACTCGACGAAGGTGTTGTCGACGAACGTGGACATTTCGGGTTGGGCCGGCAGTTGGTCGAGGGCGAACATCTCGCGCGCGAGCGCGTCGACCTGGGAGACGTACTCGCCGGACAGGTCGGCCCGCGGCCAGGTGTTGGCGATCGCGCCCGCGGCGACCGCGGGATCGAGTCCGAACTCGCCGACGACACGATCCCGCCATTCGTCGCGGTGGGTGTCCATGAACGCGACGGCGTCGGAGTGCGCGTTGACGATCGTCTGCACCAAGTCGGGGTCGGCGTCGATGGTGCGCTGGGTGGCGGCCAGGCCGATATTGACCTTCCCGATCGGGGTGTCATACGGCGACACCACATCGTGGGCGCCGTTCAGCTTGGCCAGCGACGGGCCGATCTCCGCGGAAGAGAAGGCGTCGATCTGCCCACTGGCGTAGGCGTTAGCCATATCGGAGAACGCCAGGTTCACCAGTATCAGCTCGCGGTCGGGGTCGATGCCGGACTGGGTGAGCGTCGAGCGCAGGATCACCTCCTGGGAGGAGCCGATCGGGTAGCCGACACGCTTGCCGCGCAGGTCGGTCACGTCGGCGATCTCGGGTCGTCCGACGATGGCCGAACCGCCGTCGGCAGACGACGCGATGAGTCGGACGTCCTGCTCGGCGGCGGCTCCGGCCAGCATGGCCGGGACGCCCATCACCGCCGCGTCGAGCTGGCCGGACACCAGCGCGTTCTTCACGTCCGGCGATGAGTCGAACACCAGCACTTCGGCCTGAGTGTTGTCGTCCAGAAACTGTTGGTAGAAGAACGGCATGAACAGGTGGGGCTGGCCGCGCAACGTGCCCACCCGGAAGACCCGCTGGCCGTCTTCGCCAGCGGTGGGGGTGAAGGTGGAGTCGATGGTGGAGCATCCGGCGATTGCTGTCACCAGCATCAGCAGGATCGCCAAGGCGCTGAATCGGAGCCGGTGACGTGGAATTGGTGACATGGTTGCCTGTCGCTGAGTCGGTATACATTGTGGTGTACTGCCATGTATACGATGGCGGATGCAGGTTCGACAGGCACTACGGTCGCGTTGCCAGATGGTGAACTGTGTTACGTCCCGGTTACTGACAATGCTTCCTCGGCGCACAACAGATTGGGTGATTTCGATGACAGTGTGGATAAGCCGAAGGCCGGACGCGCAAGTGGCTGCCGAGTTGGCCGAAAGCCGTTGTGGTGAAGGGGCCCTCGCCGGCATGCGGGTGGCGGTCAAGGACAACGTCGATGTCGCAGGCCTGCCCACCACGGCCGGCTGCCCGCAATTCGCCTATCTGCCGGAACGGGACGCGCCCGCAGTGGCAGCGCTGCGTGAGGCAGGGGCGGTGGTCGTCGGCAAGACCAACCTGGATCAGTTCGCCACCGGTCTCGTCGGCACCCGATCGCCCTATGGCGTGGTGCCGGACAGTCGGCGACCTGAATTCATAAGTGGTGGTTCAAGTTCGGGATCAGCGGTCGCGGTGGCTACCGGAGCCGTCGATATCGCGATCGGCACGGATACCGCCGGCTCCGGGCGGATACCTGCTGCGCTGCAGGGCCTGGTCGCGATAAAGCCCACCGTAGGAGTGGTGAGTACGGCCGGAGTGGTACCCGCATGCGAATCCTATGACTGCATAACGATATTCGCCACCAGTGTGGACTTGGCCGGTCGCGCGATGGCGGTCATGGCCGAGCGGGCGGCTGCCCGAGTTTGGCCCGCCGACACCGTACTATCTGCGCCGGCCGCTCCCGTGGTGGCGGTACCGAACGAGCTTCCAGAGCTGGATCGGCAGTGGCGTGCAGCGTTCGACAGGGCGGTGGAGCGACTCGTCGCGGCCGGCGCCCGGACCGTCAGCGTGGACATCGCGCCGTTCCTGGCCGCTGCCAAACTTCTCTACGACGGCGCTTTGGTGAGCGAACGTTATGCCGCCGTGGGTGAGTTCGTCGACGCACACCCCGGCGCTTCGTTGGACCCGACCGTCAAAGCCATCGTCAGTGCGGCCAGGGATATCCCTGCGCACGTACTGGTGCGCGACCGCGCCGAAGTGGCGCGGCTGCGCACGGCGGCCATGGCCGTGATCGAGGACGCGGACGCGCTTCTCCTCCCGACCGCGCCGATGCATCCCCGCATCTCCGAGGTGACCGCCGACCCGGTCGGCGTCAACTCCCGGATGGGCACCTATACGAACTTCTGCAACTTGTTCGACATGTGCGCCGTGGCGGTGCCGGCGGGCACGGCAGGTGATGCCCAGTTCGGCGTGACCGTGCTGGCGCGGGCCTTCGAAGACGCCGTCGCCCTCGACATCGCCGGGCTGCTCCACGATGGCGCGCCACCGGCGGACGCCTGGCCACAGGCGGTGGCCGACCATGTGGAGTTGGTGGTGTTCGGCGCCCATCTGTTCGGCGGCCCGCTGGCGCATCAGCTCACCGACCTGGGTGCCCGCTTTGTCGGTGAGATCACCACCGCGCCCCGATACCGGATGACCGTTCTCCCGACGACCCCCGCGAAACCCGCGGTCACCCGAGTGTCGGACGACGCCGCGGGTGCCGCCCTGGCCGGCCATCGATGGCTGTTGTCGCCGGCGTCGCTGGGAAGATTCTTGGCCGCACTACCCGCGCCGATGCAGCTGGGCAAGGTCGAGTTCGAGGATGGCTCATGGCGTACCGCGTTCGGCTGTGACGGGTCCGCCCGCGGGGCTGACATCAGCCGGTACGGCGGCTGGGCCAATGCCCTGGCCGCTGGAGCGGTACGCCAGACTTGACGACATGCCCGAAGGTCACACCCTGCACCGGCTGGCCCGGCAGCACCAGCGTCGCTTCGGCCGTGCGCCCGTGGTGGTCTCCAGCCCGCAGGGGCGATTCGAAGCCGGCGCCGCGATGGTCAGCGGACACGTCCTGAAGAAGGCGACCGCTTGGGGCAAGCATCTGTTCCACCATTACGAGGGCGGGCGGGTGGTGCATGTGCACCTCGGGCTGTACGGAACATTCACCGAAAAGCCCGTGCCGCTACCGTTACCGGTCGGACAGGTGCGCATGCGGATGCTGGGCGCCGAGTACGGCACCGACCTGCGGGGGCCGACGGTGTGCGAGGTGATCGAAGAGCCCGAGATCGCAGACGTGATCGCCAAGCTCGGGCCGGACCCGTTGCGCGCTGACGCCGACGCGGAGCTCGCTTGGCGGCGAATCAGCAAGTCCCGTAGGCCTATCGGCGCGCTGCTGATGGATCAGGCGGTGATGGCCGGCGTCGGCAACGTGTACCGGAGTGAGCTGCTCTACCGCCACCGGATCGACCCGCTGCGCCCGGGTACGACGATCACCGCCGACGAATTCGACGCGATGTGGACCGACCTCGTGGCGCTGATGAAGGTCGGGGTGCGCAGAGGCAAGATCATCGTCGTGCGGCCCGAACACGACGGTGGCGCACCGTCATACCGGCAGGGTCGACCGCGAACGTACGTCTACCGCCGCGCCGCCGAACCGTGCCGGGTGTGTGGGACGGGTGTCCGGACCACGGTGTTGGAGGGGCGCAACCTGTTCTGGTGCCCCACCTGTCAGAGCTGACGCCGTCGGTGCGCCTCGAGTGCTAGAACCCGCCGAAGTCGCCGCCGAAATCGCCGCCGCCCCAGTCGCCTCCGCCGGTGTCCCAGCCGCCGCCGGTGTCGCCGCCGCCGTCGAAGCCGCCACCGTCCTGGCCGGCGGCGAGGCCGTCGCCGTACCCGTCTCCGTAACCGTTCTCGAACGCCTGGGCGTCGTAGCCGACGCCACTCATGCCGGAGAACATCGCACTGAACAACAGCACCGAGCCCATGCCCCATGCGCCCGCGACCAGCGCGGGCTTCCACCACGGTTCGGAGTACCAGCCTGCCGGCACCGGGCGGCCCGCGACCCGTCCGCCCGGGTAGTAGTTGGGGGTGCGCTGGGAGGGCACCGGTGAGGCCTCGATCTCACGTCCCTCGAACTGCACGCGGCGGTCCTCGGTGACGGTGCCGGCGGTCCGCTGACCCGACAGCGACTCCAGTTCAGGTCCGGGGTCCATGTCCATCGCGATGCGGGCCGCCCGGACGTAGTACAGCCCTTCCATCGCGCTTTCCTTGGCCAGTTCGGCCTGGCGCGCGGTGGCGGCCTGGTCGATCTGAGAAGACGCCGCGGTGTAGCGCTCGGACGCATCGGCGAGGGCCTGCTTGGAGGCGTTGTCGGTGCCGGAGAGGGCGAACACCTGACCGCCCAGCCGCTCGATGACACGGCGGGCGTCGGCCTTCGCGTCGTCCAGTGATGCGGCTCTGCGCTTGTTCGAGGCCTTGGCGGTGGCGTACACCCCGGCCCCGATCGCCGCGACGACCAGCAGGAGCAGAACGAGCAGTGCGCCTTCCATGGCTCACAGCGTACCGACAGGTGGGACCTCGTCCCGCTGGTCGACCGGCGGTGGCGTATACCCCGGCCCCGATCGCGTCTGGAACAGGATGTGATTTTCGGCTCCGGTCACAGCCGGTGCATCTCCCGAGCCATCGCCGCGTGCTCGAAGTAGTCCGGCCGGCGTCGCGCCGCCCGTCGCCGGTGAGCCCGTCGTGCGGCCCGTCTCGTCCACCAGTCGTGCGGCGCGCCGGCGGGACGAGCGCCCACTGTGGAGTCAGCCGCGACGCTGCCGAGCAGCACTTCGGCGACACTGATGAACACGGGCTCGGCAGGGGTAGCTGCGCGCTCGGGCGCGCGGGCCGGCCTGGACAAGGTTTCGGTGTATTCGCTCATGTCGACCAGCGTCTTGCACGCCGCGCCTACGGGCTTGGAGTTCACATGGAGATCGTGTGGAGATCGTGGAGCGGGGCTGGTCGTGCGCCCCGCAGCAGGGCACTCACGGCACTTGCAGCGCGCTGTGTCACCAGTCCTTCCCGGAACCGGCGCCGCGCGTCCGAGGGGCAGACCGCTGCCGTGTCCGCGGGAACGGTGTGGCGATTCATCTGCCCCCCTGGGTCGGTCGGCTCAGCTCCACAGCTCCGAAAGGCCGCTCAACGACATCCAGCCCAGATACAGCGTCAGCAGCCAGACGGCGACGGCCACCAGCTTGAGCCACATCGGGTAGTGGTAGCCGTGCATCAGGTCGCGGCGCATCCAGGCCACCCACACCACCACGGTGAATCCGATCGGCAGGATGAGGCCGTTGAAGGCGCCCGCGAAGATCAGCAGCGTTACCGGCGCGGCGCCGAGAATCACGAACAACGCTGCGCTGAGGGCGATGAAGCCCACCGTCAGGATGTTCTGGCGGCGCCGCGTGGTGCCGGAGGTGGTGAGGAACGACACCGACGTGTACGCGGCACCGATCACCGAGGTGATGGAGGCGGCCCACAGGATGACGCCGAAGAACACTCCGCCGGCCGCGCCGAGCGCGGCTTCGAACGCCGAGGCGGTGGGATTGTCGTCGGCGAGGGCGGCACCACCGGCCGTCACCCCGAGGATCGCCAGGAACAGCAGCGTGCGCATGACGCCGGTGACGATGATGCCGTACAGCGAGGTGCTGGTGATTCGGCCGACGTTGTCCGGCCCGGTGACCCCGGTGTCGAGGAGGCGGTGCGCGCCCGCGTAGGTGATGTAGCCGCCCACCGTGCCGCCGACGATCGTCGTGATCGCGAGGAAGTTGATCGACTCGGGCAGGACCGCGTTGCGTAGCGCCTCACCGAGCGGTGGCCGCGACACGATCGCGGTGTAGGCGGTCATGATGATCATCCCGGCGCCGAGAACCACCACGATCCGGTCCAGCCCCACCCCGGCGCGCTTGCTCAGGAACACCCCGATGGCGATGAGCGCCGAGATCGCGCCGCCGATGCGTGGATCGAGGCCGAACATCGCGTCCGTGCCGAGACCGGCGCCGCTGGTGTTGCCGATGTTGAACACCAGCCCACCGACCACCACCAGCGCGGCGAGCGCGTACCCGACACCGGGAAGCACCCGGTTGCCCAGTTCGTGGGCCCGGATCCCGGACACCCCGATGACGCGCCACACGTTGAGCTGAACCGCGAAGTCGATGATGATCGACGCGACGATCGCGAACGCGAAGGCGGACCCGAGCCTGACGGTGAAATCGGTGGTCTGGGTGATGAACCCGGGGCCGACGGCGCTGGTCGCCATCAGGAACATCGCACCCAAGAGCGCGGTTCTGGTCGCCTTCGAGGACTTCTGACTCGAAGCTTCGTCGTCGGAGACGGTCGCGGGGTCAGGTGCCGAGCGTTCGGGAGTTGCCATGTCGTTTCCCCTGGTCCGAACCGGCGTTTCGGTGGTGGAGGTGCCCACCTCGTCGAGGACCCCGTCGTCCGGTTGCCGACTACCCGAGCGGCGCGTCACCGAATCCTCGCAACGCGTCCCTGCGCGGGTAACTCCAGGATTGGGACGAGCGTTGGTTTGGTGACAGTGGCTTGGGCAGGGCGCAGATTCGGGTCAGGCCAGGATCGGGGAACGTCCCGGGGAGGCCTCAGGTGGGCAAGGTTCGTCGAATCGCAACCGCATGGGTGGCGTGTTTCGCAGCGGCCGCGTTCGTGACGGTGGTTGGTCCCGCCGTGGCGCAGGCTACTGAATGCGGTGTCGGGACGGTGTACGACCCGCCCACTAACACGTGTGTGGCAGCACCGGTTCCACCGCCACCACCGCCGCCGTGGAACGGCGACCCGACGCCGGGCTTCTCCAATGGGATCTGCGCGCCCATCCCATTCGTGTCGTTGTGCACCGGGATCTGAGTTGCGGAAGGACTCCCGACAGGCGGGAACGCACCCGCCGATGAGAGACGTCGGGCGCAGCGACCCGCCGCGGGGGGGCTTGGAGCGGGCGACGGGAATCGAACCCGCGTAGCTAGTTTGGAAGACTAGGGCTCTACCATTGAGCTACGCCCGCATGTGCTGCACATAGAGGACAGTACCGGCAGACTGTACCGGCCCCGCCCAACTCAAATCCAATTGAAGGCTTTGTCTGGTCAGGCCGTAGTATCGCCGGTGGTCCGGCGCTGCGCGACGCCAGCGACGACCGGGGTGTAGCGCAGCTTGGTAGCGCATCCGCTTTGGGAGCGGAAGGCCGCAGGTTCAAATCCTGTCACCCCGACCAGCACCACCCACCCGAACGGCAATAGAGGAGTACGCAACGTGAAGAGCACCGTCGAGAAGTTGAGCCCGACCCGGGTTCGCATCAACGTGGAGGTGCCCTTCACCGAGCTCGAACCCGAGATCGACAAGGCGTTCAAGCAGCTGGCCAAGCAGATCCGGCTGCCCGGTTTCCGGCCCGGGAAGGCTCCGCGCAAGCTGCTCGAAGCCCGCGTCGGCCGCGGCGCGGTGATCGAGCAGGTCGTCAACGACGCGCTGCCCGGCCGCTACAGCGAGGCCGTGACGTCGTCGTCGCTGCAGCCCATCGGCCAGCCCGAGATCGAGATCACCAAGCTCGAGGACAACGAGGAGCTGGTGTTCACCGCCGAGGTGGACGTCCGTCCCGAGATCGACCTGCCCGACCTGGCCACGCTGAAGATCACCGTGGACCCGATCAGCGTCAGCGACGAGGACGTCGCCACCGAGCTGGAGAACCTGCAGAAGCGGTTCGGCACCCTGACCGGCGTCGAGCGTGCCGCCGAGGACGGTGACTTCGTGTCGATCGACCTGTCGGCGACGGTCGACGGTCAGGACGTCCCCGAGGCCGCCACCGAGGGGCTGTCCCACGAGGTCGGCTCCGGTGAGCTGATCGACGGCCTGGACGAGGCCATCATCGGCCTCACGGAGGACGAGAGCCGCGACTTCACCACCACGCTGGTCGCCGGTGAGCACGCCGGCCGGGAGGCGCAGGTGAGCGTCACCGTCAAGTCGATCAAGGTGCGTGAGCTGCCCGAGCTCGACGACGAATTCGCGCAGCTGGCAAGCGAGTTCGACACCATCGAGGAGTTGCGCAGCGACCTGCGCGAGCAGGTCGCCCGGGGCAAGCGGGTCCAGCAGGCCGAGCAGATCCGCGACAAGGCGATCGAGGAGCTGCTCGAGCTGGTCGAGGTGCCGCTGCCGGAGAAGGTGGTGCAGGCACAGGTCGACGACACCCTGCACAACGCCATCCACGGGCTGGACCACGACGAGGCGAAGTTCGAGGAGTCGCTCAAGGAGCAGGGCAGCACCCGCGAGGAGTTCGACGCCGACAACCGCACCAACGCCGAGAAGGCCATCAAGACCCAGCTGCTGATGGATGCCATCGCCGACAAGCTCGACATCCAGGTCGGCCAGAACGATCTGACCGAGCGTCTGGTGTTGATGTCTCGTCAGTACGGCGTCGAGCCCCAACAGCTGCTGCAGATGCTGCAGCAGAACAACCAGCTGCCGGCGATGTTCGCCGACGTCCGCCGCGGCCTGACCGTCGCGGCGGTGGTGCACGGTGCCACCGTCACCGACACCGACGGCACCGAGATCGACACCACCGAGTTCTTCGGCCCCTCCGGCGAGCAGGCTGCCGAGGCGGGCGACGAGGCCGTCGAGGCGGCCGACGACACCGTGGAAACCAGTGATGAGGCGGGCAGTGCCGAAGACGCCGACACTGCCGAGGACGCCCCCGAGGCCGACGACTCGAAGTGACGCTCTGAGCGAACGCGCACGGTCTGGGGACTCCCCGGCCGCGCGGGTTGGTTAGTGTCATTCGTAAGACCGGTCACCGCGTCGGAAGTACACATAGAAAGCAGGTATCCATTCGTGACTGACATGCGTGGCGCCTCCCAGGGCCTCAACCTTGTCGACTCCGTGTATGAGCGGCTGTTGTCCGAGCGGATCATCTTCCTGGGTTCCCAGGTCGACGACGACATCGCGAATCGGCTGTGCGCGCAGATCCTTCTGCTGTCGGCCGAGGATCCGACCAAGGACATCAACCTCTACATCAACTCTCCCGGCGGCTCGATCAGCGCCGGCATGGCGATCTACGACACGATGGTGCTCGCCCCCTGCGACGTGGCGACTTACGCGATGGGCATGGCCGCCTCGATGGGTGAGTTCCTGCTCGCCGCGGGCACCAAAGGCAAGCGATACGCGTTGCCGCACGCCCGCATCCTGATGCACCAGCCGCTGGGCGGCATCACCGGCGGGGCCGCGGACATCGCGATCCAGGCGGAGCAGTTCGCATCGATCAAGAAGGAGATGTTCCGGCTGAACGCGGAGTTCACCGGGCAGACGATGGAGCGTATCGAGGCCGACTCCGACCGCGACCGTTGGTTCACCGCTCAGGAAGCCCTCGAGTACGGCTTCGTCGATCACATCATCACCAGCACCAACGTCAACGGAGCGAACTCATGACCGACCCGCGACTGAGCACACCTCACGGCACCGCCGCGGAGCAACCGCAGGCCCGCTACATCCTGCCGTCGTTCATCGAGCACTCCAGCTTCGGTGTCAAAGAGTCGAACCCGTACAACAAGCTGTTCGAGGAGCGGATCATCTTCCTCGGCGTGCAGGTCGACGACGCCTCGGCGAACGACATCATGGCGCAGCTGCTGGTGCTGGAGTCGCTCGACCCCGACCGCGACATCACGATGTACATCAACTCACCCGGCGGCTCGTTCACGTCGCTGATGGCGATCTACGACACCATGCAGTACGTGCGCGCCGACATCCAGACCGTGTGCCTGGGCCAGGCCGCCTCGGCGGCCGCGGTGCTGCTGGCTGCCGGCACCCCCGGCAAGCGCCTCGCGCTCCCGAACGCCCGCATCCTGATCCACCAGCCTTCGCTGGGCGGCGTCATCCAGGGGCAGTTCTCCGACCTGGAGATCCAGGCCGCCGAGATCGAGCGGATGCGCACCCTGATGGAAGTCACCCTGGCCCGGCACACCGGCAAGTCGGCCGAGGTGATCCGCAAGGACACCGATCGGGACAAGATCCTGACCGCCGAGCAGGCCAAGGAGTACGGAATCATCGACACCGTGCTGGAGTACCGCAAGCTGTCGGCGCAGACCGCCTGAGCGACGGCGTTCAGCCGTTGCTGTAGATCCGCGTCGGGACGACGAGCACGCCGGTGCGGCGCTGCTCGCGCATCGTCCGGTCGTAAGCGTCCCAGTCGTCGTGCGTCCCGCCCGCTGCGGTGAAGATGTCGCGCAGCAGACGCGCCAGCGTGTCGTCCGAACCGAGCCAG
This sequence comes from Mycolicibacterium austroafricanum, assembly GCF_902705885.1. Classification (GTDB taxonomy): domain Bacteria; phylum Actinomycetota; class Actinomycetes; order Mycobacteriales; family Mycobacteriaceae; genus Mycobacterium; species Mycobacterium vanbaalenii_A. The sequence continues at coordinate 202,812 of NZ_CACSIP010000056.1, read as the reverse complement.
GGCTGCGGATCGTCGGGCCCGGCCAGCTCGGCTCGCCCCTCGACGGTGGCCCACTGCCACCCCTGCCGGAAAGTCACCGCGATCTGGGGGCGGGCCCGCAGGTTGGCCAGTTTGACCTTGCCGTAGGTGACGAAACCCAGCGTCGGTTGACCGGTCGCCGGGTGCGGCAGCGGTCCGGCGTTGATCAACGACGATTGGATGGTCTGATCGGCGCGCAGCGTCGACACCACAGCCAGGCCGTTGTCATTCCTGGCCAGGCCGAAAGCTTCGTCGAGTGAGGTCATGGTCGCAGGGTACGACAGCGCCCCGGCACCGGCGGGCGGCAAATGCGCCGATCGGTGTCGCTGCGCCGTTGACCGTGGCACGCTGTCCGTACAGTCGTGACGTTCGTCGATGACTGCAAAGATGCTTCGGCAGCAGGGGGAACCCGATGAGGGTGGGGATACGGCCTGGCGCCGTCAGGATCGCGTTGGCTGCGTCGACGGTCGCAATGGTGATGACGCAGATCGCCTCACCCGCGGTCAGCGCTGCCGATGACGTGGTCTGTCCGGTCGGAATGTACTGGGACGTCTACTCGGCCCAGTGCCTCTACTACGACGTGAATGTGTACCTGAACCCCCCGAATCCGATCGTCGGTCCGGTGGGCCCGGTCGGCGTCGGGGGAGTGGTGGGTCCGGTCGGTCCCGGTCCGGTGGGGCCCGGTCCGGTGGGTCCCGGCCCGATAGGGCCCGGTCGTCGCTGACGCGGCAGCAGGGACCGGCGGGTCCCGCGCCCAGGCCGGTATCGTGAACGGTGCCCTCGGGCACTGCTCCGGGACCCGGACGTCTGGTCGCGGACGGCTCCCGGAGCGGTAACGGCGGCGACACGCCAGAGACACGGTGTCGTCTTCGCGGCCATGCGGGGCGCATCAGGCGATATGTTGGCGCAACCACACGTGAATACCACCGGCGCGATTCGGCTTTATCAGTCGCACGGTGCCGGAACAAGCGGGTAGCGTCGGGATAACGCCCGGTGCCACGCACCGAACAGATTGATCAACGACTGCCGACAGGAAGTGGGACACCAGCACCATGGCACGCATTGGAGACGGCGGTGACCTGCTCAAGTGCTCGTTCTGCGGCAAGAGTCAAAAGCAGGTGAAGAAGCTCATCGCGGGTCCGGGCGTCTACATCTGCGACGAGTGCATCGACCTGTGCAACGAGATCATCGAAGAGGAACTCGCCGACGCTGACGACGTCAAGCTCGACGAACTGCCCAAGCCCGTCGAGATCCGCGACTTCCTCGAGGGCTACGTGATCGGTCAGGACACCGCCAAGCGGACGCTGGCCGTGGCCGTCTACAACCACTACAAGCGCATCCAGGCCGGCGAGAAGATGCGGGACTCCCGCGCCGAGCCGGTTGAGCTGTCCAAGTCCAACATCCTGATGCTCGGCCCCACCGGCTGCGGCAAGACCTACCTGGCGCAGACGCTGGCCAAGATGCTCAACGTGCCGTTCGCCATCGCCGATGCGACGGCCCTCACCGAGGCCGGCTACGTCGGCGAGGACGTCGAGAACATCCTGCTCAAGCTGATCCAGGCCGCCGACTACGACGTCAAGCGCGCCGAGACCGGCATCATCTACATCGACGAGGTCGACAAGATCGCCCGCAAGAGCGAAAACCCGTCGATCACCCGCGACGTCTCCGGCGAGGGCGTGCAGCAGGCGCTGCTGAAGATCCTCGAGGGCACGCAGGCCTCGGTTCCTCCGCAGGGCGGCCGCAAGCACCCGCACCAGGAGTTCATCCAGATCGACACCACCAACGTGCTGTTCATCGTGGCGGGTGCGTTCGCCGGGCTGGAGAAGATCGTCTCCGACCGCGTCGGCAAGCGCGGTCTGGGCTTCGGCGCCGAGGTGCACTCCAAGGCCGAGATCGACACCCAGGACCACTTCGCCGAGGTCATGCCTGAAGACCTGATCAAGTTCGGGCTCATCCCCGAGTTCATCGGGCGGCTTCCCGTCGTGGCCTCGGTGACCAACTTGGACAAGGAATCACTGGTCAAGATCCTGTCCGAGCCCAAGAACGCACTGGTGAAGCAGTACACGCGACTGTTCGACATGGACGGTGTGGAACTGGAGTTCGCCGAGGACGCGTTGGACGCCATCGCCGATCAGGCGATCCACCGCGGCACCGGCGCTCGCGGGCTGCGCGCGATCATGGAGGAAGTCCTGCTGCCGGTGATGTACGACATCCCCAGCCGCGATGACGTCGCCAAGGTGGTCGTCACCAAGGAGACTGTGGAGGACAACGTCCTTCCGACGATCGTCCCGCGTAAGGCGTCACGCTCGGAGCGGCGCGAGAAGAGCGCCTAGTTCGCCCACCGCTGCGCGCGTTCCCCGACGACCTCGTCGACCAGGGCCGCGATCTCTGCGACCCCGTCGCGGCGGGCGAAGTCCGCCTCCAACCTGCGGGCGTTGCGCAGGAACCCGGCCTCGCTGCGGATCCGCTGAACGGCCGCTGCGATCGCCGCCGGTGACGGTGTACCTGTCTGCAGATTGATCCCGGTGCCCGACCAGGCCACCCGGGCGGCGACCTCAGCGCGGTCCCCGGTGCTGCCCGCGACGACGATGGGCACCCCCGCCGCCAAGGCGGGCTGCACAGTGGCATAGCCACCGTCGGTCACCAGGACGTCGACTTTCGGAAGCAGCAGATCCTGCGGGAGATGCTCGGCGACGAACGCATTGGCCGGTAGGGGGATGCCCAACGCGCCGGGGTCACGACCGCCGGTGCTGACCACCACCGTCACGTCGCTGTCGGCGAGCGCGCTGATGCAGGGTTCGACGAGCTGGGACAGATCACCGTTGTCGGTGCCCTGGGTGACGTGCACGACCGGCCGGGCGCCGTCGAGTTCGGCCCACCACGCCGGGGGCACGAACCCGTCCGGCGGTCGCGGCCGCACCACTCCGACGAATCGCAGGCTTGCAGGCAGGTCATTGTGCGGGTACTCGAAGCTCGGTACCGTCGGGACGATCAGCCGGTCGAAGAGGGCTCCGACCTCGAGAAGCTGCGCCGGAACGGCCGGGGTGGGGGTGTAGCACAGCACCGGCGGCACAGCAGTTGCGGCGCCGGACAGCAGCGGGACGATCCCGGACAGTCCGTAGTCCATGATGACGACGTCGTAACGCCGTTCGCCGAGCGCCCTGCGGAATTCGACCGTCTGGCAGGGCAGCCGACGGGAGAAGTCATCGGGTCCCGCCCCTGCGGTGTGCGACGATGGCTCGCCATCGGCTGTCGCCGGCAACGGATGCAGACGAGCCCCGAGCTGCCGCACCGACTCCGCGTGCGCGACGCCGGTCATCACGGTGACCCGGTGCCCGCGGCCCACGAGATCGCCGGCGACGCTGAACAGCGGTTCGGCGCGGCCGGCCGACGACAGCGTGGCGACCAGGATCTCGGGCATGCTGTCGATGCTCGGGCATCAGCGGATGGCGGTGCATGGAGTTTGTCTGGAGAATGCATGGAGATTGCAGGTAGGGGCCGGTTTTCGGTCAGTTCTTCACGCGGTCGGGCCTGGTGTAGACGTTCATCGAGTCACCCCGCAGGAAGGCCACCAGCGTCAGCCCGGACTGGCTGGCCAGGTCGACGGCCAGAGAGGACGGCGCGGACACCGCGGCGAGCATCGGGATGCCGGCCATCACCGCCTTCTGGGTCAGCTCGAACGACGCCCGCCCGCTGACCAGCAGCACGGTGGCGCTCAGCGGCACCCGACGCTGCTCCAGCGCCCAGCCGATCACCTTGTCGACGGCGTTGTGCCTGCCGATGTCCTCGCGCACCACCAACACGCTGCCGTCGCAGCCGAACAGTGCCGCACCGTGCAGACCGCCGGTCGCAGCGAACACCTTCTGCGCGTCGCGTAGCTTGCCCGGCAATGCCGACAACGTCTCTGCCCGCACCGTCGCCGGGTCGTCACCGGGGCCGTGCTTGCTGATCAGGCGGACCGCCTCCAGTGACGCTTTCCCGCACACGCCGCACGACGACGTCGTGTAGAAGTTCCGGGTGGGATCGACGTCCGGCGCGGGCACGTCCGGCGCCAGCGTCACGTCGAGCACGTTGTAGGAGTTGAGACCGTCTTCGTCCGCGCCGCGGCAGTACCGCACCGACAGGATGTCCTCGCGCCGGGACACCACACCCTCGGTGAGCAGAAACCCCTGCGCCAACTCGACATCGGAGCCGGGAGTACGCATCGTCACGGTCAACGGCACCCCGTTGACCCGAATCTCCAACGGCTCCTCGACCACCAGCGTCTCGGGCCGGGCCACCACGTCGTCGGCCGTCACGTGCCGCGCCCGTCGGCGCGCCGTCACTCTGCCCATGAGGACCCACTCACCAGATCAGATGGGGCACTGGCTTTTTCGAGTCGGATGACCACGGCTTTCGACACCGGGGTGTTCGACTTGGCGGCGACGTGGTCGAGGGCGACCAGGGAGTTCGTCTCCGGGTAGTAGGCCGCGGCGTTGCCGACCGGCGTCGAATACGACACCACCCGGAAGTCCTTGGCGCGACGCTCCTGCAACTCGCCGTCCACGGTGAACTCCGACACCAGGTCCACCCGGTCACCGTCGGCGAGCCCGAACGACGCGATGTCGGCCGGGTTGACGAACACCACCCGACGGCCGCCCTCCACGCCGCGGTAGCGATCCGACAGGCCGTAGATCGTGGTGTTGTACTGGTCGTGACTGCGCAGCGTCTGCAGGACCAGCCGGCCGGCGGGGACCGGCACCCATTCCAGTGGGTTGACCGCGAAGTTGGCTTTGCCTGTGCTGGTGGGAAATTCGCGTGAGTCGCGGGGGCCGTGCGGCAGCTGGAAGCCGTCGGGTGCCCGCACCTTGGCGTTGTAGTCGGCACATCCGGGGACCACCGCGGCGATCGCGTCGCGAATGGTGTCGTAGTCGTTGGTGAACCGCTCCCACGGCACCGGGTGTCCGGGGCCGAGCAGTTCACGCGCGAGCTGGCAGACGATCGCCACCTCGCTGCTCACCTGGTCGCCGGGCGGGTGCAGGCTGCCGCGGGACAGATGCACCATCGACATCGAATCCTCCACCGAAACCTGCTGTTTCACACCGTTCTGCAGGTCACGGTCGGTACGGCCCAGAGAGGGCAGGATGAGGGCGGTCCGGCCGTGCACGACGTGGCTGCGGTTCAGCTTCGTCGACACCTGCACCGTCAGCGCGCAGGCCCGCAGTGCCGCCTCGGTGACGGCGGTGTCCGGCGTCGCGAGCGCGAAGTTGCCCCCCATACCCATGAAGACCTTGGCCCGGCCGTCGCGCATCGCCCGGATCGCGTCGACCGTGTCCACGCCGTGCTCGCGTGGGCTGCTGATGCCGAAGTGGGAGTCCAACGCGGCCAGGAACGTCTCGGGCATCTTCTCCCAGATGCCCATCGTGCGGTCGCCCTGAACGTTGGAATGTCCGCGCACCGGGCACAGGCCCGCGCCGGGTTTGCCGATCATGCCGCGCATCAGCAATACGTTGCTGATCTCGGAGATCATCGGCACCGCGTGGCGGTGCTGGGTCAGGCCCATCGCCCAGCACGCCACGGTGCGTTCTGATGCGGCGAACATCGCGGCCACCCGTTCCAGCTGGGTACGCGAGATGCCGGTGGCCTCCAGCACGGTGTCGAGGTCCACGGCCCGCGCCTGCGCTTCGTACTCCTCGAAGCCGGCGCAGTAGGTGTTGATGAAATCGCGGTCGACGACGCTTCCCGGGCTGCGGTCATCGGCCTCCAGCAGCAGCCGGGCCACCCCGGCGAACAACGCCATGTCGCCGCCGAGGCGAATCTGGACGAACTCGTCGGCGATCGCGACGCCGTGGCCGATGACCCCGTGGACTTTCTGCGGGTCCTTGAACCGGATCAGGCCGGCCTCGGGCAGTGGGTTGACGGCGATGATCTTCGCGCCGTTGGCTTTTGCCTTCTCCAGCACCGACAGCATCCGCGGATGGTTGGTGCCCGGATTCTGTCCGGCGATCACGATGAGGTCCGCGCCCGCCACGTCTTCGACGGTCACCGACCCCTTGCCGATACCGATCGACTCGACCAGCGAGGCTCCCGAGGACTCGTGGCACATGTTCGAACAGTCCGGCAGGTTGTTGGTGCCGAAGCTGCGCACCAGCAGCTGGTAGAGAAACGCCGCCTCATTGCTGGTGCGACCGGAGGTGTAGAACACCGCCTCGTTCGGGTCGTCGAGCGCCCGCAGTTCGTCGGCGATCAACCGGAACGCCTCGGGCCAGCCGATCTCGCGGTAATGGTCGTCGCCGGGCCGCAGCACCATCGGGTGGGTGAGTCGGCCCTGCTGGCTCAGCCAGTACTCCGGACGCCCCTCCAGGTCGGCAATCGAGTGGCGGGCGAAGAACTCGGGCGTGACCACCCGCTTGGTGGCCTCCTCGGCGACCGCCTTGGCCCCGTTCTCGCAGAACTCGGCGAACTTGCGACCCCCGGGTTCCTCCGGCCACGCGCAGCCCGGGCAGTCGAACCCCTTGCGCTGGTTCAGCCTGAACAGCGACAGCGCCGTCCGCAGCGGGCCCATCGACTCGAGCCCACGCTGCAGCGACACCAGCACGGCCTTGACTCCGGCCGCCTCCTGCTCCTGGCCGGTGACCACCGTCGTGCGCTCGTCGTAATCCGCCTCGATGTCGCGGGTGCCCCCTCGCCCCCTGCGCAGCCGTAGACCCATGAAACCCAGCGTAGGCGCTGCCGTCGCCGGCTCCGCGGCCGCAAGCCGGAACCACGCACGGCAACGACCGTAACGACCGAATCACCCCGTTGACGCTGACGTAACAATCCCGGAACGCGCCCTCCCTACTGTGGGCCGGTCAACTGTCCGTCAAGCCACGCGCGGACACCAGCGGTGATAGGAAGTCCATTGAGCGGAAATGCGGTACGCCTGCAGGCGATCAACAGCGTCGAGGCGTATGTGCCTCCCCCCATCAGTTTCGATCCCGGAGAGGCCCCCGGCGAGATCTTCGGTGCCAACGTCTTCACGCTGGCCGAGATGCGGTTGCGGCTGCCCAAGTCGGTCTACAAGTCCATGGTCGCGACGATGGAGAAGGGCGCCAAGCTGGATCCGGCGATCGCCGACTCGGTCGCCTCGGTGATGAAGGACTGGGCGCTGTCGAAGGGTGCCACCCACTACGCGCACGTCTTCTACCCGATGACGGGGCTTACCGCTGAGAAGCACGACAGCTTCCTCGATCCGGTGGGCGACGGCACCACGCTCGCCGAATTCGCCGGCAAGACCCTGATTCAGGGTGAGCCCGATGCCTCGAGCTTCCCCTCCGGCGGCCTGCGCAGCACCTTCGAGGCCCGGGGTTACACCGGCTGGGATGTCACCAGCCCGGCGTACATCCTGGAGAACCCGAACGGCAACACGCTGTGCATCCCGACGGTCTTCGTGTCGATGACCGGTGAGGCGCTGGACTACAAGACGCCGTTGCTGCGCAGCCAGCAGGCCATGGGCGCCCAGGCCGAACGCATCCTGAAGCTGTTCGGGCACAAGGATTTTGACAACATCGTGTCCTTCTGCGGCCCCGAGCAGGAGTACTTCCTGGTCGACCGGCACTTCTTCCTGGCCCGTCCGGATCTGATCAACGCCGGCCGCACCCTGTTCGGCTGCAAGCCGCCCAAGGGCCAGGAGTTCGACGACCACTACTTCGGCGCCATCCCCGACCGGGTGCTGGCCTTCATGATGGACACCGAGCGTGAGCTGTTCAAGCTCGGCATCCCGGCCAAGACCCGGCACAACGAGGTCGCCCCCGGGCAGTTCGAGATCGCCCCGATGTTCGAGCGTGCCAACATCGCCGCCGACCATCAGCAGCTGTTGATGACCATGTTCAAGACCATCGCCAAGAAGCACGGCATGGAATGCCTGTTCCACGAGAAGCCGTTCGCCGGCGTCAACGGATCGGGCAAGCACGTCAACTTCTCGCTCGGCAACGCGCAGTTCGGCAGCCTGCTGGTGCCCGGCGACACCCCGCATGAGAACGCCCAGTTCCTGGTCTTCTGCGCAGCCGTCATCCGTGCCGTGCACAAGTTCTCGGGTCTGCTGCGGGTGTCGGTGGCCTCGGCTACCAACGACCACCGCCTCGGCGCCAACGAGGCCCCGCCGGCCATCATCTCGATCTTCCTCGGCGACCAGCTCGCCGATGTGTTCGAGCAGATCGCCAAGGGTGCTGCGACGTCGTCCAAGGGCAAGGGCAGCATGATGATCGGTGTCGACACGCTTCCGGTGCTGCCGACCGACCCGGGCGACCGCAACCGCACCAGCCCGTTCGCGTTCACCGGCAACCGCTTCGAGTTCCGTGCGCCGGGCTCCGGGCAGACCATCAACGTGCCGATGATCATTCTGAACACGATCATGGCCGACTCGCTGGACTACATGGCGACCTGGCTGGAGAGTGCCGCCGAATCAGGCGAGGACTTCGACATGTCGGTGCAGAAGCTGCTCACCGAGATCATCACCGAGCACGGCGCGGTGGTGTTCAACGGGGACGGCTACTCGGAGAACTGGCAGATCGAGGCCGCCGAACGTGGGCTGCCGAACCTCAAGACCACACTCGACGCCATTCCGGAGCTGGTGAAGCCCGAGGCGATCGAGGTGTTCGAGAAGTACGGCGTGTTCAGCGCGCGTGAGCTGCAGAGCCGGGTGGAGGTCCGGTACGAGATGTACGCGCTGACCGTGGCCGTCGAGGCGAAGCTGACCCTCGAGGTGGGGTCGACGGTGGTCCTTCCCGCGGCGATTCGCTACCAGACCGAGCTGGCGCAGAACGTGGCGACGTTGAAGGCAGCCGGCATCGAACCGGACATGACGATGTTGTCGGCGATCTCCGCGCCCATCTCGGAGCTGACGAGTGCGCTGAGCGCACTCAAAACGGCGACGGGTGTGCACGGTGGCGACTCGGCCGGCGAGGAAGCCGCTCACGCGCAGAGCCTGCTGCCGCTGATGGACGCGGTGCGCACCGCAGCCGACGCGTTGGAAGGCGTTGTCGCCGACGATCTGTGGCCGCTGCCGACCTACCAGGAGATGCTCTACATCCTCTGATTGCCATCGCTTCACCGACGCCGGCGCCCTCGGATCACGGGGGCGCCGGCGCTGTCGTTGGCGATCAGAGAACCGTGCCGGCCGTACCGTCGTCGCGGATCACTGGTCTCCCGGCCTTCCGCCACGCCTTCATGCCGCCGACCAGGTTGTAGACAGTGACACCGGCGGCCGCGAGTTTTCTTGCCGCTGAACCAGATCTGTTGCCCGAACGGCACACCGCGACAACCGGCACGGTGGCGTCGAAGGTGCGCGGATCGAGTTGACCAAGCCGCACGTGGACTGCACCGGGAGCGTGTCCGGCGGTCCACTCGTCGTCCTCGCGGACGTCGAGCAGGGTGGCGCCGGACTCGTCGACAAGCCCCATCGCCCCGTTCGGATCGATTTCCAATACGTCCATCACGCCTTGCCTCTCACGCGGATCGCAGACTCGATGTCGGCGGCAGCGATCTCTTTGGTGCAGAAGAACCAGTCTTCACACTTGACGCCCTCGTCGTGGCCGTCCATGCGTTCCTTGGCGGTGCCGCAGGAGCCGGCAGGGGGAACGATGACCGAGTCGCCGGGTCGCCAGTCGGCCGGTGTCGCGACCGAGAAGTGGTCGGCGGTCTGCAGTGCCTTGACGACGCGAAGCAACTCGTCGAAGTTGCGGCCGAGACTCAGTGGGTAGTAGATGACCGTGCGGATTTTGCCCTCCGGGTCGATGACGAACACCGCGCGTACCGCCTTGGTGGAGTCCTCGCCGGGCATGATCATCCCGTACATCTCGGCGATCTTCATCGAGATGTCCTCGATGAGCGGGAAGGTGACCTCGACGTCCTTCATACCCCGGAAGGTGATCTTGTCCTTGATGGTTCGCAGCCAGGCGATGTGGCTGTACAGCCCGTCGACTGAGAGGCCGACCAGCTCGGTGTTGTAGGCCGCGAACTCCTGCTGCATCGACGCAAACGTCATGAACTCGCTGGTGCAGACCGGGGTGAAGTCGGCAGGATGAGAGAAGAAGACGACCCACTTCCCGGCGTAGTCGGCAGGGAAGTTGATGTCACCCTGGGTCGTCACGGCGGTGAAGGCCGGCGCTGGGTCGCCGATGCGCGGCATGCCCGTTACGGCGGTCGAGTTCGTGGTCGGGGTGGGAATCTCGTTGATTGTCATAGTGATTCATTTCGCTTTCTCTTAGTGGTGGGGTGGAGTCTCTCAGGGCTGTCCCACCTTGGTCGGGGTCCCAAAGTTCGGCGTGAAGGAGGAGGTCGATCGCAGCGCTGCCTAGCGGGGTTACGACAGTGCGAGGAAGAGCTTTTCAAGCTCGGCCTCGGTCATCGGCGTATGGTCGCCGGTGGCGGCGGCGCCGGTGGCGCATTCCCGCATCCCGGTGGCGACGATCTTGAACCCGGCGCGGTCCAGCGCCTTCGACACCGCGGCCAGCTGCGTGACCACGTCCTTGCAGTCGCGGCCCTGTTCGATCATCGAGATCACGCCGGCCAGTTGTCCCTGGGCGCGCCGCAACCGGTTCAGTACCTCGGCTTCGGCGATCTGGTCAGCGGCCATGTCGGATCCTCCTTTTCTTTGCGTCGAATGGTCATGAGGTGGTGTGTGTGGCGGGTTGACCGGTGGCCGCGGGCTCCCGCCGGCCGGGTGTCAGTCGGCGCAGTGGGCAGATGTTTTTTCGGGTGCAGGCTAGGTGCAGCCCGGCTGCGGTGGCGGTGAGGGCTGCGGCGGTGATTCCGACGGCGGGGTGGATTTCTTGGGCGAGGATGACTGAGGACATGGCCAGGACGAACCAGCCGAAGGTTTTGCGTAGGGCGTCGGGGTTGATGAGTGCGGTGAGGCGGGAGCCGATGAGGGCGCCGAGGACGGCGGCGGTGGTGACGGCTAGGGCGAGGGTCCAGTTGATGTGGACGCTGGTGAGGTATCCGGCGAGGCCGGCGAAGGATTTCATGGCGATGACGATTAGTGAGGTGCCGACGGCGAGGGGCATGGGTAGTCCGCCGAGTAGTGCGAGGGCGGGGACGACGAGGAAGCCGCCGCCGGCGCCGACCAGGCCGGTGACCAGGCCGACCACCAGGCCTTCGGCGATGATTTTGGGTATCGGCAGCCGATGTTCGCCTTCGGAGGTCTCGGCATTCCTGCGGCCGCGCAGCATGGCGATGGCGGTGGCGATCATCATTACGGCGAAGCCGATGAGTAGCACGGTTCCGGGGATGTAGCGGGCGAGGATGCCGCCGGCGTAGGCGCCGGCCATGCCGGCGGCGCCGAAGATCAGGCCGGTGCGCCATTGGACGCGGCCGGCTCGGGCGTGGGAGATGGCGCCGATGGCGCTGGTGGCGCCGACGACGAGCAGTGAGGTGGCGATGGCTTGTTTGGCGTCCATGCCGGCGACGTAGGCCAGCAGCGGGACGGTGAGGATGGAGCCGCCGCCGCCGAGGAGCCCGAGGGCGATGCCGACGAAGACGGCCAGCCCGATGGTCAGCGCGATCATGGTCGCTACCGGGCTTTCGGGTCGGTGGGGGCAGATCCGACGAGTTGGGACACGATGGTGGGGGCGTCGCAGGTGGCGCCGCGGTTGTAGGGCAGCTTGGACAGTGCCATGCCCATCGCGCAGGTGTTGGTCACCGAGGCGAAGGTCAGTCCGCCGCCGATCGCGGCGGCCACCCATTTGGCTTTGGGTAGGGCGATGCTGGCCAGGATGCTGGAGAGCACGATCGAGCCGGCGACGAGGCGGACTTGGCGCTCGAGGTCCCAACGTGGTGCGCCGCGGTTGACCGCGAAGCCCCGGGTTTCCCAGGCGGTGATGCCGCCGTCGAGGATGTGCACGTTGCCCAGGCCGGCGGTGCGCAGGGTTTCCTCTGCTTGGGCGGCGCGTTGACCGGAGCGGCAGACCAGCACGACGTCCTCGTCGAGGTGTTTGATGATCTCGTCGCGGTGTTCGCGCAGCAGATCCAGCGGCACGTTGTACGCCCCGGCGATGTGGGCGGTTTCGAACTCGCCCGGGGTGCGGACGTCGAGCACCCGCGGCGGGGTGGTCGAGCCGAGCAGGTCGCTGAGGTTCTGCGAATCGATGATGGCTGGCGCGGTCATATCAGTGGTCCTTTCCAGGAGGGCCGACGGTGACCAAAGCCTCTAGAGCTCTGATACCACCGGGGGTATGTTCGTACTCATGCTAGACATACCCCCACCGGTATTGTCAAGTGTGCGGCTAGATACCCCGGGGGGTGTATGTTATACCCATAGGGGTATATGCGAAGATGGCATGACCACCGCATCAACAGAGAGAAGAGAGCGATGAAGTTCATTCAGTACTACTTGGATTGCCTGTCTCATGCGTCGTATCTGATTGCTGACGAGACGACTGGGCGTGCGGTGGTTGTTGATCCGCAGCGTGATGTGGCTGAGTATCTGGCTGATGCCAGGGAGTTCGGTTACACGATCGAGCTGGTGATCGAGACCCATTTCCACGCCGATTTCTTGTCGGGTCATCTGGAGTTGGCTAAGGCGACCGGCGCGAAGATCGTGTACTCCTCGGTCGCTGAGACCGAGTTCGAGTCGATGGGCGTCGCTGATGGAGAACGCTATTCGCTCGGTGAGGTGATGTTGGAGTTCCGCCATACCCCGGGCCACACACCCGAATCGTTGAGCATTGTGGTCTACGAGCATCCCGGTGACGACGTTCCCTACGGTGTCCTGACCGGTGATGCGTTGTTCATCGGCGATGTGGGCCGGCCGGATCTGCTGGCTTCGATCGGGTTCACTCGTGAGGAGTTGGCCGACAAGCTTTATGACTCGCTGCACACCAAGCTGATGACGCTGCCGGATGCGACCCGGGTGTACCCGGCCCACGGTGCGGGCTCGGCATGCGGGAAGAACCTGTCCACCGACCTGTGGTCGACGATGGGGGAGCAGAAGGAAACCAACTACGCGCTGCGGGCGCCCGACAAGGCCACCTTCATGGACCTCGTCACCGAAGGGCAGCCGCCGGCACCGGGGTACTTCGTGTATGACGCGATCCTCAACCGTAAGGATCGTGAGTTGCTCGACGAGACCAAGATGCCCACGCCGATGACCTATGAGCAGGTCCGCGAGGCGGTCGACCGCGGCGCGGTGCTGGTCGATGGGCGCACCCCTGAGGAGTTCGCCCAGGGTCATCTGCGTGACGCGGTCAACGTCGGGCTCGAGGGTCGCTATGCCGAGTTCGCCGGGTCGGTCCTGCCATCAGACGTCGACATCGTGCTCTTCACCGAGCCGGGGCAGGAGCTGGAAGGTAAGAACCGGCTTGCCCGAATCGGTTTCGACCGGGTCATCGGCTATCTGGACCGGCCGTTCGAGGTGATGTTCACCCACCAAGGTGACGTCCAGATCGCATCTCGCCTGACCGCCAGAGCATTCGACGAGCGTGCAGCAGAACTGAACGACCTGCAGGTCGTCGATGTGCGAAACCCGGGTGAGGTGGCGGCGGGAACCATCCCGAACGCGATCGCGATCCCGGTGGGTCAGCTGCCGAGTCGGCTGAACGAACTGGACCCGGCCAAACCGACGGTCGTGTACTGCGCCGGTGGTTACCGGTCCTCGGTGGCCGCGAGTCTGCTGCGGCAGAACGGCTTCGCCGATGTCAGCGACATCCTGGGCGGCTACGGCGCCTGGGAAGACACCCACCAGAACGCCTGAGCGAAAGGGCATCATGATCACCGCGAAACACCGGGTCGTCATCGTCGGCGGGGGCACCGCTGGAATCACCGTCGCCGCACGCCTGCTGCACAAGGGGCACGACGACGTCGCCGTCATCGACCCCTCGGACACGCACTACTACCAGCCGCTGTGGACCCTGGTCGGCGGCGGTCAGGCCAAGGCCTCGACGACCGCACGGCCGGAAGCCTCGGTGATGCCGAAGGGGGTGCGATGGATCAAGAACGCCGCGACGGCCGTCGACCCGGACAACAACACAGTCAGCTGCGCCGACGGGGCGACCTACGCCTACGACGTGCTCGTGGTCTGCCCGGGCATCCAGCTCGACTGGAACAGCACCGAGGGCCTCGAGGATGCCCTGGGTCGTGACGGGGTGTCGTCGAACTACCGGTTCGACCTGGCCCCGCGCACCTGGGACTACATCCGGGACATGCGTTCGGGTACCGCGGTGTTCACGGTTCCCTCGGGCGCGATCAAGTGTGCCGGCGCTCCGCAGAAGATCGCCTACCTGGCGTCGGATTACTGGCGGTCCCAGGGGGTGCTCGACGACATCGACGTCCACCTCGTCATGCCGGGGGCGCGACCGTTCGGGATTGCGGCGATCGCCGACAGCCTCGACAAAGTCATCGCCGATTACGGCATCACCGTGCACACCAACGCGGAGGTGACCTCCGTCGACGCGGCGGCACACAAAGTCGCCATCACCAGCGTCGCCGCCGGCGGGACCGACACCATGCTGTCCTACGACGTGTTGCATGCGGTACCTCGGCAGTCGGCGCCGGACTGGATCAAGTCCAGCCCGCTGTCGACCGGCGACGCTGGGGGATACGTCGACATCGACAAGCACACCATGCAGCACGTGCGCTACCCCAACGTATTCAGCCTCGGCGACGCCGGATCATCGCCGAACTCCAAAACCGGTGCCGCGATCCGCAAACAGGCCCCGGTGGTGGTCGACAACATCGACGCGTACCTGAAAAAGCAGCCGCTGCGCGCGTCGTACAACGGGTACTCGTCGTGCCCGATCGTCACATCCTCGCACGCGATGCTGCTCGCCGAGTTCGACTACGACCTGAACCTGGAACCGTCGATCCCGCTGCTCAACCCGACCACACCGCACCGGGCGTACTGGTACCTCAAAAAGTACGGGCTGCCGTTCATGTACTGGAACCTGATGCTCAAGGGCCGCGCCTGAGAAATCAACTGTCACACAAAGACATACCGAGAACGACATACCGAGAAAGGAAACACAATGACAATCAGCAACCTGACCACCGCCGACTTCGAGACCACCATCGACGAGAATCCCATCGTGCTCGTCGACTTCTGGGCGTCATGGTGTGGCCCGTGCCGCGCCTTCGCCCCGGTCTTCGAGCGCTCCTCGCAGTCACACCCCGACGTGGTACACGCCAAAGTCGACACCGAAGCCCAGCAACAGATTGGCGCGGATCTGGACATCCAGGCGATCCCGACGATCATGGCGTTCCGTGACGGCATCCTCGTTTACCGCCAGCCGGGAGCGATGCCGGCCGCGGCGCTCGAGGACCTCATCACCAGGGTGAAGGCGCTCGACATGGACGACGTACGCGCCAAAATCGCCGCCGCGACATCCTGACCGAATCTCTTTTCACTCCAGGAGAATCCATGTGCTACCCCGAGAAGTGTCCCAAGTGTGGAAAGACTGGCTGGGCCGGGTGCGGCCGACACGTCGACGAGGTGATGCGTTCGGTGCCCGCAGCGCAGCAATGCACCTGCGGGCGGGATTCCGCACCGCAGCCACGTGCCCGTGTTGCGAGGTCCTGGTGGCGTCGCTGACTGCTCGGCGGTGAACCGTTCGTTGCCCAGTGGGCTACTGGTTTTGGGGGAAGCCGAGGTTGATGCCGCCGGAGGTGCGTGAGCTGGGGTCGAGCCAGCGTTGGGTGATGGCTATTTGGCGGGTGTAGAAGTTGACGCCGCCGGTGCCGTGGGCGACCCAATGGGAAATCGTGTTCGTCATCGGTTTCATCTTTCTGAATGATGTTTCGGTCAGGGACGTTCTGCGAGTTGCACCTCGACGGGCAGCCCGGACTCGAGGGACTCGACGCCCGCGGCGCACACCGCGGCGGCCGCGTAACCGTCCCAGGCAGTGGGGCCGTCGACGTTGGTCCCGCCCCGGACGGCGTCCACCCAGCGCTGGATCTGGGTGTCGTAAGCGCGGCCGAAGCGTTCACGGAAACCGGGCGTCACCTGCCCGCCCCAGGTGGCCGGGGCAGATTTACGGATCAGTCCGATGTCCAGGCCGATGATCGCGCTGCCCTTCTCGCCAACCACTTCGGTGCGAACCTCGTAGGCCACGCCGGTGGTGACAAAGAGTTCGACGTCGACATGCTTTCCCGAGGCGGTCCTCAGGACCGCGATCTGAGGATCGATGACGCCTTCCGGCGCCGCGGGATTCGAGAACGGTTTGATGATCTGCACGCTCGCGATCTCCTCGTCGAACAAAAATCGAGTCACGTCGACCTCGTGCACCAGCGAGTCCTTGACGATCAACGAGCTGTCGAAGTAAGACGGCACACTGGCGTTGCGGTGCACGCAGTGCATGAGCAGCGGCCGACCCAGCTCACCACCGTCGAGCAGCGCCTTCAGGTGCATGTACTCGTCGTCGAAGCGACGCATGAACCCGACCTGGATCAACGGCCGCTCCAGCCCGGCCTCGCGGCGGACGATGTCCAGCGACGTCGAAACGTCTGTAGTCAAGGGCTTTTCGCACAGGACCGGCTTGCCGTGCTCCAGGCAGGCCAGCAGTTGCTCCAGGTGGACCGCACCGGGGGTGGCCAGCAGCACGGCATCCACCTGTGCATCGGCGATCGCCTCGAGCGGATCGGGCACCGCACGGCAACCGTCGATCTGGGCGGCGATCTGCTCGGCCTTCTCGGTGATGTAGTCGTTGACGACGCTCACCCGGGCGCCGGAGATCCGCGAGGTGATCCGGGCGACGTGGTCGGCGCCCATCACGCCGACACCCAGTACGGCGACCCTGAGATCTGTGCTGCTGTGCATGGTCAGCGATCCGACGGGTTGATCAGCGGTCGTTGGACCTTCTTCCAGTCCGCGTAGCGCGCATACGCCGACTGCGTGGACGCCAGTGTCGACACCTCGCTGACCGGGACGTCCCACCAGGATCGGCTGTCGGGCGCGTAGATCAACGGGTCGGTCTCGACGTAGATCACCGTGGTGCGATCGGCTGACTTGGCCACCTTCACCGCATCGGAGAACTCGGCGGCCGTCGACACGCGGATGACGTCTGCACCCAGGCTGGCGGCGTTGGCGGCGAGATCGACCGGGAGCCTGCCGTCGTCGAGGCGGCCGTCCTCGCCGCGGTAGCGGTAGGCCGTGCCGAACCGTTGTGAGCCCAACGATTCCGACAGCCCGCCGATGGACGCGAAGCCGTGGTTCTGCACCAGCACGGGGATGACCTTGACGCCTTCCTGCACCGCGGTCGCCAGCTCGGTGGCCATCATCAGATAGGACCCGTCGCCGACCATGATGAACACGTCGCGGTCCGGGGCCGCCATCCGCACCCCGATGCCACCGGCGATCTCATAGCCCATGCAGGAGTACCCGTACTCGACGTGGTAGCCCTTGCGGTCCCGCGTCCGCCACATCTTGTGCAGGTCCCCGGGCATCGATCCGGCAGCGCACACCACCACGTCGCGCGGATCGGACAGCGTGTTGACGAGCCCGATCACCTGGTTCTGGTTGAGCGCGCCGCCGTCTTCGGTGCGGTAGACCTGAGAGACGGTGTCGTTCCACTCGATCGTCAATTCGCTGACCCGGGCGCGATATCCATCGCTGACCGTGTAACCGGCCAGAGCCGAGTCCAGCGCCTCGAGCGCCTCGCGTGCGTCCGACACCACGCTGATACCACCCTGCTTGACCGAGTCCAGCGACGCCACATTGATGTTGACGAATCGGACGTCGGGATTGTTGAACGCGGTCCGCGACGCCGACGTGAAATCGCTGTACCGGGTGCCGATGCCGATGATGACATCGGCCTCGCTGGCCAGCGCGTTGGCGGCGGTGGTGCCGGTGGAGCCGACGGCGCCGACGCTCTGCGGGTGCTCGTGCAGCAGCGACCCCTTGCCGGCCTGGCTCTCGCACACCGGGATTCCGGTGCGTGCCGCCACATCGGCCAGAACGTCACTGGCGCCGGAGTAGATGACGCCGCCACCGGCCACGATCAGCGGCTTGGTGGCCGAGCGGATGATCTCGGCCGCGCGGGCGATCACCGAACGCTCCGGCAGCGGGCGGGCAATGTGCCAGGTTCTTTGGGCGAACAGACTTTCGGGCCAGTCGAACGCCTCGGCCTGCACATCCTGCGGCAGGGCGACGGTCGCTGCCCCTGTCTCGACGGGGTCGGTCAGGACTCGCATCGCGCCCAACAACGCGGCCGGGAGTTGCTCGGGGCGCCACACCCGGTCAAAGTAGCGGGACAGCGGCTTGAACGCGTCGTTGACGGTGACGTCGCCGCTGGAGGGGAGCTCCAGTTCCTGCAGCACCGGCGAACTCACCCGCGTGGCGAATGTGTCTGCGGGAAGCAGCAATACCGGGAGACGATTGATGGTCGCCAGCGCCGCTCCGGTGAGCATGTTCGTCGCCCCGGGACCGACGCTCGCGGTGACCGCCCATGCCTGCAGGCGGTCCTGCTGGCGGGCGTAAGCCACAGCGGTGTGCACCATGGCCTGCTCGTTGCGGCCCAGGACGTATTTCAGTCCGGGCTCGACGCCGGCCTCGTGCGCCTCTAGTTCGTCCTGCAGCAGCGCCTGGCCCACGCCCGCCACGTTGCCGTGACCGAAGATGCCGAGGCACCCGGCGAAGAACTTGTGCCGCTCACCGTCACGCTCGACGTACTGGTTGGCCAGAAACCGGACGGTGGCCTGGGCCACGGTCAGACGCACGGTCGGTTCGGTGTCGACGAGTTTCTCGGTCGACTTCGGAGCGGTGGAAACCATGGTCGGGCTCCTATCCAGCCGGCGCAGCCGGCGGTCGAGTCGCGGAGGAAGCAGGGAAGGGCAGACGCGGGTCGATCTCCTCGTGTTCCCAGCTGCCGCGCAGCCAGGTGTGCCGGGGATCGTCGCAGATGAGCCAGGCGCGGTCGGGCCCGGAGCCGGCCATCACGTTCAGGTAGTACATGTGGTGACCCGGTGCGGCGATGGAGGGCCCGTGGTAGCCGTGCGGGACCAGCACAGCGTCGCCGGTACGGACCTCCTCGAGGACCTCGATGGGACGCTCCGGCGTGCCGTACACCCGGTGGTATCCGAAACCCGGTGTGCCGACGGGGCTGTCGGCGATCTCGAAGTAGTAGATCTCCTCGAGCTGGGTTTCCACGTCGGTGTTCTCGTCGTGTTTGTGCGCGGGGTAGCTCGACCAGTTGCCGCCGGGGGTGATGACCTCGCACGCGATCAGTGAGTCCGCCTCGAACGCCGTCGCGGTGCCGAAGTTGTGCACCTGGCGGCTGCAGTTGCCCGCGCCGCGCAGTTCGACCGCCACATCGGCGGCTGCGACCCGGCGATTGGGGAAGCGCCGCCCCGCCCGAGTGGCCCGCGCGCCGCAGATCGCGATCCGGCCGCGACCCGACAGCGTGTAGGACTGGTCGATCCCGAGATAGACCATGTCGGCCGGACCGTCGAAGACCGAAGCGCGCGGGCTCAGTTCGAACGACTTGCCGGCGCACTCGACGGCAGCGCCACCTGCCAGAGGCAGGATCATCACCTCGTCGTCGCCGGTGTGCAGGGAAAGATCCTGACCGTCGCCGAGGTCGACGACGTGCAGCGACGACTCCGCCCACCCGGCATCCTGCGGGGTGATGGCGACGGTGAACGGTGCGGAGGCGCTGCCCGCCGGAATGTAGAGGTCGCTGTTCATCGGACCAGCGACACCGCGGTGGCGACGGCCGAGCTCACGTCGTCGTCGGATGGGTACAGCAGCGTCCGGCCGACGATCAGGCCACGCACCGACGGCAGCGCGAGCGCCTTCTCCCAGTTCGCGAACGCCTCGTCGGGATCGGTCGGATCGCCGCCGAGCAACAGGGTGGGCATGGTCGTCGCATCCATCACCCGGTCCATCTCAGGAACCACCGGCAGCTTCATCCAGGTGTAGGCCGACGTGGCCCCCAGTCCCTGGCTGATATGCACCGACTTGATCACCGCGTCGGGACTCAGGTCGTTGCGCACCTTGCCGTCGACCCGGGAGGACATGAAGGGTTCCAGCATCGCGATCAGACCGTGGGCGGCGAGCGCGTCGACGGCCTGCGCGCACGACGCCAGCGTGGTCACCGTGCCGGGATCGTCGAGATCGATGCGGCACAGCATCTTTCCGCCGTTCATCTTCGCGGCGGCAGTGGAGGCCGCAGTGGCGCCGGTCATCCGGTCGTCGAGCTCGAACGACGATCCGGCGAGCCCGCCGCGGTTGAAGGAGGAGAACACCACCTTGTCCTCGAGCGCGCCCAGCAGCAGCAGATCGTCCAGGATGTCGGCGGTGGCCAGCACCCCGTCCACGCCGGGTTCGGCCAGGGCCGCGCGTAGCCGGTCCAGCAGGTCGGTGCGGCTGTTCATCGCGGTCGGTCGTGAGCCGACACTGAGCGCACCGCGGGCCGGGTGGTCGGCGGCGACGATCATCAGCCGTCCGTCGCCGCGCACCGTCGGGCGGGTGGTGCGGTTCTCCCACGCGCGGGCGACAGCGCCCGGATCGCCGGAGCGCAGATCGGTGATGGCGGAATAGTCACTGCACAGCGCGGTGTCAGACATTGACGGCTCCCAGTGCGGTCTGCTCTGCCAGCTCGGCCACCTCTGCGGAGGTCGGCATGGCGGTCGAGCACTCGAGCCTGCCGGCCACGATGGCCCCGGCGGCATTGGCGTAACGAAGGGTCTTCTCCAGGGGCCACCCGTTGAGCAGGCCATGGCACAGGCTGCCGCCGAACGCATCCCCGGCCCCGAGGCCGTTGACGACGTCAACCTCGTTGGGCGCCACGGTGACCGAGGATTGCCGGCTCTTACCGAGCACACCTCGGGGGCCCTGCTTGACGATCGCCAACTCGACGCCGAGGTCGAGCAGCGCATCGGCGGCTTTGTGCGGGTTCGATTCGCCGACGGCGATCTCGCACTCCTCGCGGTTGCCGACGGCGACGGTGACGTGGGTCAGGGCGCGCTGCACCTGCTCGGTCGCGGCGGCCGGCGACGCCCAGAACATCGGCCGGTAGTCCAGATCGAGGACCGTCAGTGGACTGCGGCTCTGCCCATTCTCTTCGCGCAAGCGCTCATCGCGCGCCGCCCATGCCGCGAAATGCGCCGTGCGACTTGGTTCCTCGGACAGGCCGGTGACCGTCGCCCAGAACAGTCGCGCCGAGCGCACTGCGTCGGCGTCGACGTCCTGCGTGCTGATCTGCAGATCGGGGGCGCTGGGCTTGCGGTAGAAGTAGAGCGGAAAGTCATCGGGAGGGAAGATCTCGCAAAACGTCACCGGCGTCGGGAACTGTCCGTGGGTGGTGACGTAGCGGTTGTCCACGCCGAGGCGGGTGAGTTCGGCACGCACGAACCGTCCGAACGGGTCGTCGCCGACGCCGGAGATCAGCGCGGCACGATTGCCCAGGCGCGCGGCGGCCACCGTGACGTTCGCGGCGCTGCCGCCGAGGAACTTTCCGAAGGTCTCGACATCCTCGAGGCCGACACCCACCTGCAGTGGGTACACGTCGACGCCGCATCGCCCGATCGCGAGCACGTCATATGGCTGATTGGTCATCAAAGTCACTCCGACGGGTAGGTGGGTGGCTGATGAAGACTGTGCCCCGCGTCACCACACGGTGTCAATATTTTGTCCTGACATTCTATCTTTCAATCATGAAATGCTAGGATGCAGCTACCCTTGGCTGGCCCCTCGAGATCGGAGCGCGACGTGCCCCTGACAGTGGAGCTCGACAGGTCAAGCCCTGTTCCTCTCTACTATCAGCTCGCTCAGGCGATCGAGACCGCCATCCGCGAGGGCGAACTCGCGCCCGGCGACCGTTTCGAGAACGAACTCGCGCTCGCCAAGCGACTCACCTTGTCGCGTCCCACGACCAGGCGGGCCATCCAGGAACTCGTGGACAAGGGACTGCTGGTGCGCAAGCGCGGCGTCGGCACCCAGGTGGTCCAGAATCCGGTGCACCGCCGCGTCGAGTTGACCAGTCTGTTCGACGATCTCGCACGTGCCGGTCAGGAGCCCACCACCCGGCTGCTCGACTACCGCGTCGGCAAGCCCGACGAGGAGGTCGCCCGTGAGCTGAACCTGGCCGAGGACCGCGAGGTGGTCTCCATCCAGCGTCTGCGCTGCGCCAACGGTGAGCCGTTGGCTGTGATGATCAATCACCTGCCGGTGGAGATCGCGCCCGGCGCGGACGAACTGGAGGGCACCGGGCTGTACCAGTCGATGCGGGCCCGTGGCGTGCACATCCGGCTGGCGCGTCAACGGATCGGCGCCCGAGGTGCCACCCGCAGCGAGGCGCAGCTACTCGACGAGAAACCCAACGCTCCGTTGTTGACGATGGCGCGCACCGCGTTCGACGACTCCGGAGTGGCGGTCGAGTTCGGCAACCACTGCTACCGGGCGTCGCGCTACTACTTCGACACCACGCTCGTCGACCGCTAGCCCACCCCTCGCCGGAACGTTATTCCAGGCGAGGATTTTTCGAGATTTCCCGCTTGGAATACCGTTCCGGCGGGGGTCAGGAGAACGCGGCCCGGAAGGACTGCAGCGCCGCCTCGCTGTCGCCGGACGCCCACGCCTCCAGCCCGACGGTGCCCGTATATCCCATGGCGCGCAACGCTTCGGCGATCGCCGGGTAGTTGATCTCACCGGTGCCGGGCTCGCAGCGGCCCGGGACGTCGGCCACCTGGATCTCGCCGATGGCGTCGCCGCAGCGGCGCACCAACTCGATGAGGTTTCCCTCGCCGATCTGGGCGTGGTAGAGGTCCAGCATCATCTTCACGTTCGGGTGCGCGACGCCCTCGACGAGCGCCAGGGTGTCCTTGGCGCGGGCCAGCGGCACCCCGGGGTGGTCGACGACCGTGTTGAGGTTCTCCACGCAGAACGTCACACCGGCCGCGGCGCCGAGCTCGCCGATGCGCTCCAGCGTGCGCGCCGCGGTGAGCCACATCTGGCCGGTGGCGCGTTGCCGAGGGCGGGCGGCCTGACCGTCGACGAGTTCGGCGGTGTGCAGGTTGAGCCGGGTCACTCCCAGCCTCTTTGCGGCCTCGATGCTCGCCTCGGCGGTGCGGATCACCTCGTCGGCGGACGCCGGGTCGATCAGGTCGCCGTGCAGATAACCGGTCATCGACGTGAACGTGGCGCCCGTGGCGGCCAACGCGTCGAGATCCTTGTCGTGCCAACTCCAGATCTCGACCGCGAAGCCGAGGTCGTGGATGCGGCGGACGCGGTCGAGTATCGGCAGCTCGGTGAAGACCATCTCCGACGACACCGCGAGCTCAAAGGCGCTCACCGGGGTGTCCCCGTCAGTGGCAGATCCATGTGTCGGGGCATGCGTGTCTCCGCTCTCGCGCTGGAAATGGTCCGTACCGTGGGCCGTTCGTGCCGATCTCGTGCACAGCGGTGATATCGCCGGACGGTGTCGCGGCTCAACCGCCGGTGCCGTGATCTGCGTCGATGCTAACCCGCAAATGACTTGCAGTCCTAATGTCAGGACAAACTCTTGACTTTCCACTGTGAGGCGTATTACATCACCAGAGAAGCGTGTCGCTCGTCATGGACCCGGGTGGTTCGGCAGGCGTCGCGGCGATCTCGAGGACAAGGAGAGACAATGACGTTCAAGCGACTCGCGGCGGTGGCCGGAGCGGGCGTCCTGGCGTTGGGGATCGTGTCGTGTTCCTCGACCGGTGGAGCGCCAGAGGGATCCGGCGACGGGTCCGGCGGAGGAACCGTGGACACCCCCCGGATGACGATCGCGATGATCACCCACGAGGTGCCCGGTGACTCCTTCTGGGACCTGGTCCGCAAGGGCGCAGAGACCGCCGCCAAGAAAGACAACATCGAACTGCGGTACTCCAACGACCCGGAGGCGCCCAACCAGGCCAACCTGGTGCAGAGCGCGATCGACAGCGGGGTCGACGGCATCGCGGTGACGCTCGCCAAGCCCGATGCCATGCAGGCCGCGGTGAATGCCGCTGCGGAGAAGGGTATTCCGGTCGTGGCGTTCAACGCCGGCATGGATTCCTGGAAGGAGATGGGCGTCAAGGAGTACTTCGGTCAGGACGGCTTCATCGCCGGACAGGGGGTCGGTGACCGACTGCGAGCCGAGGGCGCGACCAAGGCGTTGTGTGTCATCCAGGAACAGGGGCATGTGGACCTGGAAGCGCGCTGCGCCGGTGTCCGAGACACCTTCCCGGCAACCGAGGTCCTCAACGTCAACGGCAAGGACATGCCGTCGGTGGAATCGACGATCACGGCCAAGCTGCAACAGGATCCCAGCGTCGACTACGTCGTCACCCTCGGTGCTCCGTTTGCGCTCACCGCGGTTCAGTCGGCGGACAGGGCCGGCAGCGAAACCAAGATCGGCACCTTCGACACCAACGCCGCGTTGGTCGGCGCCATCGAGTCCGGGGACGTGCAGTGGGCTGTGGACCAGCAGCCGTACCTGCAGGGCTACCTCGCGGTGGACTCGCTGTGGCTGTACCTGAGCAACGGCAACGTGCTCGGTGGAGGCCAGCCCACGCTGACCGGCCCGGCGTTCATCGATCAGACCAACATCGACGCGGTGGCCGAATACGCAAGGAACGGAACGCGCTGATGACCACCCAGTCAGAGATGGACGTGGCGCCCCACAAGGCGGTTCGCGACGAGCGGGTCAAGGAACGTAACCGGGTGCAGCGCTTACTGATCCGTCCCGAGGTGGGCGCGGCGATCGGCGCGATCGGGATCTTCGTCCTCTTCCTGATCGTGGCAGAACCGTTCCGCGAGGCCTCCTCGCTGGCCACCGTGCTCTACGCCAGTTCCACCATCGGCATCATGGCCTGCGGTGTGGCCGTGCTGATGATCGGCGGCGAGTTCGATCTGTCGACCGGTGTGGCAGTGACGTTCAGTTCACTGGCGGCGTCGATGCTGGCCTACAACCTGCATCTGAACCTCTGGGTCGGCGCCGCGTTGGCGCTGGTCCTGGCATTGACGGTCGGATTCTTCAACGGCTTCCTGGTGATGAAGACCAAGATCCCCAGCTTTTTGATCACGCTGAGCACCTTCTTCATGCTCGCCGGAATCAACCTCGCCGTCACCAAGTTGGTCGCCGGTCAGGTCGCCACCCAGAGCGTCAGCGACATGCAGGGCTGGGATTCGGCACGTGCGGTGTTCGCCTCGTCGTTCACGGTGTTCGGCGTGAGCATCCGCATCACCGTGGTGTGGTGGTTGGTCTTCACCGCCGTCGCCACCTGGGTGCTGTTCAAGACCAAGATCGGCAACTGGATCTTCGCGGTGGGTGGCGACAAGGAAAGCGCACGCGCCGTGGGTGTTCCGGTCACGGCTGTCAAGATCGGCCTGTTCATGTTCGTCGGTTTCTGCGCCTGGTTCGTCGGCATGCATCTGCTGTTCTCGTTCAACACCGTGCAATCCGGCCAGGGCATCGGCAACGAGTTCTTCTACATCATCGCCGCAGTCATCGGCGGGTGTCTGCTGACCGGCGGCTACGGCACAGCGATCGGTGCCGCGATCGGCGCATTCATCTTCGGTATGACCAACCAGGGCATCGTCTACGCAGGCTGGGACCCCGACTGGTTCAAGTTCTTCCTGGGCGCGATGCTGCTGTTCGCGGTGATCGCCAACAATGCCTTCCGCAACTACGCAGCAAAGAGGTGACTCGGTGACCACCACAGTCGAAAAACCCAGCAGCGACGCCCCTTCGGGCGGCAACGTGCCGCTTGTCGAACTGAAGAACGTCGGCAAGTCCTACGGCAACATCACCGCGCTCAAGGACATCTGCCTGCGCGTGCACGCCGGCGAGGTCACCGGCATCCTCGGTGACAACGGTGCCGGAAAGTCCACGCTCATCAAGATCATCTCCGGGCTCCATCAGCAGACCGACGGTGAACTGCTCGTCGACGGCGAACCGACCAAGTTCGGCTCACCGGCGGACGCGCTGGAGAAGGGCATCGCGACGGTGTACCAGAACCTGGCCGTCGTGCCGTTGATGCCGGTGTGGCGCAACTTCTTCCTGGGTCAGGAGCTCCGGAAGAAGTCGTTCCCGTTCTCGTTGGACGCCGACGCGATGCGGGCGACGACGCTGACCGAACTGTCCAAGATGGGTATCGACCTGCCCGACGTCGACGTGCCGATCGGCTCGCTGTCGGGCGGTCAGAAGCAGTGTGTCGCGATCGCACGCGCCGTGTTCTTCGGGGCCCGGGTACTGATTCTCGACGAGCCCACGGCCGCGTTGGGGGTCAAGCAGTCCGGTGTGGTGCTGAAGTACATCACCGCGGCCAAGGAGGCCGGGTTCGGGGTGGTGTTCATCACCCACAACCCCCATCATGCGCACCTGGTCGGTGACCACTTCGTCCTGCTCAACCGCGGCAGGCAGAAGCTGGACTGCACCTACGACGAGATCACGCTCGAGCACCTCACACAGCAGATGGCCGGCGGTGACGAGCTCGAGGCGCTCTCCCACGAGTTGCGGGGCGGCAAGAACTAGCGGGAACGGCGCGCCGAATGCCCTGTCTGCCGATTGGCCGACAGGGCATTCGGGTATAGCAGCCCCAATGACCCCGTCAACACTGAAGACCGAAGATGCAGGACCGAAGACCGTCAGCCGCAGCGTGCAGGTCGGCGCCCCGATCGCGGAGATTTTCGCGATGATCGTCGATCCTCACCGCCATCCCGAGATCGACGGGTCCGGCACGGTGCGCGACATCGAAGTCAAGGGTCCCGACCGGCTCACCGAGGGCGACAAGTTCACCGTCGGCATGACGCAGTACGGCCTGCCCTACAAGATCACCTCGACAGCCACCGAGGTGCAGGAGAACCGGGTCGTCGAGTGGCAACATCCGCTCGGCCACCGCTGGCGCTGGGAGTTGGCCGAGGTGAGTCCCGCGACCACGAAGGTGACCGAGACGTTCGACTACTCCACCGCCAAGCTGCCCATCGTCATCGAACTACTCGGCTTGCAGAAGAAGAACGCCGAGGGCATCGAGTCCACCTTGACCTCGCTGGCCGACCGATACGACCTGCACGCTTCATAGGGCCGCAGGCCAACGTTCACGGTCTCGACACGGCATCGTCCGCAGCGTCGACAGGCCGACCCCGCCCGGTCACGGCACAATGGTGGTCATGGATCGGGATTTCGAGTCGCCTGCCGTTCCGGTATGGCGTGACCCGCTGTCGGCAGGCTGGCGCGCGCACCGCAACCTGTTGATGCTGCGTCTGCGCTGGCACGAGCGGCGCGGTTTCACTCGCCGCGTGGTAGCCACCGGCCCGCCGACGCTCAGCGGGGATTCATCCCCGCGGCCCGGTAGGCGTCGTCGATGAGGCCCATGTTGGCCACGGCGTCGGCGGTGTCGAGCGGTAGCGGCGCGCCGTGCTGGACGTGGGCGGCGAAGGCTTCGAGCTGATACGTGTAGGTCGCTCGGCTGCCGAGGTGCTCGACGGTTGTCCCGGCCTCGGTGGTGATGGTGAGCCTGTCGTCGTCCTGCGGCTTGATGAAGTTGTGCGCCAACACATCGCCGCGGGTGCCGACGATCCGCAGCGTGAACGAGTGCTTGTCGGCGAGCATCGAGTTGGCCGAATACCCGGTGGCGCCGCCAGGTAATTCCAGCTCCACGTCACACCGCGCATCGACGTCGGGGCCGGCGTGTTCGCAGTGTCCGGCCGTGGCTCCGACGACTCTCGGTGCGCCGAACCGACGCATGACGTGCAGGCCGTAGCAGCCGAGATCCATCAGGGCGCCACCGGCGAGCTCCAGCGACCACCGCGGATCCTCGGGCGGCGGTGCCGGCATACCCATCCGGACCTCCACATGGGTCAGCTCACCGAGGGATCCGTCGTCGGCGAGTTCGAAGGCCCGACGCGTGAGGGGATGGAACAGGTAGTGAAACCCCTCCAGAACCGTCACCCCAGCCTGGTCTGCGGCCGCCGCCACGCGCTGTGCCTCCTCGCGGTCCCGGGCGAACGGCTTCTCGGTCAGCACCGGCTTCCCGGCAGCCACTGCGGCCAGGTTCCACGGTGCGTGCAACCCGTTGGCCAACGGGTTGTAGACGACGTCGACCTCGGGGTCGTTCACCACGTCCCCGTACGACGCCAGCACCCGCTCCACACCGTGTGCGTCGGCGAACGCCTTGGCGCGCAACGGGTCACGCGACGCGACTGCGACCAGCCGGTGACCGAGTTCCCTGGCCGGACCGACGATGGCCGACTCGGCGATCCGGGACGCGCCGAGCACTCCGATTCGCAGGCCGCCGGTCTGTCGGCGTGCTGCGGGAGCCGCGCTCACACCTCCACCGCGCGGCACACGTCCTGCAGGTAGGCCACACTCGCGCGCACGTCGCCGATCGGGCCCTCGCCGGCGGGTTCGCCGGCCAGGATGGTGTCCTGCTCCATGACGAACCAGCCGTCGTAGCCGTTGGCGCGCAGCGCTGTCACCAGACCGGCGATGTCGACGTCGCCGCGGCCCAGCGGGGTGTAGATCCCGTCACGTACGGCGTCGGTGTAGGTCAGCTCACCTGCCTGCACCCGCGCGGCCATCGCCGCGTCGACATCCTTGAGGTGGGCGTGGGCGATCCGGCCCGGCACGTCTCGTGCCAACTGCACCGGGTCTGTCCCGCCGATCAGCAGATGTCCGGTGTCCAGACACAGCTGGATCGCCGAACCGTCCAGCACGCGTTGCACTTCGGCACGGTTCTCGACCATCGTGCCGACATGCGGATGCAGCACCGCGAGTATGCCGCGGTCGGCGGCAGCCTCGGCCAGCCGGTCCAGATTGCCCAACAACGTGGACCACTGCGCATCGTCGAGGGTCGGGCGCGAGTCGTACCCGTCGGACCCCGTCGCCGCGGCGAGCACGAGGACATCCGCCGCAGACGCCACCAGCGACTCGAGCGGCCCGGCGATGTCGGTCGCCGGATCGTGTGCGGTGTCATGCAGCACCACCGGGACGAACGATCCGACACAGCTGAGTCCGTAGGAGCCCAACAGCGTCGTCAACTCCTCGGGCTGCGACGGCAGAAACCCCTGCGGCCCTGTCTCGGTCGCCGACAGGCCGACCTCACGCATCTCGGCCAGCACCCGCTCCGGCGTCAGCTGATGGCCCCAGCCGGGGACCTCGCACACACCCCACGAGATCGGTGCACCTGCGAACTTCACTTCTGTGTCTCCTTTCGAACCGACTCGAGCGATACCGGGACGCCCCGGCGCAGTGACTCTGTGGCGGCTTCGGCGATCCATGCCACCTCGACCGCATCGGCGACGGTGGCGCCCCGATTCGGCCCTCCCCGAACCACATCGACGAAACCGCTCAGCTCGGTGCGGAAGGCCTCGGTGAAGCGGTCCATGAAGAAGTGGTGTGGTGGTCCGGTCGGGAAGTCGTTGGGAGAGGAGAAGCGTGGGTCGCCGTTGCGAACGGGAGCGCCCTGATCCCAACCTGCGACCACCGTGTCGTCGAACCCGTGGGCCTCGAGTCGGCAGTCATACCCGCGTCCGTTGTACCGCGCCGCGGACACCACTCCGAGCGCGCCGCCGTCGAACCGCACCACGATGGCGGCGGTGTCCACGTCGCCGTACTCGGTGAACAACGGATCTCCCTGGACGCTGCCGGTGGCGTACACCTCGACGGCGTTCTGCCCGGTGATCCAGCACAACACGTCGAAATCGTGAACCGCGCAGTCACGGAAGATGCCGCCGGAGCCCTTGATGTAGTCCATCGGCGGGGGAGCGGGGTCCATGGTGGTGCTGCGCACGGTATGCAGCGCGCCCAGCGAGCCGTCCTCGACCGCGCGTTTGACGGCGGCGAACGCTGTGTCGAAGCGACGCTGATAGCCCACCTGCACCGGAACACCCGAGCGGGCGATCACCTCAGCCACCCGGGCGCTCTCGGCGGCACTGGCCGCGATCGGCTTCTCGCAGAACGTCGGCAGGCCGCGGTCGACGGCCGCCAGCGTCAACTCCGCGTGTGCCGGCGTGGCCGCCGCGACCACCACCCCGTCGACTCCCGAGGACAGTAGCTCCTCGACCGAGTCGGCCGGTGTGGCACCGTATTTCGCTGCCGCCTCCTTGACGACGTCAAGCCGTTCGTCGGTGATCACCAGGCCGGACACATCCGGCAGGTTGGTCAGCGTCTCGGCGTGGAACGCACCGATGCGGCCGAGCCCGATGAGGCCGAGGGTGGTCATGGAATTCTCCGTTCGTTCTGGTCGCCGAGTGCGACGTCGAGGTCCTCTGGGGGGAGGTCGTCGGCCAGCGCATCCAGCACGACGTCCACCTGGCTGGCCGGTGCCAGGCTGCCGATCGGCTGATCGCTGTCCAGGTTGGTGGGGAAGGCGTAACCCTCCGCGGTGGCGACCACCACGTTCTCCAGCTCTCGGTGAGACCGTCCGGCTGCCTGCATCGCCCGCAGGGCGGGGTAGACCGAACGCACCATCGCGGTGCGATCCAGCGCCTCCATCGCCCGTCCGAACGGCGAGGAGATCTGCAGTAGGTTCGCGATGCGCCGGATTCTCGGCGAGATGTTGGCGCCTGCACCGTGATACAGCGCCGGGTTGAAGAACACCGCGTCACCCTTCTGCAGCGGCAGCTGGACGTGGCGGTGGGCGAAGTAGTCGACGAACTCGGGCCGGTTGAACGCGATGTAGCCCCCGGCGAAACGCTGCGAGTGCGGCAGCAGCATCGTCGGCCCACTGTCAACGGGCATGTCGCAGTGGGCAACCGCTCCCTGCAGCGTCAGCACCGGCGATGTGCGGTGCACATGCGCGGGGTAGCCGGCGAGGTGTTCCGGGGGAACGAAGCCGAGGTGGTAATCGCGGTGCGGAACCTGTGCCGCACCGCCGGGATTGACGACGTTGACCTGAGAGGTCACCTGATAGCGGGGCCCCAGCCACGCCTGGCAGATCACGGCCAGTACGTCGTTGGCGTAGTAGTCGGCGAACACCGCGGGGCTGTGCAGCGCCAACTTCTGGGCCGCGTTCCAGATCCGGTCGTTGGCGCCCGGCTTGCCGAAGTGATCGCCGGCCGCCACCCCGTTCGCCCGTTGCGCCTCGATGAGCGCGAAGAACGCGTCGTTGGCGCGATCGACGACCTCGGCATCGAATGCCCCGGTGAACACGACCACCCCTGGGCCGTCCCCGAGGGCCCGGATGAGTTCGGACTGCAGCGCCCGCCGGTCCCCGCGGGCCATGGAGTCTGGGGTGTAGACGAGGACGTTGCTGCGGACGTCGTCGGCGAGCGGATAGTCGCCGAGGTCGGTGTCGCGTTCCACCTCGGCGCGAAACGCGTCCAGGTCGAAGTCGGACTCGTCCAGCCACGGTGCCGGAGTCGCGCGCACTGGTGCTCCCATGGCAGCTAGTCTTGCTGTGATCGGCACCGCAATCAACGGCATGAATCCATCAAAAACACCTCATTCAGTGACCGCGAGCAGACGCAAACTCGTGCGATATGAGGTCAAAGTGGACGACTTTGCGTCTGCTCGCGGGAGAAGCGGCACAGGCGCAGGAGGGGAGGTGAAGTGTCGCACCGCTACAAGGTCCGCGAGATCGCCCAGCAAGCCGGTCTGAGTGAGGCGACCGTCGACCGGGTGCTGCACCACCGCCCCGGGGTCCGCCAGAACACCGTCGCTGAGGTCCACCAGGCGATCGCCGACCTGGACAAGCAGCGGGCACAGCTACGCCTCAACGGACGCCGGTACCTCGTCGACATCGTCATGCAGACCCCGCGGCGCTTCTCCGACGCGTTCCGGGCGGCGGTCGAAGCAGAACTGCCAGCGTTCGCACCGGCGATGCTGCGGGCCCGGTTCCACCTGTGGGAGTCGGGTTCGACAGCACAGATGGTCGAGGCGCTGCGGCGGTTGCGCGGCAGTCACGGGGTAGTGCTCAAGGCCCAGGATCAGCCCGAGGTGGCCGAGGCGATCGACCGCCTGGTCGACGCCGGGGTGCCGGTGGTGACCTATGCGACCGACGTGCCCGCGAGCTCGCGCTGCGGCTACGTCGGCATCGACAACCACGGTGCCGGGCTGACCGCCGCGTACCTGGTGGACCAGTGGCTGGGACCCGCGACCGCCGATGTCCTCATCACGCTGAGCCAGACGGTGTTCCGCGGCGAGGGGGAGCGCGAGGTCGGGTTCCGGTCCGGGCTGCGCGGTACCGGCCGGGGAATCGTCGAGGTCAGCGACAGCGATGGCATCGACGCGACCAACGAACGACTGGTCCTCGAGGCGCTCGAGAGCCACCCTGCGGTGGAGGCCGTCTACTCCGTCGGCGGCGGCAACCTCGCGACCGTCGCGGCGTTCGAGAAACTCGGGCGGGCATGCCGGGTTTTTGTCGCCCACGACCTCGACGCCGACAACCGGAGACTGCTGCGGGAGGGGCACATCTCCGCGGTGTTGCACAACGACCTGCGTGCCGATGCGAGGCTGGCGTTGCGGTTGATCCTGCAGGAGCGAGGCGCTCTGCCGACGGAGCCGGCACGGCCGGTCCCGATTCAGGTCATCACTCCCCACAACCTGCCGGCGTGACCGCAAAATCGTCGAAACCGGCCTTTCCCCGATAACATCTCGCCCCACGGTGTCGAAAACGCGCCGACGACCTAGATCAGGGAAACGATCGGTGCCGCAAGAGTTCATCAACGGTGTGACCGTGCTGGGCAACCTGGCCATCGATGTCATCGACGGTGCGCCCCGGAGTCCCGGTGGCTGCGCGTCCTTCGCCGGGGTGGCGCTGGAGGCCTCGGGCGTGCCCGGTCGGATCGTCGCGATGGGTGCTGAGCAGGATCATTCGCTGTTCGATGCGCTGCTCGAACGTTTCGGTGACCTGATCCGGGTCCTGCCGTCGGACCGGACGAGCGCCTTTCGACTGGACTACGACGACGTCGACCATCGCCACATGTCGGTCGACGCGATCGGTCCCGTCTGGGGTCAGGCCGAAGTCGAGGCCGCCGATCCCGATACCACCTGGGTGCACCTCGCCCCGCTGCTGCGCACCGACTTCCCGGCCGAAACGCTGAAGCTGCTCTCCGACCGCGGCCACCGGGTGGCCTACGACGGCCAGGGGCTGGTGCGCGCCGATCGGCTGGGCCCGCTGGTGGAGGATCGCCACTTTCCCGCGGGCCTGCTGGACCACCTCGACGTCCTCAAGCTCGCGGAGGACGAAGCCATCGTCGTCGCCGACGGCCCCTTCGATGCGGAGGTGGCCAAGCGGCTCGGGGTGCCCGAGATCGTGGTGACCTACGGCTCCGAGGGGTGCCACATCTACACCGACGGGGAGATCACCCGCGTTCCCGCTGCGTGGCGGGTGCTGGATGTGCAGACCACGGGTGCCGGCGACATGTTCACCGCGTGCTACGTGGCCAACCGCGCCGCGGGAGCGGATCCGCGACGGGCTGCCGAACTGGCGAGCGACCTCGTCGCCGGCGAACTCGAGAAGCGGCGTCAGGTCCGGTCGGTTCAACTCGGCTGAGGCCCCCGACGCTGCTCGCAGGCGGCTACTGACGAGTAACCGCAATCTTAGAGAACGTCGTTCTCGAAAACGTGACGAAAACCACAAATTTGTCGCACGTCACCCGGCTTCACGCACCTGAACTGGTACTTCGATCCTTCTTTACGTGCCGGTAACGGGTGTGCCGCTTTCAGGGCAGCCTAAGAGAAGTGCAATAATCGGTACTCCCGGTGACAGAAACAATTGGGTACAACTTGTTCGACGGTGCGCCGTGCGCTCGCAGCCCTATCTGCGACCCGGACCGGCGCAGCCTGACTAGATTTCGAAAGGCAGGGTCGTGGGTCAGAACGGCACAGCCAACGGCGACGGCGCCGCGACAAATCCCGCCCCGCGGCAGAAGCTCGAAAAGGTCGTCATCCGCTTCGCCGGCGATTCCGGCGACGGTATGCAGCTCACCGGTGACCGCTTCACCTCCGAAGCTGCATTGTTCGGCAACGACCTTGCCACGCAACCGAATTACCCGGCCGAGATCCGCGCGCCCCAGGGCACTCTTCCCGGTGTCTCCTCGTTCCAGATCCAGATCGCCGATTACGACATCCTGACCGCCGGGGACCGTCCCGACGTTCTCGTCGCGATGAACCCGGCCGCGCTGAAGGCCAATGTCTCCGACTTGCCCCACGGCGGTCTGATCATCGCCAACTCCGACGAGTTCACCAAACGCAACCTGGCCAAGGTCGGTTACAGCGCCAACCCGTTGGAGACCGACGAGCTGTCCGACTACGTGGTGCAGGCCGTGCCCATGACCACGCTGACACTGGGCGCCGTGGAGTCCATCGGCGCCACCAAGAAGGACGGCCAGCGAGCCAAGAACATGTTCGCGCTCGGCCTGTTGTCGTGGATGTACGGGCGCGAACTCGAACACAGCGAGTCGTTCATTCGCGAGAAGTTCTCCCGCAAGCCCGACATCGCCGAGGCCAATGTGCTGGCGCTGAAGGCCGGCTGGTACTTCGGTGAGACGACAGAAGCCTTCGCGACCACCTACGAGGTCTCGCCGGCCAAGCTCAAGACCGGCGAGTACCGGCAGATCTCGGGCAACACCGCGCTGGCCTACGGGTTGGTGTCCGCAGGCCACCTCAGCGACATCCAGGTGGTGCTGGGCACCTACCCGATCACGCCCGCCTCCGACATCCTCCACGAGCTGTCCAAGCACAAGAACTTCAACGTCCTGACCTTTCAGGCCGAGGACGAGATCGCCGGTATCGGTGCGGCCATCGGCGCGTCCTATGGCGGTGCGCTGGGTGTCACCAGCACCTCGGGACCGGGCATCTCGCTGAAATCCGAGGCGATCGGACTGGCCGTGATGACCGAGCTGCCCCTGATCGTCATCGACGTGCAGCGCGGCGGACCGTCGACGGGGCTGCCCACCAAGACCGAGCAGGCCGACCTGCTCCAGGCGCTGTTCGGGCGCAACGGTGAATCACCGGTGGCCGTGCTGGCGCCGCGGTCGCCGTCGGATTGCTTCGACATCGCCATGGAAGCCGCCCGCATCGCGGTGCACTATCACACGCCGGTGATGATTCTGTCCGACGGCGCCATCGCCAACGGTTCCGAACCGTGGCGGATCCCCGACGTGACCAGCTACGAGCCGATCAGGCACACCTTCGCCAAGACCGGCGAGCCGTTCGCGCCCTACGCCCGCGACCCGGAGACCCTGGCCCGGCAGTTCGCGATACCCGGCACCCCCGGTCTGGAACATCGAATCGGTGGCCTCGAGGCGGCCAACGGCTCGGGCAACATCTCCTACGAGCCCAAGAACCACGACCTGATGGTTCGGCTGCGGCAGGAGAAGGTGGCCGGCATCAAGGTCCCCGACCTCGAGGTCGACGATCCCAGCGGTGAGGCCGAGTTGCTGATGCTCGGCTGGGGCAGCAGTTACGGCCCCATCGGCGAGGCTTGCCGGCGCGCCCGGCGCAAAGGGATCAAGGTCGCCCAGGCGCATCTGCGCAACCTGAATCCGTTCCCGGCCAATGTCGGTGAGGTGCTGGCGAAGTACTCCACGGTGGTGCTGCCGGAGATGAACCTCGGGCAGCTGGCGTTGCTGCTGCGCGGAAAGTACCTCGTGGACATCCAGTCGGTGACCAAGGTCGAGGGCATGGCGTTCCTCGCCGACGAGGTCGAGGGCATCATCGACGCCGCGCTCGACGGAACACTCGGCGAGAAAGAACTCGAGAAGGCGAAATTCGCCAGGCTGGCGGCGGCCACCATCGAGGATCCGGCCGCAGTGGCCGACGACGCAACTGGTGTGGGAGCGAACGCATGACTGACCTGGTAGGAAGCGATCTGGGGCTGACCCCCGGCGGTCTGACCAAGACCAGCCTGGTGCCGACGACGGACCAACCGCAGAAGTCCAAGGACTTCACCAGTGACCAGGAGGTCCGCTGGTGCCCGGGTTGCGGTGACTACGTCATCCTCAACACCATCCGCAACTTCCTGCCCGAGTTGGGGCTGCGTCGCGAGAACATCGCGTTCGTCAGCGGTATCGGTTGCTCGAGCCGGTTCCCGTACTACCTGGAGACCTACGGATTCCACTCGATCCACGGCCGGGCGCCGACGATCGCCACCGGACTCGCGCTGGCCCGCGAAGATCTGTCGGTGTGGGTGGTCACCGGTGACGGTGATGCGCTCTCGATCGGCGGCAACCACCTCATCCACGCGTTGCGACGCAACATCAACATCACGATCCTGCTGTTCAA
This sequence comes from Mycolicibacterium austroafricanum, assembly GCF_902705885.1. Classification (GTDB taxonomy): domain Bacteria; phylum Actinomycetota; class Actinomycetes; order Mycobacteriales; family Mycobacteriaceae; genus Mycobacterium; species Mycobacterium vanbaalenii_A. The sequence continues at coordinate 166,672 of NZ_CACSIP010000056.1, read as the reverse complement.
CAACAGGATCTACGGGCTCACCAAAGGCCAGTACTCGCCCACCTCCGAGGTCGGCAAGGTCACCAAGTCCACCCCGATGGGGTCGCTCGACTACCCGTTCAACCCGGTGTCGCTGGCTCTGGGCGCCGAGGCCACGTTCGTCGGCCGCGCCATGGACTCCGACCGCAAGGGCCTGTCCGAGGTGCTGCGCGGTGCGGCCGCCCACCGGGGCGCGGCACTGGTCGAGATCATGCAGGACTGCCCGATCTTCAACGACGGCTCATTCGACGCGCTGCGCAAGGAAGGCGCCGAAGAGCGGCTGATCAACCTCAGCCACGGTGAGCCCATCACCTTCGGCGCCGACGGTGAATACTGCGTGGTGAAATCGGGCTACGGTCTCGAGGTCGCCAAGACCGCCGATGTGCCCGCCGCCGAGATCGTGATCCATGACGCACAGCTCGAGGACCCGGCATATGCGTTCGCATTGTCGCGGCTGTCCGAGCAGAACCTCGATCACATGGTGATGGGCATCTTCCGTCAGGTGAGCAAGCCGACCTACGACGACGCAGCCCGTCAGCAGCTCTCCGCGGCGCGTGATGCCAAAGCCCACGACACGGCGGCACTGCAGTCGCTTCTCCGGGGCAAAGACACCTGGACCGTTGACTGACTGACGGTCGACACAGTGCGCTAACGTCACCGATGTGACGTCGTCCCTGCCGTTGGCCGCCGTAGTACTTGCGGGCGGCGCCTCCCGGCGGATGGGCCGGGACAAGGCCACGTTGCCCTTCGAAAGCGCTGCCGGCCCGACCACGCTGGTCGAGCGGGTGGTCTCGATCGTGGCGATGCGATGTGCCCCGGTCTACGTGATCGCCGCGCCCGGCCAGAGGCTGCCCGAACTCCCCGCACTCGTGCTCCGCGACGATGTACGCGGAGTGGGTCCGCTGCTCGCCGCCGGTCGGGGACTGCGCGCGGCGGCGGAGGCCGGATTTGAGCACGCCTTCGTCTGTGCTGTGGACATGCCCGAGTTGACCACCGAGCTGATCGACACTTTGGCCGGGCCGGCCGAACGCCTGGGCGCCGATGTCGTGCTGCCGTGGGATGGCCGCGACCACTACCTGGCCGGCATCTACCGCACCGCCCTGTTCACCACCATCGAGGCGCTCGTCGCGTCCGGAGAGCGAAGCATGCGGTCCCTCACGGTGGCCGTCGACACCCAGCGGATCGTGATGCCCGAGCAGCCCGCCCTGACGAACGTGAACACGATGGCCGATCTGGACGCCGTGATCCCCCCGCGATTGGTCTAGCAAATTCATTTGTGATCAGCACTGAATTCTCACACTCAATTCTCCTATTCATGCCACCGAATTAGTGCGTATTATTTTCGTGATAAGCGAACACCACAGAAGAATTGGCTGCGGCGTCTCGCTGCGCGTGACCGGCCAGAAGGGCTTGTCCCGCAACGGTGTTGATCGTCGAATTGGGTGAAAACGTCGCGGAGGTACGCGAATCCGCTGTCCAGATGGCTTGAATGTGCGGTCGGGGCCGTCGGACGAGCATGGGCTGCCCGCAGCGGGGTGGTTCCTAGCCCCGAATGCACCCGAAAGGCGTTGCCGGACAACCAGAAAACGTCAATAGACGGGCCTGTGCGACGGGGGGTCGACGGTGCTCGGCGCCACTTCTCTGTCCAGCGAATTCCCTGTGGCACAACATCGTCGACCGGTGTTGAGGCGATGTCGTGCCACGCGTGGTGTCTGACACGCCACGGCCGTCCGTTTGGTGATGCCGATCTGCGTCAACGTGTCTGCCATACCCCTTCCGCACCTCCTAGACGGTGTTCCAGCTCACAAATCACCGGTGATCTGACTCACGTGTGTGCCGGGGTGGGCAGGTTTCTACGCCGGCGACAAACCGCCAGCTGACCTGCGCGAACGACCGAAGAATGCGGCTGTGATCATTCCGTTATTTGCGTGCGACACGACGTGAGGCGATATGACTTTGCGCGAAGTGCTTTGTACGGTCCCAAACAGCCTCTACGGAGCAAATAATTCAAAACCACGAACCTGCGTGCGTGGGGCCTGCGGGAGGCGATCAGCCTCCCGCCGGTCGTCGGGTCCGAGACTCCGGCGAGGTGACATCCGCCCCCCTGTCGTGCCCGACCGAGACGGCGCGACCCAATCAACCTGCCTGACTCCAGGCACCGTGCCCGCCCATGTGCGGGCGCTGATGGCGCGCGCTTGGCGAAAGGATCGAAGTTGAAGAACATCCGCAAGACGTTTGGTCTGGCCACCATCGCGGGAGCGCTGACCGTTGCGCCGATGGCTGTGTCGATCGGTACCGCCAATGCGGACAGCGTCAACTGGGATGCCGTGGCGGCATGCGAGTCGGGCGGCAACTGGTCGATCAACACCGGTAACGGCTACTACGGCGGCCTGCAGTTCGCGATGGGCACCTGGAAGTCCAACGGCGGCTCGGGTTCGCCCCACCATGCCAGCCGCGAAGAGCAGATCCGGGTGGCCGAGAACGTGCTGCAGACGCAGGGCATCGGCGCATGGCCGACCTGCGGTGGACGCGGCTGACCCCCGTACTCACCTGAAAAGGGGCGGTGCCGGCAGACGCCGGCGCCGCCCCTTTCTTCTCAGGGGTCTCTTACGTCAGATAAGCAACTACTAAAACTTTCACCTCCTGCGTAACAGGTGATCCTCGTCACCCGACAGACCGGATAACCGCAGCGTGAGAGCGCGCCACCACTTCACTTGCGGGCCTTGAGTCACAACGGTCGGGGAAGGACCGCAGAGATGAACATTCGTAAGGTTGTCACCAAAGGCCTGATGGCCACCGCGATCTCCGGAGCGCTCGCCGTCATCCCGATGACACTCGACGGCTCCACCGCCACCGCGCACGCCGACTCGGTCAACTGGGACGCGATCGCGCAGTGCGAATCCGGCGGGAACTGGTCGATCAACACCGGCAACGGCCACTACGGCGGTCTGCAGTTCAAGCCGGCGACCTGGTCGTCCAACGGCGGCGTGGGCAACCCGGCGACGGCGTCCCGTTCTGAGCAGATCCGGGTCGCCGAGAACGTCCTGCGGACCCAGGGCATCAAGGCCTGGCCCAAGTGCGGCGCCAAGGGGATGGCCGCCCAGGTGTGGGGCAACGCGCCCACCGCCCCTGCTTCTCCGGCCCCGGCCACGGTTCCCGCGAAGGCGACCGGGTGCGCCGGCATGCCGACCTCGGTCTTCGGCGGCCTGCTCGNTCCNCGCGCNGAGGGCANCGNGCNCCGCGCGCTGANGNCACCGCGCTCCGCGCGCTGAGGGCACCGCGCTCCGCGCGCTGAGGGCACCGCGCTCCGCGCGCTGAGGGCACCGCGCTCCGCGCGCTGACGACAAGCTCAGTCGGCCACGGACGGCGGGACAAAAGCGGAGCGGGCCGCGATCGACGCCAGGTGCGACGTCACTGCTTTCTCGGGGATCAGCGCGGTGGCCCGACTGGCGGCGGCGCTGAGAAACGACGGACGTAGGTTCACGATCCTGCCGATCGTCGCCGATTCCCGCACCAGTGGACGGACCCGCCGCCTGCGGAAGCGGCCGAAGCGCTCGAAGGCAGTGGCGAGGTCGTCGGCCAGGTCGACGAAACGGGCCAGGATCGCTGCGTCCTCGAGTGCCTGACACCCGCCCTGCCCGAGGTGGGGACGCATCGGATGGGCGGCGTCCCCGACGAGCACCACGGGGCCTCGCGACCAGTGCTCAGGCTGGGCCCGGTCGAACAGATCGTTGCGCAGCAGATCCGCGGCATCCGTCGACGCGATCAACCGCGGTATCGGGTCAGCCCACGAGGCCAGTTTCTCCGTCAGATAGGCGTGGTCCCCGCCGGGGGCGGCGAAACCCTGGGGCAGCCTCTCGGTGGCGAACCAGTAGGTGTGGTCGGGTCCCAGCGGCACATGCCCCACCTCGGTCCCGGCTCCCATCGTCTTGCCGGCCAGCGCCGGATCCAGCCGATGCGCGGCCACGCCACGCCACGCGGTGTATCCGACGTAGCGGCTGGACAGCGGTCCGTTGAGGGTGCGCGCCACCATCGAGTTGACACCATCGGCGCCGACCACCGCGTCAACCTCTCGAACCCGGGAATCCGACAGTGTCAGTCGCACTGAGTCTGCAGCGATGATCAGTCCGGTCGCGCTGAGTCCGGTCTGTACCGCATCGGCGGGCAACGCCGCCCGCAGGATGTCGGTCAGCGCGCGGCGCCGCACCACCACCAGTGGTTCGCCGAGCGCGTCCTCGATGCGCTGCGGCGACGGGCGGCGCAGCCAGGTGCCGTCTCGCCAGCGGATAGCCCCGCCTGTCACCCTGCCCCCCGCGCCACGCACCGCGTCACCCAGGCCGATGTCGTCGAGCGCGGCCAGCGCGTTGGGCCAGATGCTGATGCCTGCCCCGGTCGTCGCGTCGGCGCGTTGCTCGATCACCGTCACGTCGTGTCCGGCACGGCGCAGCGCGACGGCAGTGGCCAACCCGGCGATACCGGCACCGATCACCGTGATGTGGGCAGGCATCCGCCGACTTTATCCGGCGGCAGTGGCCGGTTCGGGCACACACGTCAAGCAGACGAGACAGTCAGGTCACATCCGCGAAACGCAAGCCTGGTTTCCTGAAGGGCAACCAGGTCAACTACAGGTGTACACCGGAGGTTTCATGGGACCCGCCCTCGAGCTGACCAGCGTGCCCGCCTGGAGCACCGTCGTCACGCGGCCGGACGCCGACCTGTCCGGTCGCCAATGGACCGTGATCGCCTTCGGCCCCGCCGGTGCCGAGGTCGCGGGTGGGTGGTCCGAGCAGATCGCGGTGACCGGATCGGAATCCACAGTGCGGATCCACCAGGTCGCCCTGCACGGCGACGACGGGGCGGCGCGCACAGCTCTGCTCGCCGACCTCGCCGACGCCCGAGTCGGATGGCGTCTGATGGTCGCAGGCCCGGCACACGCCTGCCTGAGGGTGCGTGCGCTGGCGATGGAGATGGGGATCGCCGACGACGAGATGACGGTGGCCTCGACCGATGTGGCGTCGCGTTCGGTGCAGTGCGTGCACTGCCGGACCGTCACCTCCGCGACCGTGGAACTCGAAGACGTGCTGCCGTGCCGCGGATGCGGGCGCAACCTACTGGTGTACTACCACGTCTCACGCAGGCAGGGTGCGCACCTGGGGTTCATGGTCGACGCAGAGGAGCAGGCCGCCCGGTGAGCACGCTGAAGCTGGTCGTCGCCGGCATCGACGACACCATCGCCGGGATCCGCACATTGACGCTCGCCCATCCTGACGGTGCGCCGCTGCCGTCCTTCCCTGCCGGGAGTCACATCGTCGTGGAGTGCGGCGGTCCGGGGCGGCCGGCCAATGCGTATTCGCTGACGGGTGAGGGGATCTCGCCGGAGACCTATGTGATCTCGGTGCTGCGGTGCGGCGACGCAGCGACGGACGGATCCAGCGGATCGCGGTGGATCCACGACGAGCTGGCGGCGGGTGACACCGTGGTCACCCGCCCGCCTCGCAGCGCATTCGCCCCGGTGCTGCGCGCCCGAAGGCACCTGTTGGTGGCCGCGGGCATCGGAATCACGCCGATGGTGTCGCACCTGCGCAGCGCGCGGCTGTGGGGCCGCGACGCCCGGCTGCTCTACCTCCATCGCGCAGAGCGGCCGGCCTATGTGGACACCGTCTTGTCCCTCACCGACCACGCCTCGATCCACACCCGCCGCGACGAGTTCGTCAGCGAGCTCGTCATCAGCCTCGCCGACCAGCCCATCGGCACCCACCTCTACCTCTGTGGTCCAGCCTCGTTCATCGACTCGGTCACCACCCTCGCGGGTGAGTTGGGATGGCCGGGCAGCCGAATCCACATGGAGCACTTCGGCTCTGACGCCCTGGACCCCGGCGAGCCGTTCGCCGTGCGGGTCGCCTCCACCGGCGAAGGGTTCACCGTCGACCCCGGGGTGTCGCTGCTGGAGGCGCTCGAGAGCCGGGGTTACGACGTGGCCAGCCTGTGCCGCCGCGGAGTCTGCGGCGAGTGCCGGGTCCCGGTCTCTGGTGGCGCCATCACCCACCGCGACCTCTATCTCAGCGACGAGGAGAAGTGTTCGGGGGACTCGATGATGGCCTGCGTGTCCCGGGGGAGCGGCGACACCTTGGAGTTGACCCTGTGATCGGAGTGAGCACATGAACGCTGAAGGCTTGTTGTCGGCGCCGGACCTGATCGAGACGTTTCCGTTCCCGTTCGCTGCGGACAGCTACCGGTACAGCACCAACGTGGAACCGGCAGGCTCGGTGGTGCACACCCCCGCGGGCCGCTGGGGGGAGCGGATCGTCGACATCGACAGCGAGTACGAGCACGAACTCGCCGAGCGGGCAGCGGTTCTCGCCGCCGATCCGACTCGTTACGCCGTGCTGCCGCACATGCGCCCGGCCTGCTGGGACACCATGTTGACGCTGATGCACGAGATGGCCACCGCATACCCCGAGATCATGTCGTTGGAGCGCCGCGGCTCCGGGTGGCACTGGCGTAACGACCGGCTGGGACTCAGCCAGGATTTTGTCGTCGGGGACGAGACCACGCTTCCCGCCGAACCGTTGGCCTACATCGCGAGCCAGGTACAGGAGGACATCGTGCTGCTCGACCAGCGCGACGGTGACCTCTTCGGTGATGCCGGTGTGGTGACCTTCGCCGCGGACTGGTCCTTCGGTTTCGACGTGGGCATGACGTTCCTCGAGATCCACGGTCCAGTGCCTCGGCTCAGGGAGTCCGGCGTCATCACCCGTGCCCGCGAGTTCCTGATGCGACTGCAGCCCGGCGAGACCTACCGGCGTACCAACTGGACGCTGACCATCGGCAGACGCCTCGATGTCTCCACCGAGCGCTACCACGAGTGGGGCCCGGACCGGACGATGATCCAGACGGTCCCCGACGAGGTTTTCGGGCGGCTGGTGCACCTGCGGGTCGAGGTGCAGCACCTCATCCGGCTTCCCGAATCGGGATCGATCTGCTTTCTGATCCGCACCTACATGCTGCCGCTCGCCGATGTCGCGGCGGTGGAACCGTGGCGTCAGCGCGCAGCGACGGTGCTCGCCGAGTTGCCCGGGGACATGGCCGACTACAAGGGCATCATCGCGTTCCGTGACCATGCCGTCCGGTGGTTGCACAACGCAGACTGACCCGGCGGTCTTGAGCAGACACAAAGTCGCACGAATCCGAGTGGATCCGTGCGACTTTGTGTCTGCTCGCGAGTGGGAGCTACACCCGCTCGCGCGAACTGTCAGTACACCGGGGGCTCACCCTCGGCCGCAGGTCCCTTCTCGACCGGCGTGTGTTCGATGATCGCCTTGTAGGCATGGTTCTCGTGCTGGATCATCCGGACGAAGAACCCGACGAACAGCACCACTGCGAGGATGAAGAACAACCAAGTGCCGAAGCTGTTGCCGCCGAAGGTGAACACCACACCGGGCACGTCATAGCTGTCGATCGGACTGAACATTTATTTCACCTCCTCACCGAGGACGAGCACCGCGGTGCCGCTGCTGGAACGCATCTCGGTGACCGGGATGCCCTCGGGGTAGGGCGTGGCCGGAACCTCGGAGAGGTCAAGGCCCTGCAACTCGACCTCCGGCGGAATCCGCAGCAGGCCGGCCTTCTTCAGGCCCAGCGACAGCAGATAGGCGGGGAAGAACCCGAGTGCGGCGAACGTCAGGGCGCCGATCAGCTGACCCCAGAAGGAGATCGACGGGTTGCCGTCGGTGTTGGGGTAACCGGCGAGGAAGATGCCGGCCATGATCAGCGAGTAGAACCCCATGCCGCCGTGCACCGCGACAGCGCCCACCACATCGTCGATCTTCATCTTGTCCAGCAGCTTGCCGATGAACGGGATCAGTCCGCCGCCGACCAGCGCGATGACGAAGGTCAGCGCGGGGTGGTACAGGTCCAGTCCGGCGGCGACGGCGATGACGCCGGCCAGCCCACCCGAGATCGTCCAGAACGGTTCACCGCGGGAGGTCAGGTAGGCGCCGATGATGCCGCCGGCCAGGCCCATGAGCGTGTTGAAGGCGAAGGCGCTCAACGTCGTCGGGCTTCCGTAGATGGTGGCGTAGCCGCCGGGTCCGTAGATGACACAGCCCATCAGGAAGCCGAAGAAGCCGGTGAAGATCAGGAACAGCCCGAGCATGGTCAACGGCAGGTTGTGCGGACGGATTGTCACCGGCGTGCCGTCAGGCAGGAAGCGGCCGATCCGTGGCCCCAGGTTGATCAGGATACCCAGCGCGGCGAAGCCCGCGATCATGTGCACACAACCGGCCGCACCGACATCGTGGAAACCGAGTTCGGTCAGCATCCAGCCGGCGCCGTGCCACCCCCATGACGCGCCGATGATCCACACCACGGAGCCGACGAAGACGGTCAGCACCAGAAAGCCGCTGGTCCGGATGCGTTCGAGCACCGCCCCGGACATGATCGAACCGGTGGTGGCGGCGAACAGAGCGAACGCGCCCCAGAAGATGCCGCTCGCGGGATCGTCGGTGTTCGGGCCCATGTTGTCGCTCCACGGCAGGGCTGCCTTGGCGGCGTCGTTGAACTCGATGAATCCGGTGGGCATCGCGTTGTACAGGAACCAGCCGACAAAAAAGAACGACGCGATGATGGTGGCGAAGGCCAACAGGTTCTTCATCGCCGTCGCCAGGACGTTCTTCGAACGCGACGCACCGATTTCGTAGGCCAGGAAGCCTGCGTGGATGAGCATCATCAACGCGATGGACATCCAATAGAAGAACTCGTTGTTGACTGCCGCCATGGACGCAATCGCGTCCTCGACTTCGGGTGTCAAGGGGACCTCCACCGTGTGGTTTGGGGATGGCTGGTTGGGCCATTGCGTTTATCGGGAGTGTTCTCGAGGTACTGACGGTGTACGAGGCTTGACGCTAACGGTGGGAATGTGTCCCACCTGTCAAGGGGTGTTAATTCCGCGTGAAGTCGTGCGGGGGCGTGTGTTACGAAGTGCAGATGGCCTCGACCGCGGGATCCGCGACACCTTTCGGCGACCTCGACGATTTCTTGGCTCTCCCGCGGGTGTCCGGCCTTGCGGTGTCTGCTGACGGTTCCCGGGTCGTCACGACCGTCGCCACCCTCAACTCCAAGGGCACCGAGTTCGTCAGTTCGCTGTGGGAACTCGACCCGCGTGGACAGCAGCCGGCCCGGCGGATCACGCACGGGGAGAAAGGGGAGTCGTCACCGTCGTTCACTGCAGACGGCGACATGCTGTTCGTCGCCGCCCGGCCCACCCCCGACGACGACACACCACCCAAATCGCTGTGGCGACTACCCGCGGCCGGTGGCGAAGCGGTCGAGGCGGCCGCACTGCCCGGTGGCGTCGACGCGGTGGCGCCGGCGAGATCCGGAGTCGAGATCGTGGTCTCGTCGGCGGTGTTGCCGTCGGCCACCGACACCGACCACGACAAGCAGCTGCGGAAAGCGCGCAAAGACCACAAGGTCTCCGCGGTGCTGCACGCCGGTTATCCGGTCAGGCACTGGGACCACGACCTCGGCCCCGAGCGCGCCCACCTGTTCAGCGCCGACGGACGTGACCTGACCCCCGACCCCGGTGATGCCCTGCGCCACGCGGATTTCGACATCAGCGGCGACGGTGCGTTCGTGGTGACCGCGTGGCAGCGGCCGGCGCCGGGAGCGGCGGTGCGGAGCACTCTGGTCCGCATCGACGTGGCGACCGCGCAGCGCTCGGTCATCGTCGACGACGCCGACGCGGATCTGGGACTACCGGCGATCTCACCCGACGGGCGGTCGGTCGCGTTCACCCGGGAGACGATCTCCACTCCGCACCAGGCGCCACGAACGACGCTGTGCCTCATGGATTTCGACGGCGAGCCGGTCGAGTTGACGGCACAGTGGGACCGGTGGCCGACGTCGGTGGCGTGGTCGGTGGACGGTTCGTCGTTGATCGTGACCGCAGACGACAACGGGCGCGGTCCGCTCTTCGCCGTCGATCCGGCCTCCGGCGCGGTGCGCCCGATCGTGGCGGACGACTTCACCTACTCCGACGTACGCCCCGCTCCCGGCGGGGTGCTGTTCGCACTCCGTAGCTCCTACACGACACCGCCGCATCCGGTGAGGATCGACGCGGACGGGACGGTGACCGAGCTGCCGTGCCTGCCGATGCCTGAACTGCCTGGCACGTTGACCGAGGTGACGGCAGTCGCCGGTGACGGGCAGTCCGTCCGGTCCTGGCTGGCGCTGCCGCACGGCTGCGACGACGATGCGCCGGCCCCTCTGCTGTTGTGGATCCACGGCGGCCCGCTGGCGAGCTGGAACGCCTGGCATTGGCGGTGGAACCCGTGGATCATGGTGGCCCGCGGCTACGCGGTACTGCTACCCGACCCGGCTCTGTCGACCGGCTACGGCCAGGACTTCATCCAACGGGGTTGGGGCGCGTGGGGTTCGGCACCGTACACAGATCTGCTCGCGGCGACCGACGCGGCCTGCGCGCACCCCGGCGTCGACCCGGCCCGCACCGCGGCGATGGGCGGCTCGTTCGGCGGATACATGGCCAACTGGATCGCCGGGCACACCGACCGGTTCTCGGCGATCGTCACCCACGCGAGCCTGTGGGCTCTCGACCAGTTCGGCTCGACCACCGACGGCGCGTACTGGTGGGCCAGGGAGATGACACCTGAGATGGCGGCGGCGAACTCACCACACCTGTTCGTCTCCGAGATCGCCACGCCGATGCTGGTGATCCACGGCGACAAGGACTACCGGGTGCCGATCGGCGAGGCGCTTCGACTGTGGTACGAGTTGCTGAGCCGATCGGCGCTGCCCGCCGGCGACGACGGATCGACCGCCCACAGGTTCCTGTACTTCCCCTCCGAGAACCACTGGGTGCTCAACCCGCAGCACGCCAAGATCTGGTACCAGGTGGTGACCGCCTTCCTGTCCACACATGTGCTCGGCGAGGACGTCGAGTTGCCCGAGATGCTCGGGTAGCGTCGGCGTCATGACCTCTCCGGAGAACGAAGCCGATCGCGAGTTCGATGTCGTCGTCTACGGCGCCACCGGATTCGTCGGCAAGCTGACCGCCGAGTACCTGGCCGCCGCCGGCGGCAGCGCCCGCATCGCCCTGGCGGGCCGTTCGGCAGACCGGCTGCTCGCAACGCGCGACGCGCTGGGGGAAGCGGCGCAATCCTGGCCGCTGATCACCGCCGACGCCTCGCAGCCGGCCACGCTGAATGCGATGGCGGCCCGCACCCGGGTGGTGATCACCACCGTCGGGCCGTACCTGCGGTACGGCCTTCCTCTGGTGGCGGCATGCGCGGCCGCGGGCACCGACTACGCCGATCTCACCGGCGAGCCGTTGTTCATCCGCAAAGGCATCGACCTGTACCACAAGCAGGCAGCCGACACCGGCGCCCGGATCGTCCATTCATGCGGGTTCGACTCCATCCCTTCGGATCTGACGGTGTTCGCGTTGTACCGTCAGGCCGAGCGCGACGGCACCGGGCAGCTCGGTGACACCAACTTCGTGGTGCGCCGTTTCGCGGGCGGTGTGTCCGGCGGCACGGTGGCGTCGATGACCGAGCTGGCCCGGGAGGCCTCCGCCGACCCCGAGGCGCGGCGGCTGCTCAACGATCCGTACACGCTGACACCGGACCGCTCAGCGGAGCCGGAACTCGGCGCCCAGCCCGACGCCCGGTGGCGGCGCGGGCGCGATATCGCCCCCGAACTCGACGGGTACTGGGTCGGCGCGTTCGCGATGGCCATCCCGAACACCCGTATCGTCCGGCGAAGCAATGCGCTGCTGGACTACGCCTACGGCAGGCGGTTCGAGTACGCCGAACAGATGAGCGTCGGACGTTCCGTGGTGGCCCCGTTGGCCGCGGCGATGGCGACCGGCGGCAACGTCGCGACCATGGGCCTGGGCAGTCGATTCCTCGACCGGGTGCCCCGCGGCCTGCTCGAGCGAGTGCTGCCCAAGGTGGGCACCGGGCCCAGCGAACGGACCCGGGAACAGGGGCACTACACCGTCGAGACGTACACGACCACCTCCACGGGTGCCCGCTATCTGGCGCGGATGTCGCAGCGGGGTGACCCGGGTTACAAGGCGACGTCGGTGTTGCTGGGCGAGAGCGGACTGGCGCTGGCGCTGGACCGTGATCGACTCTCTGACCTGCGGGGGGTGCTGACACCGGCGGCCGCTATGGGTGACGCGTTGCTGGCTCGGTTCCCGGCGGCCGGGGTGTCGCTGGAGACGTCACGGCTGGACTGACCGGTGGGGCGGTGACCCGCTTGCGGCGTCTTCCTAGAATGGCTCGGTGACCGCCAGTTCCCAGCCCATCGCCAGCAGCGGCCTCGAAGGGGGTCCGGCAAGCGACGCCCTGCCCAAAACCTGGGACCCAGGGGCCGTGGAGAGTGGCCTCTATCAGGGCTGGGTCGACGCCGGTTACTTCAGCGCCGACCCCACCAGCGACAAACCCGCGTATTCGATTGTGCTGCCGCCGCCCAACGTCACCGGCAACCTGCACATGGGGCACGCGCTCGACCACACCCTGATGGATGCCCTGACACGGCGCAAACGCATGCAGGGTTACGAGGTTCTCTGGCTTCCGGGAATGGACCATGCAGGGATCGCCACCCAGTCGGTGGTGGAGAAGCAGCTCGCGGTCGACGGCAAGACCAAAGAGGACTTCGGTCGCGAGCAGTTCATCCAGAAGGTGTGGGACTGGAAGCGGGAGTCCGGCGGGACCATCGGATGGCAGATGCGCGCGCTGGGCGACGGCGTCGACTGGAGCCGCGACCGGTTCACCATGGACGAGGGTCTGTCGCGGGCGGTCCGCACGATCTTCAAACGGCTCTTCGACGCCGGGCTGATCTATCAGGCCGAGCGGCTCGTCAACTGGTCGCCCGTGCTCGAGACCGCGATCTCCGATCTCGAGGTCAAATACTCCGACGTCGAAGGCGAACTGGTGTCGTTCCGCTACGGCTCGATGAACGACGACGAGCCGCACATCGTGGTGGCGACCACCCGGATGGAGACGATGCTCGGCGACACGGCGATCGCCGTGCACCCCGACGATCAGCGCTACCGCCACCTGGTGGGCAAGACGCTGCCACACCCGTTTCTGACCCGCGACATCGTGATCGTCGCCGACGACCACGTCGACCCTGAATTCGGCACGGGCGCGGTGAAAGTCACACCCGCCCATGACCCGAACGACTTCGAGATCGGCCTGCGGCACCAGCTGCCGATGCCGTCGATGCTCGACACCAGGGGCCGGATCGTCGACACCGGAACACAATTCGACGGCATGGACCGCTTCGAGGCCCGTGTGGCGATTCGCGAGGCGCTGGCCGAACAGGGTCGGATCGTCGCCGAGAAGCGGCCCTATCTGCACAGCGTCGGCCACTCCGAACGCAGCGGCGAACCGATCGAGCCGCGTCTGAGCCTGCAGTGGTGGGTCAAGGTGGAATCGCTGGCCAAGGCCGCTGGTGACGCGGTCCGCAACGGCGACACCGTGATTCATCCGACCAGCCTGGAGCCCCGCTGGTTCGGCTGGGTCGACAACATGCACGACTGGTGCATCTCGCGTCAGCTGTGGTGGGGGCACCGCATCCCGATCTGGCACGGACCTGACGGCGAAACCGTGTGTGTGGGCCCGGACGAGACACCGCCGCAGGGTTGGGAACAGGACCCCGACGTGCTCGACACGTGGTTCAGCTCGGCGCTGTGGCCGTTCTCCACGATGGGCTGGCCGGAGCGCACGCCGGAGTTGGCGAAGTTCTATCCGACCACGGTGCTGGTCACCGGTTACGACATCCTGTTCTTCTGGGTGGCGCGGATGATGATGTTCGGCACTTTCGTCGCCGACGACGCCGCGATCACCGGTGACGGTGCGCGCGATCCCCAGGTTCCCTTTGAGAATGTGTTCCTGCACGGTCTGATCCGCGACGAGTTCGGCCGCAAGATGAGCAAGTCGAAAGGCAACGGTATCGACCCGCTGGACTGGGTCGAGCAGTTCGGCGCCGACGCGCTTCGGTTCACCCTGGCCCGTGGGGCCAGCCCGGGCGGTGACCTGTCCATCGGCGAAGACCATGCCCGAGCGTCGCGAAACTTCGCCACCAAGCTGTTCAACGCCACCCGGTTCGCGTTGCTCAACGGGGCCGCGATGAGCCCCTTGGCCGAAGAGCAACAAGCGCAGTCCGGTGTCCTGTTGTCCGACCAGCTCACCGACGCCGACCGCTGGATTCTCGGGCGGTTGGAAGAGGTTCGCGCCGAGGTGGATTCAGCGCTCGACGACTACGAGTTCAGCAGGGCGTGTGAGTCGCTGTACCACTTCGCATGGGACGAGTTCTGCGACTGGTATGTCGAGTTGGCCAAAGTTCAGATGGGCGAAGGCATCTCACATACCACCGCGGTTCTCGCCGCGGTGCTGGACACCCTGCTCAAGTTGCTCCATCCGGTGATGCCGTTCGTCACCGAGGTGTTGTGGAAGGCGTTGACCGGCGGCGAGTCGCTGGTCATCGCCGAGTGGCCCCGGCCGTCAGGTTTCGCCCCGGATCAGGTGGCGTCACAACGTGTCGCCGACATGCAGAAGTTGATCACCGAGGTGCGCAGGTTCCGCAGCGATCAGGGTCTGGGCGACAGGCAGAAGGTGCCGGCCCGGCTGTCCGACGTCACCGCTGCCGGGCTCGACGCGCACGTTCCGGCGGTCACAGCGCTGGCCTGGCTGACCCCGCCGGCCGAGGGTTTCACCCCGTCGGCCTCGGTCGAGGTGCGGTTGTCGACCGCCACCGTGGTCGTCGAGCTCGACACGTCCGGAACCGTGGACGTCGCTGCTGAACGGCGCAGGCTGGAAAAGGATCTGGCCGCCGCGCAGAAGGAGCTGGCAGGCACCACCGGCAAGCTCGGCAACGACGGGTTCCTGGCCAAGGCTCCCGCCGAGGTCGTCGACAAGATCCGCGCCCGCCAGCAGGTCGCCCGCGAGGAAGTGGAGCGCATCACCTCCAGGCTCGAGTCGCTGCCGCAATGAGTGTCGAGCCCGAACCCGAGCCCACCCCCGACGAGATCGCGTCGCTGCTGCAGGTCGAGCACCTGCTCGACCAGCGCTGGCCGGAAACCAGGATCGAGCCGAGCACGGCCCGGATCTCGGCGCTGCTGGAGCTGCTCGGATCCCCGCAACGTGGTTATCCGTCGATCCACATCGGGGGGACCAACGGCAAGACGTCGGTGGCCAGGATGGTCGACGCACTACTGACCGCGCTGCACCGGCGCACCGGGCGTACCACCAGTCCGCACCTGCAGTCGGCGGTGGAGCGCATCGCCATCGACGGCAAACCGATCAGCCCGGCGACCTACGTGGACACCTACCGCGAGATCGAGCCGTTCGTGGAACTGGTGGACACGCAGTCCCAGGCAACCGGGGACGGCCCTCGGCTGAGCAAGTTCGAGGTACTCACCGCGATGGCCTTCGCCGCGTTCGCCGACGCGCCGATCGACGTCGCGGTCGTCGAAGTGGGACTCGGCGGCCGCTGGGACGCCACCAACGTCGTCAATGCTCCCGTCGTGGTCATCACGCCCGTCGGGATCGACCACGTCGACTACCTCGGCGAGACCGTCGCCGAGATCGCCGGCGAGAAAGCCGGCATCATCACCAAGCAAGCAGACGACCTGATACCGACCGACACGGTCGCGGTGATCGCCCGTCAGCCTCAGGAAGCGATGGATGTGCTGCTGGCGCAGGCGGTGCGCGCCGACGCCGCGGTGGCCCGCGAGGACTCGGAGTTCGCGGTGCTCGGCAGGCAGGTGGCCGTCGGAGGGCAGCTACTCGAGCTGCAGGGCCTCGGCGGGCTCTACTCCGAGATCTTCCTTCCGTTGCACGGCGAGCACCAGGCGCACAACGCCGTTCTCGCCCTCGCTGCGGTTGAGGCCTTCTTCGGCGCCGGGGCGCAGCGGCAACTCGACATCGACGCCGTGCGAGCCGGATTCGCAGCAGTGACCTCGCCCGGCCGGCTGGAGCGGATGCGCAGCGCCCCCACGGTTTTCGTCGATGCAGCACACAACCCGGCCGGCGCGAACGCGCTGGCTCGGGCATTGACCGAGGAATTCGACTTCCGGTTCCTGGTGGGCGTGGTCTCCGTGATGGCCGACAAGGATGCCGACGGCATCCTTGCCGCGCTCGAGCCGGTGTTGGACCAGATCGTGGTCACCCACAACGGTTCGCCGCGGGCGCTGGAGGTCGACGCGCTGGCGCTCAAGGCCGAGGAGCGGTTCGGTCCCGAGCGCGTCATCTCCGCGAACACGCTGCCGGATGCCATCGAGACGGCCACCGCACTGGTCGAGGAGTCCGGCAACGAAGGTGACGGGGTCGGCGGTATGGGGGGAGTCGGCGTCGTCATCACCGGGTCGGTGGTGACCGCCGGTGCGGCGCGCACTCTGTTCGGCAAGGACCCGGCGTGAGTGCTCAACCACCACCGCCGGCGGACTCCGCTGCTGCCGGCCAGGGGGCCCCGGACCCGTGGAAGAGCTTCCGCGGGATCATGGCCGGGGTCCTGATTCTCGAAGCGATCGTGGTGCTGCTGGCATTGCCCGTGGTGAGCGCCGTCGGGGGCGGGTTGTCGACCGGCTCGATGGTCTACATCATCGGTTTCGCGGTGCTGCTGGTGCTGATGGCGGGAATCCAGGGTCGTTCGTGGGCGATCTGGGCCAACCTCGGCGTGCAGCCGCTGCTGATCGCGGGGTGGCTGATCTACCCGGGGGTGGGCTTCATCGGGCTGCTGTTCGCGGTGGTCTGGCTTCTTCTCGCCTATCTGCGGGCCGAGGTGCTCCGCCGACAAAAGCGCGGTCTGCTCCCGGGGCAACAGCCGCCTGCCGGCCCGATCTGAGGGCGGGGCTCCTCATCGCGTCATCGCAGACTCGTTCCTCGCCGCGCTAGGCTGTCGGCCGTGACTGAGCGGACCCTCGTATTAATCAAGCCCGACGGTGTTGAGCGCCGCCTCATCGGAGAGATCCTCAGCCGGATCGAAGGCAAAGGCCTCACCATCGCAGCCCTGGAGCTGAAGAACGTGAGCGACGAGCTGGCTCGTGCGCACTACGCCGAGCACGAGGGGAAGCCGTTCTTCCCCTCGCTGCTGGAGTTCATCACCTCGGGGCCGGTGGTGGCTGCGATCCTCGAGGGGCCGCGCGCGGTCGCGGCCTTCCGGCAACTGGCCGGCGGGACCGATCCCGTCGAGAAGGCGACGCCCGGCACCATCCGCGGTGACCTCGGGCTGGAGACCCAGTACAACCTGGTCCACGGCTCGGATTCGCCGGATTCGGCCGTCCGCGAGATCGACCTCTGGTTCCCCGGCCGGTAGGTCCGCGCGCCACGGCTCGACCACCGATGGAGTCAGCCTCCTCGGAGCCGCTGTCGGGATGTGGGATACTGGCTACGGGTGACCGGCTTAACAACCCATGGTCGGCCACCCGGATGAAGACTTCGACGAGCGCGACCACCGCTACCTGCTGTGCGGCGCAGACAGTCCAGCCATCATTCAGACCGGCACCGAGATGGTTCCCATGGGGATCGCTCGGGGCGAGACCATAACAAGTCCGGGAGTAGTCAGCCCGGACACAAAAACGAAGCCCTCGCGTGGCCGCGTCAGAACCCGACGCGCCCGGGGGCTTGAGGAGAATACGTGGCCGACAATGAGAACTTTCAGAGCCCGACCGACAATCTCCCCGCAGAGGCCGAGCACAGCGCGGTCCCGTCGGGTGAAGCGAAAGACGCACCGCCGCCTGAACGGCTGAGGGTTCATTCGCTGGCCAGAGTCCTGGGCACCACCAGCAAGCGCATCATCGACGCCCTGGTCGAGATGGACGGCCGGACACGTAGCGCGCACTCCACGGTGGGCCGCGACGAGGCAGACCAGGTGCGTGAGGCCCTCGCCGAACCCGTGACCGCCGAGGCGGCCGTTCCGGCCCCCGTCGCTGATCCGGAGCCCGAAGCAGTGCCAGAGCCCGTCACCGACGTCGAGCCGAGCGTGCAGTCCGTGGTCGAGGAGGAGCCGGAGTCGCGGCTGATCCTGGAGACTCCTGACTCACCCCCGGCAGAAACCGCCGACTACCTGCCACTGTTCGTCGCACCGCAGCCGGTGCGTTCCGGTCAGGACAGCACCGCCGCTGACGACGACGATGGCGACGACGATGACGATGACGACAGCTCGGACTCCGACGAGGACCAGGCCGAGCGTCCGAACGCCAAGCGCCGCCGCCGGGGACGCAGGGGCCGGGGGCGCGGGCGCGGCGAGCAGAACGGCGATGACTCGGCTTCCGACGCCGACGGCGACGACCACGGCGACGGGGACCAGTCCGAGTCCGGCGACGACTCCGACGACGACAACGACAGCGGAGACGACGACGGGTCCGGCGCCAAGACCCGCAGGCGCCGCCGCCGTCGGCGCAAGTCCGGCGCCAGCGACGACACCAACGGCAGCACCTCTCCCGACGATCCGCCCAACACCGTCGTGCACGAGCGTCCCCCGAGGCGCGCCAAGGGCGGCGGCGACGGTGACTCGTCGAACAACGAAATCCAGGGAATCAGCGGCTCGACGCGGTTGGAAGCCAAACGGCAACGCCGCCGGGATGGTCGCGACGCCGGCCGTCGTCGGCCCCCGATCCTGAGCGAGGCCGAGTTCCTGGCACGTCGCGAAGCCGTCGAGCGGGTGATGGTGGTACGCGACAAGGTCCGTAGCGAACCGCCGCACGAAGGTGCCCGCTACACGCAGATCGCCGTGCTCGAGGACGGTGTGGTGGTCGAGCACTTCGTCACCTCCGCGGCCCAGACGTCACTGGTCGGCAACATCTACCTCGGCATCGTGCAGAACGTGCTGCCGTCGATGGAAGCGGCGTTCGTCGACATCGGTCGCGGCCGCAACGGTGTGCTCTACGCCGGCGAGGTGAACTGGGAGGCCGCCGGGCTCGGTGGTGCCCAGCGCAAGATCGAACAAGCCCTCAAACCCGGGGACTACGTCGTCGTCCAGGTCAGCAAGGACCCGGTCGGTCACAAAGGCGCACGGCTGACGACGCAGGTCTCGCTGGCCGGCCGCTACCTGGTCTACGTGCCCGGCGCGTCGTCCACCGGGATCAGCCGCAAACTGCCCGACACCGAACGCCAGCGGCTCAAGGAGATCCTGCGCGAGGTGGTCCCCTCGGATGCGGGTGTGATCATCCGCACCGCCTCAGAAGGCGTCAAAGAAGAAGACATCCGCAGCGACGTCGACCGCCTCCAAGAGCGGTGGAACCAGATCGACGCCAAGGCCGCCGAGACCAAGAAGAAGGCCGCCGGCGCGGCGGTGGCGCTCTACGAAGAGCCCGACGTGCTGGTCAAAGTCATCCGTGACCTGTTCAACGAAGACTTCACCGGGCTGATCGTGTCGGGCGACGATGCCTGGAAGACGATCAACGACTACGTCAACAACGTGGCACCGGAACTGGTCCCGCGGATGACCAAGTACGAACCCGGAGTGTCCTCGGAATCCGGCTCGGGCCCCGACGTGTTCGCGGTGCACCGGATCGATGAACAACTCGCCAAGGCAATGGACCGCAAGGTATGGCTGCCCTCCGGCGGCACGCTGGTCATCGACCGCACCGAGGCAATGACAGTGGTCGACGTCAACACCGGCAAGTTCACCGGATCGGGCGGCAACCTCGAACAGACCGTCACCCGCAACAACCTGGAAGCCGCCGAGGAGATCGTGCGGCAGCTGCGGCTGCGTGACATCGGCGGCATCGTCGTCATCGACTTCATCGACATGGTGCTGGAGAACAACCGTGACCTGGTGTTACGCCGGTTGACCGAGGCGCTGGCCCGGGACCGCACCCGGCATCAGGTCTCGGAGGTCACGTCCCTGGGGTTGGTGCAGCTGACCAGGAAACGCCTGGGGACCGGCCTGATCGAGGCGTTCTCGACCTCCTGCACGCACTGCGGTGGTCGGGGCATCATGCTGCACGGAGACCCCGTCGACTCCACCTCGTCGGCGGGGCGCAAGACCGAATCCGGCGGCGGACGGCGCAGTAAGCGGGGCAAGCGCGGCGCACGGGAGCAACAGGATGTGCCGGTCGCCAAAGTGCCCGCGCATCTGCCGGGTGAGCACCCGATGTTCAAGGCGATGGCGGCCGCGAACGGCAAGCATGACGATGACGACGACGGTGATGACGAGGCGAACGAGGCCACAGAAGCTGCCGAAGAAGTCGCCGAGATCGAGCCCGACGCCATCCGCGAAGCGGTCAGCCACGACTCCGACGAGGACGACGACGACTCGGACGACGATGACTCGGACGACGATGACTCGGACGACGATGACTCGGACGACGATGACTCGGACGACGACGACTCTGACGACGACGACTCTGACGACGACGACTCTGACGACGACGACTCGGACGACTCCGACGAGGATGAGGACGAGATCGACCTCGACGATGACGACGAGGACGAGGACGAGGACGACGACGAGATCGACGTCCTGGACGATTCCGATGACGACTCGGACGACGACTCCGACGAGCCGCGACGTGCTGTCGCCACCGCCTCAGGTGGCCGCAGCCGCAGACGAGCGGCGGCCAGGCCCGCGGGCCCGCCGTCGGCCGACTGAGCGGTTTGACCCTCTACCCGCTGGTCACGTACCCTTGAGCAGTTGTCTCCAGGGCCTGCCCACGGCCAGAGGGAGACAGTGGGAAGTCTCGAGGCTGCGTTAGCGCACGTCCCGGGCCCCCGCACCCCAGACCCGCACGCGCACCCCCGGGTGTTGCGCGCCCGCACGCGAAGCAGAGGAAGACCATCGATGGCAGCCGAATCAGCCACGTACGCGATTGTGAAGACCGGTGGCAAGCAGTACAAGGTCGCGGCCGGTGACGTGGTCAAGGTGGAGAAGCTCGAGGTCGAGCCCGGCGCCACGGTGTCGCTGCCGGTCGCGCTGGTCGTCAACGGTTCCGAGGTGACCACCGACGCCAAGGCGCTGGAGAAGGTCGCGGTCACCGGTGAGGTCCTCGAGCACATCAAGGGCCCGAAGATCCGCATCCACAAGTTCAAGAACAAGACCGGCTACCACAAGCGCCAGGGTCACCGTCAGCCGTTGACGGTGCTCAAGGTCACCGGCATCAAGTAACGACGGAGGCGACAGACATGGCACACAAAAAGGGCGCTTCGAGCTCACGCAACGGTCGCGACTCCAATGCTCAGCGACTGGGCGTGAAGCGGTTCGGCGGGCAGGTCGTCAAGGCCGGCGAGATCCTGGTCCGGCAGCGCGGTACCCACTTCCACCCCGGTGACAACGTCGGCCGCGGCGGCGACGACACGCTGTTCGCCACGGCGCCCGGCGCCGTCGAGTTCGGCAAGAAGCGCGGTCGCAAGTTCGTCAACGTCGTCCGCGCCGCGCGCGCCGACGCGTAGTTCCCTCTTCCACCGCCGAGATCTGCGTTTTCAGAGGGGCACTTGCGCTTCGTCTGTAAAACGTAGATTTCGTGACGGAAAGGAAGTCCGATGACCCGGTTCATCGACCGCGTCGTCGTCCACGCGCGGGCAGGCAACGGCGGAAACGGCTGCGCCTCGGTACACCGCGAGAAGTTCAAGCCGCTGGGTGGCCCCGATGGCGGAAACGGTGGACGCGGCGGCAGCGTGGTGTTCGTCGTCGATCCCCAGGTGCACACCCTCCTGGACTTCCACTTTCATCCCCATGTCGTTGCCCCTTCGGGCAAGCAGGGCGCCGGCAGCAATCGCGACGGCGCGGCCGGTGCCGACCTCGAGGTGAAGGTCCCGGACGGGACCGTCGTCCTCGACGAGAGCGGCCGGATGTTGGCCGACCTGGTGGGCGCGGGCACCCGATTCGACGCCGCCGCCGGGGGGCGGGGCGGGCTGGGCAACGCCGCGCTGGCCTCGCGGGCGCGTAAGGCCCCCGGCTTCGCGCTGCTGGGCGAGAAGGGCGAGGTCCGCGATCTCACTCTGGAGCTCAAGACGGTCGCCGACGTCGGACTCGTCGGGTTCCCGTCGGCAGGCAAGTCGTCACTGGTGTCGGCCATTTCTGCCGCCAAGCCGAAGATCGCCGACTATCCGTTCACGACGCTGGCGCCCAACCTGGGCGTGGTGTCGGCCGGTGAGCACACCTTCACCGTCGCGGATGTCCCCGGGCTGATTCCCGGCGCCTCCGAGGGACGTGGCTTGGGGCTGGACTTCCTGCGCCATCTCGAACGGTGCGCGGTGTTGGTGCACGTCGTCGATTGCGCGACGATGGAACCCGGCCGCGACCCGGTCTCCGACATCGAGGCGCTGGAAGCCGAACTCGCCGCCTACACCCCGACACTGCAAGGGGATTCGACGCTCGGGGATCTCGCCGAGCGGCCGCGGGCGGTGGTGCTCAACAAGATCGATGTCCCCGACGCGCGTGAACTCGCCGACTTCGTCCGTGAGGAAGTCGCCAGCAGGTTCGGCTGGCCGGTGTTCGAGGTGTCGGCGGTCGCCCGAGATGGCCTGCGGTCGTTGACGTTCGCTCTGTGGGAGATGGTCGCCGCCTACCGCGCCGCCCAACCCGAGGTGGTGCCGCGCCGTCCGGTGATCCGGCCGGTCGCCGTCGACGACAGTGGTTTCACCGTCGAAGCCGACGGCACCGGAGGTTTCATCGTGCGCGGCACCCGGCCGCAGCGGTGGGTGGCGCAGACCAACTTCGACAACGACGAAGCGGTCGGCTATCTCGGTGACCGACTCGCGCGCCTGGGTGTCGAGGACGAGTTGCTCAAACTCGGAGCCCGGCCCGGATGTGCTGTCACCATCGGCGACATGACGTTCGACTGGGAGCCGCAGACCCCAGCCGGGGTGGACATGCAGATGTCGGGCCGTGGCACCGATGTCCGCCTCGAGCAGACCGACCGCGTCTCGGCCGATGAGCGTAAGGCGGCCCGCAAGGCGCGCCGAGCAGAGGGCAGCGGTGAGTGAGGACCGCGCCGACTGGGCGAACTCCGTTCACCGGGAGGCGGTCCGCGCTGCGCGTTCGGTCGTCGTCAAGATCGGCACCACTGCGCTGACCACCCCGACGGGTGTCTTCGACACGAGTCGGTTGCAGTGCCTCGCCGACGCGATCGAAATGCGGATGCGGGCCGGGTCCGATGTGGTGATCGTGTCTTCCGGTGCGATCGCCGCAGGCATCGAGCCACTCGGGTTGACCAGACGCCCAACGGATCTGGCCACCAAGCAGGCGGCGGCCAGCGTCGGGCAGGTGGCCCTGGTCAACTCGTGGAGTGCGGCGTTCGGGCACTACGGCCGCACGGTGGGGCAGGTGTTGCTGACCGCTCACGACATCTCGATGCGGGTTCAGCACACCAACGCCGCACGCACTCTGGACCGGTTGCGCGCGCTGCACGCGGTGGGGATCGTCAACGAGAACGACACCGTCGCCACCAACGAGATCAGATTCGGTGACAACGACCGGCTGTCGGCTCTGGTCGCGCACCTGGTCAGAGCGGACGCACTGATCCTGTTGAGCGACATCGACGGTCTCTACGACGGTGACCCGCGCAAGGCGTCCGAGGAGCGCCCGGCGCGCTTCATCCCCGAGGTCGACGGACCCGGTGATCTGGAAGGCGTCACCGCCGGCCGGGGCAGCCACCTCGGCACCGGTGGGATGGTCTCGAAGTTGTCTTCGGCGCTGTTGGCCGCCGACGCAGGTGTGCCGGTGCTGCTGGCCGCCGCGACGGACGCGGCCGCGGCGCTGGCCGACGCCTCGGTGGGCACCGTCTTCGCTCCGCGCGCCGAGCGGATGTCGGCGCGGCGGTTCTGGGTGCGCCACGCAGCGGAGGTGGCGGGGACGTTGACGCTGGACGACGGCGCGGTCAACGCCGTGGTACGCCAACGACGTTCCCTGCTCGTCGCGGGCATCACGGCGCTCTCCGGCCGGTTCTACGGCGGTGACGTGGTGGAGCTGCGCGCCCAGGACTCGACGTTGGTCGCCCGCGGCGTCGTCGCCTACGACGCCACCGAACTGGCCACGATGCTGGGCCGGTCCACCGCGGACCTACCGGCCGAGTTGCGCAGACCCGCCGTGCACGCCGACGACCTCGTCGCAGTCTGAACGGCGCGGGTTCGCCGGCAGTTCGTCGGCCAGCAGCGCCAGCATCGGCGAGCAGCCGTTGTCGATCTTGACCGTCGCCAAAACGTCGCCCCGGGTGCGTCCGCGGTTGACGATCGCCACGGGTATGCCGCGGGCGACCGCGTGGCGGACGAACCGGTAGCCGGAGTACACCGTCAGCGAAGAACCCGCCACCAGCAGGGCATCCGCTTCGTCGACCATCGAATACGCGTGGTCGACAATATGTTTGGGCACGCTCTCGCCGAAGTAGACGATGTCGGGCTTGAGCATGCCGCCACAGGCCGGGCAGTCGACGATGCGGAAGTCGGTGGTGTCACCCACCTCGGCGTCGGCGTCGGGAGCGACACCGATGCTGCCGACCGCACGCACGCGCTCCAGGAAACCCGGGTTGGCGGCCTCGAGCAATCCGGCCAGCACGGCCCGGGACATGGTGTGGCCGCAGTCCAGACATATCACCCGGACATAGGTGCCGTGTAGATCCACCACCGCACGGCTGCCGGCCTTGGTGTGCAACAGGTCGACGTTCTGGGTGATCAGCCCGGACACCACGCCGGCACGTTCGAGCGTGGCCAGCGCCCGGTGCCCGGCGTTGGGCATGCGCTGGTCCATGTCCCGCCACCCGACGTGGTTACGAGCCCAGTAGCGCCGCCGGAACACCGGGTCGGAGGTGAACTGGCGAATCGTCATCGGATTGCTGGGCGGTGAGTCCGGCCCGCGGTAATCCGGAATGCCCGAATCGGTCGACAGCCCGGCGCCGGTCAATACGGCCAGACGCCTGCCCCGCAGCAGGGCGACCAGTTCGGGTGCTTCCACGTATTCGAATGTAAGTGATCAGCTCTGCTCGGCGGATACAAGCTGGTCAGAGGCGTCATCACGATCGTCACTGTGGTCGTCGCCGACCTCGATGTCGTCGTCGTCGCCGTCTTCGTCGATGTCCTCGATGGCGGAGTCTTCCAGAGCGACGATCTCCACCACCTCGACGTGCTTCTGCAGCCGGTGCTGGTCCACCAGCGGCACCGAAACGGTGAGGATGCCGCGGTCGTAGGTGGCGTTGACGTCGTCCAGGTCCGCACCGTCGGGCAGCACGAGGGTCCTGGTCAACGTGCCGTAGGTGAGTTCGGCACGACCGCAGTTCTCACCCGGGTGCGCCCGCTCGGCGGTGATCGTCAGCCGGCCGTCGCGCAGCGTCACCTCGATGTCCTCGTCGGGGTCCACGCCAGGCAGTTCGGCGCGGACCTCGTAAGCATCGTCGTAGAACTCGTCCTCGATGCGGATCGCACGGGTGTCGAAGAGCGGACGCAGTGCCGCAAACGTCGGGAGACTGTCGAGCAGGCCGGCCAGATCGGTGAGCAATGGACGCGACTGGCGTTGAGTGGCAACCTTATTCACGCATCCAGCATGCACTCCGCAAGAAAAGTTCCCGGGTCGGGCGCGGTTCCGGCGGGCGAACGACAGGCCAACAGGTGCGCGCTGAGGCGCCGCATCTGTCGGGGCCTGATTATTCGCCGAGGGTTTCGGGCGACAATGAGGCATGGATTTCTACTCGGCCTACCGGCACGGCTTCGTGCGCGTCGCCGCATGCACCCACCACACGACGCTCGCCGACCCCGCCGCCAACGCCGAGTCGGTCCTGCGGATGTCGCGGGAGTGCCACGACGACAACGTGGCACTGGCGGTGTTCCCGGAGTTGACGCTGTCCGGGTACTCGATCGAGGACATCGTGATGCAGGACGTGCTGCTCGAAGGCGTCGAGCACGCGCTGCTCGAGGTGATCGCGGGCTCGGCGGAACTGCTGCCCGTCCTCGTGGTCGGAGCGCCGCTGCGGTACCGGAACCGGATCTACAACACCGCCGTCGTCATCCACCGCGGTCGGGTGCTCGGCGTGGTGCCGAAGTCCTATCTGCCGAACTATCGCGAGTTCTACGAGAAGCGGCAGTTCGCTGCGGGCGCCGACGAGCACGGTGAGATCCGGGTGGGCGAGGCCGACGTGCCGTTCGGTCCGGACCTGTTGTTCGCCGCTGCCGACCTGCCCGGTTTCGTGCTGCACGTGGAGATCTGTGAGGACATGTTCGTCCCGGTGCCGCCGAGCGCAGACGCCGCACTGGCCGGCGCCACGGTGCTCGCCAATCTGTCCGGCAGCCCCATCACGATCGGCCGCGCCGACGATCGTTGCCTGCTGGCCAGGTCGGCGTCGTCCCGGTGCCTGGCTGCCTACGTGTACGCCGCCGCCGGTGAAGGCGAGTCCACGACGGACCTCGCCTGGGATGGCCAGACCATGATCTGGGAGAACGGTGTCTGTCTGGCGCAGTCCGAACGCTTCCCGAAGGGGGAGCGCCGCTCCACCGCCGACGTCGACCTGGAGCTGTTGCGCAATGAGCGGGTGCGAATGGGCAGCTTCGACGACAACCGGCGCCACCACATGATCGACGAGGACTCCTTCCGGCGCATCGAGTTCCGCCTCGACCCCCCCGACGGCGACATCGGCTTGCTGCGTGAGGTGGAGCGGCTGCCGTTCGTTCCTGCCGATCCGGAGCGGCTCGAGCAGGACTGCTACGAGGCCTACAACATCCAGGTGTCCGGACTCGAACAACGACTACGGGTGCTGGGCTACCCGAAGGTCGTGCTGGGGCTGTCCGGGGGGCTGGACTCCACCCACGCGTTGATCGTCGCCGCCAAGGCGATGGACCGCGAAGGGCGCCCGCGCAGCGACATCCTGGCGTTCACGCTGCCCGGTTTCGCCACCGGCGAGCGCACGAAGAACAACGCCACCCGGCTGGCCGCCGCCCTCGGCGTCACCTTCGAGACCATCGACATCCGATCGTCGGCCGAGTTGATGCTGCGCGAGATGGATCACCCGTTTTCCCGCGGCGAGAAGGTCTACGACGTCACCTTCGAGAACGTGCAGGCCGGACTCCGCACCGATTACCTGTTCCGGCTGGCCAATCAGCGCGGCGGCATCGTGTTGGGCACCGGGGATCTGTCGGAGCTGGCGTTGGGCTGGTCGACCTACGGGGTGGGCGACCAGATGTCGCACTACAACGTCAACGGCGGGGTACCGAAGACGTTGATCCAGCATCTGATCCGGTGGGTGAT
Source organism: Mycolicibacterium austroafricanum (assembly GCF_902705885.1). Lineage (GTDB taxonomy): Bacteria > Actinomycetota > Actinomycetes > Mycobacteriales > Mycobacteriaceae > Mycobacterium > Mycobacterium vanbaalenii_A. The sequence continues at coordinate 139,456 of NZ_CACSIP010000056.1, read as the reverse complement.
CTCCTCGGAGCAGTTCGGCAGCGCCGATGACGAGATCAACGCGGCGTTGCAGTCGGTGGTGGACACCGAGATCAGTCCGGAACTGGTGCCGGCGGGTGAGGACGAGGAGATCCAGAGCACCGAGGGCAAGATCGGCCCGTATGTGCTGCAGGACTTCTCGCTGTTCCAGGTGTTGCGCTACGGGTTCCGGCCGTCGAAGGTGGCCTTCCTGGCCTGGCACGCCTGGAGCGACCCGGAGCGTGGCAGCTGGCCCCCCGGTCTTCCGGAAAGCGACCGGCCGGCCTACTCGCTCAAGGAGATTCGCCACTGGCTGCAGGTGTTCGCCGAACGCTTCTATTCGTTCAGCCAGTTCAAACGCTCGGCGCTGCCGAACGGCCCCAAGGTCTCTGCCGGGGGCTCGCTGTCCCCGCGCGGCGACTGGCGGGCACCGTCGGACATGTCGGCGCGCGCCTGGCTCGACGAGATCGAGGCAGCCATCCCCACCGACTGAGCCATTGAGACTGCGCTGGCGGCGCGCCTGCCCGGCGTGTCGCCGCCGTCACCGCAGTCTCAACGGGAGGGTTGGGGTCTTAGCGGCAGCACGGATCACCCCGCCACGCTTCGAGCCCTTCACGCACCGCAAGCGCGGCGATGCCCAGCGCGGCCAGCGGATCGGCCCACGTCCAGCCGAGAAGTCCGTTGAGCAGCAGCCCGATCAACAGCACCGCGGACAGATAGGTGCACAGCAGGGTCTGTTTGGAGTCGGCCACCGCCGATGTCGAGCCGAGTTCGCGGCCGGCGTGGCGTTGCGTCAGCGAGAGCACGGGCATGATCACCAGGCTGGCCACCGCCAATCCGATGCCGATCGGTGACGGTTGGGGTTCACGCACTCCTGCCAGCGCCAGCACCGAGTCGACGGCGACGTAGCAGGCCAGCCCGAAGAAGGAGAAGGCGATGAAGCGGAGCGCCGTCTTTTCGCGTTGCTCAGGGTCGGGGGCCGAGAACTGCCACGCCACCGCGGCCGCCGAGGCGACCTCCACGACGGAGTCCAGGCCGAATCCGACCAGCGCGGCTGAGGACACCCGGACGCCCTCGGCCAGCGCGATCACTGCTTCGACGACGTTGTAGGTGATCGTCGCGGCAACCAGAAGCCGAACCCGCCGGGTGAGAACGGCGCGACGCTGCGCGGATATCCCCATCGGCGTCGTCATCAGCGGCGCACCCTGTCGTCGTCGGCCGGGTGGCAGGCCGGATCGACGGCCAGCACGAGGCCGACGAGGTCGTCGAGGGCGTGGGCGATGCGCGGGTCTGCCAGTTCGTAGCGGCTGCGCCGCCCCTCGGGGCAGGCCACCACCAGACCGCAACCCCGCAGGCAGGCCAGGTGGTTGGACAGGATCTGGCGGGACACCCCGATGTGCTCGGCGAGGTCGGACGGGTAACCGGGGCCGTCGCGCAGGATCAGCAGGATCTCGGTGCGTGTCGGATCCGACAGCGCACAACCGAACCGGGAAAGCGCTTGACTGCCGACGGCCGCTTCCATGGACCACAACAGTACATCAGAATCTGTATTCAGCAAAGGCTGAATAGTCGGTGGGCTAGAGCCGGCCCTCGATGCGCAGCTCGGGATGCACCCACTCCGGACAGCGGCGCTCCTTGAACGCCATGAACCCCTCGATGGATTCCGGTGCGCCCAAGCTGGATTGCATGCCGATGCGGTCGTACAGGCCGATGTAGTTGTCCAGGCTCGACTTGATGACCGACCGAGCCCCCGGCGCCGTGCGGCAGCACTGCGCGAGGACGTCGCGGGCGGCGTCGTGCAAGTCCGCGTGCGGCACCATCCGTGCCACCATGCCCCAGTCGAGTGCTTCGGCCGCCGACAACGTGCGGCCGGTGAACATCAGGTCGCGGGTGCGCACCGGCCCGATCAGCCGGGCCAGCATGTGGCTGTAGTAGGTGTCGGCGATCCCACGGTAGAGCTCGGGCACCCGGAACGTCGCTCGGTCGCTGACCACCGCCATGTCGGCGCATAGCGCGATCTGCAGTCCGCCGCCCTGACACAGACCGTTCACCGCGGCCACGACGGGCTTGTGGGACTGCCGCAGAGTGTCGAACGGCAAGGCGTCCATGCCGAGCGCGGAGCCGAACGTCAGCCAGTTGTCCGCTCCGCCACCGCCCATGTCGCCGCCGGGCGCGAACACGTCGCCGGTGCCGGTGAGCAGCAACCCGGCCAGGTCCGGGTCACCGTCGACGTGTTTGACCGCGTACTTGATGCCGAAATACATCGCCGGCGTCATCGCATTGCGCGCCTCGGGCCGGTCCAGCGTGCACACCCCGAACGCACCTTCCCGGGTGAAGCGCAGGTAGGGCGTCCCGAGCCAGTCACCCTCGGGCGGCCGGGGTGGGTTCGTCGCGGTCATGAAGCCTCCAAGATGTCCTCGATGGCCTCACTGTAAGGGGCACAGTCGCCGGCTCCGTGGATCAGCGTCGCCAGCGCCCCGGCCGCGCAGGCGCGCCGCAGTGCGTCCTCGGCGCCGCGCAGCCACGACGCGGCGAGCACACCCGCGAACACGTCGCCCGCACCGGTGGTGTCCACTGCCTCGACGGCGGGGGCCGTGACGTCGACCCGTCGCCCGCCGACGATGTGGCTGGCGCCGCGTGATCCGCGGGTGATGACGAGATGCGCCACCGGCGAGCCGTCCGCGGTCAGCCAGGCGCCGGATTCCTCCTCGTTGACCACGACCACGTCAGCGACTTCGGCCAGCGACGCGATGGCTTCGCGGTCGGGGGTGGGCGAGGCGTTGACGATGACCACCGCGCCGGCGGCGCGGGCGACCCGGGCCGCGGCGGTGGCGGTGTCGACGGGTATCTCCAGCTGCACCAGCATCACGTCGCTGTCGGCGACCACGGACCGGGTCGCGGCCGAGTTCATGCTCAGATGAGCATTGGCGCCCGGCGCCACCACGATGCAGTTCTCGGCTTCGGCGTCGACGATGATCGCCGCGGATCCGCTGGGACCGGGCACGCTGACCACCCCGGCCGGCCCGACGCCGTTGACGTCCAAATGAGTACGCAGCCGTTCGGCCGCCGGATCGTCTCCCAGGGCCGCGACGAGCACCACGTCGGCACCGGCCCGCGCGGCGGCGACGGCCTGATTGCCGCCCTTGCCTCCCGGGGACGTCGCCAGCGCCGACGCGAGCACGGTCTGGCCGGCCCGGGGGAGTTCGGCCACCGTGAACGTGAGATCGGCATTGACACTTCCGACCACGCAGACTCGCGCCACACCGGGGACGTTAGGGAGCGCGTCGTGCTTTGACAACCTCGACGGCCGGTCCGGTCGGCCGGTCGTTCCAACCGGCCGCCTCGACCAGGTCGAACCAGGCCAGCCCGCCACTGTCGGGATAGAAGAGCTGATGCAGGTGCGCCGGGAACGTCAGCGGGGCGCCCTTGGCGGGGTTGTCGTGAACCTGGCGCGCGATCTCCCTGGCGAGGGCGTATCCCAGGTCGTGACGCGGCCAGGTGGCGTGCACGCGGGCGGCGAAGCCGGGTCGGAGTCGTTCGCGGCCCTGGCCGACGATGTCGACGGCGATTCCCTGCTGGGCCAATCCCTCGATGGCGCCGAAGCGGTGGGCCAATCCGGGGCTGGTGTGCAGTGCGATCGCATTCCACACCGTCGCGGTGCGGGCGGCGTCGACGCCCTGTTCCCGCAGAAACGCAGCCGCGGCGTCGGCGCCGTCGACCTCAAAACGTTGGCTTCCGTTGGCATGGTCGGTGACACCGAGGTCGTGCAGGACGCAGGCCAGGAACAGCAGTTCGTCGTCGTAGTCGGCGCCGGCGCGCAGTCCGGCGTCTGAAGCCAGTTCGCGGGCGAAGACGTAGCTGCGCACGCTGTGGTTGTAGACGAAGTCCGGTGACACCGTCTCCACCAGGCGCCGGGCCGCGGTGGCGACGTCGGTGTCGGGTAGGTCCAACGATGTCACGGTCGGGTCGGTGAAGGTCACGGGCGTCCTTTCGTCGGTGCTTCGAGCCTGTCTAGGCGGGATGGGTCAGACCAGTGGCTGAAAGGACAAGTTCCTTTAAGATCTAGCCATGCGGACGGTGGCGGTACTCGCGCAGGAGGGCACCATCGGGTTCGAGGTGATGACACCGGGCCAGGTATTCGGGCTGGCGAACCAAGCCGCGGCCCAAACAGCGCTCGGGGAAGCGGGTTACCAGATCCGGGTGTGCTGCCCTGGGCGCACGGTCAGCACCGTCGAGGAGTGGGGTGCGACGCAGTTGCGCACCCGGCACGGACTGGACGACATCGCCGGGGCCGACGTCGTGGTCGTTCCCGGCAGAAGAGACTTCCTGCAGCCACCGGATGCCGCCGTTCTGGACGCGTTACGCGCTGCTGCGGTGGGTGGCAGCAGGATCGCCGCGATCTGCGTCGGCGCATTCACCGTCGCCGCCGCCGGACTGCTCGACGGCGCGCGGGCCACCACGCACTGGCAGTGGACCGACGAACTGGCGCGGCGCCACCCTGCCGTCGAGGTCGACCCTTCTGTGCTGTTCGTCGACAACGGCAACACCCTCACCTCGGCCGGCGTCGGCGCCGGACTCGATCTGTGCCTGCACCTGATCCGCAGCGACCACGGCGCCGAACTGGCGGCGGCGACCGCGCGGCGACTGGTGATGCCGGCGTGGCGCGCAGGCGGGCAGGCACAGTTCATCGAGCACCGAGACGTCACTTCTGCGGGTCATCCGCTGCAGGAGACTATCGACTGGATGGCGCGGAATGCCGCCACCACGCTCGACCTCGCGACCATCGCCGACCACGCGGCGATGAGTGTCCGCAGCCTGAGCCGTCACTTCCGCGAATACGTCGGCACGACGCCGCTCGAGTTGCTGACCCGGATGCGGGTGGACCGGGCCCGCCGACTGCTCGAATCCACCGATCTGCCGGTGGACCGGGTGGCCGAACAGGCGGGTTTCGGCTCGGAGGCGTCGCTGCGCCACCATTTCCGGCGCACGGTGGGTGTGCCTCCGCAGAAGTACCGGTCGAGCTATCACCCACGCCCACCGGATACTCTGGCCTGATGAGTGTGCACGCCCCATCGGCACCTGACCTGCGCGAGCAGGTACACGCCGCCGCCCGCCGGGCGCGGGTCGCGGCCCGCGCGCTGGCGACGCTGGGCGCCGATGCCAAGAACCGCGTCCTGCGCACGGCCGCCGACCATGTGCTGATGAACACCCGCGCCATCATGGAGGCCAACCAGTCCGACCTGGACGCCGCCCGCGCCGCCGGAACCCCGGAGGCGATGCTCGACCGGCTGGCCTTGACCCCGACCCGCATCGAGGGGATCGCCGACGGACTGCGCCAGGTCGCCGGTCTGCCGGACCCGATCGGCGAGGTGCTGCGGGGTCGCACGCTGGTCAACGGACTTCAGTTGCGCCAGCAGCGTGTTCCGCTCGGCGTGATCGGGATCGTCTACGAGGGTCGCCCCAACGTGACGGTCGACGCTTTCGGGTTGACGCTGAAGGCGGGCAATGCCGTTCTGCTGCGCGGGAGTTCGTCGGCGGCGAAGTCCAACGCCGCGTTGGTCGACGCCCTGCGCGTCGCGCTGGAGACCGAGAACCTGAACAGTGACGCCGTGCAGTTGCTGCCCAGTGACGACCGGGCCAGCGTCACCCACCTGATCCAGGCCCGCGGCCTGGTCGATGTCGTGATCCCGCGTGGCGGCGCGGGACTCATCGACGCCGTGGTGCGCGACGCCCAGGTGCCGACCATCGAGACCGGCGTCGGCAACTGCCACGTCTACGTACACGAATCGGCCGACCTCGAGATGGCCGAACGTATTCTGCTCAACGCCAAGACGCGCAGGCCCAGTGTGTGTAATGCCGCGGAGACGCTACTGGTCGACGCGGCCATCGCCGACGTCGCCGTGCCGAGGCTGACGGCGGCGCTGCAGGATTCCGGTGTGACGGTGCATGCCGAGCCGTCCGAGGAGGAACTGCGCGCGGAGTTCCTCTCGATGGACATCGCATTGGCCATTGTGGATGGAGTCGACGCGGCGATCGCACACGTCAACGAGTACGGCACCGGTCATACCGAAGCCATCGTCACCACCGATCTCGCTGCGGCTCAACGGTTCACCGAACGGGTGGATGCGGCAGCGGTGATGGTGAACGCATCGACCTCGTTCACCGACGGGGAGCAGTTCGGTTTCGGCGCAGAGATCGGGATCTCCACCCAGAAGCTGCATGCCAGAGGTCCGATGGGCCTACCAGAGTTGACATCCACCAAGTGGATCGTGTGGGGCTCTGGCCACACCCGTCCAGCCTGAGTCAGGAGAGTTATCACAGTGAGCGTCCCCGCACGCACGGTGCCGATGTTCGCCGACATCGACGATGTCGCGCGAAGGCTGTCCGAGACCGGCTATCTTCCCGACACCGCCACCGCCACCGCGGTTTTCCTGGCCGACCGGCTGGGCAAGCCGTTGCTGGTCGAGGGTCCCGCGGGGGTCGGCAAAACCGAGCTCGCCCGCGCCGTCGCCCAGGCCACCGACTCCGAGCTGGTGCGGCTGCAGTGCTACGAGGGCGTGGACGAGGCCCGGGCGCTCTACGAGTGGAACCACGCCAAGCAGATCCTGCGCATCCAGGCCGGAAACGCGGGTGCGGGGGGTGATGGTGGCGACTGGGACAAGACCAAGGACGACGTCTTCTCTGAGGAGTTCCTGCTGTCGCGTCCGCTGCTGACCGCTATCCGGCACACGGAGCCGACGGTGCTGCTGATCGACGAGACCGACAAGGCCGACATCGAGATCGAGGGCTTGCTGCTGGAGGTGCTCAGCGACTTCGCCGTGACGGTGCCCGAACTCGGCACCATCACCGCAACCCGCAAACCGCTGGTGGTGCTGACATCCAACGCCACCCGCGAGCTGTCCGAGGCGCTCAAGCGGCGTTGCCTGTTCCTGCACATCGACTTCCCCGACCCCGACCTCGAACGGCGCATCCTGCTCTCGCGGGTTCCCGAACTGCCGGCACACCTGGCCGAGGAGTTGGTCCGCATCATCGGTGTGCTGCGCGGCATGCAACTCAAGAAGGTGCCGTCGGTGGCCGAGACCATCGACTGGGGCCGCACCGTGCTGGCGCTGGGCTTCGACACCATCGACGACGAGCTGATCGCGGCGACGCTGGGCGTCGTGCTCAAACACCAGTCCGACCAGGTCAAGGCCTCCGGGGAGCTGAGGCTCAACTGATGGCTGCCCGACGCACCCGCCCGCCGCAGCCGCTGGCGCCCCACGGAATTCCGGGCCATCTGGTGGAGTTCGTGGAAGCGCTGCGCGGACAAGGGATCTCGGTGGGTCCGTCGGAGACCGTGGATGCCGGCCGGGTGATGGCCACGCTCGGCCTCGGCGACCGGAAGGTGCTGCGCGAGGGCATCGCCTGCGCCGTGCTGCGCCGCCCGGATCATCGCGAGACCTACGACGCGTTGTTCGACCTGTACTTTCCGGCTGCGCTCGGCGCCAGGACGGTGCTCGACGACGAGACCGACGAGCAGGGACTGCCGCCCGAGGACATCGAGGCGCTGCGCAGCGCGCTGGTCGACATGCTCAGCGACAACGAGGAGCTGGCTAACCTCGACGAGCGGCTGGCCGCCATGATCGCCCAGATCGTCGAGGCGTACGGACGCTACAACTCCAGTCGCGGCCCGTCCTACTCGTCGTACCAGGCGCTCAAGGCGATGAGCCTGGACGACCTGGAGGGGCGGTTGCTGGCCGGGTTGCTGGCCCCCTACGGCGAGGAACCCACGCCCACCCAGGAGCAGATCGCCAAGGCGCTGGCTGCCCAGCGCGTCGCCCAGCTGCGCAGGATGGTCGAAGCCGAGACCAAGCGGCGCACCGCCGAGCAGCTGGGCCGCGACCACGTGCAGATGTACGGCGTCCCGCAGCTCGCGGAGAACGTCGAATTCCTCCGGGCGTCCGGCGAACAGCTGCGGCAGATGCGGCGCGTGGTGCAGCCGCTGGCACGCACCCTGGCCTCCCGGCTGGCCGCTCGGCGCCGCCGGTCGCGGGCCGGCGAGATCGACCTGCGCAAAACTCTGCGGAAGTCGATGTCCACCGGTGGCGTGCCGATCGACGTGGTGCTCAAGAAACCGCACCCGGCGCGGCCCGAGCTGGTGGTGCTGTGCGACGTGTCCGGTTCGGTGGCCGGCTTCAGCCATTTCACGCTGCTGCTGGTGCACGCGCTGCGTCAGCAGTTCTCCCGGGTCCGCGTCTTCGCCTTCATCGACACCACCGACGAGGTGACCCAGCTGTTCGGCCCCGACGCCGATCTGGCGGTCGCGGTACAGCGCATCACCCGGGAGGCGGGGGTCTACACCCGCGACGGCCACTCCGACTACGGCCACGCGTTCGTGTCCTTCCTCGACCAGTACCCGAACGTGCTCTCGCCGCGCAGTTCACTGCTGGTTCTCGGAGACGGCCGCAACAACTACCGCAATCCCGAGACCGGGCTGCTCGCCCACATGGTCAACGCCAGCAGGCACGCCCACTGGCTGAACCCCGAGCCCCGACACCTCTGGGGCAGCGGCGACTCGGCGGTGCCGCGCTACCAGGATGTGATCACGATGCACGAATGCCGCTCGGCCAAGCAGCTGGCCGCGGTGATCGACGCCCTGCTGCCCGTCTGATCCCGGAGGAACGACACGTTCGGTGTGAAACCGCACCCTGGACCGTGTTCACCGCCGCTACGCTGCATAGATGCCTTCAGGCGCGCCGCTGTACATGACGATCGCGGCTGACGTCCGCGACCGGATCGCCACCGAGCAGTTGGCGCCCCACACGTTGCTGCCGTCGGAGCGCGAACTGGCCGAGGTGCATGGTGTCAGCCGGATGACCGCCCGGTTGGCGTTGTCGCTGCTGGAGAGCGAAGGTCTGGTCTACCGGAACCCGCCGCGGGGCACGTTCGTCGCCGAGCCCCGGGTGCGGTTCCACGTCGGCAGCTTCTCCGAGGAGGTCGCGCGGATGGGCCGGCGGCCCGCCGCGCGCCAGCTGTGGGCGGTGCACCAGCCGGCCACCCCGGTGGTGCGGGCTGCCCTCGGCCTGGGCGAGGGCGCGTCCGTGCACGCGTTCCACCGGGTGCGCACCGTCGACGGTGTCCCGTTCGCGCTGGAGACGACGTACATGCCAGCCGAGCTCACGCCCGGGATCCTGGACGAGCCCGAGCAGGGGTCGTTGTGGGCGGCTCTGCGCTCCAGGTACGGGATCGAGCTGGCGCGCTCGACGGCGGTGCTGGAGTCGATCGTGCTCGACGACCCGACGAGCGTGCAGCTCGGGGTTCGCGCCGGATCGGCGGGAACGCTGCTCACCCGCCGCACCGAGGACATCACCGGCCGGTGCGTGGAGTACGGCTACGACGTCTACCGCGCTGATCGCGCCGCGTTCGAGGTCACCGAAGTTCTCCAGACGCCGCGGCTCTCGGGGGTCTGAGTAAGCTCGCTATTCGTGCAATCAGGCGGGCAACGGCAGAGACGGCTGGGCGTGATGGGCGGGACTTTCGATCCCATCCACAACGGCCACCTCGTCGCGGCCAGCGAGGTCGCCGACCTGTTCGAACTCGACGAGGTGGTGTTCGTCCCCACCGGTCAGCCATGGCAGAAACGCACCAGGACCGTCACCGCCGCCGAGGACCGTTACCTGATGACGGTGATCGCCACGGCCTCCAATCCGCGGTTCTCCGTCAGCCGGGTGGACATCGATCGCGGCGGGCCGACCTACACCAAGGACACGCTGCGGGACCTGTATGCGCTCAATCCCGACGCCGACCTGTACTTCATCACCGGCGCGGATGCGCTCGCGTCGATCCTGTCGTGGCAGAACTGGGAGGAGATGTTCGCGATCGCCCGGTTCGTCGGCGTCAACCGGCCCGGATACGAGCTCGACGGCAAGCACATCGCGGCCGCGATGGCGGAGTTGCCCGCCGACGCGCTGCACCTGGTGGAGGTGCCGGCGCTGGCCATCTCCTCGACCGACTGCCGGATCCGCGCCGAGGAGGCCAGACCGATCTGGTATCTGGTGCCCGACGGCGTCGTGCAGTATGTCGCGAAACGAGACCTCTACCGACGTGACAAGAGCGCCAGCCCCACAGGTAAAGGAGACCGGCTCTGACCGCCACCCAGGAAGCCCTCGACATGGCAGTAGTGGCCGCACAGGCTGCGGCCGCCAAACTCGCCGACGACGTCGTCGTCATCGACGTCTCGGGCCAACTCGTCATCACCGACTGCTTCGTCATCGCGTCGGCGTCCAACGAGCGGCAGGTGAACGCGATCGTCGACGAGGTCGAGGAGAAGATGCGCGCCGCCGGATACAAACCTGCCCGCCGTGAGGGCACCCGCGAAGGCCGCTGGACTCTGCTGGACTACGTCGACATCGTCGTGCACATCCAGCATCAGGACGAGCGCAACTTCTACGCGCTGGACCGGCTGTGGCGGGACTGCCCGACGGTGCCCGTCGACCTGGACAGTCCTGAGGACACGGCGGGGGAGCCGACCGAATGACGATCCGTCGACTGGTCATGCTGCGGCACGGGCAGACCGAATACAACGCCGGCAGCCGGATGCAGGGCCAGTTGGACACCGATCTCAGCGAACTCGGGCGCGAACAGGCCGTCGCCGCGGCCGAGGTGCTCGCCAAGCGCCAGCCGCTGCTGATCGTGTCGTCGGACCTGCGGCGTGCGCTGGACACCGCCGTCGCACTCGGGGACCGCAGCGGGCAGCCGGTGAGCATCGACACCCGGCTGCGGGAGACCCATCTCGGTGACTGGCAGGGGATGACCCACCTCGAGGTCGACGCGGTGGCCCCGGGCGCCCGGCTGGCCTGGCGCGACGATGCGCGCTGGGCTCCGCACGGCGGTGAGAGCCGCGTCGACGTCGCGGCCCGCAGCATGCCGCTGATGCGGGAGCTGGTGGCGGGTCAGCCCGAGTGGGGCGGCGACGAACCCGACCGGCCGGTGGTGCTGGTGGCGCACGGCGGGCTGATCGCCGCCCTGACCGGAGCGCTGCTGGGCCTGCCGGTCGACAACTGGCCGGTGCTGGGCGGCATGGGCAACGCCAGCTGGGTGCAGTTGGCCGGACACACCCGCTCCGACGGTGCGCGTGACTCTTTCGACGACATCCGGTGGCGTCTGGACGTCTGGAACGCCTCGGCGCAGGTCGCCAACGATGTCCTCTGAGCCGTCACCCCGCCGGACCTTGCTGCTGTTCTGCGACTCGCTGTCCTATTACGGTCCGACCGGGGGGCTGCCGGCGGATGATCCTCGCATCTGGCCGAAGATCGTTGCCGACCAACTAGGTTGGGATCTCGAGCTGATCGGCCGGATCGGCTGGACCAGTCGCGACGTGTGGTGGGCGGCGACGCAGGACCCGCGGTCGTGGGCGGCGCTGCCGCGCGCCGGTGCGGTGATCTTCGCGACCTCGGGGATGGATTCGCTGCCGTCACCGTTGCCCACCGCTCTGCGTGAGATGATTCGGTATGTCCGGCCCCCATGGCTGCGCCGCTGGGTGCGGGACGGCTACGGCTGGGCGCAGCCCCGGTTCTCGCCGGTGGCGCGGCCGGCGTTGCCACCTCACCTGACCGCGGAGTACCTCGAAATGACCAGGGCGGCAATTGACTTCAACCGCCCAGGCATTCCGGTGGTGGCGTCGTTGCCGTCGGTGCACAGGGCGCCCACCTACGGGATGGCGCACCACGGCAGACCGGGGACGGTCGAGGCGATCACCCGATGGGCAGCCGAGCACGAGGTGCCGCTGGTGGATCTCAAAGCGGCGGTGGGGGAGCAGGTGATGAGCGGTCGGGGCAACCCGGACGGCATCCACTGGAATTTCGAGGCGCATCGGGCGGTGGCGGAACTGATGATCAAAGGACTCGCCGAAGCCGGTGTGCACCTGCGCGATTCGAGCGGTTAGCGGTCGGCCATGTCCGTGGTGGTGGTCTGCGATTCGTCCTCGCGCCTACGGCTCGACGAGCGCAGCCGTTGGGACATCCGTGAGGTCCCGTTGCACGTGCTGGTCGACGGCAAGGATCTGCGTGACGGTGTGGACGACGTCCCGTACGACATCCACGACCGGAATGGTGTGACGACCGCGGGAGCCACACCGGCCGAGCTGGTGGAGACCTATCGCCAGGCTCTGGCCGACAGCGGAGGCGACGGCGTGGTGGCGGTGCACCTGTCGGCGGCGTTGTCGAGCACCTACAGCGCGGCCGTCACCGCGGCGCGGGAATTCGGACCGTCGGTGCGGGTGGTGAACTCCCGCTCAGCGGCGATGGGTGTCGGCTTCGCGGCGATGGCTGCGGCGCGTTGCGCGGCCTCGGGTGCCGATCTCGATGCTGTCGAGGGCGCGGCGCGGGCGCCACTGGGCCGGACGCATGTCTTCCTCGTGGTGCACCGGTTGGACAACCTGCGGCGCAGCGGGCGGATCCGCACGACCGCGTCGTGGCTGGGCACTGCGCTGGCGCTCAAGCCCCTGCTGTGTCTGGACGTCGACGGGCGACTGGTGCTCGACCAGCGCATCCGAACGGTCACCAAGGCGCACGCGGCGATGGTGGAGCGGGTCGCCGAGGTGGTGGGTGAGAACACCGCCGACGTCGTGGTTCATCACGTCGACAACCACGACGCCGCCGACGCTCTGGGCGCCGCACTGACGCAACGCCTTCCGCAACTGTCGTCGCTGACCGTCGCCGACATGGGGCCGGTCTTGTCGGTGCACGTGGGGGCAGGAGCAGTCGGGGTGGCCGTGCAGGTCGCGACACCGTAGGCGCGCTACGCGGTGATGGAATGACAAAAGGGGTGCCCCGGGGGGAGGGGCACCCCTTTTGTGGTTCGGGTGACTACTTGACGTCGACGAAGTACACGTTGCCGGTGGTTTCGAGGACCTTGTCGTCGCCCTGGGCGTCCCAGACGTACTCGCGGATGGGCTGGCCCTGGCGGACCGAGACGACCTCGGCGTTGTCGAGTGCGGTCGATCCCCGGCGGTTGACGATGACGCGGTTACCGTCGGCTTCCAGCGCGGCGATGGTGTCGGTGGCGCTGCTTCCCGAGGGGGCGGCGGCGGCCGGGCCGGCCAGCCCGACGAAGGCGGCGGTGAATCCGGCGGCGATGGCGGTGACGGCGGTTGCGGCGGTGAGGTTCTTCATTGTCCTGCTCCCTATGTGTTCTACATCTTGCTGATCTTGCTGATCTTGTTGGTTCTGATGGCTTAAACCAGCAGGTCAGGAGATTAATTCCGGTGGCAGTAATTGAACGGCCGCTGGCAGAAACACAGCGGTCGCCTCCCCCCGCCGGAACTGTATTCCAGCAGCGAGATGTCGAGAGAGGCCCTGCTGGAATGCAATTCCGGCGGGGTGTCGGTAGGCGGGTGTTACTTCGCGGAGCGGCCGGTGATGGGCGGCAGATCGGCCAGCGTCACGATGCCCGGCGCCGCGGCGACGACTGCCGGAACGGCGTTGGTCACCGGCATCGCGGTGTAGATCATGCCCAGCCCCATGAAGCCCGGTTCGGTCCAATCCCTGGGCGGCAGGCAGTGCACCACCGTGCGCATGTTGGGCAGACCGAACACCTGGACGACATGGCCGTCCTCGAGCGGTTTGGGTGGGGTGACCTGATCACCCATGATCCAGTTGAAACCGACGCTGACCACGTTGCGGTCACCGACCCAGCCGCGGTGGTAGCCGTGCACGCCGGCGACGGTGCCCTTCGGGATCTGCATGAAGCCGAGGTCGCTGTCACCGGTGGCCGCGGTGAATGTCACGTCGAACGTGATCCTGTCCAGCCTGGCCCCGATCGCGTCGGCCATCATCGCGGCGGACTCGGCGAAGACCTCGCTCTCTTTGCGCACGCTCTCCGCCAGCCCAGGTGTTTCCGGATCCTGGGAGAAGCCCATCGCGGTCTGGGTGCCGGCGGACTCATAGGTCGAGCAGTCCACCGATTCGGTGATCCGGATCTCGTCGACACGCTCGCAGGCCCCGGAGAGCACCATTCCCACCAGGTTGCTCATCCCCGGGTGCGCACCGCTGCCGAAGATCGTGGATCCGCCCGTCTCGCAGGCCTTCCGGATGCGGTCCAGATCCGCGGGTGTCTGCTTGCCGCCGGTGATCCAGGCGGCACTGGAGCAGACGTTGATGCCGGACTCCAGCAGCCGGACCAGCTCGTCGATGCTGGGCCACAACGGGTTGTAGCAGCAGGCATCGGGCTTCAGCGCCACCAGTTCCTCGATGTCATCGGTCGCTTTCACCCCGGTGGGTTCGGGCCACCCGGACAGCTCCGCTGCGTCGACCCCCACCTTGTCGGCGCCGTGGGCGAACACGCCGACCAGCTCCATGTCGTCGCGACCGATGATGGCGTGCAGCGACCGTCGCCCGATGTTGCCGGTAGTCCACTGGATGACACGAAGCGGTCGGTCGGGGTGCGCTCTGCTCATGACATCTCCTCGTCGAGAATGGTTCAACAGATGAAGCTACTGCCTCTAGGGTTGGCCACATGACTGACCCGGCGCCGGTGGCCGTCGTGACCGGCGCGAGCCGGGGAGCGGGGCGGGGCATCGCGACTGCACTGGCGGCCAACCGATGGCGGGTGTACGGGACGGGACGCAGCATGCGCGACGCGCCCGACGGCGTCGTCGCGGTCCCGCTCGACCACCGCGACGATGCCGCTGTCGAGCGGCTGTTCGCCCGGGTGGGTCAGGAGTGCGGCCGGCTGGATGTCTTGGTGAACAACGCCGCAATCATTTCCGACGATCTGATCGGCGCCGCACCGTTCTGGGAGAAACCGCGCGAACTGGCCGACGTGCTCGACGTCGGCCTGCGGTCGTCCTACATCGCGGCGTGGCACGCCGCGCCGCTGCTGCTGGCCGCGGACCGCGGACTCATCGTCTTCACCTCCTCGCCGGGGTCGGTCTGCTACATGCACGGCCCTGCCTACGGGGCGCAGAAGGCCGGTGTCGACAAGATGGCCGCCGACATGGCGGTGGACTTCCGCGGTACCGCCGTGGCGACGGTGTCGATCTGGATGGGCATCCTGCTGACCGACAAACTGCGCTCGGCCTTCCAGAGCAATCCCGACGCGCTGGCGGAGTTCGCCGAGCAGGCCGAGACCCCGGAATTCACCGGTCATCTCATCGATGCGTTGTACCGCGATCCGGGTCTGGGTGAGTTGAGCGGCCACACGGTGATCGGCGCGGAACTGGCGCAACGCTACGGGATCACCGACGAGGGAGGCCGCAGGCCGCCCTCACATCGGGACATGTTGGGGCACCCCCGGCAACCTAGCTCGGTGATCGTGCGCTGAGCTCACGGGTTGATCAGACTCCACAGCTTGTTGGGCCCCGCCTGCAGTGCCATGTCGGTGACCCGGTCGTCCCAGTACCGCATCGACCCGTACTCCGAGCGCCACGCCAGGGCGGCCCTGGTGAACTCGTGCAGTCGGTGCTCACGGGTGGTGCCGATCGCTCCATGCAGCTGGTGGGCGTCGCGCACGACAGCCGAGGCGGCGTGTCCGGCACACGACCGTGCCGCTGCGACAAGGAATTCGAGATGTGGAGCAGACCAATCGCTGAGGACTGCGGCGGACAGTGCGGCCTCGGTGGCGGACCGGGCGAGGGCGGCTTCGGCGGCGATGTCGGCGATCAGGTGCTGCACGGCCTGGAACTTCGACAGCGGCCGGCCGAACTGCTCACGCGAGCTCACGTGATCGATCGACAGCGCCAGCGCCTCGTCCAGGGCAGCGCACACCTGTATCGACCGGACCAGAGCGGACTTCAAGCGCAGCTTGGTGACGACGTCGCCCGCGACCGGGATGCCGGCCAACGATCCGAGGTCGGCGATGACGGTGTCGCGTGGTTCACCGATCATGTTGGCGCCGGCCGAGATCGAGATCTTCCCGGGTTCGGCGTCGACCGCGAGATAGTCACCCTCACGTTGCCACATAACGACGATCCGATCGGCGCTCGACGCCCACGGCACCCCGGAGGCCGCGCCGGCCTGATCGAGCAGGCACACCGTGCGCACCGCCTCGTCGACCTGGGCTCCCGCCGACTCCAACACCCAACACGCCAGAAGGTCATGCTCGGCCAGAGGGATTCGCACACCGTGGCGAACCGCCGCGGTCAACAGCTCGGTCGTCTCATACCATCCGGCGCCGCTTCCACCGGCCTGTTCGGCACCGGTGAGGCGAACCAACCCCAGCTCGTCGAGGCGACGCCAGAAGTCGCTGTCGAGGCCGGTGCCCGGCGATGCGGACGATCGGCGGTAGTCGGCGAAGACGGTGTCCATCAGGTCGGCCAGTGCCGGCTCGACTTCCGGCGCCGTCACCGCAGACCCAAACCGCGGGCGATCACACCGCGCAGTACCTCGTTGGTTCCGCCGCGCAGGGTGAAGCCCGGACGCTGATCCATGGCCGAGGCCACGGTGTCTGTGAAGTGTTGGCCGGCTCTGTGATCGTCGGCCTGATGGGCGAATTCGGCGATGTCACCCTCGGTCGTGGTGCCCAGGACCTTGACCACCGCCGCGGGCACGTCGGCGGGCTCTCCGCGTTCCAGGGCGCCCGCGATCGCCGAGGACATCTGGTGCAGTCCAGCGACCCGGGCGATCAGGCGGCCGATATCGTTGTCACGCGGGAGTTGTTGTCCAGCAATCATTTCCGCACACATGTCGAGCAACACGAAGGTGGACAGGAACCGTTCCGGTCCGCTGCGCTCGAAGGCGAGCTCCGAGGTCACCTGCTGCCAACCCTGACCGATCTCACCGAACACCATGGAATCGGGAACAAATGCGCCGTCGAGGATCACCTCGTTGAAGTGGTGTGCACCGTTCATCGAGACGATGGGCCGAACCTCGACCCCCGGTCCTCGAAGGTCGACGATGAACTGGCTGAGGCCGGCGTGTCGATGAGCGGGGTCGACGGGGTCGGTCCGCACGAGCGCGATGAAGGCATGGGCGAGGTGAGCACCGGAAGTCCAGACCTTGGTGCCGGTGAGTGACCAGCCGCCGGCCACCCGCTCCGCTCGGGTGCGCACGCTGGCGAGATCGGAACCCGAATCCGGTTCGCTCATTCCGATGCCGAAGAAGCACTCGCCGCGCACGATCTTGGGAAGGAACTCCGACCTCTGGGCCTCGGTGCCGTACTTGAGCAGGGAGGGCACGATCTGCCGGTCGGCGATCCAGTGGGCGGCCACGGGGGCGCCCGCGGCGAGGAGTTCCTCGGTCACAACGAACCGCTCGAGGAATGAACGCCCGTGTCCGCCATAGGCGACGGGCACCGTCATGCCCAACCAGCCGCGCGCTGCCAGCGCGGCGGTGAAGTCTTCGTCCCAACCGCACAGCCACGCGTCGACCGACGGGGTGAACGCACCGGCAGCGAGTTGCTCGGCGAGGAATTGCCGGACCTGATGCCGCAACCCTTCGGTGGCGGCCGGATCGGCCGCCGACCGGGGTACCAAGCGGGAAAGAGCCATCACTGCCCTGCGGTCTCGTCGGCCGGAGCGGTTTCGGCCACCGTCGGGCCGGTGCCGTTCCCCGTGCGCTCGGGCAGCGACAGGGCGATCCCCACCGCCAGGAAGAACGCGGCCGTGAGCGTGCCGCCGAGATAGTGGTTCATCGGGCCGCCGGGGGAGATGAAGCTGCCGGGCGGCCCGATGATCGTGATGGTCTCGACCAGCTGCTCGACGGTGAACACCGCAGCGCCGGTGCCCAGCCACCGCGGGAGCAGATCTTCGTTGGCGGCCAACAGGATCGGGACGGCCACCAGGATGTGAGCGACGGTCGCAGCGGGCAGCCACATCGCGCCGACGTCGCCGACGACCCGCGCCGCGTCCGTGTCCAGCTGACCGGGACGCAACGCAGGACCACCGGTGAACCAGATCCCGAGGCACAACTGGGCGACCAGCACGGCTGACCCGATCGTGAAGACGTGCGCCGCCGGCCCGCTCAACCGTTCCCGGGCGAACGCCAGCACGACGACCAGGGCGAGCACGGCGAACGCCAGGAGCAGCGCCTGCGCCCTGACGGCGCCTTCGTCGGCTCCGGCGAGCGCGGGGATCACGAGCAGGGCCGTCGCGTAGAGCACCGCGAACGCCAGGCCTGCGATCATCGGGGCGCGACGGTTCATATCGGGAGCAATCGTAGCCACCGTCATCCCCAGTGCGGTGTTCATCCCCAGAACGAGGCGGCCGTCGCGCCGGGACCCGCCGACGTCCGCCGGCGCGCCTACCGTCGGGCGCATGTCAACCGAACTGCCCGCAGAGCGGCTGCGTCGACGCCTCGGCGCAGACGAAGTCATCGGTGCCGCCGACAGCGAGGACGTCGGCGAGCAGCCCGACACGTCGTTGTCGCGATGGCTGCCGGAATCCACGTCGACGGGCCCGGCCGGCTGGATCTCGAAGGTCAGGGCTGACCCGGGCCGGGCCGGGGTGGTCGCGTTGGGTGTCGTGGGCGCGGTCGCCGTGCTGGTGACGGTGTTGAGTTTGTTCGGTGATCGACCGCCCGCGGTGGTCTCCGCGAAACTTCCGCCGGTGGAGATGGTTTCGTCGGATGCTCCGAGTGCCGGGGCGGCCACCTCCGGTCCGGCGCCCCCCGTGGTGGTCAGCGTCGTGGGTCTGGTCAACGCACCCGGTCTGGTCACGCTGGACCCCGGTGCCCGGATCGCCGACGCCCTGGACGCCGCGGGTGGCCCCCTCGACGGCGCCGACCTGTTGGGTCTGAACATGGCCAGGCGGGTCACCGACGGAGAGCAGATCGTCGTCGGAATCGGTGCACCGCCGGGGCAACCGGTACAGATGGGCAGTTCGGTGGTGGCCGATCCCGCCGCGTCCCCGGCGGCACCGTCAGCAGGTGGCGAGGGCTCCGGTACGGCCGGCTTGGTCGACTTGAACGCGGCAACCGTCGAAGAACTCGACACGCTGCCCGGCGTGGGGCCGGTGACGGCCGCGGCGATCGTCGCCTGGCGCGAGGCCAATGGGCGGTTCGACAGAGTGGATCAGCTCGCCGACGTCGACGGCATCGGACCGGCCCGGTTGGACAAACTGCGCGATCATGTCCGGGTGTGACGTCGGTGGTGTCCGCAACGCCCACTGTGTCGGCCCCCGACCTGAGGCTGGTCCCCGCGGCGCTGACCGCGTGGGCGGTCACGGCCGCCGGGATCGTGTGGGCGCAGGCCGGTTCGCTCACCGCGCTGGCGGCGGCGGTGACGGTCACGGCCGCGGTCGGCTGGTGGGGCAGCCGTGGTGAGGGCCGACCGGCGGACCGCCGAGCGCTGGGGACCGGCGTGGCGGCGGTGTTGGTGCTGGGTGGCGGCATGTCCGTCGCGGTGTGGTTGCGGGTCGACGAGGTCCGCCACCATGCGGTCTCCGGCTACTTCGGCGAGGTCGCCACCGTCATCGTCACCCCGACCGAGACTCCCCGGGTGCTGGCGGGCGGGCGGACGATGTTCCGCGGGTCGCTGCTGGAACTCGCCGGGTCCCGATCCTCAGGCCGGGTCGTCGTCTTCGCTTCGGGCGGCGAGTACTCGCGGGTGATGGCCCGGCAGCCGGTGGCGTTTCGCGCTCAGATCAGTGAACCGAAGCGACGTGTCCTCACGGTCGCGGTGCTTGCGGCCAAGGGTGCGCCCACCCTCGGCGCGGCGGCTCCGGTGCACCGTGCGGCCCACGAGGTCCGGAGCAGGTTCGCACAGTCCTCGCGGGCGGCGTTGCCTGCCGACCAGGCGGCCATGCTGCCCGCGCTGGTCCTCGGCGACACCTCCACCGTGCCGGCACAGACGACCGCCGACTTCCGCGCCTCGGGCCTGACCCACCTGACCGCGGTGTCGGGGGCGAACGTGACCATCGTCTGCGGTGCGGTGTTGTTGACCGCGGTGCTGGTCGGGCCGCGGGCGGCAGTGGTGCTGGCCGCGGTCACGCTGCTGGGTTTCGTGGTGGTGGTGCAGCCTTCGGCCAGCGTGCTGCGCGCGGCGGTGATGGGTGCGATCACCCTGCTGGCAGTGCTGTCGCACCGCCGCCGCCAGGCGCTGCCGGCATTGGCGGCCAGCGTGATCGGACTGCTCGTCGCCGTGCCGGAACTCGCGGTCGACATCGGGTTCGCGCTGTCGGTGTCCGCCACCGCCGCGCTGGTGCTCATCGCCCCGGCGTGGTCGCGGCACCTCGCCGGGCGTGGCTGGCCCCGCCCGCTCGCCGACGCCGTCAGCGTCGCGGTGGCTGCACAATTGGTCACCGCGCCGTTGGTGGCCGGTATCTCGGGATCGGTGAGTCTGGTCGCGGTGGCCGCCAACCTGGTGGTGGCGCCGGTGATCCCGCCGATCACCGTCATCGGCACCGCCGCCGCCGCACTGTGCCCGCTGTGGCCTGCCGGTGCCGAACTGCTGATCCGCTTCACCGGTCCGGAGGTGTGGTGGCTGCTCAGAGTCGCGCACTGGGCCGCGGGCCTTCCTGCCGCGTCGGTGCCGGTCCCGTCGGGAGCGGCCGGGGTGCTGACCATCGGGATCGCGGCGCTGGGCATCGCCGCGGCGTGGCAGCGGGTGTGCGGTCGGGTGTCGTCGAGGCATGACACGATCGTGCGGTGAGTCGAGAGAGAACCGGCCTGCACCTGATTCTGGGTGACGAAGAGCTGCTGGTCGAACGGGCCATCGCGGCGGTGCTGAAGCACGCGCGGGCCTCCGCCGGCAGCGGCGGCGCCCCTGCCGACATCCCCGTCGACCGGTTGCGCGCCGGTGAGGTCAGCACCAGCGAGCTCGTCGAGTTGCTCAGCCCGTCGCTGTTCGCCGACGAACGTGTCGTGGTGCTCGAGTCCGCCGCCGAAGCGGGCAAAGATGCGGCCGCGATCATCGAGACCGCCGCGGCGGATCTGCCCGACGGGATGATGCTCGTGGTGGCGCACTCCGGCGGCGGCCGCGCCAAGTCTCTCGCCGATCAGCTCAAGAAGCTGGGAGCCCAGGTGCATCCCTGCGCGCGCATCACCAAGGCATCGGAGCGGGCCGATTTCGTCCGCAAGGAGTTCCGGGCGCTGCGGGTCAAGGTGGGTGACGACACGGTGACCGCGGTGCTCGACGCGGTCGGCTCCGACATCCGCGAGCTGGCCTCGGCGTGTTCGCAGCTGGTCGCCGACACCGGCGGTGATCTCAGCGCGGCAGCGGTGCGCCGCTACCACTCCGGCAAGGCCGAGGTGAAGGGATTCGACATCGCGGACAAAGCCGTCGTCGGTGACGTCGCAGGCGCGGCCGAGGCGCTGCGCTGGGCGATGATGGGCGGCGAACCCCACGTGGTCCTGGCCGATGCGCTGGCCGAGGCGGTGCACACGATCGCCCGAGTCGGTCCGATGTCCGGAGATCCGTACCGGCTGGCCGGTGAACTGGGTATGCCGCCGTGGCGCGTGCAGAAAGCCCAGAAACAGTCACGCCGGTGGTCGCGGGACTCGGTCGCCGAGGCGATGCGGCTGGTGGCGACGCTCAACGCTGACGTCAAGGGTGCGGCAGCGGATGCGGGTTACGCGCTGGAAACCGCCGTACGCAGGGTCGCGGAGCTCGCCGAGGACTGAGCGGAGCTCAGGCCTCAGTGAAGGGCGGAGCTCAGATCTTGTTGAAGGCCTGCGCGAGCGCGGACTTGCGGTTGGCGGCCTGGTTCTTGTGGATCACGCCTTTGGTGGCCGCTTTGTCCAGCTGACGGGTGGTCGAGGCCAGCAGCTCGCCGGCCTTCTCCTTGTCGCCGGCGTCGACGGCCGCACGGAATCCACGCACCGCGGTATGAAGCGACGACTTCACCGACTTGTTGCGCAGCCTGCGGCGCTCGTTGGTGAGGATCCGCTTCTGCTGCGACTTGATGTTGGCCACGCGTGTATTCCTTCGTAAATCTTGGTCGGGTTGCTTGAGTCATGGGGGCGCCCTGGTGTGGGCAGCGAGTGTTCAGGGTACCAGCGGGGCCAGAAATGTCCCAAAGCGAGACCCACTGGCCTGCCGAAACAGCGGAAATGTTGCAGCATGGCAGTCGTGCGTATGCGAAACGCGTCGCACGGGAACCGATCAGCACCGCCAACTGCACCACCGCCCACGTGAGGAGCACAAGACATCTTGGCCACCGAGACGGTACGGACCTCGCGCAGCAACTCCAAGACGGCAAAACGGCATGACGGCGTCTTCGGCGGCTACAACGACCTCGGCGCGTATTCCGAGGCCTTCGACGAGATGTTCGACGGTGACGGCAACGTCCGGGGTCCCTACAAGGGCATTCACGCCGAACTCGCGCCCTCCGATGTCGCCGAACTCGAGGCGCGCGCCGAGGCCCTCGGCCGGGCGTTCATCGACCAGGGCATCACGTTCTCGTTGTCGGGACAGGAACGGCCGTTCCCGCTCGACCTCGTGCCGCGGGTGATCTCGGCGGCCGAGTGGACCCGACTGGAGCGGGGGATCCGGCAGCGCGTCAAGGCGCTGGAGATGTACCTCGAGGACATCTACGGCGAACAAGAGATCCTGCGCGACGGTGTCATACCGCGCCGGCTGGTCACGTCCTGCGAACACTTCCACCGCGAGGCGGTCGGGATCGTGCCGCCCAACGGGGTGCGCATCCACGTCGCGGGCATCGACCTGGTCCGCGACGGGCAGGGAACCTTCCGGGTTCTGGAGGATAACCTGCGGTCCCCGTCCGGTGTCTCCTACGTGATGGAGAACCGTCGCACCATGGCCCGCGTGTTCCCGAACCTGTTCGCCACCCATCGGGTACGCGCCGTCGGGGACTATGCGTCACATCTGCTGCGCGCCCTGCGCAACGCCGCGGCCAACAACGTCGCCGATCCGACGGTCGTCGTGCTGACCCCCGGCGTGTACAACTCCGCCTACTTCGAGCATTCGCTGCTGGCACGGCAGATGGGCGTCGAACTCGTCGAGGGCCGTGACCTGTTCTGCCGCGACAACACGGTGTACATGCGGACCACCGAGGGCGAACGCCAGGTCGACGTCGTCTACCGGCGCATCGATGACGACTTCCTGGACCCGATGCAGTTCAAGCCCGACTCGGTGCTCGGTGTCGCGGGAATCCTCAACGCCGCCCGCGCCGGCAACGTCGTCATCTCCAGCGCGGTGGGCAACGGCGTCGGCGACGACAAGCTCGTCTACACCTACGTCCCGACGATCATCGAGTATTACCTCGGGGAGAAGCCGCTGCTCGCCAACGTCGACACCTTCCGGTGCTGGCTCGATGCCGAGCGCGAGGAGGTACTGGACCGCGTCGACGAGTTGGTGATCAAACCAGTCGAGGGCTCCGGCGGGTACGGCATCGTGTTCGGTCCCGACGCCTCGGAGAAGGAACTGGCGGCGATCACCAAGAAGATCAACGCCGATCCGCGCGGCTGGATCGCCCAGCCGGTGGTGCAGCTGTCCACGGTCCCGACCCAGATCGACGACGCCCTCTCACCCCGGCATGTCGATCTGCGGCCTTTCGCCGTCAACGACGGGGACGACGTCTGGGTGTTGCCCGGCGGGCTGACCCGCGTGGCGTTGCCGGAGGGATCGCTGGTGGTGAACTCGAGTCAAGGGGGCGGCTCCAAGGACACCTGGGTGTTGGCCTCGCGCGCGTCGGTGGCCGACCGCGAACTGGCCGCTGCCGAGGTCGTCCGGTCGCTGCCGAAGGCGTCGGGCAAGGGGACAAAGGCCGACAGGAACGGTGACGGGTCGTCCACCCAGCAGCAACAGTCGCAGGCCAACCGTCAGGAAGAGCAACAGCAACAGCAGCAGCAACAGCAAAAGCAGCAGGCGGTGGTGCGCTGATGTTGGCGCGCAATGCGGAATCGCTGTACTGGATCGGCCGCTACGTCGAGCGAGCCGACGACACCGCCCGCATCCTCGACGTCACCGTGCACCAACTGTTGGAGGATTCCAGCGTCGACCCCGACCACGCGTCCCGGACCCTGCTGCGGGTGCTGGGCATCGAGCCGCCGGATACCGCCCTGGACCTGTGGTCGCTCACCGATCTGGTGGCGTTCAGCCGGGACACCGAAGGTGGTTGCTCGATTGTGGAGGCTATCTCGGCGGCCCGCGAAAACGCCCGCGGCGCACGCGAAGTCACGTCCACCGAGATCTGGGAGTGCCTAAACACCACCTACAACGCGCTGGCCGAGAAGGAGCGGGCCGCCAAACGCCTCGGGCCGCACGAATTCCTGTCCTTCGTGGAAGGACGCGCCGCGATGTTCGCCGGCTTGGCCGACTCCACTCTGTCCCGCGACGACGGCTACCGGTTCATGGTGCTGGGCCGCGCGATCGAACGCGTCGACATGACGGTGCGACTGCTGCTGTCGCGTGTCGGCGACAGCGCATCCTCGCCGGCGTGGGTCACCGTGCTGCGCTCGGCGGGTGCCCATGACACGTATCTGCGCACCTACCGCGGTGTGCTCGATGCCGCCCGGGTTGTGGAGTTCATGTTGCTGGACCGGCTGTTCCCGCGCTCGGTGATGTACTCGCTGCGACTGGCCGAACACAGCCTCGACGAGTTGCACAAGCGGCGGCCGGCCCGGGTGGGCGCCACCGCCGAGGTGCAGCGCCTGCTCGGGCGGGCCCGCAGCGAACTGGAGTTCATGCCGCAGGGGGTGCTGCTGGAATCCCTGGAGGAACGGCTGGCCGCAATTCAGGCTACGTGCGCAGACGTCGGAGAAGCATTGGCGCTGGAGTACTTCCACTCGGCGCCGTGGGTCGCGTGGACCGACGCCGGCCGCAACGCTCTGGTCATCGAAGAAGGAGAGATCTAACGATGAACCGCTGGCGCAGCGATGAGTTCTCGGGCGAAGAGCAGACCATGAAGAGGAGTGGATGATGTGGCGGATGCGCGTGGTGCACGCGACGGGCTACGCCTACAAATCCCCGGTGACCGCGTCGTTCAATGAAGCGCGGCTGACCCCACGGTCGGACTCGCGACAGAACGTCATCCTCAACCGGGTCGAAACCGCGCCCGCCACAAGGTCTTACCGCTATGTCGACTACTGGGGTACCGCGGTGACGGCATTCGACCTGCACGCGCCGCACACCGAACTGGAGGTGACGGCGTCGTCGGTGGTGGAGACCGACCGCCCGGAAAAGCCCAAGGCGAAGATCAGCTGGGAGGACCTCGAGGGCGAGGCGGTGATCGACAAGTACGACGAGATGCTGGCACCGACGCATTACGTCCCCGCGAGCAAGCGGATCGAGCGGGTGGGCCGTCGCATCGCGAAGTACCACGAACCCACCGAGGCCGTCATCGAGGCCGCGCGCTGGGTGGCGGCCGAACTGAAGTACGTGCCCGGTACCACCGGGGTGCACACCTCGGGGGTCGACGCGCTGCGCGAGGGTAGAGGGGTGTGCCAGGACTTCGCCCACCTGACATTGATGGTGTTGCGCGGCATGGGAATTCCGTCGCGGTACGTGTCGGGATACCTGCACCCCAAGCGCAACGCCAAGCTCGGTGACACCGTCGACGGGCAGAGCCACGCCTGGATCCAGGCGTGGACGGGGGAGTGGTGGCACTACGACCCCACCAACGACAAGGAGATCAACGAGCAGTACATCAGCGTCGGGGTCGGCCGCGACTACGCCGATGTCACCCCGCTCAAGGGCATCTACTCGGGCGAGGGGTCGACCGACCTCGACGTCGTCGTCGAGATCACCCGCCTGGCTTAGCGCACACCCCGGGGTGGACCTCCACCCGGTGCAGGTCGTCCCCGATCTCGATCTGACGGTCGAACACCGACGCAGCCAACGCGCGCCACTCCTCTTCCTGACCGGGCTGGATCGCCGGCACGTAGTGGGTGAGGATCAGGATGCCGACACCGGCGCGGGCTGCCGTCTCGGCCGCCTGTTCCACCGTCGAGTGGTAGTCGCAGATGTCCTTGATCCGCTGCATCGGTAGCGGATCAATCAGGTCCTTGCGAATCGCCGTGTGCACCAGTGCTCCTGCTCCGGCGGTCAGGTCGTCGAGGCTTCGGCAGGGCACCGTGTCACCGGCCAGCACCACCGACGCCCCGCCGTGTTCGATCCGGAATCCGATGGTGGGCGCCACGGGACGGTGATCGGTGGGGGCGACCCGGATCGAGACGCCGTCACGGCCCCACACCACACCGTCGGTCACCTCCTCCACCTCGACCGGCGGCGGCGCGGTCAGGTCGGCGTGGTGGGCGATGCGGTAGCCGATGTCGGGTCCGAACGCCTTCAGCATGTTCTCGACGACCTCCGCGGTTCCCGGCGGGCCGATGATCGGCAGCGGCGCCAGGTCCGGGGCGAAGTTGGACACCCACCGGGTGATCAGCACGTCGCCCAGGTCGGCGATGTGGTCGCTGTGCAGATGGGTCAGCAACAGGGCGCTGAGGCTGTTGGCGCCCACCCCGAGCGCGGCGGTGCGTTGCAGTACCCCTCGGCCACAGTCCACCAGGAACGTCTGCCCGCCGGCGCGCACGAGTGTGGACGGTCCCGCGCGCCGCGCGTCGGGGATGGGGCTGCCGGTGCCGAGCAGGGTGACTTCGATCATGCAACCACCTAACCCTCTGAATGGGCGTCCGGGCGGCCGAAAACGCCGAACGCAGCCGTCTTTTTTGCCTAGCCTGGAGGAAGAAACCCACAACGGGGCGGAGAGTTCGATGCGGATATCCGACGTGCTGCGCAACAAGGGTGCGACAGTGGCCACGATCACCCCGGAGACTTCGGTTGCCGGCCTGTTGACGGAGCTGTGCGTACACAACATCGGAGCGATGGTGGTGGTCTCGCCGGACGGGCTGCTGGGCATCGTGTCCGAACGCGACGTCGTGCGGATGCTGCACGAGGTGGGTGCCGAGCTGCTGACACGGCCCGTCTCCGACATCATGACGACGCTGGTGGCGACCTGCACGCCAGAGGACTCCGTGGACAGCCTCAGTGTGTTGATGACCACCAACCGGGTGCGGCACGTCCCGGTCGTGGTCGATGGCCGGCTCGCCGGGATCGTGAGCATCGGCGACGTCGTCAAGACCCGCATGGAAGAACTCGAGCGCGAACAGCAGCAGCTTCAGGCCTACATCACCCAGGGGTGAGCAGCGTGCCGACCAGCATCGACGTCCGCGTCGCGCAGAAGCCGGACGTGCGGGCTCTGGCGCGCGTGCTGGGGCGCGCCTTCTTCGACGACCCGGTGATGAGGTGGATGCTGCCCGACGACGCCCGCCGGGCCAGGGCCCTGCCGCGGGTGTTCGGCGCGATGGCCCGACACCACTTCCTCGCCGGCGGCGCGGTACAGGTGGCGAGCCGGGCCGGGGAGGTCGGCGCTGCCGCCCTGTGGGATCCGCCGGGCCGGTGGAAGCACACCCCGCGCGAGGAGTGGCGGATGATGCCCAGCTTCCTGCTGGCGATGGGGCGCCACGTCGGGCGGGGGATGGGCATGACCGAGCTGATGAAGGAGCACCATCCGGAAGAGCCGCACTGGTATCTGGCGGTCATCGGCAGTGACCTCGAGGTCCGGGGGTCCGGCTTCGGTCAGGTGCTGATGCGGTCACGGCTCGATCGCTGCGACGCCGAGGGTGCGCCTGCCTACCTGGAGTCGACGAAGGAGTCCAACGTTCCCTATTACATGCGGTTCGGGTTCGAGGTGACGGGTGAGATCACCATGCCCGATGGCGGGCCCACGATGTGGCAGATGTGGCGGCAGCCGGTATAGCGCGAAAGGATCGGGGAACTGGCCGTAGGCCCCGATCACGGAGCCGTAGGCCCGCCCACGGATAGGAGTCGACTCGATGTACGCCGGCATCGCCTCGATGCTTCTGGTGTGCCTGGTCGGTGGGGTCGGCGCGTACCTGCTGCACCGGTTGACCGCGGTGGCGCCTGAGGCGCTGGTGTCGCTGCCGTTTCAATCAGGTTGGCGGCCCGAGGAACACGCGCTGTCGCGCTACCACGTGCGTTGGTACCTGGCGACGTTGATCTTCCTGGCATTCGATGTCGAGATGCTGTTCATGTACCCGTGGGCGGTCGTGGTCGTCGAGATGGGCTTCAGCGCGATCGTCGAGATGTTCGTGTTCCTCGCGGCACTGTTGATCGCCGTGGTGTGGGCCTGGCGGGAAGGGGCGCTGCGGTGGTCCTGAAGGGGTTTCCGGCGCGGCTGGCCGTCGCCCGAACGCATGTCCTCGCCGTGGAGCTGCCAGGGCAGTGGCCGACCCGCGTCGCGCTGCAGCGCCGGGTGCTGGCCCGCGGCTGGCGGATGGCGGTCAGTCCCGCCGACGCCGACGTGCTGGCGGTGTGCGGCGTGCCGGGCCCGCAGATGGCTGCGGTGATCGATCTGGTCTGGGATCAACTGCCGGGGCCACGGGTCCGCACCGAGGTGGCCGACGGCTACGCGGTCGACGACGTGCTCGACTGTGCGGCCGCCGAATTGCTCGACACCGCAGCGCAAGTCGGCGACGCGCGCAGCCGCCCGCAGCGCCCCGACCACGGCGACATGGACCACGGCGACATGGACCACGGGGACATGGACCACGGGGACATGGCGCCGTCCGGTGTCCCGCTGGCCGGCGGTGCAGACGACCGCGACGGACTGGAGATGGACGTGCTGCACCTGGGGCTGGGGCCGGTCCTCGCCCACTGGCCTTCCGGGATGCGGCTTCGGTGCGTGCTCAGCGGCGACGTGGTGACCGAGGCGACGGTCACGCTGCTGGACTCCGATCACCATCCCGCCCCCGCAGCTCCCGTCGCGGCCCGGCAGTGCGACCACCTCGTCGACCTGCTCACGCTGGCGGGCTGGCCGCATCTGGCGAAGAGAGCACGCCGGTGCCGCGATCTGCTGCTCGACGACCCCCGCGACCAACACGCCCGGGACCAGTTCGAACGGCTGCGGCGCAGTGTGCGCCGTTCACGGTTGCTTCGCTGGTCGCTGCACGGACTCGCACCGCTGAGCCCCGACCAGCTTGCCGTCGCCCGGCTGCCGGCCTCGCTTGCGGGAGACACCTACGACCGGTTGCAGACCCGGATCCGGGTGGTCGGCGAACTGCTGTCGAACCGGCCGACCGTTGATCGGCTGCATGTCGACCCGGCGGCAGTCGCCGACGCCCTGCCGGGCATCGTCGTCGGCCTCGACGTGGCCGCGGTCCGGTTGGTGATCGCCGGGCTCGGTGTCGACACGACGGTGGCCGCACAACTGGGGGCGCCGTGACCGGGACGACGGTGGTGTCGGCGGCCTGGGCGCCGGTGGCTGCGGCGCTGCTGCTGATGCTCGCGTACTACGCGGCCGCGCTCGACAGAGCGCAGCTGTCGGCGCCGGTGGGTGAAACGGCACGGCTGATGCGGCAGCGGCGCCGGGTGACGATCGAGGCGGATCGGCCGCTGTGGCGTCTCGGTGGCGGTGGCCTGCTCGTGGCCGCGTTGCTGATGATCACGGTGGTGCCGCTCGGGAAGTGGGTGCTGTTCGACCTCGATGTCGGGGTCGTCTGGTTCAACGCGATGGATGTGCTGGTCTGGGCGCTGGTGTGGCTCGCCGGGTGGGGGCCGAACTCGACACACTCGCTGATCGGTGGCTACCGCTTCCTCGCGCAGGGGCTCGGCTACGAGTTGCCACTGATGTTCGCGCTGGTCGCTCCGGCGATCGCGGCGCAGAGCCTGCACGTCGGCACCGTCGCGGCCGCCCAGCAGGACCTGTGGTTCGTGGTCTGGATGCCTGTCGCATTCGTGGTGTATTGCCTTGGGGTGACCGGATTTTCGGTGTGGGGTCCGCTGTCGGCCGCGGTAGGTGACGACATCGCCGGCGGGGTGACTGCCGAACTCTCCGGCGTCGACCGGTTGCTGTTCGAGGTCGGCCGGTACGCCCTGCTGGCTGCCGGAGCGGCGTTCGCGGTCCCGCTGTTCCTCGGTGGCGGCGCCGGCCCGCTGCTTCCGGCTTGGCTGTGGGTGCTCGTCAAGACCGTGGTGTTGCTGACGCTGTTCGTCTTGGTGCGGCGCCGCCTTCCGCTGTGGCGACCCGACAAGTTCATGGAGGTGGGATGGATGGTGCTGTTGCCCCTGGTGCTCGCACAGGACCTCGTTGTCGCCGTCATCGCGGTCTGGAGGGGCTGACACTGTGATCACCGACATCGTGTTCTGGATCGCCGCCGCGGTGGCCGTGACCGCCGGGGCCGCGGTGTTCGCGGTCGACTCGATGGCCCGGGCCACCTACGCGCTGGCCGCGTCGTTCATCGCGGTCGGGGTCGTGGTGCTGCTGCTGCAGCAGAACTACGTCGGCGTGGTCGTCATCTTGATGATGGTCATGGAGATGGCGGTGATGGCCGTCTACATGGTCATGTTCATGGGGATGAACCCGGCGTTGATGCCGATGAGCATGGTCCACGGCAAACGCCTGTCGCTGGCTCTCTCGGTCGGGCTGTTCCTGCTGCTGAGCGCAGGCATCCTGCTGGTCGACTGGCCGGCCCGCCGCGGGACGCCACCCGCGGACGTCACGGTCGCGCTGGGGGAGGCGCTGATGGGTCCCAAGATGCTGGCGATGATCGTGATCAGCCCGGTGATGGTGGCCACCATCGTCGGGGCGGTGGTGCTGGCGGCGCACCGGGGACGGTACGACCGCTTCGGCGACCACCTCGACCAACGGCCGCCGCGGGATCCGCAACCGGGCGGAGTCGGACGATGACCCTGCAGATGCTGCTGCTGGTGGCCGCCGCGTTGTTCTGCGTCGGCCTCTACGGTGCGTTGTCCCAGCAGGTGGTGGTCATGGTGATGATGGGCCTGGAACTGATGATCAACGCCGTGATCCTCGCTGCCGCGGGCCTGTGGTGGTTCCTGGCGCCCGCGCCGACGGGTCAGGTGCTGCTGATGGTGATCATCGCCGCGATGACGGTGGAGATGGCGATGGGATTCGCCGTCGCCACGCTGCTGCACCGTGACCGCCGGGCCGATATGACCGACATGGCCACGGACCTGTCGGGATAGCCCGGTGCTCACATTTCCCGACCTGGCGCTGTGGGCACTGGTGTGTCTGCCCGCGCTCGCCGGCGTCACGCTGCTGCTGACCCACACACCGGTGCGCGCCGCCGCGGCGGTGTCCATCGGCGTGTCGGCCGTGGTGGCCGCGCTGTCGGCGGTGGTCGCGGTGACCCGGCCGGCGGTCGGGGTGGCGTTCCTGGCGGGAACGGACTTCGCACTGGGGGTCGACGGCCTGTCGGGCACGGTGGTGCCCGCGGTGGCCGTGATCACGCTGCTGGTACTGACGTTCGCGGCGGGCGAGCGCGCGGTGGCCGGCCACCGGTTCCACGGGTACATGCTGGTGTTCGCCGCCGCCGCGATGCTGACCGCCACCGCGACCACCCTGCCGGCGCTGCTGCTGGCGTGGGAGGTGATGGGGGCGGCGTCCTACGCGCTGATCGGCTTCCGGTGGCAGGACCAGCATCGTGTCTCGGCGGGATTGACCGCGTTCCTGACCACCCGCACCGCGGATCTCGGGCTGTACCTCGCCGCCGGCGCCGCGCTGGCCGGGGGTGCCGGGCTGGCGCTGGGGGACCTGGCCGATTCGACGCCGGGCTGGCGGCACGTGATCGCCGCGGGTGTGCTGGTCGCCGCGCTGGGCAAAGCGGCGCAACTGCCGTTCTCGTTCTGGCTGGCGCGGGCGATGGAGGGCCCCAGCCCGGTGAGCGCGCTGCTGCACTCGGCGGCGATGGTGGCGATGGGGGCCTACCTACTGCTGCGGGTGTCGCCGTTGCTCGCTGCCACCGGCTGGGCCGCGACCGCGACCGTGTGGCTCGGCGCGGCGACCGCGGTGGGGCTGGGCCTGGTGGCCGTCGCGCAGCGCGATCTCAAGCAGTTGCTGGCTGCGTCCACCTCCGCGCAGCTGGGTTTTGTGGTGATGGCCGCCGGGCTGGGCGCAATCGGCGGCGGTGCGGCACAACTCGTCGCGCACGCGTTCACCAAGGCCGGGTTGTTCCTCGCGGCCGGGGCGTGGTTGACGCTGCTCGGCAGCAAGAACCTCGACGACCTTCGCGGGGCGGCCCGGAAGTGGCGGGTCGTCGGCGTCGCGGCGACGGTGTCGGCGCTGGCGCTGGCCGGTGTCGCGCCGCTGTCGCTGTGGGCGACCAAGGACGCGGTGCTGGCCGTCGCGCTCGAACACTCGGTGTGGTGGTACGCGGCGGGTCTGCTGGCCACTGCGCTGTCCGCGGCCTACGCGGGCAAGATCCTGCTGGTCCTCTGGCGTCCGGCACCCGACCGCAACACCGTCGGTGCGGCGCCCGGTGGGTTGGAGCAGCTACCTCTGGTGGTGCTGGCGATCGGCGCGGCGGGGGCGGGTGTGCTCGCGCTGCCACCGCTGGGCATCACCGCGAGCGCGCCGGTGACCGAGCTGGCCGGTTCGGCGGTGCTGGCCGGCGCGGTGGTGCTGGCGGTGTGGCGGTGGGGTGTTCCCGAGCCGCGGTGGGCGCAGGCCTGGTTCGGACTCGAGCGGGCCGCGCAGCGGGTGGTGGTGGCACCTGCGCTGCGACTGGCCGACAGCCTGGCACGGTTCGACGACCAGGTTCTGGACCGGTCGGTGTCCAGCGCCGCGCTCGCGCTGACGCGGCTGTCCGGGGTTGCGGCGCGCTTCGACGACCGGGTCATCGACGGCGCCGTCGAGGCGACAGCGACGGTGGCGCGCGGTACCGCCGACCGGCTCGCCCGCGCCGACCACCGCGTCGACGGTGCGGTCGAGGCGACGGCGGCGCTCACCCGGCGGCTGGGGGAGCTGGCCCGCAGACCGCAGACAGGTCAACTGCACCAGTACTACATGGTCGCCGCGGTGATTATGGTCGTCGCCGTCGTCCTACTGCTCGCGTGAGGTGGATGTGCTGTGAGGTGGATGTGCTCAGTCTGATCGTGTTCCTGCCGCTGGCCGCTGCCCTGGTGCTGCTCGCCGTCCCGGCGCTGACCGATGCCGCGGTGCGCTGGTCGTGGGTGGCGGTCACCGCGACCGAGGTCGGACTGGTCGCGGCGGTGTGGCTGCGCTACGACACCCCGCCGCCGAACACGCTGGCCTTCGACGAGCAGGTGGCGTGGATCCCCGGCGTCAACAGCAGCTACCACGTCGGCGTCGACGGCCTGTCGCTGCCGCTGGTCGCGATGACCGCGGTGATCTTCCTGGCGTGCGCGGTGTACAGCCTGCGTGACAGCGACCGCCCGCGCACCCAGGCCGCGCTGTTCCTGTTCCTGCAGACGGTCAGCTTCGGGGTGTTCGTGGCCGCCGACCTCATCCTGTTCTTCGTCTTCTTCGACCTGTCGATCGTCGCGATGTACTTCGTCATCGCCGGCTGGGGTCACGGGGATGCGGGACGGTCGGCGCTGAAGTTCTTCCTGTACACCTTTCTCGGATCGCTGGCGTTGCTCGTCGGCTTCATCGGCCTCTACATCGGCGCCGAACCGCACACCTTCGACATGGTCGAACTGGCCGCGGTGACGCCACTGGCCGGCCGGCCGCTGGCAGGTGGGCTGGTGCTGGCCGCGGTGCTGATCGGGCTGCTGATCAAAACGCCGACGTTCCCGTTCCACACCTGGCTGCCGCCCGCGCACACCGATGCCCCGGCGATCGGTTCCGCGGTCCTGGCCGGGGTGCTGCTGAAGATGGGGACCTACGGCTTGGTGCGCATCGCGATGCCGATGCTGCCGCAGGCCTGGCGGGACTGGGCATGGGTGATCATCGCCATCGGGGTGGTGTCGGTGTTGTACGGCGCGCTGGTCGCGCTCGCCCAACAGGACCTCAAGCGGATGATCGCCTACACCTCGGTCAACCACATGGGTTATGTGGTGCTCGCCGTCGGCGCCGCCGGCCTGACCGCGGCCGGCACCGCTGAGGCCCGCGACATCGCGGTCACCGGCGCGGTGACCCAGATGGTCAGCCACGGATTGATCACCGCCGCGCTGTTCCTGCTGGCCGGGGTGTTCTACACGCGCACCGGCAGCTACCGGATGGCCGACTACGGCGGCCTGGCCGGCCCGGCACCCAAGCTCGCCGCGCTGTTCGCGGTGGGGGCCTTCGCCTCGCTGGGGTTGCCGGGATTCTCCGGGTTCATCGCCGAGTTCCAGATCTTCACCGGCAGCATCGCCGCCGCGCCCGTCACCGCCGTCGCGCTGCCCGGCATCCTCATCACCGCTGCGCTGTTCCTGCGCGCCTTCCAGCGGCTGTTCACCGGTGCGACCGCCGGCCTGTCGGAGGGCTTCACCGACCTGCGCCGCGTCGAAATATGGTCGCCTGCAACGCTGTTGGCGCTCTCGGTGGTGATCGGCCTGCTGCCCCGGGTGCTGCTGGACACCATCGAGCCGGCCGCGCACACACTCGTCACGCTCGTCGGGCGGTAGCGGCCGGTGCCCTCCCACGACGACATGCAGCTGTCGCTGATGCTGCCGGAGATCCTGGTCTTCAGCGCCGGGCTGGCCGTGCTGCTGGGCGGGTCGTTTCTGGCGCGGCAGCGCCAGTGGTGGGGCCGGGTGGTCTCCGCGACGGCCCTGGCCGCCGCCGCCGCTGTGGCCGCGGTACAGCTGTCCAGGCCGGACGCCGCGGCGTTCGACGGCACGTTCGCGGTGGATACCCCGACCGGGGTGGCGCGGATCGTGGTCGTGCTCGGCGCTCTGTTGGTGCTTGCGGTGGCCGGCGACGAGATCGCGGGATCACCGCGGGAGAGCGAGACCTATGCATTGCTGCTGTTCGCCACCAGCGGGGTGCTGGTGCTCGCCGGCGCGGCCGACCTCCTGGTGCTGATCGCCGGTTACCTGTTGGCCAGCATCCCGCTGTACGCGTTGATCGGGTTGGCCCGCTCGCCGCAGGCCGCGGAGGCCGCGATGAAGACCTACCTGCTCGGTGCGCTGTTCGGCATCCTGCTGCTGTCCGGTGTCACGCTTCTCTACGGCGTGACCGGCAGCACCTGGTACCCGGAGATGGCCACCGAGCTGACCGGTGCTCCCGCGGCAGTCGTCGCCGCCGGGACGGTCGGGATCCTGGGTGGCTTGCTGTTCAAGGCCGGCGGCGTACCCGCACATTTCTGGGTGCCCGACGCCGCGCAGGCCACGACCGGCACCGCGGCGCTGTTCCTCACCACGGTGCCCAAGGTGGGCGCGCTGGTCGCGATCTACCGGCTGGTGCAGACGTTGCCGGAGACCGTCGAATGGGCGTTGCTGATCGCGGTGCTGGCGGTGGCGAGCATGACCCTGGGCAATCTGGCCGCGTTCTGGCAAACCGATCCGCGGCGACTGCTGGGCTGGTCGACCGTCAGTCAGGTGGGCTACCTGCTGGTGCCGGTCGCGGTCGCCGGCCGCGCCGAACTGGCGCAGCCTGCGCTGTTGTTCTACCTGGCCGCCTACACGGTGACCAACAGCGCGGCGTTCGCCGTGTCGACCGCGCTACCCACGCTGCGGGACGTGCAGGCCTACCGCGGGCTGATGCGGTCGCGGCCGTGGATCGGCGCGGCCCTGATCGTGGCGTTGCTCGGGCTGCTCGGCACCCCGCCGACCGCGGTGTTCCTCGGCAAGCTCACCACCACCGCCGCCGCCTGGGAGGGGGACGCCGCCTGGCTGGTCGTGGCGGTGTTCGTCAACACCGTGGTGAGCCTGTTCTACTACCTGCGCTGGATCATCCCCACCGTCCAGCGTCCCGACCCCGACGATGACGCGTTCAGCGCGCACCGCTGGTCGGCCGGTGCGGCAGTGGGGGCCGCCGGACTCAGCCTGGTTCTGGGTGTGGCCGCGGGTCTGGCATGGCCGGTGCTGGCCGGTTGAGCGGTCAACTCCACGAGTAGTCGGCGCGCAGCCGGGCCGCGACGATGTCGAACACCGCACGGTCGAGGATCGCGCCCTCGCGCCTGATGCCTTCCTCGGGGACGTCGAGCACCCGATCCAAACGCACCCAGCTGGTGCGTCCCTCGTAATCCCAGCTGCCGCTGCCGATGCTGACCCAGTTCGGATCGTCGCGGTGGTGGTCCTGACTGGACAGCATCAGGCCGAGCAGGATGCGGCGGTCCCGGCCCACGACCAGCACCGGGCGGTCCTTGCCGCGGCTCGGATCGTCCTCGTAGACCACCCAGGTCCACACGACCTCACCCGGGTCGGCCTGGCCGTCGAGATCCGGCGCGTAGACGACTCTGCGGGCGCGGTGCGCGGTCGGGACGAGATTGCGCGACACCGGCCGCCCGGCAGGCAGCTCAGGCGCCCGGTCGTCGGGCGAGCCGGCCAGGGTCTCCAGGCCGATCCGGATGCCCTGCTGGATGCCGCGCTGCAGGGTCTCGGATCTCTGCAGTTGGCGGACGAGTTTCGGAGCCTCGTTGAAGACGAGGTTCTCGGTGTTCTTCCGCACGAACCGCTGAAACGTCCTCCAGCCCGATGACGATGACGCCATACCGACCGAGCATAGGCGCATGCCGGGACGCTCGATTGTGTCGGGAAGGCCTGCGCTCGATACTCTTGTCTGGCCTGCCCAAGCAGACAAAACCGGTCAACCAGGAGATTCCCATCAGTAGCTTCGCCGACAAGACCTTCACTGCGCCGGCGCAGATTCGGAACTTCTGCATCATCGCCCATATCGATCACGGCAAGTCGACGCTGGCCGACCGGATGCTCGGCATCACCGGAGTCGTCGCGGACCGGGACATGCGCGCCCAGTACCTGGATCGGATGGACATCGAGCGGGAGCGCGGCATCACGATCAAGGCGCAGAACGTGCGGCTGCCGTGGAGCGTCGGGGAGGGGCAGGATGCAAAGCAGTTTGTGCTGCACCTGATCGACACTCCCGGCCACGTCGACTTCACCTACGAGGTGTCCCGCGCGCTGGAAGCGTGCGAGGGCGCGGTGCTGCTGGTCGACGCCGCCCAGGGGATCGAGGCGCAGACGCTGGCCAACCTGTACCTGGCCCTGGACCGCGACCTGACGATCATCCCGGTGCTCAATAAGATCGACCTGCCCGCCGCCGACCCGGACCGCTACGCCGCCGAGATCGCCCACATCATCGGCTGCGAACCGGGTGACGTGCTGCGGGTCTCCGGCAAGACCGGGGAGGGCGTCACCGAGCTGCTCGACGAGGTGGTCCGGTTGATCCCGCCGCCGGTCGGCGACGCCGACGCCCCGGCGCGGGCGATGATCTTCGACTCCGTCTACGACATCTACCGCGGTGTCGTCACCTACGTCCGGGTGGTCGACGGCAAGCTCAGCCCGCGCGAGAAGATCAAGATGATGTCCACCGGGACCACCCACGAACTGCTGGAAGTCGGCATCGTGTCCCCGGAGCCCAAGGCCACCGAGGGTCTCGGCGTCGGCGAAGTGGGCTACCTGATCACCGGGGTGAAAGACGTTCGGCAGTCGAAGGTCGGTGACACCGTTACCACCGCCCGCCACGGCGCCACCGAGGCGCTGACCGGATACCGCGAACCCAAACCGATGGTCTACTCCGGCCTCTACCCGGTCGACGGTTCGGACTACCCGAACCTGCGCGACGCGCTGGACCGGCTCCAGCTCAACGACGCCGCGCTGATGTGGGAGCCGGAGACGTCGGTGGCGCTCGGGTTCGGTTTCCGGTGCGGGTTCCTCGGGCTGCTGCACATGGAGATCACCCGGGAGCGTCTGGAGCGTGAGTTCGACCTCGACCTGATCTCGACGTCGCCGAACGTGGTCTACCGGGTGATCAAAGACGATGAAACAGAGCTGATGGTGACCAACCCGTCGGACTGGCCAGAAGGCAAGGTGCGCACCGTCTTCGAGCCGGTGGTGAAGACGACGATCATCGCGCCCAGTGAGTTCATCGGCTCCATCATGGAGCTGTGCCAGTCACGGCGCGGCGAGTTGGGTGGCATGGACTATCTGTCTCCGGAGCGGGTCGAACTGCGCTACACCATGCCGTTGGGCGAGATCATCTTCGATTTCTTCGACTCGCTGAAGTCGCGCACCCGCGGCTACGCCAGCCTCGACTACGAGGAAGCAGGCGAACAGGAAGCCCAGCTGGTCAAGGTCGACATCCTGCTGCAGGGCGAGGCCGTCGATGCGTTCAGCGCCATCGTCCACAAGGATTCGGCCGCGGCCTACGGCAACAAGATGACCACCAAGCTCAAAGAGCTCATCCCGCGCCAGCAGTTCGAGGTGCCGGTGCAGGCCGCGATCGGCTCGAAGATCATTGCCCGCGAGAACATCCGGGCCATCCGCAAGGACGTCCTGTCCAAGTGCTACGGCGGTGACATCACCCGCAAGCGCAAGCTGCTGGAGAAGCAGAAGGAAGGCAAGAAGCGGATGAAGACCATCGGCCGGGTCGAGGTGCCGCAGGAAGCGTTCGTTGCGGCACTGTCCAGCGAATCGGCGGCCGACAAGCCCAAGAAATAGCGATGGGCTGTCGCGGGTTGGCCGTTGCGACAGCACCACGTGACGTATGGGTGTCAAAGCGCGAGATATTCCCGACCAGCCGACTGGCCGACCGTCGCGCAGATCGCCGTCAGCTACCGGGCTGACTTTGCTGGCGTGACGGTGCGGTGACCGGACCGCCGATGCGGGACAAGCGAGGAGACACCGCCGGACAGTCTGTGAACACCGTGACTGCGTGGGTGCGCGGCTGCTCTGGAGCGCCGCCGCGCCATCGCGGCTGGGCTATTGCCCTCCTCGCGTGACTGCCGATTGCCCGGCAAACCAATTGCTGCCCAAAGGATTATCAGCCATCGGTGGGCACGGGACCCTGTCGTCATTGGCTGGCGTTGTGCGTGTGCGGGACGCCACCGGCCTCGACACGGTCGCTCGGACTCGCCCCGGCAACCGTGTGCGATCGCTTCGACCTCGGCTCCGACTGGCGACGCGTCTGCGATTGCTAAATCCGCAACATTCGTCAGGAACATTGCACATTTTACGCTCGCGTGGTTTACGCTCCGGTAGGGCGATATTACCTACCAGTAACGTTACTCGTGAGTCAGGATCGAGGGGGCGATGGTCGATTTGCGTGAATTCCTGGATGTGGATGGACGCGGTCTAGGGGCACTCCGCGACTTCCGGGCGAACCGGGCCGCGAAGTGACTGTCGCACCGGACAGTCAGCCCGTGATCGTCGGTATGGCGTGTCGTTTCCCCGGCGGCGCAGACGATCTCGACTCCTACTGGTCGATCCTGGAAAGCGGCGTCGACGCGACCTCCGAGATACCGGCTGAGCGTTGGAACGTCGACGAGCTCTATTCGGCCGAGCGGGCCGAGGGAATGATGAGCACGCGTCGCGGCGGATTCGTGCGTGATATGTACGGATTCGACGCCGCGTTCTTCGGCATCAGCGAGGCCGAGGCGCGCGGGATGGATCCGCAGCACCGAATGCTGCTCGAGACCACATGGACGGCCTTGGAGGATGCCGGCGTCGCTCCGTTGTCTCTGCGCGGCAGCAGAACCGGAGTCTTCGTCGGCCCCGCCCAGAACGAATATCTGGCGCCGAGCTTCACCGGGGCGGGCTATGGCGGCGTCAACAGCTTGCTCTGTATGGCCGCCGGCCGCATCGCACACTTCCTCGATCTCGCCGGTCCGGTGGTCGCCCTCGACACCGCATGCTCGAGTTCACTTGTGGCTCTGCATATGGCGTGCCAAAGCCTGGCAGCCGGCGAATGTGACATGGCGGTGGTGGCGGCATCACAAGCGATCGTCAACCCGATCCAGCACCTCCTGCTGTCCGAGATCGATGTGTTGTCGCCGGATGGGCGTTGCAAGACTTTCGCCGAGGATGCCGACGGCTTCGCTCGCTCGGAAGGGAACGGTGCGCTGATCGTGATGCCCCGGGGCGCGGCCCGGGAACGGGGTATGACCGAGCGGGCGGTTGTGCGGGCCACCGCGATCAACCACGACGGACATACCCCCGCGTTGATCGCTCCGTCGGCGACGGCGCAGCACGAGGTCCTCGAATTAGCGCTGCGCAAGAGCGGAATGCGGCCCGAAGACATCACCTTTGTCGAGACCCACGGCACCGGTACACCAGTCGGCGATCCCAAGGAAGTCGAGGCCATCATGGCGGCGTTCGGCGCCGCTGGACGGAATCGGCTGACACTTGGAGCGGTCAAGACCAATCTGGGACATCTCGAGCAAGCGGCCGGAATGGCCGGCCTCATCAAGACGGTCCTGAATCTGCAACGCTGTGAGATCGCTCCGAATCTGCATGCAGGATCGATGAATCCCGCCCTCGACCTGGCCGGCGCCCCGGCACGCGTGCCGGTGCAGCGCGTCCCGTGGCAGCCCTCGGCCGGTGGGCGACGTCTAGCCGGGGTCAGCGGATTCGGGTTTTCCGGGACCAACGCACATGTGCTGCTCGAACAAGGGCAGGGCTTCGGGCGGCGTAGCGAGACCGAACGCACGCATCAGCTGCTTTGCCTGTCCGCCAAGACAGATTCGGTGTTGGGCGCCATCGCCGGGAATCTGGACCGGTTTCTGCGCGCGTCGCCGAGTGCAGAGTTGGCCGACGTCGCCTATACGCTTGCGGTGGGTCGGTCAGCCTTCGAACGCCGGGCCGCGATCGTGTGCTCGACTGCGAAGACTGCTCGCGAAGCACTCACCGCCGTGGCCGCCGGAAACGACCACAACAACCTCATCGTGGGCCGCGTCATCAAGGCTCCCCGGGTGGCGTTCCTATACTCGGGACAGGGGTCTCAGACACCGGGGATGGGCCGGCACCTGTTCGACAGCGAGCCGATCTTCCGGGATGCGCTGACGCGCTGCGCCGAGCTGCTCGATGGCCGTTTCGATCAACCGCTGTTCGAGGTGATGTTCGACAACGGCGGCACGATTCACGACACCCGTTACGCGCAGCCCTGCCTGTTCGCGTTCCAGTACGCGATGACTGAACTGCTGGCGAGTTGGGGGATCGTCCCGGATGCGGTCATCGGCCACAGCATTGGTGAGTACGCGGCCGCGTGCGCCGCAGACGTGCTGTCGCTCGAGGACGCGCTGTGGCTGGTCGAACGGCGCAGCAGCTGCATGGCGTCTGCGCAACCCGGGGGCGCCATGGTGGCGTTCTCGGCATCCGCCGAGCAGATGGCCGAGTTGCTGGCTCCGTTCGCTGATGTCGTCGGTTTCGGCGCTATCAACAGTCCCCGGAGCACAGTGCTGAGCGGGGACAGTACGGCGATCGACCACATCATCGAAGCGGCGGAAGCGCTCGATATCCGAACCACCCGCCTGACGGTGTCACACGCGTTCCATTCGCCGCACATGGATCCCATCCTGGAGGAATTCGAGAACAGCGCGCGCCAGATACACTACGGCGCACCGCGACTCCCGTTGATGTGCAACCTCACCGGCCTGCCCGCCGAGCCGGACACACTCGACAGTCGCTACTTCCGCGACCACGTCCGTCAACCCGTGCAGTTCGGGCCCGGCGTAGCGTCGCTGGCCGCCGACGGT
The DNA here is from genome assembly GCF_902705885.1 of Mycolicibacterium austroafricanum. Lineage (GTDB taxonomy): Bacteria > Actinomycetota > Actinomycetes > Mycobacteriales > Mycobacteriaceae > Mycobacterium > Mycobacterium vanbaalenii_A. The sequence goes on along the minus strand of NZ_CACSIP010000056.1, from coordinate 98,168 downwards.
TGCAATGTGTTCGTGGAGATCGGACCCCATCCGGTGCTGTCCCCGCTGGTCTCTCAGCTCGTGCCCGACGGCCACGTGGTCGGGACGCAGGTGCGCGGGCGCGACGGTGCCGAATCGGCACTGCGGGCCGCGGCGTCGCTCTACTGCGTGGGAGTGCAACCGGACTGGTCAACTTTCTTCGCCGGGCGTGAGCAGCAGCGAATACCGTTGCCCACGATGCCGTTCGAGCGGAAACCCTTCTGGTTGACCGACAGGGGTCCGATGTGGTCACGGAGTGGTCCAGAGAACCACCTTCGACCTTTGGCGCAGAAACGCAGCCCTGCGCCGCCCGATCCGGACTTGTACACCACAACCGTCGACTTCGAACAATTTGCCTACTTGGCTGACCATCGAGTGGCCGGAACCCCGGTCTTCCCGGGCGCGGCGTTCGTCGAGATGATGCTCGAAGCATTGCAGTGCGAATGGCCAGATGACAGAGTCGAACTTCGCGGGGTGATCTTCGAGCGGGCCGCGGTGCTGCCGGACGACGGGCGACGGACCTTCTGCACGCGATTCGAACTCGACGATAGTGGCGCGATCCGTGTCGAAGTCTTTGGCCGTCATCCGGACTCGCCATCGACCGACGAGTCGTGGGAACGGCATGCGACTGCGATGGCGGTCCTGGGTACGGCCGGTGACGAGGCGCCGGCCAGCGTCGACACCGACGTGCTGCGTCAGTCCTTTGGCGACGCTATCGACATCGAGAAGCACTATGCGGACATGGCCGCCGACGGACTCGACTACGGCGAATCATTCCGCGGGCTCCGTACCTTGCAGGGCTCCGTCGCGCGCCCGGCGGAAGCCGTGGCCGATGTTGTGCTGCCGGGATATGTATCCGCCCGGTCCTACCTCATCCACCCGGCGCTGCTCGACGCGTGCCTGCACGCGATCGGCGCGGCGCAGCGCGGACTCGCGGTGGCCCCGGGGGCATTCTTGCCAGTCGGAGTGGACCGCATCGAGCTCGGACGCGGAATTCAGGTGCCGGGGCAGGGCGGCGATGACCGCAAGCCACTCTGTGACGTGCTGTGCCACGTGCGGGTACGCCCCACCAGCAATGCCGACGCGCTCAGCGCCGATATCGATGTCCACCATGCGGGAGTGCTGGCGATGAGGCTGCACGGGTTGGCCCTGCAGCGTGCGGACAGCGCCGCTCTGCGCAAGCTCACGCGATCATCGATCACCGATGCATTCCTGATTCCTGTGTGGGAGAAGGCTGCTGAAATTCCCGCTGCCCACCCGGACCTGTTCGCCGGCCAAAGCTGGCTTGTGATCGGCGGTGAGGACGAACTGACCCGCAGCACCGTCGCGGCGTTGAAGACACGCGACGTGACGCCGACGCTGCTGACCGTCGCTGACGATGGCCGCGACGGCGCGGTCGAGCCTGGTTGTCCCGAAAGCGCGGCTCGCGCGGTCGGCGAAGTTCTGTCAAGTGTGCAGCGGTTCGACCGTGTGGTGTGCCTCTGGCCAGCGGGTCTCGAGGCGGGGCCGACGGCGCGTGCCGGCGTCAGCCACGCTGACGACAGTCTCGACGTCGACGCCACGACGGCAATCCTCCGCTCGGCAGCCGGCGGCGTCCTGCACGTGGCGCAGACGCTGCTGTCGCAGCAGGGCGCTCAACCGCCTGACTTCACGGTGGTGACCCGCGGGGCGCACCGGGTTCTCGACACCGAACAGGGTTCTCCTGCGCAGGCTGCGGTCTGGGGTCTTGGCCGCGTCATCGGCGTGGAACATCCCGAACTCCACTGCAGCATGGTTGATCTCGATAGTGGCGGTGACGCCGGCGTAGAAGAAGCAGATGCGCTGTTGGCCTCGCTCCAGTCCAGCGATCGGGAGTGGCAGGCTGCGCTACGCGGGAAGGATCGATTCGTATTCCGGCTGTCGGAGCTCAGTGATCGGACATCACTCGACCGACCCTCGGCGCCCGCGTACGCACTGACGTCCCGCATGCCAGGTGTGCTCGACGAGCTGGCGCTGGAGCCGTGTGCCGCACCCGCACCGGCCGACGACGAGTTGCAGCTGTCCGTCGAAGCTGCCGGTGTGAATTTCCGAGATGTGATGAATGCGCTGGGCGTCTATCCGGGGGATCCCGAACCCTTGGGCAACGAATGTGCCGCGCGCGTGACCGCGGTAGGAGCTGGAGTATCCGGTTTCGCCGTGGGCGATCCCGTCATCGCGCTCACCGGCGGAGCATTCCGGTCGATCGTCAACGCGAAGGCTGCCAGGGTGGTTGCCCGGCCTTCCAATCTCACCGCCGCGCACGCCGCCACCCTGCCTGTTGCCTTCTTGACCGCCGAACACGCGCTGACCAATCTGGCCAAGCTACGCCCGGGGGAGACCATCCTGATCCACGCGGCCGCCGGTGGGGTAGGACAAGCCGCGGTGCAATGCGCACAGGCCTACGGGGCAAAGATCATCGCCACTGCAGGCAGTCGGCGGAAGCGTGCGTTACTCCACGCACGCGGAGTGGCGCACGTACTGGATTCACGCACGCTGGACTTCGAGCACCAGGTGCTTGAACTCACCGAAGGGCGCGGTGTCGATGTCGTGCTCAACTCCTTGGCGAACGAGTTCGTCCCGGCCACGCTGCGCACCATGGCAAGCGGCGGGCGCTTCGTCGAGATCGGGAAGGTCACCGTGCTGAGCGCGGCGGAAGTGCCTGAGGGAATCCGGTACTTCCATTTCGACCTTAACGATCTGTGTGATCAGGAACTGCGGACGATGCTGGACGACGTTCTGGTTCGTATCGGCCGCGGCGACCTGCACCCGTTGCCCACACAGCAGTTCGATGCCACCGATGCCGTGCAGGCGTTCCGGCACATGGCCGGTGGCCGACACGTCGGCAAGCTGGCATTGCGATTCGGCCAGTGTGCCGGTCCAGAGTTCGACGCTGGGCCTGGAACATATCTGGTCACCGGCGGTCTCGGCGCGCTGGGACAGCTGACCGCACAGACGTTGCTCGACGCGGGTGCATCGAACGTGGTGCTGACCGGCCGCAACGTCACCGCGGCCGACGTGGCGGACTCGGTGCACGAGCTTGACCCCACCGGACGCAGACTCGTAGTACTGCCGTGCGACGTCGCTGACCGTGATCAGGTCGACGATGTGGTGCACACGATCAGGTCCCAGTACCCTCCGCTGCGCGGAATCATCCATGCCGCCGGGGTTCTCGACGATCGATTGCTCACCCAGCAGACCTGGGAGTCGATGCAGCAGGTGCTGGCGGCAAAGGTTGCCGGCGCGCAGAACCTGCACGCCGCCACCCTCAACGCCGGTGTGGACTACTTCGTGATGTTCTCGTCGGTGACCGCATTGCTCGGCACCGTGGGCCAGGCGAACTACGCAACTGCCAACGCATATATGGACGCGCTTGCCCATCATCGCCGCAGCCACGGCCTTCCTGCTGTGAGCATCAACTGGGGCGGGTTCGGCGACATCGGGATGGCTGCTCGCGACGGTGGCGCGCTGTTGGCGGCGATCAAGGCGTCGGGAATCGATCCCATCGCGCCGCCGGACGGCGCGGAAGCGTTCACCGCCCTGCTCGGCTCAGGTCACAGCCAGGTCGCGGTCCTCCCGGCGAACTGGGGGCGCTACCTGCCGCAGGCGCCCGAGCACCTGCGTGTCACGCTCAGCAGACTGGGTGGTGCAGTGCAGCGCCGGCGCAGCTCCGACGCCGGCGGCATAGACCTCTCGTCAGCAACTGTCGAAACGGTCGCGGCGCTGATCGAGAACGAAATCCGCAAGATGCTCTATCTGGACCCGGAGTTCGTCATCGATGCCCATGCTTCGCTGGAGGCACTGGGGCTTGATTCGCTGATGGCTGTCGAGCTGCGCAACACTCTCGGCCGACGGCTCGGCCTGACGTTGTCGGCCACGCTGCTCTTCGATTACCCGTCGCTGTCATCGCTCGCCGATCACCTCGCCTACGACCAGCTCGGGCTCGGCACCGACACCGACGCCGACACCGACGTTGCGGACGATGTGGTGGTGCAGCCGATTTCTGAGGTCCTCGACGAGGACGTCGTGTCGGATCTGGTGAGGCAAATCGAGTCGTTGCCCGAGACGGCCCAACGCGACTTGCTCGCTCGGATTCTGGAGGGATAGTGACGATGTCGACGTCGCGCCCCCACCGGACCCCCTCTGCCGGAGCCGGGAAACGGCGGCTTGCGGAATTGGCACGGGGAATGATCGCCAAGAACGAGCCCATCGCAGTGATCGGCATGGCGTGCCGGTTTCCCGGCGCAGAGTCGGTGGGCCAGTTTCGTGATCTGCTCCTGCACGGTATCGACGCGGTTGGCTCCGTTCCATCCGAACGCTGGGACGCCGACGCCTACTGCGCGGGGACAGCGGGGGGCAGGGGCAAGACGCCGGTCCGGCACGGCGGATTCTGCTCGGATTTCGCCGCTTTCGACAATGAGTTGTTCACCATCTCGCCCGAGGAGGCGGAGCGGATGGACCCCCAGCATCGGGTCCTTCTGGAGGTCGGTCACGAAACTCTGGCCTCGGCCGGCCTTAGTATGGAATCGGTCGCAGGCACGGCAACCGGTGTTTACGTGGGTATTTCGACGTTCGATTACTACGAGCGATTTTCTGCCCATGACCTCGGCGGGCTGCTGGGCACGGGGCTCGCACACAGCGCGGCCGCGGGCCGACTGGCCTATCACTTCGATCTCAACGGCGCGGCGGAGAGCATCGACACAGCCTGTTCGAGCGCCCTTGTGGCCGTGCACCGCGCCTGCGGCGCGTTGGCCAGCGGCGAGGTGGATGCCGCGCTGGCCGGCGGTGTCAATGCGATGTTCTCGCCGAGCGTTCACATCGCGTTTTCACTCGCTGGAATGCTGGCCCCCGACGGCCGGTGCAAGACTTTCGACGACCGGGCGGACGGGTACGGCCGCGGCGAGGGTTGCGGGCTGGTCATGCTCAAGCGGCTCTCGGACGCCCAGCGCGACGGCGACCCGGTGTTCGCGCTGATCTCTGGCAGCGCAGTCAATCACAACGGACGCAGCCACGGGATGGCCGCACCCAACGGTCCGGCCCAACAGGCGGTCATCAGGCGGGCATTGCAGGCGGCCGGAACGCCGCCCGACGACCTGGGCTGCGTGGAGGCCCACGGCATCGGCACCTTGCTCGGAGACGCAATCGAGTTCAACGCGCTGGCCTCGGTCATCAGCAGGCGGCCGCCCGGCCAGCGGGTCGCGGTCGGTTCGGTCAAGACCAACATCGGCCATCTGGAGGCCAGCGCCGGAATCGCCGGCCTGATCAAGGCCGTCCTCGAGGTCCAGATGAACGAAGTGTTCCCGCAATTGCATTTCAATCGCGCCAGTAGGCATCTCGACCTTGACGCCAACCCGTTGGCGATCGCAGAGGTCCGGCGTCCCCTGCCGCCCGGCCGGTCGAGGATCGCGGTGAGTTCCTTTGGTTTCAGCGGGACAAACGCCCACATGATCGTCGCTCCGGCGCCGATGACCGATGCAGAGCCGCCAAGCCGGGCCGATCCGTTCGTGCTTGCCTTCTCGGCGCGCACCACCGACGAACTGCGCCATACGGCCGGCCGTCTGGCGCGATATCTACGAGCCACCCCGTCGGTAGATCTGGCTGCCGTGGCGTCCCATCTACGTCGCCTGGACGCTCGAGGGTCGCAGCGATTCGCGTGTGTGGCGTCCACCGCGACGGAGGCGATCTCGGCGTTGCGACGATTCAGCACCGGAGCCGCAGTTGAGGCCGGCAGCTGGACCGGATCGGTGGCGAAGCGTCCGCGAATCGCCCTGTTGTTCACCGGTGAGGGCAGTCAATACGCCGGGATGGCGACCGGTCTCTACCAATCGGATCCGCTGTTCAGCGCCGCGTTCGACGAGGTCGCGGAGCTGATGGCCACCGAGCTGGACCGGCCGTTGCCCACGCTGCTGTCCGAGACGCCGCCAGTTGCGGAGCCGTGGCTCACTCAGCCACGGTACCGACAACCCGCGATCTTCGCGATCGGCTACGCGCTGGCGCAGTCTTTCGGTTCCAGGCAGCTGAATCCGTCGGTGGTTCTGGGCTGCGGCGTGGGCGAACTCGTCGCCAGCGTCGTCGCGGGTGTGATCGCCCTACCCGACGCTGCCCGTCTGGTGTGTCGACGCGGCGCGTTGGTGCACCGAGCTGCCGCCGACACCGCGATGGTCTCGGTGGCGGCAAGCGATGAGGACCTCGGTGACCTGGCTGCTGCGCACGGACTCGCAGAGGTTGACGTTGCGGTCGTCTACGGTCCCCGCAGCGTGGTGGTGTCGGTGCCCCGGTCCGATCTCGCCAAACTGTCATCATTGTTGTCCGACAGGAACATCGGCTACTTTGAGGTGGCGGTGTCTCCTCCGCTGCAGTCCCCATCGGGCGACGCCATCGCCGCCTTCACCGAATACGCGTCTGGACTGACCTTCCGCGCTCCGCGGATCCCGCTCGTGTCGAATGTCTCGGGGGCGCGCCTGCAGGAGATGTCGGCATCCTATGTCCGTGGTCACCTCCGCCGCACTGTCGAATTCCAGCTATGCCTGGAAACGGTGAAGGCGATGGACATCGACGCGGTGGTCGAACTCGGACCCGCTCCTCATCTGGCGGATTTCGCCAGATGCACTCTTGGACCGGATATCCCGATCATCACCACCCTGCGGCCAGGTCTCGACGACGACGTCGCGTTGCTCCGTGCCGCTGCGCAGCTGTACAGCCTCGGAGTGGGAATCGAGCGAGAGCCGCATGTGTCTCGAGCGTCTCAGGCGCCACGAGTGTCCGGATCCGAGCCGCCGCCCTGCTCGGTGTTCGATCGGAAAGTGTTTCTGTCGACCACGACTGCCGTCGATCCGGTGCAGCCCGTAGAGCCCGGAGCAGGAGCCGGGTCGGGTGGCGGGAATTGTCTAGGGGGAGGGAGTTCATTGTGACTGTGGCCACCGATGTGGCGTTGCGGGTTTACCGGCACGATTTCTGGGGCATCGACCAGTTCCTTGGTGACAACCTCGATGAGGACGGCGATGATTTTCTCGCCGATGCCCTGCGTCTGCCGAATGGGCGCTATGTGCGTCCCCCGGACTTTCGGATCGGCGACGAATACCTTCCGGTGCTCATCGAGGGGCTGCGCCAAGCGCGGATCACCGCGCTGTCCCTGGCCAGCTGTCGTCGCCTCACCGGCTCGGGCGTCTCGGCGCTGAGCGCGTTCCCCGAGGTGACATTTCTCGACCTGTTCAACACTCAGCTCGACGACGCCGACCTCGCCGTGCTGGCCGACTGTCGAAATCTGGAGGTGCTCAACCTTGCGGGCACCTCGATCACCGGGCCGGTGCTCGACGTCATCGCAACGCTTCCCAGGCTGCAGACACTGCACCTCGGCTACACCGCCCTGGCGTCTGGTGCGGTTGCCCCGCTGGCCGGCGCGCCCCGCCTGACGGTACTCAACCTCGCGTCAACACCGTTGGGTGACAACGACACCGAAGCCATCGCGACGATCGCCACCCTGCGGGAGTTGGGTCTGGAGGAAACCCAGGTAGGCGATCGCGGAGTCAGCGCTTTGAAACCGCTCGCCAGGAGCCTGACCCGACTGCACCTGGGCTACACCGCCGTTACCGATGGCTGTGTGCCCGACCTGTGCACCTTCAGTTCCCTGACCCGACTTCAGTTGCGCGCGACGCGCATCGACCGTGGCGCTGCCGGCGCCATCGCCGCCGCAGTCGCGGGTCTGAACTCGTCGGCCAACGACGACACGGCGAGGATCATCTGGTGACCGCCTGCGGCGCGGAGGCCCGCGGGCTTCTGGAGGTTTTCGCCGAGTACCGTGGCAGCTGGATCGACCTAGCGGCCCGACACCGGTATCCGGCTGCCGAACTGCGTCGCGGCGCGGCCGAGGTGACGCGCTGGCTGGCCGATTGGGGCGTCGGCGGTGCAGACCACGTGGTGCTGTCGGCGGCCAATTCCCCGGTTCTGCTGGCCCTGTTCATGGGGTTGCTCCAGCACGACGCGGTCCCGATATTGGTGCATGCCGACACCCCGGCGTACGAGTTGCAGCGGATCGCCTCGCGCGCACACGCCGATGCGATCATCACCCAACGGCAATCACCTGAGGCGCTGAGCGTCGGCGGGATGGTCGCCGATCGGCACCAGGTGCTGCCCTGGCTGGATTTCGCCGCCGGACGGTCACCCGCGCCCGAGGGCCACGACGGCGCACTGCGCGGCGTGTACATGCACTGTACGTCGGGCACGACGGGACGTCCGAAGCTCGCGGTCCGCACCGGTACGAGCGCCGTCGCCGACGGGCACAGCTATCTGGCCACTCTCGGGTTCGACAGGCACGACACCGTGCTCGCCGCGCCGCCAATGACCCACGTGTACGGGTTCGGCATGTGTGTGGTTACACCACTGCTCAACCACTCGCAGGTCGTCACGCTCGATCGCTATCATCCGCGTACGGTGGCCCGTGCGATCGAGGAGTATGGTGTCTCGATCCTGCCGGCGGTGCCCGGGATGCTCGAATCGCTGCTGGCCAGTTACAGCCCGACGACGCCCGTCCCGACGTGGACTTTTACCGCGGGTGCGCCGCTGCCACATGAATTGGCCCGCAAACACTTCGAGTACACATCGCGGTGGCCCTACCCGATGTACGGGACCACCGAGACGGCCCTGATCTCCGTCGCGCGAACCCAGGAGCAGGCTGAACAGCCGAACACCGTCGGCGTCGCCGCCGAGGGCGTCGACATCCGATTGTGCCCGGCGACCGAACCCGCTTTCGAGACGATGCTGGTGCGGTCGCCAATGGTGATGGCCGGCTACTTCGACGAGGACGGTCTCGACTCCTCGAGTGTCGAGCAGTCCTGGTACCGCACTGGCGACCTCGTATCAGGCTGCCCTGATGGCTCTTACCTGCTGGCCGGCCGGGAGAGTGAGATCATCAACGTTAACGGCCTCAAGGTTGTGCCGCGCGAAGTCGAGGACGTCATCGCCGCAATTCCGGGAGTGTCGGCGGTCAAGGCGTACGGCAAGAGCGCGGCATCTGACAGCGAACAGGTCAACGTCGCGGTCGTGGCGGACGAGCAGGTCAGCTCAGCAACGATTGCCGCGCACTGTCGGGCGCACCTCGTCTTTTACAAGCGTCCGAACATGATCCATTTGCTCGACACGCTCCCCATGACCCCGTCGGGGAAGGTGGTGACGTGTGAGCTGCCCTGACAGTGGAGGGATTGGCTCGGCAATGACGGTACCCAAGCCTGGGCACTCGGCACCGTCGGTGACGGCCATGAGGTTCGCATGAGCGAGACTCGCCTCGACTTTGAGACAACCGCATCAGACCGCGGTCACGAGATGCGCGATTCGCTCGTCCTGGACGGACACCTGTCTCGGCATGCCCTCAATTGGGCGGCGACTGGCCCCGTCCACATCGAGCTATCACCGGAGTGCCTGAAGGCGGTAGATCGCAATCGGAGCACTCTGGACGAGTTGGTGGCCAAGGGGGCCCTCATCTACGGTGTCACCACCGGCGTGGGGGCGCTGATGGTCAACGACGTCGATCTAGCCGAAAGCGCTGCCGCACAGGATGACCTGTTGCGCAGCCATGCTGCCGGCTGGGGGGACCCGTTACCGAACCACGTCGTGCGCGCGGGTGTGATCGTGCGCCTGAATGGCCTACTGCGAGCCCACTCCGGCATCCGTTCAGCAGTACTGCAACGCATCGCCCACATTCTCAACAGCGGTTTTGTCCCGATCGTTCCTCGGAGCGGCTCGTTGGGCGCGAGCGGTGATCTGGCACCGTCGGCACACGCATTCTTGCCGTTGATCGGAGACGGGGAACTGCTCGACAGCTCCGGTCGGCGTGTCACAGGTGCGCAGGTGCTGGCAGAGCTCGAGATCGCACCACTGACCCTGTCGTACAAGGAAGGGCTCTCGCTGCTCAACGGGACGCACTTCATGGCGGGGATCGCAGCCATTGTCGCCGCCCGGGTTGAAGTTCTGTTGGACACGGCCGACGCGACAGCTGCGATGTCGACCGAGGCGCTGCTCAGCGCGACATCGCCTTTCGATCCGCGGGTGCAACGATTGCGCGGGGGTGAGGGGCAGTCCAGAACGGCGATGAATTTATACAACACTACTTTCGGCTCCGAACATCTCACCGAATACTGCGGTGGCAGACAGGACCCGTACTCAACTCGATGCGTGCCTCAAGTCCACGGATCGGCGCGATTGGGGGCAGCATTCTTCGGCCAGATCGCTGACAACGAGATCAACGCAGTGACGGACAACCCATTGGTCTTCGCCGATCCGCCCCACATCGTCTCGGCAGGCAATTTCCACGGGCAAGCGCTGGCATTGGGGTTCGATACGCTTCGTATCGCGGTTGCCGACCTTGCCTCGATGGCCGAGCGCCGGGTATTCCGGCTGCTGGCGCCGTCGGAGAACCGTGGGTTGCCGGCCTTTCTGGGCGACGGGCGGGGCGCGTCGAGCGGCTACATGCTGTCCCAATACACCGCCGCAGCACTTCTCAGTGAGTTGCGAGCCCTGGCCTATCCGGTGAGCACCGACAATGTCCCGACATCCGGTGGGCAGGAGGACCACGTGAGCATGGGCATGACCGGTGCCCTGATGGCAATGGACGCGATCGACAGACTACAGGGCATACTATCGATCGAATTGGTCTGTGCGACACAAGCACTCGACTGCCGCGGTGGCCGCGCCGGGGTTGGCACTCGCGCTGTCCACGAGTTGCTCCGCGCGCAGGTGCCACCTCTCGGGCGTGATCGTTCGCCCGCCGCCGATCACGAAGCGGCCCGTCAGCTGATTGAATCCGGGGCGGTCGCGGCGATCGTCCGTAACTGCCACCAGTGGGCCTAGTGTCCGGTTCTCCTGCCCCGGTGGTCGAGCGCGATCGGCCGACGTGGCGCAAGGCTGACCTCAAGTTGTCGATCGAAGCGGTCGCATGAGTGTCCGTCGCGTGCTATCAAGACGCCAGAGTAAGTAGCACCTGTGACGAAAGAGGCGGCATGTCGGCAGCGCGCTGGGCGGCTCTGGCTGCGATGGTGACTGCTGGTTGTGCGCTGACCGGCTGTGTGGGCGCACCGGTCGACCAGCGGCCGGTGGTGCGCATTGTCGAGGCCGCCCAACCCTCGAGGGCGGTTCCGCTCGGCCAGTTCCTTCCAAACGCGCAGGAACTGTCCGCGACGCTCGGGACCGGACCCGACGCTCTGATGGGCCAGCTCGTCGAGGGTGACGCCGACATGCTGCTGCGCAGCGTCGGCGAGGTGCAGGCGACCCCGGTGCACTGCGTCAGCACCGCGTACCGCCTGCAGAAGATCGTCTACGACGACGGCCCCGTGCAGGCGGTGGCCACCGGTTCCTGGGCCGGGGGCGGCTTCGACGGGCCTCCGGTGTCCGGTTTCTTCGGGGTGGTGCAGATGGCCAGCGCCGCCGACGCGCAGGAGTTCTTCGCCACGCTCACCGACCAGTGGCGGCGCTGCAACGGTCAGACGGTGGCGCTGCAGCACGCCGGGCCCGGAGCCGACGAGTTGAGCAGGGTTTTCGGCGTCGCGCTCGACGATCGGGTGGTCTCGGCGAGCGTGCTGCACGCAACCGCAGGTCCCGGTTCCACGGCCACCTCGCGTGCTCTGGGGTTGGCCGGAGACTGCATCGTCGACGTGGAGCTGACCGACCCCCGGGCGGCAGCCGGCGAGCGGTCAGCCGTCGGTGTCACCGAACTCATTCTCGACAAGATCGCGGCGCGGCGCTGACGACGCCGTGTCCGGCGGGCACAATGCCTGGGTGTCCCTGACCGACCACCCGGTGACTGTGCTCGCGAACCGCTGCGTCGGTGCCGTCGCCGCGGTGCTCGTTGCGTCGGTGCTGCTGACGGGGTGCGTGCACTCGGTGCAGGGCACGGCGACCCGTCAGAGCCCGGGCCAGGGTGTCCCGGTGGACGTCCCGCCGCTGGACGAGGCCGATTTGGACGCCGTGCTGCTCACCATCGGTGAGCTCAACGGGATCATGGGTGCGACGCAGATGAAGGTCACCAGCGAACTCGACCAGATGACCGACCATTCCGCAAAGGTGTCCGACCCCGACTGTCTCGGCGCGGTGTACGGCGCCGAGGAACCGGTGTATGCGGGCACGGGCTGGACGGCGGTCCGTGATCAGGTGGCCCGCGAACCCACCGACGACAACGACCACTGGGTCGAGCAGACGGCGGTGTTGTATCCGGCCGCCGAGAACGCCCAGGAGTTCTTCGACAAGTCGGCGGCCATCTGGGCAGACTGCGCCAACAACGCGATCGGGGTGGGGGACGGCGATTATCTGTGGGCACTCGAGGACCTGCAGATGGACGACACCATGATCACCCAGACCGCCAACCAGGAAGGTGCCGACGGCTGGGGCTGTCAGCACGCGGTGACGCTGGTCGCCAACCTGACGGTGGAGGCGTGGGCGTGTGGGTACCGCATCACCGACGAAGCCGCCGAGATCGCCACGGCGATGATCGACAACGTGCCCCGGAAGTAGCTCGGGCCGCTACATCGGGGCGTTGGCCGGCTGGAAGTTGCCGGAGGTGTCGGCTTCTTCTTCGGCGCGGATGACGTGCACCACCGCGTTGATCAGGGCCAGGTGGGTGAACGCCTGCGGGAAGTTGCCCAGGTGGCGACCGGTACGGGGCTCGATCTCCTCGGCATACAGATGCAGCGGGCTGGCGAACGACAGCAACCGCTCGCACAGATGCTTGGCCCGGTTGAACTCACCGATCTCCACCAGCGCCGACACCAGCCAGAACGAACAGATCGTGAAGGTGCCCTCTTCGCCGGCCAGCCCGTCGTCGGTCTCCTCGACCCGGTAACGCAGCACCAGGCCTTCCTCGGTGAGCTCGTCGGCGATGGCCAGCACGGTGGCGCGGATGCGCGGGTCGTCGGAGGGCAGGAAGCGGGTCAGCACGGCCAGCAGCAGCGAGGCGTCCAGTGCGTCGTCGCCGTAGCGCTGGGTGAGCACACCGCGGGAGTCGACGCCGTGTTCGAGGATGTCGGCCTTGATCTCCTCGGCGATCACCCGCCACTGTTGGGAGTAGGACTTCTCGCCCTCCAGTTCGGCCAGCTTCGCGCCGCGGTCCAGCGCGACCCAGCACATGATCTTGCTCGAGGTGAAGTGCTGGGGCTCGCCGCGCACCTCCCAGATCCCGCGGTCGGGTTCACGCCAGTGCTTGATGGCCTCCTCGACCTGTTCCTTGAGCACCGGCCACAGCGTCTCCGGAATCTGCTCGCGGGACTTGGTGTGCAGGTACACCGAGTCGAGCATGGTGCCCCAGATGTCGTGCTGCATCTGGTTGTAGGCGCCGTTGCCGATCCGGACCGGGCGGGCGCTGTCGTAGCCGGACAGGTGGTTGAGTTCCTCTTCGATGAGGCTGCGTTCGCCACCCACGCCGTACATCACCTGCAGAGGGTGGCGTTGGCCGTTGTTGGCGCCGGAGACGTCGGCGATGAACGCGAAGAAGTCGTCGGCCTCACGGTCCAAGCCCAGGGTGTAGAGACCCCACAGCGCGAAAGTCGAGTCGCGCACCCATGCGTAGCGGTAGTCCCAGTTGCGTTCACCCTGGGGCGTTTCGGGTAGCGACGTGGTCGGGGCCGCCAGCAGCGCGCCGGTCGGGGAGTAGGTCAGGCCCTTCAGCGTCAGCGCGCTGCGCTGCAGGTAGGACCGCCACGGGTGGTCGGGGAAGTCGCCGACGTTGATCCACTGCCGCCAGGACTCGCTGGTCTTCCACATCTTGTCGGCGGCTTCCTCGAACGTCTGAGGGGCCGGGTGCCCCGACCAGCTCAGCGCGACGAACACGTTGTCGCCCTCACTGAGCCGGGTCCGGGCGCGGGCTTCGCGGCCCTCGAGCCCGATGCGCAGGTTCGTGGTCAACCGCAGCGTCGGGTGCGAGTCAGGGTTCTTGTTGGCGCGCGCGATCGCCTCTCCGTACGCCTGGGCGGAGTACTCCCAGCCGGCGCTGACCCGGTGGTAGTCGAACGACGGCTCGCAGTTCATCACCACTTCCACGGTGCCGCTCACACACTTCACGGTGCGCAGCAGGATGTGCTCGGCATCCCAGTCCATCGGGGTACGGCGATGGGTGCGGGACCGGGTCTCGAGGTCGTGCCACGGGCCCATCACCAGCGCATCACGCACGATCAGCCAGCCGGTGTGGGTCTGCCAGGTGGTCTCCAGGATCAGGCTGCCCGGCAGGTAGCGACGGGCCGCGGGCACCGACACCCCGTAGGGGCCCAGCCGGAAATGTCCCGCGCCCCGGTCCAGGATCGCCCCGAACACGCTCGGCGAGTCGGGCCGCGGCACACACAGCCACTCCACCGAACCGGCCGACGAGATCAGGCAGGTGTTCTCGCAGTCGGACAGGAAGGCGTAGTCCGCGATGGGAGGAAACGGGTTTCGCAGAGTACTGCCGGGGTACGAGAGCGGCTGGGGCACCACGGTGAAGGATGAGCGTCCGTCGCCGGTCGAGCCGTCGGAAGCCTCGGTTTGCTGCAAAGCCATTGGCACATCATCAACTGCCGGGCACCCCGTCGTCTACTCAGAACACCGGGTGTGTTCGGTGATCGCCGGACGCATAGTCTGACCGGATGAACGGCTTTCTCGGTTGGTGGGACGGCGTGGAGCTCTGGCTCACCGGTCTGCCGTTCGTCGTGCAGACGGTGGTGGTGATGCCGGTGGTGCTGTCGCTGGCGTACGGCATCGCGGTGTTGCTCGACGGTGCCCTGGGTAACGGTATCCGGCTTCGCCAGCGGATGCGCCGTCACCGGGACGTCGCAGACAGCGAAGGAGCAGACTCATGAGCGGCATGCCGCGGTCACGCGTGACGATGGCGCTGGTCGCGCTGATCGTCCTCGTCATCGTCATGTGGCTGCTCACCCGGTGATCGGGGGCACGTCCCGGTGGCGCACGGGGGCGGCCCTCGCTCTGGCGGTGACCCTTCTCGCGGCCTGCGGCGGTGGACCCAGTGACGTGGTCGGCGAGGACACCGGCCCGTCCGACGCCGAGATCACCCTGACCATGGCCGCGTTCGCGGTACCGGAGCCCGGGTGGGCCAAGGCGGCTCCCGCGTTCGCCGCCACCGAGGAAGGTGCCGACGTGGCGGTCACCGTGTCGTATGCCTCCTCCAGCGACCAGTCGCGGGACGTGGAGTCCGGCAAGCCCGCTGACCTGGTGAATTTCTCGGTCGCGCCCGACATCACCCGGTTGGTCGAGGCCGGAAAGGTCAGCGAGGACTGGGATGCGGGCGCCACCCGGGGCATCCCGTTCGGTTCGGTGGTCAGCTTCGCGGTGCGGCCCGGCAACCCCAAGAACATCCGGGACTGGGACGACCTGTTGGCGCCGGGAATCGAGGTCATCACCCCGAGTCCGCTGAGTTCGGGCGCGGCCAAGTGGAATCTGCTGGCCCCGTACGCGTGGGCCAGCGACGGTGGCCGAAACCCCGAGGCCGGCATCGCATTCGTCGACGAACTGGTGACCGAACACGTCAAGCTGCGCCCGGCATCGGGGCGCGAGGCCACCGACGTGTTCGAGCAGGGCAGCGGCGACGTGCTGCTGGCCTACGAGAACGAGGCGCTCAACTTCGATCTGGAGTACGTGAACCCGCCGCAGACGTTCAAGATCGAGAACCCGGCGGCGGTGGTGACGACCAGTCGGCACCGGGACAAGGCGACTGACTTCCTGAACTTCCAGTTCACCGAAGAGGCACAGACGCTGTGGGCCGAGGCGAACTTCCGGCCCGTGGACCCGGCCGTGCTGGCCGAGTTCGCCGACAAGTTCCCGGCCCCGGAGAAGCTGTGGACGATCGACGACCTCGGCGGCTGGGAGAAGGTCGATCCCGAGCTGTTCGACAAGGACCACGGCGCCATCACCAAGATCTACAAGCAGGCGACTGGATGACCACGGAGATGGCCGTCGCCGCCAGTGACCAGTCCCTGCGGGCCGGCAACCCTGCCGGCGCCGCACCGAGCTGAGGCGATTCCGATAGCCTGCAGTTCCGATTCGCTGCGCGGGCGCGCGGAAGAGACAGGGGACTACGCGATGGCGATCCGGGTCAACGTCGACAACTTCGTCCGGGCGGAGACCCACCGGATGTTCTCCGACAACCAGGCCGTGGCCGGGGGGAGGTCGATCCGGTCCGGCACCTGATCGGATGTGCTGCCGGGTGGGGTGGGCTGCCGACGTCGGAGGCGACGTACATCGGGGGCGACCCGCAGGTTCCGCCCGGTGACTATCAGATGGTGTTCACCGACGTGCCGGTCGACGCGTTCTGGTCGGTGTCGGTGTACAACGCACGCGGATTCTTCGAACCGAACGCCGCGAACCTCTACACCGTCAACAGCGTGACGGGTGTCCGGGACGCCGACGGCTCGGTCACTGTGTGTTTTGTCCCGTCGGCCGAGGGCGAAGTCCCGCCGAATGCCATCGTGACCCCGGACGGGTGGAATTATCTGATCCGGCTCTACCGGCCTCGTGCCGAGATACTCGACGGGCGTTGGACCCCGCCGGTGCCCACACCGGTCGCTGCGACCGGCGCTTAGGCGGCCATCCGGGAGGCGCTCGCCGCGTCGAAGCGGTCCAGCACCGTTTCGGCCACTTGGCGATGTGCGCCCAGCGGCGCAGACATCGGAATGCCTTCTGTTCGTGCGAACTTCGCCACCCGGTCGGTGATGCGACCGTGGGCAAGGAACCACGGCGCGATGACCAGCCGGGTGGCTCCCCGCGCACGCAGTTCCGCGGCGGCTTCCGCCGGCGTGGGCTGCGGGCCGGTTGCGAACGCCGTGGTGGCCGTCCAGAGGGTGGTGAGCGTGAGTTCACGCGCCACCACCGCGGTGCGTGCGTTGGCCTGTGGATGGGACGAGCCGACCGCGGTCACCAGCACCCCGACGCCGGGATCCAGTCGCGAGACCCCGGCGTGCTCGAGCCGCTGACGCAGCACATGGATCAACCGGTCGTCCTCACCGAGCACCTCGGCCCGGCGGGCGTCGGCGCCGGATTCGGCGATCATCGCCGGGATGTCGACCCGGGCGTGGTAGGCGTCGGCTAGGAGCAGCGGGACGACCACCGCGCGATTCGTCACCGTGGCGAGCACGTCGCGCAGATTCGGAGAGTTCTGCTCGCAGAACGCAACCCGGGTGTCCAGACCAGGCCGCAGCCGGCGTATGCAGTCGGCGACCGACCGCACCGTTGCCGCCGATCGCGGGTCGGCGCTGCCGTGCGCGGTCAGCACGAGCGTCACGACGCGTGCAGCCCGCATTCCGTCTTCGTCTGGCCGGCCCAGCGGCCGCTGCGCGGATCCGCGCCCTCGAGCGGCTTGGCCGTGCAAGGTGCGCAACCGATCGACGGGTAACCCTCGAAGACAAGAGGATTGACCAGGATGCCGTTGTTGTCGATGTAATCCTGCATGGCCTCATCGCTCCACGCCGCCAACGGGTTGATCTTCACCAGCCCGAAAGCCTTGTCCCAGCTGATCAATGGAGCGTTGGCGCGTGTCGGTGCTTCCACCCGACGGATTCCGGTCACCCATGCGGAGTAGTTCTTCAGCGCGTTGCCCAACGGTTCGACCTTGCGCATCCCGCAGCACGCGGCCGCGTCCCGGGCGAACAGGTCCTTGCCGTGCACCGAGTCCTGGTCGGCCACGGTGAGCTCAGGGCGCACGTTGACGACGTTGATGTCGTAGACCGCTTCGACCGCGTCGCGGGTGCCGATGGTCTCGACGAAGTGGTAGCCGGTGTCGAGGAACAGCACGTCCACCCCGGGGTGGACCTTGGCAGCCAGATCGACCAACACCGCATCCTGCATGTTGGAGGCCACGATGTAGTCGGCACCGAAGTTCTCGTCGGTCCAGCGCAGCAGGTCCTCGGCGCTGGCGTCCTCACCGAGTTCCGCCGCGCCACGCTCGGCCAGCGCCTGCAGATCCGTGTCCGCGATCAAATCCGTCACCTCAAGTCCGCCTCGTCTGCTCGTAGTGCCCACGTAGCGAAACGCTCACCATGCTCGCGTTGTTTCACGAAGTTGCGAACAACCCGCTCGATGTAGTCGCCGAGCTCGGTGGCCAGGACTTTGTGCTGACGCAGCTTGCGGCCGAAGCCGCTGTCCAAACCGAGGCTGCCGCCCAGATGGACCTGGAACCCTTCCTCGGGGCCGTTCCCCTCGTCGATCATCTGGCCCTTGAATCCGATGTCGGCGACCTGGATACGCGCGCACGAGTTCGGGCAGCCGTTGATGTTGATGGTCACCGGGACGTCGAGCTGGGAGTTGATGTCCTCGAGCCGCTGCTCCAGCTCTGGAACCAGAGTCTGGGACCGGCTGCGGGTCTCGGCGAAGCTCAGCTTGCAGAACTCGATACCCGTGCAGGCCATCAGGTTGCGCCGCCAATGCGACGGGGTGGAGGGCAGCCCCAGCGCGTCCAGTCCGGCGCGCAGCTCATCGAGCTTGTGGTCGGGCACGTCGAGCACGATCAGCTTCTGGTACGGCGTGAACCGGACCCGGTCGCTGCCGGCGGCCTCGGCCAGGTCGGCGACCTTCGTCAGGATCGTGCCGGACACGCGGCCCGCGATCGGGGCGACGCCGACGGCGTTGAGGCCGTTCTTGAGCTTCTGCACACCGACGTGGTCGATGGGCCGGGTCACCGGGTCGGGGGCCGGTCCGTCCAGCAGGGGCCGCTTCAGGTATTCCTGTTCGAGAACCTTCCTGAACTTCTCCACGCCCCAGTCCTTGATCAGGAACTTCAGTCGCGCCTTCGCGCGCAGCCTGCGGTAGCCGTAGTCACGGAACACACTGACCACGCCCTCCCAGACGTCGGGCACCTCGTCGAGCGGCACCCAGGCGCCCACCCGCTGGCCCAGCATCGGGTTGGTGGACAGCCCACCGCCGACCCACAGGTCGAAGCCGGGGCCGTGTTCGGGATGCTCGACGCCGATGAACGCCACGTCGTTGACCTCGTGCACGACATCCTGCAGACCGGAAATCGCGGTCTTGAACTTGCGCGGCAGGTTGGAGTACTCCGGCTTGCCGATGTAGCGCCTGACGATCTCGTCGACCGCAGGTGTGCCGTCGATCACCTCGTCGAGCGACTCGCCGGCCAGCGGAGAGCCCAGCACGACGCGCGGGCAGTCGCCGCAGGCCTCGGTGGTCTGCAGGCCCACCTCGTCGAGGCGGCGCCAGACCTCCGGCATGTTCTTGACGTCAATCCAGTGGTACTGGATGTTCTGCCGGTCGGAGATGTCTGCCGTGTCGCGGGCGAACTCGGTGGAGATACCGCCGAGGGTGCGAAGCGCAGCGGTGGTGAGGGCGCCGCCGTCGCTGCGGACCCGCAGCATGAAGTACTCGTCCTCGAGCATGTCGGTGTTCTCGTCGCCGGTCCAGGTGCCGTCGTAGCCGGGTTTGCGCTGGGTGTACAGCCCCCACCAGCGGAATCGGCCGCGCAGATCACCCTTGTCGATGCTCTCGAAGCCGTTCTTCGAGTAGATGTCCTCGATGCGGGCACGCACGTTGAGGGGGTTGTCGTCCTTCTTGGACTGTTCGTTGGGGTTGAGCGGCTCGCGGTAGCCGAGCGCCCACTGGCCTTCGCCGCGGGGACGCTTGGCGGGCTTGGCGGCCTTGGCAGGCGCCGGTGAACCGGTAGATGTGTTCGGTGCGGTGGTCATCGTGTCGTGCTCCTCGTCGGAGCCGGCGTGGGGATCGCGCGCTTGTCACCGGTGGCTGTCCGGCGGCGCAGATCCGGCGGCCAGCTGAAGTTCAGGTGGGCAGGTTCTACGAGGTCAAGGCAGACAGCAGGAAGAACAAACGCGCTTGAAGTCGACATGAAGGCGCGCCACCAGCGAGACCCTGCGGGAGAGGCTGTGGGCTGCAGTCACGCAACCAATTGTGCCACGGATGCCGCCACCGGCCCTAACTGGGCGAAATCAGCGCTCACGACCGGCCGCCGCATGCTCTGGGAGACTGGTCCGGTGACCGCGAGGACCCAGACGGCGACTCAGACGACGCTGCCGGTGCTGACCGCGCGTCCGTCGCGTCCTTTCGGGGTCTACGTGCATGTGCCGTTCTGTGCGACACGCTGCGGATACTGCGACTTCAACACCTACACCCCGGCCGAGCTCGGGGGTGGAACCCCGGAAGGCTGGCTGGCCGCGCTGCGCGACGAACTGCGGCTGGCCGCGGTCCACCTCGGCGACGTGCCACAGGTGCAGACCGTGTTCGTCGGCGGTGGCACGCCGTCGCTGCTGGGCGCAGCAGGGCTGACGGCCGTGCTGGACGCGGTCCGCGCACATCTCCCGCTCGCCCCCGGCGCCGAGGTCACCACCGAGGCCAACCCGGAGTCGACGTCGCCGGGGTTTTTCGCCGGGCTGCGCTCCGCCGGGTTCACCCGGGTGTCGCTGGGCATGCAGTCGACCGCGCGGCACGTCCTGGCCGCGCTGGACCGGGTGCATTCGCCGGGCCGGGCGCTCGACGCGGCGCGCGAAGCCACCGCGGCCGGCTTCGACCACGTCAACATCGATCTCATCTACGGCACGCCGGGGGAGACCGATGACGATCTGCTGCGGTCGGTCGACGCCGCACTGGCTGCCGGCGTCGACCACGTCTCGGCCTACGCGTTGATCGTCGAGGACGGCACCGCGCTGGCCCGGCGGGTGCGCCGGGGCGAGATGCCCGCTCCCGACGACGACGTGTTGGCCCGGCGCTACGAACTGCTCGACCGCCGGCTCGCCGACGCGGGCCTGGACTGGTACGAGGTGTCGAACTGGGCGCGGCCGGGAGGCGAGTGCCGGCACAACCTCGGCTACTGGCAGGGCGGCGAATGGTGGGGTGCCGGGCCCGGCGCCCACGGCTACATCGACTCCACCCGGTGGTGGAATGTCAAGCATCCCAACGCCTACGCCGAAGCTGTCGGCGGCGGCGCGCTCCCGGTCGCGGACTTCGAACGGCTCGACACCGACACCTCGCACGTTGAGGACGTGATGCTGCGGGTGCGGTTGCGGTCGGGGCTGCCGGCGGCGGTGTTGTCCGCGGCCGAAAACGATCATGCGGCGCGGGCGGTCGACGACGGGCTGCTGCGCACTGAAGGTGAGCGGCTGGTGCTCACCGATCGCGGCAGACTGCTGGCCGACGCGGTCGTGCGGGACCTGCTGG
The DNA here is from genome assembly GCF_902705885.1 of Mycolicibacterium austroafricanum. Classification (GTDB taxonomy): domain Bacteria; phylum Actinomycetota; class Actinomycetes; order Mycobacteriales; family Mycobacteriaceae; genus Mycobacterium; species Mycobacterium vanbaalenii_A. The sequence goes on along the minus strand of NZ_CACSIP010000056.1, from coordinate 76,997 downwards.
CGTGACGGCGCTACAGCAGCGCGGCCGCCAGCCGGCGCCACTGCTCACGCGGGAATTCCCGGGGGTCGGCGGTGAGCACCTGGATGCAGACGTGGTCTGCGCCCGCGTCACGGTGCTCGGCGATCCGAGCCGCGACCGCGTCCTCGTCACCCCAGGCGATCAGCGCGTCGAACAGGCGATCGCTGACCGAGGCCACGTCGTCTTCGCTGAAGCCTGACCGCAGCAGATTGTTGGCGTAGTTGGGCAGCGCCAGATACGAACGCAGCCACTCGGTTCCGACGGCCCGCGCCTGGTCTCTGTCGTCGGTGAGCATGACGGTCTGCTCCGGCAGCAGCATCGGGCCGTCACCGAGGATTCCGCGCGCGGTCTGAGTGTGGTCGGGGGTGCTCAGGTAGGGATGCGCGCCGCCGGCCCGAGATGCCGACAGCTCGAGCATCTTCGGGCCCAGGGCGGCGAGCACGCGGTTGGCCGTCGGGACTGGTTGCGGCGAACCGTCGATGCCGTCGAGGAACGCCTTCGTGGCGGCCAACGGCTTGCGGTACAGGCCCGGCTCCTTCGAATCGATCAGCGGGGCGTGGCTCACCCCGATGCCGAGCAGGAAACGCTCGCCGTGGGTGTCGGTCAGCGAGGCGTAACGCGCGGCCACCTCTGCCGGGTCGTGCATCCACAGGTTCAGGATGCCCGTGGCGATCACCGTCTTCTCGGTGGCCGACAGCAGGTTGTCGACCGAATCCAGGACCGGGCCGCCGACGTCGGGAATCCACAGCGCGGTGAAACCCAGTTCATCGAGTTCGGCGGCGGCTTCGGCCGCTTCAGCCGGATTTCCGTAGCGCAGTTGCGAACTCCACAGGCCGATCCCAGACAGCTTCATGCCTCCACTCTTACCGTGCCCCGGGCTCGGGGCGCTACGGTCCCTGAATGGCATTCGATCCCGGCGCCGTCGGCCGTGCGTTCTCCGAGCACCGGTTCCAGGACGCGTTGGGCTACCTCGCCACGGATGTGAAGTGGACGATCGTCGGCTACATGGTCCTCGAGGGTGCTGATGCCGTGCGGCGCACCTGTCAGGAGACCCTCGACAGTCTCGAGGGCACGTCGATGGAGTTCGACCGCTGTGTGACCGCCGCAGGTGCCGACGTCGTCGCCGTGGACACCGTCGTCCGGTATGTCCGCCCCGACGGGGTCACCGCGGTGGCGAGCTGCGCGATCTACGAGTTCGAGGGCGAGAAGATCCGCGCCATCACGTCTTACGCGGTCGAGATCGATCTCGGGGACCCGGGCGCGCAGCCGCCGCCCGGGTGAGAACCGGGCCACGTACCTCCCTGTCCGGACGGACGGTGTGCCAGGATGTCCGGCATGCCGAAGTCAGGCTTAGGAAAGGCTAACCACACACTCGCGCCGCGAGTCGCTCCGGCGACCCAACCGTGGAACTGACCGCTCGCGCGCCGATCGCCATCGTCGGTATCGGTTGCCGGTTGGCGGGCGCCATCACCACCCCCGGACAATTCTGGTCGTTCCTGCTCGCCGGGGGCAGCGCCGTGCGACGAGTGCCCGCCGAGCGGTGGGAGCCCTATCTGCATCGCGACCCGCGCAACGCGGCGGTGCTGCGCGATACGACGCCGTGGGGCACCTTCATCGACGACCTGCCGGGTTTCGACGCCGAATTCTTCGGGGTGTCGCCGCGCGAGGCCGAGTTGATGGACCCGCAGCAGCGGTTGGCGCTGGAGGTTTCCTGGGAGGCGCTCGAGCACGCCGGAATCTCGCCGCGGTCACTGGCCGGCAGCGACACCGCGGTGTTGATGGGGGTGAACTCCGACGACTACGGCAAGCTGATCATGGAGGATCTCGCCGGGATCGAGGCATGGACCGGGATCGGCACCTCGCTGTGTGGGGTGGCCAACCGGGTCTCGCACCTGCTGGACCTGCGCGGCCCGAGCGTCGCACTGGACGCCGCGTGCGCGGCGTCGCTGGTGGCCGTGCATCAGGGGTGTCAACTGCTGCGCGACGGCGAGACGTCGCTCGTGCTCGCCGGCGGCGTCAGCGCGCTCATCGGGCCGGGGTTGACCAGGGTGCTCGACATCGCGGGGGCGACCGCCCCCGACGGTCGGTGCAAGACGTTCGACGCGTCGGCCGACGGGTACGGGCGCGGTGAGGGCGCCGGCGTCGTCGTGCTCAAGCGACTCGACGACGCGCAGCGCGACGGTGACCGGGTGCTCGCGGTGGTCCGCGGCGGGGCGGTGGCCCAGGACGGCCGCACCGTCGGCATCATGTCGCCCAACGGCGAGGCGCAGCAGGATCTGTTCCGGCTGGCGTGCCGGGCCTCCGATGTCGCCCCGGCCAGCGTCGGCTACATCGAGGCGCACGGCACCGGCACGCCCACCGGCGATCCGGTGGAGGTCAATGCGCTGGCTGCCGTCTACGGAGCGGGCCGCGCCGCGGAGCCGTGTGCGATCGGGTCGGTGAAGCCGAACACCGGTCACCTCGAAGGTGGAGCAGGCGTCGTCGGGCTGATCAAGGCGACGCTTGCGCTGCACCACGAACTGCTGCCGCCCACCGCGGGGGTGAAAACGCTGACCACCGCGGTCGATTGGGCCGCCAGTGGCTTGCGGGTGCCCACCGCGGTCGAGCCGTGGCCGCGGGGCGCCGACCCGCGCCGCGCCGCGGTCTGCAGTTACGGCTACGGCGGCACGATCGCCCACGTGCTGATCGAGGAGGCCCCCGCCGCTGCCTGCCCGAAGGAGGCGCCGGGGCGGGCGGTCGTCATCCCGCTGTCGGCGCGCTCGGAGACGCGACTCGGCGCACAGGCATCGGCGCTGGCCGAGCATCTGCGGACAGCGGAGTTCGGCGTCGACGACGTCGCCGCGACGATGTGGACGCGCCGCTCCCACGAGCCGGTCCGGGGCGCAGTGGTGACCGACGGTCTCACCGAGGCCGCCGCCGCGTCCGCCGCCGTCGACGCGCTCGACGCGATGGCGCTGCAGGTCCGTGACCCGCGCGTCGTGACCGGTTCTGTGGTGCCCGGTGCGGAAAGCGGTGCGGTGTGGGTGTTCTCGGGCCACGGATCGCACTGGGCGGGTATGGGGCGCGAGTTGCTCGCGACCGAACCGGTGTTCGCCGAAACCATCGACGAGGTGGACGTGGTGTTCCGCCGCGAGCTCGGCTTCTCCGCCCGCGAGGCGCTGACCGCCGAGCAGCTGGGCGGCACCGACCAGGTGCAGGCGTTGACGTTCGCGATGCAGGTCGGCCTGGCCGCGGTGCTGCGGGACCGCGGGGTGACACCCGCGGCGGTGATCGGGCACTCCGTCGGCGAGGTCGCCGCCTGTGTGGTGGCCGGGGTGTTCGACCTCGTCCACGGCGCAGCAGTGGCCTGCTTCCGGGCGCGGGGATTCAGATCGGTGATGGGCGAGGGCGCGATGGCGCTGGTGCGGTTGCCGTTCGCCGAAGCCGAACACCGGCTGCGGGACCGCACCGATGTGGTGGCGGCGATCAGCGCGTCGCCCGAGTCCACGGTGGTGTCGGGCATGGTGGCGGCCGTCGACGAGGTGGTCGAGGCGTGGACCGATGAGGGCACCATGGTGCGCAGGGTCAACACCGACGTGGCATTCCACAGCCCCGCAATGGATTTGCTGACCGCCGAGCTCGCGCGACTTGTCGGTGGCCTGCCGGTGGCCGGCGCGGCCCGGGTGCCGCTCTACACCACCGCGCTGCCCGACCCGCGGTCGACGGCGCCGCGGGGTCCCGGCTACTGGGTGGTCAACCTCCGGGGCCGGGTGCGTTTCGCCGAGGCGGTGCAGGCAGCCGCCGAGGACGGACATCGACTGTTCCTGGAGGTGTCGGCACATCCGGTGGTGTCGCACTCGGTGGTCGAGACGCTGCTGCACTGCAACGCCACCGAGCACGCGGTGGTGCCGGTGCTGCGGCGCGACCAGCCCGAGCGCCGCGCGCTCGGCGCGGCGATCGGGGCGTTGTACTGCCACGGGGCGCCGGTGGCCCACGGGCTCACCACGGCGACCGCGTGGGCTGCGGACCTGCCGGGCACGCAGTGGCGGCATCGCCGGTTCTGGCGCACTCCGACGCCGCCGCCGGGCATTCGCGCCATCCACGATGTCGGGTCGCACACCCTGCTCGGCGGGGTGGTGGAGGTGGCGGGGGCGGTGCCGGCGCGGGTCTGGCAGACCCGGTTGGACATGGCGAACCGGCCCTATCCGGGGGACCATCCGGTCCAGGACACCGAGATCGTGCCGGCGGCGGTGCTGCTCAACACATTCCTGACCGCAGCCGGTGGCGATCTGACCGACGTGCGGTTGCGAACACCGGTGGCGCCCGCCCGGGAGCGCGACATCCAGGTGGTCCTGCAGGGCCGCTCGTTGCGTCTGTCGTCACGTCTGACGGCGGACGACGCGGGCGACGCGGACAGCTCCTGGCTCACCCACAGCAGTGCCATGCTGGCGCCCGACGAACTGACCGTCGGCAGCCTCGACATCGGCGCGGGGTGTGTGGAGCAGCTACCGGCCGGCCATGTGGTGGACACCCTCGCCGGCGTCGGGGTGGCCGCCATGGGATTCGGCTGGGAAGTGCTCGAGCTGAGGAGAGGCGACGGGGAACTCTCCGCCCTGGTGTCGGCCGAGGCGGACGGATCGAAGCCGACCACCTGGGCAGGTCTGCTGGACGCCGCGACGTCGGCGGCGTCGACAGTGTTCGACGGCCCGCCACGGCTGCGGATGCCCGCGCGGATCGCGCGGGTGCACGTCCACGGGCAGCCGCCGACGGTGGCACAGCTGCACGTGCGTCACCGGGAGGGCACCACCACCGACGTCTCGATCGCCGACGAGACCGGCGCGGTGCTCGCCGTCATCACCGCGATGACGTTCGAAGAGCTCGAGAACTCCGGGGGTGGCGATCCGTCGCGGATGCTGCACCAGCTGTCGTGGCACCCGACGCCGTACCGGCGCGAGGACCGCCCATCCGAGGTCGTCCTCGTCGGCGGGGACGACGACGAACTCGGCCGGCTGCAGCACGATCTGGGCGCCGCGGACATCCCGAGCCGAGGGTGCGCCGCGCCCGATCAACTGCCCGGTGATCACCCGGCGGGGACGGTCGTGTTGGTGCTGCCACCCGCGGACGGAACTCCCGAGGCAGCGGCGGAGACGGTGCTGCGGACACTGAAGCATCTGCACCACAACGGTTCTGCGGCACGTGTCTGGGTGCTGACCCGACGCGTGCACGAGGGTGACAACCTGGTCCACGCTCCGTTGTGGGGCATGGCCAGGGTTGCCGCTGCCGAGCATCCGCAGCTGTGGGGTGGCGTGCTCGACATCTCCGATGGCGGATTGCCAGTCGGCGTGCTGGCGTCGCTGCACGGTCACGGCGTCGTGGTGGTGCGTGACGGCGTCGCCCTGACGGCGCGGCTCGCCCATGCACACCTGGGCGCCGACACCGCGATGACGTGCAGTCCCGCCGGGACGTATCTGATCACCGGTGGCACCGGGGCGCTGGGCCTGCGCATCGCACATCGCCTCGCCGACCTCGGCGCTCGTCGCCTCGTGCTGCTGTCCCGGTCGGGCATGCCCCACCGCGAACAGTGGGCCGGCAGTCAATCCGAACTGGTTCGCGGGGTTTCGGCGCTCGAAGAACGCGGCGTCTCGGTGCACGTCGAGGCGATCGACATCGCGTCCGGCGGCGCGGTGGAGCGGCTGCGTGCGGTGCTGCGGGAGCTGCCGACGGTCCGCGGTGTCGTGCACGCCGCGGGGGTGGAAGCCGGTGCCCTGCTGACCAATACGACACCCGAGGACCTGCAGGCCGCGATGCGGCCCAAGGTCGCCGGCACCCTGGCCCTGCACGAGTTGTTCCCGCCCGGTCGTCTCGACTGGATGGTGCTGTACTCGTCCTGCGGGTATCTGGCGGGTTTCCCGGGGCAGGGCGCCTATGCGTGCGCCAACGCCTTCCTCGACGCGACGGCGCGGCACCGACACCGTCGTGGAGACCGGACGGTCGCCGTCGCGTGGACCGCCTGGCGTGGTCTGGGGATGGGCTCCACCTCGGGATTCGTGGCGGCCCAGCTGGAAGCGCTGGGCATGGGCACGATCGGTGCCGACGACGCGATGCGGGCCCTGGATTCTGCGATGCGTACCGGAGAACCCAACGTCGCTGTGCTGCCGGTGCTCCCGGGCGCGGCCGCGGTGCCGATCCTGGCCGATGTCGCGCCGACCGGGCAGGCGGACGCGGACGCCGGCGACGCGGTGGTCGGACCGGGTGACGCCGACGTCGACGAGTGGGTCGCGCAGCAGGTCGTCGAGGCGGTGGCCCATGAACTGGGCCTGCCCGCAGGCGATGTCGACGCGCGCGTCCCGCTGGTCGAGACCGGCGTCGACTCCATCATGACCGTCGCACTGCGCCGCTCCCTCGAGAAGCGCACCGGTCTGGCGCTGCCACCGACCCTGTTGTGGGAGCACCCCACGGCAGCTGCCGTGACCGCGCGCATCGTCGAACTGCTGACCCCGCAGGATGACTCGCCAGTCGACCGACGAGAGGTCGAGGTCTCCTGAGCTAGGGAGCGTCCTCGTCGTTGCTTCCCGCCGACCTCCTCGGGTATGAAGTAGCGATCGGGGTGGTAGTAGGTTGTTGACGCGGGTTTGGCCGGTGTTCAGGGCTCCGGGCATGGAGCGGCCCTCGTTCAAAAATGTCGATGACCACTGACGATGTGGACCCAGCACGGCAAGACGCGCAATGTAACAGCGCGTTGCTATTAGACGATGAAATCATCAGGAGTAATGTCCCGTGCGGAAGGAGAGTTGCGCGGCTTATGATCCGTAGACGGAGTGTGTTTCCAGGAGCTGTCGCGGCTGCATTTGCTGCCTTGACCGCTCTAACGCAGGGGCCAGGTCTGCAGATTTCGTTGGCGACTCCATTAACGGAATGTCCCGCTGAGTGGCACACGGCTACGCAAGGTTGCTGGAGATATACCGCGTACGCGGACTCAAAATCTTCGAACGTGCCATATTATTTTTCCCGCATCTCGTTTCTGCCGCAAGACCCCATTGGTCCGTATGCACCACAGGATTCCGATGCACCGCCGACGCCGGGATGGCAACCTGGGCCGATGACCGAGCCGCCAGACTGGCGAGACACCATTTCACCGCCACCCTGGGTGCCGCCCCCTCCACCGGCTCCACCATGGCTGCCGGACGCACATATAGTTTGGGACAGCGGACAAGGTAGCTGGGGAACCTGGGACGGATCCACGTGGGTACCCCTGCCGTAGCGTAGGTCAAAGCTCGACGAGCGAACTTGCAAGTTGACCCTTGTAGCGACCCCGTAGTCCTGACCTATCCACCCGCCGTTTCTAATAGGCCGACTGCCTTCACTTACCTGAAGATCGGACGAAAAAGCTGTTATCGAGTGCATGTGTCGGCGCCCATCCAATTCAAAGGGTTGAAGAATGAGCCAGTCGAAATTTTTGAAATTTTGTCGATGCTGGTCGATGTTGCACGCAATAACTCATCTAAATTAGTTCGAAGCCAGCGATCCGACAATGATGTCGGAGAATCAATCCATGGATCGGAATCCGCATGCACTATCTTAGCGCCTTCGTTGTCGCAAATAGTTACGCAAGCGGCATAAACGGAGTCGCGGGCGCTTTGTAAATCAACTCTAGTGCTGTAATTCCGGGCTCTTTCTTCATCGGAGGTGGACTCGTCTGACTCTTTGACAGTTCCATCTTCGTTCTTATCGAGAGCATAGTACGATGCCAACTCTTTGCGGAGCGCAAACAATGCTTGGGTGCAATTACCCTGATTCTGGACCTGTCGGGACCGCTCCTCGACCGCAAATGGAACATACGTCGCGACACACAATGCAACACTCGCAACGATGAAGGTCAACCACTCAGGACTAGTTACATTCCCAGCAGAGTTTTTAACCCGATTCCAGACTCGGACTGACCGTCTCTCTGTCACGCTGCCCTAACCTCCTGAGCACATGTCATCTGCGGGATAGATGAAGAAATTTGCCGTACTCGCATAGTATCCAGGCACTGTGGTTTCGGCCGTTATCCACGTAGATTCTGAGTTGGTTTCACAAATCTGCTGCAGCCATCCGTCTTCGACGGTGAATGGAATGTGTATCTCCGCAGATTCATTGACAGCTAATCGCTCTAGGTTGACCCCGGCCTCGGACCAAAGTTCAGCATGTTCGATAGCTCTTCGTGTACGATTCGAACCTGTTAGATAGGCTTCGGAGTCGCTGCCTCGAAGGAAGGGGAACGTACTGGGAACCCAAAGGCGAACGGTTACACCGTCGTGTGGCACCTCGCCGACGTTCCGGTATCTGTATCTGATCCAGAACCCGTGTGTGCTCCCAATTCTAATTGAATTGTTCCATGGACCATCTGGGTCGTTGTAGGCACTTGATATTCGGGCATCGAAGCTACTCTTCTTGGTCGAAAAGCTCACCGTAATAGACCCTGAGCAGCCGGCGGGAACATGACCATCCGCTTCGGTGCAGCCGACAAGCACGCCCTGAGAATCGGTAAGTGAATCAATCGACAAATCGGCGATTTTCCTACCCTCGCTGTCATTAAGTATGGCGGAAGCGACCTCAATGTACGGGAACTTAGAACCTATTCTTGGCTCAGCAACTGCGGAACTAAACGTGCTAGGAACAACGGCATTGTCTGATGTAATTACTGCTTCGAAAGCTACTGGATTAGCTACCACATTGGGAACCTTTAGCCGGACCCGTGTATTACGGCTATCAGTTTCATAATCCTGAAAGGACGCGTCGTTCTTGAAGAATATATATGCCTCGTACTTCTTGCTCGGTTCAAGCACGATGGTCCGAGAGTAGGCTTCGCCGGTGCCTGCTTCTCGTAAGAGTAAGAACCGGCGTTCATCTCCGCATATAACTTCTGGGTTATCGCTGTTGGCATTGAAGTAGGGAGCGGAAACGTTATCGGAGGAGATGTAATCTGGGATATCTCGGGGATTCCAAGTTGGTCGCAGAGAAGAAAGGTCGACCCCCAGGCTGTCTACTGCTGATCCGCACTTACCCGGGTCTTGGTCCTCAAAGGATGCGACGAAATATCCCGCAAGAGCAATGTTTAAAGCGAGGACTACAATTAGCGCAGTCGATTGACCTTTCCGTTTCATTTAGCTGACACTCACTGCAGAGCGGTCCAGTAGCTGTAACTTTGTTCTGCCATTGATACGAGTACGATCTGTCTTGCGTGGCCAGGCCGTCTCACGTTCCCCCCAAAAATGGTTCCCTTGCCGGCCGCATACGTGTACATGAGCCGGAAGCTTTTCGCTTCGCTCCAATGACATCCAACTAGGCGTGGCAGTCCACGAGCGAAGACAGCAAAGTTGCTAAGCGACATGTTGGGCCCCCTTTTGGTGCAGCTTAACAAACGCAAGCTCCGTCTGGTAAACCGTCCCGGTCTGCATTCCGCCCTTGGTTATGACACATCGGCGAATGAGGTGCCGATGACACGGTCGCGGCCTCGGAATCGTCTGGCGATTTCCTGAAACAGAAAGCCGGGGCCTCTCGGGGACGCGCTTCCCTTCGGCGCGGAGAGGCGCTGCTCGATTATTGGGGGTTTCTCCGCAGGATGAGAGGGTTCTCGGTTCGGTTTCGGTCGTCGGCCGGCCAGGTATTTGGTGTCGACGGCGTGCAAGGACCAGGTTGCGGAGGAACGAGCCGTTGCGGTCTCGTGGCACACCCACGGGTACGGGGCCGTGGTCCGTCTGTACAGTCTTCGCTGAGCCGCCGTTTCGGGCGTTGGGCAGCTCCCGGCCGATCGGCTCGCCCTTCTCATAGCCGAGATGATCGCCAGCTCGGCAGCCAATCCACATTCCAGGGCTAGTTTGAAATCACTTCAGTGCTTGGACCGCGCGTCGGCATTTAGCCCAACGCCAGTTCGCGGCGGCCGTACAGCAGACTGAAGGTGAAACTGTTCTCGCCGTCTGTGGCCCCGCGAGGGACACCGATTCACCGCAACCAGGACATGGCGACCACGGTGTCCTGGTGGTCGCCGAGAAACACTCTGAATGTGCTTGAAATGCTGCCGTTCTTGCTTGACAGCCTTGGGATCGATCGGAGCACCACCTCGGCGGTGTAACGGGCTCGCCTTGGGTGGCTTGAGCGCCCCGTGTAGCAGCTCTGCGTCATCGGCCTCCAGTGCGGTGATCAGGCGGCGCTGAGTTCGCTCTGCCTTCTGCGCGAGCCTGCGTACCGCCGTCGCCTCGATCCAGCCGTGGAACGGGGCGTGGCGACGCCAACCCTGCAGCTGAGACATGAGCTCCGCGTGCAGCGGTGAGCTCATCGGCTCGTTGACCGCTTAGCGGGCCGGCAGTTTCACGGACTCGAGCTCGTTGCGGAGTCGCGCGCGGACCGGACCAACAATCAGCTCTGCGGTAACTCGTCGAGGGCCGCCCCGAGCCGCTTCTGCCGGTGCAACGTGAACCGGATGCCGATAACGTGGTGGTCGGGCCCGGTGACACCGATGTCGTCGAGGCGGTGGCCCATGAACTGGGCCTGCCCGCAGGCGATGTCGACGCGCGCGTCCCGCTGGTCGAGACCGGCGTCGACTCCATCATGACCGTCGCACTGCGCCGCTCCCTCGAGAAGCGCACCGGTCTGGCGCTGCCACCGACCCTGTTGTGGGAGCACCCCACGGCAGCTGCCGTGACCGCGCGCATCGTCGAACTGCTGACCCCGCAGGATGTTTCGCAGATGTCCTGACCGCGCCGACGGTCAGGTCCAGCTTTGGTACTCCAGGCAGACGCAGGGATGCTCGCCGTAGGACATGTCATGGCATGCACCGTGGCCCCGGCCGGCTTCTTCCCGGGCTCTGGCGTGGTCGGTGCCGGCTTCGAGGTGCACGTTCAGGTCGTGGTGTTCCTTGGCATGGCCGCACACCTTGCAGTAAACCGTGGTCGCCTCGGTCATCGGTGGGCTCCTTTCGCCGCTACCGCTCCACTGTGCGCTGCGGCCCGTGCGGGCAATAGGGACCTTCGCCCTTCGGCCAGCGGATTACGTCATCGTGATCTGCGCGACGACTTTCTTCTTGTCGACCTTGCCGACGGCGGTGGTGGGCAGCGACGTCATCGGCACGAGCACGTCCGGCCGGGCGTGGGTCGACGCGCCGCGCTCGTCAAGAAATCCGTTCAGCTCCGCCAGCGTGACCGACCGGCCGTGGAAAACAACTGCGGCACAGATTTTCTCACCAAGGTAGTCATCGGGAAGGGCGACCGCGGCCGCCGAGTAGATCGCCGGGTGGGTGTGCAGATGATCCTCGAGGTCCGTCGCGGACACGGTCTCGCCGCCGCGGTGGATGACGTCCTTGATCCGGCCGGTCACCTCGACGTAGCCGGCCCTCGGGCCGTCGGCGAAGATGCGCACCCGGTCGCCGGTGCGGTAGAAGCCGTCGGGCGAGAACGAGCGGGCGTTGGCGTCGTCGGCACGGTAGTAGCCGTTGAGCGTGTACGGCCCGCGGACCAGCAGTTCGCCCTCCTCGCCGGCGGGTACCTCGTTGCCGTTCTCGTCGGCAACGCGCATCTCGTCGTGCGGCGACATCGGCCGCCCCTGGGTGTGCACGACCACGTCGACCGGATCACCGGGCCGGGTGAAATTCAGCATCCCCTCGGCCATGCCGAAGATCTGCGACATGCCCGGGGTCAGGTTGTCCAGGATGAAGCGGGCTTCCTCGGGGCTCATCCGGGAGCCGCCCACCTGGACGAAGCGCAGCGACGTCGGCAGCACCGGCTCCCACCCGCACGCCTGCGCCCACAGCTTGGCCAGCGCGTTCACCAGGCCTGTCACGGTGATGCGGTGTCGGTCGATCAACGCGAACGCCGATTCGGGGCTCGGATCGGCGGTGAACACCGTGGTGGCCCCGACCGTCATCGAGCCGAGCAGGCCGGGGCACGCCAGCGGGAAGTTGTGTCCGGCAGGCAACGCCACCAGATAGGTGTCGTCGCCGGTCATCTCGCACGCCTGTGCACACGCGACCGCGTTGTAGACGTAGTCGTCATGGGTGCGTGCGATGAGCTTGGGCAGCCCCGTGGTGCCCCCCGACACCAGTAGCAGCGCGGGCAGGGCCGGGTCGACCGGACGACGTGGCACCGGCGGGCCGTCGAAGTCGACGAGGCCCGACCACGACACGAACGGGCCAGGATCACCGTCGACGATGACGTGCCGGAGCGCGGGGTGGTCGGCCGTCAGAGCGACGGCCATCTCGCGGTAGTCGAAACCGGCCGCCCGGTCGGCGACGATCAGCCCCACGGCGCCGCTCACCTCGGCGAAGTGGCCCAACTCGGCGGTTCGGTGACCCGGCAGGCACATCACGGGGACCGCTCCGGCGCGCAGCAGCCCGAACAGCGCGACGGCGAACTGGCAGGAGTTGGGCAGCTGCAGCAGCACCCGCTCGCCCTCGGCGATACCCTGGTCGACCAGAGCGGCGGCGACCCGGTCGGCCACGGTGTCGAGTTCGGCGAATGTGTAGGCCGTCGTGGCGTCGATGATCGCCGTCCGCTGTGGCCACGCCGCAGCCGCATCGGTGAGCAGGCAGTCCAGCGGACGCCCCGTCCAGTAGCCCGCGCTTCGGTATTCCTCGGCTCGATCTGAGGGGAACGGGACGAACCCGCGGGCCAAGTCGGTATGGCCTGGTCCGTCACCGGGTCCGAGGTGTTGGTGATCGCCCTGTTCAGGCAGGAATCCGGTGCTCATCAGTCAAAATCGCCGCTCTGGGTAGGAGTTTTCGGTAACCCGAATATAGGGTAGCCTCCACGAAGTTAGGGCAGCCTGGGCTTAATTCTGGAGGCAGTCGAGGAGGATTGGTGGGCGTAACAGCGGCGAGGCCGGAGTCTGTCCGTGACGAGGTTGCCGAGCTTCTCGGTGTGAGCCCCGACGAGTTGGACCCGCAGGCCGATCTGATCGCCTCGGGCCTGGATTCGATCCGGATGATGTCACTGTCGGGTCGCTGGCGTAGGCAGGGGATCGACGTGGGGTTCGCGGCGCTGGCCGCCAATCCGACCGTGCAGGCGTGGGCCGATCTCATCGCCGCCAACGCCGTACCGCCGGTCGCCGCCGCGACGTCCACGGTGTCCCCGGCAGCCGACACCGCCGAGGACAACACCCCGTTCCCGCTCGCGCCCATCCAGCACGCGCTGTGGGTGGGACGCAACGACGAGCAGCAACTCGGCGGCGTCGCTGCCCACCTGTACGTCGAATTCGACGGCACCGGTGTGGACCCCGAACGGTTGCGCGCCGCGGCCGCCGACCTAGCGGCGCGGCATCCGATGCTGCGGGTGGACATCCTGCCCGACGGCACCCAGCGCATCGGTGAGCGCGGCCTGCCGGTCAAGGTTCACGATCTGCGTGACCTCGACGTCGCCGCGGCAGAACTCCGCCTCGAGGAGATCCGCGACGAGAAGTCACACCAGCTTCTCCACGGTGAGGTACTGGAGCTGTCGTTGTCGCTGCTGCCCGATGGCCGCACCCGCCTGCACGTGGATCTCGACATGCAGGCCGCCGACGCGGTCAGCTACCGCAACTTCATGTCCGACCTCGCGGTGTTCTACCGCGGGGGACAGCTGCCCGACCTTGGCTACTCCTACCGTGAGTACCGCACCGCGCTGACCTCGACGGTGACGGAGTCCGACGAGGACCGGCAGTGGTGGGCGCAGCGGATTCCGCAGCTTCCGGAAGGCCCTGCGCTGCCGCTGGTTCCGCGCTCCGAGCAGGCCGATCCGCGACGAGGGACCCGTCGCTGGCACATCTTCGATGTCGCGACCCGCGACGCGCTTTTCGCCGCGGCGCGCCGCCGCGGCATCACCCCGGCGATGGCGGTCGCGGCGTCCTACGCCGGCACCCTGGCGCGGTGGTCGACGAATCGTCGGTTCCTGTTGAACCTGCCCATGTTCGGTCGTGAACAGTTCCATCCCGATGTCGACAAACTGGTGGGCGACTTCACGTCGTCGCTGATGCTCGATCTGGACCTGTCCGACGCCGACACCCCGCTGAAACGGGCGCGGGTGGCGCAGCAGGCCCTGCACACCACGGCGCGGCACTCCAGCTACTCCGGGTTGTCCGTGCTGCGCGACCTGACCCGCCACCACGGCACGCCGACGCTGGCGCCGTTCGTCTACACCAGCGCACTGGGCCTCGGCGACCTGTTCGCCGGCGAAGTGACCGCGCAGTTCGGCCGTCCGGTGTGGACCATCTCGCAGGGGCCCCAGGTGCTGCTCGACGCCCAGGCGACGCCGGTCGCCGAAGGGTTGATGATCAACTGGGACGTCCGCGAAGACGCTTTCCGCCCTGGCGTCGCCGACGCGATGTTCGCTCACCATCTCGCCGAGCTCGAACGGTTGGCCACCGACGAGAGTTCTTGGGAAGCGGTCGATCTGTCGGCCGTCACACCGCAGCAGCAGACCGTGCGCGACACCCTCAACTCCAGGACGGCCCCGCCGAGCGGGGATGCCCTGCACGACGGCTTCTTCCGGCACGCCGAAGCCCACCCCGACGCCCCCGCGGTGTACAGCAGCCACGGCGACCTGACCTACGGCGAACTGCGTGAGCAGGTCCTGGCAGTCGCCGCGGGGCTGACGGTGGCCGGCGTGCGGCGCGGCGACCCGGTCGCGGTGATGGGCCCCAAGAACTTCGAACAGGTCGTCGCGCTGCTCGCGATCGCGGCCGCCGGAGCGGTCTACGTGCCCGTCGGTGTCGACCACCCCGCCGAACGCGCGAACCGGATGCTCGAAGACAGCGCCGCCCGCATGGTGTTGGCCTGCGGAGACGAGCCGGTCCCCGGCCGGTGCGGGCTCACCGTCGCCGAGGCCGTCCGGGTGGGCCGCCGCGAGAGCGGGTTCACCCCGGCGGTGGTCGACCCGAAGGACCTGGCGTACATCCTGTTCACCTCAGGGTCCACCGGCGAGCCCAAGGGCGTGGAGATGCCGCACGCCGCGGCGATGAACACCGTGGAGTTCATCAACGCGCACTTCGAGATCGGCCCTGGTGACAGGTGTCTGGCGCTGTCGACGTTGGAATGCGATCTGTCGGTGCTCGACGTGTTCGCCACGCTGCGCGTGGGCGCCTCGATCGTCGTCGTCGACGAGAAGGATCGGCGCGATCCGGATGCCTGGGCACGACTCATCGAACAGCACCGGGTCACGGTGCTGCACTTCATGCCGGGCTGGCTGGAGATGCTTCTGGAGGTCGACGGCGACCTGTCCTCGGTGCGGGTGGTGCCCACCGGCGGCGACTGGGTGAGGCCGGAGATGGTCCGCGCCCTGCGCAGGCGCGCCCCCGGGGTACGGTTCGCCGGCCTGGGCGGAGCCACCGAAACCGCCACGCACAACACCATCTGTGAAGTCGGCGAGCTGCCTGAGCATTGGACGTCGGTGCCGCTGGGCGTGCCGCTGCCCAACAACGAATGCCGGGTCGTCGGACCGGACGGACGAGACTGTCCCGATTGGGTGCCCGGTGAACTGTGGATCGGTGGCCGCGGTATCGCCCGCGGCTACTGCGCCCGTCCGGACCTGACCAACGAGCGATTCGTCACCCATGACGGCAGGACCTGGTATCGCACTGGCGACCTGGTGCGCTACCAACCCGATGGTCTCATCGAGTTCGTGGGACGGGCCGACCACCGGATCAAGATCAGTGGCTACCGGGTCGAACTGGGTGAGGTGGAGGCCGCGCTGCGCCGCGTCGCGGGTGTCGACGCCGCGGTGGCAGCGGTCGTGACGGCCGACGGGGGCCGGGAGGTGCTCGCCGCGCTGGTGACCGCCGACGGCAGCCACGGCGCAGTCGACCCGGACACTGTCGCCACCGCGATGGCCGAATTCGTTCCGCCGCACATGATTCCGCAACTACTCGTTCCCGCCGACCGGATCCCGTTCACGGCGGGCGGCAAGATCGACCGGGTCGCGGTGGCACGCCGGCTGGATGCCGCCGACATCCGCACCGGCGTCGGGTACCGCGCGCCGTCGACACCGCTGGAGTCCGCGCTTGCCGGGATCATCGGCGAGGTGCTCGGTCGTGACGGCACCGGACCGGCCGTGGGCGCCGACGACGACTTCTTCGCCGTCGGAGGGGATTCCGTGCTGGCCACCCAGGTGGTGGCCAGGATTCGCAAGTGGCTGGACACGCCCACGGTGATGGTCGCCGACATTTTCGCCACCCGTACTGTCGCGGCGCTGGCGGCCCGGCTGACCGCCCACGAAACCGACGGCGGCGACCGGTTGGCCGAGGTGGCGCAGGTGTATCTGGAGGTCGCCGCAATGGCCATCGTTGAGGTCGTGTCTGCGCTCGAGACCAGCTCGGCACCTGCTCGATGATCGACGAACAACGCCAGCTCGACGTCAAGCCATGGCTCAAGCGGATCCCCGGTGAGCCGGGAACGGCGACCCTGGTGTTCCCGCACGCCGGCGGCGCCGCCGCGGCCTACCGCTCCTTCGGCCTGGCGCTGGCGGCCCGTGGTGTCGACACCTACCTCGTGCAGTACCCGCAACGCGGCGAGCGGTTGGCCGACCCGGCACCCGGAACCGTCGGCGGGTTGGCGGCGGAGATCTTCAGCGCCGCGGATTGGGCCCGACTGGGGCCACTCCGGCTGTTCGGGCACTGCATGGGCGCCCTTGTGGGGTTCGAGTTCACCCGGATCGCAGAGCACCAGGGCGTCGCCGTCCGGGAGCTGTGGGCCTCGGCGAGCCAGGCCCCGTCGACGGTCGCCGGCTCCCGGCCGGTGCCCACCACCGACGGCGAACTGCTGGCCGACATCGTCGACCTCGGCGGGACCGACGCGAGCCTGCTCGACGACGAGGACTTCCTCGAACTGCTGCTGCCCGCGGTCCGCGCCGACTATCAGGCGTTCAACCGCTACAGCTGCGAGCGCACCGTCCGGATCAACGCCGACATCCACACCGTCGGCGGCCGGGACGACCATCGTGTCGACCTGGACCTGCTGCGCCAGTGGGAGTTCCACACCGACGGCGCGTCCACGTTCACGCTCTTCGACGGCGGCCACTTCTACGTCGACGACCACCTCGACGAGGTCGCCGAACTGGTGAGTTGCACATGATCAACGACCCGGTTGTCGTCGTCGGGATGGCGCTCGAGGCGCCCGGCGGTGTCGACAACGCCGACGACTACTGGGCGATGCTCGCCGAGCAGCGCGAGGCGCTCGGCCCGTTCCCCGACGACCGTGGCTGGTCGATCCGCGACCTGCTCGACGGCTCTCGCAGGGACGGCTTCAAACGCATCCACGATCTCGGCGGATTCCTCTGCGGTGCCGGGTCTTTCGACCCCGAGTTCTTCGGGATATCGCGGCGGGAGGCGATCGCGATGGACCCGCAGCAGCGGGTCGCGTTGCGGGTCGCGTGGCATGCGCTGGAGGACGCCGTCATCAACCCCGACGAGCTGTCCGGACACGACGTCGGCTGCTACATCGGGGCATCCGACATGCGGTACGGACCCGCCATGGCCGAGTTCTCGCACCACAGTGGGCATCTCATCACCGGAACCTCGCTGGGTGTGATCTCCGGACGCATCGCCTACACACTCGGGCTGGCCGGGCCCGCGATGACCGTAGACACGTCGTGTTCGTCGGCGCTGTCCGCGTTCCACGTCGCCGTGCAGGCGCTGCGGTCGGGCGACTGCGACCTGGCGCTGGCCGGCGGCGTCTGCGTGATGGGTTCACCCGGGTACTTCGTGGAGTTCTCCAAGCAGCATGCACTGTCCGACGACGGCCACTGCCGGCCGTACAGCGCCCATGCCAGCGGAACCGTGTGGGCCGAAGGCGCCGCGATGTTCGTCCTGCAGCGCAGGTCGGCGGCCCGGCGGGACGGCCGCCGCATCCTCGCCGAGGTCCGTGCCAGCTGCGTCAACTCCGACGGCAGATCGGTGGGGCTGACGGCTCCCAGTCGGGAGGCGCAGGTCCGGTTGTTCCGGCGGGCACTCACCGCGGCCGACGTCGATGTCGACGAGGTGGGCATGGTGGAAGGCCACGGCACGGGTACCCGCCTGGGTGACCGCACCGAGCTGAACTCGCTGTCGGAGACCTACGGCGCCGGCACCCCGGGAAAGGGCCCGTTTCTGGGGTCGGTGAAATCCAACGTCGGACACACCCAGGCCGCCGCCGGGGCGCTCGGGCTCGCCAAGGTGCTGTTGTCCGCTGAACACGCCACCGTGCCCGCAACCCTGCACGCGGACGAGCGCAGCGCCGAGATCGACTGGGACGGGCAAGGCCTGCGCCTCGCCGACAAGTCCACGCCGTGGCCTGCGGTGAACGGTGTCCGGCTCGCGGCAGTGTCGGCGTTCGGGATGAGTGGCACCAACACCCACGTCGTGGTCGCGATGCCCGCCCGCCCGGCGGAAGGCAGCGCGGCCTGATGGTGTCGAGCCGGTTGCCCGATGGCCGTGTGGCGGTGCTGCTGAGCGCGCACGACGAGGGGCTGCTCGCCTTCGACGCGACGGCGCTCGGGGACTATCTGGACCGCCACCGGTGTGACGTCGCACAGATCGCTGCGCAGCTGACCGCCACCAGGCGGGTCCGGCGCCACCGGGCAGTCGTCAGAGCCAACGACCATGACGAACTCGCCGCCGGACTGCGTGCCGTCGCCGCGGGCCAGCCGCACTCGCTCGTCGAGCGCGGTGAGCGCCGGGCCGCCACCCGCACCGCGTTCGTGTTCCCCGGCCAGGGCAGCCAGTGGCCGGGAATGGGCGCCGACGCCTACCGGTCGGTGCCCCGGTACCGCGCCGAGGCCGACCGGCTCGACGCGGCATTCCTGGCCGCCGGGCTGCCGTCGCCGCTGGCGTTCCTGACGATCGACACCGAGACCGCCGCCGTGTCACAGCTGGAACTGCAGGGCGCGCAGTTCATCCACGCCGTGGCGCTGGCAACGGTGTGGCGCGCCTGCGGCATCGTGCCCGACCTGACCATCGGCCACAGCCTGGGTGAGATCGCCGCCGCCTACGTGGCCGAAGTCATCACGCTCCGCGACGCGATCAGCGTGGTCGCCGCCCGGGCGCACGCGATCGAGAGCATTCCCGGCCGCCACGGCGTCGCGGTGCTGGGTGTCGACCCGGCGCGGGCCGCTGAACTGATCGATGCCACGGCGGGCTGGTTGGAGCTCTCTGCGGTGAACGCCCCGGAATCCGTTGCGGTGGCCGGAGAAAAAGACGCCGTCGGGTCGGTCGCCGCCGCTGCCACCGCGCGGGGCCTGTTCGCCCGCGAGCTCGCGATGAGCTTCCCGGCCCACACCAGCGCGATGGACGCCCAGCGCGACGAGCTGCTCCGACGACTCCCGCCCGCCCGATTCGGGGACTCCGCAGTGCAGTTCATCGGCTCGGCCACCGGTGCCGTTGTCGCGGCGGGCACCGAGTTCGGGCCCTACTGGTACGCCAACCTGCGCAACACCATCCGCTTCGATCGGGCGGTGCAGGCAGCGATCGCCGGCGGTGCAGGGATTTTCGTCGAGATGTCGGCGCACCCGTCGTTGCTGTTCGCCGTCGAGGACGCGACGGAACGTGGCGCCGACGCCGTCGGCGATCCGGCCGTGGTGGTCGGTTCAGGCCATCGTGACCGCCCGCTCGCCGACCAGCTGGCAGCCAACATCGTCGCCGCCGCGATCGCCGATCCGGGTTATCGGTGGGCCGACCTGCTCGACGGGCGGCCCGAACCGCTGCGTGGCTTTCCCGGTGCGCCGATGCGTTCCGAACACCTCTGGGCCAGAGCCGAACCGCTGCCGCCGGCGCCGGCGCCGACCGTCACCGCCGAGAGATGGCAGCAGCACCCGACACGTCCGCAGCCCACCGGGACGACACGTTCGGTGGCGGTGCTCGGCCTGCAGGCCGACTGTCCGCTCACCGCAGCGCTGCGGGATGCCGTCGAATCCCACAGCGGCGCAGTGCTCACCGATGCGGCCGACGCCGACGTGCTACTCGCTGTGGCGTTCCCACCGGCGCCGACCGACATCGTCGGCGTCGTTCGGGATCTGGCCGACCGGATCGACACCGGCCTGCTGGGTTATGTCGACGCCTTCGGTCCCCGGTGCCGCGACGTCTGGCTGGTCACCGCGGGCGCCGAACGTGTCACGGCAACCGACCCGGTGCCCGACCCGGGCCAGGCCGCGTTGGCGGCGATGCACCGCAGCCTGGGCTTCGAGTTCGCAGACCAGAGTTTTCACCATCTCGACCTGCCCGCGCAGAACCCGGCGTCCCTGCTCGCCGAGGTGGTGAGCGCGGCGCTCGGCGAGGCCGGCGAGATGGCGGTTCGTCACCAGCCGTCAGGTCCCAGCGTCTTTCGGCGGACCCTCGGGCAGGACGCCGCGTCGGCGCCGTTCCGGCCGCTGGACCCCGCGGTATTCGAGCGCGTGGTGATCACCGGTGGTTCCGGGGCGATCGGGCTGAGTTTCGCACGTGCCCTGGCGGGCCGGGGGGCCAAGCGCGTCGTGCTGCTCAGCCGCGGCGGCGGCGAACCCGCGGTGCTGGCCGACCTCTGCGCGCGCCACGACGTCGAGATCGTCGCGCCCCGCTGCGACATCACCGACCCCGACCAACTCGCCGCTGCCGCTGCCGAGCATGCAGGCGGTGCGGCGACGCTGGTGATCCACGCGGCCGGAACCGCCACTTTCGCCGATCACTCGGGCATCACCGGTCGGTCGCTGGTCGACCTGTCGGCGGCCAAGCTCGGCGGGCTGCAGCGGTTGACCGAGGTGTGGCCGATCGCCGCCGATGCACGAATCATGCTGTGCTCCTCGGTCACCGGTGTGTGGGGAGGCAAAGGGGTCGCGGCGTACGCCGCCGCGAACCGGATGCTCGACGTGATGGCCGCCCGGTTGCGTGCCGACGGGCGCAACTGCGTCGCCGTGCGGTGGGGACTGTGGGAGGGCAGCGGGATCGTCGACGCCGCCGAGATCGCTCGGGTCGAGCGCTCCGGGTTGCGGCAGATGACACCCGCGCTCGCCGTGGAGGCCGGCCTGCAGGACTACCAGGAAGACCCGCTGGTGCTTGCGGCCGATCCGCTACGGCTGCAGATGTTCTTCGGGGAGTCGGACACCGAGCTCCGGGAGGTCACTGCCCCTTCGGCCGCATCCGACGAAGAAGCGACAACCGGACCCGCTGTGGTGCGCGGTCAGCTCGCCGCCGTGCTCGGCGTCGAGGCCGCCCTGCTGGACCTCGATTCGTCGCTGTTCGACCTCGGTGTCGATTCGCTGCTGGCGCTGGACCTGCGCAAGCGGTTGAAACGGCTGACCGGACAAACCGTTCCGCTGGCAAGGCTGCTCGGCGGAATCACCGGTACCGACCTGATAGCCGAACTCTCAGAGAAGGTGGATTCTTCGCGTGACTGACATCGACGCCGGAGCACGGTTGGACGAGCAGCGCCTGGAGCTGTTGCGTCGCAAGCTGCATGAGCGGGGGCTCCGCGGCGCCGAGGCGTCGGCGGACACCGCAGCCGACGCCCCGGCCTTGTCCGAGGGACAGCTGCGGATGTGGTTCGTCCACGCCGCGGACCCCAGCGGCGCGCTGCTCAACGTCTGCCTGTCCTACCGCCTCACCGGCGACGTCGACCTGTCCCGGCTGCACGAGGCCGTCGACGCAGTCGCAAGGCGGCACAGCGTGCTTCGCACCACGTACCGCACCGAGGTCACCGAATCCGGCGCCGACACCGGCGTCCCGGTCCCGACCATGCACCCCGACCTGAAGCCCGGTTGGGCGGAACACGACCTGTCGGAGCTGTCCGAGCGGGCCCGCCAGCTCCGGCTCGAAGTGCTGGCGCAGCGCGAGTTCGCCGCGCCGTTCGACCTCAGTGCCGATGCACCGCTGCGCATCACGATGATCCGGACGGGCCCCGCGGAGCTGGTGATGCTGCTGGTCGCCCATCACATCGCCTGGGACGACGGATCCTGGGAGGTGTTCTTCACCGACCTGACCCGCGCCTACGGCGGGGCGCAGCTGCCGCCGGTGGCGCCCCCCGTCGTCGCCGGCGCCGCGTCCGAAGAGGCGGACGTGGCGTACTGGCGCCGGGTGATGGCCGACCCGCCGGAGCCGCTCGAACTGCCCGGCCCGACGGGTTCGACGGTGCCGTCGAGCTGGCGGTCGCAGCGCGCCACGACGCGCCTCGACGGTGATGTCGCCGCCCGGGTGACGACGCTGGCCAATGATGCGGGGGCGACGCCATATGCGGTGCTGCTGGCGGTATTCGGGGTTCTCGTGCACCGGTACAGCCACGCCGACGACTTCCTGGTGGCGACGCCGGTGCTCAACCGCGGCGGCGACGCCGAAGACGTCATCGGCTATTTCGGGAACACGGTGGCGATGCGGTTGCGGCCGCGGTCGAAGGTCACCTTCCGGGAGTTCCTGGCCGAGACCACCGAGACCGCTCTCGGCGCGTTCGCCCACCAGCGAATCGGCCTGGACCGGATGGTCCGCGAGCTCAACCCCGACCGGCGCCACGGCACCGAACGGATGACCCGGGTCAGCTTCGGGTTCCGCGGCCCGGACCGGTACGGCTTCACGCCGCCAGGAGTGCACTGCGAACGTGCTGAACTGCGCGCCCATCTGACCCATCTGCCCCTGGGGTTGATGGTCGAGTTCGACACATCGGGAATTCTGGTCGAACTCGAGCATCTGGTGGAGATCATCGAGCCCAGGCTCGCCAGGCAGCTCCTCGATCACTTCGTCGTGCTGCTCGACAGTGCGCTCGCCGAGCCCGACACCACGCTGAGCCATCTGGACCTGATGGGTCCCGCCGACGCCGGGTGGCTGCGTGAAGTGTCCCACGGGGAAGAGTTCCACACCCCGCCGACGACTCTGTGCGATCTGGTCGAGGCGCAGGCCGCCCGGACCCCCGAAACGACCGCGGTGGTCTACGAAGGGCGCCACTACACCTACCGGGAGGTCAACGAACACGCCAACCGTGTCGCGCACTGGCTGATCGAACAGGGTGTCGGCACCGAGGACCGGGTCGCCGTGCTGCTTGACAAGTCACCCGAACTGGTCGTCACGGCGTTGGGTGTGCTCAAGGCCGGAGCGGTGTACCTGCCGATCGACCCGACGTACCCGCAGGACCGGCTGGACTTCATCCTCGGTGATTGTGATGCGAAACAGGTGATCCGCGAACCTGTTTCGGGGCTGGACAGCTACCGCGGCGAGAATCCGACCGATGCCGACCGGGTGCGCCCGCTGCGGCCGCAGAACACCGCATACCTGATCTACACCTCCGGATCCACCGGTCTGCCCAAAGGTGTCCCGGTGCCGCACCGACCGGTCGCCGAGTACTTCGTCTGGTTCAAGGGTGACTATCAGGTCGACGCGAACGACCGGTTGCTGCAGGTCGCCTCGCCGAGCTTCGATGTGTCCATCGCCGAGGTGTTCGGCACGTTGGCCTGCGGGGCCCGGCTGGTGATCCATCGTCCCGACGGGTTGCGTGACATCGCCTATCTCACCGATCTGCTGCGCGACGAGGGCATCACCGCGATGCATTTCGTGCCGTCGCTGCTCGGCTTGTTCCTGTCACTGCCGGGCGTCAACCAGTGGCGCACGCTGCAGCGCGTGCCGATCGGCGGCGAGGCACTGCCCGGTGAGGTCGCCGACAAGTTCCACGCCACTTTCGACGCGCTGCTGCACAATTTTTACGGTCCCACCGAGACCGTGATCAACGCGTCGCGCTTCAAGGTCGAGGGCAGGCAGGGCACCCGCATCGTGCCGATCGGCAAACCCAAGATCAACACCACTCTGCACCTGCTCGACGACGCGCTGCAGCCGGTGCCCGTCGGCTCGATCGGCGAGATCTACATCGGCGGGACCCATGTCGCCCGCGGGTACCACCGCAGGCCGGGCCTGAGCGCCGAGAGGTTCGTCGCGGATCCGTTCACGCCGGGCGCCCGGATGTACCGGTCGGGCGACCTGGCGCGCCGCAACGCCGACGGCGACATCGAGTTCGTCGGGCGTGCTGACGAGCAGGTCAAGATCCGCGGCTTCCGCATCGAACTCGGCGACGTCGCCGCTGCCATCACCGTCGACCCCAGTGTCGGGCAGGCGGTCGTCGTCGTCAGCGATCTGCCGCATCTCGGCAAGAGCCTGGTGGGGTACCTGACCCCCGCGGACGGTGCGACCGTCGACGTCGACCGCGTCCGCGCCCGGGTGGCGGCGGCCCTGCCCGAGTACATGACGCCGGCCGGGTACGTCGTGGTCGACGAGATCCCGATCACCGCGCACGGCAAGATCGACCGCGCCGCGCTGCCCGCACCGGAGACGTCGGTGGTCACCGAGTTCCGGGAACCGGCCGCGGGTGCCGAGCAGCAGTTGGCGGAGGTGTTCGCCGACCTGCTCGGTCACGATCCGGTCGGCGCCGACGACTCGTTCTTCGACCTCGGCGGGCATTCACTGCTGGCGACCAAGCTGGTGGCCGAGGTGCGGTCGCGGCTCGGTGTCGACGTCGGGGTGCGCGACATCTTCGAGCTGGGCACCGTCGCGCGGCTGGCCGCCCACATCGACGCGCTGGCCGTCGGCGAAACCCGTTCGGCACGGCCGAAATTGGTCGCGAGAACGCAGGATGGCCCGGCACCGCTGTCGTCGTCTCAGCTGCGGTCGTGGTTCGGCTACCGGATCGAGGGGCCGACGCCGATCAACAACATCCCGTTCGCCGCACGGCTGTCGGGCCCGGTGGACATCGACGCGTTCGTGGCCGCGATCCGCGACGTGGTGGACAGGCACGCCATCCTGCGCACCACCTACTGCGAGATCGACGGAACCGCCCATCAGGTCGTCAACCCACCTGCCGAGGTCGCCGTGCGGCGGGCCCGCGGACCGGGTGAGGAATGGCTGCAGGCCGAGCTGGCCAAAGAACGCAGACACGCCTTCGATCTGGAGCGGGACTGGCCGATCAGGGCGGCGGTCCTGAGTGTTGCCGGTGAGCACGTGCTCTCGCTGGTGATCCATCACATCGCCGGCGACCACTGGTCGGGCGGCGTGCTGTTCACCGATCTGGTCACGGCCTACCGCGCGAGAAGGTCCGGGCAGCAGCCGGACTGGGCTCCGCTCCCGGTGCAGTACACCGACTACGGTGCCTGGCAAGCAGATCTGCTGAACGAAGAAGCGGGGGTCGTCGGACCGCAACGGGAGTACTGGAGCCGCCAGCTCGACGGCGCCCCGGTGGAAGCGGGGTTGCCGCTGGACTTCGCCCGCCCGAGGCTGCCCAGCGGCAAGGGGGACGCCGTCGAGTTCAGCATCGACGGGCAGACCCGAGACAAGCTGGCGGAGCTGTGCCGAGATCTCGGCATCACCGAGTTCATGCTGCTGCAGGCGGCGGTGGCCGTGGTGTTGTACAAAGCCGGTGGCGGTCAGGACATTCCGCTGGGTACCCCGGTCGCGGGCCGGTCGGAGACCGAGCTGGAGCAGCTTGTCGGGTTCTTCGTCAACTTCGTGGTGCTGCGAAACGACCTGGGCGGCAACCCGACTCTGCGTGATGTGTTGCGCCGTGCCCGCGACATGGCGTTGTCGGCGTACTCCAATCAGGACCTTCCGTTCGAACAGATCGTGGACGCGGTCAACCCGCCCCGCACGCTGGCGCGCAACCCGTTGTTCCAAGTCGTCGTGCATGTCCGTGAGCAGTTGCCGCAGCGGCAGCGCATCGACGAGGACACCGAGTTCACGGCGCTGGAGCCGACTTTCGACATCGCCCAGGCGGACCTCTCAGTGAACTTCCTGGCAGGAGAGGCATCCGAGGGCTCGGTGGAGCGGGCTGGCTACCGGGGGCACCTGATCTATCGACCCGAGCTGTACACCCGCCGGACCGTGGAGCGTCTCGCCGACTGGTTGAGCCGGGTCGTCGCGACGTTCGCCGAGAAGCCCGACCGCACCTTGCGCGACGTCGAGATCCTCGGCACCGACGAGAAGCAACGGATCCTGGGACAGTGGAGCACCGCCGCGGGCCCGGCGCAGGTGTACGTGCTCGGCGCCGACCTCACGCCGGTGCCGGCCGGGGTGCTCGGCGACCTGTACCTCTCGGGTGGTCCGTTCTCTGCCGCATCCTGGCATCAGACCGGAGACACCGCGGCACGGCTGGTGCCCGACCCGTTCCGCACTGTGCCCGGGGCGACGCTGTACCGCACCGCAGATCGCGCCAGATGGGGCGACGACGGCCGGTTGGAGATCTTCGGTGGCGAGGTCCGCCCGGGTGCCGCCGTCGAGACCCCGCACGACGCCCCGGCCGTGGAGTGGGAGGCGCCGGGCACCGACACCGAACGCGCGCTGGCGGAGCTGCTGGCCGATCTGCTCGGCGCCGAGGACGTCGGCCGCCACGACGACTTCTTCGGCCTCGGCGGCGACAGCGTGTTGGCAGTGCAACTGGCCGCCCGCGCCCGCGAGGCCGGGATGGAGCTGACCGCGCGAATGGTGTTCGAACATCCGGCTGTGGCCGAACTCGCCACCGCGGTCGACAGCGCAGCAAGCGGCGAATCGTCGCGGCCGGCGGAGGACACCCATCACGCGCCGATGTCGGCGTCGGGCCTTTCCGAGGACGAACTCTCAGAGCTGACCGCTGCGTGGAGCACCGGATGACGCAGACCGAACCGCAACTGGAGCCGCCGGCCATCGAGGATGTGCTGGCGTTGAGCCCGCTGCAGCAGGGCCTGTTCTCGATGGCCACGCTGACCGAGGGCACCACCGGCGACGCCGACCCGTACCTGATCGCGATGGCCGCCGACGTCACCGGTTCGCTCGATGTGGAACTGCTCCGCCAGTGCACCGCGGCGCTGCTGGCGCGCCACGCCAACCTCAGGGCCAGCTTCGTCCAGGGGAATCTGAGCCGAGCCGTCCAGGTCATCCCCAGCCGGGTCGACCTGCCGTGGCGGCACGTCACCGTCGACTCCGACGAGTCCGTCCGTGCCGTCGAATCATTGGAGCGGGCAACGGCGTTCGATCTCGCCCGTGGGCCGGTCATCCGGTTCCTGCTCATCGAATCACCGCAACGCTGGCGGTTCGTGGTGACCGCCCATCACATCGTGATCGACGGTTGGTCGCTGCCGCTGTTCATGGGTGAGCTCGTGACGTTGTACCGGGCCGGCGGGGACGTGTCCGCGCTGCCGGAGCCGCCGCGACCTTACCGCGACTACATCGGCTGGCTGGCCCACCGCGACCAGGACGTCAGCCGTCAGGCGTGGCGGCGCCACCTCCACGGTGTGGACGCACCCACGCTGCTGACCCCGGCGCTGACGTCGACTGCGCCCCCGGCGGGCCGCCCGAAGCTCACCGAGGTCACGCTCGACGCGACGGCCACCCGGGAGTTGGTCGAGGCGGCCCGGACCCGCGGCGTCACCGTGAACACGCTCGTCCAGATGGCCTGGGCCACCGTGGTGTCGGTGATCACCGACCGTGTCGACGTGACGTTCGGGGTGACGGTCTCGGGCCGCCCCGGTGAGCTCGCCGGCGTGGAGCGGATGGTGGGGCTGTTCATCAACACCGTGCCGCTGCGGGTGCGCCTGGACCCCGCCGAATCGACCCGCAGCCAGTGCCTGGCGCTGCAACGCGAGGCCGCGGCGCTACGCGAGCACAGCTACCTCAGCCACTCCGAGATGCGCGCGCTCGCCGGCATCGGCGAGATGTTCGACACGCTGCTGGTCTACGAGAACTTCCCCCCGGGTGGGGTGGTGGGCACCACCGAGTTCCCGGCCAACGGCGCCACATTCATCCCCGCGGCACTGGAGAGCCTGTCCCACTTCCCGGTGACGATCGCGGCACACCTGGCGGAGGAGGAGCTCACGGTGTTCGTCGAGGTGCTCGACGGCGCCCTGGGGCCGTTGCCGCCCGATGCGCTCGGCCGGCGCGTCCTGCACATCGTGCAGCGACTGATCAGTCACTGGGACAGGCCGCTTCGCGAGGTCGGCGTGCTACTGCCCGACGAGGACACCCCATCCGCGGCCCCGCCCGCATCCGACGGATGGTCGGTCACCGGTGTGCACACTAGGTTCACCGAGGTCGCCGGCAGCCGGCTGGGTTCGCAGGCGCTGACGTGGGACGGCGGCGCGTTGACCTACCGGGAGCTCGACGAGGCCGCCGACCGGGTGGCCGCGGCGCTGCTCGACACCGGCGTGCACAGCGAGACACCGGTTGCCGTGATGCTTTCCCGGGGACCGGAATACGTCGTCGCGATGCTGGGTGTGCTGAAGGCCGGGGCGATGATCGTGCCGCTCGACCCGGCGATGCCCGCCGAGCGGGTCGCCGACATCCTCGAGCAGTCCGGTGCGCAGGTGGTGGTCGACGAGGCGTTCGTCGCCGCGTCGGCGTCGTCGTACCCGGAGCCGCCGTCGAACTACCGGCCGGTGCACGTGCCCGCCTCGCAGGCCGCGTACGCGGTGTTCACGTCCGGGACCACGGGCCGGCCCAAAGGGGTGGTCGGAACCCACGGCGCGGTGCTCGCCTACGCCCACGATCACGTCGAGCACGTGCTGCGACCCGCGTCCGCGCGCGTCAAACGACCGCTGCGGGTCGCGCACGCCTGGTCGTTCACGTTCGACGCCGCCTGGCAGCCGTTGGCGGCCCTGCTCGACGGCCACTCGGTGCACATCGTCGGCGACGACGCCCAGCGCGATGCCGAAGCCCTGGTGCAGACGATCGGCCGGTTTGGGATCGACATGCTCGACACCACACCGTCGATGTTCGCGCAGCTGCACGACGTGGGGTTGCTCAGCACCGTGCCACTGGCGGTGCTGGCGCTCGGCGGTGAGGCGGTCAG
Source organism: Mycolicibacterium austroafricanum (assembly GCF_902705885.1). Classification (GTDB taxonomy): domain Bacteria; phylum Actinomycetota; class Actinomycetes; order Mycobacteriales; family Mycobacteriaceae; genus Mycobacterium; species Mycobacterium vanbaalenii_A. The sequence goes on along the minus strand of NZ_CACSIP010000056.1, from coordinate 48,271 downwards.
CATCGCCACCTGGCGCCTGCTCGGTGACGAATGCGCCCGCACCGGGATGACGGCGTTCAACTGCTACGGGCCGACCGAGACGACCGTGGAGGCGGTCGTCGCCGCCATCGATTCCCACCAGCGGCCCTCGATCGGTCGTCCGACCGCGGCCACCCGTGCGCACGTCCTCGACGCGTGGCTGCGCCCGGTGCCCGACGGGGTGACCGGTGAGCTGTATCTGTCCGGCAGTCAGCTCACCCGCGGCTACCTCGGGCGCGCGGCCGAGACGGCGGGCCGGTTCGTCGCCGACCCGTTCACGGTGGGAGCCCGGATGTATCGCACCGGTGATGTGGTGCGCCGCGCCGCCGACGGTGGCCTGCAGTTCCTCGGCCGGCTCGACGATCAGGTCAAGATCCGGGGCTTCCGTGTCGAGCCGGGCGAGATCGCGGCTGTGCTGCAGAGCCATCCGGAGGTACGCGACGCCCACGTCACCCCTCGGGTGCGCAGCCAGGGACCGCGGCTGGCCGCCTACGTCACCGGCGCCGTCCGGCCGCCGGTGGTATCCGAACTGCGCGCATGGCTGGCGGCGCGGCTGCCGCGCTACATGGTCCCGCAGGAGCTCCTCGTCGTCGAGGAACTGCCGTTGACGTCGCACGGCAAGATCGACGAGGCCGCACTGGCGGCGATCACCGTCGACTCCCCGGAGGCAGAGGGTCCGTCCTCGCTGCCGCAGACACCGACCGAAGCCGCCCTGGTCGACCTGCTCACCGAGGTGCTCGACGGTGCCCGGGTCGCGGTGACCACGGATTTCCTGGAGATGGGTCTGGACAGCATCGTCGCGTTGACGACGGTGCAGGCAGCCCGCCGCCGCGGCATCGAGATGCGGGCCCGATTGATGTTGGAATGCGACAACATTCGTGAGCTCGCCGCAGCGATCGACGCCGGTGCGTCGGAGCATGCGCCCGCCGCGGTGGTGCCCGAACGGTACGGGACGGTCACCCCCGCGCCGATCATGTCGTGGATGTACGAGCACGGCCACTTCCGTCGGTTCACCCAGAACGTGCTGATCGCGCTGCCGCCCGACATCACGGGGGACCGGCTGCTCCAGATTCTGCAGGCGCTGCTCAACCGCCATGACATGCTGCGTTCGATCCTCGAGACCACCACAACCGGCGGGTACCGACTCACCACACGTCCCCCCGGCGCGGTCGCAGCCGACGATGTGCTGGTCCGGGTGGACCCCGGTCCCGACCAGCTGCAGGATGCGCTGGCATCGGAAGCCGTTGCCGCGCTTGACCGTATCGACCCCGTCCGCGGCTCGATGCTGCAGGGTGTCTGGTTCGGCGGGCAACCGTCGGTGCTGATGCTCTGCGTGCACCATCTGGCGACCGACGTGGTGTCCTGGTACGTCATCCTGGGGGCGCTGGCGCAGCTCGCCGCCGAGATCGAGGCCGGCGCCGCCCCCGGGCGGGAGGCCGAATACACCACCTACAGGCAGTGGACCGCGTTGCTCGAACAGCGGAGCCGCTCAGCAGAGGTCGCCGACCAGCGGGACTACTGGGTCCGGCAGCTGGCCGCCCCCGATCCGGTGCTGGGCAGTAGGTTGCCCGACCCGACGCAGGACACCTGGGCGTCATTGCACCTGACCGACGTCCTCACCGACCCCGCCACCACGCGAACGATCCTGAGCCGGTTGGACGGCGCCGGCATCGAAATGCGGGACTTCCTGCTCACCGCGCTCACGATCACCATCGCGTCGTGGCGGGTGGCCCGCGACCAGCCGGCGCACCACGGCGCGCTGATCGCCCTCGAAGGACACGGCCGAGAGGACGTGGTGGTCTCTGGTCCTGCGGGTTCGGTCGACACCTCGGCTACCGTCGGATGGTTCACCTCGGTGTTCCCGGTGCGGCTCGGAGCCGGCGAGGCGGCCATCGACGTCGACACCGCCGAGCGCAATCCGGCGGCGGCCCGAACTCTGTTGCGGGCGGTCACCGAGCAGCTCTTAGCTGTGCCGAACCGGGGTCTGGACTACGGCCTGTTGCGGTACCCATACGACGGCGCACAGGACGGGGGCAACGCGCTGGCGCACTTCCCCGGCCCGCAGGTGGAGTTCAACTACGTCGGCCGCTACGACCTGAGTGCGGACCGGGCCGCCACCGAGTGGTCGTTGGTCACCGAAAGCACACTCAACGGGCTGATGCCGACGTCGCCGGAACCCGAACTGCCGCTGCGCTATACATACGACGTCATCTCGGTCGTCCACGGCAGCCCCGAAGGACCTCGGCTGCGAACCAGCTGGCGGTGGAGTGACCGGTTGTCGAGCGCCGCGGACGTCGACCGTCTCACCGACCACTGGCGGCGCGCCGTCACCACCCTCGGGGAGGCACTGTGAACCCGGCACCCAGACGCACCCTCGCCATCATCGGCGCCGGCCCCAAGGCCGTCGCCGTCGCCGCGAAAGCCGCTGAGTTGCAGGGCATGGGCGTCGACGTGCCCGATGTGGTGGCGATCGAACGCAACACCGTCGCGGCCAATTGGCAGGCAGTCGGCGGCTGGACGGACGGTCAGCACCGCCTTGGCACCAGCCCGGAGAAGGACGTCGGGTTCCCGTACCGCTCGTCGCTGGTCCCGCGACGCAACGCCGAACTCGACGAGCGGATGACCCGGCACAGCTGGCAGTCCTATCTCATCGCCAGCGCCCAGTTCGCCGAATGGGTGGATCGCGGTCGTCCGGCGCCGACCCATTGGGGCTGGAGCCGCTATCTGCGCTGGGTGGCCGACAGGGTCGGCATGTCGCTGATCACCGGTGAGGTGGAACGTATCTCGGTCGACGGTCAGCGGTGGGCGCTGGTCACGGGCGGGCAGACAGTGCACGCCGACGGCGTGATGATCACCGGTCCCGGCCAGGCGCAGCGATCCATCCTCCCGCACGATCCGAGGGTGCTGTCGATAGCCCAATTCTGGCAGCGCGCGGCGCGCAACGAACTCATCGTCGCCGAGCGGGTCGCGGTCATCGGCGGCGGCGAGACGGCCGCCTCGATGCTCAACGAGCTTTTCCGGCACCGGGTTTCGACCATCACGGTGATCTCCCCGCAGGTCACCCTGTTCACCCGTGGCGAGAGTTTCTTCGAGAACACGTTGTTCTCCGACCCGACGGACTGGTCGAGCCTGACGATGGCCGAACGCCGCGATGCGCTGGCCCGCACCGACCGGGGGGTCTTCTCGGCCAGGGTGCAGGACGCGCTGCTCGCCGACGACCGGATCCGGCATCTGCGGGGCAGGGTTGCCCACGCCGTGGCACTCGAGGAACGAATCCGGTTGACGCTGAGCACAAATCGTGGGGGTGAGCGACTGGAGACGGTGCACGGGTTCGACCTCGTCATCGACGGTTCGGGCGCTGACTCGATGTGGTTTCTGCCGCTGTTCAGCCAGGATGCCCGTGATCTGCTCGAACTGGGTCTGCGGCGGCCACTGACCGGGGATGCGCTGCAGGAATCGATCGGTCACGATCTCGCGGTGTGCGGTGTGGAGCCCAAACTGTTCCTGCCCGGCCTGGCCGGTCTCACCCAGGGCCCCGGCTTTCCGAACCTGAGCTGTCTGGGGCTGCTGTCCGACCGCGTGCTGGGGAGCAGATACCCCGATGCCGCGCCGGACGATTCGATTCGATCGACGAGGAGAAGCGATGAGCACCAACCCGTTCGATGACGACAACGGCACGTTCTATGTGCTGGTCAACGACGAGGAGCAGTACAGCCTGTGGCCGACGTTCGTCGACGTCCCGGCGGGCTGGCGGGTGGTGTTCGGGGAGAGCACCCGGGCCGACTGCCTGGCCTACGTCGAGGAGACCTGGACGGACCTGCGTCCCCGCAGCCTGCGCGAGGCGATGTCCGGTCCGTAAGCACGCGGCCCGTACCGCGAGCACCCGGTCCGGGCCGCGAGTGCGCGTGTCTGCACGTCGGCGCGCCGCAATTGCCGTCATTCTGCGCGCGCTCGAAGCCCGCGAGTGTTGCACGAATGCTCAACCGGGCTGAGTAACCGCAGTCGAAGAGCCCTTGGGGATAGCCTGATCCGGCTATCCCCAAGGTAGGTCCTCGTCGCCGAGGTGGCCCTCAACTCAATTCAGAGACGCTCACTCACCGCTGTCGGACTTGCCGTCGCCATCGGACTTGCCGTCGCTGTCGGAGTTGTTGTCGGCCCGCGACTTGGCGTTGCTGTCGGACTTGTCGTCATCGGACTTCTTGTCTCGGTCCGTCGCGCCGTCGTCTGACTCGTCGGTGGCGTCCGCGCTGTCGCCTGACTCGTCGTCGGTGGCGTCCTCGGTCTCGCCTGACTCGTCGTCGGTGGCGTCCTCGGTCGCCTGAGTTGAGTCCTCGGTGTCGCCGGTGGCCGTATCGGTATCGTCGGTGACCTCATCCTCGACCTCGTCGTGGACCACGATCCCCGAAGCGTCGCCCTCGGGATCGGGGGCAGACACCTTCTCGGACACCACGGGATCGACGTCGAGCGTGATCGAGTCGCTGCTGAGGGCGACGTCGGTCGATGACACCGCTGTCAGCGGGGCAGGTGTCTCGAGCGTGGTCTCAGTTGTGGATTCCGGTCGCTGAAGATTGAGCGCCCGGGCGATCTCCCTGGGTATCTGGACGAAGAAGAAATCCAAGGTGCCTGTCGGGGAGAAGAGCCCCGGGAAGTTCCGTCCGGGACCGTCTGGCGGGAAGGGGCTGTCGGGATCATCGACGAAAGCCGGGACGTACCCGTTGAGGAAGGCGTTTGTGATCTTGGCGGGCGCGTTGAGGATCTCGCTTGCCAGGGTGACGAAGTCGCCGGACAACAGCGCTTCCCGCGCGCGGTCGAGAATCTCCACGGTCTGGAAGATCGCAGTGACGCCAGGAGCGAACAGCGCTCGACCGAGGTTGCCGATCACGCCACGGGAGAGCAGGCCGGCTCCGTAGCCGGGTCCGGCGGTGCCTTCGTCCATCCACGACGTGCCGAGAATGCGCGCGAGGGGGTCGAGCCCGATGGACTCCAGGAAATCTCCGGGGACCCTCAGCGCATCGAGCAGTCCCGCTCGCCCGGTCGAAAGAGCGTCTACCAGAAACCAGTTGTTGATCTGGCCATAGGCCGCGAGGAACTGCCCCTGGGCAAGGTAGCCCAACGAGGTGAGAAGGGCAGCGGGCAGTTTGGAGAACGCTTCTGACGAGGCCGAGGACAGCGCCTCGATACCTGCTCCGATGCGACCGCCATAGGTGAACGGGAACATCAGCGTCTCGCTCAGGATGGACAGCGGGTTCGTCAGGGAAGACATCACCACGTCGACGATTTCGGCGTGCAGGGCCGGGTTGCCCAATGACTCTCCCAGCGCCGTCATCTGTTCCACGATGTTGTGGCCCAGACCGCCGGTCGTGGTGAGCGTGTTCGAAATTGTTGTCCCCCATAGGGCCAATGGGTTCTCGAACGCCGAGAGCTCGACCGCTGCCGGGTGGGCATCGGGCAGAGCGGGCGTGGCGGGCATGACCGTTACCGGCGTGATGGCGAGCGCGCTCGCGGTGACGACGGCCGCACCGGCCAGCGCGAACTTGTTGCGCCGGTCAGCCCATGGTGAGCGACCCGGCTCGTCGTAGTCGCATGCCACCGAGCCGGCACGAAGTTGTTGTTGCACAGCATCTCCTGTAGTCGCTGAGTATCTCCCTGTGAGACGCCTGGATATTAGCTGAGGATTACCTAAGTGCCAATAGGTTTGCCTAACCTAATTTATGATGGCCAGGAGTTTCGCCGTTCGGACTCGTACGGCGGCGGCCGGGTTCCGGCGGCAGTGGCGAATTTGCCCCGCTACTCGCCCGGTTTCACCGCAGTGAAGGGGTCGGCGATGTTCAACTGCCCGGCGATATCGGGGGTCAGCCGGGCTGGGGGAGCGGCGTGTCCATGTCGAACACCCGTGCGTGCAGCACGGTCCTGTTGCGCAGCGCCGCCTGCACGGCCCGGTGCAGGCCGTCTTCGAGGTAGACACTGCCGCGCCACCGGACCGCGTGGGGGAACAGGTCACCGTAGAAGGTGGAGTCCTCCGAGAGCAGTCGGTCCAGCGCGAGCACGGTGGTCGTCATCACCAACTCGTCGAGGCGGATCTGGCGCGGCGGGATCTGGGCCCACTGCCGGTGCGACAGCCCGTGGTCGGGGTAGGGCCTGCCATCACGGACTCCCTTGAAGATCATCGACGTGCCTTCGCTGCCCTTGCCCCCGCAATATTCGACCGTCTGCCAGGTTAACCCCTGCCTGGCGGGCGCGTCGGGTTGCTCCGCGGAGTGGACTCGCCGCTGGTCACCGTAAACTGAACGTCGACCGGTACGGCCGACGAGAGGTGGGTGAACAATGGGTAGCGCTGACGATCGTCGATTCGAGGTGCTGCGCGCGATCGTTGCCGACTTCGTCTCGACCAAGGAGCCCATCGGTTCCAAGTCCCTGGTCGAGCGTCACAACCTTGGGGTGTCGAGCGCGACGGTGCGCAACGACATGGCGGTGCTGGAGGCGGAGGGATACATCGCCCAGCCGCACACCAGCTCGGGCCGGGTGCCCACCGAGAAGGGCTACCGCGAGTTCGTCGACCGGCTCGACAACGTCAAACCGATGTCCAGCGCGGAGCGGCGCGCGATCCTGAAGTTCCTGGAGTCCGGGGTCGATCTGGACGACGTGCTGCGCCGTGCGGTGCGACTGCTCGCCCAGCTGACCCGCCAGGTCGCGATCGTGCAGTACCCGACGCTGTCGACGTCGTCGGTGCGGCATCTGGAGGTGGTGGCGCTGACGCCGGCGCGGCTGCTGCTGGTGGTGATCACCGACTCCGGCCGGGTGGACCAGCGGATCGTCGAGCTGGGCGACGGCATCGACGACGTCGAGCTGTCCCAGCTGCGCGACCTCCTCGGGCAGGCGCTGGAGGGCAAGCCCCTGGCCGCCGCCTCCATCGCGGTCTCCGATCTGGCCTCACAGCTCAACGGCCAGGGTCGCCTCGCCAATGCGGTCGGCAGGTCGGCGACCGTTCTGGTGGAGTCGCTGGTCGAACACAGCGAGGAGCGGCTGATGTTGGGCGGCACTGCCAACCTCACCCGCAACACCGCGGATTTCGGGGGTTCGCTGCGCTCGGTCCTCGAAGCGCTCGAGGAGCAGGTCGTGGTACTGCGGCTGCTCGCCGCGCAGCAGGAGGCGGGTAAGGTCACCGTCCGGATCGGTCATGAAACAGAGGCCGAACAGATGGCCGGCACCTCGGTGGTCAGCACGGCATACGGTAGTTCGGGCAAGGTGTTCGGCGGCATGGGTGTGGTGGGTCCCACTCGGATGGACTATCCGGGAACCATCGCCAACGTCGCCGCGGTTGCTCTCTATATTGGCGAGGTCCTAGGTAGCCGCTGATCGGTGTTCGTTTCGGACAGATCAGCGGGTGGGAAAGGTTGAGCGTGGCACGCGACTATTACGGGCTGCTCGGGTTGAGCAGCGGTGCGAGTGACTCGGAGATCAAGCGCGCCTATCGCAAGCTCGCTCGCGAGCTGCACCCCGACGTCAATCCCGACGAGGCCGCGCAGGCCCGGTTCAAGGAGATCAGCGTCGCTTACGAGGTGCTCAGCGATCCGGAGAAGCGCCGGATCGTCGATCTCGGTGGCGATCCGATGGAATCCGCGGCCGCCGGCGGCGGTGGCTTCTCCGGGTTCGGCGGTCTCGGGGACGTGTTCGAGGCGTTCTTCGGCGGCGGTGCCGCCTCGCGCGGGCCGACCGGGCGGGTTCGTCCCGGTTCCGACTCGTTGCTGCGGATGCGGCTGGACCTCGAGGAGTGCGCGACCGGGGTGACCAAACAGGTGACGGTCGACACCGCGGTGCTCTGCGACCTGTGCCAGGGCAAGGGCACCCACGGCAACTCCACTCCGGTGTCCTGTGACACCTGCGGCGGACGGGGCGAGATCCAGACCGTGCAGCGCTCCCTGCTGGGACAGGTGATGACCTCTCGTCCCTGTCCGGTGTGCGGTGGCGTCGGCGAGGTCATCCCGGACCCGTGCAATCGGTGCGCCGGGGACGGTCGGGTGCGTGCCCGCCGCGACATCAGCGTCAAGATCCCCGCCGGGGCGGGGGACGGGATGCGGGTGCGGCTGGCCGCGCAGGGCGAGGTCGGGCCCGGCGGCGGACCCGCAGGCGACCTGTACGTCGAGGTCCACGAGAAGCCACACGACGTGTTCGTCCGCGACGGTGACGACCTGCACTGCACGATCTCGGTGCCGATGGTCGACGCGGCGCTGGGCACCTCGGTCACCGTCGACGCGATCATCGACGGCCCCATCGAGATCACCGTCGGCGCCGGGACCCAACCCGGCTCGGTCACCACGCTGCGCGGCCACGGCATGCCGCACCTGCGCTCCGGTGTCCGCGGCAATCTGCACGCCCACATCGACGTCGTGGTTCCGTCGCGGCTCGACCACGACGACATCGAGCTGTTGCGGGCCTTCAAGGAGCGCACCAAAGGCATCGCCGAGGTGCGCACCGCCCACAGCAACAACTCGTCGCACGGCGGCGGTCTGTTCAACCGGCTGCGCGAAACGTTTACCGGCCGCTAGCGCGCAGTGCGCAGTCTCTTCTACGTCCACGCGGTGCCCCCGGTCGGTGACCTCGCCGTCGTCGACGGCGACGAGGGCTTCCACGCTGCCAACGTGCGCCGAACCCGCCCTGGGGAACATCTCGACCTGAGCGACGGCGCGGGCGCCCTCGCGCACTGCGTCGTCGAGGACGTCGCGAAGGGTCGGCTGTCGGCCCGGGTGCAGGAGCGTCACCAGGTGCAGCGTCCGGTTCCGGAGATCACCGTGGTGCAGGCATTGCCCAAATCCGAGCGCTCCGAGCTCGCCGTCGAACTCGCCACGGAGGTGGGAGCCGACGCGTTCGTGGCGTGGCAGGCGTCGCGATGTGTGGCTCGGTGGGACGGACCTGCAAAGGTCGAGAAGGGCCTGCGGCGCTGGCGGGCGGTGGCGCGCTCGGCCGCTCGGCAGTCCCGCCGGCCCTACATTCCCGCCGTCGACGGTGTGGTGTCGACCGCCGAACTCGTCGACCGGGTGCGTGCCGCCGAGCCGGCCACGGTGCTGGTGCTGCACGAGTCGGCCGCCGGCCCCCTCACCGAGGTGGCGCTGGCACAGGCGGAGGCGCTGACCCTGGTCGTCGGGCCCGAAGGCGGCATCGCCGACGCCGAGCTGGCGGAGCTGACGGAGGCCGGCGCGGTCGCGGTCCGGTTGGGGCCGACGGTGTTACGGACGTCGACGGCCGCCGCGGTGGCGCTGGGTGCGCTCGGAGTGCTGACGCAACGTTGGCACTGACCACACCCCCGGGGGGTAGCTGCCTCGCCCACCTTTAGATAGGTTAGCCTTCCCTTCTGAATGACCCAGATGAAGCACCCGAGGGCGAAGGACTTCTGATTCTCACCCGTTTGGCACGAGCGTGGATACCGCTCGTCTTGGTGGTCGTGCTCGCTGTCGGCGCGTTCAGCGTGTGGCGGATCCGCGGCATTTTCGGCTCCCAGCAGCTGCCCACGTATGCGGGGAGCATAACCGAGGACTCCAACAAGTCCGACCCGAAGATCGTGCGATACGAGGTCTGGGGGGAATCGGGCGCGGTCGCCGACATCAACTACGTCGACGCCGAGGGCGACCCCAACCAGCTTGTGGGTGCCGCCCTGCCGTGGTCGATCGACATCGAGACCGACTCCCCGGCGATGTCGGGAAACATCGTGGCGCAGGGAAACGGCGACTTCATCGGATGTCGGATCACTGCCGACGGAGAAGTCAAGGACGAACGCACCATCAGTAACGTCAGCGCCTACATCTACTGCTTCACGAAGGCGGCGTGATGACCGTCGCCGGCAACCGCAGCGAGGAGCTGCGCCGCCCGAGGTTCCTCGCGCAGTGGATCCGACGGTTGGCGATCCCCATCATCGTGGGTTGGACGCTTCTGCTTGTTGCCCTGAACGTGCTCGTGCCTCAACTGGAGGTCGTCGCTGCCGAGAATTCGGTCTCGATGAGCCCGAGTAATGCGCCGTCGATGCAGGCCATGGCCGACATGGGCCGGCTCTTCGAGGAGGCCGACTCGGATTCGATCGCGTTGATCGTGCTGGAGAGCGAGAACGAGAAACCCCTCGGTGACGATGCGCACGACTACTACGACGGCCTGATCGCCAGCCTGCAAGGCGCCGACGATCATGTTCGCAACATCCAGGACATGTGGGGTGACCCGCTGACCGAGGCGGCCGCGCAGAGCTCGGACGGCCGAGCGGCGTACGCGACGCTGAACCTCGCCGGCAACATGGGCGAGGCCGAGTCGAACGAGGCCGTAGCAGCGGTCCGGGACATCGTCGCCAATTCACCACCGCCGCCCGGGGTGCGGGTGCATGTCACCGGGCCGGCGCCATTGACCGCCGACGTCAACATCGCCGGTGAGCGCAGCATGGCGCTCGTGCTGATGGTCACCTTCGTGGTGATCACCGTGCTGCTGTTGTTCTTCTACCGCTCGATCTCGACCGTGCTGCTGCTGCTGGCGGTGGTTCTGGTCCAGTTGGGGCTGGCACGAAGTGTCGTCGCTGCGCTGGCCCACTACGAGTTGATCGGTCTGTCGACGTTCGCGACCAACCTGTTGATCTCGCTGGCTGTGGCGGCGGGCACCGACTACGCGATCTTCCTCGTCGGCCGTTATCAGGAGGCCCGAACCTCCGGCGCCACCCATGAAGAGGCCTACTACGAGATGTTCCACGGCACGGCGCCCGTCGTGCTGGGGTCCGGTCTGACCATTGCCGGTGCGATGTTCTGCCTGTCGTTCACGCGCATGCCCTACTTCCAGAGCATGGGGGTGCCGTGCGGGGTGGGCACTCTGGCCGGGATGGCCGTCGCGCTCACCCTCGGACCGGCCGTCGTGACCGTCGGCAGCCGGTTCGGTCTCCTCGAGCCCAAGCGCGCCATGCGGATCCGCGCCTGGCGTCGTGTCGGCACCACGGTGGTCCGCTGGCCCGGGCCGATACTCGTGGCGTCGCTGGCGTTGTCCTTCATCGGGTTGGCCGCGCTGCCGGGCTACCAGACCAGCTACGACGACACCCGCTATATCCCGGAGTCCATTCCGGCCAATGCCGGGTTGGAGGCTGCGACCGAACACTTCTCGCTGTCCCGGATGAGCCCGGAGATCCTCCTCGTCGAGGCCGACCACGACCTGCGCAACCCGACCGACTTCCTGGTATTGGACCGCCTCGCCAAGCGGGTCTTCGGGGTCGAGGGCGTCGCACGCGTGCAGGCCCCGACCCGTCCGGACGGTGCGCCGATCCAGAACACCTCGATCCCGTTCCTGATCAGCATGCAGGGCGTCGGTCAGCAGCAGAACATGAAGCTGATGCAGGACCGGATGGCGGACATGCGTGTCCAGGCCGACGACCTGGGCCGCACGATCGGGACGATGCACACCATGTACGGGCTGATGACGCAGTTGTCGAACGTCACCACGGTGATGATCGACGACTTCACCGAGATGCAGCAGACGGTGCATCAGGTCCGCGACATGATCGCCAACTTCGATGACCAGTTCCGTCCGATCCGCAACTACTTCTACTGGGAACCGCACTGCTACAACATCCCGATGTGCTGGACGTTCCGGTCGCTGTTCGATTCGATGGACGGCATCAGCACCATGACCGACTCGTTCGACAAGGCGCTGGTGAACATGGAGACGATGCGGACGTTGTTGCCGCAGATGCTCGCGACGTTCCCGCCGATGATCGAGACCATGGAGAGCATGCGTCACATGATGTTGACCACCTACGCCACCATGGGCGGCTTCTACGATCAGATGGACGAGATGAGCGAGAACTCCACGGCGATGGGGAAGTCGTTCGATGCGGCCAGAAACGACGACTCCTTTTATCTGCCGCCGGAAGTGTTCGACAACAAGGACTTCCAACAGGCGATGGAGAGTTTCTTCTCGCCCGACGGCAAGACGGTGCGAATGCTGGTCTCCCACCGCGGCGACCCGACCGAACCCGAGGCGCTTGCCCGGGTCGAACCGATCAAGGTCGCGGCGATCGAAGCGTTGAAGGGCACCCCGCTGGAAGACGCCACGATCCAGCTCGCGGGTACCGCGGCGACGTTCAAGGACATGTCGGACGGGTCCCGTTACGACATGATGATCGCCGTCCTCGCCGCGCTGAGCCTGGTGCTGATGGTCATGCTGCTGCTGACCCGCAGCCTGGTTGCCTCGCTGGTCATCGTCGGTACCGTGATGCTCTCGCTGGGCGCGTCGTTCGGGGTCTCGGTGTTGATCTGGCAGCACATCATCGGCATCGAGCTGCACTGGATGGTGCTGGTGATGTCGATCATCGCGCTCATCGCCGTCGGGTCGGACTACAACCTGTTGCTGGTCTCGCGGTTCAAGGAGGAGATCGACGCGGGTATCAAGACCGGCATCATCCGCGCGATCGGCGGCACCGGCAGCGTGGTGACGCTGGCGGGGGTGGTCTTCGCGCTGACGATGGCCTCCATGGTGGTCAGTGACCTGCGGGTGATCGCGCAGGTCGGCACCACGATCGGACTGGGCCTGCTGTTCGACACGTTTGTGGTGCGGGCGTTCATGATGCCGTCGATCGCCACGCTGCTGGGCCGGTGGTTCTGGTGGCCGGTGGTGGTTCGCGAACGGCCGTTGCGGCCGCCTGGGCCGCGGCCGGTGCAGACGACGGAGCCGACGCCGGTCGGGCCGCCGCCCTGAGCGTTGGGACGTGACGGTCGGCGGCGCTAAACTGAGTTTTCGATTCGGGTCGAGACACAGGAAGCAGGCAGAAAACCACACGTGAGCCCCCGCGAGACGAACGCCGCCTCGGACACGCCTGAGCCGTCGGTCCGCAGCAGCATGACTGTTCCGCCCGACCTCATCGTGGGCCTGCTCGGTTCCTCCGATGAGAACCTGCGTGCCCTGGAGAATCTTCTCAGCGCCGACATCCATGCCCGCGGAAACGCGATCACGGTCTCCGGCGAACCTGCCGACGTCGCGCTGGCCGAGCGGGCGATCTCGGAACTGATCGAGGTCGTCTCCAGTGGCCAGACGCTGACACCGGATGCGGTGCGCCACAGCGTGGCCATGCTGACGGGCACGGTCGACGAGTCGCCGGCCGAGGTGCTGACCCTGGACATCCTGTCGCGGCGCGGCAAGACGATCCGCCCCAAGACGCTGAACCAGAAGCGCTACGTGGACGCGATCGACGCGCACACCATCGTGTTCGGCATCGGTCCGGCCGGCACCGGCAAGACGTACCTGGCGATGGCCAAGGCCGTCAACGCGTTGCAGACCAAGCAGGTCAGCCGGATCATCCTGACCCGCCCGGCGGTGGAAGCCGGTGAGCGCCTTGGCTTTCTGCCCGGCACCCTGAGCGAGAAGATCGACCCCTACCTGCGTCCGCTCTACGACGCGCTGCACGACATGATGGATCCCGAGCTGATCCCGAAGCTGATGAGCGCCGGGGTCATCGAGGTGGCGCCGCTTGCGTACATGCGTGGCAGAACCCTTTCGGATGCGTTCATCATCCTCGACGAGGCGCAGAACACCACCGCAGAGCAGATGAAGATGTTCCTCACCCGGCTCGGCTTCGACTCCAAAATCGTTGTGACAGGCGATATCACGCAGGTCGACCTGCCCGGTGGCGCCGCGTCCGGCCTGCGCGCGGCGATGCGCATCCTCGACGGGATCGATGACATCCACTTCGCCGAACTCACCAGCGCCGACGTGGTCCGCCACCGCCTGGTGGGCGAGATCGTGGACGCCTACGCCAGATCCGAGGAGCCGACCCTGATGAACCGTGCGCAGCGGCGTTCGACCAGTACGGGCAGACCGAGGCGGTAGCAGAGCTCCCCATGAGTATCGAGGTTGCCAACGAATCGGGCATCGACGTCTCCGAGCAGGAACTGATCAGCGTCGCCCAGTTCGTCATCCGCAAGATGGACGTCAATCCGGCCGCGGAGCTGTCGATGGTGCTGCTCGACACCGCGGCGATGGCCGACCTGCACATGCGGTGGATGGACCTGCCGGGCCCGACCGATGTGATGAGTTTCCCGATGGACGAACTCGAACCCGGCGGCCGGCCCGATGCGCCGGAGTCCGGGCCGTCGATGCTCGGCGACATCGTGCTGTGTCCCGAGTTCGCCGCCAAGCAGGCCGCGGACGCCGGGCACACGCTGGGTCAGGAATTGGCGTTGCTCACGGTCCACGGTGTCCTGCACCTGCTGGGCTACGACCACGCCGAGCCTGACGAGGAAAAAGAGATGTTCTCACTGCAGCGCCAATTGCTCGAAGAGTGGGTGGCCGACCAGGTCGAGGCCTACTACCAGGACCGGCAGGTCGAGAAGGACCGCCGGCTCGTGGACAGATCCCGACTGTTCGACGAACCGTGAGCCCCGTCGGTCAGCTGATCAGCGCCATCGTGCTGGTCGCCTTCGGTGGGCTTTTCGCGGCGATCGATGCCGCGCTGAGCACCGTGTCGATGGCGCGGGTCGAGGAACTCGTCCGCGACGAACGCCCGGGTGCTGTGCGGCTGGCCGCGGTGATGCTCGAACGGCCCCGTTACATCAACCTCATCGTGCTGCTGCGCATCACCTGCGAGGTCAGCGCCACGGTGCTGCTGGCGGCCTACCTCGACGGCGGTCTCGGCGTGACGTGGGGACTGGTCGCCGCCGCCGCAATCATGGTGGTGGTCAGCTTCGTGGCGATCGGCGTCGGACCCCGCACGGTGGGCAGACAGAACGCCTACACCATCGCATTGCTGACAGCCCTTCCGCTGCAGGCGATCTCGGTGCTGCTGCTCCCGGTCAGCCGACTGCTGGTGTTGATCGGCAACGCGCTGACCCCGGGCCGGGGTTTCCGCAACGGACCGTTCTCGTCGGAGATCGAGCTGCGCGAGGTGGTCGACATGGCCCAGCAGCGCGGGGTGGTGGCTGACGACGAACGCCGGATGATCCAGTCGGTGTTCGAGCTTGGGGACACCCCCGCGCGTGAGGTGATGGTGCCGCGCACCGAGATGGTGTGGATCGAAGGGGACAAGACCGCCGGTCAGGCGACCTCGCTGGCGGTGCTCAGCGGGCATTCCCGGATCCCGGTGATCGGCGAGAACGTCGACGACGTCGTCGGCGTGGTGTATCTGAAGGACCTGGTGCAGCGCACCTACCACTCGATCAACGGCGGTCGTGACACGTCGGTGTCGGAGGTGATGCGCAAACCGGTGTTCGTGCCCGACTCCAAACCACTGGACGCGCTGCTGCGGGAGATGCAGCGCGACCGGGTGCACATGGTGCTGCTGGTCGACGAGTACGGCGCGATCGCCGGTCTGGTGACGATCGAAGACGTGCTCGAGGAGATCGTCGGCGAGATCGCCGACGAATACGACACCGACGAGGTGGCGCCGATTGAAGATCTGGGGGACCTGTCCTACCGGGTGTCGGCGCGGCTGCCGATCGAAGACCTCAGCGAGCTCTACGACGTCGAGTTCGACGAGGACCTCGACGTCGACACCGTCGGGGGTCTGGTCGCGCTCGAGCTCGGACGGGTGCCGCTGCCCGGCGCCGAGGTGACATGGGACGGGCTGCGGTTGCGCGCCGAAGGTGGCCCCGACCCGCGTGGGCGGGTCCGGATCGGCACTGTGCTGGTCAGCCCGGTCGCACCGGATCCCGACGACGATGACGACGGAGAAGAACGCCGATGACCGAGCTGGATCCCGAAGACGCGAAGCTGGTGGTGCTGGCCCGCGGCGCGATGGCAAGGGCCGAGACCGCGACCGGTGCGGCGGTGCGCGACGCCGACGGCCGCACCTACGCGGGTGCCCCGGTCGCGCTGGCGGCTCTGGAGTTGACCGCGCTGCAAGCCGCTGTCGCCGCCGCGGTGGCCAGTGGCGCAACCGGTCTGGAAGCGGCCGTGCTCGCAGGTGGATCGGCTGACGACCCCGGCGTCGCCGCGGTCCGCGAGCTCTTCGGCGATGCCGTGATCATCGTGACCGACCGGGCCGGCGCGGTGCTCGCGTGACCGCCGAGTGTGCACACAGATCGCGATTTCGGCCTGCGGGACACTCTCACCGCACACTAGGGACGGTGAGATGACCGAGTTCCGTTCCGGCTTCGTGTGTTTCGTCGGCAGGCCGAACACCGGAAAGTCCACGCTGACCAACGCCTTGGTGGGCACCAAGGTGGCGATCACGTCGAACCGGCCGCAGACCACCCGGCACACCATCCGCGGCATCGTGCACCGCGACGACTTCCAGATCGTGCTGGTTGACACCCCGGGCCTGCACCGCCCCCGGACACTTCTCGGGCAGCGCCTCAATGACCTGGTCAAAGGCACCTACTCGGAGGTCGACGTGATCGGGTTGTGCATCCCTGCCGACGAGAAGATCGGGCCGGGGGACCGGTGGATCCTCGAGCAGATCCGCGCGGTCGCACCGAGGACCACGCTGGTGGTGGTCGTCACGAAGATGGACAAGGTGTCCAAGGAGCAGGTCGCCGCGCAGCTGATGGCCGTCAGCGAGTTCGTCGGCGCGGAGGAGGGGTCGGGCACCAGTCCCGACACCGAGATCGTCCCGGTGTCGGCGACGTCCGGGGAGCAGCTCGACGTGCTGGTCGACGTGCTGGTCGCGCAGCTGCCGCCGGGCCCGGCGTTCTACCCCGACGGCGAACTCACCGACGAACCCGAGGAAACCCTGATCGCGGAACTGATCCGGGAGGCGGCACTCGAAGGGGTCCGCGACGAGTTACCGCATTCGCTGGCCGTGGTCATCGAAGAGATGGAGTTGCGGCCGGGCCGCCCGGAGGACCAGCCCCTCATCGACGTGCACGCCGTCCTCTTCGTCGAGCGCGACTCCCAGAAGGGCATCGTGATCGGCAAGGGCGGCGAGCGTCTTCGCGCGGTGGGCACCGCAGCCCGCACGCAGATCGAGAAACTGCTGGGCACCAAGGTCTATCTGGACCTGCGGGTCAAGATCGCGAAGAACTGGCAGCGAGATCCCAAGCAGCTCGGGCGGCTCGGCTTCTAGGAACTAGCCCGGCTGACCGTAGACCGCCACCACGACGGAGCGGTCCCAGATGTTCTCCGACCACACCCCGATCTCGGTGTTGGCGCAGTTCGACATGATGGCCATGTAGTCCGGTCGGTAATACCACTGGTTCATGATCTCGACGCCGCTGATGGCCAACGCCGGGTTGATCGCCACGGTCTCGGCGACCGTGCCCACGAACCCTGCGCGGTTCGCCCGGTCCTGCACAGTCGACCCGTCGGAGCCGATGTCGCCGCCCAGGGCGCGGTTGTGGAGCACATCGTTGGTGTGCCACTGCGCGGCCAGCTGAAGCTGGGGGTTGATCTTGATCTCGGTCTCGCAGTCGTTGCGATGCTGGATCGTGTAGACGTTGACCACCACGCTCTCGTTGAGCCGTCGGTTGTCGGCCTGGGCGGCGGGGGTGCCGACGATCGCGGCGCCCACGAGCGCCACCGCGGGTAGAGCGCGCACGAGCTTGCTGCTGGTCACAGCGGGGACTTTACGCGACCTCGTCGGCGATCGAGGGCGGAGCGGACAGATTCGCGGCAGGGTCGGGCGCGATCTGGGGACGCGGTTCCCACCAGATCTGCGGTTGCCGCGCCGCCCAGCCGTTGATCGCCTCCAGTGCGGCGGCCAGTGACACCAGCAGGGGTTCGCTGTGCGCCGGGCCCATCAGCTGCACCCCGATCGGTAGGCCGTCGGATGTGAACCCGGCAGGCACGTTGATCGACGGCCAGCCGAGTAGATTCCACGGCCACGTCGCCGGGCAGGCGCGGATCATCGCGCGGTCGGTGGCCAGTCCGCTGAGCTGGTCGAACGCCTCCACTTTCGGTGGGGGCTGGGCGGTGGTGGGCGCGAGCACCACGTCGGCGAGGTTGAAGATCCAGCCGACCCGCCGCTGCGAGGCCGATTCGTGTGCTCGGGCTTTGCGCAGGATGTGCTGGGACAGCAGCTGACCCATCCGGGCGTTGGACCGGGTGCGCTTGTCCAACGTGACGCCGTAGCCCAGCCGCTCGACCCACTCCGGGATGCCCGCGGTGGAGCGGGCCAGGAAGTTCCATGACATCCGCAGGTCGTAGTCCGGATCGGCCGCGACGATGGTGTGGCCGAGCTGTTCGAGCTGACCGGCCACGGCTTCCAGCGCGGTCTTGATCTCGGGGTGAAGGGTGGGCCGGAACCCGGCGAACGCGAACTTGGTGGACAGCGCGATCCGCAGTGGTCCCGGCGCACGCGACACGTAGTCCGACGCCTCGATCCGGGGCGGCTTGTGCAGGTCGCCGGCGGCGTTGCCGGAGGCGGCGTCGAGCACCAGCGCGGCATCGGCCACGGTGCGGGCCAACACCCCGTTGACGGTGATGCCGTTGAACGCCTCGGGCAGCGGCCAGGTGGAGATCCGGCCCCGCTGCGGCTTGATGCCGACGAGATGGGTCCAGGCCGCCGGGATGCGGACGCTTCCCGCACCGTCGGACCCGATCGCAGCGGCCACCAGGCCGGCCGCGACCGCGGCGGCACTGCCGCCGGACGAGCCGCCCGGGGTGTGCTCTCGCGACCAGGGGTTACGGGTGTGGCCGAAGCCGGGACCGCTGGTGAACGGCCACTGACCCAACTCGCAGGTGTTGGTCTTACCGACGATCACGGCGCCTGCGGCACGCAGCCGCCGGACCACCTCGGAGTCCGCCTCGGCGACCCGTACCCGGCCCTCGGTGCCGAACCGGGTGGGCACGCCGGCGACGTCGACGTCGTCTTTGACCGCGATCGGGA
The DNA here is from genome assembly GCF_902705885.1 of Mycolicibacterium austroafricanum. Taxonomy (GTDB): domain Bacteria; phylum Actinomycetota; class Actinomycetes; order Mycobacteriales; family Mycobacteriaceae; genus Mycobacterium; species Mycobacterium vanbaalenii_A. The sequence goes on along the minus strand of NZ_CACSIP010000056.1, from coordinate 29,481 downwards.
TGCCCAGCAACGGGAACCGCGAAATGTCCTGGCCCGCCTCGCGTTTACGGTCGGCGGCGGCGGCGTCGGCGATGGCCTGATCGGTGAGCACCACCCGGAAAGCGTTCAGTGTGTCCTGGCTCGCCTCGATGGCCTCCAGCGATCTGCGTACCAGCTCGCCGGACGTGCAACTCCCACTCGCCAGCTGATAGAGCTGGTGAGTCAGGGTGGGGAACCTGGCGGCGGGGCGATCACGGCGGGGAGGAGTCTTGACCATCACTTACGAGAGTATCGGCGCTGCGGACCGGTTTTAGTCGGTTGGCAATGCAAGACTGGCCGAATGCGTCTGTACCGGGATCGTGCGGTGGTGTTACGCCAGCACAAGCTCGGCGAAGCCGACCGTATCGTGAGCCTGCTCACCCGCGATCACGGTTTGGTGCGGGCGGTGGCCAAGGGCGTGCGGCGTACCCGAAGCAAGTTCGGGGCGAGGCTGGAACCGTTCGCGCACATCGATGTTCAGCTGCATCCGGGCCGCAATCTCGACATCGTCACCCAGGTCCAGGCGATCGACGCGTTCGCCTCTGACATCGTCTCCGACTACGGCCGCTACACCTGTGCCTGCGCGGTGCTCGAAACCGCCGAGCGGCTCGCGGGGGAGGAGCGCGCCCCGGCGCCTGCGCTGCACCGGCTGACCGTGGCGGCGCTGCGTGCGGTCGCCGACGGCAACCGTCCCCGCGAACTGGTGCTGGACGCCTACCTGCTGCGGGCGATGGGCATCACCGGGTGGGCCCCGGCGTTGACCGAGTGCGCCCGGTGCGCGACGCCCGGCCCGCACCGGGCGTTCCACGTCGCGGCGGGCGGGAGTGTGTGCGTGCACTGCCGGCCGTCCGGGTCGGTGACACCGCCGCAAGCCGTGCTGGACCTGATGGTCGCGCTCCACGACGGTGACTGGGAGCACGCGCAGGCGTCCGAGTCGCAGCACCGCAGCCAGGCCAGCGGGCTCGTCGCCGCGCACCTGCAGTGGCATCTGGAGCGGCAGCTTCGGACGTTGCCGCTGGTCGAACGTGTGTACCGGGCTGACCGGATGAGCAGTAGGGGTATCGGGCAGGATGAAGCACATGGCCACCAAGCGGACGGGGAAGAACCGCTACCCGCAGCTGCCCCCGGCGCCTGACGACTACCCCAGCTTCCCGGACAAGTCGAGCTGGCCGGTCGTCTTTCCGGAGCTGCCGCCGCGCACCAACGGCAAATTCGCCCGCCCGCCGCAGCACACGTCCAAGGCCGCCGCCCCGCAGATCCCGGCCGACCAGGTGCCCAGCCACGTCGCTGTGGTGATGGACGGCAACGGACGGTGGGCCACCCAGCGCGGGTTGCACCGCACCGAGGGGCACAAGATGGGCGAGGCGGTGCTCATCGACATCACCTGCGGCGCCATCGAGATCGGCGTCAAGCACCTGACGGTGTACGCGTTCTCCACCGAGAACTGGAAGCGCAGTACCGAGGAAGTCCGATTCCTGATGGGCTTCAACCGCGAGGTGGTGCGTCGGCGACGCGAGAACCTCAACGACATGGGCGTGCGGATGCGCTGGGTCGGTTCCCGGCCCCGGATGTGGCGCAGCGTCATCAAGGAATTCGACATCGCCGAGCAGATGACCGTCGACAACGACGTCATCACCATCAACTACTGCGTGAACTACGGCGGTCGCACCGAGATCGTGGAGGCGGCGCGTCAACTCGCGCAGGAAGCGGTGGACGGCAAGATCAACCCCGGCCGGATCAGCGAGGCGGCCTTCGCCAAGCACCTGCACCGCTCCGACATCCCCGACGTCGACCTGTTCATCCGCACCTCAGGCGAACAGCGGGCGAGCAACTTCCTGCTGTGGCAGGCGGCCTACGCCGAATACGTCTTCCAGGACAAGCTGTGGCCCGACTACGACCGCCGGGATCTGTGGGCTGCGTGCGAGGAGTACGTCCACCGCAACCGGCGCTTCGGTAGGGCGTGACGGTCTGATGGAGTTGCACGACCGGCTCGCCGCTGTCCTCGCGGAGATTCTGCCCGTCCAGCACGAGGACGACGGAGCCCTGACGGTGCAGCATGACGATACCTTCGCGTCGCTGCGGGTGGTGCCGATCGCCCAGGACCTCGAGCTGGTGTCGCTCACCCAGGTGTTGGCGTGGGATCTGCCGCTGGACAGCAAGATCCGCGCCCGGGTCGCCAAGCATGCCCACGACACCCTGCTCGGCACGGTGTCGCTGGTGGAGAAGGTCGGTGCCCAGGTAGGCCCCGAGAAGGGCCGTTCCAAGAAGACCGGTGACGTGCTGCTGCGCTACAACTTCCCGGCCGCGGGCCTGACCGACGACGCGCTGCGCACGCTGATCCTGATGGTGCTGGCCACCGGCACCGATGTACGTCGCGCGCTGGTCGTGTGACGGTGCGGCCCGACTAGGGTCGCGGGTATGCGTACAACGGTGGTCATTGTCGGCGTGGTGGTCACCCTCGCCGGTCTCCTGTTCTTCTTCCAAGGTCTCGGGGCGGTGTCGGGGAGCCCGATGAGCAACACCACCACCTGGACCGTTCTCGGGCCGATCATCGCGATCGTCGGCGTGATCGTCGCCGTCGCCGGGTGGCGGGGCCTCAAGCGTTAGTTGTCCGCCACCGCGGCGCATTTGCGGCACAGCCCGAAGATCTCGATGGTGTGGCTGACCTCGGTGAAGCCGTGTTCGCGGGCGATCTCGGCGGCCCACTTCTCGACGTGTCCGCCCTGGATCTCGATGGTCGATCCGCAGGCCCGGCAGACCAGGTGGTGGTGGTGGTGCTCCGAGCACAGCCGGTACACCGACTCGCCGGTGTCGGTGCGCAACGTGTCGACGGCCCCGGTCGCGGCCATCTGCTGCAGCGTGCGGTACACGGTGGTCAGGCCGATGCCCTCGCCACGGCGGCGCAATTCGTCGTGCAACTCCTGCGCCGAACGGAAGTCGTCGAGGTTCTCCAGTAACGCGGAGATGGCCGCGCGCTGGCGCGTCGCCCGGATGGCGCCCGTCATCGCTGCTCCTCCCCGGCATGGCTGACAGCGGCGACGACGATGTCAGCCAGGTGGTGATCGACCAAGCGGTACAACACTTCCCGGCCTGACCGCGCCCCGTCGACCACACCGGCAGCCTTGAGGATCCGCAGATGCTGGCTGACCAGCGGCTGTGGGAGGTGCAGGGCATCCACCAGTTCGTGGACACAGCGGGCATCTTCGCGCAGTTGCAACACGATGGCGATGCGCACCGGTGCGCCCAGTGCGCGCAGCAGGTCGCCCGCGGTGTCCAGTACTTCGCGTGGCGGCAGGTCGGGGGGCGGCGTGCCTGCTTCCAGGGCCGGGTCGTGCGCGTCCGGCGAATCAGGCATAGTGGAAACGGTTTTCATTTGATGCCACGATACATGCGCGACTGCGCATGTCAACCAGCAGGGGTGCCCTCGCCCGCGCCCCGACCACCCAACCGGCCTCGCTACGCTGTGGAGCCGTGGCTGCGTCCTCCTCGTCCTCCTCGATCATCGACACCGTTGCAAACCTGGCCAAACGCCGTGGGCTGGTGTACCAGTCCGGGGAGATCTACGGCGGGACCAAGTCCGCCTGGGACTACGGTCCGCTCGGTGTCGAGCTCAAGGACAACATCAAGCGGCAGTGGTGGCGCGCGGTGGTCACCGGGCGCGACGATGTCGTCGGCCTGGACTCGGCGATCATCCTGCCCCGCGACGTGTGGGTGGCCTCCGGTCACGTCGAGGTGTTCAACGACCCGCTGGTCGAGTGCCTGAACTGCCACAAGCGCCACCGGCAGGATCACATGCAGGAGGCGTACGCCGAGAAGAAGAGCACGCGCGACACCGCCGTGGATCCGGATTCGGTGCAGATGTCGGACATCGTGTGCCCGGACTGCGGCACCAGGGGGCAGTGGACCGAGCCGCGCGACTTCAACATGATGCTCAAGACCTACCTCGGGCCGATCGAGACCGAGGAAGGTCTGCACTATCTGCGGCCCGAGACCGCGCAGGGCATCTTCGTCAACTTCGCCAACGTGGTCACCACGTCACGCAAGAAGCCGCCGTTCGGCATCGGCCAGATCGGCAAGAGCTTCCGCAACGAGATCACCCCCGGCAATTTCATCTTCCGCACGCGCGAGTTCGAGCAGATGGAGATGGAGTTCTTCGTCGAGCCGTCCACTGCCGGAGAGTGGCACCAGTACTGGATCGACACCCGGCTGGCCTGGTACGTCGACCTCGGCATCAACCGTGACAACCTGCGGCTCTACGACCATCCCAAGGAGAAGTTGTCCCACTACTCCGACGGCACCGTCGACATCGAGTACAAGTTCGGTTTCGCGGGCAACCCGTGGGGTGAGCTCGAAGGTATCGCCAACCGCACCAACTTCGACTTGTCCACGCACTCAAAGCATTCCGGCGTCGACCTGTCGTTCTACGATCAGGCCTCCGACACCAGGTATGTGCCCTACGTGATCGAGCCGGCAGCCGGTCTCACCCGGTCGCTGATGGCATTCCTCGTCGACGCCTATCACGAGGACGAGGCACCGAACGCCAAGGGCGGCGTCGACAAGCGCACCGTGCTGAAGTTGGATCCGCGGCTGGCGCCGGTCAAGGCGGCGGTGCTGCCGCTGTCTCGGCACGCCGACCTGTCGCCGAAGGCCCGGGACCTGGCCGCCGACCTGCGTACGTCGTGGAACATCGAGTTCGACGACGCCGGCGCGATCGGCCGGCGTTACCGCCGTCAGGACGAGATCGGCACGCCGTTCTGCGTGACGCTGGACTTCGATTCGCTCGACGACCACGCGGTCACCATCCGCGAGCGCGACACCATGACCCAGGAGCGGGTGGCGATCTCCCAGGTACCCGACTACCTGGCCGTCCGCCTCAAGGGCTGCTGAGCTCCTTTCCCTCGCGAGCGTGCGGGTCAGTGGCGGACACGCCGCACATTTCCCCAACTCTGCGCACGCTCACGCCGCACGGGATCGCGCGAGCTCGACCTCGATGCGGCGCACCATGTCCCGCGACCGTCTCCGCACGTCATCGGACACCACTGACAGCAGTGACCAGCCGACCTCGGTCAACGCCGCGCGCTTCTGCCGATCGCGGCGGAACTGATCTGGGTCGCTGTGCCAGTCGAACCCGTCGTATTCGACCGCGAGACGATGGTCGGGCCAGGCGAAGTCCAGGCGCCACGTCCTGCCGTTTCGGTCGATGATCCGGTGTTGCAACACCGGCGGCGGCAGTCCGCCGTCGAGCATGGCCAGGCGCGCCTCGCTCTCCATCGGAGATTCGGCCAGCGGATCTGCCAGCGGGATGAGCTCACGCACGGCAACGATCCCGCGTCGACCAGCCTGTGCGGCCGCAGTCGCGAGTAATCCCCGCCGGCCACAGGTGTTGCTACGCAACGCCGCATCCAGCGTTGCGAGAGTTCTGGGACGTCGCAGAGATCGCGCGACCTCGACAGCGGTCCACTCCGGTGTGGTGGCCGGGCGGCCCTCGATCGTGCCCAGCGGGGCACCGTCGCGCCGGTGCACGACAAGGCCGGCGGAGTTGCGCAGCTGGTGGCCCGGCGGTGTGAGCACGTGTAGGTCGGTGGTGTCCTGGGTGTCGAAACCGTACGCGGCGGCGGCCGTGCCGAGGCACACTGCGACGGGTCCGCCGGCGCGGAGGTCCAGACCGCGCAATCTGATGAGGATGTCGGGTTCTTCGCGGCTGTAGACGCCCGGCCACACCTTGAGCAGCGCTCCGTCGCGGATGGCTGTGTCGAGGCGGCTGCGGCTGTATGCCGTGAGCAGCTGGGCGGTGGTCGCGACACCACCCTGGGTGGCGAACAATTCGTCGAGCATGTCGACGATCGTGACCAGAGGTAGCCGGCGTCGGCGCCCCAAGCCCGCGGGTTGGGGATCAAAGGGAAATTGGGGACAACGGCGGCGGTGACGAACGTGCGCAAAGTTCGGGAGAGCGGCGGCGTGTCGGCCGCGGACGCGCACGCTCGCGGGAGCTAGAAGCGGCCGCCGCCGCCGCTGAACCCGCCGCCGCCACCTCCACCGCCGAAGCCGCCGCCGCCGAAGCCACCACCGAACCCGCCACCGCCGAACCCGCCGCGAAGCGCTCCGGAGAGCACGTTGCCGATGAGGATGCCGCCGATCACGGCACCCATCTGACCGCCACCCCCGCGACCGCCGCCGCCGTACGGTCCGTTGAAGTGGCGCTGGGCGGCAGCGACGTCGGAGTTGGCCAGCGACTGGGCCTGCGCGGCCAGCATCGCGGCGCCGTTCGCGTGGGCGGTGGCTTCGGCCAGGTTCGTGGACCGCTTGTCCTGCGCGGCTTGCAACTGGCGCACCGCCTCCGACAGCCGGGTGCGCGCCTCGGGGCCGACGACGCCGCGGCGGGTGTCGATGTAGTCCGAGACCGAGCGCACCCGGGACTGGGCGTTGAACAGTGCCTGGTCGTAGGTTCGGCTGAGGCGTTCGGTGGTTTCCCGTTCGTGGGCCACCTCTTCGAGGAGCCGGTCCAACTCGGCGTCGGCCTGGGTCAGCCGGGTGAACGCGCCGAGCGGGTCGGAGTTGCCCGCGCTCTGGGCGTGCGCCACCGCCTGCACCGCGTCGTCGCGGGCGGAACTGAGCTCGGTGGCCACCGCGACGCCGCCCTGCGCGAGCTGGTTTCCCGCCTGGTTGATGCCGTTCTGGATGTCGGCGATCGCGGCGGGCAGACCGGCCACCGCCCGGTTGATGTCGGTGCCCGCGCTGTCCACGGCGTCGAGCAGCGTGCGGGCCTGACCCAGTGCCGCCTCGGCCGCGTGGATGGCGTCCACAAGGCCGATCTGCCGGTTCGACGGCCGCGACACCAGATCGCGGGCGGTGCCGATGTTCTGGTCGGCGAACTCCAGCCGCTGCTTGGCCTCGTCGATGTTGTCGGCCACCGAAACGAGTGCGCTCTCGGCGAATTGGGAGTGCAGCCGGGCGAGTGCCTGCTCGGCCGGGGCCAGCCGGGCGGTCAGGTCGACCATCTGCTGGGTCAGCTTGTCCAGCCGGGTGGGCGCGTTGATCACCAGGTCACGAAGCTGGGCGAACGACTCCCGTTGGGCCTCGAGTTCCTGGTCGGCTCGGGCGGCGGCGACGATCACCCGGGTCAGCAGGTCGCGGCGCTGCTGCGGCGTCTCGGGCACCGCGTCGTCGAGAATCTGGCGCACGTTGAGCGCCTGCGCCAGCGTGGTCTTGGCGTTGGTCACCGCGCGGGTGAACGCCGTGGTGTCCTTCTCGCCGAATTCCTCGACCGCCAGCGTCAACTCGTTCTCGCTGGTGCGCACCTCGTTGTCCACCTCGACGACGATCTTCTTGGACAGGTCGTCGAGCGCGTCGACAGACACCGACGCCAGGGCATTCGGGTCGGACGGGTCCACCCGCTGCGCGGCGGCGAACTCGGCCTCGCGCCGCTTGCGCTTGCGGCGGCGCTGCCACAGCAGCAGCGCACCGACCGCCAGCGCGATCACCCCGAGGAGCACGAGCATGCCCACCCAGCTGCCCGAACCACCCGACGGGCTGGTGTCGGCCAGGCCGTCGGCGGCCGCAACCGCCGCGCCGGCCCAGTCGCCGGTGCGCAGCAGCGGTTCGACGTCGTTGCGCCGTACCTCGTCGATGTCGACGCCGCCCAGCGCCTCGGTCGGCGCCAGGAACGCGTACGCCCGGTCCACGGTGGCGACCGCCAGGATCGCGTCCTGGTCGCCCAGATCGCTGCGCTGATAGGTGGATTGCGCCCACGCCTGCGCGGGCTGGCCGGCGAAGTCCTCGACGAAGACCACCCACAGCCGGATTCGTTGCTCGTCGTAGAGCCGATCGATCGCGCTCTGCACCCGGGCCTCGCCGGCCGCGTCCAAGGCGTTCGCGTCGTCGGTGATGTACGCCGGAAGCCGCAGCGGCGGGGCCGCCGCGGCACCGGGGGCCACCAGGGCGGTCGTCGTCAGGATGGCGACCAGCAGGCCGATGAGTCGGGCGATGCGCATATCCGTCAATGTAGTGCGCGGCGGTGGTCAGGATCCGATCGGCAGTGCTGGCAGACTGTGCTTCGGTGAGCCCACGACTGCAGGACAGCTACGACGCGTTCGACCGCCAGCGTCTGGTGGTCGAACCGGCGAAGAGTGCTGCGTTGCCCGGCACGGCCGCTGAGCACCGCACCGATTTCGCGCGCGACCGGGCTCGGGTGCTGCACTCGGCCGCGTTGCGCCGGCTGGCCGACAAGACCCAGGTGGTCGGACCGCGGCAGAGCGAAACTCCACGCACCCGGCTCACCCACTCGCTGGAGGTCGCGCAGATCGGCCGGGGAATGGCCGTCGGCCTGGGTGCCGACCCGGATCTGGTCGACCTGGCCGGGCTGGCGCACGACATCGGTCACCCGCCGTACGGGCACAACGGGGAGCGGGCGCTCAACGAGCTCGCCGAGGCGTGCGGTGGGTTCGAAGGCAATGCGCAGAACTTCCGCATCCTGACCCGACTGGAACCCAAAGTTCTTGACACGCAGGCAGAGGAGCCGCGCAGTGCGGGGCTGAACCTGACACGGGCCGCGCTGGACGCGGTGACGAAGTATCCGTGGTACCGGGCACCGGAGGGCGGCAAGTTCGGCTTCTACGCCGACGACGCCGCCGCCGCGGCCTGGGTGCGCGGTGACGCGCCGGACCGGCGGCCGTGCCTGGAGGCGCAGATCATGGACTGGGCCGACGACGTCGCCTACTCCGTGCACGACGTCGAGGACGGAGTCACCTCCGGACGGATCGACCTGCGGGTACTGGCCGACGACGACGCGGTGAGCGCGCTGGGCCGGCTGGGCCAGTCCCACGGTATGGGCGGCGGCCTGGCGGCCGCGGATCTGGTCGAGGCTGCTGAGCGGCTGTCACTGCTGCCCGCGGTGGCCGCCGTCGGCAAGTACGACGGGACGTTGGCGGCGTCGGTGGCCTTGAAGACCATGACCAGTGAGTTGGTGGGCCGTTTCGCGTCGTCGGCCATCGCGGCCACCCGCGCCGTGGCCGGCCCGGGGCGGTTGGTGCGGTATCGCGCAGACCTCGAGGTGCCCACCGTGGTGCGCGCCGAGGTGGCGGTGCTGAAGATCCTCGCGCTGCAGTTCATCATGTCCGACCCCCGGCACCTGGACCTGCAGGCGCAGCAGCGGGACCGGATCGACGCGGCGGTGCAGTTCATCCGCGCGGGCGCGCCGGCGACACTGGATCCGCTGTTGGTTCCCGACTTCAACTCCGCCCCCGACGACGGCGCCCGGCTGCGGGTGGTGATCGACCAGGTGGCGTCCTACACCGAAGGTCGACTGGAGCGCCTCGAACCCGCGTAGCCGCCACCGCTGCGGGCTCTAGACTGGCCGGGTGGCGGGCGACGGGACTCGGGGGCGGGGCAGGATCCCTGATCGCGATATCGCCGCTATCCGCGAGAAGGTCAACATCGAGGATCTTGTCGGTGAGTACGTCCAGCTGCGGCGTGCCGGCGCGGATTCGATGAAGGGCCTGTGTCCCTTCCATGACGAGAAATCCCCGTCGTTCCACGTTCGGCCCAACCACGGGCACTTCCACTGTTTCGGGTGTGGGGAGGGCGGCGACGCCTACGCTTTCCTGCAGAAGATCGAGCACGTCAGCTTCGTCGAGGCGGTGGAGCTGCTCGCCGACCGCGTCGGTTACACCGTCACCTACACCGGGTCGTCGACGACCAACGTGCAGCGTGATCGCAGCAGCCGCAGCAGGCTGCTGGCCGCCAACGTCGCCGCGCAGGAGTTCTATGCCGCCGCGCTGCAGTCCGAGGAAGCCGCCCCGGCGCGGCAGTACCTGACCGAGCGCAACTTCGACGCGGAGGCCGCCGCCCGGTTCGGCTGCGGTTTTGCGCCGTCGGGGTGGGATTCGCTGACAAAGCACCTGCTGCGCAAGGGCTTCGACTTCAAGGAGCTCGAGGCGGCCGGTTTGTCCAGGGAGGGGCGCCGCGGACCCATGGACCGGTTCCACCGCCGGCTGCTGTGGCCGATCAGGGCCGGGGGTGGGGAGGTCATCGGGTTCGGTGCCCGGCGGATCTTCGACGACGACCAGATGGAAGCCAAGTACGTCAACACCCCCGAGACGGTGCTGTACAAGAAGTCGGCCGTGCTGTTCGGCCTCGACCTGGCCAGGCGCGACATCGCCAAGGCGCACCGGGCCGTCGTCGTGGAGGGTTACACCGACGTGATGGCCATGCACCTGGCCGGCGAGACCACGGCGGTCGCGTCCTGCGGCACCGCCTTCGGCGACGGCCACCTGGCGCTGCTGCGGCGGCTGATGATGGACGACAACTGGTACCGCGGCGAGCTGATCTTCGTGTTCGACGGCGACGCGGCCGGTCAGGCCGCGGCCCTCAAGGCGTTCGACGGCGACCAGCAGGTGGCCGGAAAATCCTTTGTGGCAATCGCTTCCGATGGTATGGACCCGTGTGACCTGCGGCTGAAGTCCGGTGACGGCGCTCTTCGGGACCTGGTGGCGCGCCGGATCCCGATGTTCGAGTTCGCGATCCGCAGCCTGATCCCCGACGGCGACGCACTGGACAACGATCCGCAGGCTCAGGTCGACGCGTTGCGCCGGTGCGTGCCGCTGGTCGCCCAGATCCGGGACTACGCGCTGCGTGACGAATACGCGCGCCGACTGGCGGGCTGGACGGGGTGGCGCGACGAGGGCCAGGTACTCAGTCGGGTGCGCGAAGAAGCCGGCAAGCGAGGGATGCCTGACCGGGCGCGCCGCCGCGGCACCCCCGAACCCGCCCCGGCGCCGGGCGCCCCGGCGGGAGCGACGCCCGCCGCGGCCCGGCCCCACCCGGCCGACCCCACGCTGTGGCCGCAGCGCGAAGCGCTCAAGTCGGCGTTGCAGTACCCGGCGCTAGCCGGGCCGGTCTTCGATTCGCTGGCCACCGAGAGCTTCACCCACCCCGGTTATGCGGCGGTTCGGGTGGCGATCCACGCGGCCGGCGGCACGTCGGCAGGGGTGACCGGCGCGCAGTGGATCGAGGCGGTCCGCGACCAGACCGCCTCCCCGATGGCGGCCGGGCTGGTCAACGAACTCAGCGCCGAGGCGATAAACGCCGACGACGAGCGGTTGCCCCGCTACATCGGCGGGGTGCTGGCCCGGCTGCAGGAAGTCTGGATCGGACGCCAGATCGCCGAGGTGAAGTCCAAGCTGCAGCGGATGTCGCCGGTCGAACAGGGTGACGAATACCACGCGCTGTTCGGCGACCTGGTAGCCATGGAGAGCTACCGGCGCAGCCTGCTCGAACAGGCAAGTGGCGACGACCTGACTGCATGATCACGCCTGCCGGGTTATTGTGGGCGTGCGGTCGGGTCCGTGAGGAACGTGTGAGAAAGGCGAGTTGGCGATGCTTGGACAGATGATTCGGACCAACAGCACCCGGCTGATCGCTGGGGCGTTCGCGGCTGCAGCCGTGACCGTGCCGCTCTACGCGTCGCTGAACAGCACCGATGCCGCTCCGCAGGTGACCGCGCAGCCGGCCTGCCTGGCCTGGTTCGGCAACAAAGAAGACGGCAACTGCATGGGCTACTCCAACGGTTCGCCCGTCGTCGTCGGCACCCCGGAGATCGGCCTCTACGGCGACGGCATCGGGGTCGGCATCCCGTTCGAGACCGGGCCGCTGCTGCCCGGCACCACCATCACCCGCCAGTTCGGCTAACGGGCCTTCTTCTTCGTCATCTGCTCCGGCTCGAGGACCTCGGTGCCGGAATCGATCGGGGTCAACTCCACCATCGACGGGTCGGGCGACACCCGGTCGGCGATCTTGCGCCGTCCCGCGTCGATGACCGCCTTGGCCGCCGGACTGCCCGTGACGGCCTTGTAGGTTCCCGAGAGCTGCTCGTAGCGCTGTCTGCCCGCCTTGGTTCCCAGCACGTAGCCGACGGCCAGAACGGCGACATACCCGATCACAGGGCTCCTCCAGATATCTTTCGCGGGACTGCGTGCTCGGTGTCCATCCTGCCTCACCGCGGGCAGTGCGCGCCCGGCTGGGAGCGTATTGGCGAGGCGGCGCGGACGTAGGCTAAAGTGCTCTCTGGCCCGCGGCGCAACGACCGTGGGAGGGCAATCCCCTGTAGCTCAATTGGCAGAGCATTCGGCTGTTAACCGAAGGGTTGCTGGTTCGAGTCCAGCCGGGGGAGCCAAAGTACATGCAGTTCAGTGCCAGTATTTAGCCGTACGAAGCGAATCGCGTGCTATCTCGCGTGCTATCCGATCTGCTCGGTGTCTGTGGCCCGCAGCAGAGTGGACCGTATGGAAGGCCTGCCTGATCCCTTCGCTATCGCACTCGGTCGGGTGGTGTACCGCGGCGGCTTGGAGGGTCGACTCGACCTCATCCGAGGCTCACTGTCGGGGGTTGGCAGAGCGCCACCAACTGTCTGTGATGGACGACTCAGGCGTCTATAACAAGACGGTAACTACCGAAAACGTGTCGGGAAACTGTGCGACGCTAGATCGGACTAGCGATACCGCTGGTTCGGGAACACAAAAGCCCTGACCGAGTGGTACTCCGTCAGGGCCTCGTGCTGTATCTGGACAATACCTGCCCGAGCCTAGGCGCTAGCGCTGTCAGTCCGCAGAGGATTGGCAGATCTAAGCGCCGTCGTCGGAGTGTCCACCCTGTCGTGAACTGCGTGTTTCCGCCGTTTCGACGACAAGGGATGTGGTTGATGCCACAGGAGAAAAAGTTGACGCTGGCACGACTTGCCGGCAAGTGTGGCCTAAAGACTCGCCAGGCTCAAGAGGCTGCCGAGGATCTAGGGCTGAATCTAAAGCGGGGAGCGGCGGTTGTCGCCCCCTGGCAGGAGAAGCTGTTGCGCCCCGCACTGGAGCGAATGAAGCGCAAGAACGACGGCCGCGTGGCTGACCGCACGTTCTACCTGTCGCAGCCTGTTGGCCCAGTGAGGTACGAGTCGGACGACGACCACTCCGGCTATCTGGCAGAAGAGGAACGTCCGGCGTTTCCGAACGGCGAGATGCAACGTCTGCTTAATCCCATCCTGAAGAGGATGCTCGACGAAAAGGGCGACACCGGATAGCAAGGAGGGCGGGCTTTGGGGAAGTGGCCCGCCGCTGCGCCGTACTAAGAAGGCAGCCCCTCCCGCTACCCAGGGAGGGGCTGCCTTCTCTAGTTGCCACAGCTTGGTTTGCGTATGTTGTGCCTCTGCCGGTGCTCCCTTAGGCAGGATTCGTCTCGCCAGGCTGTAGGAAAACGTCAGCCACCGTTAAAGGCCTTGACCAGAGTTCGCCCCATTCAGGCAGCCACCAATTGACCTGCCACATGAACGGATCGATGATCTTGTCGTCGGCCAAACCCTCTCGCGTGCCCTCTTCGCTCAGGATGCCGCGGATTCGATTTAGCCCGTGAAGGCAATCACGGACCGATCGGATAGCGGCTAGGGCTGCGATGAGATCTTGCTCAAGAATGTCGGCACGGTGGCGGGTCTGCATTGACCAGGTCTCATCTCTCCACGACAGACCGCGGGTGCGTTGGCGAGGTTCGCCAGGTGCGCCGGGACGAACGATTCTCATCGTGCGGTGAGGTCGCTCGCCGACGATTGACTCGATGTAGAGCAAGTGCGCCAGCGTGCGCCGAGTGTTGTTCGCGAACGTGATAGCGGACGCGAATGGTTGGTGGGGCCATCGAACTCCGATCTCGTCGGCGGCAACACGCATGATCCTGGCGAGCTTGCTGTCTTCCTCAAGTTCGTCGGCGTCGAACCCTGCAAGGTGGAACCGAATCCATGTGATGTCGGTCGTGACGGACTCCCAGCCGCCGATGACTTGAAGGGCGAGAGCCTCCATAGTGTCCGCCGGCGTGAGGGCACGTTGCTCGGCCTCCCTGGTTGCCGTTACGGAGCGACGGGTCTCGTCTAACCGCTGAATGTGCCGGCTGTCTGATTGGTCGGGCTGCTCGGCGGGTGGTGTCATGCCATGAGCCTATTTCGATTGGTCGGCTGGACTCATAGACGCGTCGGGCGAGTCGAATCGGAAGGTTGTCGGTGGCGCGTGCCACCGTTGATGCATGGACCTGCCAATCACAGTTCAATGCGAATGCTGCGAGCTGGCAATTGCCGAACGTATGGCGTCAGCAGTGCGGAACGCGCACGGGTTGATTCGGGGATGGCGCTGTCGGATCTGCAACGAACATCAGGGTAATCCGCTGAAAATGGCTCAGGATCACGAATATGAAGTCCGAGTGCGTTGGGGTGAGACGGCCGACGAACTCAATGACGCACTCGACCTCGCAGACGATTACCGCGCCAAGATGCACGCGGCTTACCGTTCGCGTGACAACATCTTGCGCCAGTTCGACAAGCTCTATCGGTATCACAGGGAGACCGAGAACGGTTGCGCTTGCGGGAAAACCAAGTGTGAAACCCTGGCCGTCATCAACGCCGATTGGATTAGCGATCTCATCGCTCGCGTACACGAGAGGGACGTGAACTAGAAGATGGACGACACAGCAGCTTTCAAACTCGATGGACTACCGGATGTGTGTTTCACGGTCACCCGTTCAACGGACCCTGAGGGCGGATTTCGTTCCGAAGGCTTCCTTGACTTCACCGCACGAAGAGAAGCCCCACGAATCCTGAGTCAATCAGGCGGATCGGGTCCGGTGGGTTGCGGAGAGACCGACACCCCGCGGATTCGCGGTGGAAAGGTGCCATTCGTCTTTCGCACTCTCCCTGGGTACGTGTTCTACGCACTTCGATCTGAAGAGTGGATAGTCGAAGGGGCCGGTGACGTAATCACCCAAAGGATGCCGGGATGGATTCGCGTCACTTACTACCGCCCCGGCGATGACGAGGAGCACGAGTTGTGCGGATTCGCTGGACCGGAGTCCTAGGCGAACCTTGGCCAAGCTTTGAAATACTTCGTCAAAATCTGAGAGATGTGTTCTTACACTGCATTTTTCGCCCAACTACTGCCTATTGGTGAACGAACATTCTCGGGTTACGGTCGTTGTCGTATTGTCCGCCGCATTGTGTTGAGAGGAACAAGCGATGACCACGTTTGCCCCACCCGTTGACCACGTCCACCTGTACAAGTGGGAGGACCGCGCCGGCCAGCCGGTGCGGCCGTTCGTGGACGGTGTGTGGACCGTGGGCGCCGTAGAGGTCGCCCTTGAGGGGCTGGAAACCCTCGCCGGCGACGCCCCAGTCGAGCCAGTGCCCATCGCCCTCGTCTAGCCACAGCTCGCCGAGGTGGGAGAAGTCATCGCCGGCAACGTCGTCCTCGGGTTCCTCCCACAGCACTGGTTGGTCGGCATTCGTGTAGGAGTCGTCAGGGGGTACATAATCGGTCTCCGTCACACCGCGCCGCCGAGTTTGATAAGCGAGTCACGCTCAATTCGGATGGCACGCTTGCCGATTCGTCGTGCCTGAATCTTTCCCTCGGCGATGAGCCGGCGCACGTGCGTTGTCGAGCAGTTGAGATAGTCCGCGCCTTGTTGGATCGTCGGACGTAGCGGCAGTTCGTTGGACATATTGCCTTCCATAGGGATCGAAAAAGCCCACCCTCGGCCGAAGTCGAAGGTGGGCGTGTGAGAACGCCTGTTTAGTTGTGGCGCTCCACGTGGACCGTGGGCGCTGATGTGCACTCTAGAACAAGGAGGTGGCGAAATCCTATAGGCAGGACGTCTCATTTTCGGGACTGAATTATCGCTGCTCACAAGGGGTTTGTATGCTTTGGTCCATACACGGAGAGCGGCTATGACGCCTTCTTAGACACCTCTGCAAGCTTCGACAACGCCTCTGCCACCTCGGCATCGCGACCCTGCGCGATCGTCTGGTAGATGAGACTGGCGCCCACAGTCTTGTGACCAAGCCGGCCCATCGTCTCAACGAGGTTGCCGACGCGCGCAGTGTTCGTCCCGGCGAAGTGTCTCAAGTCGTGGATGGCAGGACGCGGCTTCGCCTCGCCGTCGCGGCCGATCTTGGTCAGGGCCGGATCGAAGTAGGAGTCACGGAACACGCGGTCTCGGATATGGCAGCCACCGCGGGCCGGCGGGAACAACAGAACGTCGGAGGCCTTACCCACGTGGGCGTCCAGGTGGTGTTTCAAGTCGTCGCGGATATGTGGCGGCACGACCACCTTGCGACCGTCGCCCGACTTGGGGGTGTCGATTACGCACTTGCCGTCGCGATGGATGACGCCACGTCTGATGGTGATCTCCGAACAGTCCTCGTTCAGATCCTTCCGGCGCAACTCGGTGGACTCGCCCCAGCGGGTGCCGAGCCAAGCCGAGATCAGTACCCACGCCTTCAACCATTCCGGCATCGCCTCGGCGAGCGCGCCGACCTCCGCGACGTCGAGAATGACGGGTTGTCGCTTCCGGCTGGTCTTGGCCGCACCCTTGATCTGTGCAGGGTTGACGGCGATCAACTCGTCGGAGACGGCGGTCGCCAGCATGCCGTGCAGCAGCCCGTAGGCGTGCGCCCGGTAGGTGGGTGTTGCCACAAGGGTGTGGGCGTGCCAGTCGCGGACAGCCTGCGCGGTGATGTCCTTCAGTGCCAGCTTGCCCAGCTTCGGCTTGATGTGATCGTTGAACAGGGCCGTGTAGTGACTCTTTGTCCGCGGCTTGAGCGGCTGCCCGCCCTTGGTGCGCTGCTCGATCCAGGTGGGGCCGTAGTCCGCGAGGGTCACGCCTCTCGCCTTCTCCTCGGCGGCGCGCTGCGACGGGGGAGTCCACTGGTCGCGTTCGATCGCCCACCGCTCGTCGGCCAGCCACCGCTCGGCGTCCAGCTTCGATGTGTAGGTCCGCTGCGCACGGTGACGGACTAGGTCTGGTCCGATGTAGCTCGCCTGGAAGCGACCGGAGGGAAGCTTCCGAACCCAGCCCCAACTCCGGCGCCCTGCTTTCCCCGCCATGAAGTACCCCAGTTCGTGCTATCTGTCTGGCCATCCGCGTGCTATCTGGCCTAGTTTATGGATGTTGCTGAGGACAGCATACATGAAAGATAAGTCCTGGTGAGAGCAGTTATGTCCGCTCAAGTCCACAAGTGTCTATTTGCTGCTTGGCTAATTCGAGTCCAGCCGGGGGAGCACACGTCTCAGATGTCGGGCAACCGCCCGGTGCGGCATTAGTCTTGCGGCATGCGAGTTTCGCGCCCCCTGGCGGCGCTGGTGATGCTGGTGACACTGGCTGCGGTGGCGGTGGGCTGCGGGTGGAGCCCGTCTGCTCCGGCGCCGACGAGCACCGCCGCGTGCGGCCCCGGACCGACGGCTGAGGTCGTCACCTCCGAGTTCTTACTGCTGCCGCCCGGCCAGTGGCGGGAGACCGCCCGCGGCAACGCGCCGGACTGTCGGCTGAACTGGGTGGTGGTCACCGACGGAGAGGCGCCCGACAGCCCGCAGCAGGTGCTCTTCTTCGACGACACCGACCCGGTGGGCTCACCGACCCCCGAACCGCGTCCGTACATCACCGTGATCCCACAGGGGGACCACCACGCGCACGTGCAGTACCAGTGGCGTCAGGGGCAGGATCAGCCGTGCTGTCCGACCGGGATCGGGTCGGCCCGGGTGACGCTCGAGGACGGCAGGCTCACCGTGCTCGACCCCATCCCCGGCCCCTGAGTCAAAGCCGTGGGATCACTGGCAGGTTGCTGCTGATGCGCTGCGCGGCAATCACTTTCCGGCGCACCGCACATATCCTGAGAGCGTCAGAGCTGATCGGCACAGTCGCCGCAGTATCGCGATACCGCTATTCGGAGGACAGCAGATGTCCAAGCGATTCAGGTTCTTTGCGGCAGGTCTTGGTGCGGTCGCCTTGTTGACGGGTGTCGGCGTGGACGTTGCGAACGCCGGCACCTACCCGAAGGGTGGCTCGTTCCACGTCGGCGGGACAGGAGCCACCGTCGAACCCTCCCCGGACCCGACGACGCTGGCGACGGCGTCGTTCAGCCCGCCGGTGCACGCCGAACCGGGCTGCGGAACGGTGGCGTGGGGCGGCGGCTGCGGCTGAGCTCCGCGCCTTCCGGTCAGATGACCCCGGCGCTGGTGGCGTCCTGCTCGGTGTGGTCATCGGCGTCGGGAATGTGCTCGGGGTGCAGCATCTCGGCGTAGCGCAACTGCTCAGGGATGCCGAACCCGTCGACAAGTGTCTCCGCGTGCGGCCGCAACCGCCGGCAGCGGTCGTTGATGCCGCGGGTGACCGCCTTCGAGCGTTCGGTGGACAGGAAACGGTGCTCGACGAACCAGGACTTGTCCTCTTCGATCACCGACAACGCGTACAGGTCACACACCATTTCCAGGATCTCGCGGGCGTCGTCGTTTTCGCAGGTGTCGATTCCGGCGACAAACGCCTCCAGGATGATGCGGTCGATGTGCGCGGTCGCGGCGTGCAGTACGTGATCCTGCACGGCATTGAACGCATCGAAGGCACTCATCTCCTTGGATTTACCTTGCAGTCGCCGGGCGACCGACGCCAGCATGTACTCCTCGCGGTCCTCGAACATCTTCACCTGGGTGCCACGGTTGAAGAGGCTGCCCTCCTCCTCGTTGTCCTGCCGGGTGTCCAGGATCGTCTGCATGATCGTCTGCGCCGCAGTGCGTTTCATCACCCGCTCGCCGGCGAAGTTCGCCGCGAAGCGCACCCACTCGACCGGGCTCATCCCCTTGATGTCGTCGGCGTAGGCGGTTAGCAGCTCCTTGGCCACCAGCTGGGTCAGGACGTGGTTGTCACCTTCGAACGTGGTGAACACATCGGTGTCGGCCTTGAGCGCGATCAGCCGGTTCTCGGCGAGATAGCCTGCCCCGCCGCACGCTTCGCGGGCCTCCTGGATGGCGCGGGTGGCATGCCAGGTGTTGGCGGCCTTCAGGCCCGCCGCGCGGGACTCCAGCTCTCGTTGCTCCTCGGGGTCGGGGTCGTCGGCGGTCTGCAGCTCGTGGCACTTGGCGACCAGTTCGTTCTGCGCGAACTGCAACGCATACGACCGTGCGATGAGCGGCAGCAGTCGGCGCTGATGGACCAGGTAGTCCATCAGCAGCACTTCCTGCTCGTCGTCGGGGGCGGAGAACTGTCTGCGCTCCAACGCGTACCTGGTGGCGATGTCCAGCCCCACCCGCGTTGCGGCGCCCGCGCTGCCGCCGACCGTGACGCGGCCGCGGATCAGGGTGCCCAGCATCGTGAAGAACCGGCGACCGATGTTCTCGATCGGCGAGGTGTACGTGCCGTCGGGGGCCACGTCGGCGTACTTGTTGAGCAGATTCTCCCGCGGGACACGGACCTGATCGAACTGGATGCGGCCGTTGTCCACCCCGGGCAGCCCGCCCTTGTAGTGACAGTCCGACGTGGTCACGCCGGGCAGGTCGTTGCCCTCCTCGTCACGGATCGGCACGATCAGGCAGTGCACCCCGTGGCCTTCGCCGTCCGGGGTGATCAGCTGCGCGAAAACCGCTGCCACCCGCGCGGTTTCGGCTGCGCCCCCGATGTAGTCCTTGCGTGAGGACGGGGTGGGGGAGTCGATGACGAATTCCTGGGTGTCCGGATCGTAGGTCGCCGTCGTCTCCAGCGACTGGACGTCGCTGCCGTGCCCGGTCTCCGTCATCGCGAAGCAGCCCAGCAGGTCCAGGCTGATGATCCGGGGGACGTATTCCTGGTGGTGCCGTTCGGTGCCGAGGTTCTCGACCGCACCTCCGAACAGGCCCCACTGCACGCCTGCCTTCACCATCAGCGATAGGTCACTCATCGCGAGCATCTCGATCTGCGTGACGGCGGCGCCCACGTCGCCGTTGCCGCCGTGTTCCTTCTTGAATCCGTCTTCGGCCGCGCCCTGGGCGGCCATGATCCGCATCTGCTCACCCACCTTGGTGCGGGCGATCACCGTGTTGGGGGTGTAGTGCGGCCGGAAGACCTGATGGGTGAGTTCCTGGCGCACCCGGTTCTTCACGTCGCGAAAGCGGCCGTCCAGTGTGTTGCGTAGATGCTCCGCAGTGGTGGTCATATCTCGACGGTAGCCCGCGGGTCGCGGATACAAACTGTGATGCTGCAAACCTAGGTGAACCTGACTTCCGGAGCGCCGAACGGCAGGCGTTCAATCATCACCATGGCCGACTCCGCCGATCCGTCCGTGTCGCCGACGGGCATGCCGCACGTCGCCGACCACCGGCATGCCAACGTCACCGGAGGGTGGTTGCGGGCAGCGACGTTCGGCGCGATGGACGGGCTGGTGAGCAACACGGCCCTGATCGCGGGTGTCGCGGCGAGTGCGAGCGCTCAGACCGTGGTCCTCAGCGGCGTCGCCGGTCTGCTCGCCGGCGCATTCTCGATGGCGTTAGGGGAGTACACATCGGTGACCACCGCCAACGAGCAGATCGACTCCGAGGTGCTGGTGGAGCGCAAATCCTTCCGGCTGCATCCGCAGGCCGAGCGGGCCGAGTTGGCGGCGATGCTCACCGACATGGGGATGACGCCTCAGACCGCCGCCACCGCGACCGAGGAGATCCACCGGGACGAGAACCGGGCGCTGAACTTTCACCTGGTGCAGGAACTCGGGGTCGACCCGCGGGAGAAGCCGTCCCCGTGGGTGGCGGCGGGGTCGTCTTTCGTGCTGTTCGCCGTCGGTGCGATCATCCCGTTGATCCCGTACCTGCTCGGATACGGGTCGCTGTGGCTCGGCCTTGCGTTCGGCGGTGTCGGACTGCTGCTCGCCGGTGGTTCCGCGGCCCGGATCACCGGCCGGCCGCTTGTGCTGGGGTCGTTGCGGCAGTTGGCGTTCGGCGGGTTCGCGATCGCAGCGACCTACCTCGTCGGCCACCTCATCGGGGTCGCGGTGAGTTGACGGTCAGCTGTCGTTGCCGACGGTGACCGCCCTGGCATGGTCGCTGAGCTCGTCGATCTCGGGCTCGGGGGCGTCGATGTCGGGTAGGTGTGCGCGCGTGGCGGCCAGCACGCCGGCGGCCAGCAGCACCGCGCCCGCACCCACCCAGAACGGCACGTGTGCGTTGATCCGCTCACCGAGCATCCCGGCGAGCCACGGCGCCAGCGCCGCCCCGGAGAACCGCACGAAGCTGTAGGCCGCCGACGCCACCCCGCGCTCGACCGGCGAGGCCTTCATCACCGTCTCGGTGATCAGGGTGTTGTTGACGCCGATGAACAACCCGGCGATGACGACACAACCGGCCAGCACGGCCTTGTGGTCGGTCCACACCGCCATCGCCACCAGCGTCGCCGTCATCAACAGCAGGTTCACCCACAACGTGCGGATCGTGCCGAAGCGGCGTTGCAGCCGAGGGGCGACGAACACCGACGTGAAGGCCAGCGCCAGACCCCAGCCGAAGAAGATCAGCCCGATCCCGTAGGCGCTCATGTCCAGCGGGAACGGTGTGAACGCCAGCAGGGTGAAGAACCCGAAGTTGTACAGCAGCGCGGTGATCGCGACGCCGAGCAGGCCGCGGTGGGCGAGCGCCCGGAACGGGTCGGCCAGCGTGGTCGCCCGCACCGCCCGCGGTGTCGACGGCAACAGCAGCGCGGTCACCACGACCGCGACGGCCATCAACACCGAGACCCCGAAGAACGGGCCACGCCACGAGAGGGAGCCGAGCAGCCCGCCGACCAGTGGCCCGACCGCGATGCCGAGGCCCAGCGCGGCCTCGTAGAGGATGATCGCCTGCGCCACCGAACCTTGTGCCGAGTTGACGATCGTGGCCAGCGCCGTGGCGATGAACAGCGCGTTACCCAGGCCCCACAACGCGCGCCAGCCGACGATCTGGCCGATGGTGTCGCTCATCCCGGCCAGTCCCGCGCCGGCGATGATGATCACCAGGCCCAGCAGCAGAGTGCGCTTGGGTCCGATGCGGCTGGCCACCACGCCGGTGACGAGCATCGCCACCCCCATCACCGCCATGTAGCTGGTGAACAGCAATGACACCTGCGACGGCGAGGCGTTGAGATTGTCGGCGATCGGCTTGAGGATCGGGTCAACCAGGCCGATACCCATGAAGGCGACTACGCAGGCGAACGCGACGGCCCAGACCGCCTTGGGCTGGTGCCACATCGATTTCTCAGACACCGGGCGCGGTACTCCTGTCGCCGGCGTCGTGGCGGCGGGCAGCGGTGCCGGGTGCGGTGGCGTCCTCGATCAGCCGTCGCAGCACGACGAGCGCCTCGGTGAGGCACTCGCGCTCGTCGTCGCTGAGCCGCTCCAGATACGGATCAACTGCGGCACCGCGATCCAGCCGGGCCTGACGCAACGCCGCGACACCGTCGGGGGTGATCCGGATCAGCACGGCGCGCGCATCGAGCGGGTCGGGGGTGCGTGCGACCATGCCGGCGTCCTCGAGCCGACGGACCTGCGTGGTCATCGTGGGTTGGGAGCAGTGGTCGAGCGCGGCCAGGTCGGAGATGCGGGCCTCGCCCTGGTCCTCGATGGTGGACAGCAACCGGGCCTGGGCGAAGGGAATCGGCATCCGAACTCGCTGGTTGGCCAGCCGGTTGATCCGGGCCACCACCGAAAGCAGGTCCGCGCCGAGAGTTGACGACATGACGCCAATGTTTACATAGAATTGCTATGTATATCAACGGTGTCGGGGGTGGCGTCGGTCACCACCCGGTCGGCAGGCCAGTACCCGTGCGACTGGCAGAATCAAGAGATGACCTCGGCCGGCCCGGAGAGTGCCCCTCGACGGACTGGTTCGCTTCAACCGGTCGAACTCGCTCAAGCCGCCGTGATGGCGGCGTTGTGTGCGGCCATCGCGATCATCGCGGTCGTGGTCCCGTTCGCGGCGGGGCTGTCGCTGCTGGGCACGGTCCCGATGGGTCTGCTCGCCTATCGGTACCGGCTGCGGGTGCTGATCGCCGCGACCGTTGCCGGTGGTCTTGTCGCCTTTCTCATCGCCGGCATGGGTGGCTTCATGACGGTGGTCAACTGCGCCTACATCGGCGGGCTGACCGGCATCGTCAAGCGCCGCGGCCGCGGCACCCCGACGGTCGTCGCGACGGCGCTGGTCGCCGGTGCGCTGTTCGGCGCCGGCACCGTGGTCGCGTTGGCGATCCTGAGCCGGCTGCGTCACCTGATCTTCGAATCGGTCACCGCCAACGTCACCGGCGCCGCCGCGATCCTGGCCCGCATCCCGGGCATGGAGCAGGCCTCCGAGCGGGTCAAGCAGGACTTTGCGACAGCGCTGGACTACTGGCCGCTGTTGTTTTTCGCCACCGGTGTGTTCAGCATCCTGTTCGTCAGCCTGGTCGGCTGGTGGGCGTTGTCGCGGGTGATGTCACGCCTGGTGGGCATCCCCGACGTGCACAAGTTGGAGTCGTCGGTGGACGCCGGCCCGGTCGAACCGGTGCCGTTGCAGCTGCGCGAGGTCCGGTTCCGCTACCCGGGGGCCGACCGCGACGCACTCGGTCCGGTGTCGCTGTCGGTACAGCCCGGCGAGCACGTGGCGGTGACCGGCGCCAACGGCTCGGGCAAGACGACGCTGATGCTGGTGCTGTCGGGCCGTGAACCCACCTCGGGAACCGTCGAACGGCCCGGCGCAGTGGGGTTGGGCAAGCTCGGCGGCACCGCGGTGGTGATGCAGCACCCCGAGAGTCAGGTGCTGGGCACCCGGGTCGCCGATGACGTCGTCTGGGGTCTGCCGCCCGGCACGTCGACCGACGTGGGCCAACTGCTCTCCGAGGTGGGCCTCGACGGGCTTGCCGAGCGAGACACCGGGGGGCTGTCGGGAGGGGAGCTGCAGCGGCTGGCCGTGGCTGCGGCGCTGGCCCGGGAACCCTCGCTGCTGATCGCCGACGAAGTCACCAGCATGGTCGACCAGGACGGGCGCGAGGACCTGATGTCGGTGCTGTCCGGGCTCACCGGGCGCCACCGCACGTCATTGGTGCACATCACCCACTACAACGACGAAGCCGATGCCGCCGACCGCACCGTCAACCTGACCGGCAACGACTCCGCTGCCGCCGACGACTCCGACAACACCGGCGGGGCCGACAACGTCGACATGGTGGAAACCGCCGAGGCCCCGGCGGCCACCACGGCCGGTGAGCAACCCCGGGGCGCGCCGGTCCTCGAACTCAACGGTGTCTGCCACGAGTACGGCAGCGGGACCCCTTGGGCAAAAAGCGCTTTGACTGATATCGACTTCGCGGTCCACGAGGGTGACGGGGTGCTGATCCACGGCCTCAACGGGTCCGGCAAGTCCACCCTGGCCTGGATCATGGCCGGTCTGACGGTGCCGACGGCGGGCAGCTGTCTGCTCGACGGCTCACCGGTCTCGGATCAGGTTGGCGCCGTGGCGATCTCATTTCAGGCGGCGCGACTGCAGCTGATGCGTAGCCATGTCGCCCTGGAGATCGCCTCGTCGGCGGGGTTCTCGATATACAACCAGGCGAAGGTGACCGAGGCGCTGCACACCGTGGGTCTGGACCCGACGCTGGCCTCCCGGCGGGTCGACGAACTCAGCGGCGGGCAGATGCGGCGGGTGGTACTGGCCGGCCTGCTGGCCCGCAAGCCACGCGCGCTCATCCTCGACGAGCCGCTGGCAGGTCTGGACGCCGCCTCCCAGCGTGGTCTGCTGCGGCTGCTGGTGGAACTGCGCCGCCGCGAGGGGCTGACCCTGGTGGTGATCTCCCATGATTTCGTCGGGCTGGAGGAGTTGTGCCCGCGCACCCTGCACCTCGAGGACGGGATGCTGGCCGCGGTGCCGACGGCGGCGGGGGGACTGTCATGACCGACGCGCCGCGCAAGCAACGCAGGCAGGTGGTGCTGCTGCGGCCGGTGCCGGGCCAGACCGTCATCCACGACCTGTGGGCCGGCTCGAAGCTGCTGATCGTCGCCGGCATCGGGGTGCTGCTGACGTTCTACCCCGGCTGGGTACCAATCGGCGCCGTCGCCGTTCTCATCGTGGTGGCGGCGCGGCTGGCGCACATCCCGCGCGGTGCGTTCCCGACGGTGCCGAGGTTGTTGTGGGTGCTGGTGGCGCTCGGGGCGATCACCGCGGCGTTCGCCGGCGGCAGCCCGGTGATCCCGGCCGGCTCGATCGACATCGGTCTGGGCGGGCTGCTGAACTTCCTGCGGATCGCCGCGCTGACGATCGTGCTGCTCGGACTCGGTGCGATGGTGTCGTTCACCACCAACGTCGCCGAGGTCGCTCCCGCGGTGGCGACGCTGGGCCGCCCGTTGCGCCCGTTGCGGGTGCCGGTCGACGACTGGGCGGTGACGCTGGCGTTGGCGCTGCGGGCATTTCCGATGTTGGTCGAGGAGTTCCGGGTGCTCTACGCCGCGCGCCAGTTGCGTCCCCGCGACGTCGACGCGACCCGGCGCAGCCGCAGACGTCGATGGGCCGCCGAACTGATCGATCTGCTCGCCGCGGCGATCACCGTCGCGCTGCGCCGCGCCGACGAGATGGGCGACGCGATCACCGCCCGGGGCGGCGCCGGGCAGATCTCGGCGGCGCCGACACGGCCCAAACGTCGGGACTGGGTGGCGTTCGCGATCGTGATCGCGGTGTGCGGGACCGCTCTGGCGCTGGAGCTGACCGTGTTGGGCACCAGCGGCACCGGGCGCTGATCCCCGACGCAGCCGCTACGGTGGTTCGCGTGACGGGGTCCCGACGAATCGATGCCGACTTCCTCGCGCTGCCACGCCATGAGCTGGCGGATGCGGCGCTGTCCTCTGCGCTTGCCACCGGTGCGAGCTATGCCGACCTGCGGGTGCACGCCATCACCACCGAGACCGTGCAGGTGCGCGACGGTGTGCTGGAGAACGCCGTCGTCGACCACGAGATCGGGCTGGCGGTGCGCGTCATCGTCGACGGCACCTGGGGCTTCGCCTCGCACGCCGAACTGGACACCGCGGCGGCGGCCGAGACCGCGCGGCGGGCGGTGAAGGTGGCGACCACGCTGGCCGCGCTCAACGCCGAGCGCATCGAACTGGCGCCCGAACCCGTCTACCGCGACCTGTCCTGGGTGTCGGAGTACCGCATCGACCCGTTCACCGTGGCCGCCGAGGACAAAGTCGCGGTGCTGCAGGACTACTCGGGCCGGCTGCTGGCCTCCGACGGCGTGGACCATGTGTCGGCGGGGCTGCACACCGCCAAGGAGCAGACGTTCTACGCCGACACGTTCGGGTCTTCGATCACCCAGCAGCGGGTGCGGGTGCTGCCGAACTTCGAAGCGGTCACCGTGGATACGGCGGCCGGCACGTTCGACACCATGCGCACGCTGGCGCCGCCGACCGCGCGGGGTTGGGAAGCCGTTGCCGGCGACGAGGTGTGGGATTGGTCCGGCGAGTTGGCGCAGCTGCCGACGCTGCTGGCGGAGAAAGCCAAGGCGCCGAGCGTGGTGGCCGGCCCGACCGATCTGGTGATCGACCCGACCAACCTGTGGCTCACCATTCACGAATCGATCGGCCACGCCACCGAATACGACCGCGCGATCGGATACGAAGCCGCCTACGCGGGCACGTCGTTCGCGACGCCGGACAAGCTGGGCACCATGAAGTACGGGTCGGCGGTGATGAACGTGACCGCCGACCGTACCGTCGAACACGGCCTGGCGACCGTGGGTTTCGACGACGAAGGGGTGCGGGCGCAGAGCTGGGATCTGGTGCGTGACGGGATCTTCGTCGGATATCAACTGGACAGGGTGTTCGCGCCGCGGCTGGGGGTGGCGCGCTCCAACGGTTGTTCCTACGCCGATTCCGCCCACCACGTGCCGATCCAGCGGATGGCCAATGTCTCACTGCAACCGAGCGACGACGAGGTGAGCACTGACGATCTGATCGCCCGGGTGGCCGACGGTCTCTACATCGTCGGCGACAAGAGCTGGTCAATCGACATGCAGCGCTACAACTTCCAGTTCACCGGGCAACGGTTCTTCCGGATCCGCGACGGACGGCTCGACGGGCAGGTGCGCGACGTCGCCTACCAGTCGACCACCACCGACTTCTGGGGAGCGCTCGAGGCCGTCGGCGGACCGGACACGTGGCGGCTGGGAGGCGCGTTCAACTGCGGTAAGGCGCAGCCCGGTCAGGTCGCCGCGGTCAGCCACGGCTGCCCGTCGGCTCTTTTCCGAGGCATCACCGTGCTCAACACCCGTGAAGAGAGCGGGCGGTAGCGCAGTGATCACCGCACAGCAGGCCGTCGACATTGCGCTGGCCGAAGCGCGCCGACTCGGCAGGGCCGACGAAACCATCGTGTTGGTCACCGATCGCATGGATGCCTCCCTGCGTTGGGCGAACAACACCATGACCACCAACGGCGAATCGACCGGCCGCACCACCACGATCATTTCGATTGTCCGACAAGGTGACAACGCGTGCGTCGGATCCGTGCGGTCCGGCTCGGTGAGCCCGGGCGTCATCACCGACCTGGTGGCAGCCTCCCAACAGGCCGCAGCAGTGGCGCCACACGCCAGAGACGCCGCGCCGGCACTGCCGGGTGCCGATGCGCCGCCCGACTGGGACGCGCCCGTCCCCGGAACCGGCGCGGAAGTCTTCGGTGATGTGGCCGGCGCGTTGTCGCGGGGCTTCAGGGGCGGTTCGGCAGGCGGTGACACGCTGTTCGGATACGCCCGCCACATCGTCGAGACCACGTTCATCGCGACCTCCAACGGACTGCGCCGGCGGTTCACCGAACCCACCGGCTCGGTGGAGATCAACGCCAAGCGTGCCGGCGCCAGCGCGTGGGTGGGCGTCGGCACCCCCGATTTCGCCGCTGTTCCAACGGATCCGATGCTCGAACAGCTTGCGACGCGGTTGTCGTGGGCGCGGCGCATCATCGAAATGCCTGCCGGACGCTACGAGACGATCATGCCGCCGTCCACGGTGGCGGACATGATGATCTACCTGAGCTGGATGATGGGCGGACGGGGCGCACAGGAGGGCCGCACCGCACTGGCGGCGCGCGGCGGCGGAACCCGGGTGGGGGAGAAACTGACCTCGCTGCCGTTGACGCTGTATTCAGACCCCGGCGCGGCCGGGTTGGAGTGCGCACCGTTCGTCGCGACGGCGAGTTCCTCGGAGCGGGCCTCGGTGTTCGACAACGGGTTGGAGATCGAGCGCGTCGACTGGATCCGCGACGGCGTGATCAATGCGCTGTCGTATCCCCGGTCGGCGGCCGCGGAGTTCGACGCGCCGGTGACTGTGGGCGCCGACAACCTGCTGATGACCGGTGGCCAGGACAGCCTGCAGGACATGATCGCCGGCACCGAACGGGGCCTGCTGCTGACCACGCTGTGGTACATGCGCGAGGTCGATCCAGCGGTGCTGCTGCTCACCGGGCTGACCCGCGACGGGGTGTACCTCGTTGAGGACGGCGAAGTCACGGCCGCGGTGAACAACTTCCGCTTCAACGAGAGCCCGCTGGACCTGTTGCGCCGTGCCACCCAGGCCGGCGTCAGCGAGCTCACCCTGCCCCGGGAGTGGGGTGATTGGGCGACCCGCGCCCAGATGCCCTCGCTTCGGATCCCCGACTTTCACATGTCCTCGGTCAGTCAGGCGCAATAATCCTGGTGTGAGTGAACCCACGCCCTCGGAGCGACTGGCCGGACTGGTGGCGTTGTCCTGCGGGGACAGCAACACCGACACCTTGATCAGGTTGACGTGCGGGCGGGCGTTGGCGCTGCCGGCGTTACCGACGCCGGGTGATCTGGCCGATGAGCGCACCGAGGAGCACTCCGTCCTCGCGGCCTTCGCCGAGCAGTTCTCGGTGGACGTGACCAACATCGGGGACAACCAGCGCGGGCGTTTCCTCGCCGCCGCGGGTGACAACGCCTTTCGGCTCGCGGTGGCGATCTTCATCGCCGATTTCGTGCCGCGGGTGTGGGCCGGCTGTGAGGCCCTCGACCTTGGGCATCCGGGGCGCACCGCCGACGTACGGTGGGACCTCGACACCGACCCGATCGACGCGCTGCTCAACGGTTTCGTGCCCGCGGTGGCCCGACTGAGCAAGCTCGACCCCGTCACCACCGAGGTCGTCCGGTTGCGTGGCGCGGCGGCGCACCACTGCCGGCTGTGCCAGTCGCTGCGGGAAGGGCACGCGCTCGACGCGGGCGGGTCGGAGGACATGTACCGCCAGATCGCGGATTTCGAGTCCGCCGACGAGCTCTCGGACGCGCACAAGGCTGCGTTGCGTTATGTCGACGCGCTGATCTGGACGCCGTCGCAGATCGACCCGTCGGTGGCGGACGGGGTGCGCAAGCACTTCTCGGGCAAGCAGATGATCGAGCTGACGCTGGACGTGATGCGCAACGCGGCGAACAAGATCGCGGTCTCGCTGGCCGCCGACGAGCCGCGTGTCGCCGAGGGCACCGAGCGCTACGAGGTGGACGACGCAGGACAGACGATCTTCGCCTGAGTCGGCCGTATGCGACCATGGTGGCCGCGCACGTCGCGCCGGGGCGGTAGCTCAGTCGGTTAGAGCCGGGGACTCGCAATCCATTGGTCTGGCGCGTATACCCCTCTCCGCGCCCACGCGACCGCTCAGGAGGGAGGAA
>NZ_CACSIP010000055.1 GCF_902705885.1 Mycolicibacterium austroafricanum | reverse complement strand
GCCGGGCGGGCGGGATGTTAGCGGCCGGTATCAACGCGTCGATCACTGGCCACGGAGCCCACCTCATGGTTATTGACGACATCGTCAAGGATGCGGCGGAGGCGGACAGTGTGGCGCATCGGCGCCGGATCTGGAACGAATGGCAGTCGACGTTGTCGACCCGTATCCACCCGGGTGGGGGTGCGCTCTGCGTGATGTGCATGACGGGTGACACGCCAGTGCTGATGGCTGATGGCACGGAGAAAGACCTACGACATATCCGTCCTGGTGACAGGGTGGCAACCTATGAACAGGGACGACTGAGTAAGTCGACCGTTCGTAACTGGGCGAATCAGGGCCCTGACCACGTGTTTCGTATTAGGATGAAATCAGGACGAACGGTACGGGCAAATGCTCGCCACCCGTTCCTGACCATCAAGGATGGTGTCGAGACGTGGCAGCGAACGGACTCTCTCAAGCCGGGCAGCGTCATCCTGACGGCCATTGGGGTAAATGGCGTGGAGTCGCCTGTTCGGCTGATGGGTGTGGGGAGCCAGCCAAATGCAAAGGCATGTGCATGTCCCACTACAGAAGAGCTCGATGGGCATCAGGTCACCGTCCCCCCTCGACTAATCCGCAATCCATGCGGGATCGGCGAATGCGACACCGTTATGGACTCGACCAAGCCGGATACGATGCCCTCTTCGCCGAGCAGGGCGGTGTTTGCGCCATCTGCAAGGAAGTGCCAACACCGCGAAACACCAGAGCCCATTGGGACGGCAAGCTTTGTGTCGACCACGACCATGACACGGGACGTATCCGCGGTCTGCTCTGCAACGACTGCAATCTGGCGGTCGGATACGGAAAGTCTTCAGAGGCCCTGCGTGCCGCCGCTGAATACATCGACCGTTACGCCTGAGGAGGTCGCTGAGGTCGTACCGGCTGGCGTCGAAGACGTTTTCGACATTCAGGTCGATCGCACCGAAAACTTCATCGCCAACGGGTTGGTTAGCCACAACACCCGCTGGCATGAGCAGGACTTGGCGGGGATGTTGTTGGCGACGGAGCCTGATGTGTGGCGTCGGACGAACATTCCGGCTGTGGCGCAGCCGGGGATACCGGACGTGTTGGGTCGTGAGCCGGGGGCTGTGATGGTGTCGGCGAATGGGTTCACGGCGGAGGTGTTCGCGGCGCGGCGCCGGTCGTCGGGTGAGCGGGCGTGGAACGCGATGTATCAGGGGGTGCCGTCGGCGCCGGAGGGTGATTTGATCAAGCAGGCGTGGTTTGATGCGTGGCGGTTGCCGTGTGCGCCGGCGGGTGCAGTGAAAACGGTGGTGGCGGTCGACCCGAGTGATAGTGGGCAGGGTGATGAGGCGGGCATCCTGGCGGTGAGCCTCACCAGCGAGGGTGTGTGTGCTGTGATCGCGGACGTCAGCGCGCCGATGACGTCGGATGCGTGGGCCAAGGCGGCGGTGAAACTCGCCGTCCAGGTCGGGGCCAGTGAGATCGCGGTGGAGGCGTTCGCCGCCCGGGAAACCTATTCGCGGGTGTTGCGTGAGGCGTTGAAAGCGGAGGGCGTGTCACGCCCGGTGAAGGTGACGGCGTGGCCGCCCAAGGGCAGTGGCCGGGGCGGGGGTGATGCGCTGGCCCGGTCGTCGGCGTTGCTGCAGGCTTTGGAGGTTGGGACGTGCCGGCTGGCGGGCCGCTTCGACGAATTCGAACGCGCCGCGACGACGTGGCAGGCGGGCCAGCATCAACCGGACCGGCTGGCCGCGCTGGTGGTGGGGCATGACGTATTGGTGCATTCGATCGGTCAGGGCTGGGACTTCGCCACACCGGGCGATGCGGTGTTGGAGGGTGGGCGGCCCAGGTTGGCGGCGATCACCGGGGGCGGTTCGACGTCGCCGGCCCCGCAGGGCGCGTGGTGGGAACAACAACTCGGGTAAAAGTCGGGGGCCGGGCGGATACTGCGGGCATGACTACTTGGGAACCGATGGATGTCGAGATGATGGAAACGCAGGGTGGCGGCGGCACGTTGGTCTCACCGCATCCCGCGCACGATCCGGAGTGGTCGCGTATGGACGAACTTCGTTGGCGGGCGGGTGTGTTGCGGGCAAACACGGGTGTGACGGTGACATTCAACGACCAGCCCACTTTCCGGCGACAGGACCGGACGGCACGTTTCCCTGAACTGGTCGGCGTGATCGTCGAGGGCCCGGCAGGGTCAATGTCATGCAGCGAGTTTGACCGCGACTTACTCGCATTCCTGAACGCTGTTGAGGTAGGGGCATCCGTGATGGGCACAATGCTGGGTGCCGCCGCGCCGTGAAACGTCGGGTAGGTCAGGGGCGTGCGCGATACTGTCGGCATGGCCTCGGGTGATGAGTTTCTGACGTTGTGGCAGCACCACGATCGTGGTGGCGGGCAGGTGACGTTGCGGCGCACTGCGGTGATGAGTGTGCAGCCGAATCTGAACGGGTTACGGCGGGTTCGACGGGTCGTTGGTGCGCTGCCTCGACGGCGTCACCTACCACGTCGAGGAGTCCACCAAGACGATCACCGCGCGCCTCGGGTGCCGTTGTCGTGAAATGCGACCGATGCCAGCAGCCGATCGCAGTGGGCCAGTTCTACATTGAGGCGCGCCGCCGGGAGGGCAAGCCGTTCATCGCGCCTCGGCCCGGAATCGACAACGGGATGAATCTTGATCCGTTCGTCTATATCCACATCCCGGACTGCACCGTCTACATGGCTACCGCGAACGCTCCCGAACAACCGTGACCCGCCGGGAACTCGAATGTTTCACGGCACTGTGACCTGCACAGAGTCTGGTTTCACGCACAAATCTGAGGGGGTCACCCCCCGGGGTTAGTTTGTGGCGCGTGGGACAGATGCGTGCCGGGTGCCGGGTGTGACGCCGCCGCCGTTGCCGGGTGACCGGGTCGCCGTGCTCGTCACGTTCGCGCTGCTGGTCGCCGCCGTCGCGGCCGCGCTGTACCTGACAGCCCAGCATGTGGGGGTTGCGCCCTGGTGAGCCGGCCCGTGCAGTCCCACCAGCTGCTGCAGTGGCGGCCCGACAAACATCTCGTCGCCGCGGTCCTCGCGGTCCCGAAGTCGCACATCCCCATGACGGAGATGCCCGACATGGACCGCTGCTACCTCGTCGCCGGACTGACGATGGCGGGCCTGACCGCCGAGGACATCGCGGAACGCACCGGCTGCTCCCGCCGACTCGTCATGACGATCCGCGCAGACCCCCGCACCGTCATGGCCGCCGTCGCGTCCGACGACAATTTCGAGCTCGAACGGGACCTACGCACCGAACGCTGCCAACACGCCGCCACCCGCGGGGAACTCGCCGAGGTTCGGCGCGCGCTGGAGCGGGTCACCCACCAGCGCGACGACATGCTGGACCAGTTGCAAGTCAAGGGCCGCGTCGACTCGTTCCCGCGGTGCGGCCATGAACGCGTCGGCTACAACGTGTACAGCCGAAACGGGGTCGACTACTGTCGCAAGTGCCGCCGCGAATGGGACGCCACGAAACGGAAACCAAGACCGTCTACCAGGAAAAATAGGCGATCCGTTAGAAATAACGGCAATATTTTGCATAACCCGGGCCTAGGTTCCGCCCCATGAATCACAGCCTCGGATGGACCGTCCTGATCCTCGTCATCTACGTGCTCGCCGCGGCGCGCATCACCCGCCTGATCAACGCCGACTCCATCACCGAACCGGCGCGCATGTGGATCGCGGGGCGCGCCGAAGCGGCGAAGACGAAATCCGACGAAGCCTCCGCCGCCAGCCAACCCGCCCTCGCCGACTCGTACCGCAAACGTGCTGCTCGCGGCGTCAAAACCTACGACTTCGTGATCTGCCCCTGGTGCGTCGGATTCTGGGTCAGCCTCGCCGGCGCGATCTACCTGGTGCCATTCCTACTCGGCTGGCACGGCGGATGGGTGCTGCCAGTCGCATTCGCCGCGTCGCATGTGATCGGCAAGGCCGCCGGCCTCGCGCAGGGCGACTAGACACCCCGGCTGGCTACCTTCCGTACCGTGGCCACCCCGTCTCAGCAGATCGTGCAGCGCCTGAAGG
This sequence comes from Mycolicibacterium austroafricanum, assembly GCF_902705885.1. Lineage (GTDB taxonomy): Bacteria > Actinomycetota > Actinomycetes > Mycobacteriales > Mycobacteriaceae > Mycobacterium > Mycobacterium vanbaalenii_A. The sequence continues at coordinate 17,682 of NZ_CACSIP010000055.1, read as the reverse complement.
GGTCGCTGACCGCGCAGGGTGCCCTCACCGCGTCCGCGCCGCCGCCGCTGGTCGCCGCGTCGGCGCCCGTGACTGACACGGCGAAAATTTTCCGCAACAGCGGGTTCGGTAGCCGGTCGGCGAGCTGGCAGAACGAACTGTGGGAGCTCTACGACGAGGTCGGCGAGTTCGCCTACTACGTCGACTGGCTGGCGTCGTCGTGCTCGCGGGTGCAGTGGATCGCCTCCGAGATCGGGGAAGACGGCCGCCCCACCGGCGGAATCGCCGACGACAACCCCGAGGGGCAGAAGGTCGCCGAGATTGTCCGCGACCTGGCGGGAGGCACCCTCGGCCAGGCCGAACTCACCGAACGGTCCATCCGGATCCTCGCGATCCCGGGCGAGCATTGGATCGCGATCCTCCAACGCCCCGTCTCCCCCGTCTCCCCCGGGTCGCAGGAGACTGAGGAGAGGTGGTTCGCCGTCACCCTCGAGGAAATCGAGCAGGGCACCCGCGCCGACACCGTGAACATTGTGCTGCCAGACGGGCGCAAACACGAGTACAACAAGGACCGCGACGCCGTGATTCGGGTGTGGAATCCGCACCCACGCAAAGCGATGGAGGCGACGTCGCCGGCGCGGTCATGCCTGCCGGCTCTACGGGAGATCGCCCGAACGACCGCGAAGATCGAAAACATCGACTACTCGAGGCTGCTCAGCGCGGGTGTGTTCCTGATCTCGTCGGAGGCGAACGTGCCGTCGGCGGCCGCTCCGACGTCGGCGGGCAAGCCCGGCGACCCGCCACCCGCGCCGCCGGCGCCGCAGAGTGTGGCGTCGTCTGTGCAGCGGCAGTTCGTGCAGATCGCGCAAACCGCCCACAAGGATCCCAAGAACATGGCCGGCGTCGTGCCCATCACGATTTCGGTTCCGGACGTGAAGAACGCCGCCGAGCACATCGACTTCGGGAAAGAGTTCTCCAAGGCCGAGCTTGAGAAACGTGACAATGCGATCGACCGGTTCGGGATGGGCGTCAACATGTCGCCGGAGCGGCTACGTGGCATGTCAACCGGGAATCACTGGTCGAGCTTCGTGATCGGTGACAGCGATGTGCAGCTGCACATCGCACCCGCGATGGAAACGCTGCTCGGGGCGGTCGACCAGAACGTGCTGCGGGACACGCTTCGCGCGGAGGGCATCGACCCGGACAAGTACGTGCTGTGGTACGACGCCAGCCAGTTGACGGTCGACCCGGACAAGAGCGACGAAGCGAAGGACGCGTTCGCGGGTAACGCGATCACCTCCGACGCGCTGGTGAAAGCGTCCGGCCTTCCGGCGGACTCGGTGTATGACCTGGACTCCCCGGAGGGGGTGAAGGTGTTCGCCCGGGACGCGGTGACGAAGAACCCGGCGCTGCTGCCGATGTACGCGCATCTGTTCTCCGGGACGCAGGGGTTGGAGTTCCCCAACGCTGCGCAGCTGCCCGCCGGCGACAGCGGCCGGCGGGTGCCGAGCCGGGACGTGTCGGGGTCTGAGCGCGGTGAGGAACCCGACACCGAAGGCGGGGAGCCGCGCGCGATCGCCGCGTCAGCCGGGCCCGACGCGGCCGTGTCGCTGGCTATCACGTGGGGCACCACGCGCGCGCTGGACATGGCGGGGAAGCGGCGCGTGAAAACCAACGACGTGCAGATGCGGGCCAGGCTGCGCGACGTCGAACCCCACGACTACCACCGGTTCATGGGCCCCGTCACAGACAGCGAAGTCGCGGCGCTGATCAAGGGGTGGGATCCGGGGCTGGACGAGCTGGCAGGCCGGTACGGCTTCGACGCCGATCAGGTGCGGCTGGCCGTGTCGCAGCGGGCCCGCGCGCAGCTGACCGCCCAACTCGTCGACGGACAGGTCATGTGATGGGCATCGCCGAAGCAATCGCGCTGACCGGACTCGCACACCTGGTGGGCGACTACGTGATCCAGTCGCACTGGATGGCGGTCGAGAAGACGAAGCGGTGGTGGCCGGCCATCGCGCACGCGGTCACCTACGGGCTGCCGTTCCTGCTGATCACGCAGTCCCCGGTGGCGCTGCTGGTGATCGTCGGCACTCACGCCGTCATCGACCGCCACCGCCTCGCCCGACATCTGGTGTGGTTCAAGAACCAGTTCGCACCATTCGCGTTCCGGCCTGGTCATACCGCGACCGGCTATCCGGATGATACGCCTCCGTGGCTGTCGTTCTGGCTGCTCATCGCAGCGGACAACATCCTGCACATGTTGATCAACGTCGCTGCGGTGGTGTGGCTCTGATGTGGCCTGATCCGGGTGAGGCGTTGTCGCGCATCATCTCCGCTGAGGCGGCGATCGCTGATCTGTACCGGGAGGCGTTGCGCCGCTGGCTACCGGCCGCGCGCGCAGCGGTCGGCCTGACCGCGGCCGCCGCGCCCCCGCCGGACCCCAACGCGGTCGGTGAAACCCAGGCGCAGTGGGAGGAACACGCCGAGCAGGTCGTCCTCGCCGGGCTGCTGGCGTTGTGGGCGGCGGCGTTCGTCGAAGCCTCCGACAGCCTCGGCGCCGAGATCAACATTCCTGACCTCCCCGGCAGTGACCGCGAACCGCCGGATGCGCCTCCGTCGCGCATCGACGCCGCCGTGCTCGACATCGTCGCCCGCCACGCCGACATGACACCCGACCAGGTCGCCAACAGTGTGGCCCGCGTGCAGGCCGCACCCGGCGTCGGCGAGCACGCCACCGACTTCGTCGCCGCGCGCCGGCCCGCCGCCTACACGATCCCCGGCCGGGTCAGTGAGAAACTCGCCGCCGAACTCGCCGACACCCCGCAGCCGGACATCACCGACGCCCCGCGCGGCGCGGAGCCGCCACCGCTGTCCCCGCCGGAGATCGCCGCCGAGGTCCTCGACGTCGACTCCCCAGCAGTGCGGGCCGTCACCGACGCCGAGAAATACCAGGCCGCCGGTGTCCTCAACCACGCCGTCCTCATCGCCGCGCAACAGTCCGAAGACGCCCCCGAACTCGAGAAGGTGTGGATCGCCACCATCGACGGCAAAACGCGGCCGTCGCACTGGGCTGGTGACGGGCAGCGGGCGCCGCTCAACGGACACTTCACCATCGGCGCCGAACAACTCGCCTACCCGGGTGACCCCACCGCATCCCCGGCCGAGCGGTTCAACTGCCGATGCCGGCTCGGGATCCTCGCCCACGATGAGCCGCTGCCCGACGAAGTGGACCGGCACACCGAACGCCTCGACGGCCGCGACTCCGTGGCGATCAACCGGGACGGCCGCACCCAGCAAGAGGAAATTGAGCGCCGCAAGCGCGTCGGGAACGTGCGCGCCCGCGACGACGACGACGGGATCGGACGGGTCGCGTCCGCAACACCAGAGGAGCACACGATGGCCGAGCAGGACACGTATCGGACGTTCACGGACGTGCTGTTCGCCGTCGTCGGCACCCCCACCTCAGACGGGCGTGTCCTGTCGGCCGACACCGAGATGCGGTTCCGGTCCACACCCATGCCGTTGCGGTGGTGTGAGAAGTCGAAAGGCGGCCACGACGACGCGGTCGTCGTGGGGGTCATCGAACAGATCGGGGTCAACGAGGTCGGGGAGGTCCGCGGATCCGGCTACGTTCTGAACAGCACGAACGCCGCCGAGGCGATCGACCTGGTGGAGCATGGTGTCGTCAAACCGTCGATCGACTACATGTCCGAGGATGTCCTGGCCTACGAGGACGGCACCCGGGTGACGGAGCAGAACTTCGACCCGGAGCGGCGCAAGTTGGTGACGTCGCGCAACGTGGAGGTGTTGGCGGCGACGCTGGTGTCGATCCCGGCGTTCGGGCAGACGACGTTCGCGTTGGATGACAGCCGTAAAACGCTGGACCGGGCGTTGGTCGCGGCGGCCGCGGCGACGTTCGCGCCGCCGGTCTATGACCCGCAGCTGTTCGCCGACCCGGGGTTGGCGGGTCCGACGCGGATCACGATCACCGAGGACGGGCACGTGTTCGGGCATTTGGCGTGTTGGAAGGATCGGCACCGCAGTGTCGGTCTCGGCCACATGAAGCCGCCGCGGTCCCGCGCCGGGTACGCCCACTTCCATTCCAGCCCGCCCGTGCAACTGTCCGATGGCGGCAGCGTGCCGGTCGGGCGCCTCACGGTGGGCATCGGGCACGCCCCCACCACCGGGATCTCGAACGCGGCGGCGATGGCGCATTACGACAACGCCGCTCACTGCTGGGCGCTGGTCCGCGCCGGTGAGGACCGGCACGGCATCTGGGTGTCGGGTGTGGTGGCGCCGTGGGCGTCGCCCGAGCAGGTGCAGATGGCGATGGCGGCGCCGCTGTCCGGGGACTGGCGGCCCTACGGCGGCCAGTACGAGCTCGTCGCGGTGCTGAGTGTGAACACGCCGGGGTTCCTGTGCGCAGGCGACACGCGCGGCGAGTACGGCCTGGTCGCATCGCTGGGCCCGTCGCCGTTCACCACCGCGGGCGGCATCGATCATCTGTCACTGGACGACATCAAGACCGCGATGGTGGAGGCGCTGAACGAACACCACCAGCGGGCGGAGCTGTCGCAGCAGCGGGCGGCGGCAGTCGGTCGGGCACGCGAGGTGGCGGCGGATTCGTTGGCGGCCCGCCGCGGCGCGGTGCTGGAGCGGGCGCGGGCGACTGTGGAGGACACGAGCGGGCAGATCGCGTTCCACGAGTTCGCGGCGACGCGGCTGCCGCCGCAGCTGCTGGCGTACTGGACGACCGGCGCCGGCGGTCGGAGCAAGATCAAGTGGGGCACCCCGAACGACTTCTATCGGTGCCGCCGCGCGATCCAGAAGGCCGTCGTGAAGGACGGTGACGCGCCGCTGCCGCCGAACCAGATCGACGGGCTGTGCGCGACGCTTCACCGGATCGCGACCGGCAAGCACCCAGGCAAGCACTGACCAGCTCCGAGCGGAAAGGGACGTCCCCGATGGGGTGTAACTGCAGAGGCAGTAAAAGCGCGGGCCAACGGACAGCGTCAGGCCGCGAAATCGCCGGCTATCAGCTGATCTTCCCGGCCGGGTCAGGGATGGAGTCGGTGACGTATTCGACGCCGCTGGAGGCGAAGAACGCGCGCCACGACTCCGGCATCGTCGGCTCCACCATCCAAACCCTCTACCGCTGAGATAACGGCCCGGCGAGCGTTGGATCCTCAGTCAGGAAAACCGGATCCCCGACAACCGCGCCACCATCTGGTTCTACTGAACGGGCCTCACGGTTCGGCCAGTAGACAGACGGGCTGCCCTCGGAATCGAGAAACAGAATCCATTCGGTGCCGTCATCGCGGACACCTTCGATCCATCCAGAGTAGGCGTCCTGAGCTGGGACGAAGTTCTCCTGCCGGGGAATGTCGGCGGGGATTTCGCGGTACCGGCCGATCGTGACTCGCTGCATGAGATCGCCTTTCGGTGAGGGGATACATCGGTCCGCGCCCCACCTGGGCACCTGCTGAGAATACCGCGTTTCGGACCCCGCTGCACCCCCGGTTTCTAGCTTTCGTGATCAGAGAGTTCCTGCCATGCGCTATGTGCCGGGGAGCGATCGGACAACCACAGAAGCATCACTCCAAGAAGGAGCACTGCAGTGCCGAAGCTGCCCGATCAGCTGCCCGAACAGCTGCCCGCCACCGTCGCCGAACTCACCGAGCTCGCCGAGCAGGCGGAACGAGAAATCAACAAGTACCTGGCCATCGCCGACGCCGGCGATGAGCTGTCCGCCGAGCAGACCACCCGCCTCGGCGACCTCACCGGGTTCTTCGAGAAGACCACCGAGGCGCGAGCAACCGCCGAGGCTGCCGAGAAGTCCGCCGCCGACGAACTGGCCGGAGCGATCGAGCGTGCGCGGAAGGCGACCGCACCGAAGCCCGAGCCGAAGGCCGAGGAGACTGAGCCGGAGCCCGAAGCCGACGAGTCCGACGACGACGGTGGCGACGGCGGCGACGGTGGTGCCGAGGTGGTCGCCGAAGCTGAGGCTGCCACCGAGCAGGCCGCCCAGCCCGAGTTGGCGGCCGCAGCTGTGAAGGGGAAACGCAGCTTCGCCGCGCACACCCGCAACAGCGCACCCCCCGCCCCCGCCGCCTCCGATCAGGTGGACCCGGCGAAGCGGTGGGCGCTCGTCGCGTCCGCCCCGAACTTCGCCGAGCGTGGCGGCCAGCTCGTCGACACTGCCGCGATCGCCGAAGGTATCTGCTCGACCGGGCAGTTCACCGGCATCAACCCGGACGCCCGCACCGTGCTGGCCACGATGGAACGCCCGGACCTGCCGGTGCACGAGACGGCGGAGGAGTTCTACGCCGACCTCGACCGCATCACCTCCGAGATCCCCGACCACGGCAAGGTCAACGCCGGAGTGCTGGTCGCTGCCGGTGGCTGGTGCGCCCCCTCGGAGCAGGAGTACGACTTCTGCCCCACCCGGCCGGCGATCGGGCTGCTGTCGTTCCCGGAGAAGCGGCTGCCCCGCGGCGGCGTCATCTTCCCCGCCGAGCCGGACTTCTCGGAGCTGCAGACCGGGTTCCATTTCACCGAACCTGAGCTGGAAGCGGTCGACGGCGAGGGTGTGCCGACGGCGATCAAGAACATCGTCGAGATCCCGTGCCCGCCCGAGATGGTCGAGTACCGGCTCGAGGCGATCGGTTGGGGCGTCAAATCCGGGATCCTGCAGAAGCGGGCGTGGCCGGAGCTGGTCAAGAAGTTCCTCGACGAGTTCATGGTGGAGCACCAGTACCGCATCTCGGCGAAGTCGCTGCTGAAGGTGCTGGCCGTGTCGGGTGTCGCGAAGGTCGTTCCGACCGACGCTGTGCTGGGCGCGACGACGAGCATCCTCAACGGGCTGCATGTGCGGGCGCGGAACATTCAGATCCAGCGCCGCACCACCACGGTCGAGGGCATCGCCCCGATCTGGTTCCGGGACGTGCTGCGCTCCGACCTGGCGTCCCGCGACGGCCTCGACGTGCTCAACGTCACCGACGCCGATGTCGACCGCTGGCTGGCCGACCGCGGCATCTACCTGCAGTACGAGGGCCGCTGGCAGTCGCTGACCACCGGGCAGCCCGGACATGAGGACACCAGCTGGTGGCCCGACCACGTCGACGTCGTGTTGTACCCAGCCGGCACGTTCTGGCGGGCGCTGAACAACGTCATCACGCTGGGTGTTCAGATGCCGTTCGACCTGGTGCGGCAGAACCGGCAGTTGGAGGGATTCGTCGAGGACGAATTCCAGGTCGGTAAGCGGTGCGACCCGTCGCATCTGATCCGGATCCCGCTGTGCGTGAACGGCGCTGTCGGTGCCCGCGAGGAGATCGTCTGCACCTACGGCACCGAGGTGGAGTCGCTGGAGGCGACGATCACCATCACGGGCACACCCGATGGCGGAACGTTCGAGGCGACGCTGGCTGGTAACAGCACCGACATCGCCTACAACGCGAATGCCGCAGCGGTGAAGACCGCGCTGGTCGGTTTGGACGACGGCTACGACGCCGCCGACTTCACTGTCACCGGCGGCCCCGGACCCGGCACCCCGTGGGTGGTGACCTACCCGTCCGCGCTGGGCGCGCTGACGGTGGACGGTACCGACCTGACCGGCGGCACCATCCCGGACGCGGCCGTCTCCTAACCGCGGGGGTCGGACGCAGTGGACGTGGCTGGCGGTGTGTTCCGAGGCGGTAGCACCGCCAGCCTCCCCGCACTGAGAGGAGCACGGCGTGACGAGCGTTTTTCAACCCGTCAAATTTGATGCCCCGCTGGTCAACCCGTCACCGAACGGACTGTTCGCCGCGGTCGCGTGGCAGACCGATGTGGACGGGCGGCCCCGCTGGCTCGGCGGGGGTGTCGATGTTCGGGTGTTCAACTACGGCGGCGAGGATTCGTTCGGGGTGTGGGCGGCCGACTGGTGCGGCCTGCAAGAAGACCTCGATGTCGGAGACGTCAAGGACGCCGGGGATCGCCCCGAGTCGCTGGACACGTTCGTCGCGTTGACGACGTGGGCGGCTGACGAGTGTGACCTGACCCGCCGCAGCGGAGACGAGGTCCGGGCCCGCGCTGAACAGGTTCACCGTCTGCAGGAACCGAACCAGGCCGAAGCGGAGGTCGCTGAACGGCTGCTCAGCGACGCGGGCGCGGCGACCGCGGCTGACGATCTGGTTGCCGCGCTGGGCGTGTTGGAGGGCGCGCTGGCGAAGACGAACACCCTCGGCGTGATCCATGCGGGTGCGCAGTGGGCGGCGGTCGCCGCCGACAAGGGTCTGATCGTCAGGTCTGGTTCGGTGCTGAAATCGCCGATGGGTCATCAGTGGGTGTTCGGCGGCGGCTACGTCGCCGGGTTGGTGAACACGCTGGTCGCCACAAGCCCGCTGTTCGGGTGGCGCACCGACGTGAAGGTCCACGACGCGGTGAAGCTCGAGCACAACCTGTTCAAGGCGATCGCGGAGCGGTCGCTGGTCATCGGGTACGAGGCGGCCGTCGGCGCGGCCGTAATCCAGTAGAGGGAGAAGGGTTCATGCCTGCTGGTGTGGAGAGTGTCGTCGAGGATGGGGTTGCGACGATCGAGTTCGTCGATCCGTCTGTCCGGGGTGTGGGGTTAGCTCGGCTGTTGGAACACGCGCCGGCCGATCAGGTGTCGAAGGTGACGCGTCCGCGGGTGGCGTACATCGTGCCGGAGGAGTTCGCGCGGGCAGCGGGGCTGCTCGACGCCGCTGCCGAGCCGGTCGTGGCGCAGCAGTGGCCTGACGGTGACCCCGACGACGACTGGAAACGTCCCGAGCTCGACGCGTACGCAGCCGCGCACGGCCTCGACCCGGGCGAGTACGGCAACAAAGCTGAACTCCTCGCCGCGATCAAGGCGGCGTCGTGACGATCTACTCGCTGACCTTCTGGAGGGACGCCACCGAACGGGCGCTGAAGTCGGCCGCCCAGGCAGCGGTCCTGGCCCTCGGCGGCGACGCGATCAACGTGTGGACGGTCGACTGGCAGACGGTGTCGGGGCTGACCGCGGGCGGCGCGGCGCTGTCGTTGCTGACGTCGGTCGCGTCGGCCGGGTTGGCGAACCGTGGCACCGCGTCGCTGTCCAAGGCCGTTGAACCCCATCGGGATGCCTGAGCCGATCCAGAAAGCGGTCCGCCGCTTCTGGGCGCTACTCGACTCCGAAACTGTTCGGCTGTTCGTCTGGCCGTTTTTCATCGGCCTGCTGTGCTGGGGCATCTACGGCACGTTCTTCTCCGCACCGATCCAGTTCGTCTACCCCGTCATGGGGGAGGCCTGGTACAACATCTGGATTTGGATGCACATCCCCGGCCCCGCAGCCGTCCTCGCCGGGCTGATGATGCGACGCGGCGGCACCCCCATCGCCCAGATGAGTACCCCGATGTTGTTCCGCGACTACATGGGCCTATGGCTGCAGCTCGGCGGCTACGTGACGATGTTCTTCGCGCTGCTCTACTACGAGATATCGGCGATCCAAGCCACCCACTGGGGGGCGTCGGCTTTTTCCGTCTTCGCGCTCGCCCCGTACGTGCTGGGATGCCTGTTCCTCGCGTTGCAGACCGGCCGGAAATTGTGGCGCGGCGAAACGCTGCATCGAGCCACCAGGAAGCACGGGTGGCACAAATGAGCGTCACTGGAACGATCCTGCTGGCCCTGGCCGGCTCCGCGATCCCGTCATCCCTGATCGCCGGGTTTTTCATGTTCAAGGTGAATCGGGCCACCGCCACAAAGGTGATCGTCGAGGCTGAGGAGATCTCGCGGCGTACCGCACTCGCCGAAGCGAAAGCAGCGCTCGAGTTCTCCACGGACAGATTCCGCAACCTCGAAGGCGACTTCCTGAAGGTAAAGAAGGATTGCTCGTCGTGCCAGGAGGAGCTGCGGAAGCTCAAGCGCCGCGACGAGCGCCGGGACCGCATCGAGGACGCGCTCATCGAAGCGTGGGTGGAGGCGATTCCGCTGCTCCCCGCCGATGCCGAACAGACCCGCAAGCTCCGCGAGGCAGCGGCCGCGGCGCGCCGAGAGAAGCACGAACTGGACGGCGATACCTGACCATCACCCGGGTGTTGCACTTCGGATCGTGATGCACCCGCCCGTCCTACTGTCCGTTTCAGCCTCGGAGACCGGATTGACCAGCGGCGCGCAGCGCCTGACAGCAGGAGGACAGCCAGCATCATGGCCGGCGCTATTCCAGTCGTAAAGGGCTACGCACTGCGCGCGACGAAGGTCGACGCCTGCGGCAAGCCGATCGAAGGACCAAGAAACCGCATCGTCACGAAAGGCTTCATCGAGTTCACCCCCGAACCCGAACTGAAGCAGCGTGAGGAGCTTGAACAGCTCAACGCCGAAGGGAAGGTGTGTTTCGCCGACACCACCGCACCCGAGATCAAACGGCACAACCTGTCGTTGCAGCTGTGTGGCGTCGACGCCGAACTTTCCGTCCTGTTCAACAGCCTCAACGAGAAGGTGTTGGACTACGACGACAACGTCGTCGGGTTGGCCGTCGGGCGCGAGGTGGACACCGACTACGGTGTGGCGCTCGAAATCTGGACGGGCGGCAGCTCCGAAGACGACTGCCTCGACAACCCCGCCGATTCGATCTTCTCCGTGCAGGGATCCGGGAAAACCTACGGCTACCTGCTGATGTTCGGCAAGGAATGGGTGACGGGGAATTTCCCGGTCACCGCCGGCATCACCAACATGACCCTGTCGGGTATCTCGATCCCGGGCCCGCATTGGGGTCGCGGCCCGTACAACGTGGCTGCCATCGATGGTTCGGGAACGCCGGGCCGTCTGCTGGTGCCGGTGTTGAAGAAGCGTGAGTTCACGTTCTTCCGCACCACGGTGGAGCCTCCGATGGAAACTGACGGGGCGTGCGAGTTGGCGGTCCAGTCGATCTTCGACACCGGTGACTACTTCGGGGCTGAGGCTGTGGATGTGGCGCCGGATCAGCCGATCTGCAACGGTGTCGGCTACACGGTGGTCAACGATGCGACGTCGGGCAACTTCACGTTGCTGGTCGGTACGGACGAGACCGCCGACATCGCGTTCGATGCGCTGCCCGCGGCTGTGCAGTCCGCGGTCGAGGCTCTGTCGAGCGTCGAGGTGGGTCAGGTGCAGGTGTCGGGCACTGCGGGCGACTACGTCGTCACGTTGGATCCGTCGCTGGGTGTCCTGACCGCCGATTCGAGCGGGCTGACGGGCGGCACCGCGGTGGTAACCGCCCTGTAAGAGGTAGACGAACGGACCGCCCCGGGTGCCCTAGCGGCCTCGGGGCGGTTCGTCGTTGGGAGCACCCCGGCTGGCTACCGTCACCGCCATGACGTGCTCATGGCCGATCGACAGATCATGCCTTGACGCCGCCCATCCGCTGCCCGAGCTGGGTGAGGATCCCACCGACGCGGAGCAGGCCGCCTACGACACGGCTTTGGCGCAGCGGAACAACGCCGAGGACCTCGCCGTGCACGTGCTGTGGGCGCTGTCCGGGCGGCAGTTCGGTGTCTGCCCGGTCACCGTCCGCCCCTGCGGGCAGGAGCCGTGTTGGCCGGCGCGGCGGGAGTCCTACGTTCTGGCGTGGCTTGATGGCGGCTGGTCGAATCAGCCGTGTGGCTGCGGGCCCGGCGCCTGCGCTGTCGCGGGGCCGCGGGTGGCGCATCTGCCGGGCCCGGCCAACCCGCACACCGACGACACCCCCATCACCGTCACCATCGACGGTGACGTTTTGCCCGCCGACCAGTACGTGCTGGAGGGCGACGTTTTGTACCGGGTGGACGATTCGTGGCCCAGCCAGGACCTCGGCCGGCCCCTCGGCGAGCCGGGTACGTGGTCGGTTACCTACCACCGCGGTGTGGCGCCCCCGGCGGGGGTCTCCGCGCTGGTGGGGCAGTTGGCGAAAGAGTTCATCGCCGGGTGCGGCGACACCGGGAAGTGCCGCATCCCGGCGAACCTGACCGGCACATCCCGTCAGGGTGTGTCGAAGACGTTCGACCCCGCGAAGATCCTGGCGTCGCGGCGCACCGGGCTGCGGGAGATCGACCAGTGGCTGGCCGCGGTCAACCCTCACAGCCTGACTCAGCCACCCGAGGTGCTGTGAGGTGACGGCCCCGGATTGTTTAGACCCGGCGATCGACGTGGTCAACACCGTCATGGATGCGATGCGGGCCGCGTTCAGGGCCGACAGTGACTGCCCGCCGGTCGGCGGCGGTATCGACGTGGTGCGGATGTTCGCCGGTGACGGGGCGCTACCCGCCTGGGATCCACAGTTGGCACAGGAGGCGATGTTCCTGTGGGTGCGGGTCGATCGCCGCTACCGATCCCGGACACCTGACTTCCCGGCCGCGTTCGTCGGTGACGGGCCGTGCGACAACGCCGACGCGTTCGCCGTCCTGGCGGTGGAGGTGGGGGTAGCGCGGTGCACATCCATGGATTCGGAGTGCAACTGGCCGCTGCTCGCCGAGGAGGCGCAGATCAGTTTGGACGATTCGTGGCGGTTGGAGCGGGTGATGCGGGCGGTCCGCTGCCTGCGCAGCAAGGAGCGGGCGGTGGCCACGGACACGGTCGCCCCGGTGGGCCCGGAGGGCCCGGAGGGCGGCGTGGTGGCGTGGACGGGCATGGCGTATGTGCAGATCTGAGAAAGGGATTTGATGATGGGTAATCGGGTGACTGTTCGGGTTGTCGATTCGGTGGTGGGTTTGACGCGTGGGTCGGAGATGACGGTGGAGGTGACTGATGTGGTGCGCCGCCGCGTCGCGAAGGGCATCTACAAGGTGGTCGATGATCATCGGGCGGGGGCGCATGTCCATGTGGCGATGCCAGCCGATGTCGACGAACCACCGAGCGACGAACCACCGCCTCCCCCCGCTTCAGTCCAAGAGCTCTATCCCGACGAACCGCCGGCGGGTAACGCGTCGAAGGACGAATGGCTGTCGTTCCTGGCCCGGCAGGGCATCGACGTGCCGCTCGACGAGGAGGGTGAAACCCCGGGCCGCGACGGGTTGAAGATGCTGTGGCAGCAGGTCACCGGTGGGAGTTAGCGCGCGCGTCGAGATCCATGACGTCGAGTTCGACCGGCAGACCACCGCGCATGCGCGGCGCCGGATGGCGTCGTGGAAGCGTCGGACGGCGACGCAGGCCCGCGCTGATGTGCCGGTGCGCACCGGGAATCTGGGCCGCAGCGTGGGTGAGGGTGCGACGCGGGTCGTCGGGCCCCGGCGGGTCAGTGGCAGTGTCCACGCGTCGGCGGATTATGCGCTGTACGTGCATGAGGGCACCCGCCCGCATCTGATCCGGCCGCGCCGGGCGCAGGCTTTGCGGTTTCAGATCGGCGGCCGGACGGTGTTCGCGAAACTGGTCCGCCACCCGGGCACCAGGGCGCGGCCGTTCCTGCGTAACGCCGGCACCCGGGTCGCTGCACAGATGCGCTGACTGCACACTGGCTTGGCACTCTGCGGGCATGACAATCTATGCCTCGGATGACGCCACCAAGGTGGCCGAAAACACTGAACCCGATCAAATCGAACCGGTCCGCGCTGAGGTTCACAGCCCCGATCCGGATGGCAATCACACGCCGCCCAGCTACCCGATCGATGACGAGCCGGAACCTGCCGACGAAACCGACGAGCCCGAAGACGCAGACGGCGAGCCCGAAGACCCGGCCGAACCCGATTGGTCGGCCGAACCCGACTGGGAACACGACCACGTCGAGTTCCACGGCGACTTGCTCGCGTTCCGTGTCCCCGCCCAGTCCGCCGTCACCAGCCTCGGTATCGGCGCCGGCCCCGGATCCACCCCGAACGAGCAGTCGTTCTACGCCCGCTATTTTCTGTCGACGCACCTGTCGTCGCAGTCGTTTCAGCGGTTCCTCATGCGGTCGATTCAGCCGGACGGCTACCCGGCTGAGGTGACTGACCCGCAGGGCGACCTGGTCAACGCCATCTCCAAGCCGCTGCTAGACCGGCTCGAAGCCGAAGCGAAAGCCCGGAAAACAGCCCCAAAGGGCAAAAAGTAGCTGCACCAGCGGTTCGTAACTTGAACCGGTGACCACGCCCGTCGGATCGATTCGTCTTGATCTGACCATCGACGGGTCGGCGCTCCCCGCGCAGGCGATGGCGCAGGTGCAGCGCGCTATCGCGCCGGTGCTGGCCGACCTCAGTCGCCGCCTCAACGAGGTGGAGCGCGACGTCCGCGACACCACCCGCACCACGCAGCGGGAAACGACGAAGCAGTCAGCGGCCTATACGGCTGTCCTCGAGCGCCTCGATGAGATCGGCGATCAGCACACCCGCAACGCGGCGAAAGCGCAGGCGGCGAGCCGACTGGAGGTCGGTGCTGTCACGGCGGTGACGCGGGCGATTGAGCGGCAGACGGTGGCGTTGGCGGCGAACACGGCGGCGCGTGCGGCGAATGCTGCCGCACCGTTGGGCGGACCGCCCGGCCGCGGCGGCGCAGGCGGTGGTGGTGGCGGCGGCGGGTTCAGCCGCCGTGGCGGCCGCTTCACGTCGGGTCCGTTGGGGGCGGCGGTGTTCAACGCGGCCGCGCTCGGTGTCGGTTCCTGGCCCGCGATCGCCACCGCGGCGACGGAGTTGACGGGGGCGTTGCAGCAGCTCACCCAGGTGGGCCTGGTGGTACCTGCGATGTTCGCCGGGATGGCCACGTCCTTCGGCACCGCTGCGATCGGCTTCCAGGGCATGGGCGACGCCGTCAAGGCGCTCAACGAGGCCGCCGCGTCCGGAGACCCGAAGGACTTGGAGAAGGTCGCCGAACAGCTCAAAGATATGGCGCCGGCCGCGGTGGACACCGCCAAGGCGTTCAGTGCGTTCACACAGGGACCGTGGAAAGAGCTGCAGAAAGCCACAGCTCAAACGATGTTCGAGGGCGTCGACAAGACGTTCACCGACCTCGCTGACAAGACGATGCCCACCCTCACCCGCGGCACGGCGCAGGTCGGGTCCGCGTGGAACAAGACGTTCAAAGAACTTGGCCGGGTCGGCGGGCTGGATTCGTCGCAGTCGATGCTGGACAAGATTTTCGGGAACACGGCGGAGGCGCAGACCCGGGCGAACGCAGCCATCGAACCTTTGGTCTCGGGGTTCGGGAAGCTCACCGCCGAGGGCACCGACTTTCTGCCGCGCCTCGCCGACGGCCTCACAGCGGTATCGACCCGCTTCGACAATTGGATCACCCGGTCGGTGGAGAACGGCAACCTCGACAAGTGGATTGATCAGGGGTTGACCGGCACGACGCAGCTTGGGGAGTCGTTCCTCAACGTCGGGAAGATCATCACGAACCTGACGAAAGCGGCCGGCGCCGACGACGGGGGTCTGCTGGCGGCGTTGGAGCGCGGCACGACCGCGTTGGCGGAGTTCACCGGGTCGGTGGAGGGGCAGGACCGCCTCGGCCGGTTCTTCGCGGAGGGCCGTGAGCAGCTCAATCAGTGGGCGGGGGTGCTGCGTGAGCTCGGCCCGGTCCTGCGGGAGGTGTACGAGGCGTCGAAGCAGTGGACGGCGGTGCTGCTGCCCGCGCTGACCGGGCTTCTGGATGTCGTCAACAGCCTGCCGGGCGGCATCGAAGCCATCACAGTCGGGTTCCTTGCGTGGAAAACGATGGGGGCGTTCACCGGCCTGTTGGGTGCTCTGGGCGGGGTGTCGACCGCGCTCGGCGGGATCGACGGCAAGCTGGGGAAGAAGGGCGGCGGCGGGGTCCTCGGGAAGCTGGGGATGCTCGGCGTAGCGGGCGCCGCTGGCGGGATCATCACCCAGCCCACCGACGGCACCCAGCCGTCCAGCGGCACGTCGGCGCTGCTGACGTTGGGTGGCGGCGCGGCCGCCGGATTCCAGGTCGCCGGCCCGGTCGGGATGGCGTTCGGGACGCTGGCCGGCGCGGCGGTCACGTTGGCGCAGGTGTTCATCAACCAGGCCAACATGATCGACAACGCGCGCCGCGCCAACCAGGAGTTCCTCGACAACCGGCCCCCCTCGGTCCCGGCGATCAGCACCGACCGGCCCATCACGCCCGGCCCGGCGGTATCGCCGCCGAACCTCAGCACCCCGAACCCGGCCGGCCCGACCTCGGTCCGCGGCCTGCTACTAGGCCCGGCCGCCGGTGTCGGCATGGGCAGCGGCGGGGAGCTGCGGAACCTACCCGCCATCGACTCGGCGCTGGCCGGTATCGCCGACAAGGCGGCGACAGCGCGCGCCAACATGGATTTACTCGCCAATGACATCACGACCCTTCCGACCGGTGAGGTGGTGCTCAAGGAGAACACGCCGGAGGCGATCGAGAAGGTCAAGAACCTCGGCTACACGATCCGGGATCTGCCGTCGGGGCAGGTCGCGATCAACGTGCAGTACATGTACAACGGGCAGCCGATCAGCCTGGAGCAGCTGCGGGCGCCGATCACTGTTCAGGCGTTTCCGGGTGACACGACGAACCCGCGGCTCGGTGGCCGCGCTGACGGCGGTGTCCTGCCCGGCTACAGCCCGGGCGTGGACAACATGTTGTGGCCGATGTCGGGCGGTGAGGGTGTCATCATCCCGGAGGCGATGCGGGCGCTCGGCCCGAACTGGCTGTACAACCTGAACTCGAGGTTCCGGCCGGGGCTGTCGCGCCGCGGCTACGCCGACGGCGGTGTGCACCTCGGAACTGGTGCGCTGCCCGGCCCCGGAATGCCGGGCGACGATCCGGTACTCGATTTGCTCGGAGACATCCGCGATCTGCTGCTGGGTAAGGGCGCCGCGAATGCGCCGCTGAACGTGACGGCACAGTCGTTATCGCAGTTGACCAGCTCCGCGGTGGGGCGGATGCCGGGCATGACGGGCGGCGGCATGGGTCCGTTCGGGACGCCGTTGAAGCCGCGGCACCCGGGTTATGAGATGGCGGCGGCGGCGATTCAGGCGCTCGGCGGTGACCCGGAGAAGTTCTTGGGGGCGGACCCGGCGCAGTATTTCACTGAGCAGCTCCATCAGCAGCTGCAGCCGTTGATGAGCGGTGTCGGCACGTCGGGGTTGTCGGGTGGGCGGTCGCCGTCGACGTTCGCGGGTCCGCTCGCGGAGTTCGCCCGCACCGGTGACCTCGCGGGCCTGGTGGGGCTCGGTTTGGACGCCAACGATCCGGTTGTGAAGGCGATCGCGTCGGCGCGGAACAAGAAGAGGAATGCGCTCGGCGGCGACGCGATCGCGGAGCTGGTCGAGCAGGTGTTGACCGGCGGCGGCTACAGCGGGGTCCTCGACTCGTCGAACACGACGCTGGTCGCGGCGCTGCAAACGTTCACGGAGAAGCAGCTCAAGGGTGGCCGCGGCGCCACCTCGGCGGCGCTCTCGCCGTTGATGGTGGGCAGCGGGCGGTCTGCACGGTTCAGCGATGAAGGGTTGGTTCCGGCCGCGGCGGCGCTCAACGATCTGATCGGGCAGATGTTCCCGCAGATCACCGAGATCGGCGGCTACCGGCAGGATCCGCACCCGGATCATCCGTCGGGGCGGGCGCTGGACATCATGATCCCGAACCACAACACGCCGGAGGGTAAGGCGCTCGGCGATCAGGTGTGGCAGGCGTTGATGGGCACCGGCATCGTCGATCCGCAGGGTTCGCTGTGGCAGAAGCCTGACCATTACGACCACATCCACGCCCGCATCGCGGAGGGCATGGAGAACGCCGCGGCCGGTCTGCTACCCGGCGGGCTCGGGGCGGGTGTCGGGG
>NZ_CACSIP010000054.1 GCF_902705885.1 Mycolicibacterium austroafricanum | reverse complement strand
CGGCCGGGGCGGGCGCCGGCGGGGGCGCGGCGGGCGCGGGAGCCTGCTCCACGAACACCGTCCGCGGCGTCTGCACCGGCGCCTGCTGGACCACGGGCACCGGCGGTTTGATCGTCTCGGCCGACGGCGGGTCGACCGGCTGCTGGGCTTCCTGGACCGGCGCCGGCGCCGGAACCTGACTGCTCGGCACGATCACGGCCTCGGCCGGGCTCGGACGTTGGTCGGCGGTCGGCCGGATGCTGACGGCCAGCGAGATGACCAGCGCCACCACCCCGACCACGAAGATCGAGGTCAATGCGCTGCCCACGAGCAGGAACGGCTTGCGCTCCTCCTCGACGGGCCGGGCCTGCGTCTGTGCGTATTCGTCGACCTCGCCGACCATGTCGGCCGCGGGCGCGGCGCCGACCGGCGCCAACTGGGTGTCGGCCCCGGCGAGCCCGGCGTACACCGAGCCGGCGGTGGGACCGTCCGGGTCCTGGGAGTACGCCAGGCCGACGGTGGACGCCTCGAATGCCGGGGCCGCAGCAGAGGCCAGTGCCGCCCCACGGGCCAGCGCCATGTCCGCGTCCTCGGGGGCGTTCACCGGCAGCGCGACGAGGTGTTCGAGGTGGACCTTGACCGAACTGACGTCCACCCCGGAGCCGACGACGAACATGCCCTGCGGCGGCGCTTCCTGAGCGGCGACCGCCTCGGCCATCTCGGTCAGCACGGCCATCGCGTCGGCGCTGTGCAGCGTGCGGCTCAGCACCTTGACGACGGAGCCGTCGTCGGTCTGCACCACCGACAGCGTCGCGGTGTCCCGGTTGACGAACAGCAACGCGGTGGTGTCGTAGCCGACCGCGCGCCCGACCGCCTGCGCCAGCGAGGACGCGGCGTGCCCCTCGGAGACCAGCATGACGTCGTCGATGTCGCGCTCGGCCAGCGCGTCACGCAGCGCGGCGGCCTCGGCATGGTCGCTCCAGGCGACACCGATCGACTTGAGGTGATGACCGCCGGCCTGCGCGCTCTCCCGAGTGCCGAGAACCGCCGCCAGAACTTGCTCGGCGACGCCCTTCGAGCGGCTCGCCGCGGCGTTTGCTGAACCCGCTGCCGAAGCGACGTCGAAGACATCGTGGTCTACCGTGACGCCGTCGGCGTTCTCGCCCTCGACCAGCACCATGCGGACCGTCGTCGGTGTCATCGACACCCCCAGCACGATGTCCACTGACCCTCCAAAAAATGTTTGCTACGCCCGGTTGGTCGCCGCTGCTCATCCAGGCACGACGAGCCGACAACTAGATAGTTCATCGGCCTGACCAGCTGACGCGTTACACCTGATGCAGTTAGCTGACGGCGACGAAAATCTGGCCGGAACGCGACGGCACGGATGCGCGCGAGCGCCGGTGCCTCCCGACCCTACCCGCGTGATCGAGACTCGGCTGTGACCTTCTGGATCAGTTGGATTTGATGAAGTTCTGGTAGGAACGCGACGGCGTGGGACCGCGCTGGTTCTGGTATTTCGAGCCGGCTTTCGCGCTTCCGTACGGATGTTCGGCGGGGCTGGTCAGGCGCAGCAGGCAGAGCTGGCCGATCTTCATGCCGGTCCACAGGGTGATGGGCAGGTTCGCGACGTTGGACAGTTCCAGCGTGATGTGCCCGGAGAACCCCGGATCGATGAACCCGGCCGTGGAGTGGGTGAGCAGACCGAGCCTGCCCAGCGAGGACTTGCCTTCGAGCCGGCCGGCCAGGTCGTCGGGCAGGGTGCAACGCTCCAGCGTCGCCCCGAGCACGAACTCGCCGGGGTGCAGGACGAACGGCTCCCCCTCCTTCGGTTCGACCAGGGAGGTCAGGTCATCCTGGCGTTCCGCGGGGTCGATGTGGGTGTAGCGGGTGTTGTTGAAGACCCGGAAGAGGTTGTCGAGACGGACGTCGACGCTGGAGGGCTGGATCAGGCCGTCGTCGAACGGGTCGATACCGAGCCTGCCGGCCTGGATCTCGGCGCGGATGTCACGGTCGGAGAGCAGCACGGCACGAGCGTAGCGGTCGCGCTCGGTCCGAGCTCTTCCCGAGTGTGCACACAGGACGGGTTTCTCGCCGAATCACCGCCCTGTGTGCACACTAGAAGCCGGGCGGCCTCGACCACGTGGCACCCATGCGTGGTGCTAACCTTCCTGACCAAGCATGCCGATGTAGTTCAATGGCAGAACATCAGCTTCCCAAGCTGAATACGCGGGTTCGATTCCCGTCATCGGCTCCGTGAGACGGCAGTCTGGTCGCTGCTCGACTGACCGGCAGCCTCCTTGTGCTGGTTTCGATTCTCGATGAAGAACGAACCCAGCAGTCCTGCGAGGGCGCCGAACACCACCACCGAGAAGATCGCCAGAACCACGTCCGTCACTTGGGCGAAGCCGTCAGGCTTCCCCAACGGCTCACCGGTGACAGCCCCCAGCGCGGCCGAATGCAGGGCATCCGCATAGCGGGGGTAATCGCTGAACTGGTACAGCAATTGGCTGCTGCCCAGCACCGTGATCGCCACCACCGACCCGAGGCCGGCGAGCCTGCTGCCCAACACCTGCTGTGCGGATCGACTGCCCCGCACCGCACCGGCCAGCACACGACCTGATCTGGTCAACCGTGCGACACGGAGCAGCCGCAGCAGCCGCAGGAACGGCAGCACCAGGAAGATCACCTGCCACCAGTTGCGCCGGAGGAACTTCGTGGTGCTGGGCGCTACCACCAATCGCGCGAGGAACTCGAGTGCGAACACCGCCCACAACAGCCAGCTCAGCACCGCGAGCACCGCCGACAGCGGTCCGGGGCGCGCCAGTTGCTCGCCGAGCACCAGCAGCACGAACACGATGCCGAGCACACCCATGACCGGCGCCAACCGATCCAGAATCTCGTCGGCCCATCGCTCGCGCTGGTCTGCCGGCCGATGCAGCAGTTCCTCAGCGCGCGCCATGTGCTACCGGTACCCCTCACGCGGCAGCGCAACCAACCACTTGACCCTCTCCCTGCGGGAGACCCCACGGTGGCGGCATGACAGAGAACAACAGCGCCACATGGAACACGTTGCCGACCGCGGTGACGACGTACCTGACCGCCCACCGGAGTCGTGATGTCACCACCGCGCTCAGCGCCTTCACCGCCGACGCCGAAGTCACCGACGAGGGCCACACCTTCCGCGGCAGCGAGGCGATCGGGACCTGGTTGGGCAGCGCCGGCAGTGAGTACACCTTCACCACCGAGTTCACCGGCGCCACCACAACCGATGCCACACATGTCGACGTGCTGCAGCGGCTGGAAGGCGACTTCCCGGGCAGGGTGGCCGACCTGCACTACCGGTTCACTCTCGATGGCGAGCTGATCAGCCGCCTGGTGATCGAGCCCTGACCATGACGACGAAGACCTGGTTCATCACCGGAGGCACCCCCGGAGGATTCGGAATGGCCTATGCCGACGCCGCACTGGAGATCGACGACCGGGTGGTGCTCACCGCGCGTCGGCCCGAAGAGCTCGAAACATGGGCCCGGGCCTACGGCGACCGCGTGCTCGTGCTTCCCCTCGACGTCACCGACGCCGAGCAGGTGCAGAACGCTGTTCGCAAGGCCGAGGAGCATTTCGGCAGCATCGACGTCCTGGTGAACAACGCCGGACGCGGTTGGTACGGGTCGATCGAGGGCATGGCCGACGCGGAGGTCCGCGCGATGTTCGAACTGAACTTCTTCGCGCTGCTCTCCGTCATCCGGGCGGCACTACCGGGCATGCGCGCCGGGGGCAGCGGGTGGATCGTCAACATGTCCTCGGTGGCGGGGTTGCGCGGTGTCGCCGGGTTCGGCTACTACAGCGCGACGAAGTTCGCCGTCGAGGCGGTCACCGACCTCCTTCGCGACGAGGTTGCGCCGCTGGGCATCCGGGTGATGGCGGTAGAGCCCGGGGCCTTCCGCACCCGTGCCTACGCCGGCTTCACCGACGAACCCGTGGCCGAATCCATCGCCGACTACCGACCGATGCTGGAGCAGGTCCGAACCGCGATGATCGAGCAGGACGGCGCCCAGCCCGGCGACCCGCAGCGCGGGGTGCGCGCGGTGATCGCTGCCATGGCCGAAGACCCGCCGCCCCGACGGCTGGTGCTGGGCAGCGGCGGGTTCGACACCGTCGTCGCGACCCTCGAAGATTCACTCGCCGACATCCGCGGCCGCGAGGCGCTGTCCCGCGGCGCCGATTTCCCGCCGGCGTCTCTCAGCCCGAGGCAGTCGCCGATCTGATCGGCGACGCTGCGGGCGCCACCGTCACGTGATCGCCGTGATCCGTCCCGCTCAACGGGGCGAGCTGAAACACCGGCCAGCCGATCTCTGTCCGCCACCTCTCCGGCATCTCGGTGTCCCGGGGACCCACCTGATAGATCTCGTGGATCGGTCCGTCGACCGAAAGCGCGTGCGCCACCACCCAGGCGCCGAGCCGTCCGTAGGTTACGTCGAGGTCGTCGTGAGGCCCGGAATGGACGGCGACGGCGAGGTCTGCCGCCGGCAGCTCGATGACCTCGATCCGGCCGGAGGGCCGCGGGGTGCGGACCGGCCGGAAGACGGTCATCACTCCGGCGCCGTGGGCGAACAACTCGTTCGCGTAGCGCCCGCCGGGCGGTCCGGTGCGTTCCTCGAGCGGGTAGGCCGCGTCCAGTTCTGCCATCGCGGAGTCGTACCATTCCAGCGAATCACCAACGCGCACTTGTTCTGTGATCGCAGCAACGGTCCGAGCCGGGACCGACCGCAGCTCGACGTGAACATCGGCCGGGTCCGGATGCAGCAGCCGGCGCAGCGACGTGACGGCAGCCTGGGTGCGGTTCAGCTCGGCCTCGAGGCGGCGAAGGTGGCCGGCGATCACGTCGGCCCGCTTCACCGGGTCATCGGTGGCGAGGATCGACTGGACCTCGGCCAACGGCACATCGAGTCGACGGAGCTGGTGGATGACCTGCGCCGTCGAAATCTGCTCGGGCTCGTAGTAGCGGTAACCCGTGAACGGGTCGACCGTTGCGGGCTCGAGGAGCCCTGCTTCGTGGTACCGCCGCAACGTCCGCACGCTCAGGTGGGTCACCGTGGCGAACTCGCCGATGGTCAGTTGGGAACGCATGCCTTTGCCACACTCCTGCCTGCGGGCGGCCAGCCTTTCCACCACGCAATATATAGCGCTTTGCAGCATCGGCTGACTGCGCTGGGTCAACTATTCGACGGTCAACAGGGGCGGACGGGGTCAGTGAGCCGCCGCTGTACCCCACCGACAAAGCCCGAACCCGCTTGGAAGAGGATTCCGGCCGGACCGGACGCGGTGGTGCGACCGACAGCGAACTCGCCCGCGTCCGAGCCCGGCCCAGCAAAATGACGTCTCGCTGACGTTGCTGACAATTTGCTGTCGTCCGCCGCCGATCCAGGGTTTAATTCCGGCCGTGACGTCGACGCGTTGGGCGCTCTGGTTGGGAACCTTCGGTGCGGGTGCATGCATCGCGCTCGGCGCCGGGCACGGCGTCGCCGCAGCTGACACGGACTCCTCCGACAGCGGCGGATCGCCGAGTGGATCGACAGGACAGGAGTCGTCCCAGACCTCTCGTGATTCGTCGGACAAGCGCGACGACACTAAAGGCGACACTGACGCCGACACCGAAGACGGCACTGAAGACGCCGAGGACACCTCCGCGGATCCTGCATCTGTTCCGTCGTCTGCCAAGCGCTCAGACGAGGCAAAGGAGGAAGCCGAGTCCGACCGGACAATCACGCTGGATCGCGAAGCGGCAGAGAGCGAGGAAGCGGAAGAAGACACCGCGGCGGAAGAAGCCGACACCGCCGCATCTGACCCCGACGCGACCACGACGGTCAAGCGTTCGGCGGCGTCGGAACCGGCTGTCGAATCCGCGATTCCGTCCGCGCACGAGAGTTCGGTCGATACGACGGCGCCCGTGGTCGCCGAACCGGTGGTCGCCCCGGCGAGCACCACGACCCAGACCTCGACGACCGCCGACGCGTCACCCTCATCCGACCCGGTGACGACGGCCGCGCCGGACTCGACGACCGCCGAAGCCGGACCGCTTGCGGCCAGCGCCGGTACGGTGACCGGCGTCCAGACCGGCCGGGCCAAGCTGACCATTCCGGTCGGCACCAACGGCTACACCACGCGCGCGGACTGGTACCTGCCGACCCAGGCCGACGGTTCGGTCTCGGCGACCGGCGTGATGTGGCTGCAGCACGGATTCCTCGGCAACAAACTCTTCGTGTCCGCGCTGGCCCAGAGGCTCTCGCAGCAGACCAACAGCATCGTCGTGGCACCCAACATCTCATCGTTCCCGTTGTCGTGTTCGGCCTGCTGGCTGAACGGCGTGCCGATGCAGCAGGCCGTCGCGAGCATGTTCCTCGCCGACCGGGCGTCACTGAACGCCAGCGCGCTCGCCGCAGGCTTCCAGGGGACGCTGCCGGAGAATTTCATCCTGTCCGGTCAGTCCGCCGGCGGTGGCTTCGCCGCTGCCGCGGGGGGCTACTACGCCACCGACCCCGGCAACGACGACAGCCTGCGCGGCGTCGTGATGTTCGACGGGTTCGCATGGAACGGCGTCGTGACCGACGCCTTGGAGCGCTTGGACACCCTGGACATCCCCGTCTACCAGGTCGCGGCACCGCCTCAACCCTGGAACTCCAACGGCGCCACCACCGCCGAGCTGGTGGCTGCCCGCCCGGGACAGTTCGTCGGCGCCATCCTGGCCGGTGGCTCCCACTACGACTCACTGATCGGCGCCAACCCGCTCATCGACTTCTTCGGCCAGTTGGTCACCGGATTCTCGCCACCCGGAAACACCGAGGCCGTCTATACGCTGGCCACAGGCTGGATCAACGACATGTACCTGGGCCTCGGCCCGTCCGACGGCACCGGCATCTACGGCGCCCCCGACGAGTACATCGTCATGGGCGACACCGCGGCAATCGTCCTCGGACCCCCACCGGTCGTCGACATCGACCGCTACCTCGGCACCTGGTACGAGGTGGGCAGCGTCAAGCAGTTCTTCTCGATCGGCCTGGTGAACACCACTGCGGTGTACAGCCCCAACCCCGACGGGTCGATCAAGGTCGAGAACTCCGGCAACTACTTCTTCAACAACGGCCCGCAGTCGACCATCACCGGCGTCGCGTTGCCCGTCGACTCCACGAACAACAAGCTCAGTGTGCGGTTCTTCGGGTCGGCCTCGGCCAATCCCCCCGGCAACTACTGGATCGTCGACCTCGACCCGGACTATCAGTGGGCCGTCGTCAGTGACCCCACCGGCTTCAGTGGCTTCCTGCTCAGCCGTACCCGCACCGTCTCAGACGCCCTGTACCAGGAGTTGCTGGACCGGGCTTCGGTCAAGGGTGTCAAGGGCCGGATCACCCCGACCCGGCAACCGGCGGCGGCAGAGGCCACCACCGCGGTCTAGCAGGCGCGATCGCCTGTCAGATCGATCAGCGCAGCGGTACCCTCGTCGTCTGGGGGTGCGCTGATTGTGTCGCGGTTACAGCGGTGGTGGCGGGAACCCGACCGATTCGACTGGACCACAGAATTCCTAGCCCAGCGAGGGTTGTTGCGCTCGGCGCAGACCGTGCTGGCCAGCGTTTCCGGGTCAGCGGCGCTGGTGCCGCTGACCTTTCTGGGCAGCCTGCGCTCGCCCCCGGTCACCTTGGTTGCGCTCGGCGTGGTCGGCGCCATCCTCACCGTCGGCATGACGGCGGTGTGGCTCACCCGGTGGCCGACCCGTCGGCAATCCGCGGTGGCCATCGTCACCGGCACGCTGTTCGTGGCGATCTGGAGCCTCTGTCAGCCCACCGCGGCGGTGTCGCTGCTGGCCTGCACAGCCACCGCCGTCACCGGTGGCTACATCGCGTTCTTCCACAGCACCAAGCTGCTGGTGTTCAACTTTGTTGTCGCGGTTGCGATCACAACGACGGCCTCGTGGCGACTGGCCGCCCAGGAGGGCGTGGGGACCGCGGTCGCAGCGTTCTGGCTTATCTTGTTTCTGAATTCGACTGTGCCGGTCGCGATTCGGGGCATGGCGCGAGCGATGGGCGCCTACGCCATGCGCTCGGACGCCGATCCGCTCACCGGGCTGCTCAATCGTCGCGGGTTCGCCGACCGGGTCTTCCGTCAGATCCGCACTAGCCAAGACGCCGAGGGACATCTGGCCCTCGTGATGGTCGATCTCGACGACTTCAAGCGCGTCAACGACACCCACGGGCACGCCGCCGGCGACCGCGCGTTGACGGCGGTGGCCGAGCTACTGAGGCAGCACAGCCCGTCGAACGCCGCGATCTGCCGTGCGGGCGGCGAGGAGTTCCTGATCGCCGTGAGCACCGACCCCGGCCACACCGACCCGCTGGCCGCGCAGCTGTGTGCGGCCATCGCCGCCCTCCCCCACGAGGTGACGGCCAGCATCGGCATCAGCACGATGCCGCTCGAGACGCTGCGCAGCCGGGACACCGGGCCGCGGCTCGACGACCTCATCGCGGCTGCGGACGCAGCCATGTATGCCGCCAAGCGCAACGGCGGCAACCAGGTGAAACACCAGTAACCGCCCGACAGTGCGGTGCCGAGGTTTTACCGTGGAGTGATGTTCAAGCCCGTCACCTTCGCCATGCTCCTGGCCACCCCCGCCCTGCTGCTGACCGCGTGCGGTTCCGACGACTCCGCCGGCGAAGAGACGCCCACGGCGGCCACGAGCGAGCCGGGAGGGCCGCCGCCGGGTGCCGAACGGCTGACCGCGCAGCTCGCCACCGCCGACGGCACCGAGGTCGCCAACGCCACGTTCGACTTCGCCGACGGCTTCGCCACCGTCACCGTGGAAACCGTGGCCCCCGACATCTTGTCGCCCGGGTTCCACGGCATGCACATCCACTCCGTGGGCCGGTGTGAGCCCGACTCGGAACCTCCCGGTGGCGGGCAGCGCGGAGACTTCCTCTCGGCAGGCGGTCACTTCCAGGCCCCCGGACACAGCGGCCATCCCGCAAGCGGTGACCTGACGTCGCTGGAGGTGCGTTCCGACGGATCCGCGAGGCTGGTGACCACCACCGACGCGTTCACCGCCGATGAGCTATTGGCCGGCGAGAAGACCGCGCTGATGATTCACGAGGGCTCGGACAACTTTGCCAACATCCCGCCGCGCTACACCATCGACGGCACACCCGGCCCTGATGAGGAAACGCTGGCCACCGGCGACGCCGGTGGCCGGGTGGCGTGCGGCGTCATCGCCGCTGCCGCCGTAGCGACGACAACAACGACGACGATGACTGAGACCACCAGCCTGTCGCCGACCACCGAGACCGAGACCACTGTGGTTGTCCCACCACCGGCGACCACAGACACCGAGACCGAGACCGTGACCCCCACGACGACCACCCCGCCGCAGGTTCCCAGTCCACCGCCGGTCCCGGAAATCCCCGACGTCCCTGACGTGCCTGCGGTGCCGAACGTCCCCAACGTGCCGGGGCCCGGCAACCCGTAGGACGAGGTACCGCGATCCGGCGGGGCTCGGTCACCCGCGGTCGCGCCGCTACATCCACCCCGTCCTACCCCAAACAATGACGCCGCGGCGAAAACCGAACGCGCCTCACGGGGGAGCAATGATGCTGAGCGCATGCTCAGCATCACAGAGTCCTCAGCATGACAGAGTCGACGTCCCCGGGAATCTGCCGCATCTGCTCCGCCCACTGCGGGGTGCTCGCCACCGTCACCGACGGCAAGCTGACCAAGGTCACCGGCGACCCGGACAACCCGATGTTCAAGGGGTACACCTGCACGAAGGGCCGGGCGCTGCCGCAGATCCACAACAACCCGGCGCGACTGCTGCACAGCCAGAAGCGGCAGCCCGACGGGACCTACGCCCCCCGTCGGGAGCGGAACGGCGATGGACGAGATCGCGGACCGTCTGCAGGAACTGATCGACCGGCACGGGCCGCGCTCGGTGGCGATGTACCTGGGCACCAACGGCCTTCCCTATCCGGCGAGCCCACTGACGGCCAATGCGTTCCTGCGCGGGATCGAATCGCCGATGTTCTTCACCGCCAACACCATCGACCAACCCGGCAAGCAGATCGCAGAACTTCACGCTGCGCGTCGGCGGGCTCGTGGAGAATCCCGTGGTTCTGACCTACGACCAATTGAAGGCGATGCCCAAGCAAGAGCAGATCACTCAGCACTACTGCATTCAGGGCTGGTCAGGTATCGCCAAGTGGGGAGGTGTGCCGATGAAAGCCGTCCTCGACATCGTTCGCCCTCTGCCGGAGGCGAAGTGGGTGATCTTATACACCTTCGCGCACCTGGGTGCCGGTCAAGGCGGCTACAACGAAGACCACGAGTTCTACGGCTACCGCGAATCAATCTAGGTGCACCGTGTGGTGACCTCCAGTGAGCCTGGAGTTTGGGGAGTGCCCGAAGCGGACATCATGGGACAGTGAGCCTGCTACCGACCCCCGATGTACCCCTTGATGACGCCGCCGTCGAGGAGGCGTTGCGGCGTGCGGTGCAGGTCATCAACCCCCTGCTGGACGTGTTGTGGGGAACCGATCCGCTGGGCCTCAAGCGTCGGCGCAGCGACGGAGATGACGGACCGCTCGACAAGGTCAGCGGCGGGATCGCGTGTGCTCTCAACGCCGCCGATGTCCCCGGCACAACGGCCTGGGACGACATGGACACCGATGCCCGGATCAGCTGGTGGGTGCGCCGCGTCGGAGCGTTGAACACGGTGGCGGTGGCCTTCCCCGGAGTACTCGGCGTCGTGGGGCGCCAACTGCCGATCCAGGATCTGCTCGGGTTCGCCAACCAGGCGATAGTGCTGTGCGCGGTGGCGCGCGAATTGGGCGTGTCAGACCGCCGGGCGCAGGTCCGCATGCTGGCCGCGGTGCTGTGCGATCGAGACCTGCCCGAGGTGAAGGACGACACCGACGCGGAACTCCCGTCAGAGGAGATCTCCCGCTCCCCGCTCGGCATCGCCAAAGCGCTGTGGAAGCTGGTGGGTCTGCTCGACGCCGTCGGCGCCGAACTCGCCAAACGCCCCCACCCCCGGGCGCCGTACCGGTACCTGGGCATGCTGCCCGCGGTCGGCGCGGTCGCCGCCTACTTCGGCGAGAGGGGTGCGCTTGTGCGCGCGGCAAAAGCCGGACAGCAGTGGATCGATCGGCACCCGCGCCAGCGGGCCTGACCTCCCTGATTACACAAACCGGATTCCCATCGCTGCACGATCAGCCACCATGGTGAGGTGAGCGAGAAGACCACCTGCGCCGTCGTCGGCGGGGGCCCGGCCGGGATGGTGCTCGGACTGCTGCTGGCGCGCGCCGGTGTCGACGTGACCGTGTTGGAGCAACACGCCGACTTCCTTCGCGACTTCCGCGGTGACACAGTGCATCCCACCACTCTGCGGCTCATCGACGAGCTCGGGTTGTGGCCGCAGTTCGCCGCGCTGCCACACAGCCGGCTCGAGAAGGGCACGTTCGAGGTCAGCCCCGGGCACTCCGTCACGTTGGTCGACTTCTCGCGGCTGCGCCAGCCGCATCCGTACGTGGCGATGGTGCCCCAGTGGGACCTGCTCAACCTGCTGGCAGAGGCCGGCAAGGCCGAGCCCGGCTTCACACTTCGGATGAGCACCGAGGTGACCGGGCTGCTCCGCGACAACGGCCGCGACAACGGCCGCGTCGTCGGCGTCCGGTACCAGGGACCGGACGGCGCAGGAGAGCTTCTCGCCGACCTCACCGTCGGATGCGACGGGCGTGGATCGGTGGTCCGTGGCGACGCCGGGTTCCGCGTGCAGGAGTGGCCGGTCAGCTTCGACGTGTGGTGGTTCCGGCTGCCACGCCGGCAGAGCGACCAGCACTACACGCTGTTCCCGCGGCTCGCTCCCGGGAAGGCGATGATCGTGATTCCCCGCGAGGGCTACCTGCAGATCGCCTTGCTCATCCCGAAGGGGTCGGATGCCCGGCAGCGGGCCCGCGGGCTCGCCGCGTTCCACACCGATGTCCTCGACCTGCTCCCCGAGGCCGGCGACACGGTCGAGTCGGTCACCTCGCTCGACGACGTCAAGCACCTCGACGTGCGGCTGAATCGGTTGCGCCACTGGCATACCGACGGGCTGCTCTGCATCGGCGATGCGGCCCACGCCATGTCGCCGGCCGGTGGCATCGGGATCAACGTGGCCGTCCAGGACGGGGTGGCGGCGGCTCGGCTTTTGGCCGGGCCGTTGTTGCGCGGTGAAGTGACCGGCCGCGATCTGGCCGCGGTACGGCGACGCCGCATCGTGCCCACCGCGGTGACCCAAGCGCTGCAACGCCAGATCGACAAGCGACTGCTCGGGCCGATCGTGAGCGGCGAGGGCGGCGCAGGCCTGCCGAAAACGCTGGTATGGCTCGTCGAACGGGTGCCGTGGCTTGCCGTCATCCCCGGCTTCCTGGTCGGGGTCGGTATCCGGCCCGAACGCGCACCCGCGTTCGCCCGGAGGGCACCCACGTAGGGGCGAACACCGGCGACGTGCTGCGCATCGACGGCGGTTATCTCAAGTTCTGACTGGGGCTCACAGCCCGAGAGACTCCTGCACCCTGCACAGTGTGGACGCCGACGCCTGCAGACCGAGCAGTTCGGGCACCGACAACGGCACCTCGAGCACCTGACCGGCACCCTGCGCCGAGATGACCGTCGGCAGAGACAACGCGACCCCGCCGATCTCATAGGCGCCCTGCTGCACCGTGGAGACCGGAAGCACCCGATGCTGGTCACCGAGGACCGCCTCGACGATGCGAGCCGTCGACAACCCGATCGCCAGGTTGGTCGCACCCTTTCCGGCGATGATCTCGTAGGCGGCGTTGATCACCTCCGCCGAGATGGCTTTGCGCGTGTCCTCGTCGAAAACCAGCACCCCGTCGCGCCGGAACTGGTCGGCAGGAACCCCTCCGATGGACACGCTCGACCACAGCGAGATCTCCGAGTCACCGTGCTCGCCGACGATGAAGCCGTGCACATTGCCGACGGCGAGATCGGCCCGTTCGGCGATCAGGTAGCGGAAC
Organism: Mycolicibacterium austroafricanum; assembly: GCF_902705885.1. GTDB lineage: Bacteria > Actinomycetota > Actinomycetes > Mycobacteriales > Mycobacteriaceae > Mycobacterium > Mycobacterium vanbaalenii_A. The sequence goes on along the minus strand of NZ_CACSIP010000054.1, from coordinate 9,857 downwards.
CGACTGGAGTCCAACACAGTTCCGGACCCGAAGATTTTACCGGGCGCCGCGTGGGCGACCTGCGTCGCGGCGAGCGTGACGATGTCGACCGGGTTCGTGACGAACACGATGACCGCGTCCGGGGACTGTTCGAGCAGTCTCGGGGTCAGCGAACTCGCCATCGCGACGTTTGCCGCGGCAAGATCCAACCGGTTCTGGCCCGGCTTCTGTTTGGCTCCCGCGGTCACGATGACGACCGCCGAACCCGCGGTCACCGTGATGTCGTCGGAACCGGTGATCCTGCAGTGCGGCACGAACTGACTGCCATGGTTGAGGTCGAGCACTTCGGCCCGCACCTTGCCGGCGTTGAGGTCATAGAGCGCAAGTGACCCAGCAGAACCCCGGATCAGGCATGCGTAGGCGATCGCGGTGCCGACGCTTCCCATACCGACGACGGAAACCTTGGTGTTCTGTGGGACCGGCATCCACCCATTGTGTCCCGAGCGCAAGAAAATCGGCCCGATCGGCTGTCCCCTCCTCAGCCGATCGAACCGATGTGCCGAACATATGCCCGGAAAGCGCGCAGGGGAATCGGGGGAATCCCTATACCTCAAACTCTGACCCGGTCGTCAATTGCCGGCGCCCGGTCGCGGGGCTGCTATGAGCCGTCCGGAACCGGGATCGGAACGGGTACCGGGACGAACGGGATATCGAGATACGTCGTGGTCATCGGGGTCGTCGGCGGCGGTGTGGTCGGCGCCGTCGTGGTCGGCGGCGGCGTCGTCGGCGGCGGCGTCGTCGGCGTCGTCACCGCTGTCGTCGTCAACGTGGTGGTCGTTGTCGGTGGTGTGGTGGTCGTCGTCGTGGGTGTGGTCGTCGTGGTGGTCGTCGTCGTGGTGGTCGTGGTCGTCGTGGTCGTGGGCGGCGTCGTGGTGGGCACGGTGGTCGTGGGCACGACGACGGGCGGAGGGACGTCGGCCGTCGGTTGCGGCGGCGGCTGGACGGGTTCGATGGTGACCGGGGGGACTTCTTCGGGGGGTTGCGACGGGGTGAACGCGCTGCTCAGCGGAGCGGTCCCGGGTCGCGGTTGCTCTCGGTCGGCGTTGTCGACGCTGGTCAGCGCGATCGCGACACCGCCCACGGCGACCAGGGCGATGGCCGCCGCGATTCCGAACACCGACATCGGCAGCCGCTGCCAAGGCTTGTCGTCGTCGTGCGCCGCGGGTTCGGGCTGGTAGGTGTCAGTGGGTTCGTATGCCTCGGGAGGGACGTAGAAGTCCTCACCGGAGTACGGGACGACATCGTCGTCGGAGGCGTCGTCCTGCGACCACGCCAACGCACCCAGCGTCGCCGACTCGGCATCCTGGGCCGGCGGGCCGGCAACAGGTACCGCCGCCGGTGCGACCCAGGTGGCGGTGTCCGCGCCGCGCCCGTACGCGGCGAACAGTGCGGCGCCCACCCCGGCGTCGAGAGCGGGCTGCGCGGTCGCGACCACTCTGGCCTGCGACCGCTCCGAAAGTCGCTGCACGATCAGCGGAATGCTGGCTCCGCCGCCGACGAGGGCCACCGTGGAGACACTGCTCCACGTGATGTTGTTGCGCGCCAACATGTCTTCGATCGCACCGACCACCCGGTCGAGCGGCCGGGTGATCAGCTCCTCGAGTTCGGCCCGCGTCACCCGGATGTCACCGCGGTAGCCGGGTAACTCGACGGTCAGCTCGGTGACGGTGTCGCGCGACAGTTGCTCCTTGGCGGTGCGGCACTGCTCGCGCAACACCGCGAGTGAACCGACTGCGGCGGTCTGGCCGGGATCGACATCACCACCGCCACCGGCGATGCCGTCCAGCACATGGCTCAACAACGCCTGGTCTATCTGGTCGCCTGCGAAGTCGGGGATCCTCTCGGTGCGCCCGATCACGTCGAACGCCGACGCCGCATCGGCAAGGGTGACGCTGGTACCGCCGCCACCGAAGTCCAGCAAGGCCACCGTGCCCCGCCGGTCCAGACCGGGGCTGGCGTTCAGCGCGGTCAGTGCGGCCACCGCGTCCGGGACCAACCGCGGCGGCACCCCGCCAGGAGCCAGGATCTCGCTGGCCACCACGGTGGACTGCAGCGCACCCGACATCGCCGGGCTCCAGTAGGAGGGCACCGCGATCGCGACGTCCGAGGGCCGCTGCCGGGTCGCGAGGCCTGCCATCGATTCCAGCGCCTCGACCAGCAGCTGTTCGGCGGGGTAGCGGTTCCCGTCGGCGGCCACCAGCGGAACCGGATCACCGACGCGGTCGACGAACCCGGACAGCACGACGCCGGCGGGATCGTTCCCCGCGGCGCCGACCTCGGGCGGTGCGTGGCCGAACAGGGTCAACACCGACCGTCGGATCACCGGTTGACGTCCGACGCTCGCGGCGACGAGGTTGGTCGTCCCGATGGACAATCCCAACGGAGTAGATTGCTCAACCATGCTAGGACTCAAAATTCTCGGCGCGGTGCGGTTGTCGCGGATGACCGACGAGTCGACATCTCCGGTACGGCAGCGGGAGCGGATCGAATGGTGGGCACAGGGCCACGATGCCACGGTGGTCGCGATAACCGAGGATCTGGACATCTCCGGCGCGGTTGACCCGTTCCGACGGGAGGCATTGGGCAAATGGCTCAGCGACACTCCCCGCAGCCCTGGGACGTGCTGGTCGCCTGGAAGCTCGACCGGATCTCTCGGTCGTCGATGGACACCGAGACCCTGTTGCGCTGGTGTCTGGACCGTGGCAAGCGCATCGTCTGCGTGGACGACGGGATCGACACCGATACCCAGATGGGCCAGGTATGGGTCAAGCTGGCGTCGATCTTCGCCGAGGTCGAGCGCAACGCGATCCGGGAGCGGGTTGTCCAGGCCCGAAAGAAGCTCCGGTCCGACAGCCGATGGGGCGGCGAGACAGTTCACTACGGGCTCAAGCCCGAGAAGCTGCCCGGAGGCGGCTACCGGTTGGTCCACGACGCCGAGGCGGTCCAGGTGATCCGCCGCGTCGTCGCCGACGTGATGCGCGGCGACTCTGTCCAGTCCATCGCCGACAAGCTCACCGCCGAGGGCGTGCCGTCGGCCCGCGACCGGCAACGGCAACTCCAAGGCAAACCCGCCACAGGCGCGGCGTGCGAGAACCACGAGGATGTCTCGCGGGAGTGCCCGGACTGCCGTCCGAGCGCGTGGAGCACCACGACGCTGCACCGGCTGCTGGAGTCCAAGACACTGCTCGGCTATACGGTCCATCAGGGCAACGCTGATCCCGGCGTGATGAAGTCCGAGCCGATCCTGACAGCGTCCGAGTTCCGTTCGCTCCAGGTGGTTTTGGAAGAGCGTAAGAAGCCGAAACAGACGAACCGAACCGGCAACGCGAGTCCGTTGCTCGGGATCGCGGTCTGCCACGAGTGCGGCAGCGCGATGCACCAGAAGTCTCAGCTAGCCAAAGGCAAGCGATACCGGTACTACTACTGCCCGGAGCGGCACGGCTGTCAGATTCCCGCTGATTGGCTTGAAACGGTGATGGAAGAGACGTTTCTAGACGAGCTGGGCGACGTGGAGGTCCACGAGCCTGTAGTGGTCCCCGCGTCGGATCACACCGACGAGCTGGAGTCAGCCAAGATGCAGTTGGAGGCGGTTACCGGCGCGATGCGGCGCGCATCGTCGCAGGCCGTATTGGAGACGCTCGCCGAGCAGGTCGCCGATCTGGATGTTCGTATCACCGAGCTGGAGGCGCTGCCGGTTCAACCGGCGAGGACCGAACACGTCCCGACCGGGCGCACCTACCGAGATGACTGGGACGCTGATCCGGCTGGCCGCAGGCGTCTGCTCCTGGACGCGGGCATCCGGTACCAGGTGTTGCTGGAGGGCAGAACTAGGACCCAGGGCGGTTCGCTCCGGGGCAAGCTGCTCGTCCCGGCTGACATCCAGCAGCGGATGCGCGGCGGTATGAATGCAGTGGGAAACCCAGCATGATCGCGCTCTCGTCATTCGTCTGGCTCGGCGCATAGCGCGATGACGCTGGTGACGAGCAGGATGGCACGGTGCCAGTCAACGACGTAACGCGGTCGTCGACCGAAGGACCATTGCAATGTTTGCCGCTATTGCGAACACAGGCCCTTCAGTTGGCTGGCTGGTCTAGGGTGCTTCGCAATGGCCTAGCTGGGGCGGCAGGCCGCTGTTGGAGGGGGTCCTCTTGGCGTTCTCAGACGGACTGAGCGTGCTTGCCAACAAGATCCGGAGTATGCGGGGCTGGGTTGAGACCGAGGAGGCGACCAAGAACGCGTTCATCATGCCGTTCATATCCAACGTACTCGGCTACGACGTGTTCAATCCCTCCGAGGTCGTGCCGGAGTTCATCGCCGACGTGGGCGTGAAGCGAGGCGAAAAGGTCGATTACGCGATCCTGAAGGACGGCGCAATACAGATCTTGATCGAGTGCAAGAAGATCGGTGATCCCCTCGATCTGAAGTACGCATCTCAGCTCTTCAGGTACTTCAGCGTGACGTCTGCACGCATCGCGATCCTGACGAATGGCCAGGAGTACCACGTCTATACCGACGGGGATCTGCCCAACAAGATGGACGACAAGCCATTCTTGGTCTTCGACCTGCTCGATATCGATCGGACGCTGGTTCCCGAGATCCAGAAGCTCTCCAAGGAGACGTTCGACCTCGACTCGGTGATCAGCGCCGCGCAAGAACTGAAGTACATCGGTGGCATCCGACGCATCATCGCTAGCCAGGTGAAGGAACCGTCAGATGAATGGGTTCGCTTCTTCGTATCCCGTGTGTACGACGGTAGATCTACACAGCGAATCGTCGACCAATTCCGGCCGCTCGTCGCGAAGGCGCTGAATCAGTACGTAGGCGATCAGGTCAACAGTCGGCTGAAAACTGCTCTCGGTGACGACGACACGACCGCTGCCGACACCACCGTCGCGGCTGAGACATCGCCGTCGCCCGGGACCGCCACCGAAGCGCCTTCAACGGCGCCGGCGACGGCGGCGCAGGCGACAGACTCGGATGTCGTGACTACCGAAGAGGAGCTTGAAGGGTTCAACATCGTGCGCGCCATCGCTGTATCTGAGGTTGCGCCAGAGCGTGTTGTGCACCGCGACGCGAAGGCGTATATGGCGATCTTGCTGGACGACAACAACCGCAAGCCGATCGTTCGTCTGAATCTAAATGGCAAGAGCGTCAAGTACGTAACCACGTTCGAACACGGTAAGGATGGCACGCGGCGAGACATCGAATCAGTGGTGGATATCTACAAAGTCGCCGCAGAACCGATTCGCCAGGCAATCCGCCAATACGAAGCGGGTCCTGAGTCCGCAAATCAACCCGGCATCGTTTGACGTCAATTCCCAGTGGTGCTGATATGCGCCTCTTGGACTTCGCCAATGGTCTTGTCGAGTTCGGCACGCCATCGTTTCGTGTTTGGGCTCGATCAGCGCTTCGGTCCTAGCGAGGTCGACCCGAGTGCAACGCTCTCGGGGGGGCTCGTCAATCTACGGTTTGCACAAGCCGGGTGCTGGCGCACCTGTCGCGTCGACACAGAACGGCTCGTTCCACCCCAGCGGCTGCATCATCCCCTGCATGTACCCCGTCTGATGGAAGTAGCTGCCATAAAGGCCAGAAAGGGGCCGGATCATGCCCGAAACAGACGAAGTCAAGCCCGCCATCCCGAAGTACCCGCCGGGCCTGCGGGCGCGCGGCAAGCGGCTATGGCGCGAGCTGCACACCACCGGCGACTTCTCCGGCTGCCCGGAGACGCAGACCGTCGCCGAGGAAGCGTGTTACCTCACCGACGAGATCGCGCGGCTACGCCGAATCGTCCGTGCGGCAGGCGCGGACACCCGAGTCACCGGCTACAACGGTCAGCCCGTGTCGATGCCCGAAGCTGACGACCTGCGGAAGAACCAGACGATCCTGTTGTCGATGCTGAAGTCGCTGCGGATGCCCGACGACGAAGACGGCAAGCTGACTCGCAGCCAGGTCGGCAAGAGGGGCGCACAAGCCCGCTGGGGTGATCGGCGGTGAGGGCACCTAAGCGACGGCTGCCGAAGACCGAACCGACCGAGCACCAAGGTCCAACCGTCGCGGACTACTTCAAGGAGGCACTCGGCTGGGAACCGAGTCAGCGACCGTTCCACACGAGCGCAAAACGCGAGTGCCGCGGCTGCCACGTGATCAAGCCCGGCAGCGCGTTCGACGTACCGATCACGCCGGGCCGACCGGACCGCAATCTCTGCCGAGAGTGCGAAGCAGTCCGCCTGCCGACTGGCCGCCTGTGAGGTGTATCGAGCGCGTCTGGAACAGATGTCAGTGGCCAGTAGTTACACTGATGTCATGGCGCAGGTGTCTCGGGGGTGATGTCGTGAGCGCTCGGCCGGTGGACGCTGCTCGATGGTTGATTGCCGTCGCAAAAGATGCGGGCCGTCCACTTACCAATTTCCAGGTGCAAAAGTTGCTCTACTACGCACATGGCGAATACCTGAGCAAATATGGAGAACCACTTTTTGCGGACGGTTTTCAAGCGTGGGACCACGGACCGGTTTGTCCGCCCGTCTATCGGGCTTTCAGCGATTTCGGCTCTGATCCGATCGTCAACGTCCCCGCCGACAGGGAACGAATGGCTTCGAAGATCGACCCAGCCGAGCTTGCGGCACTGGAACGGGCATGGGCGGACTACGGCGACTGGTCCATCTCCGAATTGTGGGATGACGTCCACCGACCTGAGAGCCCCTGGGAGGGGGTGTACGTGGCCGGGAAGGACAACACCACTATTAGTGACCAGTCGATCAGGGAGTACTTCACCGATCTACAGTCGCCAAGGCTCCGTCGTTCCATGAATCGGCTACGGAAGCGCCGTGATGAACGTGGCGACCTTCCCGGGGAGACCATTATTGGTGACGCGGGACTTGCTAAAGAGATTGAGGCATGGCGTGAACTCCGCGCCGCCGGAACTCACGGCCTACTGGGATAGCGCGCATTCGTGGACCTGAGTTCCATCCAGTACAGAGGTGTGTACAAAGTTCGAGACGATGACCTGCGCCTGCACCCCGATCCCGATAGCAGGCAGGCCACGACGAAAGCGCGGTTCTTTGTCGTGCTGAGCAACCGCACGGTCTGTCAAAGCCCCAAATGGGCGTATGTCGTCGGGTGTCCGACGTCTACCGATCCGCACCTCGTGACGGATTTCTGCGTAGACGCACCACGTGGCAGCGGCAACCTTCCTCAGGACTGTTGGATTAGAGTGCCGGCGGTTCAACCGCTCGACAAATCTGTGCTCTTCCGAGGTGACTTTCTTGGCGAGCTCAAGGGCGAGCCGCGTCTACGCCTGGAGGAGAAAATGGCTGAGATGATGGGTCTGTTGTAGTCATTCAACGATGTAGTCGGTGTCCGTAAGTCCCTGGGCCGCATCGTAATAGGCCTATCGAACAGCGTCGGCGCATCGGCAGTCGACCGCCTTCGCTCGGCTCAGCCCCGCAGGTGCTTTTCATAACTCGAACACAACGCTTACCGAGTACTTCTCTTCACTCGAAAAACACGGTGCGGCGCACCTTGAGCATTGCGACTTGGATGGTTTTCTTGGGCTGAGGCATTTCTGCGATGTCCTCGATCATCTGCTTGTAGAACTCCGACGGAGCATTACGCACTGTCAACTCCAATTGCTGCATCGAGCGAGTTTGATCCTTGAATCGACAACGGTAATCGAACTCTGCTTGACCATCATAGAGTATCTGCACCACTTCGAAGTCGCCTGGATTAAACAATTTTGGCTTGATCTCTATGTATTCAGCGGAAAGTACGGGATCGGGGCATCCGGTGGTCCCGCCTACGATGACGGCATACTTTACTTCCACCTGAGCTCCATGAAGCACGCGTATCGGCACGTCATAATCGGTATCCAGAATCGAGGTATTGCCGGTGTTGGCGAACATGATCATGCTCACTCGTGGATTGTCCACTTTTTCGTCGCCGAACATGACCTTCAACCCATCAATTGTTATACCGGGGGGTGGAATGGCGACTTGCTCCATAATGAAGTAGTCGATGATTTTACTTCTTTTGTTCTTATTATAAATCGCAATTGTTACGGTGACCGTCACGATGATCCCACAAATCGCTATTGCCCCTGTTGCTACCCAAGGATGCGAATCCGCGAACGTGAGCACATCATTTACCCCCATGGCTGAATGGTAGTTGATCGGCTCCAAAGTGCACGGGTGCTTAGTTAACCAGCGGTCGCACGCGTGGCTGAGGTTCCCTGAGGAGGCCCAGCAGGCGCGCATCAGCACACTCGGGTGTGCCATGAGAATCGCGCGGTCGTGACGCCGGGCGCGTGGCCACGCGGGCGGTAGCCTCCGCTTTTATTGCACGGAGAGTCTTGTGTTAAGCAATAGCCACCGATGGACAACCCGAGAGGTTCGCTCATGACCCAGGCCACGATAGCGCCACAACCGATGACGACCGCTCAGACACTCTGCGCTATGCCGCGGTGCCGCGGTGTGCTGCAATGTCGCCATGGGTGACATCGATGACATCAAGCAGGTCAAGTACCGGTATCTCCGCGCTCTCGACACCAAACACTGGGACGAGTTCGCCGACACCCTCACCGAGGACGTCGTCGGCCGGTACGGCGAATCGATCGGCGAGGAACACCATTTCACCAACCGCGACGAACTCGTGGGCTTCATGCGCAATTCGCTGGGACCCGAGATTCTGACCGAGCATCGCGTCAACCACCCCGAGATCAACGTCGACGGCGACGAGGCCACGGCCACCTGGTATCTGCAGGACCGGGTGATCGCGCCGGACTTCAACTTCATGCTGATCGGCGCGGGTTTCTACCACGACAGGTACCGCAGAACCGATGCCGGTTGGAAGATCTGCGAGACCGGATACGACCGCACCTACGACGCTTCGATGTCGCTGGAGGCGTTGAACTTCAAGGTCAAGGCGGGCCGCGCGCTCAACCTGTGAGTCTCATTCGGTGACCGCGATCATCGCTCCCGGCCGCAGCCACCGCATGATCGTCACCAACTTCACGTCGTCGATCGCCACGCACCCGGCGGTAGCTCCACCGTCGGTGCTGTGTACGAAGAACGCCCCGCCCTTGCCCGGGACCCGCGCCTTGTTGACGCCCATCACCACCGCGTGAGCGTACTGCGGGATCTGCAGGTTCTCGGTGCCCGCGCTCAGTGACGTGTTGAACGGGCACTCGTCCTTCTTGCACACCTGCATGGTGTTGTAGGTCGGGCTTTCCATGTCGCCGTCCCACCAGTGGTCCGGGCCCACTTGGACGTATTGCAGGCCACCACCGGGGTTGGGTTCGGTGCCGAACGCGAAGTCGAGCGTGTAGATCCCCTTCGGCGTCATCATCGACCCGTCGAAGTGGTTGGGCGACATACCCTTTGCGCCGATCTTGGCCGGGATGCCGACACCGCCGTCCACCGGTTGCCAGCCGGCGGCGGTGCGCTGCCACACGTCCATCTTCGCGTCCGAACCGCCCACCCCCGTGACGGACAGCACCTGGGTGGCGCCTCCGACGGAGCGGGCGAACCACGGCGTGAACTCCGCCGCCGCATGGGGCGCGGCCACCGACGTCAGGACTGCACAGACCGCCGACGCGCACAGCAAGATCAGCGATCGGCGCATCGCCCCATTCTGGTGGACCGCAGTCGTATCCCCGATAAAGCTTCGGACACGATCCGGTTGCGCCGCCGGTGCACGAGTTCGACCGGCGGCGGAAGTTTGTCGGTGGTCGAATGTATGTTCGAGCTATGTCGGGGACGGAATTGCGGGAGGCGGTGTCGGCGTTGCGGGCTGCCTTTGATGCGGTGGCCGCTTGCGATGTTGAC
>NZ_CACSIP010000053.1 GCF_902705885.1 Mycolicibacterium austroafricanum | reverse complement strand
GGTCAGCACCACCGATATCGACGGGGAACACCACGCCGAATACCGCACCCCCACCGGCGCGGTCTACCACTCCACCGCCCCACCACTACCCGGACCACCAGTACGCCGACGACTCAGCCTCATCGAAGGCCAACTCAGCATCGACCTGGTTACTTTCGACGCCGCCTGACGCCGAGTCGGGCACGTCGGTGGCCAGCGGGTGGCCGCTACATTGGGCACATGGCCACCACTTTTGCCGATGTCGCCGGATCCGAGTACGTCCTGCTGACCACATTCACCAAGGACGGCAGACCGAAGCCGACTGCCATCTGGGCCGTCGTCGACGGTGACCGCCTGATCGCCATCACACAGGAGAAATCCTGGAAGGTGAAGCGCATCCGCAACACCCCGCGGGTGACCATCGCCGAGTGTGATCGAAGTGGCAAGCCCAAGGGCGAGGCGGTCGAGGCCACCGCGGCGATCCTGGACAAGTCGACCAACGGCGCCACCTACGACGCACTCGGCAGGCGCTACGGCCTGCTCGGCAAGACCTTCAACTTCTTCTCGAAGCTGCGTGGCGGCATGGAGAAGAACGTCACGCTCGAACTGAGACCGGTGAACTGACCGCATGAACAAGTCGGCTCCCACGTTCAAAGACGTCTACGTCGAGAAGTACCTGTTGCTGACCACGTTCACCAAGGACGGGCGGCCGAAGCCGACCCCGGTATGGGGTGTGCCCGACGGGGACAAGCTGGTGATCAGTACCGACGACGGCTCCTGGAAGACCAAGCGGATCAACAACACCCCGCGGGTGACGATCCAGAAGTGTGGTGTCCTGGGCAAGCCCAAAGGTGAACCCGTTGAGGCGATCGCCCGAAATCTGCCGAAATCCGAGACCCGCCGGGTCTTCGACATGGTCACCAGGCGCTACTGGTGGCATGCGTGGTGGTGGGTACCGCAGGCGCTGCTACGCGGCGGCGTCGACAAGGTGCACGCCGCAATCGAGGTCGAGGCCGTGCCCGATGGCGGGCAGGGTTAGGAACCTTCAGCGCCGCCCGGCCGTTGGCAGGACATGGCGATGAGGCTGTTCTTGCTCTATGCGGTGGTTGAGCTGGCCGTGCTGGTCGCGTTGGCGTCGACGATCGGCTTCGGCTGGACGGTGCTGTTGATCGCCGGCGTGTTCCTGGTCGGTCTCGTGCTGGCAGGCTCACAGGTGCGCCGGCACATCCGGCGGCTGCAATCTGGGCTCACCGCGGCGAACGCCCAGGGGGCAGTCACCGACAGCCTGCTGGTCGCACTGGGTACGGTGCTCGTCGTGATTCCCGGTCTGGCCAGCTCTGTCCTCGGAGCGCTTCTGCTGCTCCCACCCACCCGCAAGGTGGCACGTCCGCTCGTCACCGCGATGGCCGCTCGCCGGGCCCCACTGATCGTCGGTGTCGGCACCATGGGCAGCGCCGCTGCCGGCGCGCGGGCAGGTCAGTCGTCTCGGCAGGGCCGAGGTGACTACATCGACGGCGAGGTCCTCGACGTCACCGATGTCACCGATGTCACAGACGTCACGAATCCGACCCACGTCGAACGACCCCGACTCCCGGAGTGACCACCACCACCCTTCTGCTCAACGGACGGGTGCACAGCCCCTCCATGCCGGACGCGACCGCGATGGCCGTGCGCGACGGCGTGGTCGTCTGGCTGGGCAGCGACGACGTCGGTCGCGGGCAGTTTCCCGGTGCCGCCGTGACCGACCTCGGCGGCGCTTTTGTCGCCCCGGCATTTGTGGACAGCCACGTACACACCACCGCAACCGGGCTGACACTGACCGGACTCGACCTGCGTCAGGCCACGTCGTTACGGCACTGCCTGGACCTGCTCGCCGGGTATGCTCGCTCCCGGCCTGACGGCGTGATCTGGGCACACGGCTGGGACGAATCGCGATGGCCGGAGGGTGCGGCGCCGAGCACCGCCGACGTGGATACCGCCGTCGGTGACCGGCCGGCCTACCTATCCCGCGTCGACGTGCACTCGGCGGCCGCGTCGACGGCGCTGCGGCGCGCCGCAGGTGTCGGCGACCGGGAACCACTCACCGCCGACGCGCACCACCTGGTACGCCGGGCCGCGCGCGAGGGCCTCAGCGCGGGCCAGCGACGCGATGCCCGGCAGGCTGCGCTCGACGCCGCGGCGGCCTCCGGCATCGTGGCCGTCCACGAATGTGCGGGTCCGAACATCGGTGGCCTCGACGACTGGGATGAACTGCGCGCCTTCGAACACGGCGTCGATGTGGTCGGTTACTGGGGTGAACAGGTCACCGATGCCGGGCAGGCGCGGGAGCTGGTCGAGAAGACCGGGGCCCACGGCCTCGCCGGCGACCTGTTCGTCGACGGTGCGCTGGGCTCGCGCACCGCCTGGCTGCACGAGCCCTACGCCGACGCCCCCGAGTGCTGCCCGGCACCGACCGGCAACAGCTATCTCAGCGCTGAAGCGGCCACCGCCCACCTCTCGGCCTGCACCGCGGCGGGCGTCACTGCGGGGTTCCACGTCATCGGCGATGCGGCGGTGACGGCCGTCGTCGAGGCGCTGGAAGCCGTCGTCGAGCGATTCGGCCAGGTCGCGGTGGCACGGTTGGGGCACCGCCTCGAGCACCTCGAGATGGTCACCGACGCACAAGCGGCCAAGCTCGGCAACTGGGGGGTGATCGCCAGCATGCAGCCCAACTTCGATGCGCTCTGGGGCGGCGACGCCGGGATGTACGCGCAGCGGCTCGGTAACGATCGCGCCAGTCGGTTGAACCCGTTCGCGCTGTTAGCATCCCAAGGCGTGCCACTCGCCTTCGGCTCCGACACCCCGGTGACCGACATGAACCCATGGGCCACCGTGCGTGCCGCGACGATGCACCACACCCCCGGCAGCGCCATCTCGGCCCGGGCCGCGTTCGCGGCGGCGACCCGTGGGGGCTGGCGCGCGGGCGGCGTGCGGGACGGTGTGATGGGCACCCTGGTGCCCGGCGCACCGGCTTCCTACGCCATCTGGGAGGCCGACGGGTTCGACGTGGCCGCCCCCGCCGATTCGGTCGCGCGTTGGTCCACCGACCCGCGTTCCCGGGTGCCGGTGCTACCGAGCCTCGATGACCGTCTGCCGCGGTGCAGGCAGACCGTGCACCGAGGTGCGGTCATCCATGGCTGACGCCGACCAACTCGCGACCACCGACCCCGACACCGGGCAGCCGTCGCGGATGTCGCGGTTCGGGCGGGCCGTGCTGGACCGCCTACCCGCGCTCAGCGCCACCATCGCCGCAGGTCTGGCGTTGTGTCTGAGCTTCCCGCCGTTCGGTTGGTGGTACGCCGCGATCCTGGCGTTCGCCCTACTGGGCTGGGTGCTGACCCGCAGCTCGACCACCGCCGTGGGCGGTCTGGGCTACGGGTTGCTGTTCGGACTCGCCTTCTACCTGCCGTTGCTGCCCTGGATCAGCGGGTTGGTCGGCGCCCTGCCCTGGGTGCTGCTCAGCCTTACAGAGGCGTTGTTCCCTGCGCTCTTCGCGTGCTTGGCGGTGTTGGTCCGCCGGGTGCCCGGTTGGCCGCTGTGGTTCGCCGGGCTGTGGTCGGCCCAGGAATGGCTCAAGTCAACGGTGCCGTTCGGCGGCTTCCCGTGGGGTGTCGTGGGATTCTCGCAGTCCGAGAGCCCGCTGCTACCGCTGGCACATTTCGGCGGGGTCCCGCTGGTCTCCTTCGCGGTGACGCTGACCGGGTTCGCCGTCGCGGCGATGACGCTGGAGGTCATCGGCTGGTGGCGACGGGACGCCGCGACCCGTGCGGCGGCGCCGCCCGCCGTCATTGTCCCGGGGTTGTGCATCAGCCTGGTGCTGTTGGCGACCGCGTTGGCGTGGCCGCAGGTCCGCCAGTCCGGTGCCGGTGGCAGTGATGCCGCGCCGGTGACGGTGGCAGCGGTACAGGGCAATGTTCCCCGGCTCGGCCTGGAGTTCAACGCGCAGCGCCGAGCCGTGCTCGACAACCACGTCCGGGAAACGCTGCGGTTGGCCGAGGACGTCAGGGCGGGGAGGGCAGCCCAGCCGATGCTGGTCGTGTGGCCGGAGAACTCCTCGGACATCGACCCGTTGGCCAACCAGGACGCTGCCCAGCAGATCTCCGCCGCCGCCGCCGCGATCGATGCCCCCATCCTGGTCGGCGGCGTGGTCGCCGCACCGGGCTATTCACGGGACAACCCGGTGTCGAACAACACGGTGATCGTGTGGAATCCCGGCACCGGTCCAACCGATCGCCATGACAAGCAGATCGTTCAGCCTTTCGGCGAGTATCTGCCGTGGCGCAGCTTCTTCAGTCGGTTGTCGCCGTACGCCGACCGCGCCGGTTACTTCATTCCCGGGCAGGGCAGCGGTGTGGTCACTGCCGCCGGGGTGCCGGTCGGCGTCACCACCTGCTGGGAGGTGATCTTCGATCGGGCGGCGCGCGAGTCGGTGCGCAACGGCGCTCAGGTACTCGCCGTGCCCACCAACAATGCCACCTTCGACGAGGCGATGAGTGAGCAACATCTGGCGTTCAGCCGGCTGCGTGCGGTCGAGCACGATCGCTTCGTCGTCGCTGCGGGAACCGTCGGCATCAGCGCGATCATCGCTCCCGACGGCCGGGAGCTGGCCCGCACCGAGTTCTTCGAACCCGCCTATCTCGACAAGCAGATCCGGTTGAAGACGTCGCTGACACCGGCGACTCGGTTCGGCCCGCTGGTCGAGGCCCTGCTCATCGGCGTCGGTGTCGCCGGGCTGCTCGGCGCGATGCTGCACAATGGATCATTCGTGTCTACAAGATCAAGGGGTCGGCGACGGACCGCCGACGACGGCAAAGGAGCCACATGAGCGTCCCCGGTGGCATCCCCGGAAGCCCTTCACACCGCCCGGAGCAGGACCCGGCTCAGCGTCCCAGTAGGCGGACGCTGGTCATCATCCCCACCTACAACGAGCGCGACAACCTCCCGCCGATCGTCGCCCGGGTGCACAGCGCGGCTCCTGAGGTGCACGTCCTGATCGTCGACGACGGCAGCCCGGACGGCACCGGCGCGCTTGCCGACGAGTTGGCGCTGGCCGATCCCGACCGCGTTCATGTCATGCACCGCACCTCGAAGGAAGGCCTGGGCGCGGCGTATCTCGCCGGGTTTGCGTGGGGACTGAACCGGCAGTACTCGGTGCTGGTGGAGATGGACGCCGACGGAAGCCACGCCCCCGAGGAACTCCACCGCCTGCTGGACGCGATCGACCAGGGTGCCGACCTGGTGATCGGCTCGCGCTACGTCGACGGCGGGCAGGTGCGTAACTGGCCCCGGCGCCGGCTCCTGCTGTCGCGCACCGCGAACGGCTATTCGCGCATCCTGCTCGGCGTCGATGTCCATGACATCACGGCGGGCTATCGCGCCTATCGGCGCGAAGTGCTAGAGAAGATCGATCTGTCGGCTGTCGATTCGAAGGGTTACGGCTTCCAGGTCGACCTGACGTGGCGGTCGATCAACGCGGGATTCACCGTCGTCGAAGTGCCGATCACCTTCGCCGAACGTGAGCACGGCGAATCGAAGATGGATGGGTCGACGATCCGCGAGGCGATCGTCAAGGTCGCGCAGTGGGGGGTGCGGGCCCGCATCGATCGTGCCCGCGGAATCGTGCGCTGACGCCGCTGGTGCGTCAGCCGCGGCCTCCGGCTAGCCCCGGCGGCGGGTCTTGATGATGTCGAGACGCTCCTTGAGCAACTCGTCGAGTTCCTCGACCGAGCGACGCTCCAGCAACATGTCCCAGTGGGTACGCGGCGGCTTGACCTTCTTCGGTTCGGGGACATCACCCTCGATCAGGGTCCCCTCCATGCCGTTGCGACACAGCCAGGTGCCGGGGATCTCGGCGTCGTCGGCGAACGGAACGTCGAATTCCTCGCCGTTGTCGGTGCGGTACCGGGCGACCTGACGGGGCGCCAAGTCGTGGTTGCGGTCCGTCTCGTAGCTCACGGCTCCGAGGCGGCTGCCTCTCAAGACACGATCAGCCATCGTCAACTCCTCAATAAACGCAATTCGTCCGGCTCAATCAACGCAGAGGTCCCTCGTAGAGTTCCCGACGCGACCTTCGATGATACCGGGATAGGTGCGACCCGCGGTTTACAGTCGGGCTTGTGACGTCCGTGACGCCTCAGGCACCCCCCAGCACTACCCGTAGACGACGTCCCCAGAGTTGCCGGTGGTGCGGCCGTGAAGTCGCCGACGCCGGGCTCGGCAGGCGACGGCAGTACTGCAGGCAGTCCTGCCGGCAGCGGGCCTACGAGCAGCGGGCACAGATCAAGGGCACCTCGGTGGCACCGGACTCGGTGGTGCTCAGCGCCGAGGAAGCCGCTGAACTGTCCGACCGGGTGTATCAGCTCAGGTGTGCGGCCGAGGACATGGCAACCGCCATCGACGAAGGGGCCGACCGCACCGAACTGCGTGCGCTCTGTGACGCGCTGATGCAGGTAGCCAGGGCCGCTGACGGCTGGCGGTGAGCTCGGCCAGCGGTACGCTTATCGCGATCTGTCCGCCTTTCTACGTCTTTCGAGGGTTCAGGTGACCCGTGTCGAGCGCTGAGCCAACTTCTGCTGCGGCGTCACGTTCGTGGCGCTGGGACGATTTTGTGCTCGACACCGGACGCTACGAGCTGCGCTCCGGCGACACGGTGATCCGGGTGGAACCCCAGGTTTTCGACGTGCTGACCCAGTTGGTGAGCAACCACGAGCGCTTCGTCAGCAAGGAGGAGTTGTTCGACGCGGTGTGGGGTGGCCGGTTCGTCGGGGAGGCAGCGCTGACCAGCCGGATCAAGGCGGTCAGGCGAGCACTCGGTGATGACGGGGAGTCGCAGCGCTACATCCGCACCGTCCGCGGCCGCGGGTACCAGTTCGTCGGCACGCTGCGCGCCGACCCCGAACAGCAACCCCCGCCGCCGCCGGAACCCGAACTGCCGCGCCAGCACATCGCGTTCTGCCGTGCCTCTGACGGTGTGCGGCTGGCCTACGCCGTCACGGGCGAAGGGCCCCCGTTGGTGCGGGCGGCGAACTGGATGACCCACCTGGGCTACGACACCGAGAGTCCCGTGTGGCGGCACTGGGTGTGTGAGATGTCGTTGCGGCACAAGTTCATCCGCTACGACGAGCGAGGTTGCGGGCTATCGGACTGGGACGCGGGGGAGTTCGGCTTCGAGGACTGGGTGGCCGATCTGGAATCGGTGGTCGAGGCGCTCGGTCTGGAACGGTTCCCCTTGCTGGGGGTGTCCCAGGGGGGCGCAGTGGCGGTGGCCTACGCGGCACGCCATCCCGAGCGGGTGACGCGGTTGGTGTTGTCAGGCGCCTATGCGCGAGGTCGGGCCGTGCGCGCGATGACCGAGGACGAAAAGCGGGCCGCTGCCCTGGATCTGGACCTGGCGAGGGTCGGGTGGGGCCGTGACGATCCGGCGTTCCGGCAGGTGTTCGCGGCGCAGTTCATTCCCGACGGCACGCGGGCTGACTGGGCCGCGTTCGACCAGTTGCAGCGCCGCACGACCTCTCCGGAGAATGCGGTCCGGTTCCTGGAAGAGTTCGGGCGCATCGACGTTCGCGACCAGGCCGGCCAGGTCCAGTGCCCGACGCTGATCTTGCACTCCCGTGACGACCATCGGGTCCCGATGCGCTTCGGCGAGGAGTTGGCGGCGTTGATCCCGGATTCGAACCTGGTGGCGTTGTCGAGCAACAACCACCTGTTGACCGCCGACGAACCGGCGTGGCGGGTGTTCTGCGAGGAGGTCGAGACGTTCCTCGCGGTCTGAACGCACCGGCCGGGCCGATCTCCCCACAATCTCCATGCAATCTTCATGCACCGCAGCGGCAGCGCGGCCATCCTGATCTCATGAAAAAACACATTCAACCCCTGATCGTGGGAATCGGCGCGCTCTTCGCTCTCGGCCTGGTGCCGGGCTGCTCGGGCGGCTCATCGACGGAGGCGACGTCGTCGCCGGCGGCTCCGCCGGAAACCTCCACCGCCGCCGAGGTTCCGGCCTCGGCGCGCTACATGGCCGACATGACGGCCCCCGGCGGCGAGACGATGACGATCGGCATCAGCGTCGACGGCTCCGAAGTCGCCGCGTACGCGTGCAACGGAACCGATGACGAGGCATGGTTCTTCGGCAACCAGACAGCCGGCGCGATCGACATCAAGTCGAAGTTCCGGGACACCCTCAAAGCCGACATCGACGGAGACGTCGCCACCGGCGAGGTCATGATGGACGGTGTCGAATACGACTTCACCGCCAATGCCGTGTCGGGTCTGGCCGGGATGTACACCGCCGAGGCCGACGGTGTGCGCGCCTCCTGGGTGGTGCGGCCGGACGGCTCGGCGACCGGGGTCCAGTTCAGCGGCTTCTCCGAAGGCGACCGCAACTTCGATCCGTTCAACCTGGACGAATTCAGCGACTTCGATGTCCGCAACGACGTCCGCCCCCGGCGCAACCTCGGGCCCGCGGCTCCGATCGAATTCCCGAACAACCGCCCGCAGTCGAGCATCAACGGCACCCCGGTGACCCCGTCGCTGATGACCGGGACGACCCGGTTCGGCTGACCCGCGGCGCACCTCACGCCGATCGACCGTTCGCGGCCAGGCCGGTGGGACATCACGTCACTGAACGGTGACTCGTCCTGCCGTCCTGGCCGCTTTGTCGTGCACCCGTTCCGCAAAAGTGTCGCCCGGGCACCCTGATGAGGTAGAAGCTGAGGGGTGGAGGCTTGGTTCGAGCGCAGTCCGTTCGTCGGTTTCGTCCCGTGGATCATCTACTGGGTGGTCGCCGACGGGCCGAGCACATGGATGTTCGGCGCGATCTGCGCGGTGCTCGCAGTGCTGATCATGGGCGTGTCGGCCGGGTTCGGGGAACTGCGGTTGCTCGACATCGTCACCGTCGTGTTCTTCATCGGCGTGACGATCGTGGCCGCCATCGTCGGCGCGCAGGACCGCGACTGGATGGACACCCACGCGACCGCGCTGTCCAGCGGGGTGCTGGCCGTGATGGCGCTGGGGTCGTTGGCGTTCGAGCCGTTCACCGCGCAGTATGCGCCGCCCTCGGCGCCACGGGAGGAATGGGAGACGGTGGCCTTCCGGCGCACCAACCAGGTGCTGACCCTGATGTGGGCGCTGGTGTTCGCGTTGATCGCGGTACTGGGTTATGTTGCGGTCGCCTCGCCGGCGACGGTGCACTGGACCAAGGCCGTGATCCCCGTCGTGGTGATCGTCGGGGCCGTGGGCATGACACAGATCTATCCGCGGCAAGCCAGGGACAGGGCCCGCCCCGAGACCGCCTGAGCTCAGCAGCTGAACATCGCCCCGGTCTGCGGCGGTGGCGGCACCGACACGAGGCAGCCGAACGGCACGACGCCGTCGGTGCTGATCTGGACGGCCGACCGATGTGCGTAGTTCACGCAGAACAGACCGGCCGCATCGCTGCGGCAGCGATTGTCGGCGAACGCCAGTGTCTGCCCGTCGGCGAGCAGCGGCCCGACACCTTTGATGAACGGGCCGGGATCGCCGCGCAGGGAGCCGATCTGCACGTTCGTCCCGGGATAATCGATCCAGCCCGGCTTCCACATGCCCTCGGCGCCGGTGGGACGGGGCGCGGGGGAGGCCAGTTCGACCAGGCACGTCAGGGCGCCCTCGTTGTACGCTGCATCGGTCAGGCACTGCGTCGTCTCGCCGGATGCGCCCGACGGCGCAGTGAACGCGATGTCGTCCCCGAGGCGGGTGATCGTGCCATCGAGATAGGCCTCGTGAAAGGCGCCCGGGTCGGTGGCGGTGCCGGCCTCGATCCAGGCGATGACTTCTTCGATCGGCGCGCTGTCCCCCGGTGGTCGGTCGGCGGCGGCGGTCGGCGGTGGGGTTGTCGGGGTGCTCGACGTGCTGCTGGGGGGTGCGGTTGAGACGGAATCCGACGGTTCGGCCTCGCCTCCCACCGACTGGGAACAGGCCGCCACGAGCGCAGTGGCCGCTATCAGGCCTGCAATCCGCATCCAGTCAGGCTAGTGGCTCGACACGCGTTACCTGGTCAGGCGGGCCGGGCAGGAGTTCGCTACCGTCAGCAGAATGCACGAGCACACCGTCCGGGTGAAGATCGCCTCGGGCATGATCGAGGGCTTCACCCGTGACAGGGTCCATCGGTGGCGGTCGATTCCCTACGCCAGTCCGCCCGTCGGCCGGTGGCGCTACCGCGCCCCACAACCGGTGCAGCCGTGGCCGGGGGTGCGCTACTGCCACGGGTTCGGCTACTGCTCGCCGCAACAACGGATGTACACCCTGCTCGCGCCCGGTCGCTATCAGCCGATGAGCGAGGACTGCCTGACCCTCAACGTCGTCAGCCCGGCAGAACCCACCCGGCAACCGCTGCCCGTCATGGTGTTCATCCACGGCGGCGGGTACATGCTCGGTAGCTCGGCAACACCGATCTACGACGGTGCGTCGCTGGCCCGCAAGGGATGCGTGTACATCTCGGTGAACTACCGGCTCGGGGCCCTGGGATGCCTGGAACTGTCCTCGCTGTCCACCCCTGAGACCACCATCGACGACAACCTGTTCCTGCGTGACCTGGTGATGGCGCTGCGCTGGGTCCGGGAGAACGTCGCGGTCTTCGGCGGCGACCCGGACAACGTGACGATTTTCGGCGAGAGTGCCGGCGCCCACGCGGTTACCACGCTGCTGGCCACTCCGGACGCGAAGGGGCTTTTCGCGCAAGCCATCTCGGAGAGCCCGCCCACCGGCATGGTGCGCAGTGCCGACGTCGCCGCCGACTACGCCAAGCGGTTCGCCGCTCAGCTGCAGGTCAGCGAGCAAGACGCGGCTCAGGCCCTGCTGACGGCACGGCCCGCCGATCTGGTGAGGGTTCTGGAACGGCTCATCGTCGAGGGTCAGAAGCACATGATGGGCGCGTTCGCGATCGGGCCCACATGGGGAACCGACTACCTGCCGCAGGATCCGGTGGACGCGATGCGGGCGGGCAACGCACACCGCGTGCCGCTGATCGTCGGTACGAACGCCGATGAGGGCAGGCTGTTCACCCGATTCCTCAAGCTGCTTCCGACATCACATGCAGCGATCGAACAGTTGCTGTCTCATGCCCATCCCGTTGACCGGGAACGCATCACCGCCGCTTACCCGGGTTATCCCGATGCCGCGGCGTGCGTCCGGCTGGGAGCGGATTTCATCTTCGGCTCGGCGGTCTGGCAGATCGCCCAGGCACACAGCGCACATGCGCCGACCTACGTCTACCGCTTCGACTTCGCCACCCGCGCGCTGCAGTTGGCGGGTATGGGCGCCACCCACGCCACTGAACTGTTCGCCGTGTTCGACCTGTACCGGTCCCGGTTCGGGATGTTGCTCAGTGCCGGCGTGGATCTGCGCGCCGGGCGCAAGGTCAGCGACGACGTTCAGGCGCGCTGGCTGTCGTTCGCGGACCACGGCGTGCCGGGAACGGACTGGCCGCGATACACCAGCGACGAGCGTGCGGTGCTGGTGCTGGATCGACGGCGGCGCGTCGAGTTCGATCCGCACGCGCAGCGACGGCTGGCGTGGGAGGGGTTTTCCCTGGCCGCCAGGTGAGGCCTGCCGAACTTGGGTGATCCCCGTGCCCGGTGCCGGCGAATGTGGTTGCGTTGGTCCGTGTCGCAGCCCAATGATTCACCTCCGGCCGGTTTCCCGCTCGACCCTCTCGGCGCCGAAGAGTTCCGTTCCGTCGTGGCGATCCTGCAGCTCGAGCATGACGTTCGGGCCACCCCCGGGTCCGGTAACGACCTCGGGTGGCGGTACGCCTCGATCGAACTGGTCGAACCCTCGAAAGCAGAGTTGGCGGCGTACTCAGACGGTGGCCCTCGACCGCCCCGGCGGGTGAAGGTCATCTGCTTCAACCGAACCGACAACGCCACCTACAAGAGCGTGGTGTCGCTGTCCGACGACCGGGTCGAGGCGTTCGAGCACATTCCCGGGGTGCAGGCGAACTTCACCGTCGACGAGTTCGTCGAGTGCGATCAGCTGCTTCGCTCACATCCGGACGTCGTCGCCGCGTTGGCCGGCCGCGGGGTCACCGACATGGATCTGGTGTTCTTCGACACCTGGACCTACGGGGAGGCAGTTGCTCCGCCGGAGTTCCGGGACCGCAGGATCGGCTGGTCGGACAGCTGGGTCAAGGCCGCGCCGGGCGCAAACCCGTACGCCCGTCTGGTGAGCGGGCTGCACTGCGTCATCGACGTCAACCGCATGGAGTTGCTGCGGGTGGAGGACGACGGCCCGTTCGCGGCGGGCGTGATCAAGGCGCCGGAGGTGATGGGGGAGTACGTGCCCAGCCACATCCCCGAGCGCATCCGCGCCGCCAGCCGCCGCGAGCCGCTCAAGCCGCTGCACATCACCCAGCCGGACGGCCCGTCGTTCACCCTCGACGGCAACCTGGTGCGCTGGCAGAACTGGTCGTTGCGCGTCGGGTTCAACCACCGGGAGGGCATGACACTGCACACCGTGCGCTACCGCGACGGAGACCGGGACCGCTCGGTAGCACACCGGATGTCGTTCGCGGAGATGGTCGTTCCCTACCGTGACCCGTCTCCGGACCACTACCGGCGTACCGCCTTCGACATCGGCGAATGGGGTCTGGGTTTCATGACCACCTCGCTGGACCTGGGTTGTGACTGCCTGGGGGAGATCCGCTATCTGGACGCGGTGCTGCACAACAGCAAGGGTGAGCCCTACACGATCCGCAACGCCGTCTGCATTCATGAGGAAGACAACGCCGTGCTCTGGAAGCACGTCGACCATGACATCGGTGCCGAGGTACGGCGGATGCGCCGGCTCACGCTGTCGTTCCACGTCACCGTCGCCAACTACGAGTACCTCGTCTACTGGCGGCTCTACCAGGACGGCAACATCGAATGTGAGGTGCGTGCCACCGGCATCATGGTGACCACACCGTTGCCGCCCGGGGCACCCAATCCCAACGGAACACTGGTCGACGAACGCACGTATGCGCCGTTTCACCAACACTTCCTGATCGCCCGGCTGGACATGGACATCGATGGCAGTGACAACACGGTGTTCATGTCGGAGTCCTATGCCGAAGCGGTCGGTCCCGACAACCCGCACGGACTCTCGATGGTGGTGAGCAACACCGCACTGCGCACCGAGGGCGAGGCCAAGCAGGACGTCAACTTCGCCACCCAGCGCGCGTGGAAGGTGGTCAACACCAACGTCGTCACCGGGCTGGGTGTGCACCCGTCGTACAAACTCGTCCCGACCGGGGCCATCCCGTCGATGTTCGAGCCGGGATCGCCGGTGCTGGAGCGCGCCCGCGTCATCGGCCACACCCTGTGGGTCACGCCGAACAGTCCCGATGAACGCTGGCCCGCAGGGGAATTCGTCAATCAGTCAGTCCGGGACAGCGGGCTTGCCCGGTGGACCGCGGCCGACCGTTCCATCGACAACACCGACGTGGTGTTGTGGTACGTGTTCGGCATCCACCACATCACCAGGCCGGAGGACTGGCCGGTGATGCCGGTGGACGTGGTGTCCTTCTGGCTCAAGCCTTTTGGGTTCTTCGATCGAAACCCTGCGCTCGATGTGGCCGGCACGCACCACTGATCACACCGTCAGCCCAGGTGGGCGCTGTCGTCGTCGAGATCATCACGGTTCAACCCCATCGGCGTGCCGGCAGGCACATCGGCGCCGGCCACCACCTTCCTGGTGATCGGCGTGAGCGCCCGGAACAGTGCCTCCACGTCGCTGTCCTCGAGCGCATCGAGCACCGGTAGGGCCAGCGCGTCGGTGGTGTCCTCGATGTGCTGTTTGAGCCGACGGCCGGCCTGGGTGAGCCCGTCGGGGTCGAGTAGCCCTCGGCGCCGCAGCGCGTCGCGATGGTGTGCCCATTGGGCATCGTCGTAGTCGCGGCTGCGTTTGATCATCGCTTCGGGTACCCGGCCGTCCGCCGCATGCAGCACGTTGCACTCGCGCCCGGACACCCCTTCGGCGGTCAGCACCGCGACGTGGCCGTCGCCGCGGTGTTCCCGTAGCAGGGTGGCCGCATGCCACAGCTGGGCGAGCGGCTGTTGCGGCCAGTCCAGCGCACGGTTGGCGGCGTACATGGGGCGTCCGCCCACGTCGCCGCTGCACGCCGCCTTCGCCGCAAGTTCAGCGGCCGGGGCCGCGTCCTCGTCGGTGACGCCGTAGCGTCGCAGCGCCGCGACGGCCGACTGTTCGCGGGCTCGCAGCGCGTCGGCGGGGGGCGCCGCCTCCCATGCATCGGGAAGTGCCTTGGCGACCCGCTCGGGGGTGAAGTTGTAGAACGCGGCGGTGACGACCGCCGCCGGCGCCGGCCCCAACGGGGCCGAGCGGGCCGCGAAGTACCCCATCCAGAACCCGCGGTAGCCCAGACCGTCGAGGGCCGACCTGGCTTCGGGGGCAAAGTAAGTCACGGCGTGCACCGGTTCGATGCGGTCGAACAGCCGGCGCGCGAGAAGGGGTGTTCTGTTCACGTCCGCAGTCAATCATGAGGCCGGGACATGCTCTGCTCGGGACCCTGCAAACGTCCCGACGCCGGCTGGCGTCCGCTGCGGGGTCCGCGGCAGCTACTGGGCGGGTGGCTGGAGAACAGACGGGGCGTCATTGGACACCGCCTCGGCGGCTTCGTCGATGATCGCGCGCATCGCCCGCTCCGCCGCCGCCTCGTCCCCCAACCTGATGGCGCGGGCAACCTCGTCGTGCAGTTCGATCGCCGTCGGGTTGGGTTTGTCCGGCATCATCCCGTGGTGTGTGCGACCGCCGAGCAACTCCGAGACCACCCCGTTGAGGGCCCTGAACATCTCGTTGCCGCTGGCTTCCAGCAGGGTGCGGTGAAAGATCTTGTCGGCCAGCAGATACGCCTCGAGATCCCCCGACCGGCCGTTCACCACCATGTCCGAGACCGCCGCCGCCATGATCCGGCACTGGTGGGGATCGGCCCGCCGAGCCGCCAGCACTGCGGCGGCCGGCTCGAAACCCTTGCGCAATTCGGACAGTGACAACAGCACGGCGGCGCGATCCCCGGAGTCCAGCCGCCAACGAATCAGCCTGGGGTCGAACACGTTCCATCGATGGGCGGGTTGGATGGTGATACCCACTCGGCGGCGGGATTCGACCATCCCCATCGATTCCAGCACGCGGATCGCCTCGCGTGCGACGCTGCGTGACATTCCGTGTTCAGCGCTGACGCCGTCGAGAGTGATCACCTGGCCCGCCGGATACTCGCCGGACACGATGGACGTGCCCAGCGCCGTCAGCAGGCTGTTGTGCAGCGCGCCGCCGTGAGGTTCCGGTTGCACTCATACATCTTGTCATACCGTTTGCCGGGCTCGATAAAGCAGATGTTTTCGTAATCCAGATGCAATGATATGACTTACCAGGTTTGGTGTCGACGCCGGTTCTTCAGCCTTTGACGACTTGCGTGCCCCCTGCGAATTCGTCGTGTTTGCCCTGCTTGGTCGGACTTCCGTTGATGGTGATCGCGATGATCACGATCGCCACGACACCGAGCAGACCGCCGACGAACGGCACGATCGGAAGCAATGTCCACGAGTTCCGGATCGCGGACTGCTGGACGGTCGGCTTAGCCGCCCCGCCGGGCCCGTGCACTCGTAGACCCAGCAGCTTCTTGCCGGGCGTCCACCCCTGGGTCACTTCGAAGGCCAGGTAGTACAGGAATGTCAGCGCCCCGGTGAACAGGCCGGTGATCCAGATGTTGGAAGCCATTCCGATGGCATAGACGATGATGCCGCCGACGATCCCGACGATCACCCCGTCGATCACCCGGGCGGCGAAGCGCAGACCGAGGCCGCCGGGTTGCTGTGCACCGCCGGGTGGCGGGTAACCCTGCGGGAACTGGCCTGGCTGGGGTGGGTAGTCGCTCGTCATGGGAGTCCGCTCTCTGTTGCGAAGTCAGGATGCGTCCTCACCGTATCGATCCGCCCGCTGCCGGGGAGGGGATATGCGCCAAAGCCGGACCGGCCTCAGCGGCGACGGTTCTTCTTCTTGGCCTTTTTGGCCTCGGTTTCGGCGGTCTCGGCAAGCTCTGCGGCGCGCTGGCGGGCCACCTCGGCACGGTGGCGCGCCAGTTCGGCCCACTCGCCGCTGCGGCCCCGGGCCACCTCGGCCAACTCCGGCGCGCGGGCGCGGGCGACTTCTGCTAGCTCGCCACCGCGGGTCTTCGCAGCCACCGCCAGGTCACCACCGCGGTCGCGGGCCACCTCGGCCCACTCGCTGGCCAGCTCCCCACCACGTTCGCGGGCGACCTCGGCGAGCTCGCCGCCGCGCTCGCGAGCGACGTGCGCCAGCTTGCTGCCGCGTTCGGCGCCGACGTGCAGACCGTGACCGACCTTCTCGGCGAACTCGCTGTCGGCCAGCGAGCCTCCGGAGCTGTGGCCGGCGGGTAGCGCCGAGGACACGGCCTCGGACATCTTGCGGGCCGCGCGCCGTCCGCGCCATCCCAGTGAGGGCCTGCCCTCGGTGTCCAGGGCCGCGATGATGAGTCCGCCGATCAGGCTGACGTCGGTGACGAACGCGCGGCGCTCCTCGGCTTTGCGCCCGGGGTCGGACTCGTTCCAGAATGCGTGTCCACCAAGCGAACCCGGAACCACGCTCAGTGCCAGGGCGGCCGACGCCACCCGGGGCAGCTTGCCTGTCGCGAGTAGAAGTCCTCCACCGATCTGCACCGCCGCGCTGACCCGGGCCACCGTCTCGGCATCCGAGGGTACATTTGTGCCGACCGGATCCGGAAGTTTGCTGAGTTCCTCGAGGGTCTGGCGGGTCGCATCCGCTGCGGGCTTGGGGCTTCGAAGGGCCTCGACGCCACGCGAGATGAACACTGCCGAGAGCATGGGGCGAGCAACACGTCGGATCAACATGGGGCCTGTGTTCCCGCGGTGGTGCCGCGGCAAACCCGGCACTTCGGCCCGGCTGCCGTCGGCTCGTTGCGCTGCGGTTCGGGGCGCTAAATTCGCGGGATGACTGAGCTGACCGTGACCGTCGCGGACGGCGTGGCGCTGTTGACCCTGAACCGGCCGGAGCGGCGCAACGCCTACACCATGGCGATGGGTGAGCAGCTCAGCCGGGCCTATCGGCAGTGCGACGTCGCCGATGAGGTCCGCGCGATCGTATTGACCGGCGCGGGAAATGCGTTCTGTGCCGGCGCCGACTTCACGGCGGGGACGAACCCGTTCGACGCCGAATCCGGGGCCCGCGGGTTCACCGCGTCGCCTATCGACCCCGCCGCCTTCGAACTGCGCAAGCCCGTGCTTGCCGCGGTCAACGGTCACGCCATCGGCATCGGGCTGACGATCGCGCTTCAGGCCGACCTCCGGATCATGGCAACCGACGCCAAATATGCTGTCGCGCAGGTCCGGCGCGGTGTGCTGCCGGATTGCATGTCGCACTGGACGCTGCCCCATCTGGCTGGCGCTGCGGTCGCCGCGGACCTCCTGCTGACCGGACGGACGTTCGACGGCGAGGAAGCCGCGGCGATGGGCCTCGCCACCCGCACACTGATCGCGGCCGAAGTGCTCGACCACACCATGACGATCGCCCGCGACATCGCCGTCAACGTGTCACCGATGTCGGCGGCCCTGACCAAGAGGCTGCTCTGGGACACGATGACCCAGGGCTACGGCCCTCGCGAGGTGGCTGCGCTGGAGACCGAGTTGCACCGGCGCGTGTTGGGCACCGCCGATGCGCGCGAAGGAGTGTCCGCATTCTTGGAGCGGCGCCCACCCCGCTGGACGTCGTCGGTGTCGCAGGACTGGCAGCCCGTGCCGGATCCCCGACGGGATCGGCCCGCGACGGCCCCGGGGGTAGGGGCCGGCGAAAACGGGTAGAGCACACCCAGGCCGGGTAGAGCACACCCAGGCAGTGAGCAGTCCACCGGAACGACCTGTGAGGAGTACGACATGCTTTGGACGATCCTCGGAGCCATCGTCGTCGGGCTGATCGTGGGAGGTCTGGCCCGGCTGATCATGCCCGGGAAGCAGAACATCGGGGTCATCATGACCGTGGCGCTCGGTGCCCTCGGGTCGTTTCTGGGATCCTGGGTCACCTATCAGCTCGGGTACCCCAACGAGAACGGCGGGTTCCAGATCATCCCGTTCCTGGTCGGCATCATCATCGCGATCGTGCTGATCGCGATCTACCTCGGTGTCACCGGACGACGCAGCACCGCCGCCCACTAGCTCTGTCACGCCCGGGTCCGCGCGCCGGGCGAAAACGCGTGGACCCGAGTGGTCGGCGTCCCGTTCAATGCAGGGGTGAGCACCGAGCAGGCCCGTACCGGCGCGTTCATGGCGCTGGGCGCCATGGTGTGTCTGCAGCTGGGTCTGGCGGTTGCGGTGTCGCTGATCGACGACATCGGCGTGGACGGCGTGGCATGGCTGCGACTGGTTTGGGCAGGAATCCTGCTTCTGGTCATCGTTCGGCCGCGTCGGGCGGTGTTCACCCGCAGAAGCTTCCTGATGTGTGTGTTGCTCGGCGTCGTCACCGCCGCGATCACGCTGTTGTTCATGGCGGCACTGGAGCGCATCCCGCTGGGCACCGCCAGCGCACTGGAATTCCTGGGACCGCTGGGAGTGGCCGTCGCGCGGGGTCGTGGTCGGGCCCGCACGCTGTGGCCGGGTCTGGCCGCGGCGGGCGTTGTGCTGCTCACCCAGCCGTGGAGCGGAACGGTCGACCCCGTCGGTGTCATGTACGCGCTCGCCGCCGCCGTCTGCTGGGCGGGGTACATCCTGCTCACCCAGCGGGTCGGGGACGAGGTCGCCGGGATCAACGGCCTCGCGGTGTCGATGCCCGTCGCCGGATTGGTGGCGACCCTTGCCGTGGGTCCCGCGGTATTCGACCGGATGACGCCGCAGATCCTGCTGATCGGATTCGGCCTCGCCATTCTGTTGCCGGTGGTGCCGTTCACCTTGGAGATGCTGGCGCTTCGCCGGCTCACCACCGCAGCGTTCGGAACCCTGATGAGCCTGGAACCGGCGTTGGCAATGATCGTCGGACTGCTTGTGCTCAACCAGATCCCGAGCGCCTTGGCTGTGGTCGGCATTCTCTTCGTGGTAGCAGCAGGCTCGGGTGCGGCACGCGCCGGCGCCCGGGCAACGGTGCCACTCGAGGTGGCCTGAGCGCAATCCGCTAGTAGGTCCCGACCTCCTGCTCGGGTGGCAGCGTGCCGGTCGTCTCGAAGACGACGCGTCGGCCGATCTCCACGGCATGGTCGGCGAAGCGTTCGTAGAAGCGTCCTAGCAGCGCGAGGTCGACGGCGGCACCGGCGCCGTGCTTCCACCCTCGGTCCAACAGCGCTGCGAACAGCCGGCGGTGCATTCCGTCCATGACGTCGTCCTGCTCGCGCAGTCCGGCCGCTTTCTCCGGGTCGCCCGAGCCCACCACCGTCTTCGCGTTGCCGGCCAACTCGACCGCGATCCGGCCCATCTCGGCGAACTCGCCCTCGAACCCTGCAGGCAGCACGTGCTCTGGATGTCGCTCGCGGACGATCTTGGCGACGTGTACGGCCAGGGCGCCCATCCGCTCGACGTCACCGATGCAGCGAATGCAGCTGACGATGCTGCGAAGGTCGCCGGCGACCGGCTGTTGGAGGGCCAGCAACGAAATGGCCCGCTCCTCGGCGGCGGCGCTCAGTGCCGTCACCCTGCCGTAGTCGCTGATGACCTGCTCCGCCAGCTCGAGGTCAGCGTCGAGCAGTGCCCGGGTCGCGTGACCGATGAGGGTCGCGGACAAATCGCACAACTGCGTCAGTGAGGTGCCCAGTTCGGCCAGCTCTTGGTGGTATCTAGTTCGCATTCGCCTTGCCTCCTTGGGTGTTTCGCGGCAGAACAGCGTCGCTACGGCCGCGCGACGACGCGGCTGAGGTGGTCGACGAACCACTCACGCGCCAGCTTCGCCACCTGTTCGAGCGTGCCCGGTTCTTCGAACAGGTGCGTGGCGCGCGGAACCACGCTGAGTTTGCACTTGCCGGGTATTGCCGCCTGCGCCTGTCGGTTCAGCTCGAAGACCACATCGTCCTGCCCGCCCACGATCAGCAAGGTGGGAACCGAGACCTTCATCAGCGAGCGACCGGCGAGATCGGGCCTGCCACCGCGGGACACGACCGCGCCGACCTTCGTGCGGGGATCGGCAGCCGCGACCAGCGCCGCCCCCGCGCCGGTGCTCGCACCGAAGTAGCCGACCGGAAGGGACGCTGTGGCGGGCCGGCCCGCCAGCCAGAATGTGACGTCAACCAGGCGTCGGGCCAGTAATTCGATGTCAAAGACGTTGGCCCGGTGACGTTCCTCGTCGGGTGTGAGCAGATCGAGCAACAGAGTGGCAAGGCCAGCCTCATTCAATATCTCAGCGACATAACGATTTCGAGGGCTGTGCCGGCCACTCCCGCTGCCGTGTGCGAAGACGACGACACCCGAAGGGCTTTCGGGGACGGTCAGATGTCCTGCCAACATCACCGGCCCTGCGGCCACCTCGACTTCTTCGTCGCACAGCGGTGGGTCCTCGGCCCCGGTGCCCGCGGCTTTCGGAGTGCCACCCCGCGCTCGGTCGAGCAGTGTGACCACCTCGTCGTCGGAGGTCTGCGTGAAATGGCGGTATCCCTGCCCGACAGCGGAGAAGTACGTGGGCGTTCGCAGGCAGATCACCTCGTCGGCGTATCCGGCGAACTGCTCGGCGAGATCGTCAGGTCCGATCGGCACCGCCAACACGACCCTTTTCGCGCCGTGAGCGCGGGCGACCTGGCATGCCGCTTTGGCGGTCGCACCGGTGGCGATGCCGTCGTCGACGATGACGGCGATCCGCCCCGTCAACGGAATCCGGCTGCGCCCGGCGCGGAAGCGTCCCACACGGCGCCGTAGTTCGGCCCGCTGCTTGCGTTCGACGGCACCCATCGCGTCGCCGTCGAGGTGCGCCTCGTGGACCACGCGGTCGTTGAGCACCCGCACCCCGTCCTCACCGATGGCGCCGAAGGCGAGTTCGGGCTGGAAGGGGACGCCGAGCTTGCGCACGACGAGCACGTCGAGTGGGGCCTGCAGCGACTGGGCGACCTGAAAGCCCACCGGCACGCCGCCCCGCGGCAGGCCGAGGACCACGATGTCCTGGCCGCGTAGGGGATCGAGATGCTGTGCCAGTTGGCGTCCAGCGTCCATCCGATCGTCAAACGGTCTCATCAACCGAGTGTTCCCCGAAGTGGCCACGCACCGGAATGGAACTTAGTCCTTCAGCCGGTTGACCAGGGTCCCCGAACCGCGTCCCGACGGGGAGTCTACCTCTCACGCCAGCACAGCGATCACCCAGAGCAGCAGGAGTCCGATTGCGAAGCTGAGCGTCTGCACGATCTTGTGCTTGGCGACCGGCGACGTGCTGATCTCCGGCAGCAGATCGGTGAGTGCGATGTATATGAAGTTCCCGGCGGCGAACGGCACCAGCACCGCGACGTCGACATGGCCGGCGAACCCGTATGCGAGCAGCCCTCCCGCAGGAAATGTCAGTGCTGACAGGACGTTGTAGAGCAACGCCTGCCGGGCGTTCCAGCCGCTGTGCACGAGGATTCCGAAGTCACCGAGCTCCTGCGGAATCTCGTGGGCCGCCGCCACCAACCACGTGACGATGCCGAGGCGAAAGTCGACGACGAATGCGCTCCCCACCGCCATGCCGCCGATGAGGTTGTGCAGTCCGTCGGCGGCGAGTATGAGGTAGCCCAGGGGCCGGTGCTCGCGGATCGGACGATGGCAGTGGTGCCAGTGCAAGAACTGTTCGAGTACATGAAATGAGAACAACCCGGCGGCGACCCACGCAAAGACCGACAGGTGGTCGCCGATCGCCGAAATCGATTCGGGCAGCATGTGAAAGAGCGCGCCGCCCAGCAGCGCACCAGCCGCCAGACCCACCAAAGGCATCACGATGCGCGAAAACAACCGGTCCGGTATGAGCAGGGCGGTGCTGCCCACGAGGGCCAGCGCGCTCATGGCCAAGCCCGCCAACAGGATCCAGCCCAGGGTGGACACGGTCCGACCCTATCGGCACCGTTCCAGAGCGGCAGAGGATTGTGGTCGCCGGGGCCGGATCTGCCGTCTACAGGGCACTTGTGCCGACTGTCTGGGGGCCAAGGTCTGCTGACTCAATGCCTGCCGCCCGTGTTCTCGAATTGGTGCGCACACTCCACCTTCGCGGTCTCCCTGCCCGCCCACCTGGTGTCGAATGTGCAGACGCCCCGCGACCTCCTGTGGGTCGTGAACACGGGTACGCCGGCTTCGGCGTCGCAGACGGTCGAGGAGGTGACCTTCGACTCCTGACGCGGCACCGTCTGGTCAGTACCCGTTCGAGAGGTTCGGCCCGGAATGCGGAGGAAGCCATGAGGCATCAGAACGACACCACACCGACTGAACGCCGGGCGGCAGCCCTGGAGGCGCTGGACGCGCTCGGCGACGACCGAGACGAACGCGCTCTGTTGCGGGTCCGTTGTGGCCGAAGCCACCATGTCGCAGCTGTTTTCAGTACATCCGCCGGCGCGGTGTTCGAATCACGTGTCGGCCCGCACGCGCACGGAGACCGCGATTTTGTCGACGCTGCGCACCACGCGAGCAGACACGGCTCGCGCTACGTCGACGTCTTGGATGCGGGCCGCTACGCCGACGATCTGGTGCCGGCTGCCTGCGAATGCGGCATGCATGAACTGTCCCGGGCCGAGATGCAACACGAGATCGCGGTCAACCATCACACGATGCAGCTGAAATAAGCTCCGTCGTTCACTTCGGCACCGATCAGCTGGCGAATCTCTTGCGCCGGTACAACGTGCCCACGGCCAACAGGATCAGGCTCACCACCAGGATCGCGGTGGCCAGCACGTTGATCTGCGGCGGTACGGCCGCTTTGACCGCCGCGTTGACATAGAGCGGGTAGGTGACCGTCGATCCGCTGACGAAATAGGTGATGATGAAGTCGTCCAGCGACAACGCGAACGACAGCATCGCCGCAGCGACGATACCGGGAACGATCAGCGGCAGCGTGACCTTGAAGAATGTCCGGGCAGGGCCTGCGCCCAGATCCAGCGAAGCGTCCTCGAGGGTCCAGTCGAAACCGCGGACCCGGGCACGCACCGTCATCGCGATGAAGCTGACCTCGAAGGCGATGTGCGCGATCAGGATCGTGGTGTAGCCGGCCGGCCAGCTCAGGTCCAGGAACAAGGTCAGCAGCGCCGCGCCCATCACCACTTCGGGGGCCGTGAGCGGCAGGATCAAGAACGTGTCGACCGCTCGCTGTCCGCGCCACCGTTGGCGCACCAGCGCCACTGCCACCAGAGTGCCCAGCACCAGGGCCACGGCGGTGGACACCGCGGCGACGTTGAGACTGAGTTTCAGCGCGTCGGTCAGCGGTGGATACCTGAACGGATCTGCCCAGTTCTCGAGTGTGAAGCCCTCCCAGGTGTAGTTGAACCTGCCGACCGGCTTGTTGAACGAGAACAGGATGATCACGAAGATCGGCAGGAACAGGTAGGCCAGCACCAGCGCAGCGACGATGCGCAGCAACACGTCGCCCCACTTACGGCGTGCCTTCACGCTTTTCGGGTGGGCGTCGTGCTGCGTGGCGGTGGCGACCGCGGCACCTGCCTGTGTGGTCATACCAGGTCCTCCGTGCCGAGCGCCCGCGCATATAGCAGCACGCCGACGAGGATCGTGAGCATCAACCCGAGGCTCAGCGCGGCAGCGGCGGGGTAGTCCTTGACGACGAGGAACTGCTTCTGGATGACATTGCCGATCATCGTCGTCTGGGTACTGCCGAGATAGTCGGCGTTGATGAAATCACCCACTGAGGGAATGAACACCAACATGCTCCCGGCGAGCACGCCCGGCATCGCCAGCGGCAGGATCACCTTGCGGAAGCTACGTGGCGCCGAGGAATAGAGATCCTTGGATGCCTCCAGCAGTCGCGGGTCGATCTTTTCCAGGCTGACGTACAACGGCAGGATCATGAAGATGATCCAGTTGTAGGTCAGCCCGCCGATGACCGCCCAACTCGTGGACAGCAGCCGCCCCTCCTCCGGGAGCAGGCCGATGGTTCCCAATGTGCTGACGAGCCAACCGTTGTCGGCCAGGATCGTCTTCCACGCGATCGTGCGGATCAGGAACGTCACGAAGAACGGCAGGATCACCAGGCCGAGGATCAGGTTCTTGAAACGGCCCGCCTTGAACGCGATGACATACGCCAGCGGGAACGCCAACAGCAGGCACAGCACGGTGGCCGCGAACGCGTACCCGAAGGACCGGAAGATCTGGTCCTTGTACAGAACAAACGCATCGGTGTAGTTGCCGACGTCCCAGGCGAAGGTCAATGTCGGCATGAACACCGACCCGCCGGTCTCCGACAACGATGTCCGCGCCAGCGAGAAGAACGGCACCACGAAGAAGATGCCGAGGTACGCCAGCGCCGGCAGGATCATCAGATACGGGGCGATCTTGCTCCGCTGCCGGCTGCTGGTGGCTACCCCTGCCATTCTGCTCCTCGCGTCCGCGCTGCCGTTTGTGCTCCTCGCGTCCGCAAGGCCGTTTGTGCTCCTCGCGTCCGCAAGGCCGTTTGTGCTCCTCGCGTCCGCAAGGCCACGTGCTCAGCCGCCGGTGACGGCGGCGTACGCGGTGTTGTACTCCTGCGTCTGCTCGTCGGTCAGCGCCGCCCAGCCCTTCGACCTGTCCAGAATCTCCTGGGGCGGGTTGATCAGCGGATTGCGGGCGGCCTCCGGATCCACTTTCTCCAGTTCCTCGGTCATGCCGGAGAGCACCGGAACGAACTGCGTGTAAGCGACCAACTTGGCGTAGTTGGCTCGGTCGTAGACATAGTCGATCCACGCCTCGGCGGCCTTCTGGTTCTGCGTGGTGTAGGGGATCACCATGGTGTCGACGAAGGTGGTCGCGCCCGTCTCGGGCACGACGAACTGGAGATCGGGGTTGTCGGCCTGCAGCTGCACCACATCGCCCGAATAGGCCTGTGCGACAGCGATGTTTCCGGACGCCAGGTCGTCGGCGTAGTCGTTGCCGGTGAACCTGCGGATCTGGCCCCTGTCATTCTGCTCGCGGACCAGATCGATCGCCTGCTGCACGCTCTCGGTGGTCGGGTCCTCCGGTGTGTTCCCCTGCGACAGCATGATCATCCCGAGACCGTCCTGCGCGTCGGAGAACAGGCTGACCCGTCCCCGGAACGCCGGATCCCACATGTCGTCGATGGTGGTGATGTCCCGGCCGGTTGCCGCGCGGTTGTAGGCGATTCCGACGAGGCCGGACATGTACGGTGCGCTGAACTTGCGGCCCGGGTCGACACTGCCCTCGAGCAGGTCCGGGCGGATGTTCTTCTTGTTGGGCACGCCCTCGTCGCTGATGTCGTTGAGCCAGCCGAGTTGGTGCAGCCGCACCGCCAGGAACGTCGTCGGGATCGCCAGGTCCGCGCCGATGTCCTGCTTGCGCGACAACGGCTCCCGGACCTTGGCGAACCACTGTTCGTTGTCGTTGAAGTCTTCCTTGTAGTCGACGGTGATCCCGGATGCCGTCTGGAAGTCGGCGATGAATCCGTCGGCCATGTACAGCGGCCAGTTCGAGATGCGCAGGGTGCCGCTGGCGGGACCGCCGTCGTCGGTGGGGGCGCTGGAGGTGCCGCTGTCTGATCCGCAGGCGGTCAGAAACGACGAGCCCATCGTCAACGCGGCGGCGGCAGCGGCGCCACCGCCGATGAAGCGCCGCCGAGAGGTCCGGTTCGCCGTCAGCCGGGCGAACAGCGCAGGGTCGATGGGGAGGGGAAGATCACGGGACATGGCAACTGTGCCTTTCGTCGGCTCCGATGGGGGACGGGGTCGCGCCGGACGGGCCGGCGGGGGAAGCGTCAGGAGTCGTCGAGCATCTCCTCGAGATCCTCGGTGGTGGGAATGTCGGCGCCGGGCAACACCAGTGAGGCGTCTGGTGCCCAGCACACGTAGACCTCATCGCCCGGGCGCAGCAGCGGAAGGTCCTGTTCCGGGCCGACGTGGGCGATGATCTCCGAATCGTCCGGCGCCGCCAGCAACAGCCGCACCACCGGGCCCTGGAAGGTCAGATCGCGGACCGTGGCCCGCACCCCGGCGACGTCGCCGGTCGGGGCGTCGATCGACACCCGCACCCGCTCCGGGCGCACCATCAGCGCGGCATGGCCGCCGGGCTCGATGGTGGTGTCGCCCGGGCGGGCTTTCAGCGTCGAGCCGAGGACCTCGACCTCCACGAACTCGCGGTTGGCGCGCCCCGTCTGGCGCCCTGACCACAGGTTGGCCTGGCCGATGAAGCTCGCGACGAACACCGTCGAGGGCCGGTCGTAGATCTCTGTCGGGGTGCCGATCTGGTCGACGTTGCCTGCATTCATGACCGCGATGCGGTCGCTCATTGTCAGCGCCTCCTCCTGGTCGTGGGTCACGTAGACGAACGTGATCCCGACCTCGCGCTGGATGCGCTTGAGCTCGAACTGCATGGCGTGACGAAGCTTGAGGTCCAATGCGCCGAGAGGTTCGTCGAGCAGCAGCGCGCTGGGATAGTTCACCAGGGCGCGGGCCAGCGCGACTCGCTGCTGCTGGCCGCCGGACAGCTGGGCGGGCTTGCGCTGCGCGAAATCGCTCAGGCGCACGATCTCGAGTAGTTCGTCGACGCGCTTGCGCACGGTGCCTTTGCCTTCGCGCTTGTCCAGCTGTGCGCTGCGAGGGCCATAGGCGACGTTGTCCCACACGGTCATGTGCGGGAAAAGCGCATAGTGCTGGAACACCGTGTTGACGTTGCGCTTGTTCGGGGGTGTTCGCGAGACGTCTGCGCCTTCGAGCCGGATGGCTCCCTCGCTGGGCGTCTCGAAGCCCGCGATCATCCGCAGCGTGGTGGTCTTGCCGCACCCCGACGGTCCGAGCATGGAGAAGAACTCCCCGGACGCGATCGAGAAGTCCGCGTCGGCGACTGCGACGTAGTCGTCGAAGCGTTTGGTGACGTGGTCGATCTCGATGACGGGACCGCCCTTGGCGCGGGTGGCCTCCGATCCCGCCGTGTGGTCTACAGCGGTGGTGTGTGTGCCGGTCAGCGCAGGTCCTCCTCAGGTACAGCCTCAGGGGCTGTCGATAAACCTTCGCGGATTGAACAGCCCTTCGCAAGCGATTCCGCAACGAATTTACAAAAACACAATGGAATCCCTCGCTGCTGGCGGGCAATCACCCGAGAATCCGCGATGTCCGGGCACAGAACTGTTGCCGGTGCGGGCGCCCGCCGGCAACAGTGATCGTGAAGTCACAGTGTCGCAGCAGACGGGCTCACCACGCGTCAGAATCCGGCGGCCGGTCCGGCGGGCCGTTTACCTGGGGCATCCGATGGGGTAGTGGTTAGGGCATGGCTTCAGTCGACGTGGCAGTCTCGTCCGAACTCGGTCCGGAGCGCGCCTGGGAGCTCGCCTCGGACCTTCGGCGCTTCGACGAATGGCTGACGATTTTCGGGGGCTGGAAGAGTGAGGTTCCGTCGGTCATCGACGTCGACACCCAGGTGTCGTCGTTGATCAAGGTCAAGGGGTTCCGCAACGTCATCCACTGGCGCGTCACCAGGTACGACGAGCCCAAGGAGATCGAACTGCTCGGCAACGGTCGCGGTGGTGTCTGCATCACACTGTCGATGCAGGTCGAACCCGGGGGCCGAGACGATCCCGGCGGTGCCGACGGCTCGACGTTCCGCGTCGTCGCCGAGTTGTCCGGCGGTCTGCTGAACACGCCGGTCGGCGGGGTGGTCGCCCGGGTCATCAAGGGGGATGTGCGGCGGTCGGTGTGCAACCTGGCCGAACTGCGCTGACGTCAGCCCCACTCGTGGTTCATGGCCCGTGACTCGTAACGGGCTTCCGGGGTTGCGACGGCAGGGGTCCGCTGTCGTGACAACGCGATCAGCACCATCGCCAGCCCGGCGGTGATGGCACCGCCGACGAAGATGGCGACGAAGCTGCTCTCCATCGGGGTCCCAGCGAGTGTTGTCCGGCTGAGCAGGACGGCGACCAGTGCGGCGGCCGTGGAGCTGCCGACCGTGCGGGCGATCGCGTTCATGCTCGTGGCGACCCCGGTCTCACCGGCCGGGGCCTCGCCGACGACCAGCGCGGGCAGCGCCCCGTAGCCGAGACTGATGTAGGCGTTGGCCAGGATGTTCGCGGTGATCACCTGCCACGGCGACGAGTGCGCGAATGCGATGAACAGAAAGCCGGTGATTCCCGCCATGGCGGCGACCACCAGGACCGGTCGTGCGCCGAACCGGTCGATGAAGCGCCCGCTCAACAACGCCACGGCGAAGCCGGTGACCGCGCCGGGCAGTAGGTAGATCACGCTGGCCTCGAGCACCGTCGCGCTGAAGCCGTAACCGGCGACATCCCGCGGTATCTGGACGAACTGGGTGAGGCCGAGAAACGCGAAGTACAGCCCCATGCCCACGAAGATGGTTGCGAGGTTGGTGAACAGCATCGTGCGCCGCGACAGCATACGGGTCGAGACCAGCGGGCGTGCGGTGCGCTTCTCCCACACCCACCAGCCGATCAGGACGAGGACTCCGCCGCCTGCGCTGGCGACCGTCCACGGCGAGCCCCACCCCCACGAGGTGCCCTGGGTGATCGCCAGCAGCAGCGCGGACAATCCCGCAGCCAGTCCCAGCGCACCCAGCCAGTCGATCGAGCCGGTGGTGCTCCGCGGTCGGTCCGGGACGACGAGCACCACGATCACCACAACGAGCACCGTGAACGCCGTGGTGAGCCAAAAGACGCGGTGGTACCCGGGGTCGCCGCTCATCAGCAGACCCACCACCACCAGGCCGGTGCCGCCGCCGAAACCCAGCGTGCCGGACAGCACCGCCATCGCCGATCCCATCCGGTCCTGCCTGATCTCTTCGCGCAGGATCGCGATGCTGATCGGGTACAGCGCGAACGATGCCGCCTGCAGCACCCGGGCGAGGATCAGCAGCGCCAGCGACGTGGTGGTCGCGGCCAGCAGGGAACCGGCCAACACGACAGCCAGCACGACGAGCAGCACACGCTTCTTGCGGTGCAGGTCGGCGAGGCGTCCGATCAGCGGGGTCGCGGCAGCGGCCGCCAGCAGGTTGGCCGTCACCACCCAGCTGACCGCCACCGTCGACGCCCCCAGCTGATCGGCGATCACCCCGAGCACGGGGACCACCGCGGTCTGCAGCACCGCCACTGTGAGCACCACCACGCTCAGCCCGACGACCAGGAAGCGCGGCGCCCTGGTCGGTGGGTCGACCAGCTTGCCGGACATCCCGGCGCCGGTCTCGTGCACGTCTGCTCCGATCATTAGGTCATCTTGATTTCCCTGTTGATTATCACGGCCGGCCGAGCAGTGCCGACAACGGGTCGAGGGCCACAGCGGGAACGCACTGGCCAGGTTGGGGACCTCGGCGGTGGAGAACGCCAGGAAGATGCGTGCCAGCCCCGACCCCGCGGGTTCGCGATACCGGGATCGGGGTAATGATCGTCATGCCACCGCCCGCCGTAGGAAGGACCCGCCATGCGCCCGTTGACCCTCGCCAAGACCGCCGGGGCGGCGTTCGCCGCCGCCGGTCTCGGAGCCCTCGCCACCACACCTGCGGTCCAATCGCCGTGGTACGACCGGCTCAAGAAGCCGGGCTTCCAGCCGCCCCGGATGGCCTTCCCCATTGCGTGGAACGTTCTGTACAGCGACATCGCGGTCGTGTCCGCCTCGACCATCGACACGTTGAACGACCGCGGAGATTCCGACCAGGCGCGGGCGTACACCCGGGCATTGGCCGCCAACCTGGTGCTCAATGCCGGCTGGAGCTGGGTCTTCTTCAACCGCAAGCGGTTGGGCGCGGCTGCGCTCGGCGCGGGAGTGCTGACCGCCAGCAGTGTCGACCTGGCGCGCCGGGCGGCCGCGGTGAACGCCCCCGCCGGTGCGGCGCTGGCCGCATACCCGGCGTGGTGCGCATTCGCGACGGTGCTGTCCACGCGGATATGGCAGCTGAACCGCTGAACACCGGCGAGGTGGCCACACCCCGGTGCGGCGAATGGGCCGGCCCGGGGACATCGCGACGGCCTGCGCTCTTCTGATCTCGGAGGAGGCCGGTTTCATGCCTCCCGCTTTGCGCAGAGCCACCGGGGTGACGACCAACTCAACGATCCGACGATCGTCGGGTTGGTAGCCCGTGCTCTCGAGATCAGTTGCGGGTCAACAGAGTTCCGACCGGTTCGACTGACGGTTGATCTGTTCCGCGCTTCGCGAAACATGCTGGAGATCGCGCTGATGCGCGACAGAAGCTATACGCATCCGCTCACGCTGATGCGCCGTCCGAAGTCCGCGCAGACGGTGACATCCG
This sequence comes from Mycolicibacterium austroafricanum, assembly GCF_902705885.1. Classification (GTDB taxonomy): domain Bacteria; phylum Actinomycetota; class Actinomycetes; order Mycobacteriales; family Mycobacteriaceae; genus Mycobacterium; species Mycobacterium vanbaalenii_A. Next base: position 45 of record NZ_CACSIP010000053.1, on the reverse strand, counting down.
GCGGAGGGGGCGGTGGCGGCGGTGGCGGCGGCGGTGGTGGCGGTG
>NZ_CACSIP010000052.1 GCF_902705885.1 Mycolicibacterium austroafricanum | reverse complement strand
TCCCGCGCCGTCAACGACACCCCGTCAGAACAGGAGGACACCCCCGCGGCACTGACCGCCTGAACCATCACCACGAAGAATCACACGACGACGTCGTACACCACGTCCATGGACTTGACCCGCCGCGGGCTCGTCGAGGGTGACCTTGAGTCGGACGCGTCGGAACGGGGTACCAGGAACCTGACGAAGGGCGCGCAATTGGGTGAGAGCACCGATCCTGCCGACGGCCGGACCGAAGAGCCGAAAGGTGGTCGGCCGGGACCCGCCGACCACGGTGGCGAAGGAGGCATGGCGACCCGGGAGAACGCCCCTGAACTGACCGAACCCCCGAGCACGACAGCTGACACAGGAGGAACGCGTGGCCGGCCAGACCGACAACGACCGACTCGAGAACGTCGCCCCAGGTGACATCATCGCGCTGCAACTGCCCGACCGGCCCGGCGACGGACGGCCGTACAAGGTGGTGCACAAAGATTCCAGCGAAGTCAACGCGACACCGGCGATCATCGTCACCCTCGAAGGCGACGACGGGGAGACGTTCGACGCCGAACTGCCCGCCGATACCGCGGTCACCCGGGCGCTGGAGTCCAAGTGGGAATCAGCGCAGAGTCCCACGCCGCACACCGGCCGGTGACGCGCGGACGCCTGTTGAAACAATGGCACGATGGCCAGGTATGACGTCAACGGGGCGGCTGTCGAGCATGCTCGCGGGCTGATCGACTCGAGGCAGTACGTGCTCGACAGCGACTGGGGTGAGGTGCAGCCCAACGCCGCCGCAGAAAACGCCTACCTCGAGTCGCACGACTGGCAGGAGTACGCGCGCTGGCATCTCGGCCTGACCGACGGGGCCGAGGACGGGACGAAAGCGCGCTACGCCTTCGTCTTCGGCGATTTCCGCCGGGTCCACCGCACTGGGCTCATCGCCTGCGTGTACCGCGCTTCGCAGTGGCGGCACAAGGCCGTCGAGTTGGCGGCCCACGACTTGCTGCAGTACCTCGACGGGGCCGCCGGGATCACGGCGTGACGGTCAGCTACGACGAGGTGCTGCGGGAGCAGGTCCGGGCCCGTCTGGCGGGTCACGAGCGTCGCACGGTGACTGACCCGACGAAGCGGCACGCGGCCGTCGCGGTGGTCCTCGTCGACTCCGAGCTGGGTGAGGACCGCGTCGACCCGGCGCCGGTGGACGACTGGATCGCCGGGCGACCGATGCCGGCAGACCTCGACGGCAGGATGGTCGACGTGTCCGGTGGTGCCGCATTCTTATTGTGCCGCAGGGCTTCTCGACTCACCTCGCACGCCGCCCAATGGGCACTGCCTGGTGGCCGGCTGGACCCCGGCGAAACCGTGGTGCAGGCCGCGCTGCGTGAGCTCGACGAAGAGGTCGGCGTCCGGATGCCTGCCACCAACGTGCTGGGCTTACTCGACGATTACCCGACGCGGTCGGGCTATGTCATCACGCCGGTGGTGATCTGGGGCAGTGGCCGGCTCGACCCACGCCCGGCACCCGACGAGGTGGTGGCGGTCTACCGGGTGGGGCTGCACCAACTCCTGCGGGACGACTCGCCGCGGTTCATCACGATCCCTGAGAGTCCCCGACCGGTAGTGCAGATTCCGTTGGGCGGCGACCTCATCCATGCTCCGACGGGCGCGATCCTGCTGCAGCTGAGGTGGTTGGCGCTGGAGGGCCGCCACGACCCGGTTGACGAGCTGGAGCAGCCGGTGTTCGCCTGGCGGTGACAACTCATCCGTGGAGATCGTCGCAGCGGCCCGCCTTCAGCCTCGACCACTGCGCAGTCGGCCGACCGTCGCTACGGAAATTGTCACCATCGGGTGCGAACCGCTGGGGCCAGCCCCGGGGCGAGTCCTCCCAGGTTTCCTGTCTGCCGAAGACCGTGAGGTCCAACAGGTGATAGCTGGTGGCGCCGGCCTCGGTGCCCCGTCCGGTAGTCCAATACGTCTCGAAGACCCGATCGCCGTGGCGCAGGAAGCACGCGTACGCGCCGAAGTGCCTTCCGGCTAGCAGTTTCTCAGCCGACTCACCCGCGGAATACCACGGCATCTTCCAGTCCATGAAGTCGCGATAGCGTGCGCTCTCCGAATACGGGCCCTCACAGATCGTCGCGTACGTGACGTCGCGGCTGTGCAGGTAGGACAGTTCCAGAGCATGCCCGGTGAAGAACGTGCAACCCTCACATTGCTGTTCGGCGGGCTTGCCGTCGTGCCACATGTGCAGGTAAGTCAGCAGTTGCCGGCGGCCTTCGAACATATCGAGCAGCGACACCGTGCCGTGCGCCCCGGTGAGCGGCATCTGCGGGTCGACCTCGGTCATCGGAAGCCGTCTCCTGGCAGCGGCTATGGCATCACCCTCCCGGGTGTGCGCCTTTTCGCGCGTCAGCAGCTGATCGAGTCGGTCCTGCCAGGCAGCACGGTCGACGATGGCGGGCAGCGGACCCTCGGCGGTCACGGCGGTCACGGTTCACCTCCTGGTCTGGTCACACCGCGAGTCGCGGTTGTCAGGTAGACCTGCGTGGCCTGCTGAAGTCATCGGCCAAGACCGTTTTAAGCGGGCCGTTCGCGGGCATCACCGGGCGATGCAGTCCCAGTCGGGCCGGCCTTCAGCGCCAGATTCAGGATTCCCGTAGTGGACAACGGGCGCGTGGACCCGTCGCGGTGACGGGCGCGTGGACCCGTCGCGGTGGCGGGCGCGTTCGTGGCCGGTATCGCGGCCGCGACGTTGGCCGGGCGGAAACGAACCCTCGTCTCCCCTCGTCGACCCGCGCCGTCCACAGCGCAGCCGCCGGTAGCAGGTGACGCCGGTTGCCCCGAACCGGACGACCGGCGCAAGCCGGAGTCCCCGACGGACCTGACCCGGCCGTCCGTGCGGTATGTGCTGCGCCAGACGATCGGGGAGTTCAGCCGGGACCAGTGCATGGACCTTGCCGCGGCGCTGACCTACTACGCGGTGCTGTCGCTGTTCCCTGCGATCGTGGTGTGGGTTCTGGCGTCGCTGCTGTTCGGCGGCTACGTCGCCAATTTCGGCAACTACGAAAGGACGTTCGGGGCGCTCGCCGGCGTCGCGGTGTTCCTGCTGTGGCTGTGGATCACCAACCTGGCGTTGCTGTTCGGGGCGGAGGTTGATGCCGAACTGGAGCGGGGGCGCCAGCTGCAGGCCGGTATGGCCGCCGAGGACGATCTCAGGCTGCCGGTGCGGGATTCCAGTGGCATCGACAAGAACGAGGCCGAGGAACATCAAGCGGTTCTGCGGGGACGGGTACTGCGCAGGTCCCGGGGACGGCACGGCTGACCAGGACCACCCGTCCCCGAGCGGTCAGGACGGGGTTTCGTTGGTGACCGCTTTGTAACCGCGTGCGCTCGCCCGGTTAACGCCGGCGCGAACCAGGCCGAAGATCAAACTCTGAAGCGCCGCGGCCAGCAGCACCTTGGCCGTCGACTGGCTGAGATCGTCCGGATCTGGCGGTGGTTGGTCGGCCTCGCCGATCCGTTTCCAGACTTGGGTGAACAATGCGCTGGCCACCAGGCCGCCGGCCACGCTGATCACCATCGACAGCGGGGTGTAGAGGACTTTGGAGGTTCGGCTCATCGTGTCTGCTTCCTGACGGGTGCGGAACGCGTTGAGTACCCGGCAGGCACGAAAGTGTAACGGCACGTCGCTGCGGGTAATCCCGGCGCCACCAACGGTGGTCGGGCGGAACCTGGAGGCGGGGCGTGCGGTTGCGGCGCAGTGCACTGGACAGACCGGGAATCACCCGGAAACGCAGAGGCAAGGGTTTTGCGTACTACGGCACCGACGGCGAACTGCTGGACGACCTGGACGACGAAGCCACACTGCAGCGCATCAAGGATCTGGTCATCCCGCCCGCCTGGAAGAAAGTGTGGATCAGCCCCCACCCCAACGGCCACATCCAGGCTGTCGGCACCGACGTCGCGGGCCGTCGTCAGTACCTGTACCACCAGGCGTGGCAGGACGAGCGCGCCGAGGAGAAGTTCGACCGGGTGCTGGAGATGTCGCTGGAACTGCCGCAGTGGCGCGCCCGAATCGCCGGGGATCTGGCCGCCGAGGCCTTCGTCGACGCGGACCCGCCGGTCTCGGAGAAGGTGGTCAAACGGGTGGAGGCAGCGGTGATGAAAGAAGTCGCCGACGGGCTGGGGAACACCCCGGCGGTAGCCCGCGGCTCTTACGTCGACCCGCGCGTGGTGGCCGGGTACGAGAGGGGATACACCATCGCCGCCGCGGCGCGGCGCGCGCAGCGCACCCGTAAACCCGACGAAGCCCAGGCGATTCTGGAGAAGGCGACCCGGACGTTGATCCGCAAAGTGGCCAAGGGCTGACCCGATGAGGTTTCGCCTAGCCGGGCGAGGGGCACTGCCGTGGAAGAGATGCAGCTAGAACGCTAGCTAGGAAGGCAGACTGATGACTGCGCAACCCCACCACACAAGTGAGGTGTCGACGCCTCAACTCCTGGGCCAACTCTCCGAGCAGACGTCGCGGCTGGTGCGCGACGAGATCCGACTGGCTCAAAAGGAATTTCAGGAATCTGTCCGACATGCCGGGGTCGGTGCCGGTCTGTTCAGTGCCGCGGGTCTGCTCGCGGTGCTGGGTCTGGCCACGCTGATCGCCGCGGGCGTGGCGGGGCTGGCGCTGGTGCTGCCGGTCTGGGCCGCGGCGCTGATCGTCGCCGCAGTGCTGTTCGTGTGTGCCGGGGTGGCCGCGCTGGTGAGCCGCAAGCAGGTCGAGCAGGTGTCTCCACCGGCCACCGAGTCGGTCGACAGCGTCAAGCACGACCTCGAGGAGATCAAGGAGGCCCGACATGGCCGGCTCTGACCGACTTCCGCCTGAACCCGGACCGGACGCGGGCATTGAGGAACTGCAGGCGGACATCGAGCAGACCCGCAGCGAACTCGGAGATACCGTGGCTGCGCTGTCCGACAAGCTCGACGTCAAGAGCCGCGCTCAGGACAAGGCCGCGGACACCAGGGAAGCGGTCGTGGACAGGGCGCAGACGGCCACCGCCGCTGCGAAGGCCAACCCCGCGGCGCCCGTCGGCGTGCTCCTGGCCGGGGTCGCCGTCATCGGTTTCCTGTGGTGGCGCCGCCGCCGGTGACCGGCGGCGGCGTTCTTCGCGTCAGTCAAGGCAGTCGCACGCGTTCGCCAACCGGGCGCCCATGTTGCTCTCCATCATCCGTAGCGCCGCCTCGCCGAGTTCGGCGTCGATGTGTGCCACCGCATCGCGGGGCACGATCACGTCGAAATGCCGGATGTAGGCGTCCAGCGCGCTGTACAGGATGCACTGTTCGGTCACCTGCCCGGTCAGGATCACCCGCTGGGTGCTCAGCCGGCCCAGTAGGTAGTCCAGAGGTGAAGCGTAGAAGGCGCTGTGCCGCACTTTCGAGACGAACCGGTAGTCGGCTTGGGGCGCCACCGGTTTGACGAGGTCGGGACGCTCGCCTTCCAAGGCGCTCTGTACGAGATCGCTCGGCTGAGCGGTGAAATCCCCGTAGTTGTCGTTGACGTAGATGAGGTCCACGTCGTCACGGTCACGTGCCCGCGTGATGAGTTCGGTGAGCGGGTCGACGATGTCGGCCACGTTGGGTATCAACAGATCCGCGTCAGGATGTTGATAGGTGTTCATCATGTCGATGACAAGTACCGCAGTGTCGGACATGGTCGGAAACTCCTAGATTCGGGCGGGCCGGTGATCGCGTCTTTCGGTGGCGACGATGTCGGGAACGAATCTTTCGGTCCGGAAGTCACCATGAGTTGGCACTTACCCCGCGTGCGGGCGGAGTAAGCACGCCAGCCGCCGCGGTGTTTGGCGGCCTTGATGAGGGGTAGTCGAAAGCCCACTTGCCGCGCTGAAGGTCGGCGCGAGCGTGAGGGGAGTACCGATGAAGGCAGTGACTTGGCATGGCCGGCGCGATGTACGCGTCGACACGGTTCCGGATCCGAGGATCGAACAACCCACCGACGCGATCATCGAGGTCACGTCGACGAACATCTGCGGATCGGATCTTCACCTCTACGAGGTGCTGGGTCCATTCATGAACGAGGGCGACGTCCTCGGTCATGAGCCGATGGGGATCGTGCGTGAGGTCGGCAGCCAGGTCGGGGACCTCGCCGTCGGCGACCGGGTGGTGATTCCGTTCCAGATCTCTTGTGGCAGTTGCTACATGTGTGACAAGCAGCTCTACACCCAGTGCGAGACCACGCAGGTCCGCGAGCAGGGGATGGGGGCGGCGCTGTTCGGTTTCTCCGAGCTGTACGGGTCGGTGCCCGGCGGTCAGGCGGAGTTGCTACGGGTGCCTCAGGCCCAGTTCACGCACATCAAGGTCCCCGACGGGCCGGCGGATTCGCGGTTCGTCTACCTGTCCGATGTGCTGCCGACCGCATGGCAGTCGGTGGTCTACGCCGACGTCCCGCATGGCGGGTCGGTGACCGTGCTGGGACTCGGGCCGATCGGTGACATGGCGGCGCGCATCGCCGCGCACCAGGGTTTCGATGTGATCGCAGTGGACCGGGTACCCGAGCGACTGGCGCGTGCCACGGCCCGCGGGATTCGGACGGTGAACCTCGACGAGGTCGACACCACCGTGGGTGATGCGATCCGCGACATGACCGGTGGACGCGGCACCGATTCGGTCATCGACGCGGTGGGCATGGAGGCGCATGGCTCACCCGTCGCGCGGGTCGCGCAGCGGGTCACCGGTCTGCTGCCAGATGCGGTGGGCAAGAAGATGATGCAGACCGCCGGTCTGGATTGCCTCGATGCGTTGTACTCCGCGATCGATGCTGTCCGCCGTGGCGGCACCATCTCCCTGATCGGGGTGTACGGCGGGACTGCCGATCCGATGCCGATGCTGACGCTGTTCGACAAGCAGGTGACTCTGCGAATGGGGCAGGCCAACGTCAAGAGGTGGGTGGACGACATCATGCCGCTGCTGACCGACGACGATCCGCTGGGCGTGGACACCTTCGCGACCCACACGCTGCCCCTCGACCAGGCGCCGCACGCCTACGAGATCTTCCAGAAGAAGCAGGACGGAGCCGTGAAGGTGATGCTCAAGCCGTGATGCAGAGTGCCGGTCACTGACCGAGATCACGCGTGGTGTCGCCGGTGCTGCGGAACAAGACCCGGGCGGCGATCGCCACAGCGTGATCGGCGAACCGCTCGTAGAACCGGCCGAGCAGCACCAGGTCGATGGCCGCGGGGACCCCGTGGCTCCAGTCCGGCGACATCACGGTGCTGAACAGTCGGCGGTGCATGGCGTTCATCGCTTCGTCGTCGTCGCGGATCCGGCTCGCGCGCACCGGATCTCCGTCGATGATGACGGAGGCGGCATCCTCGGCCAGGTCGACCGCGAGGCTGCCCATCTCGGAGAACTGACCCACGACCTCGTTGGGCAGAACCGGGTCGGGGTGGCGTCGGCGGACGATGCGGGCCACGTGGGCAGCCAGGCCGCCCATCCGGTCGGCGTCCGAGGTGATGTGTACCGCGGCCACCACGAGACGCAGGTCGCTGGCGACAGGTGCCTGGCGGGCCAGGAGCGCCAGCGCCGCGTGGTCCACCTCGCGGCGCATCCGGTTGAGCACCTCGAGGTCGCTGAGCACCCGTTCGGCCGCCTCGAGATCCACGGTGAGCAGCCCAACCGTGGCACGCTGCATCGCCTCACCGGCGAGTTCGCACATCCGGGTCAGGTCCGAGTTGAGCGCATGCAGTTGCTGGTGGAATTCGGTACGCACCGGATCTCCTCTCCACGCAGCCGAGCATGTACCCACCCCGCCGTTTTGTATGCATTGCCGCGTTTCGGGCCGCACCCGGTCGGGCACCCTTTGCGAACTCAGAGTATGAGGAACAGGAGGTGTGAGAATGCCCAATTCATCGATCAAGAACGAGAAGATGTACGAGGACCTGCGCGAGGAAGGCAACTCCAAGGAGAAGGCCGCCCGCATCTCCAACGCGGCGGCGGCCCGCGGGAAGTCAGCGGTGGGGAAAAAGGGCGGAGAGTCCGGAAGCTACGAGGACTGGACGGTTCCGGAACTGAAAGAGCGTGCCAAGGAACTCGGGATCTCGGGCTACTCGGATCTGACCAAGAGCAAGCTGATCGCCACTCTGCGCAATCACTGACGGCCGGGAATCGCTACAAGACCGGTGCGGCTGCTCCGGCCCGGATCAGACCTTCACCGAGCTCGTAGTCATCGTCGGCGTTGCAGGTCAGCACCGCGACGGCGACGCCCCCGGACTCGTACCAGACGGTGAACCCGTCGCCGTGTGCGATCAGGCGGCTCCGCTCATAGCCATCCCCCCAGGCGTGATACTTCAGCGTCGTATCACCGATCGTGGTCCAGAACCCGGGAACATCGGACCAGCTCTGTTGGTCGCCGGCGGCACGAGCGCCGGCGATCGCGCCCTGTTCTGCGGCATCCTGCCAGTGTTCGACCGCCAGGGACCGGCCCGCGGTGGTGTTGAACGCCAACGCGACATCCCCTGCTGCCGACACACCCGGCGTGCGGGTCATCATCCCGGCGTCGACCACGATGCGCGACTGATCGACGGGCACTCCCGCCGCCTCGGCCGCCGCGCTGTTCGGCTCGACTCCGGTCGCCGCCAGGATCAGGTCGGCCTCGACGGTGGCGCCGTCGTCCAGCACGACCGCGCCGGGGCGGATCTCCCGCACCCGGACTCCGCCGGAGAACCGGGCCCCGGTCTGCTCGATCAGGGTGACCAGCCTGCGTCCCGCCTCGGTGCCCAGCCGCTTCTCCTGGGGAACCGCATCGGGCGCCACCAGGGTGACCGCCAGGCCATTCCGGGCCAGGGACGCGGCCGCCTCGCATCCGATGAACCCGGCGCCGATGACCACCGCCGACTGCGCGCCCTGCGACGACGCCCGCAGTCGCTGTGCGTCCTGCAGCGAGCGCAACTGCAGGGCCCGCCCGCCGCCGGGAACCGGCAACGGCCGGGGGCTCGCCCCGGACGCCAGGATCAGGTGACGGTATTCCTGTCGGCGGCCACCCGCCGTCACGGTCCGGGCATCGGTGTCGATCTCGGTCACGGGGGCGTCGGTGATCAGTTCCAGGTCCCGTTCGGCGAACCAGGACGACGGACGCATGCTGACCTCATCGGTCTCACCGCGGAGAAACTCCTTGCTCAGCGGCGGCCGCTCGTAGGGTTCATCACAGTCGGCGGTCAGGATGCGCACCGGCACATCCGCTTGCTGCTTCCGGAACTCCTCCGCGGCGCCCACCCCGGCGGGTCCGCTGCCGATCACGATCACTGCTGGTTCGGTCACCACAGCGGCATACCCGTTGTCGCCGTGCCGAACCGGGCGTCACGCGGTGATCCGCAGCCGGTCGGCCAGTACCAGGAATGCCACGGCGTAGTCGTTGTCGGCGGTCGCGGCCCGCACCTGCTGCCAATCGACCCGCTCGCGCACCCCGCGCACCGCCGGAAGCAGGGAGGTGAAGTCACAGAAATGCTCTCCCAGGGCGAGCAACTTCTGGATCAACACGGTCGTCGGGGTCAGCACCGGGATCCTGACCGCCAGCACGTCGTGCACTTCGGCCGCGTCGAGATGCTGGTGGCCGACGACGACACCGTTGACCCGGTGCAGCACGTCGACCACCACGTCCTGGGCGTGCGCCTTGAACAGCCAGTCTTCGGGGGTGCGCTCGATCACGAAGCCCGCCTTGGCCAATGTTTCCGCGGCGGTTTCGACGTCGGCTTCGGCGACGACGAAGTCGACGTCGTGCACCGGCTCCGGCGCCCCGAAGACCCACAGCGCATATCCGCCTGCCAGCGCGAACCGCGGTCCGTGTTCCTTCAGCGCCGACGCCGCGGATCTCAGCGAGCGGCGCAGCCGTTCGTCACGCGGACACATCATGACGCTCCTTTGCTGTTGCGCGGCGCCCTCGGTGGGTAACTGGTACCCGTGCGGATCGCGACTTTCAACATCCTCCACGGCCGGACGGTGCACGACGGCCTAGTGGAACCCGACCGGCTGCGGACGATCATCCGCGACCTGGACCCTGATGTGCTGGCGTTACAGGAGGTCGACTTCGAACAGGACCGGTCCGGTCGCGCCGATCTGACCTCGGTGGCGGCTGAGGCGATGGGGGCGGTAGCGCACCGTTTCGTCGCCGCCATCGCCGGCACGCCGGGCGCCACCTGGATGGCCGCGACCGGCGAGGAACAGCCCGGCACGGCCGCGTACGGCATCGCGTTGCTGTCCCGCTTTCCCGCGACGAGCTGGCAGGTGGTGCGGCTGCCCCGGATCCCGACGCGGTTCCCGATGTATCTTCCCGGCCCCAACCGCGTCGTGGTCGTCGACGAGGAGCCCAGAGCCGCGGTGATCGCCCAACTGGACACTCCACTGGGGCCGATGTCGGTCGCGAACACCCACCTGTCTTTTGTGCCCGGATGGAATCGTCATCAGCTGCGCCGGCTGATCAGGGATCTGCGGGGAATGCCCGGGCCGCGACTGCTGATGGGTGACCTCAACCTCCCCCCGGCGCCGGCGGCGAGATGGTCGCGGATGCGCGCCCTGGCCGCCGCGGCAACCTTTCCCGCCGAAGCTCCGGACCGCCAGCTCGATCACATCCTCACCGACCATCCCGGCCTGCGCGGGCGGGGTTGTCTCACACCGGATGCGCCGCTGTCCGATCACCGTCCGTTGCTCGTAGAGGTCGATGACCCCGGCGCCGGCTGAGGTCCGTCGTTTGGCCAGCGAACTTGCGGGTATTGCTCGACTGCGCCATTGATCATGTGGGCGCCTGCGAATAAAGGAGTCCTTCATGACAGCTCGACGAATGGTCCGTGGCGTGATGGTTGCGGCGCTCGGTATCTGGGCAACGCTGGTCGGGGTCGCCGTCCCGTCCGCTGTGGCCCAACCGTGCCCCGACGTCGAGGTGGTATTCGCCCGCGGCACCGGTGAAGCCCCCGGGGTCGGCGGCATCGGACAGGCCTTCGTCGAGGCGGTGCGCGCCCAGGCCGGCGGCCGGACGGTCGGCGTCTACGCCGTGAACTATCCGGCCGGGAGCAACTTCGAGCAACGCGAGATCTTCGCCTCGACAGTGATCGACGGCGTCCGGGATGCGGCGAATCATGTCCAGGCCATCGCGGCCAACTGCCCGGACACCCGGCTCATTCTGGGCGGATACTCCCAGGGTGCGGTGGTGTCGGGGTTCGTGACGTCCGACGTCGTGCCCAGCAGTGTGCCCGCCGAGGTGGCGCCCGAGCCGATGCCAGCGGAGGTGGCCGACCATGTCGCCGCCGTCGTGCTCTTCGGCACCCCGTCGGGTGAGTTCCTGCAGAGGTACGACGCGCCGGCCATCACCATCGGCCCCCTCTACGCCGACAAGACGCTGCAACTGTGCGCCCCGGGGGACACCATCTGCTCGGGTGTTGCCGATGGTGGACCGACGCTGGCGCACGCGCTGTATCCGATCGACGGAAGCGTCAACGAGGGCGCGGCATTCGCAGTGGGTCGGTTGTAGCGCGACGCTCAGCCGCCTGCCGGCACCGGGTAGCGGTCGTTGACGTCGGCGTCGGTGTCTTTTCGGGCGCAGTGCGCGCAACAGAAGATGCCCTCTTCGGTCTCGACACCGTGGCCGAGGATGCGGCACCCGCAGTGCCCGCAATCCGGCGCCAGCTGCACGGCCGCGCACTCGACGCTGTCGAAGGTGGCCGACCGGCCGTCCGGCCAACGCACGGTGAATGCTTTGTCGTAGTCGTTTCCGCACGTGTCGCAGATGGACATGAAACCTCCTGATGGGACCTGATGGACTTGTGACTTCGAGGTCGTGTTCCCGGCGCCGCGGGCGAGAAACCTGGCCGACCGGGAACTGTGATTGTTAGCGCACGATCTATTTGTGTACGACTATTCGGGTACCGTGGAACCCGTGACCGCCGCAGTCGATCCCGATCTCGATCCGCTCGCCCTCGAACAGCAGGCGTGTTTCGCGCTGGCGGTCACCAACCGGGCGGTGCTGGCCGTGTACCGGCCGCTGCTCGAACCGTTGGGGCTGACCCATCCGCAGTACCTCGTGATGCTGGCGATGTGGGACCACCACAGGTCCACTCCCGACAACCGGGCACCGCTGTCGGTCAAACAGATCGCGACTGCGCTGCAGCTCGACTCGGCCACGCTGTCCCCGATGCTGAAGCGGCTCGAGACGCTGGGGTTGCTCACCCGTGCGCGAAGCGCCGCAGACGAGCGGGCGACCGATGTCGAGTTGACCGATGCCGGCCTCGCGCTGCGCAGCCGCGCGCTGGCGATTCCGGCCGCCGTGGTCACCCGACTGGGCGTTGACCTGGCCGAACTCGAGGAGTTGCGTCGGGTGCTGACCCACATCAACTCCGCCGCGCTCGCGGCGGGCACACTCTGATACCGATGACGAACACCGACAGGGAGCCGACCATGGCCACTGACCGACCATCGCTTGTGCAGTACATCGGCTACTCGTACGGCCGTCGGCTGCCGTCCTCGATGAGTCGCTGGGTTGCCGAGGACCTCGCCGCGCAGGGAGCCGTGCGCAGGCACATGATCCGGATGGCGATACCGCCGCTGTTCGTCCTGGCGCCGCTGTGGCTGCTTCCCGCGTCGCTGTACGTGCACCTGGAGATGACGGTGCCGATCTACATCTGGAGCCTGCTGATGGCGCTCGCGCTCAACAAGGTGTGGCGCCGGCACCGGCTGGCACAGCACGGGCTCGATCCGAACCTGGTCGACGTGATCAACCGGAAGAAGAAGGCTCATATCGACGAGGCCTACGCCCGGCGCTTCGGTCCCCGACCCGAATCGGCGCAGTGGCAGTCCAACAGCAATCCTTTTCACTGAACGCCGGACCCGCGTACCGGTGCTGACCGACCGGGGGGCTCAACCGCCGTCGTAGCGCACCCGGGCCAGTTCGCGCTCCGGATCCGGGTGTCTGCTCCTGAATTGGTGTGGCAAACCGGTGTGGAAACCCATTCGGGCGGCGATCCTGAGGTTTCCCGGTGCGGCGTGCGGGCCAAACGCCAGAACCCCCCGATCGCGAACCTGAGAGTCAACTCACAACGGGCAGGTCATCGCGGCCGTCGGTACTCTTGGCCCCATGACCGCTGCCGGAACACCCGCCGGCGGTCTGCTGGCGCGTGCGGGCGGCGTCAGCGGGTTGATCTACACCGCGCTGCCGGTGACCACTTTCGCGGTGGTCTCTCCGGCCGCCGGACTCGTTCCGGCGATCATCGCCTCGTTGTCCGCCGCCGCGGCGGTGCTGGGCTGGCAGCTCTTCCGCCGGGGCTCACCCCGGCCGGCCGTACTGGGATTCGCCGGCGTCGGTGTCTGTGCGGCGTTCGCGTATGTCACCGGACAGGCCAAGGACTTCTACCTGCCCGGCATCGGGATGTACCTGGTGCTGGCCATCGTGTTCACGGCGTCGGTCCTGATCCGGCGGCCACTGGTGGGTGTGGTCTGGGCCAGGGTGACCGGGCGTGACGACACCTGGCGTCGGGTGCCCCGGGTGCGGCTGGCCTTCGACATCGTCACGGTCACGATGGCGGTGGTGTCCTGGTCGCGGTTCCTGGTCCAGTACTACCTGTATGACACCGACCAGGAGTCCCTGCTCGCCGTCGCCCGGATCGCGATGGGCTGGCCGGTGTTCGTGGTGACCTCGACGGCGATCTACCTGGCCGTCCGCACGGCCATGCGGACGCTGCCCCACGCGGCTGCCGCCTGAGTTCAGCCGCCACGTTCTCGGCGTCGCGGATTCCCTCCGAGCAGTGCGGATCCGCGCGGCACCAGAACGCCCGGTGGTTTGGGTCACGGCGTAGGGGGCATTTACAGAACGCAACGCTGAACCCCGATCGGGGATTCTCACCGAGGAGAGCACGTGACCACCGCTTACACGGATTTTGCTGAGCTTGCCGTGCCCGCGGGGATCTATCCCCCGCAGCAGGATTCGCACCTGCTCATCGAAGCCATGGCCGGGACCGGACTGGTATCCAGAGCCCGGGTCGCCGACCTGTGCACCGGCAGCGGTGTGGTCGCGATCGCCGCAGCCGCCGCCGGAGCGACAGAGGTCACCGCGTTCGACATCTGCCCCCAGGCGGTGCGGCATGCCCGCCAGAGCGCACTGGCCGAAGAGGTCAGCGTGCGGGTCCATCGCGGTTCATGGTCGCGCGCGGTGGAGTTCGCGCCTTTTGACCTCGTCGTCGCCAACCCTCCCTACGTACCGCATGGGCCGGTCGACGACACCGACTCCATCCCGGCCACGGCCGGACCGGCGCAGGCGTGGAACGCCGGCACCGACGGCCGGATGATCCTGGACCCGTTGTGCGCCGCAGCCCCGCTGCTGGTGGACGACGGCGGCACCATGCTGGTCGTCCAGTCGGAGTGCTCGGATATCAAGAAGACCCTGGCGGCACTGCGCGGCCACGGCATGCATGTCGAGGTGGTCGCACAACAGTTCATTCCGTTCGGTCCCGTGATGTCGGCGCGCGCGAAATGGCTGACGCGAGTAGGTCTGCTGCCCCCGGGGCGCCGGGAGGAGAGGATCGTCGTGATCCGGGCGGACGCGCCGTGAGCGATGCTCCGCGTCTGGTCCGGGTGGTTCCCGCCGGTCCGGTGATGGTGGAGGGCCCGGTTCGGATCGAGATGCCTGACGGCAGCGTGGTGGAGTCGGACCGGTTCATGGTCGCCATCTGTGCGTGCCGGCGATCGAAGACCTACCCGCTGTGCGACACCAGCCACCGCCGCCGGTCAGCTCAGCGGGCTGCGCAGTGACGGACGCCCGGCACGCCAGCACTGCATGAGGTGATCGGCCAGACGTCCCTCGACCACGTCGAAGGCCCGGATGCCGAACACCACGTCACGCTCGAGTTGAGGTTCGCGGGCAACCAGATCGCCGACCACGTCGGTCCGGACCACCTGTTCGTGAACCGCGTCGGCCTCCACGTGCTCGAGGTAGAAAGCGCGGCACGCCATCGGCGCGTCGAAGCGTTCCAGTGCCTGCACCATTCGGCGTGATCCGGGAGGGGAGGTGACCTCGGTGGCGGCGAAGTGGCCCACCGACGATCCCCGCAGCCGGCGGTGCAGACCGAACATCGACATCAGGTTCACCACCGCCAGCGTCGGCGCGGGCACGTCGGCCAGGTAGCCGAGGTAGGTCGTGTCCAGGTCCGCCGCGGCCATCAGGTCGGCGAACAGCTGCTGGTGCAGCCGGGAACCCTTGCCGCCCCCGAACTCGTCGAACTCCACTGCCACGAACGACGCCTTCGCCTGGCCGGTCAGGCGCGGAATTGTCCACGCGTGCGGATCGCCCTCTTTGAGGTGATAGAGCGACCGATGGGCGAAGTACTCCCGCATCTGCTCCCAGGTGCCCTCGTCGCGCAGGTAGTACGACGGACCGGTGCCGTCGACAGGTTCCACGCACAGACCGTCCAACTCTGCCGCTGCGGTGGCGTCCGCGTCGATCTCGCCGACCTCGTCGCCGACCGCGGCCAGGAACAGTTCTTCCAGGCGGCCGCGCAGGTGCAGCAGGCTGGGGTTCCACTCCCAGCCGGCGTCCACGTCGGTGAACCCGCGGTAGTGCAGCTCGTAGCAGATGTAGAGGGTGAGTTGGACGTCGATACCGTACGGATCAGCGTCGGCGAGTGACGTCACCACCCGCATCAGGTGGTGGTGCGGGGCCCGTTCGGTCAGCAGGTCGATCACGGACATGGAGATCGGCCCGCGTGGTTCGGGGAGCACCGGTTGCAGAAGGGTCGGCATCACGAACGGATCAATACCCGGCTGGATCGCGGCCAAACCGTGTTCACCAGCGCTGGGCAGACCGTTACCCGAAGCGGGCCGGACATACACCTGACCCGAGGTTTCTCACATCTGCGCGCTCGGTCTGTACAAGTCCGCGTCGACGGGTAACCGACACATGGGCGCATTCATGCGCTGTCCGAAACTCTCTAGCTATCAAGGGGTGTACCGAAGTCATGGCATCACCGAACACATCGACCACACTGACCACTGCGACCCTGGTCGCGCAGCTCCGTAGCCTGTTGGATCTCACCCACACCGAGATCCAGGTCGCCGAGACCCGCGTGGTACAGGCCCGCACCGAGGCGGTACGGACCGAATTGCAGCGCAATGCCGACAACGCGCGGATCCGCGCCGAGGCGATCGAGAAGGCCGTTCGCGACCTCGGTGGCTTCCCCGACGTCATCGGTCCGTTCCTCGGCCGAGCCGCGGCCGCCGTGAAGGCGCTGACCGAGCAGGCGGAGCCGTTCGACGAGGCGCTCCTCGGCGACCTCGCGCTGGAGGGGCAGCTGCTGGACCGCGCCCGGTACGTCAAGGCGCTGGCAGTGGCCGCCCAGCACAAGGACGTCGAAGAGCTGGCGACGCGCCTGATCACCGCCCACTCCGCGACGGTCGAGTGGCTGACGACGGTTCTCGCCGAGGACGCCCTCGGTGGCCCCGCCGCGCTGCGGCGGACCCCGTTGCAGGCAGCTGCCGGGCTGGCCGTCAGGTTCGTCAACCTGCCGCTGACGTGGTCGACACGTAGCGCTGAGCGCGCGGCCGAAGCCGTGCGATCGGTCCGGCCGGCGTTCGCCGAGCTGGTGAACCGCGGTTCGCGGACCGGCGACATCGCCTCCAAGACCTTTGCGGGTGCGCGCAATTCGGCGCTGGAGGCCGCCGAGCGGGTCGCCCGTGAGCAGGGGGCCGACCAGGCCGCCGATGCCATCCATGCCGCCCGCGGGGCGACCGGCATCCTCGACGAGACCGAGCTGCCCATCACCGACTACGACGATCTGAACGTCAACGAGGCCGCCAGCGCGGTCAAGGAGTTGACCGATCCGGCGGACATCCGGGTCATCGTGGCCTACGAGGAAGCGAACAAGGACCGCCAGCGAGTGGTGTCCGCGGCGCAGACCCGGCTGGCCGCCATCGCGCAGGAAGTGGTGGGTATCAGCTGATCTGCTGAACACCGACTCCGACCGGGCCGGCGCGGGTTCTCTACCCGCGCCGGCCTCGGCGTGTTTCCGCGATTCGGCGGCGGGTATTCCCGCTGCTGATCGACGCATGATGAGGTGAGTGCATGTGGACTGCAGTGCTGTACGGAGTGGCCGCATCGAGTTCACTGGTCATCGGCGCCGCGATCGGGGCGCGGTGGAGTCCTCCCGCTCAGTTGACCCGGGTGCTGCTGGCGTTCGCCAGCGGGGCGCTGATCTCGGCGCTGGCGTTCGAACTGTTCGAGGACTCGTTCCAGTTGGGCGGCCCGCTGCGCTCCGGGCTCGGGCTGCTCGCCGGGGCGGCGGCATTCATCCTGATCGACTGCCTGCTGGAGCGGCGGGTGCAGAACCAGGGGAGTTCGGCTGCCAAAGGGGGTGTCGGGCTGGTGCTTCTCGCAGCGGTCACCCTCGACGGCGTGCCGGAGAACTTGGCGCTCGGTGTGACGCTGGTGGGCGGCGCGTCGCTGTCATTGCTGGTCGCCATCTTCTTCTCGAACCTGCCAGAGGCGTTGGCGGGCAGCGTGTCCATGCGAAAAGGCGGAATGAGCCCGGTCGCGGTCATGGCGACCTGGACGGTCTGTGCGGTGTTGCTCGCCGCTGCGGTGGTGATCGGACGGGCGGCGGCCGGCGGTCTGCGGCCTGAAGTGGTGGCTATCGCGCTGGCGTTCGCGGGTGGCGCGGTACTGGCCTCGGTCGCCGATACGTTGATGCCCGAAGCCTTCGAACACGGCAGACCGCTGAACGCGTTCGCGACCGCGGGCGGGTTCTTCCTGTCCTACGTGTTATCCGCCTGAACGGGGGTGCCCTGCCCGATCAGGCCACCCCACTGCTCGTGGACCACGGTGCGGGCGGCGGACTCGACCCCCTGGTTGGCGGCCCCGCTGACCAGGGTCACCAGTTCCCTTGCGACCGCGGATGTGGACAGTCCCGCCGCGCCGGCGACCGAAACCAGTTCGGCGATCGCGTTTTCCGGTGCGCATCTGCGCAAGCCCACCAGGACCCCTTCAGCCAGATGCAGCGTCCTCGCTCGTGCAACCGCATCTTCGAACACGGGGTCAGACCGTGCCGGATTCCAGTCGTTTCTCACCCGATGCTCCTGTCGACGTCCATCCACTTGTGCCGCCGTGTGCCCCGGCCGCGCGACTTCTGGTGCGCGGCCCCGATGCCGCGCCGGCCCCCGCTACCGGGCGGGGCACCCAGACCGATGTTGCTCCCCGGCTGCATACCCAGTCGCCGAAACGTTATATCCGGCAGCTGGGATAACTCTGTGTGTCGCCGCGACGAACTCGTCAGACGTCAGGCTCTGCGCCGCCGCGCGACCTGCTGTTTGATCTTGTCCGGCAGGGCATCTGCCGCCGCAAGGGTGGGCATCAACGCGGGCTCGAGCATCAGCGCACGAAACACCACGCCGACGGTCACCGAATGGTCGGGACGCTCGATGATCTGAATCCGGTCGCCGGCCCGCATGGTGCCGGGCTCGAGGACCCGGAAGTACGCACCGGGCACGCCGGCCGCGGTGAATGTCTTGATCCACCCCGGGATCCCCAGCCAGGTGGAGAAGGTCTTGCAGGGGGTGCGCGGGCTGGTGACCTCCAGCACCAATCCGTCGTCACCGACCGCCCATCGCTCGCCGACGAGGCGGTCGGTGAGGTTCACCCCCGAGGTGGTGATGTTCTCGCCGAACATGCCGTTGTCGATGTCACGGCCGAGGCGGGACTGCCAGTCGTCGAGATCCTCGCGCCCGTAGGCGTACACGGCCTGGTCGTCACCGCCGTGGTGGCGCGAATTGCCGATCGTGTCACCGACGACCCCGCTGCCGAGCCCGCCCTTTCTCGGGCCGGGGGCACGCACGGTGAGCGGCTCGGCGCTGGGACGCTTGTCGATGCCGCTATGCATCGCGCCGAGATCGACGACCGCCGGTGCGGTGTTCACAGTCAGGACCGAGGCCACCCGGTCAAGGCTAGCCGAGTTGACTGGACTACAGGCCGGCCAGATCGTCGGGGACGTCGACCCCGTACTGCTGGAGAATGTCCAGAGGGACGACTTCCAGCGTGTGCTCGTGTGTCGATGCCAGTACCACCGGGCACGCGGATCCGGAGTTGAAGGCTCGAAGCCAGTTCAGGGCGGTGACACACCAGCGGTCGCCGGGCTTCAAACCGGGGAACCGGTAGGCGCGCACGGGGGTCGAGAGGTCGTTGCCGATCGACCGCTGGTGCTCGAGGAACTCCGCGGTCACCACCGCGCAGATGGTGTGGCGTCCGGAATCCTCGTCCCCGGTACTGCAGCAACCGTCGCGGTAGAACCCGGTCAGCGGCTCGGTCCCGCAGGGCTCCAGTGGTCCGCCCAGCACGTTGCGTTCAGCGCTCGTGTCCTCAGCCATCACGTCAGTATCACCGGTGACAGCTCCGGACGGTGGGCGATGCACTCCTGCGATCAGATGCTGAGCTTGCGGTAGCGCTGCAGGCGTCGAACACTCTGTGCGGGGGCCGCTGCAGTGGCGGTGCCCAGGGCCTCCCTGAGCCGTCTTCGGACATCCTGGACGTCGAGCCCCATCCCGATCGCCACCAGGCAGCTCGTGGTCGCGTGAGCGGGGGCCGGGGCGATGTGGATCGACGGGCCCACGACGTTGACGACGTACACCCGGGTGGAGGTCCGGTAGCGCACCGCGATGGTGCCCTTCATCCGGTACACCCCCGAGGGCGGTCGCTCGAGGAGATCGATGACCGCACCGGGATCCACGCATCCCTCACCGACCACCGTGACCGAGTCGGCGTGGACGTGGACGTGGTCGTGGTCGTGGTCGTGGTGGTGGGGGTGGGGGTGGTGATCCTGGTCGTGGTCTTCTCCCGGTGCACTGTCGAAGAGCAGTTCCCGGAAGGTCAGCTGGCCTGCCTCCTCGTCGGCGGCGACGTCGTAGAGCAGGGCCGGGTCGATGCGTCCTGCGGTGGCACCCACGACCTGCGCGTGTGGGTTGCAGTCACGGACCCGGCTCTCGATGCGCTGCAGCACGGCGGCTTGTTCACCGGCCGCGATCTGGTCGAGTTTGTTGACGACCACGAGCGTGGCGACGCCGTAGCGCGCCGGCGGGCTGGCATCCCGGTCGACGGTGTCGAAATGGGTGGCCGCGTCGAGCACGTCCACGATTCCGCCGGGGCGCACGTTGTCAACCCCGCTGAACCGGATGATCCGTGAGATGGCCACCGGATCGGCCAGGCCGCTGGCCTCGACGATGATCGCGTCGAGGCGCAGCTTGGGATCGGCGAGACGGGCCAGGGCGACGTCGAGTCCGCCCTCGTCGGGCAGGCAGCAGATGCAGCCGCCGGCGATCGACGCCGGCTCGTCAACCTGCCCGGTCACCAGCCCGGCGTCGACGTTGAGTTCGCCGAAATCGTTGATCACCACCCCGATTCGCGCCCCGGGGCTGCGCAGCACGTGGTTGAGCAGGGTGGTCTTGCCTGCGCCGAGATAACCGGTGAGCGCAATGACGGGAACCCGGTGCACGCTTCTCCTTCTCCGCGGTCCTTCCGCGATCCTTTTCGCCTGGTCGGCGGGCACATCAGCGGAAGCCGGCGGCTCCGCCGTCGACCATGATCGTCTGCGCCGTGACGAACGACGACTCGTCGCTGAGCAGGAACCTCACCACCGGCCCGATGTCGGAACCCACGTCGCCCAGGCGGCCCAGCGGCACCCCGCGTATTGTGCGCTCGTAGGTCTCGGGAGCCATCTCCCGCCACATCCGGATGCTCTCCGTCTCGGCGAACGGGCACACCACGTTGACCCGGATGTTGTCTCGACCCCATTCCAGCGCAGCGACTTTCGACATCCCCCGGATCGCCTCCTTGGCACCGGCGTAGGCGCCGAACTTCGGCTTGCCGAAGGTGCCCGACCCCGATCCGAGGTTGACGATGCTGCCGCCGCCATTGGCGACCAACACCGGGTACACCGCCTGCATCAGCTCGAATGTCGCCCGCGGACCCACATCGAAGACCAGATCGTAGTCCTCGCGGGTAATGGTCTGGAACGGCTTGGGTTCGTTGGTGGCGATCGCGTTGTTCACCAAACCGTGCAATCCGCCGAAGGTTTCGACTGCCGAGTCGACGATGCGGGCCGCGCAGCCGACGTCACGCAAGTCGGCGCACAATCCGACAGCGCCGCGGTCTGCGCCACCGAGTTGCTCGACAGTGCCGGCGAGCAACTCGGAGTCGCGGTCCACCAGAAGCACCGACGCGCCACGCTCGAGCAGAGCGGAGGCGATGCCCTTGCCGACGCCGCGGGCCGCCCCGGTCACGATCACGGTCTTTCCGTCCATGCCCGTTACCGTAGCCACCGCTGTTTCTCGGGCGCGCGACGCACCAAAGGGCCGGGCCTGATCTCGGGGTAATCAGACCCGGCCCTTCGGCCAGCACTAGCGAGTTATGCGCTCAGGTCAGGGTGCGGGGATGGTTGCGCAGCCCACACCGGGGATGCAACCGCTCGCTCCGCCCGGTCCGGCGGTTCCGCTGGGACCACCCGGGATGGCGCCGGTCGCGCCTTCCGGTCCTGCGGCACCGCTGACGCCACCGGGGTTGGTGCTGCCGCTGACGCCGCCCGGTCCCGCCTCACCGGCAGGGCCGCCGGGAATAGCGCCCGCGGCACCATCGGGTCCGGCTTCACCGACGGGACCGCCGGGGACGCCTCCGGCAGCACCCTCAGGTCCGGCCACACCGCCGGGGCCGCCGGGAATCGCACCCGCGGCGCCGTCAGGGCCGACGTAGCACGGGGTGCCGTCAGCGTTGACACACGCCGGCGGCGGCGGTGGTGGCGGCGGGTTGGTGTTCAACGGGCTCTGCGCGAAGGCGAGCGGGGCCGTCGCGATCGCAGTCGCCGCAGCGCCTGCGAAGAGCAAGGATCCGAAGGTTCGGGGAGAAGATGTCTTGTTTCGCATGCGAAAGAAGTTGCCCGGCGATACCGAAACGAAACCACCAATGTGACGGTTTTTCTAGATTGCCTAGATAAATGCGGATCGCGGGTGGTGGCATCCTGGCGGAATGGGACTGCTCATCCGCCTGGCCGAGTTGTTGATCATCCTCGTGCCCCTGGCCGGTGTGGGTTATGCCACCTTCCGGGCCATCACGTCTGCCCGCGGCCGCCGTGCCGCCGAGCTCCCGCCCGAACCCGAACCCCGCCCCGATGCCGCTGCCGCGCAGCGCCGAGCGATCACCCGCACCATCGAGGAACACGACCGGACCGACACCCGCTGGCTCGAATACGAGCTGGACGTCGCCAAGCTGCTGGACTATCCGCTGATGACCGACATGCGGGACCCACTGACCGAGCGCTTCCACCGGGCCAAACTCCGGTCGGACTTCCTGCGGCCCGCGGACGTGGCCGACCTCGTGGACGACCGCGACGCCACTCGCGAGTATCTGGACGCGGTGCAGGAGTACGTCACCGCCTTCGACGTCGCCGAAGCCGAGGCGATCCGGCGGCGCCGCACCGGCTTCTCCAGCGAGGAGCAGGAACGCCTCGGCCGGGCGCAACGGCTGCTGAGGGTGTCGGCCGACACGGCGGCGACGGCACAGGAACGTGAGCGCGCCTACCGGCTGGCGCGGCGGGAACTCGACGGCCTGGTCGTGCTGCCCGAACGCGCCCGAGTCGCGCTCGAGCGCGGAATCTCCGGCGAGCTGGGCTCTTAGGACTCCAGCGCCGCGTCCGCGACGTCCAGGGCGCGGTCCAGTATCGCGACACCTTCCCTCGCGAGTTCCTCGGTGACGATGCACGGCGGCACCACGTGAATGCGGTTGTAGTTGGCGAAAGGCAGCAGACCAGAGTTCTTGCATTCCGCGATAACGGAATTCATCGCAGCACTGGAACTGCCGTACGGCGCCAGCGGCTCCCGGGTCTGCTGGTCGGCGACGAGTTCGACCGCCCAGAACACGCCGGCGCCCCGAACCTCGCCGACGCAGCGGTGCCGCTCGGCCATCTCCCGCAGTGCGGGGCCGAGGACCTCGCTGCCGATGCGCGCGGCGTTCTCGACGATTCCCTCGGACGTCATGGCGTTGATGGTGGCGACCGCTGCGGCCGTCGCCAGCGGGTGACCGGAGTACGTCAGCCCGCCCGGGTACGCGCGGTGGGCGAACGTCTCCGCGATCGCGGGGCTGATCGCCACCCCGCCGAGAGGGACATAGCCGGAGTTGACGCCTTTGGCGAACGTCAGCAGATCCGGGACGACATCAAAATGGTCGATTGCGAACCATTTTCCGCTGCGGCCGAAGCCCGCCATCACCTCGTCGGCGATGAAGATGATGCCGTACTCGTCGCACAGGGCGCGCACTCCGGCGAGGTAGCCGGGAGGCGGGACCATGATGCCTGCGGTGCCCGGAATGGATTCCAGGATGATCGCCGCGATCGTCGACGGCCCCTCCATGCGGATGGTCTCGTGCAGATGATCGAGCGCACGCTCGGTCTCCTCTGCCTCGGTGGTGGCGTGGAACCGTGACCGGTAGAGGAACGGGCCGAAGAAGTGGACGACGCCCGCGTTGCCGTGGTCGTTGGGCCAGCGCCGCGGGTCTCCGGTCAGGTTGATCGCGGTCTCGGTGCCCCCGTGGTAGGAGCGGTAGCGGGCCAGCACCTTGTACCGGCCGGTGTGCAACCGGGCCATCCGCACCGCGTGCTCGACGGCGTCGGCGCCGCCGTTGGTGAAGAAGATCTTGTCGAGCTCACCCGGGGTGCGTTCGGCGATCAGCCGGGCGGCCTCGGAGCGGGCGTCGTTGGCGTGCTGCGGCGCCACCGTGCACAGCTTCGCCGCTTGTTCGGCAATGGCGGCAACAACTTTCGGATGCTGATGACCGATGTTGGTGTTGACCAGCATCGACGAGAAATCGAGCAGTCGGTTGCCGGCGCCGTCCCAGACATGGCAGCCCTCGGACGCCACGATCGTCATCGGTGAGATGTCGGCCTGCGCGGACCACGAGTGAAACACGTGGGCGCGGTCGAGCTCGTAGGTCCGCGCGGCCTCGGCGCGGGCGGCCTCCACGGTCAAGCCGTTGGGCAGCGTCGTGTCGTCGAGCGTTTCGTCGAGCACAGTCATGACAGTGGAGACCTATCTGGTTGATCTGGTTGATGCCACGCGAGAGTACGAATTGTGACGGGCTCTCCCGGTCGATGTGTCAAAAACCGTACTCTCGTGGGCGCGTTCAGGCGTTTTGGGGGAAGCCGAGGTTGATGCCGCCGGAGGTGCGTGAGCTGGGGTCGAGCCAGCGTTGGGTGATGGCTTTTTGGCGGGTGTAGAAGTTGACGCCGTCGGTGCCGTGGGCGTGGGAGTCGCCGAACAGTGAGTTCTTCCAGCCGCCGAAGCTGTAGTAGGCCATGGGGACGGGGATGGGGACGTTGATGCCGACCATGCCGACCTGGACTTCGTTTTGGAAGCGGCGGGCGGCGCCGCCGTCGTTGGTGAAGATCGCGGTGCCGTTGCCGTAGGGGTTGGTGTTGATCAGTTCTATGGCTTGGTCGTAGGTGTCCACGCGCACGACCGAGAGCACGGGGCCGAAGATTTCATCGGTGTAGACGCTCATGTTGGGGGTGACGTGGTCGATGAGGGTAGGTCCGAGCCAGAAGCCCTCAGCTGGGCCGTCGGGGGTGACGGTGCGGCCGTCGACGACGATTTTGGCGCCGTCGGCTTCGCCGGCGTCGATGTAGCTGGCGACTTTGTCGCGGTGGGCTCGGGTGACCAGCGGGCCCATGTCGGAGTTCTTGGTGCCGTCGCCGGTTTTGATGGTGCGGGCCCGTTCAGTGATTTTCGCGACCAGGTCGTCGGCGATGGGGCCGACGGCGACGCAGGCCGAGATGGCCATGCAGCGTTCGCCAGCGGAGCCGAAGCCGGCGTTGACCATGGCGTCGGCGGCCAGGTCGAGGTCGGCGTCGGGCAGGATCACGGCGTGGTTCTTGGCGCCGCCAAGGGCTTGGACGCGTTTGCCTGCGGTGGTGCCGGTGGCGTAGACGTACTGGGCGATCGGGGTGGATCCGACGAAGGACACCGATTTGATCTTGGGGTTGGTGAGCAGTTCGTCCACGGCGGTCTTGTCGCCGTGCAGGACGTTGAACACCCCGGGCGGCAGGCCGGCTTCGGCCCACAGTTCGGCCATCCATAGCGAGGCGGTCGGGTCTTTCTCGGAGGGTTTGAGGACCACGGTGTTGCCGCAGGCGATGGCGATCGGGAAAAACCACATCGGGACCATGGCGGGGAAGTTGAACGGGGAGATGATGGCGACCGGGCCCAGCGGTTGGCGGATGGAGTAGACGTCGACGTTGGTCGAGGCGTTCTCGGTGTACCCGCCTTTGAGCAGGTGGGGGATGCCGCAGGCGAACTCGACGACTTCCTGGCCGCGGGACACTTCGCCCAGGGCGTCGGAGACGACTTTGCCGTGCTCGGCGGTGATGATCTCGGCCAGCTCGCCCTTGCGTGCGTTGAGCAACTCCCGGAACCGGAACAGCACCTGGGTGCGTTTGGCCAGTGAGGTGTCGCGCCAGGCCGGGAACGCCGCGGCCGCCGCATCGACCACCGCACGGGCGTCGGCCACACTGGCCAGAGCGACCTGCCCGGTCACCGCACCTGTCGCCGGATTGGTCACCGGCGCCGTACCGCTACCAGACCCGGCGAACACCTTGTTGTCGACCCAATGGGAAATACGCTGCATGCACCCAGTCTGGGACTCGAGGATCGCCAATAGTTGCGACAAACTGTCTCTGATTACCTTAACGGCTTTACATTGTGTTAATGACGCTGACGGTAGGCGAGGTCATCGCGCTGCCCGTGGTGCAGGCCGGTGACCCAGAGGTGCTGTCCGCGCGGCGCTGGGACGAGCATCTTCGGTGGGTACACGGCAGCGACCTGGCGGATCTGTCCGCCCTGCTTCAGGGCGGGGAGTTGGTGCTGACCACAGGCGCGGCGCTCGCGCGGGCTCCGCGAAAATACCTGCAACGCCTGGCGTCGGCGGGGGCGGTCGGCGTGGTCGTAGAGCTGGGGGACCGGCTGCCGGCTCTTCCGGGCAATGCTGCGGCGATCGCGGAGGATCTCGATCTTGCGCTTGTGGTGTTGCATCACCCGGTCCGATTCGTCGAGGTGACCGAGGCGGTGCATCGCAGGATCGTCGCCGAACAGTACGACGAGGTCGCCTTCGATCGCCGTGTTCACGAAACCTTCACAGAGCTCAGCATGAGGCGGGCCTCGGTCGCAGGCATCGTGGACGCCGCTGCCCGGATTCTCGATGAACCCGTTGTGCTGGAGGATCTTTCGCATCGGGCGCTCGCGGTATCCGCGCGTGCCCACGCCTCGACGTTGCAGGACTGGGAGCGTCGCTCGCGACGTAGCCCCGGTGCCGGTGGCGAGCAGTGGGCGACCACGGCGGTCGGCCCTCGTACCGAGGAGTGGGGACGTCTGGTGGTGCCGCGCCCTCCCACGGACTCCGGCCGGGCGACGATGGTCCTCGAGCGCGCGGCGGCGGCGCTGGCTCTGCACCGGATGATCGAACGCGACCGCTCAGGGTTGCAGCAGCAGGCCCAGAGTGGCCTCATCGATGACGTCCGGCACGGCAGGATCACCGAGGAACGCGAGGCCGCCGCCCGGGCGCACGCACTCGGGCTCCGCGCCTGCGCGCACTACCTCCCTGCGGTGGTCAGGGTCGAACGACACAAGCGGGCCGGTGATCCTGTGGCCAGGCATCGCCGCAACGTCGCCCTTCTCGATACCGTCGCGCACACCGTCAACGCCGCCGGCCACACCGGGCTGTTCGCCTTGCGCGGCGACGGTGAGGTCGCCGCCGTCCTCGCGCTCAAGGACCCCAGACCCTCCGCGGCGACAAAAGCGCTCACAGCGCTCGGTGAAACACTGCGCCGCGAAGTCGCCCGTGTCGACGCCCCGCAAGGCTCGGTACTGGCGCTGGCCGCTGAGGTGAGCGCGGTGACGGACGCGATCGCCGGGCTTGCCGAGGCCGCTCACATCGCTGAGGTGGCGCTGTCGATGGGGGAGCTGCGCCCGTACTTCCGCGCCTCGGACACCAGGCTGCGTGGCCTGGTCACGCTGCTGCGCGACGACAGGCGGGTGCAGCAGTTCGCCGAGACCGAGCTGAAATCACTGTTGACAGCTGATGATCGGGGCGACCCTTCTGACGTCGCGGTGCTGCGCGAGTATCTGGCCGCCGCAGGGAACAAGGTGGCGGTCGCCGAGCGACTGCACATCAGTCGGCCGGCACTGTACAAGCGTTTGGCTCGCATCCGTGACATTCTGGGCGTCGACCTCGACGACGGCGAATCCAGAACGTCGCTGCACGTCGCGCTGCTGGTTTTCGACGCGCGTCGTTCTTGAGGTGCGTAGCCGGGCCGAGGGTGCACCCGGTTAGCGCTGGGTTAGCGCAGCGACGCCTTCTCCAGATCGCCCAGCGCATCACCGGTGTACACCGCGAGTCGCTGCAGATGAGGCAGCGCGTCGCGGCAGCCGACGAAGCCGAAGTTCATGGTCTCGGCGTAGCTCTGCAGCGTGATGTTCAGCGCCATCCCGTGGATCGGGATCGACACCGGGAACGTCGCCTCCAGCCGGGAACCGTTGAAATACAACGGCTCCCGCGGGCCCGGAACATTGGACACGCACAGGTTGAAGGTGTAGGGCCACGGCGGCTGCACCCCGGTCAAGGCGCCGGCGACCTGTCCACCCGCCGGTGCCAACAGTGCCGCGGTGTAGGCGATGATGGCCGTCGGTGACATCGTCTGGAGCTGCGCCTTGGACGCGCGCGTCGCCGCGGTGATCGCCTCCAGCCTCTCGACCGGGTCCTCGATGTCGGTGCCCATCGGAGCCAGGATGGCCCCCACCGCATTTCCACCGCCCTCGTCACCCTTGGGGCGCACGTTGACCGGGAGGAAGGCGATCAGGGAGCGGTCCGGCAGCTTGTCGAAATCGGTGAGGAACTTGCGCAGGCCACCCCCGATGATCGCCAGCGCCACGTCGTTGATCGTCGAGCCGTGCTGGGAACTCAGAGCGCGCAGCCGGTCGAATTCGTACTGCTGGGTGGCGAACCGACGGTTTCGGCTGATCCGCGCGTTGAGGATGCTGTGCGGTGCCGACGCCGAACCGGCGATCCTGGAGAACTCACCGTCGCGCCGGATCTGGGTGTTGACGATCGCGTTGGTCAGATCGACCGCCGAGCTGACGCCACCGGCGATCTGGGAGCCGAACCCGCCGAGCGTACGCAGCGTGGTGGTCAGGAGATTCGACGGCGACGGGGGCGTCCGGCGGGGCCGTGGCGGGGTGGGCACATTGAAGAACATCCGGGTGTCGCGCGACTCCGGGTCCGTCGACAGGCTGCGCGCCAGCATCCGCATCGCGCTGTAACCGTCGACGAGCGCGTGGTGGATCTTCATGTACAGCGCGAAGCGACCGCCCTCGAGCCCCTCGATGACGTGGATCTCCCACGGCGGGCGGGTCAGATCGAGGTGGTTGCTGTGCAGCCGGGAGACCAGGATGCCGAGTTCCCGCTCATCGCCCGGGCTGGCCAGCGCCGAGCGCCGGACGTGGTAGTCGAAATCGAAATCCTCGTCGGTCACCCAGGTGTGCACCGGGCTGAACTGCAACCGCGGGTGGGCGAGTTTGCGATTCCACGGCGCCATCACCTCCTGGCGCCGCGCCTCGTCGATCATCTGCCGCAGGTAGTCCCGGGAGGCGTCGGCCGGCGGCGTGAACGGGAGCAGCCCGGCGACGTGCATCTTCGAACTCGACGTCTCGCCATAGATGAAAATCAGGTCCTGAAGCCCAAGCCTGACACTGTTGCCGCTCAAGGGCTCTCCTGTGGGGTAGCTGCTACGGTTCCCGCCACGGTACGCCCGGGCGGTCAGGTTCCACAGAAAGTTCGAAATGAGCTGTTGAACTCTTTCTCACCGGGCTCGGCATAACGCTCGAACCCGGGTCGTTCGTCGAACGGCGATCCGATGGCCTCGAGCAGCCGTCCCAGTGGCGCCAGCTCACCCGACGTCGCCGCCGTCAGCGCCTCCTCCACCAAGTGGTTGCGCGCGATGTAGACGGGGTTGACCAGGTCCATCGCGTCCGGATCCGGGTCCAGGTCGCGCCACCGGACAAGCCAGCTGTCGAACGCGGCGAGGTCGATGAACTCTCCCCGCGCCGGCTCTGCGTCCCCGCGGGCCGCCCGGCTGAGCCGACGATAGAACGACGTGTGGTCGACCTGGCTCTGCTGCATCTGGGTGAGCAGATCATCGACCAGCGGGGTCACCACGTCGGCGGGGGTGGCCGCAACTCCGAGTTTGGCCCGCATGCCCGTCGACCAGCAGTCCTGGTAGCGGGCCGGGAACTCGCCCAGCGACGTCTCGGCGAGGGTGATCGCCTGATCGGTGTCCGCTGCCAGCAGCGGCAACAGTGTCTCGGCG
The DNA here is from genome assembly GCF_902705885.1 of Mycolicibacterium austroafricanum. GTDB lineage: Bacteria > Actinomycetota > Actinomycetes > Mycobacteriales > Mycobacteriaceae > Mycobacterium > Mycobacterium vanbaalenii_A. The sequence goes on along the minus strand of NZ_CACSIP010000052.1, from coordinate 9,597 downwards.
AACCGGGCGAGGTTCCACAGCGCGATTCCGGGCTGGTTGCCGAAGGCGTAGCGGCCCCCGCTGTCGATCGAGCTGAACACCGTCGCCGGGTTGAAGCTCTCCATGAACGCGCAGGGCCCGTAGTCGATCGTCTCGCCCGAGATCGTCATGTTGTCGGTGTTCATCACCCCGTGCACGAAACCGACGAGCATCCACCGGGCGACCAGGTCGGCCTGGACGGCGATCACGGCGTCGAGCAGCGCGAGATACCGGTTGTCGGACTCGGCGGCCGTGGGATGGTGACGCGCGATGGCGTGATCGGCCAGCCGGCGCAGCACTTCCGGATCCCCGGTGGACCGCGAAACCAGCGAGGCGTACTGGAACGAGCCGACCCGCAGGTGGCTGTCGGCGACCCTGGCCAGCACGGCGCCGGGCAGAACCGTCTCCCGGTACACCGGGCGGCCGGTGGCCACCACGGCCAACGCCCGCGTCGTCGGGATGTGCAGCGCGTGCATGGCCTCGCTGATGACGTACTCGCGTACCATCGGTCCGACCGCGGCGAGCCCGTCACCACCACGGGCGAACGGGGTCCGCCCGGAACCCTTCAGGTGCAGGTCGCGCACCCGGCCCGCGGTGTCGACGATCTCGCCGAGCAGCAGTGCCCGGCCATCCCCGAGCCGGGGAACGAAGCCACCGAACTGATGCCCGGCGTAACCCTGAGCGACGGGTGTCGCTTCGTCGGGGACCGTCGTGCCCACCAACAGACCCAGACCTTCCGGGCTGCGAAGCCATCCCGGGTCGAGGCCGAGTTCAGCGGCCAGCGGTTCGTTCAGCGCCAGGAGCTGCGGCTCAGGTGCGGCCTCGGCTTTCCAGGGCACCGCCAGTTCCGGCAGCTCCCGGGCGAACCGGCCCTGCAGTGCGATGCTCACCCCATCCAGACTACGGAGACGGTTCGACGACCGCGATGGCGTCGACGCCGTCCTTGATGGCGATCCGGCGGTCACTCTCCTCGAGCACCAGCGCTCCCGCCGGCTCGGTGTACGAGCCGGTTTGCGGCAGGATCAGGGCACGCTGTCCCGGCGCGACGTCGGCGGTCTGCAACGCCGACGTCGCCGGCACGATCTGTTCGATGCTCTCGGGGGTCACCTGCCACACCAGCGGCGGGAACGTCTCCGGTCGGTCGCACCGCCACATCGCCAGGCTCAGCTTCGGCTGGCCGGTGGTCGGCCACCACAGTTTCGGCACTGTCGACCCGGTGTCGGAGTCCGGACCTGCCACCTCGAAGATCTGCTGGGCCCCGGCCGCGTCGGACACCACCACGGCCGCAGTCCCGCACGCGCTGTCGGTGCTGCGGTACAGCGCGTAGGCCAGGGATGCGCCGTCGGCGCTGAGCCGGGCGGTCGTCACCGGGGTGTTGGCCTCCGCCTGGCCCAGCGGAGTCGGTGCACCCGGACCGTGCACGGCGTAGAGGGTGTCCGGACCGCCGAACGGCGACGGCGGACCCTCCACGCGTGCGAGCACCGCGGTACCGCCGCGGGCGACGATCAGGCGGGGCTCGCCTGGGCGCACCCCGGCGAGCTGCGGCAGTTCGACGGTCTGCTGCAGCACGGGTTGGGAGTCGGGGTCTGCGAGATCGAGCTGCATGAGCCGATTCGGCTGCTCCCACCACACGATCGAGCTCGGCCCGGCCGTCCCGAGCGCCGGACCCACCGGCACCGCGCGGGTGGTGCCCTCACCGGTGGCCACATCGAGGGTGGCGACCTGGCTGTCGGTGGTCCGCGCGAACACGAACCGGCCGTCCTCGGTGGTGATCAAGTCGTTGGAGGGGGCGAAGGCGCCCGCCACCGATGCGATCACGCTGGTGCCGTCCACGACTCCCAGCTCGTCGGCCGCCCGGTAGGCCAACAGCGGGCCGGTGGGCGGCGGCGGTGCCGTCGTCGTCGGATCGAACGGCGAGCTCGGGCTCGGGCTCGTGCCGGAGGTGGTGCCCGGCGCCGGTTCCAGGCCGGTACAGGCGGCGACGAGGCAGGCGATCAGGGCCAGCAGCACGGTCAGCGTGGCCGGTGGCGTGACGGAGTTCGGTCTCTGCAGGTTCTTCATGGGCGCTTCCCCCACAATAAGAGCTCGGCCGGCAGTGCGGTCTGCCTCGGCCCCTCCGTACCGGGCCCCGGAATCGGTCGGTCGGTATGGTGATTTTCCTGGTGGCGGGGGAACGGGGCCGAGGAACGACATCGGCCCGGCCGCCGGGGACAAGCCGACGTCAGATGTGGAGCAACGCTGTGAGCCTGAACACCATCGCTCTGGAGCTGGTGCCGCCGAACGTCGAACGCGGCCGGGAAAGGGCCCTCGAGGACGCCGAGAAGGTGCTGCGCTGTTCGGCGGACGCAGGTCTGGCCGGGCGCGTCCGGCACGTGATGATCCCGGGGATGATCGACGAGGACGACGACCGGCCCATCGAGATGAAGCCGAAGCTCGACGTCCTGGATTTCTGGTCGATGATCAAGCCGGAGCTGCCCGGCATCAACGGCCTGTGCACGCAGGTCACCGCGTTCATGGACGAGCCGACGCTGCGCGCCAGGCTGACCCGGCTGAGCGACAGCGGGTTCGACGGGATCGCGTTCGTGGGTGTCCCGCGCACGCTCAACGACGGTGAGGGCTCCGGTGTCGCGCCGACCGACGCGCTGTCGATGTTCGACAACGTCGTCGACAACCGCGGCGTGATCCTGATCCCGACCAGGGAAGGCGAGCACGGCCGCTTCGAGTTCAAGTGCAACCGGGGCGCGACCTACGGCATGACGCAGCTGTTGTACTCGGACGCGATCGTCGCGATGCTCACCGACTTCGCCAGGACGACCCAGCACCGGCCCGAGATCCTGCTGTCGTTCGGTTTTGTGCCCAAGCTCGAGACCAAGGTCGGTCTGATCAACTGGCTGATCCAGGACCCCGGGAACCCGGCGGTGGCTGCAGAGCAGGAGTTCGTCAGGACGCTCGCCGGATCCGAACCGGCACAGCGGCGCAAGCTGATGCTCGACCTGTACAAGCGCGTCATCGACGGCGTCGGCGAACTCGGTTTCCCGCTCAGCGTGCACTTCGAGGCGACCTACGGGGTCAACACACCGGCGTTCGCGACCCTGGCGGACATGCTGGAGTACTGGTCACCCGATCGGCCGTAGCGGTCAGCCCCAGAACGCGACCACCAGGCCGACGGTGGCCGCGAAACTTGGTGACCGGCATCAGCCACCACAACCGGCGAGTCTGTGACAGCTCCGGTTCGGGATGAGTTCTCGACGTCGACGGGGTCTACTTCTTCTGTGAGGACACCGCGCGCGCTCGTGCGCCGGTCTGCGGCCGTACTCGCCGCGGGTTCGGCGGCGCTGCACGGTGCGTCACTCGGTCCGGCGGTGTCCCCGTGGGTGTCCGCGCTGACGGTGGTGATGCTCGTCGGCTGCCTGTACTGCGCCTACGAGCTGTGGACCCGGGACACGGTGCGGGCCTGGGTGCTGGTGGCCGCGATGAACCTGGTGATGGTCGGCGTGCACCTGCCGATGAGCGGTGCCCACCACCACGGTGCCGCCCCCGGCTCGCTGCCGGTCGCGGCGACCTCACCGATGCACCTGGCCTCCGCGGTGGCGCTGATCGAGGTGCTGCTGGCCGGCACCGTGCTGTTCGTCCGCACCCGCGCGCTCGCGCCGGTGGTCACTGCGCGGAGTCAGACGCCGTGTCAGAGTGGAGATCATGACGCACGCGGACGCACCCGTCGGCCGGCTGGGCGCGACCTCGATCGACTGCCCGGATCCGGCTGAACTGGCGGACTTCTACGGCCGGCTGCTGGGGATGCGCCGGGTGGTCGAGTCACCGGACGGAGGGGTGGTCGCCATCACCGACGGCGCCCACATCCTGGCGATGATGCGCGTCGCCGACTACGTCCCACCGGCCTGGCCCGGACCCGGCCAGCGCCAGCAGATGCACCTCGACGTGTCGGTGACCGACCTCGACGACGCCGTCGCCGGAGCCCAGCGGCTGGGCGCCCGCCAAGCCGAACACCAGCCTCAGCCGGCGGTGTGGCGGGTGATGCTCGACCCGGTCGGACATCCCTTCTGTCTGACCACGGTCGGAGCGGACTGACGGTCCGCCGCCTATCGTTGCCGAAGTGTCCGAACCGTCCACCGCCGACCTTCGCGTGCTGCGGGCGCGCCTGGACGGGCTGACGATCCGCGACGCCGCCCGGCTGGGTCGCCGGCTCAAGCAGCTGCGCAACCCGAGCGCTGAGCAGCTCGACAAGCTCGCCGGCCAATTCGCCACCGCCGAAGCACTGGTCGCGACGCGCACCGCGGCCGTTCCGGTGATCAGCTACCCCGACCTGCCCGTCAGTGAGCGGCGCGACGATCTCGCCAAGGCCATCGCCGAGAACCAGGTCGTGGTGGTCGCAGGCGCGACAGGGTCCGGCAAGACCACGCAGCTGCCGAAGATCTGCCTCGAACTCGGCCGCGGCATCCGCGGCACCATCGGTCACACCCAACCGCGGCGACTGGCCGCGCGCACCGTCGCGCAGCGGATCGCCGACGAACTCGGCACGCCGCTGGGTGAGGCCGTGGGATACGCGGTGCGCTTCACGGATAAGGTCAGCGACCGCACGTTGGTGAAGCTGATGACCGACGGGATCCTGCTCGCCGAGATCCAGCGGGATCGTCGGCTGCTTCGCTACGACACGCTCATCCTCGACGAGGCCCACGAACGCAGCCTCAACGTCGACTTCCTCCTCGGTTATCTACGGGAGCTGCTGCCGCGGCGGCCGGATCTGAAGGTCATCGTCACCTCGGCGACGATCGAGCCGGAGCGCTTCGCTACCCACTTCGGCGGAGCCGAACATGGGCCCGGCGGCGGAGCCGAACATGGGCCCGGCGGCGGAGCCGAACATGGGCCCGGCGGCGGAGCCGAACATGGGCCCGGCGGCGGAGCCGAACATGGACCCGGTGCGGGTGCGCCGATCGTTGAGGTGTCGGGCCGCACGTACCCCGTCGAAATCCGGTACCGCCCTTTGGAAGTCCGGGTCGGGCCGGCTGCCGAGGGCGGGGACGGGGACGGGGACCCTGACGATCCCGACCACGAGGTGGTGCGGACGGAGCTGCGCGATCCGACCGACGCGATCGTCGACGCCGTGGCCGAGCTCGCGGGCGAACCTCCCGGCGACGTGTTGGTGTTCCTGTCAGGTGAGCGGGAGATCCGCGACACCGCCGAGGCACTCAGCAGCGCGGTGGGTCCCGGCACCGAGGTGCTGCCGCTGTATGCCAGGCTCTCCACCGCCGATCAGCAGAAGGTGTTCCAGCCGAGCCGTGCCAACCGCCGGATCGTGTTGGCCACCAATGTCGCCGAGACGTCGTTGACCGTCCCCGGGATCCGCTACGTCGTCGACCCGGGGACCGCCCGGATCTCCCGTTACAGCCGCCGTACCAAGGTGCAGCGACTGCCGATCGAGCCGATCTCGCAGGCGTCGGCCGCGCAGCGGGCCGGCCGGTGCGGGCGAATCGCGCCGGGGGTGTGCATCCGGCTGTACTCCGAGGCCGACTTCGACGCCCGTCCGCGCTACACCGATCCTGAACTGCTCCGCACCAACCTGGCCGCGGTGATCCTGCAGATGGCTGCACTCGATCTCGGTGCCGTGGAGGACTTCCCTTTTCTCGACCCGCCCGACGCGCGCAGCATCCGCGACGGCGTCGGCCTGCTGCAGGAACTCGGCGCGTTCGACGGCTCAGGAGTCCTGACCGCGGTGGGCCGCCGGTTGGCGCAGATCCCGGTGGACCCACGGCTGGGCAGAATGCTGCTGCAGGCCGACGCCGAGGAGTGTGTGCGCGAGGTCCTGGTGATCGCCGCGGCGCTGTCGATTCCCGATCCGCGCGAGCGGCCGGTGGACCGTGAGGAGGCCGCCCGTCAGAAACATGCCAGATTCGCTGATGAGCATTCGGACTTCATCTCCTTCCTGAACTTGTGGGGGTACCTGTCCGATCAACGAAAAGAGCGTTCCGGCAGCTCTTTTCGCCGGATGTGTCGGGACGAGTTCCTGCACTACCTGCGGATCCGCGAGTGGCAGGACCTGGTCGGTCAGCTGCGCAGCATCTGCCGCGATCTGGGGATCCGGGAGCGGGACGAACCGGCCGACAGCGCGGCGGTGCACGCGGCACTGACGGCGGGGCTGTTGTCCCACATCGGATTACGTGACAGTGAGGGTCGTGACTCCCGGGCGTACACCGGGGCGCGCAACACGAAGTTCGTGCTGGCGCCGGGCTCCGTGCTGACCCGCCGGCCGCCGCGCTGGGTCGTGGTGGCCGATCTCGTCGAAACCAGCAGGCTCTACGGCCGCACCGCGGCGCGCGTCGAACCCGAGGCGATCGAGCACGTCGCCGAACATCTCGTGCAGCGCGCCTACAGCGAACCGCACTGGGACGCCAAGCGTGCCGCGGTGATGGCCTACGAGCGGGTGACCCTCTACGGACTGCCGATCGTCGCGCGCCGCCGTGTCAACTACGGCCCCATCGATCCTGAGATGTCACGCGAGTTGTTCATCCGGCATGCGCTGGTCGAGGGGGACTGGGAGACGCGGCACCACTTCTTCCGCGACAACGCGCAGCTGCGGACGGAGCTGGCCGCCTTGGAGGAACGGGAGCGCAGGCGGGACCTGCTGGTCGGCGACGATGAGATCTACGGTGTCTTCGACGCGCGGGTACCCGCCGACGTCGTGTCCGGACGCCATTTCGACGGGTGGTGGCGCAAACAGCGCCACCGCACGCCGGATCTGCTCACGCTGCGCCGTGAAGACCTGCTGCGTGTCGAGGGGGACGCGGACCATCCGGACGCCTGGCGTGCCGGCGACCTGACGCTGCCGCTGAGCTACCGGTTCGAGCCCGGCGCCGCCGATGACGGCGTCACGGTGCATGTCCCGGTTGATGTGCTGGCCCGCCTCGGTGGTGATGAGTTCGCCTGGCAGGTCCCCGCGTTGCGCGAGGAGCTGCTCACCGCGCTGATCAAGTCGCTGCCAAAAGATCTGCGGCGCAACTTCGTCCCCGCGCCCGACACGGCGCGGGCCCTGCTGGCTGCGATCACCCCCGACAGCGGGCCGCTGCTCGACGCTGTGCAGCGGGAGTTGCGACGGCGCACCGGGATCCTGGTCCCCATCGACGCCTTCGATCTGGACAAGCTGCCGCCGCACCTGCGGGTCACCTTCGCGGTGGAATCTGGCGACGGCGCCGTGGTGGCCCGCGGCAAGAGCCTCGACGAACTGCAACACCAGCTCGCCGCTCCCGCCCGGCAGGCGGTGGCCGCTGCCGTGGCGGCCGGGCTCGAACGTTCCGGTCTGCGTGACTGGCCCGATGATCTCGACGAATTGCCGCGCGCCGTCGAGAGCCGCGGCGCGACAGGACACACCGTCCGCGGCTATCCGGCGATGGTCGACGAGGGGACGTCGGTGTCCATCCGGGTGTTCGCCACACAGGTCGAGCAGCAGGCCGCAGCAGCACCCGGATGCCGGCGGCTGCTGCGACTGGCGGGTCCGTCGATCGCCAAACCCGTCGAACGGGAGCTGGATCTGCGCACCAAGCTGGTGCTGGGGAACAATCCGGACGGCACGCTGCCGGCGCTGCTCGACGACTGCGCCGACGCCGCCGTGGCGCTCCACGTTGCCGAACCGGTGTGGACCAGAGACGAATTCGTCTCGGCCCGAACACGATTGACCGGTGTACTGGTCACCAGCACGCTGGATGTGGTGCGCCGGGTCGAGAAGGTGCTGGCCGCGCTGCACGACGTGCAACTCGCGCTGCCCGATATGCCGAGCTCCGCGCAGGCCGACGCGGTCGCCGACATCCGCGCCCAGTTGGACCGGTTGGTGCCGGTCGGCTTCGTCGCAGCCACCGGCGTGAGTCGACTGGGGGACCTCGCCCGCTACCTCACCGCGGTGAGTCGGCGGCTGGAGCGACTTCCGCACGCGCTCAACGCCGACCGCGACCGGATGGTGCGGGTGGCCGCGGTGCAGGACGCCTACGACGACCTCCTCGCGGCGCTGTCGCCGGCGCGCGCTGCAGCGGCGGATGTGCGCGGCATCGCGTGGATGATCGAGGAGTTGCGGGTGAGCCTGTGGGCGCAGCAACTCGGCACCGCGCGTCCGGTCAGCGAACAGCGGATCTTCCGCGCGTTGGACGCGGTCCACGACTAGAGCCGATCTGTTCCCTGTCGCCCGTCGGAGCGCTCGCCGTCAGTACGGCGATTGAGCGCTAGTGTCACTTCGTGCAGGACTGGAGCGGACACCGGGCCGTGGTCGTGGGCGGCTCGATCGGCGGCCTGACCACCGCCCTGCTGCTGGGCAGGCTGGGGTTCGACGTCGAGGTCTTCGAGCGCACCCCCACCGACCTCGACGGTCGGGGCAGTGGCATCGTCCTGCACACCGAGACGTTGCGCTGGTTCGTCGAGTGCAGCGACCAGCATCCCGAAACCGTCAGCACCGCAACTCGCTTCATGCAGTACCTGGGTCCGGACAACGCGGTGCTCTACCGCGAACCTGCGCCGTGGAGCTTCACCTCGTGGGGCACGTTCCACCGGGCGCTGCTGGCGGATTTCGGGCGCGATCACTACCACCTCGGCGAGTGCGCCGCGGGTTTTGTCCAGGACCCCGACGGTGTGGAGGTGCAGTTCGCCTCGGGCCGGTGTGAGCGTGCCGACCTGGTGGTGTTCGCGGACGGGATCGGCTCGGCCAACCGGCGTCATTTCTCGCCCGAAGCCCGACTCGCGTACGCGGGTTATGTCGGGTGGCGGGGCCTGGTGCCTGAAAGGCGGTTGTCGGCGGCGACGTTCGGCCTACTGCATGACGCGGTGACCTACTGTGTCGCGCCCAACACCCATGTCCCCATGTACCCGATCCCGTCGCCTGAGGGTGGCCTCGCGGCGGGGCGGCGTTCGATGAACTATGTCTGGTACCGCAACGTCGCCGAGGGTGACGAGCTCGACGAGTTGATGACCGACAAGCATGGTGTTTCGGTGGAGGTGTCACTGCATCCAGGACAGGTGCAGGATCGATTCATCGAAGAAATGCGTTCAGCGGCAGCCGAACTGCTGGCGCCGGCGGTCGCCGAGGTGGTGCTGCGCACCGAGCAACCCTTCCTGCAGGCGGTCTACGACGTCGGCGCACGCCGGATGGCCGCAGGCCGGGTGGCGCTTCTGGGAGATGCGGCCAGCACCGCCAGACCCCATCCGGCGGCAGGTACGGCGAAGGCGGCGGCGAACGCGTGGGCACTTCACGACGCACTGGCCGAGTGTGCAGACGTCACCGAGGCGCTCGCGAACTGGGAGCCGGGCCAGCTGGAACTCGGGCAGCGACTGTTGCACCGGGCCAGGGAGATGGGCGCGCGTCTACAGGTCGACTGCACCTGGGTGCCGGGCGATCCCGAGAACAAGCTGGGGCTCTACGGCGAGCACGACTAGAGCCCGTGCCCGTACCAGCAAGCTAGTTGTTGGTTGTGGTGGGTGGTGGTTGGTAGGGGGTGTACCACTTCCATTGGGCGCGTTCGCCGGTGGGTCCGGGATACGGCGGGACTGTCGGTGGTGCTGTGGTGGGTGGTCGGGCCAGCGATGCGC
>NZ_CACSIP010000051.1 GCF_902705885.1 Mycolicibacterium austroafricanum | reverse complement strand
GCGCCCAGGAACTGGTCCGGGCAGAACAGCACATCGCGGTCCGCCGGGATCGACGCCACCACATCAACGGCGTTGGACGAGGTGCAGCAGATGTCGGTCTCGGCCTTCACGGCGGCGGTGGTGTTGACGTACGAAACGACGACGGCATCGGGGTACTCAGCCTTCCACGCACGCAACTCGTCGGCGGTGATCGAGTCGGCCAGCGAGCACCCTGCCCGCTGGTCAGGGATCAGCACGGTCTTGGCCGGCGAGAGGATCTTGGCGGTCTCGGCCATGAAGTGCACGCCACAGAACACGATCGTGTCCTCGGGGGCCTCGGCGGCGATGCGCGACAGTGCCAGCGAGTCCCCGACGTGGTCGGCGACATCCTGGATGGCAGGCAGCTGGTAGTTGTGCGCCAGCAGCGTCGCACCGCGAAGCTCGACGAGCCGGCGCACCTCGGCGGCCCATTGCGCGTCACCGTCGATGCCGGAGAAACCCCCCGGACCATCGACGATGCGGCTCATCAGATGGTCAGCGGGCATCTGTTCGGTCACCGTCATAGCCGCCTCCTTCACTTCCTCGAGGTTTTCGACTTATAATCGAAAACATGGCCCATATTAGCACCGACCACGAAGTGTTGGCCGCGGTGTTCCAGGTTCGACAGGGCCGGGCATCCGGCGCCGGCCACAAACCCGCACTTCATGTGCTGTTGTGGCAGCGCGCCCTGAGCCCCGAACGCGGGAAGTGGTCGCTGCCGGGGGGCCGCCTCGGTGACGACGAGGACCTGACGAGCTCGGTCCGGCGCCAACTCGCCGAAAAGGTCGATCTGCGCGAACTGGCCCACCTCGAGCAACTCGCGGTGTTCTCCGACCCGCATCGGGTGCCGCAGCGACGGACCATCGCGTCGACGTTCCTCGGGCTGGTGCCCTCCCCCGCCACCCCGGAACTGCCCGCCGACACCCGGTGGCACCCGGTCAGCGAGCTGCCGCCGATGGCGTTCGACCACGGCCCGATGGTCGAGCACGCACACAACCGTCTGGTCGCCAAACTCTCCTACACCAACATCGGATTCGCCCTCGCGCCAGCAGAATTCGTGCTGTCGACACTGCGCGACATCTACAGCGCCGCGCTCGGCCACCAGGTCGATGCCACCAACCTGCAGCGGGTGCTCGAGCGTCGTCACGTCATCACCAGGACCGGCACCACGGCGCGCTCGGGACGCAGTGGGGGCCGACCGGCGGCGCTGTACCGGTTCACCGACGCGCGCTACCGCGTCACCGACGAGTTTGCTGCTTTGCGCCCACCCGGGTGAGTCGGTTGGCTTCTTAGTGCATCCTTAGGCAAGAATGCCTGGATGGACTTGGGCAGCGTGGCACGGTCGACCGGAGCCGAGTGGATCGGTCAGGTCCCCCACGAGCCCCTTGCGCCCAAGTCCCGGCCGGTTGTGCCCGCGCATGACTCGTTCCACCGCCCACCCGAAGGCTTCGAGCACGCCCGTCCGGGCACGGTGCTGCGCTCCCGTGACGTCGAGGTCGCGTTTCTGGGCTTCATCCCGCAGAAGTTCACTGCCACCCAGCTGCTGTACCGGTCCACCGACCTCAACGGAGAGCCCCAGGCCACCGTCACCACCGTGGTAGCACCCACTGAACGGGCCGATACCGGCCCGCTTCCGATCGTGTCCTACCAGTGCGCCATCGACGCGGTGGCCGGGCGCTGCTTCCCGTCCTACGCACTGCGGCGCGGCGCCAAGGCCGTCGGTGCGGTGGCACAGTTCGAATTCCTGCTCATCGCCGCCGCGCTCGCCGAAGGGTGGGCAGTCTCGGTTCCCGACCACGAGGGCACCGCGGGCATGTGGGGCGCCCCCTACGAGCCCGGCTACCACGTGCTCGACGGCGTCCGCGCCGCGATCAACCACGATTCGCTCGGCCTGAGCCCCAACTCACCGGTCGGCCTGTGGGGATACTCCGGCGGCGGACTGGCCTCGGCGTGGGCCGCCGAAGTCCAGGGCGCCTACGCACCGGAACTCAACGTCGTCGGCGCGGTACTGGGCTCGCCCGTCGGCAATCTCGGCCACACTTTCCGTCGGCTCAACGGCAGCATCTACTCGGGCCTGCCCGCGATGGTCGTCGCCGCGCTCACCCACATCTACCCCGACCTGGAACGAATCATCTCCGAGCACGCCACCGACGAGGGCAAGGCGATGCTCGCCCGGATCGAGCGGATGACCACCGCACACGCCATGATCCGGCTCGCGGGCACAGACATGGCCAGCCTGATCGACCGGCCGCTCGAGGAGGTGCTGCTGACTCCGGAGGTCCAGCACGTCTTCGACAGCATCAAGCTCGGCACCTGCGCACCGACGGCACCGGTGCTCATCGTTCAGGCCGTGCACGACCGGATCATCTCCGTCGCCGACATCGACGAGTTGACCGAGACCTACACCCGCGGGGGTGCCAGCGTCACCTACCACCGCGACATGTTCAGCGAGCACCTGCTGCTGCATCCGATGTCCGCGCCGATGACGCTGCGCTGGTTGCGGGATCGCTTCGCGGGCCGGCCGCTGCGTGCCCACATCGCCCGCACGAAGTGGCCGACGCTGCTCAATCCTTCGACCTACCGGGGGATGCTCACGCTCAGCGTGATCACGGCCAAGGTGCTGACGGGGCGGCGGGTGGAGCGTCAGCCCCTGTCCCGATTCGACCAGTAGTCGGCAGAGGGTATTCGACCGGCGGCCAGGCACCTAGGTCGTCACGCACCGTCGCGGTGACGGCCAGCAGGTACACCAACGCCGCGACCGCGGCGGGCAGTAGCACCGTCGCCGCGATCTGCAGCGGCGAATGTCCGAAGAACACCGCCGGCGCCTCCACGACGTAGTGCACCCGACTCTCTTCTGACACCGGTGCCCCGGCGACGTCGACGGTTCCGTAGCGCAGGCGGGCGAGCGATGCCCCCACCCCGGCTGCGACCGCCGCGGCGGCCACACCACCGACCGTCAGCGCCGCCGCCATCACCGGCCCGCGGTGAGCGCGCCACTGCCACGACAGCACCGCGCCGACCACCGCCACCACCCCGAGCATGCCGACGAACATGAACGCCGAGGTGAACCAATGGTCCGACTCGCTGCCCAGCGACGCGGTGATCCGTTCGCCGGAGCGGGTCAGCGCCACCACGCCGTGGATCGGCGGCGCCAGCCACGCCCACAACGCGCCGACAAGAGCGCCCATCACCGCGGCACCGACCACGACGGTCACCGCGGCCTGCGCTCGCGAAACCCCGGGTTCGGGGGGCGGGACGGTCATCGATAGAGCTCCAGATCCTTGGAATCGACCAGCCCGTGCCGCGAACACTTCGCCCACCAGCCGTCCGGACGCACCTGCACGATCATCCGGCGGCCGCATTCGGCACAGAACCGCGGGGGCTCCAGGCCCAGCTGCGCTGTCGTGGGCACAGCGCTGCCTGCGGGCTCCCCCGTGTACACGTTGTAAACGCCTGCGCCGACCGGAGCGGGCAGCTCGCCCTCGTGTGAAATGACGATGCCCATCACAGGCTGGCGTTGAGCGCCTTGATCGGCATCTGCAGGTCGTCGAGCAGTTCCAGATCCGCCTCGGCGGGCCTGCCCAGCGTCGTCAGATAGTTGCCGACGATGACGGCGTTGATGCCGCCCAGGATGCCCTTCTTGGCTCCCAGATCGCCGAGAGTGATCTCGCGGCCACCCGCGAACCGCAGCATCGTGCGCGGCAGTGCCAGCCGGAACGCCGCGACCGCCCGCAGGGCATCGGCGGCAGGCAATACCTCCAGGTCGCCGAACGGGGTGCCCGGGCGCGGGTTCAGGAAGTTCAGCGGCACCTCGTGCGGGTTCAGCTCTGCCAGGTTGGCGGCGAATTCCGCGCGCTGTTCCAGCGTCTCGCCCATGCCCAGGATGCCGCCACAGCAGACCTCCATACCGGCCTCGCGGACCATCTGCAGCGTGCCCCAGCGCTCTTCCCAAGAGTGAGTGGTCACGACGTTGGTGAAGAAGGAGCGCGCCGTCTCCAGGTTGTGGTTGTAGCGGTGCACGCCCATCGCCGAGAGCGCCTCGACCTGGTCCTGGGTCAGCATGCCCAGCGAGCAGGCGATCTGGATGTCGACCTCGTTGCGGATCGCCTCGATGCCCGCGGCGACCTGCGCCAGCAACCGTTCGTCGGGACCGCGGACCGCGGCGACGATGCAGAACTCGGTGGCTCCGGTCTTGGCCGTCTGCTTGGCCGCTTCGACCAGGCTCGGGATGTCGAGCCATGCGCTGCGCACCGGGGAGGCGAAAAGCCCCGATTGCGAACAGAAGTGGCAGTCCTCGGGGCAGCCGCCGGTCTTCAGGCTGATGATGCCCTCGACCTCGACGTCCGGACCGCACCACGCCATCCGCACCTCGTGCGCCAGCGCCAACAGGTCGTCGAGACGGTCGTCCGGCAACTGAAGCACCTGCAGGGTCTGGTCCTGGTCGAGGCCCTCGCCCCGGTCCAGCACCTGCTCACGTGCCACTGCCAGGATATCGCTCACTCGCCAGCCCTATCTGTCGCCCACTTGAACACCGTTCAGGTTAGGGTACCGGTGTGCAGCTCCACAAACGTGACGTGGTCGACGCAGCGACGGCGCTGCTGGACGACTACGGCATCGCCGACCTGTCGATGCGGCGGCTGGCCCGGGAGCTGGCCGTCACCCCCGGGGCGCTGTATTGGCACTTCGCCAACAAACAGCAGCTCCTCGGCGCCGTCGCCGACCGCATCCTGGAGCCGGTCCACGGGGAACGCGGCGGCTGGCGGGCCCGCATCGTCGGCATCTGTGGGCAGCTGCGCGACGCGCTGCTGTCGCACACCGACGCCGCCGAGTTGGTCTCGGCCAGTTTCGCCGCCGGCCAGTCCGAGGTGATGGACGACGTTCTCACCCAGCTCGGTGCTGCGGCCGCCGAAGCCGGTGTGACCGCTGCCAATGCGGAGCTGGCCGCCCGCTCCGTCGTGTACTACGTGCTCGGCTTCACCGCCGACGAGCAGTCCCGGATGCAGTGGGACGCGGCGGGCGCCGACGTGGCGGCGACCGTCTGGAACCAGAACCCCAGTGCCCGATTCGCATTCGGCCTGAACCTTCTCGTCGATGGCATCGCCGCCCACAGCCGCGCCGACGCGTGACGCCTCAGTCGATCGGGTGCACCACCTTGCTGTTGCCGTCCCAGTGCCGCAAACCTGTGATGCGACCGCGAATCTCGATGCCCAGCGGCAACGCCACCGCCTGGGGCAGCTGATCGGGCGCCATCCGCCGCGCCAACGTGACATGTGGTGTCCACTGCCCCGGTGCGGTGTGCGCCAGCGCACCGTCGGGCATGTGCGCCAGACAGATCCGGTGGACCTCTGCGTGCAGGGCCAGTAGTTCGACAGACGGCACCACGAGGCGGACCAGCGTGACCGAGCGGGCGCCGAACACCATCGGCGCCCCGATCCGACAGTCCAACGGCAGTCGGGCCAGGGCGGGCCGCAACGCGGCGTCGACGGTGTCGGTCATCTGTTCGGCCACGGTGACGGTGACGTGTGGCCGGTTGCTCAGCGACCGGTGGGCGGCCTGGCTGCGCACACCGACAGCCATCAGGTCGTCCCAGATCTGCACGACGGCCGCTTCGGTCTCGGCGTCGAACAGCATCTCCACGGAGTGGACCATCAGTCGACCAGACTCCGAACCCAGGATCTGTCGAAGGCCGCCGCGCTCACGGACTCGAATTGCTGCGCCGTCAACGCCCCGGCACCACTTGGCAGCACAGCGCGGACCGGCGCCAACCGTGCCAGCGCCTCCCGGTTGCCCATCTCGGCCACACCCGGGTCGGCCGGCCAGGCACCGATCACCAGACCCGCGCCGGCGATCCCCCTGGCGGCGAGGGCCTCCAGCGTCAGCGCCGTGTGGTTCAGCGTGCCCAGGCCCGGCGCCACCACGGTCAGCACCGGCGCGCCGAGGCCGACCGCGAGGTCGCGCAATGTCACCCCGTCGGCGCCGATCTCGACCAGCAGGCCGCCGGCGCCCTCGACGAGGGTGAGTCTGCCCGGCCGGTCCACGGCGGTCACCATGTCGAGGAGGGCCGCCCTGCCCGGCAGGGTCTCGCCCACCCGCGCGGCGGCTGCCTGCGGCGCCAGTGGCTCGGGAAACTTTGCCAGAGAATGCAATTCGGCTACCCCGGACAGACGGGCCACCTCGGCGAGGTCGTCGTCACCGTCCCGGGTTCCGGTCTGCACCGGCTTGCACACCGCGACGTCGACGCCGACGGACCTGGCGTGACATGCCAGAGCCGCGGTGGCGATCGTCTTGCCGACTCCGGTGCCGGTGCCGGTGACGACGACGACGCTCACGCCGGTGACAACACGTCGGTGAGCACGCGGCGCGCCAACACCATCTCGTCGTCGGTCAGCGAGGCGCGCGCCGTCAGCCGTAACCGGGAAGTACCGGCGGGCACCGTGGGAGGCCGGAAGCAGCCGACCCGCACGCCGCGCTCCAGGCATGCGGCAGCGGCGGCCAACGCGACGTCCGGTTCCCCGAGGATCACCGACACCACCGCCGAGGGCGGGACGTCGTCGACACCACACATCGACGCCAGCGCCGCGGCATGGTCGAGCACTCGCTGCGCACGCCCCGGTTCGTCAACGAGCACCTGCAGCGCGGCGTGGGCGGCACCGACGGCCGCGGGCGCCAGCCCGGTGTCGAAGATGAACGGGCGGGCGGCATCGATCAGGTGGTCGCGGACCGCCACGGGGCCCAGCACCACACCGCCCTGGCTGCCGAGCGCCTTGGACAGCGTCGTCGTCATCACCACGTCCGGGGCCCCGGCCAGACCCATCTCGTGGAGCAGTCCCCGGCCACCGTCGCCGCGTACCCCCAGCCCGTGGGCCTCGTCGACGATCAGGAGCGCTCCGTGCCGCCGGGACACCTCGTGCAGCGCCCGCAGCGGCGCCAGGTCACCGTCAGCGGAGAAGACCGAGTCGGTCACGACCACCGCGCGCTCCTCGGTGCGGGCGGCCAACGCGGCGTCGACCGCGGACACGTCGGCGTGCGGGGTGACCACGACCCGGGCCCGGGACAACCGGCACGCGTCCACCAGTGAGGCATGGGTCAGCGCGTCGGACACCAACAGCGACCCGGGTCCGGACAACGCCACCACCGCGCCCAGGTTGGCGGTGTACCCGGAGGAGAACACCAGCGCCGAGGCCGCGCCGACGAACTCCGCCAGCGCGTCCTCGAAGCTCTCGTGCAGTTCGGTGTTGCCGGTGACCAATCGGGACCCGGTCGACCCGGCACCCCAGGCGCGTAGCGCGGCCACACCGCCGTCGAGCACCCGCGGATGCTGCGAGAGTCCGAGGTAGTCGTTTGAGGCCAAGTCCAGTTCGGCGCCGACGGGGGGCCGGGCGCGCAGGAAGCGGCGCAACCCGGCAGCGCGGCGCCGCGTCTCGACCTCGTCGAGCCAGGCGAGCGGGGACAGACCGAGGCGGGTCACGGTGCTCCTATCTGACTTGAACGCGCCGGCGGGGCCGGCAATTGAACACGCCGGCGAGCCGGCAATTGAACACCGTTCAGGTTAGTGCACGCGCGACGGCCACCATCGCCGAGGTGATCTGGTCGATCTCGGCGGTGCTGCAGATATACGGCGGCATCACATAGATCAGGTTGCGGAACGGGCGTAGCCATACTCCGCGCTCCACGGCCGCGGGCGTCGCCGTGCTGAGGTCCACCGGCCGGTCCAACTCGATCACCCCGATCGCGCCCAGCACCCGGACGTCGACCACGTTGGGCAGCGCAGCCGCCTCGGTCAGGCCCTCGGCCAGCCCGGACTCGATCGCGCGCACCTGCGACTGCCAGTCGCCCGACATCAACAATTCCACCGAGGCCACGCTCACTGCGCAGGCCAGCGCGTTGGCCATGAACGTGGGACCGTGCATCAGCGCGCCCGGCGGGTTGGCGCTGATCGTGTCGGCGACCCGACGGGTGCACAGCGTCGCGGCCAGGGTCAGATAACCGCCGGTGAGTGCCTTGCCGACACACATGATGTCGGGGCTGACGCCGGCGTGGTCGGCAGCGAACATCCTCCCGGTGCGGCCGAATCCGGTGGCGATCTCGTCGAAGATCAGCAGCACGCCGTGCTCGTCGCATGCCCGCCGCAGGTCGACCAGGTAACGCGGATCGTGGAATCGCATACCGCCTGCGCCCTGCACCACCGGTTCGACGATGACCGCCGCGAGTTCGTCGGCGTGCTCGGCGAGCTGCCGGCTGAAGTCGGCGCTGTATCCGGGGTCGTAGTCCGACGGCACCGGCGGGGCGAACACCTGGTCGGCCAGCAGCGAGTTCTCCCCGGTCCACAGTTCGTGCATGCCGCCCTGCGGATCACACACACTCATCGGTGTGAAGGTGTCACCGTGATAACCACCGCGCCACGTCATCAGCCGTCGCTTGTCACCGCGGCCGGTGCTCCGCCAGAACTGCAGCGCCATCTTGACCGCGACCTCGACGGAGACCGAGCCGGAGTCGCTGAAGAACACCGTCTCCAGACCGTCCGGCGTGACCTCCACCAGCAGCTCTGCCAGCCGGGCGGCGGGTTCGTGGGTGAGCCCGCCGAACATCACGTGGTTCATCGTCGCGAGCTGCCGGGTGATCGCCGCGTCCAGAACCGGATGGCCGTGCCCGTGCACGGCGGTCCACCACGAGGCCATCGCGTCAAGCACCTCGACCGGTCTGTTCTGGTGGATGACGGTCAACCAGGCGCCGCGCGCCCCCACCGCCACCATTGGCGCCACCGCGTCGGCCCCGATGGGGCTGTACGGATGCCAGATGTGGGCGGCATCAACAGCGCTGATCTCGGCAGGCGTCATCGCAGGCACCTTCGGTAGATTAACCGTCGACCATGATGACCCTCGCCCCCGCCCGGCAGGCGCCCGCGACCGCTCCGGGACTGATCCCGCCTGCCGCCGCCACGCCCCGTGCGGTTGCGCAGGCGTCGGGCTTCTACCGCCACGACCTCGACGGCCTTCGCGGTATCGCGATCGCGCTGGTGGCGGTGTTCCATGTGTGGTTCGGGCGGGTGTCCGGCGGCGTCGACGTCTTCCTGGTCCTGTCCGGGTTCTTCTTCGGCGGACGGTTGCTGCGCGGCGCGCTCACCCCGGGGGTGAGGCTGCGGCCGGTGCCGGAGGTCACCCGGCTGGTCCGCCGCCTGCTGCCCGCCCTGGTCGTGGTGCTCGCCGCCGCCGCGGTGCTGACCGTGCTGATCCAGCCGGAGACCCGGTGGGAGACATTCGCCGATCAGAGTCTGGCCAGCCTGGGCTACTACCAGAACTGGGAACTGGCCCGCTCCGCGTCGGACTACCTGCGTGCCGGCGAGGCGGTCAGCCCGCTACAGCACATCTGGTCGATGTCGGTGCAGGGCCAGTTCTACATCTCGTTTCTTGTCCTGATCCTGTTGTCCGCGTTCCTGTTCCGGCGCGTGCTGGGCAGGCACATGCGGGTGGCGTTCGTGGTGTTGCTCGTCGCACTGACCGTCGCCTCGTTCGTGTACGCGATCGTCGCGCACAACACCGACCAGGCCACGGCGTACTACAGCAGCTTCGCGCGTGCGTGGGAGCTCCTGCTGGGTGCGCTGGTGGGAGCACTGGTGCCGCACGTGCGCTGCCCCATGTGGTTGCGGACCGCCGCGGCGGTGGTGGCGCTCGCCGCGATCCTGTCGTGTGGCGCGCTGATCGACGGGGTCAAGGAGTTCCCCGGGCCGTGGGCGTTGGTTCCGGTAGGCGCCACCGTGTTGTTCATCCTCTCGGCGGCCAACCGGCACGCCGATCCGCACACCCGAGGCCGGCTCCCCGCGCCCAACCGGTTGCTCGCGTCCGCGCCGTTTCTGACGTTGGGCAGCATGGCCTACTCGCTGTATCTGTGGCACTGGCCGCTGCTCATCTTCTACCTCGCCTACACCGGACGTTCGGGTGTGAACTTCCTCGAGGGTGCTGCGGTGCTGCTGGTGTCGGCGCTGTTGGCCTGGCTGACGATGCGCTACGTCGAAGAGCCGCTGCGCACCCGTAGTGCGCCGGTCGCGCCGGCCACCGTCGCGTCGAGACCCGCCGTCGCCAGGCGCAGCCGGCTGCGCCGGCCGACGATCGTGCTCGGGTTCGTGGTCGCCCTGCTCGGGGTGGCGCTGACCGCGACGTCGTTCTCCTGGCGCGAGCACGTGACCGTGTTGCGCGAGAACGGCGAGGAACTCGCCGGGCTTTCAGCGCGCGACTACCCCGGCGCGCGGGCGCTGGTCGACAACGCCAGGGTGCCCAAGCTGCCGATGCGTCCGACTGTGTTGGAGGCCGAGGACGACATCCCGCAGACCACAATCGACGGATGCATCAGCGACTTCGAGAACGCCAGCGTGATCAATTGCACCTACGGGGACGAGAACGCGTCGCGCACCATCGCGCTGGCGGGCGGTTCGCACGCCGAACACTGGATCACCGCACTCGACAAGCTGGGCCGGCTGCACCACTTCAAGGTCGTCACCTACCTCAAGATGGGCTGCCCGTTGACAACGGCGGAAAGGCCGCTGGTGATGGGTAACAACCGCGAATACCCCCGGTGCCGTGAGTGGAACAAACGGGTGATGCCGAAGCTCATCGCCGACAAGCCGGACTACGTCTTCACGACCTCGACCCGGCCGTGGAACATCAAACCCGGCGATGTGATGCCCTCGAGCTACCTCGGAATCTGGGAGCAGTTGTCCGAGAACGATATTCCCATCCTGGCGATGCGGGACACCCCGTGGCTGGTGCGGGACGGGGAGCCGTTCTTCCCCGCGGACTGCCTGGCCGGTGGTGGTGACGCCACATCGTGCGGGATCGAACGATCCGAAGTACTGTCGGATCACAACCCGACACTGGACTATGTGGCAGAGTTTCCGCTGCTCCATCCGCTCGACATGAGCAACGCGGTGTGTCGTCCCTATCATTGCCGAGCTGTGGAGGGAAATGTGTTGCTCTATCACGACTCTCACCACATCTCGAGCACCTACATGCGCACCATGACCCAGGAGCTGGGCCGCCAGATCGCCGCCATCACCGGCTGGTGGCCGGCCTGATGCCGACCCCCGAACCGGCGTCCACACCGACCGTCTGGCCAGGCTCGTCCTACCCGCTCGGGGCCACCTATGACGGTGCAGGTACCAATTTCTCGCTGTTCTCCGAGGTCGCCGACCGGGTGGAGCTGTGTCTGATCGGCAAGGACGGCCGCGAGCACCGGATCGAACTGGAGGAAGTCGACGGCTACGTGTGGCACTGCTACCTGCCGACGGTGACCCCGGGACAGCGCTACGGCTACCGGGTGCACGGCCCGTGGAGTCCGTCGTCCGGGCATCGCTGCGACCCGAGCAAGCTGCTGCTCGATCCGTACGGCAAGTCATTTCACGGCGAATTCCAGTTCGGCCAGGCGCTGTACTCCTACGACCTGCGCGCCGACGACCTGGCCAGCGGAGGCGAGCCGCCGCGGGTCGACTCACTCGGGCACACCATGACCAGCGTGGTGATCAACCCGTTCTTCCAGTGGGGGTCCGACCGCGCACCCCGCACGCCCTACCACGAGACCGTCATCTACGAGGCGCACGTCAAAGGCATGACGCAGGCACACCCCGGCGTGCCCGAGGAACTGCGGGGAACCTACGCCGGTCTGGCGCACCCCGTGATCATCGACCACCTGAAATCGCTGAACGTCACCGCGATCGAGTTGATGCCGGTACACCAGTTCCTTCACGATCATCGGCTGCTCGAACTGGGATTGCGGAATTACTGGGGATACAACACATTCGGCTTCTTCGCCCCTCACCACCAGTACGCCGCGAGCAAGCACGCCGGCGGCGCGGTCGCCGAGTTCAAGACGATGGTGCGCGCGTTCCACGAGGCGGGCATCGAGGTGATCCTGGATGTGGTCTACAACCACACCGCCGAGGGCAACCATCTCGGACCGACCATCAACTTCCGCGGCATCGACAACGCCGCCTACTACCGGCTACTCGACGGCGACAACCGGTACTACAAGGATTTCACCGGCACCGGCAACAGTCTCAACGCGCGGCATCCGCACACACTGCAACTGATCATGGACTCGCTGCGGTACTGGGTGCTGGACATGCACGTCGACGGGTTCCGGTTCGACCTGGCCGCGACCCTGGCCCGGGAGTTCTATGACGTGGACCGACTGTCGGCGTTCTTCGATCTGGTCCAGCAGGATCCGGTCATCAGCCAGGTCAAGCTGATCGCCGAACCGTGGGACATCGGCGAGGGCGGTTACCAGGTCGGGAACTTCCCAGGTTTGTGGACCGAATGGAACGGGAAGTATCGCGACACTGTGCGTGATTACTGGCGGGGCGAGCCCGCAACACTCGGCGAGTTCGCCTCCCGGCTGACCGGGTCGTCGGATCTCTATGAGGCGACGGGTCGACGGCCGAGCGCCAGCATCAACTTCGTCACCTGCCACGACGGCTTCACCCTCAACGACCTGGTGTCCTACAACGAGAAGCACAACGAGGCCAACGGCGAGGACAACCGGGACGGCGAGAGCCACAACCGGTCCTGGAACTGCGGCGTGGAGGGGCCCACGGAGGACCGGCTGATCCTCGATCTGCGGGCCAAGCAGATGCGCAACATCATGGGCACGCTGATGCTGTCGCAGGGCACCCCGATGATCGCGCACGGCGACGAGATCGGCCGAACCCAGCGGGGCAACAACAACGTCTACTGCCAGGACTCCGAGCTGTCCTGGATGGACTGGTCGCTGTGCCAGACCAACGCAGACCTGCTCGAGTTCACCCGCAAGGTGGTCAAGTTCCGCAAGGACCATCCGGTGTTCCGGCGCCGACGGTTTTTCGAGGGCAAACCGATCCGCACCGGCACCGAGGCCAGGGATATCGCCTGGCTCACCCCGGCCGGTAACGAGATGGCCGCCGAGGATTGGGAGACCGGACTCGGGCAGTGCGTGGCGGTGTTCCTCAATGGGCAGGCCATCCCGGCCCCGAACGAGCGTGGCGAGCGGGTCGTCGACGACTCCTTCCTGTTGTGCTTCAACTCGCATGACGAAGTGGAAGACTTCGTCGCACCGCGGGCCGATCACTATGCGCGGCAGTGGACCGCCGACCTGGACACCGCCGACCCGACGGGTAGCACCGAACTGGTGGTCGCCGCCGGGGAGAAGATCTCGGTGCAGCCTCGTTCCCTGCTGGTCCTGCGAAAGACCGCCTGAGACATGCGGATCCAATCGACGTATCGGCTCCAGATGCGCGGCCCGGCCAGCGGTGAGGCGTTCACCTTCGCCGACGCGGAGAAGCTGGTCGACTACTTCGCCGAACTCGGCATCTCACATCTGTACCTGTCCCCCATCCTCACCGCGGCCGAAGGATCCAGCCACGGTTACGACGTCACCGACCCCACCACGGTCTCCGCCGAACTCGGCGGCCCGGAGGGTTTGCAGCGACTCGCGGACGCGGCGCACAGCCGCAACCTCGGCCTGATCGTGGACATCGTGCCCAACCATGTCGGTGTCGACGTGCCCCGGCAGAACCGGTGGTGGTGGGACGTACTGACCTACGGCAGGGAGTCGGCCTTCAGCTCGTACTTCGACATCGACTGGACACTGGACCCCGACGGCCGAATCGTGTTGCCGGTACTGGGTTCTGACGATGACGTCGCCGACCTGACAGTCGACGGCGAGGTGCTGCGGCTCGGTGACCTGGAATACCCGATCTGCCCCGGCACGGGAGACGGCACCGGTGCCGAAGTCCACGACCGACAGCACTACAAGCTGGTCGGCTGGCGCAACGGCTCCTGCGGTTACCGGCGATTCTTCTCGATCACGTCGCTGGCGGCGCTGCGCCAGGAGGACCGTACGGTGTTCGACGCCACCCACGCCGAGGTGGGCCGGTGGTTCGCCGAGAACCTCGTCGACGGTATCCGCATCGACCATCCGGACGGATTGTCTGATCCTGCAGGCTATCTGGGGTGGTTGCGGGAGATCACCGGACCGCAGGCCTGGATCGTCGTCGAGAAGATCCTCGCGGTCGACGAGCCGCTGGACCCCAGCCTGCCCGTGGCAGGCACCACCGGATACGACGCGCTACGCGAAACGGGCGGGCTGTTCGTGGACCCCACCGGGGTCGAATCACTCACCTCGCTGGTCGATTCGACGGGCGGTGACCACGCGGCGGCAGGCGAGACCGCACGTGCGCTCAAGGTGAAGGCCGTCACCGAAACGCTGGCCAGCGAGCTGCGCCGGCTGCGCTGGGCGGTGGTCGGAGCCACCGGGCGTGACCACGACAAGCTCCCCGATGCGGTCGCCGCGCTTCTGAGCCACATCGGTGTGTACCGCTCCGATTACCTGACGCTGACCTCGGTGCTGCCGGTCGCCGTCGCCGCGACCACCTCAGCGCAACCGGAGCTCGCCGAGCCGCTCGCGCTGTTCATGACCGCGATGACGCGCAACGTCGAGGTGGGCGTGCGACTGCAGCAGCTGTGTGGCGCCGCCACCGCGAAGGCGATGGAGGACTGCCTGTTCTACCGCGACGCCCGGCTGGTGTCGCTCAACGAGGTGGGCGGCGAACCGGAGCACTTCGGCGTGAGCGCCGCGGAGTTCCACCGGCGCGCCGCGGACCGCGCAGCACTGTGGCCGCACACGATGACGACATTGACCACCCACGACACCAAGCGCGGTGAGGATGTACGCGCCCGCATCGGGGTGTTGTCACAGGTTTCCTCGCTGTGGAGCGAGCTGGTCCGGGGCTGGGAGAGCACCACCCCGTCCCCCGACCCGCTCACCGGACTGTTCCTGTGGCAGAACATCTTCGGCGTATGGCCCGCCGACGGCGTGGTGAGCACCGAACTGCGGCAACGCCTGCACGGATACACGGAGAAGGCCATCCGCGAGGCCGCGCTGCACACCACGTGGAACGACCCTGACGCGGAGTTCGAGGCCGCGGTGCACGACTGGCTGGACGCGGTGCTGGACGGGCCGGTCGCCATGGAGTTGACCGCGACTCTGGCCAGACTGGACGAGCACGCCCGCGCGGACGCTCTGGGCCAGAAGCTGGTCGCGCTCACCGCCCCCGGGGTCCCGGACGTCTACCAGGGCACCGAGCTCTGGGAGGACAGCCTGGTCGATCCGGACAACCGACGTCCGGTCGACTACGCGCTGCGCCGCGAGGAACTGGCCGCCGACTCGCATCCCAAGATGCGGGTGGTACGCGCGGCGCTGCGGTTGCGACAGCAACGGCCCCACACTTTCCTGTCCGGTGGATACCACCCGGCGCCGGCCGAAGGCGAATCCGCCGAGCACATCGTGGCGTTCCTGCGTGGTGACGACGTGCTGGTCGCCGTCAGCCGGTGGCGGGTCCGGTTGGCCGACAGCGGTTGGGGTGACACCACTCTGCCGCTTCCCGACGGACACTGGAACGACGTGCTGAGCGGCTCGACACACATTGGCGAGGTTCCGGCGGGCGAGCTGTTCGGGGCGCTGCCGGTGGCATTGTTGGTGCGCAGCGATGGCTGAGCACAAGTTCTCCGTCTGGGCGCCGCGCCCCGACCGGGTCCGCCTCGATGTGGGCGGTGCGCTGTACCCGATGACCCGCACCGATGACGGGTGGTGGCACGCGGTTGTCGACGCCGCCCCGGACGCCCGCTACGGGTTCGTCGTCGACGACGATCCCAAGGTGTTGCCCGATCCCCGCTCTCCGCGCCAGCCCGACGGCGTGCACGAACGCTCCCAGCTGTGGCGGCCCACGCCTGAGGCCTGGAGCGACGGCGGCTGGAAGGGCCGCTCCATCGAGGGCGCGGTGATCTACGAGCTGCACGTCGGGACGTTCACCACCGACGGCACCTTCGATTCGGCGATCGAGAAGCTCGAGCATCTGGTTGATCTCGGCGTCGACTTCGTCGAGCTGATGCCCGTCAACGCGTTCGGCGGTACACACGGCTGGGGTTACGACGGCGTGCTCTGGTACGCGGTGCACGAGCCCTACGGCGGCCCCGACGCGCTGATCCGGTTGATCGACGCCTGCCATGCCCGCGGACTCGGTCTGCTGATTGACGCGGTGTTCAACCATCTCGGCCCTTCGGGCAACTACCTGCCCAAGTTCGGGCCCTATCTGTCGACGGGCAGCAACCCCTGGGGTGAGTCGATAAACATCGCCGACGCCGACGCCGACCCGGTGCGCCGCTACATCCTCGACTGTGCCCTGCGATGGATGCGTGACTTCCACGCCGACGGCCTCCGGCTGGACGCCGTGCACGCCTTGGTGGACACCACTGCCATCCACATCCTCGAGGAGCTGTCGGCCGAAACCGACGCCCTGGCAGCCGAAGTCGGGCGGCCGTTGTCGTTGATCGCCGAGAGCGACATGAACGACCCGAGGCTGATCACGCCGCGCGGTCAGGGCGGTCTCGGCATGACAGCACAGTGGGACGACGACATCCACCACGCGATCCACGCCGCGGTCTCCGGTGAACGGCAGGGCTACTACGGCGATTTCGGCACACTCGAGGCCCTGGCGCAGACGCTGCGGCACGGCTACTTCCACGCCGGCACGTACTCGTCGTTCCGGCATCGTCGGCACGGGCGGCCCCTGGACACCTCGGTGATCCCGGCGACTCGCCTGCTGGCCTACACGCTGACCCACGACCAGGTCGGCAATCGGGCGATCGGCGACCGTCCCTCGGCCAACCTCACCCCCGGCCAGCTCGCGATCAAAGCCGCGCTGGCGCTCGGATCTCCCTACACGGCAATGCTTTTCATGGGGGAAGAGTGGGCGTCTTCGTCGCCGTTTCAGTTCTTCAGCTCGCACCCCGAGCCTGAACTGGCGCGGGCGACCGCCGAAGGCCGGAAGCGGGAGTTCGCCGAGCACGGCTGGGACGCCGACGAGATCCCGGATCCGCAGGACCCCGCGACTTTCCTGCGTTCGAAGCTCGATTGGGATGAGGTCGGCACCGGCGACCACGCGCGGCTACTCGCTTTCTACCGCAACCTGATCGCGCTGCGCCGCGACGAATCCGACCTCGCTGATCCGTGGCTCGATCACCTGGGGGTGGACTACGACGAGGATCGTCGCTGGTTCGTGATGCACCGCGGCGCACTGTCGATCGTGTGCAACCTCGGTGAACAGCCGGTGGACGTCCCGGTCGGCGGGGACGTGGTGCTGGCCTGGGGCGAACCGGCCATCGCCGCGGACTCCACCGGCCTGCCAGGACACTCGGTCGCGGTGGTCCGTAGGCGCGGTTAGAAGGACCTCGGTGAATTGCGTCGCGCGGTCCGGGCAACCGCCTCGGCCCACCTCCGGACGCAGGTGCGATAGCGATCGGCCGTCGTCAGGTCGATGTCACCGATCGACAAAGGCCACAAAACATCTGCGGTGTCGCGCGCGGATTCCCCGGCACGCCGGATGACACGATATGGGCCGTCCGCCCACCGGCGAATCTCGCGCTTGGTGGCCTCGCTTGGGGGTTCATCGAGGTGGCGCAGCAGGAAATCGGCCGTGCCCTGGACGTTTTCATCCGTGTAGCGACCATGTTGCATCATGTACGCACCGACCATCAGATGGTGCACCACGCCGTACTCCGGATCGGAGAAGTCCCTGTCGAGGCAGGCGTCGAACTTCGCCTCGCAGTCGTCGACACCGCAGTGCGGGCAGCAGGCACCCATTTCAGAGTCAGGTCAGGTAGCGGTAGGTCGGCGAACCGGGCTCGAGCAGTTCGACGTGGCACTCCGAGGTCTGCATCCGCGCGATCAGCCCCTCCAGATCCGACGCCGAACCCATCTCGATACCCACGAGCGCCTCACCGGTCTCACGGTTGTTGCGCTTGACGTACTCGAACAACGTGATGTCGTCGTTCGGGCCGAGCACCTCGTCGAGGAACCGGCGCAGCGCACCGGGCTCCTGCGGGAAATCGACCAGGAAGTAGTGCTTGAGTCCCAGGTGCACCAACGAGCGCTCGAGCACCTCGCCGTAGCGCGAGACGTCGTTGTTGCCGCCGGAGATCAGGCAGACCACGGTCGACCCCGGCTGGATGTCGGCGTCGAGCAGCGCGGCCACCGACAGCGCGCCCGCAGGCTCGGCAATGATGCCTTCGTTCTGGTAGAGGTCGAGCATCGCGGTGCACACTGCACCCTCGTCGACGGTGGTGATGGACACCATGTCCCCGGCCGCCGACAGTGCGGCGAACGGCAGCGTCCCCACCCGGGCGACCGCGGCCCCGTCGACGAACTGGTCGACGTGCTCGAGTGTCACCGGCGCCCCATTGGCCAGCGCGGCCACCAGCGCCGCCGCTCCGGCGGGCTCCACGCCGAGCACCGACGTCGTGGTGGTCCGCTCTGCCAGGTAGGTGGTGATCCCGCTGATGCATCCACCTCCGCCGACCGGCACGATCATCAGATCCGGTTCGCCGCCGAGCTGATCGAGCACCTCCACCGCGATGGTGCCCTGTCCGGCCATCGTGCGGAGGTCGTCGTACGGCGGCACCAGGGTGGCGCCGGTACGTGCGACGTCATCGTGGGCGGCCTCGGCCGCCATGTCGTAGGTCTTGCCGCCGACGATCAGCTCGATGTAGTCGCCGCCGTGATAGCGGATCCGGTTGCGCTTCTGCTTCGGCGTCTTGGCCGGAACGTAGACCCGTCCGTGGACGCCCATCGACCGGCAGGCCAGGGCGAAGCCCTGTGCGTGGTTGCCGGCGGACGAACACACCACACCGGCAGCCTTCTCGTCCGGACTCAGCTGCATCAACAAGTTGTAGGCACCCCGCAACTTGTACGAGCGCACTTCCTGCAGGTCCTCACGCTTCAGATAGACCTGCGCACCGGTCAGCGCCGACAGCCGATCGCTCAACTGCAACGGGGTGCGGGACACCACGCCGGAAATTCGCCGAGCGGCCTCGTCGACATCCGAGGCACGCAACGGCGCCTCGGGATCGATGCGAAGGCTTTGGCTCAGCTCAGCGGACACCGCACAATGGTGCCACCGCAGGCCACCGCGGCAAAAACGGGTTGACGGCTGGCACGTGCGGAAGGTAGCCGGACTAGGGAAATCGCCACGCCATAATCGGCATTTCGGGTGGCCGAAACCTTTCCTACGAGCTATCGTCACTTGTATGACCACCGCCGAACAGTTCCGCGAAGCCGTGAGGCATCCGGCCTCGACGGTATCGGTCGCCGGTGTGCCCTGGCCGGCCTACAAGGTGGTGGCACTGCTGGTCGGTCTGCTGGTGTTCGTGGTGGTCTCTGTCGCCACCACCACCGCCGCCACAGCGGTTCTCAGCGGCGCGGCTGTCGGTGCGCTGGTCTGGCTCGGTCTGGGGCTGGCCAGCTCCTCGAGCTGAGCATCAGGTCTCAATCGACCGGGGGTGGGTGGACCCCGCACGTGCAGGAATCGATCGAGGGACTCGCCGATGATCTCCTCGGTCAGCCGCCGAGACAGCCGGGCCCCAACAGCGCCTTGAGGTCACCCATCAATGCCGAGGACGGGGTGACCCGAAGCGACTGATCCAGCTCCAGCGTCGTGGTCCTCTCCCCACTGATCAATCGCAGATGCACCTGAGCGGTGCCGGGATGACGTGCCAGCACCTGTTTGAGAGCGCTGACCTTGTCGACCGTGCATTGCCGGGTGGGCAGGCTCACCGCGACCGGACGGTTCGCCTGGGCGGTCGAAAAGTCCGGAACGACAAGCTCGTTGGCGATCAGTGAGATGCGGTCGTCACGGATCGCCACCTTGGCGCCGACCAGCACCACGACGTCGTCGGCGATCTCGGCACCGAACATCGAGTAGGTCTGCGGGAAGAACAGCACCTCGATACCGCCGGTGAGGTCCTCGAGTTGAGCCGAGGCCCACGGCAATCCGTTCTTGTTGACCCGGCGATTCACCGAGGCGAGGATTCCACCGATCCGGACCTGGGTGTCGTTGGCGACGTCCCCGTCCAGGATGGCCGGGATGGCGGTGTCGACCTGAGCGGCCAGCAGATGAGCGATCCCGTTGAGCGGGTGACCGGACACGTACAGGCCCAGCATCTCTCGTTCGAGCGCCAGCTTGTGCTTGTCCTCCCACTCCTCGTCGGGCACCTTGATGGTGAACACCGAGTCCCCGGCGCCGGAGTCGGCCCCGCCGAACAGGTCGAACTGCCCCATCGCCTCGGCCTTCTTGGTGCCGAGCACCGAGTCGACGGCGTCGGTGTGCACCAGGAACAAACCCTTGCGTGGGTGGCCGAGCGAATCGAACGCCCCGGCCTTGACCAGCGACTCGGTGACTTTCTTGTTGCACGGCCCGATGTCGATCTTGTTGAGGTAGTCGGAGAAGTCGGTGAACTTGCCCTTCTCGTTGCGCGTGTTGATCAGCGACGCCACCACGTTCGCGCCGACGTTGCGGACCGCACCCAGTCCGAAACGGATGTCGGTACCCACCGAGGCGAAGTTCTGCGCCGACTCGTTGACGTCAGGCGGTAGCACGGTGATGCCCAGCCGCCGACAGTCGGCCAGGTAGACCGCGGCCTTGTCCTTGTCGTCACCGACCGACGTGAGCAGCCCCGCCATGTACTCGGCGGGGTAGTTGGCCTTGAGGTAGGCCGTCCAGTACGACACCAGCCCGTAGCCGGCGGCGTGCGACTTGTTGAAGGCGTAGTCGGCGAACGGAAGCACCGTGTCCCACAGGGCCTTGACCGCCGCGGTGGAGAAGCCGTTGGCCTTCATCCCGTCGGAGAAGCCCTCGAACTCCTTCTCCAGGACATCGCGCTTCTTCTTGCCCATCGCCTTGCGCAGAATGTCGGCTCGGGCCAGAGAGAAACCGGCCACCTTCTGCGCGATGCGCATGATCTGCTCTTGGTAGACGATCAGGCCGTAGGTCTCGGACAGGATCTCGCGCAGCGGCTCTTCGAGCTCCGGGTGGATCGGTTTGATCGCCTGCCGCCCGTTCTTGCGGTCGGCGTAGTCGTTGTGCGCGTTCATGCCCATCGGCCCCGGGCGGTACAACGCGATGACGGCGACGACATCCTCGAAACCGGTGGGCTGCATACGACGCAGCAGGTCGCGCATCGGCCCGCCGTCGAGCTGGAACACCCCCAGGGTGTCACCGCGCCCGAGCAATTCGTAGGCCGCCGGATCGTCCAGCGGGACCGTGTCCAGGTCCAGATCGATGCCGCGGTTTGCTGTGATGTTCTCGATCGCGTCGCCGATGATCGTCAGGTTCCGCAGGCCGAGGAAGTCCATCTTGAGCAGGCCGATGGCCTCACACGACGGGTAGTCCCAGCCGGTGATCACCGCGCCGTCCTGCGGGCGGCGCCACAGCGGGATCGCGTCGATCAGCGGTTCGGAGCTCATGATCACCGCACAGGCGTGCACGCCCGCATTGCGAACCAGCCCCTCGAGACCTCGAGCGGTCTCGTAGATGGTCCGCACATCCGGATCGGTGTCGATCAGCGCCCGGACCTCGGCGGCCTCTTTGTACCGCTCGTGGGCCGGGTCGGTGATCCCCGACAGCGGGATGTCCTTGGCCATGATGGGCGGCGGCAGCGCCTTGGTGATCCGGTCGGCGATGGCGAAGCCGGGTTGGCCGTAGTGCACCCTCGCCGAATCCTTCAGCGCCGCCTTGGTTTTGATGGTTCCGAACGTGATGACCTGGGCCACCCGGTCGCTGCCCCATCTGTTGGCGGCATACCTCAGCATCTCGCCGCGGCGGCGGTCGTCGAAGTCGATGTCGATGTCGGGCATCGACACCCGCTCGGGATTGAGGAACCGCTCGAACAGCAACCCGTACGGGATCGGATCGATGTTCGTGATGCCCATCGCGTACGCGACCAGCGAGCCCGCCGCCGACCCGCGGCCCGGGCCCACCCGGATGTCCACCGAGCGGGCATAGCCGATCAGGTCGGCGACGATCAGGAAGTAGGACGGGTAGCCCTTCTCGCAGATGACCTTGATCTCGTAGTCGGCGCGGTCGGTGTACTCCTGCGGCACCCCCGCCGGGAACCGCCGCTCCAGCCCGGCAGCGACCTCGTGGCGTAGCCAGGTCTCCTGGGTGTGCCCCTCGGGCACCGGGAACACCGGCATCCGGTCGAGCGGCTGCCACACCTCTGTATAGGGCTGCACCCGCTCGGCGATCAGCAGGGTCGAGTCGCAGGCACCGGGCACCTGGTCATCCCACAGCGCGCGCATCTCGGCGGCGGACTTGAGGAAGTATCCGTCACCGTCGAACTTGAAGCGGGCCGGATCCGACAGCGTCTTGCCGGTCTGGATGCACAGCAGCGCCTCGTGGTTGTGCGACGCGTCGCGGGTCACGTAATGGCAGTCGTTGGTGGCCAGCGGCGGGATGGACAACTTCTTTCCGAGGTCGATGAGCCCTTCGCGGACCCGCCGCTCGATGTCCAGACCGTGGTCCATCAGCTCCAGGAAGAAGTTCTCCGGGCCGAAGATGTCCCGCCACTTCGCCGCGGCCTCCAGTGCTTCGCGTTCGTGACCGAGACGCAGGCGGGTCTGCACCTCACCGGAAGGGCACCCGGTGGTGGCGATGATCCCCTCGGCGTGCTCGGCGATCACCTCGGCGTCCATCCGCGACCACTTGCCGAGCTGGCCCTCGAACGACGCCAGCGACGACAGCCTGAACAGGTTGCGCAACCCGGTGGCGTTCTCCGCGACCATCGTCATGTGGGTGTAGGCACCGCTGCCCGAGACATCGTCACCCTTCTGGCTCGGGTCGCCCCACAGAACGCGCTTGGTGTCGAACCGTGACGCGGGCGCGATGTAGGCCTCCACGCCGATGATCGGCTTGATGCCGGCCTCGGTCGCCTTGTTGTAGAACTCGCTGGCGCCGAACATGTTTCCGTGGTCGGTCATCCCCACCGCAGGCATCTGGAGCCGCTGTGCCTCGGCCAGCATCGGGCTGATCTTCGCCGCGCCGTCCAGCATCGAGTACTCGGTGTGGTTGTGCAGGTGAACAAAAGACCCTGAGGACCGCCAGTCTGAACCGCTCATAGGGTGGCCAGTCTATGACCGGCCACCGACAGCGCGCGGCGTGTCGGGCTGCGTGTCTCGTGTTGTTCGGATCAGGCTTCCACCCGCGCACCGACGCGTTGATCCAGCAACCCGTTTTCGAGCACCCGCAGCAATTGCCTGGCAATCTCGGTGGCCACGGTGACGTCGATGAAACCGGCGTAAAAGCCCATCCCCCAGAACACCGCCGCGAGCATGTCCGCCACCGCGCGCGGGTCGCAATCGGCGGCCAGCTCCCCGTGGGCGATCGCCTGCATCACTATCGAGTGGTAGAACCCGTGCACCGATGCGACGACGGCGTCTGCCGCGTCGGTGCGCGGCCGGCCGCGGTGGTGTTCGAGCCTGGCGGTCACCAGGAACCGCATCGCCACGGCATCGGGCAGGCTCAACTGCTGCATCTGCTCGACGAACACCCGCAACTGATCCCGCAGCCCGCTCTCCCGCTGAGCGGCCACGGCACATTCGGCGACCCGGGCGTACGCATCCCGCAGCAGGATCTCGTACACCTGTTCGCGAGTGGCGAAGTAGTAGTGCAGCGTCGGTCTGCTCACGCCCGCGCGCAGGGCGATCTGCTGGAACGTCGTCGCGTGATAACCACGCTCGGCGATGACCTCACGGGCGGCACCGAGAATCCGCACCCGCGTGGCTTCAGAGTCCGAGCCCACCGGGCGACCACGGCCCCGCTGCCGGGACGGGGGCAGGGGTTCGGACTCCACGAGCAAACGCTATTGCATAGCTGATAACGGGTCAATCGGCACTTTCGCAAATGTCACACCGAGGACGGCTCGGCAGCCCGCCGCATGACACGCGCGCGGCGCACCGCATCGACGGTGAACACCGCCAGCGCCACCCAGATCAACGCGAACCCGAACCAGCGCGCGGGCGGCATCGGTTCGTGGCCGACCAGCACTCCCCATGTCAGCTGCATGGCGGGGGTCATGTAGAACAGCAGACCAAGCGAAACCATCGCGAGCCGTTGGGCTGCTGCGGCGAACAGCAACAACGGCAGCGCCGTGAGCACGCCCGATAGCACCATCAACCCGGCGTGCCCGGCACCGTGGCCGGTGAACGTTCCCTGACCCGTGACCTGCAGGACCACCACGTACCCCACCGCGATCGGCGCGGCTATGGCGGCTTCCACGCCGACGCTGACCCTGGGGTCGGTGGGCACCAGCTTCTTCACTGCACCGTAGAGGCCGAAGGACAGCGCAAGACCGAGACCGATCACCGGCGGCGCGCCCACGTTCACCGTGAGCACCACCACGGCGACGACCGCGATCGCCAGCGCGCTGAACTGCCACCGGTTCAGCCTCTCCCGGAAGATCAGCAGTCCGAGCGCGATCGAGACCAGCGGGTTGATGAAGTATCCGAGCGCGGCGTCGACGACGTGGCCGTTGTTCACCGCGTAGACGTAGATCACCCAGTTGACCGAGATGAGGGCCGAGGCGGCCGCCAACAACAGCCAGGTCCGTCTGTTGATCGCCCTGAGGTCACGCAGCCGGCGCACGGCGGCGACCACCACGAGCATCAGGACGAAGCTCCAGATGATCCGGTGGGCCAGCACTTCGACCGCGCCCGCAGGTTTCAGCAGCGGGAAAAAAGCCGGGAACAGCCCCCACATGCCGTAGGCCCCGACACCGAACAGCAGCCCGGATCTCACAGGTCGTGATTGCGCAGGATGTCCAGCGCATGCTGCAGGTCAGCCGGGTACGGGCTGGTGATCTCGACTCGGCGCCCGTCGGCAGGGTGCACAAACGCCAGAGATCTGGCGTGCAGCCACTGCCGCTCCAGCGCCAGCTTCCTGGCCAGGTTCGGGTCGGCACCGTAGGTGAGATCACCACAGCACGGGTGGTGCAGTGCGGCGAAGTGCACCCGGATCTGGTGGGTGCGCCCGGTCTCGAGGTGGATGTCGAGCAGGCTCGCAGCCTGATGCGCCTCCAGCGTGTCGTAGTGGGTGACGCTGTGCCGGCCGCCGTCGACGACCGCGAACTTCCAGTCGTGGCCGCGGTGGCGGCCGATCGGCGCATCGATGGTGCCACTGGAAGGGTCCGGATGCCCCTGCACCAGGGCGTGATACCGCTTCTCCACGGTGCGCTGTTTGAATGCCCGCTTGAGCGCGGTGTACGCCCGCTCGGACAGGGCCACCACCATCACCCCGGACGTGCCGACGTCCAGTCGGTGCACGATGCCCTGACGCTCGTGGATGCCCGAGGTGCTGATGCGGAAGCCGGCCGCCGCCAGACCGCCCAGCACGGTCGGACCGCGCCAGCCGACGGTGGCGTGCGCAGCCACCCCCGGAGGCTTGTCGACCGCCACGATGTCGTCGTCGGCATACAGCACCGACATCCCGTCGATGTCGACCGGGGTGTTCTCCACCGGGGCCGGCGGCGCAGGCAGTCGCACCTCCAACCACGCGCCCGCGGTCAGCTTGTCCGACTTGCCCGCCGGGGCGCCGTCGAGTTCGACATCGCCCTCTTCGGCCAGCGCCGCCGCCGCGGTGCGCGACAGCCCGAGCAGCCGGGCCAGGCCGGCGTCCACCCGCATCCCCGCCAGTCCTTCCGGAACCGGCATCGACCGTGTGGTCATCAGGTTTCGGGCTCGGTTTCGGGCTGGCGCCTCCCGACGGTGCCCTCGCCGCCGTCCGGCTGGCGCCTCCCGACGGTGCCCTCGCCGCCGTCCGGCTGGCGCCTCCCGACGGTGCCCTCGCCGCCGTCCGGCTGGCGCCTCCCGACGGTGTCGAAGTCGAATCCGAACAGCGACAACACCACCAGCAGGATCGCCCCGCCCACCACCGAGGGGTCGGCGACATTGAACACCGGCCACCAGCCGATGGACAGGAAGTCGACGACGTGGCCGCGCAGCGGTCCAGGTGAGCGGAAGAACCGGTCCACCAGATTTCCCATCGCGCCGCCGAGGATCAGCCCCAGACCGATCGCCCACCACGGAGACACCAGCCTGCGTCCCATCCAGATGATCCCGAAGACCACGCCGGTCGCGACCAGGGTGAGCACCCACGTGTAACCGGTGGCCATCGAGAACGCCGCACCCGAGTTGCGCACCAACGTCCACGTGACGGTGTCACCGATGATCGACACCGGCTGGCCCGGCGTCAGCAGCCGCACCGCCAGCACCTTGGTGACGATGTCCAGCACGAGCACCACCGCCGCCACGGAGAGCAGCAGGCGCAGCCGGCGTGGCGGAGACGGCTGGGCCGGCTCGTCCCCGGCCGCGGATTCGGCGGGGCTCGATGATTCATCAGTCACGCCCACCATCATCGCAAAGAGCCGGTGGGTAACAATTCCACCCATGCCTCGCCTCGTCGTCATAGCCACCGGTGGGACGATCTCGACCAGTGCGGACGCCGACGCCGTACTCCGCCCCACCCTCACCGGAGCCGACCTCACCGAAGGACTCGACGTCGAGGTCGTCGACGCCATGTCGCTGGACAGCTCACAGCTGACCCCGGCGGACTGGGACCGGATCGCCGCGGCGATCCGGTCTGCTGCGGTCACCGACGGTGCCGACGGGATCGTGGTGACACACGGCACCGACACGATGGAGGAGACCGCGCTGTGGCTGGACCTCACCTACCGCGGTGAGGCGCCGGTGGTGCTGACGGGCGCCCAGCGCAGCGCCGACGCGGTCGACGCCGACGGCCCGGCCAACCTGCGCGACGCGCTCGCGGTCGCCGCCGGTCCGCAGGCCCGCGGCCGGGGTGTCGTGGTGAGTTTCGCGGGCACCGTGTTCGAGCCGCTGGGCCTGCGCAAGGTCGCCACCGGCGAGCTGCAGGCGTTCGCCGGCCGGGCGCTCGGACCGGTCAAGAACCGCCCGTTCCTCGGTGACCTGGCGGCCGCGGACGCACCGCGGGTGGACATCGTCGTGGCCTACCCCGGTGCTGACACCGCCGCCCTCGACGCGTGCGTCGCGGCCGGCGCCCGCGGCATCGTGCTGCAGGCTCTCGGTTCCGGTAATGCCGGCGCGGCGCTGATCGACGGGGTGCGGCGACACTGCCGCAACGGCGTGGCGGTCGCGGTGTCGACCCGCGTTCCCGGTGGCCGCGTCAGCCCCGGTTACGGCCCGGGACGGGCGCTGGCCGACGCCGGAGCGTTCCCGGCGCCGCGGCTCGGTCCCCCGCAGGCACGGGTGCTGCTGATGGCCGCGCTCGCCGCCGGCTCGCCGGTGCCTGCGACGTTCGAGCGTTGGGGCTGACCGGCCCCGCTCAGGTCAACCCGCGTGCTGGGAGCGATTGAGCTCGGCGACGAAGTCCGGCCAGTCCAGGCTGTCCACCGGATTGGCCCGGGCCAGGGCGGGATCGTCGCCGGCGAAGGTCCGCGCCTGCCCGGGGCCGGAGCTGCGCGTCTCGAAGCGCACGGTCACGACGCCGTGGCCGGCGCCCTGGACCCAGCCGTGCCCGAACTCGGTGTGCGCCACATCGTCGCCGACCCGCCACGCCGGCGCGGTGGGTCCGGCCTCGACTAGCGGCTCCGGCAGACCGATGCGCGCCACCGCCTCGGTCGCCATCAACTCCAGATCGGGGAACAGCGACTCCTGTTGAACCTCGGACAGACCGGAAAAGCCGACTCCGACAAGGCGGATCGGGCCGATCTCGACCGGATCGAGGAGCAGTCTGCGCGCGGTGGCGTTCAGCGTCGCGGCGTCGGTGGTCGCGTAGGGCAGGGTCGCCGACCTGGTCAGCGTGCTCATGTCGGACTTCTTCAGCTTGACGGTCACGGTGCGGGCGCCCCGGCCGTCCTTCAGCAGGCGGCGGTGGGCGTGCTCGCCGATCGGTGCGGCCGCGTCGCGGAGCTGATCAAGAGTGGTCAGATCTTCGGGAAACGTCGACTCGGCGCTGATCTGTTTCGCCGGTGCGTTCTCGGCCACCGGCCGATCGTCGATGCCGCGCGCCAGCCGGTGCAGCGCCGGGCCCACCGTCGGGCCGAGAATATTGGCGACCTCGGCGTCCGACAGCGCCGAGAAACCGCCGATCGTCTCGATGCCGAGCCGGTGCAGCTTCTCCTCGGCCACCGGCCCGATGCCCCAGAGCTTGCGCACGGGCAGCCCGTCGAGCAGCGCGTGTTCCTCGTCGCGGGCCACCACCGTGATGCCGTCGGGTTTTGCCAGACCCGAGGCGATCTTGGCGATCTGCTTACCCGAGCCCGCACCGACCGAGGCGACCAGACCGGTCACGGCGGTCACCTCCGCCCGTAGCGCCTCGCAGAACGACGCCACCTCGGCGCTCGGAGCACCGGCCAGCTCGGTGGGCTCGCCGAACGCCTCGTCGTACGACAGCTGCTCGAGCACCGGCACCATCGTGCGCACCGTCTCGAAGACGCGGCGGCTGGCGAGGCCGTACACCACACCGCGCGGCGGCAACACCACTGCCCCGGCGCCGACGAGCCTGCGCGCCTGATGCATCGGCATCGCCGACCGGGCACCGTAGACCCTCGATTCGTAGCTGGCGCCGGCCACCACACCGCGACCGCCGAGACCGCCCACCAGGACCGGACGACCCCGAAGAGTGGGCCGGGTCAGCTGTTCCACCGACGCGAAAAACGCATCCATGTCCAGGTGCAGCACCCATCGCGCGCCCACACCTGTCGATGCTATGCGGTGCGGGATAGCCTTACCTGCATGGCACACCCGGACGGTGCGGCTTCCGACGTCCCGATCCGGGATGCCTCGATCCGCCTCGGCCAGTTCCTCAAGCTGGCCGGCCTCATCGACTCCGGAGCCGATGCCAAGTCGGTGATCTCCGACGGTCTGGTCAGGGTCAACGGCGACGTCGAAACCCGCCGCGGCAGGCAACTGCGGGGCGGTGACGTCGTCGTCTTCGACGGCCGTGGTGCCCGGGTCACGGCAGGCTGAGGCCCAGGGTTGCCCGCGAGCGTGCACTCACGGTCGCGATCGAGGCGTAATCACGACCGTGGCTGCACGTTGGGCGTTCAGGTCACGCCTTGGCGATCGCCACCCGGACACCATCGCCGATCTCCTCGAAACCGTCGGGCTCACCGAACTCGAAGCTGGTCGCCAGGATCTCGCGCGCGATCAGGTCGCGGTGTGCGCGCGCCCAATCCTCTTGCTCACCAGGCACCGACAGCACCACCGAGATCCGGTCGGACACGTCGAGGCCGCTGGACTTGCGCAACTCCTGCAGCTCGCGGATGCGGTCCTTGGCCCAGCCCTCGGCCTCCAACTCCGGGGTGACGGTCCCGTCCAGCACCAC
Source organism: Mycolicibacterium austroafricanum (assembly GCF_902705885.1). Lineage (GTDB taxonomy): Bacteria > Actinomycetota > Actinomycetes > Mycobacteriales > Mycobacteriaceae > Mycobacterium > Mycobacterium vanbaalenii_A. The sequence continues at coordinate 9,936 of NZ_CACSIP010000051.1, read as the reverse complement.
CAGACCGGCTCCGTCGGGCAGGGCCGCCGTCCAATCGGGGTCGGCGGCCACCAACTTGGAGCTGAATTCCTCGGGGAGAAGGACCGCGGGCCCGGCCTCCAGGGTGCCGTCGCTTCTGAGCACACCCTCCCCCGCCTTGACCGCCTTGATCGCCGCCTGCACGTCCTTGCCGATGCGCGGACCGGCGACGCGGGCGTTCACCGCGAGCTCGAACCGGCCGTGGGCGGCGATGTCGTCGGTGAGCTCGACGGCTTTGACGTTGAGTTCGTCGGCGATGAGGTCCCGGTAGGGGGCAAGCGCGGACGGGTCAACCGCTTTGTCCAGTGCCACAGTCAGTTTCGGCAGCGGCAGCCGGACCCGGAGCTTCTTGGCCTTGCGCAGCGAAGATCCCGTCGAGGCCACCTCACGGACCAGGTCCATATCGGCGACCAGTCGCGGATCGGCGGGCAGCACGCCGGCCTCGGGCCAGTCCGTCAGGTGCACCGAACGCTCACCGGTGAGCCCTCGCCAGATCACCTCGCAGATCAGCGGCAGTAGCGGAGCGGCCAGCCGGCTGGTCACCTCGAGCACGGTGTGCAACGTGTCGATCGCGTCGCGATCCTCCTCCCAGAACCGGGTACGCGAACGCCGGACGTACCAGTTGGTGAGGGCCTCGGTGAACTGCCGGAGCTGGTCGCACGCCACCGAGATGTCGCAGACGTCCAGCGACGCGGTCAGTTCGTCGCGCAGGGCGGCCAGCTTGGCCAGGATGTAGCGGTCCAGCACATGCGTGGAATCGGTGCGCCAGGTGCCCTTCTCGGGCGCATAGAGCGCCAGGAAGGTGTAGGCGTTCCACAGCGGCAGCAGCACTTGGCGCACACCTTCGCGGATGCCCTGCTCGGTCACGATGAGGTTGCCGCCCCGCAGGATCGGCGATGCCATCAGGAACCAGCGCATCGCGTCCGAGCCGTCGCGGTCGAACACCTCGGTCACGTCCGGGTAGTTGCGCAGTGACTTGCTCATCTTCTGCCCGTCATTGCCCAGCACGATCCCGTGCGAGACACAGGTCTTGAACGCCGGGCGGTCGAACAGCGCGGTGGCCAGGACGTGCAGCGTGTAGAACCAGCCACGGGTCTGGCCGATGTACTCGACGATGAAATCGCCGGGGAAGTGCCCGACGACCTGCTTGTCAGGGTCGGCGGAATCGATTCCGTCGAACCAGCTCCGGTTCTCGAACGGGTAGTGCACCTGGGCGTACGGCATCGACCCGGAGTCGAACCAGACGTCGAGGACGTCCTCGATTCGCCGCATCGTCGAACGCCCGGTCGGATCGTCGGGGTTGGGCCGGGTCAGTTCGTCGATGTAGGGCCGGTGCAGATTGGTCGGGCGCACCCCGAAATCACGTTCGAGTTCATCGAGGCTGCCGTAGACGTCGACCCTAGGGCAGGCCGGGTCGTCGGACATCCACACCGGGATCGGGGTGCCCCAGTAGCGGTTTCGCGAGATGGACCAGTCGCGTGCGCCCTGCAGCCACTTTCCGAACTGCCCCTCCTTGACGTGTTCGGGGTACCAGGTGATCTCTGCGTTGAGCTCGACCATCCGGTCCCGGATCTGGGAGACCTTGATGAACCATGACGAAACCGCCCGGTAGATCAGCGGGTTCCGGCATCGCCAGCAGTGTGGGTAGGAGTGCTCGTAGGTGTCGTGGCGCAGCAGCACGGAGCCGTTGTGCGCCGCTGCCCCGGACCCGTTCTTCAGATCCCGGATGATCTGCGGGTTCGCGTCGAACACGTGCTGACCCGCGTAGTCGGGCACAGTGCTGTCGAAACGTCCCTTGGCGTCGACGGGGGTGACCGCCTCGATGTCGGCCGTCAGCGCGGTGGCCATGTCGTCCTCGCCGTAGGCCGGCGCCATGTGGACCAGCCCGGTGCCGTCCTCGGTGCTGACGAAGTCGGCGGGCAGTACGCAAAACGCGTTGTCCGAGTCCATGAAATACGGAAACGGCGGGACGTAGCGCACGCCGAGCAGGTCCCGTCCCGAGTAGCCGGCCACGATCTGCGGCTCCTCGCCGAGTTCCCGGGCGTACGCTCCCAGGCGGGCGGCGGCCAGCACGTAGCGCCGACCGTCGGGCGCTTCGACGACGACGTAGTCGACGTCGGGGTTGACCGCGACGGCCTGGTTGGACGGCAGCGTCCACGGTGTCGTCGTCCAGATCAACAGGTGGGCGCCGATCAAGTCGGCCGGGCCCCCTGCGATGCGGAAACCCACCGTGAGCGCCGGATCCTGCCGGCTCTGATAGACGTCGTCGTCCATCCGCAGCTCGTGGCTCGACAGCGGCGTCTCGTCGTTCCAGCAGTAGGGCAGCACCCGGTTGCCCTGATAGGCAAGGCCCTTGTCCCACAGCTGTTTGAAGGCCCAGATCACCGACTCCATGAAGCCGAGATCCAGTGTCTTGTAGTCGTTGTCGAAGTCGACCCAGCGCGCCTGGCGGGTGACGTAGGACCGCCACTCACCGGTGTACTTGAGCACCGACGCCCGGCAGGCGTCGTTGAACTTCTCGATGCCCATCTGCTCGATCTGGGCCTTGTCGGTGATGCCGAGTTGGCGCTGCACCTCGAGCTCTGCGGGCAGACCGTGGGTGTCCCAGCCGAAGCGGCGTTCGACCTTGTAGCCGCGCATGGTGCGGTACCGCGGCACGATGTCCTTGACGTAGCCGGTGAGCAGGTGCCCGTAGTGCGGAAGTCCGTTGGCGAACGGCGGCCCGTCGTAGAACACGTACTCCGGTGCGTCGTCGCGGCGGTCGATGCTCGCGCGGAAGGTGTTGTCGCTCGCCCAGTACTCGAGCACCTCGGCTTCCAGCGCCGGGAATTTGGGCGCTCCGGCGCCCGGCTTCGGGTAGGCGGTCACGTGCGTACGTCTCCTGTGCCAAGTCGTTCAGGCACGGGGACGACGTCGCGCCGTTGCGCGAGCGCCGCGGTACCACCCCGCTTGCGCACCCAGGGTGCGCCGCTCAATGGAGGCGATGACGGGCCCACCCGTTCGGTTCTACTGAGCGCGGCACGCTGTTCTTCCGAAAGCTCCCCGGTGATGGCCGGATCGACGCTGCTGGCCCACAGTCTAGCGGGCCTGCGGAATCACCCGCGATTCACAGGGGCGTCGCGGCGTCCGAGGTGATCTCGATCAACGCGAGCGGGAACTGTTCGGCCATCTCTTCGACGCTGTAGGCGTCGAATCTCGTGGCGTCGTAATGCCAGTCGAGGTGCAGCGCTCCTGCGGCGCGGTATACGTGCAGTTCGAGGCCGTGGTCACCGCCGGAGCCGTGCTTACCGGAGGCGACATCGAGCAGGACCTCGCACGGGATGGCCGCCCTACCCGCTGCCGCAGCCAGTGCGGTGTGGGCACCCTGCAACATTTCCGTGGGACCCATCGGCAGGGCGTCCGAACAGATCAGCCATACCGCGCGGGGCGCCGGAAGCGAATCAGCGGCGACCTCGACGGCTACTTCACCTTCGCCGCGGGTTCGGCCCAGTGCCCGGGCCAGCGCGGCGAGCAGAATCTCCGCCACCGGTACGCCGAGCCATTCCGCGGCTCCATCGACCTCGTCGGCGAATTCGCTCGTCGGTGCGGTTTTCAGAATTTCGAATCGCGGGGCATTTCCCGCGACTTCTGGGCGATCGAACACCTCGAGAGGTGCCGCAACAGTGGTGACCAAGGGCCTGACCTCGTCGGCCATGTAGGGAGCGACCATGTGGCTCACCGTAGCGCGAATGTCCCAGAATTGGGAGACCACTCCCAAAATCGTGACGGCTGTGTCAATTAAGGCCCTGCCATCTGTTTGCCGGGAGGGGCTGCCCCTGCCCGGGAATTCGGTTTATTGTGTTCAGGTGCCACGCACCGACGAGAACGGCAGACAGCTCAAGGCCCTGCTCGATTACCTCCTCGACGGAGAGATCGACGCCAAGGACCTCTTCGACGCGCTCGGTGTCTCCAGCAGCACCTATTACCGGCGAATCAAGGAGAGCGACTACCCGAACGCGGAGGAGCTCCGGCGAGTGGCCGACCGGTTCGCCCTCAGCTATCCCGACCTGCAGATCCAGTTCGGCTTGATGAGTCGCCAGGAAGTCTGGAATTACGTCAGAGCCGCCGAGTCCGCCCACTCGGCGGCCGCGACCCTGCAGGACACCACGACAAAATCAGCCGTCAGGCAGCGGTCGAAGCTCTCCGAGCTGACGCCCCGCCTCGACGCGCCTCCCCTGTAAGCAGGTCCGAAATGGGTTTGGCGACACTCATCGCGATCACGCTCCTGTGCATTCTGTGGAGCCTGTGGATCCGTCGTGTCACCTGGTCCTGCCGCTGGGAGGTGGCCGCCACCCTCAACATCGCGCTGCAGGGTATCGCGGTGCTGCTGATGACACCGCTGGCCTCCGAAACCCTCGGGGTCTGGCTCCACTCGTTGACCGGGAAATGGAACCTCGAGGATTACCTCGGCCACGACGCCTACATCGTCGCGGCGTCGGCCGTGGTCTACAACGCGTTGGGCAGGCTCGAACAGGACCATGCCATGAACCGGCGGTTCAAGCAGTTCGTCGAACGGCCGGCGACGCTGTGCATACCGCTGCTGCTGGCGGCGTTCTGGCTGGGCAACGGTGCGGCGATCTACCGGCCCGACTTCTTCGACGTACCCACCGACATCTGGCTGAACGTCTACTGGCTGCTGCTCTGCGGCATGCTGATCTACCTGCTCTGTTACGGCTCGCGCGCGCTGTTGATCCTGCGTGTCGATCCGCGCTCGCGGCCGATCGCCAACGTCTACCTCTTCGCGTGCGGGATGGGCATCGCGGCCTGCGTGGTGCGCATCATCACCGCATTCGTCACGCCGCTGCAGACCGTCCAGGGCAGCACCCTGGTGTGGATTTTCGCCTGCGCGTGCGGCGCCGGCTTCGCGCTGACGTCGGCGTATTCGTGGCGGATCAAAACCAAGTGGTTCACCCGCGCCACCAGTTGAGTCAGACCGCGGTCCGGGTCAGGTCGGCGAACGGCGCCCCGAACTCGTGCACCGGCCGGTAGCCGTTCTTGCGGGCCTGCGCCGCGCCCCGGCGCAGCAGTGCCGCTGTCGCCACGAAACCGGCCTGATCCGCGACGACCAAAGGGGTGAGCAGTCGGTTGTGCACAAAACCGAACGCCAGTCCGGACTGCGGGTCGGCCCATCCCAGCGAGCCACCGAGGCCGACATGGCCGAAGCCGGGAAGCACACCCGGGAACGGCAGGCTGTGGTAGCCGAGGTGGAACGCCAACGGCAGCACCATGGTGTGGTCGGGCCGCAGGCTCGGCCGGCCGACGAGTGCGGCGGCGGTCTGACTGGACAGGAACTGCACTCCGTCGATGCGTCCGCCGTTGGCGATGGCCCCGTACATGCGGGCCAGCGCACGGGCGGTGGCCACCCCGTTCGCCGCGGGGATCTCGCTGTCGAGCATCGGGATGTCGCCCTGCACGAACGCCTTGACTCCCGGAAAGTACATCGCACCGAATCCACCGGAGAAGGGCAGCGCAGCCAACCGGGGGGCGACCAGGTTGAAGATCGGGTTCTGCAGCGCGCTCTGCGGACCGATGATCTGCGCGGCGTGCGTCGGCGCGTGCGCCGGTGGCCGACCGAGGTGCAGCCCGTCGGTGTTCAGAGGGGCGGCGACCTCGGTGCGCATCAGCTCGCGCATCCCCTTGCCGGTGATCGCACGCGCCAGCCCGGATAACAACCAGCCGAACGTCAGCGCGTGGTAGGCGGGCCTGCCGTGCAGCCAACTGACCGGAGCCGCGGCCAGCCGCTCCTCCATTCGCAGATGATCGACGAGATCACCCTTGACCGCTCCGTTGAGCTGCGACAGACCTGCCCGGTGCCGCAACGCGTCGCGGACCGTGATCGTCGATTTGCCGTTCGCGCCGAACTCGGGCCAGTATTCGGCGACGGGCGCGTCGTAGTCGATGAGGCCGCGGTCGGCCAGTCGGTGGATGACCGTGGCGGCCACCCCTTTGGTCGCCGAGAACACCATGGTCCCGGTGTCGGCATTCCAGTGCCGGGCACCCCGGCGGTCGGACCAGCCGGTCCACACGTCGACGACCGGCTCCCCGTCGAGGTAGACGGCCAACGCTCCGCCGCCGAAGCGCCGCCACGGGAACAACTGTGAGAACGCGCGCACCGCACAGCCGAAATTCGGGTCCGCCGCGCCCTGGACACCATGCGGCAGGGCAGCGCCGTCGGACCCTTCGGGGAACGCCGCGCTGCGCTCCCGGCTGTTGACGCCCGTCACAATATTGAATTTACTCCGCTGCGCGGCAAAGAACCCAGGAGTTATCGATTCGTTAAATCCGGGGGGCCGGTGGCTGCTCGGCAGCGTCGATGATCTGCTGCGCAGCAAGCGCTGGAGTCAGCTCGCCGTCGCGGACCTGGCGCTCCACATCGGCGCGGATCCGCCGCACCCCGGGGCTCGAGAGCACCCGGTCCAGCACCGAGTCGCGCACCATCGACCAGGTCCAATCCACCTGCTGTTGACGCCGCCGGGCGTCGAATTCCCCTGCCTCGGTGAGCACCTCGCGGTGCTTGAGCACGGTGTCCCAGAGCTCGGTCAGGCCGGTGCCGTGCAACGCGCTCAGTGTCAGAACCGGTGGGCGCCATAGGGTTTCCCGGGGATAGATCAGGCGAATGGCGCCGGCCAGTTCCCGGGCGGCGGCCTTGGCCTCCACCGCGTGTTCACCATCGGCCTTGTTGACCACCACGATGTCGGCGAGTTCGAGCACGCCTTTCTTGATCCCCTGCAGTTGGTCGCCCGTGCGGGCCAGCGTGAGGAACACGAAAGTGTCCACCATGTTGGCAACCGTCACCTCGGACTGGCCCACGCCGACCGTCTCGACCAGGATGACGTCGTAGCCCGCAGCCTCCAGCAACACGATCGTCTCGCGGGTCGCCTTGGCGACACCACCGAGTGTCCCCGATGTCGGCGAAGGCCGGATGTAGGCGTCGTCGTGTACCGCCAGGCGCGCCATCCGGGTCTTGTCCCCCAGGATCGAGCCGCCGGTGCGGGTGGACGACGGGTCCACGGCCAGGACCGCGACCCGGTGCCCCTGCTCGATCAGGTACATCCCGAGCGCCTCGATACAGGTCGACTTGCCGACCCCGGGGACCCCGGTGATGCCGACATGCACGGCGCTGCCCGCTTGCGGCATCAGCTCCAGCAGCAGCTCCTGAGCCTGCTGGCGGTGATCGGCGCGGGTGGACTCGACCAGGGTGATCGCCCGGGCCAACGCCGAGCGGTCACCGTCGCGGACCGCCGCGGCCAGCTCACCGGCAGATGGGCTCATCTAGTTCAGCGGGTAGCCGAGGCGTTCGGCCAACTTGCCCAGCAAGCCGATCGCCGCGTCGGCGATGACGGTGCCGGGGGGGAAGATGGCCGTCGCGCCCGCGGCGTAGAGCTCGTCGAAGTCACCCGGCGGGATCACCCCGCCGACCACGATCATGATGTCGGGTCTGCCGACCTCGGCCAGCGCGTCCCGCAGCGCGGGGACCAGAGTCAGGTGGCCCGCTGCGAGCGACGACACCCCGACCACGTGCACGTCGTTGTCGGCGGCCTGGCGCGCCACTTCCTCGGGAGTGGAGAACAACGAGCCGACGTCGACGTCGAACCCGATGTCGGCGAACGCCGTGGCGATCACCTTCTGCCCGCGGTCGTGACCATCCTGACCCATCTTGGCGACCAGGATCCGGGGTCTGCGGCCGTCGGCCTCGGCGAACTTCTCCACCAGCTCGGTGGCGCTACTGACATTGCTGGCCATGCCCACCTCGTCTCGATACACCCCGGCGATGGTCCGGATCTCGGCCTGGTGCCTGCCGTAGACCTTCTCCAGCGCGGCGGAGATCTCCCCGACCGTCGCCTTCGCCCGCGCCGCGTCGATCGCCAGCGCCAACAGGTTGTTGCCCAGCCCGTCTGCGCCGGACGTCCCGGAAGCCGCTGCCGCCCGGGTCAGTTCGGCCAGCGCGGCCTGTGTCGCGGTGTCGTCACGGTCAGCGCGCAGCCGCTCGAGTTTGGCGATCTGCTCGGCCCGGACCCGGCTGTTCTCGACCTTCAGGACCTCGATCTCGTGATCCTCGTCAACCTGGTAGCGGTTCACGCCGATCACGGTCTGCTGACCGGAGTCGATGCGCGCCTGAGTGCGCGCGGCAGCTTCCTCGATGCGCAGCTTGGGAATTCCGGCGTCGATGGCCTGGGCCATACCACCGTGCGCGGCGACCTCCTGGATGTGTGCGCGGGCCCGGGTCGCCAGCTGGTGGGTCAGCCACTCGACGTAGTAGGAACCACCCCACGGGTCGATGGGCCGGGTGGTTCCGGACTCCTGTTGCAGCAGCAACTGGGTGTTGCGCGCGATGCGGGCCGAGAAGTCGGTCGGCAACGCCAGTGCCTCGTCGAGCGCGTTGGTGTGCAGCGACTGGGTGTGGCCCTGGGTGGCGGCCATCGCTTCGACACAGGTGCGTGCGACGTTGTTGAACGCGTCCTGTGCGGTCAACGACCAGCCCGAGGTCTGCGAATGGGTGCGCAGCGACCGCGATTTCGGGTTCTTGGGGTCGAACTGCGCGACGAGCTCACTCCACAGCAGCCGGCCGGCACGCAGCTTGGCGACCTCCATGAAGAAGTTCATGCCGATCCCCCAGAAGAACGACAGCCGCGGTGCGAACTTGTCGATGTCCAGTCCGGCGTCCAGCCCGGCCTTGAGGTACTCGACACCGTCGGCCAGCGTGTACCCCAGCTCCAGGTCCGCAGTCGCACCGGCCTCCTGGATGTGGTAGCCGGAGATGGAGATCGAGTTGTACTTCGGCATCTTCACGCTGGTGTATCCGAAGATGTCGGAGATGATCCGCATCGACGGCTTCGGCGGATAGATGTAGGTGTTGCGGACCATGAACTCTTTGAGGATGTCGTTCTGGATGGTCCCGGCCAGCTTCTCCGGCGGCACTCCCTGCTCCTCGGCGGCTGCGACGTACAGCGCGAGAATCGGCAGCACCGCGCCGTTCATCGTCATCGACACACTCACCGCCGACAGATCGATCCCGTCGAACAACTGGCGCATGTCGAGGATCGAATCGATCGCCACGCCCGCCATCCCGACGTCCCCGGCCACCCGTGGGTGATCCGAGTCGTAGCCCCGGTGGGTGGCCAGGTCGAAGGCCACCGACAGGCCCTTCTGCCCCGCAGCCAGGTTGCGCCGGTAGAACGCGTTGGATTCCGCGGCGGTGGAGAACCCGGCGTACTGCCGGATCGTCCAAGGCTGGTTGACGTACATCGTCGGGTAGGGGCCGCGCACGAACGGCGGCTCCCCCGGCAGGCTGCCCAGCGGATAGCCCTGTCCGACGATCTCGTCGCGGTCGGCGGCGATGTACACCGGTTTGACGTCGATGCCCTCGGGGGTGGTCCAGTCGAGCTGTTCGGCGGTGTAACCGTGCGCCGCGGCGGCGGCCGAAACCTGTTCGGTGACATCGGCGGACGTCGGTGCGACCGGCGTGCGCTCCCCGCGCAGCGGGACGTCGGCGAAGCTGCCGATGCTTGGTTTGGTCGCGGTCATGTCACGCCCCCAATCGGGTCAGCAGGTCCGACAACACCTCGACCGCATCGATCTTCGCGGTCAGGTAACCGTCGGGTTTCGAGTCGGCTTCCGCGACCGCCTTCTCCGGCCCAGCCAGCAGGATGTGGCGCACACCGGCCTGCCGCGCGGCGTCGACCACGGCCGAAGCCTCGTTCGCGTAACGGGAATCGGTGCCGCAGACGACAGCGATCTCGGCGCCGTCGAGTTCGGCGACGGCCTCGCCGACACCGGCGGCCTCCAACGGTCCGGGGTTGACCGCCTCGATTCCCCCGGAGGCCAGCAGGTTCGAGATGAACGTGGTGCGGATGTTGTGCTCGGCGAGCGGGCCGAGCG
>NZ_CACSIP010000050.1 GCF_902705885.1 Mycolicibacterium austroafricanum | reverse complement strand
CCCCCCCCCCCCCCCCCCCCCCCCCCCCCCCCCCCCCCCCCCCCCCCCCCCCCCCCCCCCCCCCCCCCCCCCCCCCCCGGGGGGGGTAATCGGTTCAGTTGCGGACGGCGAAGCCCCACGGCAGCTCGAGCCGGTGCGCGGCCAGCAACGCCTCGTCGGCCAGGATCTCGTTGATGCCGCCGTCGGCGACCACCACCCCGTGGTCCACCACGACCGCACGGTCGCACAGCTGAGCGGCGTAGGGCAGGTCGTGGGTGACAATCAGCATCGTGGCATCCAGCTCCGAGAGTGTCTCGGCCAGTTCACGTCTGGCCACCGGGTCGAGGTTGGCCGACGGTTCATCGAGAACCAGGATCTGCGGATCACACGCCAGCACCGTGGCCAACGCGGCACGGCGGCGCTGGCCCGCCGACAAGTGAGTGGGGTTGCGGCCGGCTTCATCGGTCAGGGAGACGGTGGCCAGCGCGGAAGCCACCCGATCGGCGAGCGCTTGGCCCCGCAGGCCGAAGTTGGCCGGCCCGAACGCGACATCCTGGGCGACGGTCGGCATGAACAGCTGATCGTCGGGGTCCTGGAACACCAGGCCGACGCGCTGGCGGATGTCGTGCAGGTTCTTGCGGTTCACCGGGGTTCCGCCGACGCGCACCGACCCCGAGGAGGCGGTGAGCACCCCGTTGAGATGGAGCATCAGTGTGGTCTTGCCTGCACCGTTGGGTCCAAGCACCGCGACGCGTTCCCCGGCCGCGACGGTGAGATCAACGCCGTCGAGGGCCACGTGACCATCCGGGTAGACGTGGCGCAGGGCCTCGACCTGTACCGCGATCTCAGTCATCGGATCACCCACGCCGCCACCGACACGGTCACCGCGGCCGCAGCCGGGATCATCGTCGAGACCCATTGGCTCGGTACCGCCCGCGGCGGTGCACCGATGACCGCCAGGTCAGGCACGCCGCCGTCGAAACCTCTCGACAACATCGAGTGATACACCCGCTCTCCCCGCTCATAGGACCGTAGGAACAGCGCGCCGATACCGGTGGCGATGGCGCGCGCCTGGTGCAGGGCACGCGGTGAGTCTCCCCGCGAGATCCGCGCCATCCGCATCCGGCCCGCCTCGGCGGCGAGCAGATCGATGTACCGGATCATCAGCACCAGCACCGAGGTGACCATCGCGGGCACACCCAGCCGGCTCAGCGCCGCGGGCAGCTCGGCCGCGGCTGTGGTGGCGGCCAACGTCAGCGCGGCGGCCACACCCAGCGTGCCTTTGACGACGATGCCCCAGGCCGCGTACAACCCCGCCACCGACAGTTGCAGACCTGCCACCTCGACGCGTTCCCCGCCCTCGGCGAACGGCAGCAGCAGCGCCAGCACCAGGAACGGCGCCTCGATCAGCATTCGCGGCAGGATCCAGCGCAGCGGGATGCGGGCCAGCTGCCAGACGGCCACCACGATCACCGCATACACCGCGTACGGCCAGAACATCTCCCGCGGTGTGGCGACGACCGCCAGCACGAACACCAGCAGGCAGACGATCTTGACCTCGGCCGGCGCCCGGTGCACCGCGGAGTCGCCGTGGCGGTACAGCGGATGGGCCCCGGCCCCCATGCCTATCGCCTGCTCGGCTCGGATGCACCCGGGTCTTCGGCGCCGCGCCGGGAGCGCGCGATCAGCCAGAAGCCGCCACCGGCGACCGCCACAGTGACGAGCACGCCGATGACACCTGCGACGCCACCGGTGCCCTCGCGGCCACCGAGCGCGTAGTCGGCCAGCGGCGAGTCGGCGAGATCGTGCTCGCCGGCGTGCTGGGCGATGCACTCACCGGTCAACTGTTCGCCATCACTGGTCTCGACGACCTCGCAACCCTGCAGCGTCGTCGAGTCGAGGCCGTCGGGGCTGGAACTCGCGAGATAGGAGACCACCCCGGCGATCAGTAGGGTGGCCGCGGCGAACGCCACCCAGAACCATTTGCGCTGTGTCATAGCCGACGTCATGCCGGAACCTCCGCTCGGTCGCGCCGCATCAGGTAGACGAGATCGGGACGCGCCCGGGCCACCGCCATCACCGTGACGGCGGTGATGGCGCCTTCGCCGAGACCGATCAGGACGTGGGTGAGGAACATGTAGCCCGTGACGGTGCCCATGGACGCCGGTGCGGCGCCGCCGATCGAGTACTCGAGCACGAATCCCATGGCCGCGCAGACGGTTCCGACGAGTGCGGCGACGAACGCGATGAACCCGATGGTGCGCACCGACGGATCGGCAGGGCGGCGTCGGGCAATCGAGTACATCGCCACCGCCAGGCCATAGCCGGCGGCCACCCCGATGACGGCCATGTTGACGATGTTCATCCCCAGCGCGGTCACGCCACCGTCGGCGAACAGCAGGGACTGCACCACCAACACGATCGCGATGCACAGCGCGCCGGTATAGGGCCCGACGAGGATGGCGGCGAGTGCGCCACCGAGGAGATGGCCGCTGACGCCGGGCAGGATCGGGAAGTTGACCATCTGCACGGCGAAGATGAAGGCCGCCACCAGTCCGGCCAGCGGCACAGTGCGCTCGTCGAGTTCAGTGCGCGCCTTCCAGACGCAGATGGCCAGAGCGATCACCGCGATCGCGCCGAACGCCACCGACGTGGGGGCGTCGACGATGCCGTCACTCATGTGCATGGCGTGGTGGTGGACGATCACCCGACGAGCCTATTCCGCCATCTGATCATCTGTCTAGCTGATCAGATGAACAGCCGTCACCTGCCCGAACGGTCAGCTGTGCCCATGACCGCCGGCATGCCTGGCGCCGATCCAGTGCAGCAGATCGTGGACGATGTCGTCGTCCAACCGGTAGCTGACGGAGCGGCCGGTACGGGTGCTCACGACCCAACCCTGTGCGCGCAGCACTCGCAGTGCCTGCGATACGGCATTCTCGGACCGTCCCAGCGCGGCCGCGAGATCGCTGACGCAGATTCCCGGCGCCCGGTGCAGGCTCAGCAGGATCTCCAGGCGATGCGGGTCGGACAGCAGGTCGAAGCGTTGGGCCCAGCCGGTGGTGTCGACGTCGGACAGTGCCGACGACGCCAGCTCGACCACCGACTGATCCTCCACACCGCCAAATGTAGTCCTCGTCGAGGGTGCGCAAACAGCCAGCAATCGCGGCGTGTCGGCGGACAAACCCGCGCGCTGCGCAGTCAGTCCCGCGGTTCGCACAGTTCAGTCCCGCGGCTGGCGCAGTTCAGTCGAGGAAGCCGTGCAGCAGCGCCGCCGAGGCCCAGACGTGCGCGGTCATCGTCTGCGCCGCGCTGTCGGCGTCGCCGGCCAGAATCGCCATCACGATCGCCTCGTGCTGCTCGTCGGAGTGTTCGATGTTGCGGGCCAGCAGCGGGATCCGGTCGAGCAGTTCGTTGAGCCGCATCCGGTTCTGGGCCACCAGCGGCACCAGGGACGGCACCCCGGCGGCCTCGGCTATCGCCAGATGCAGCCGGGAGTCCAGTCGCCGGTACGCCTCGGTCTCGGAGCCGCGCACATCGGCCAGCCGATTCCACAGCGCGTCACGCTCGGTGGCGGTCAGCGTCCGGCCCGCCGCCAGCCGCGCGGCGCCCACCTCGAGGACCTCCCGCAGTCGCAGCGCGTCGTCGATGTCGGCGCGGGTGAACCGGACCTCCTCGGCGCTGGGCGCCGGCAGCGCGTCGGCCAGGAATGTGCCGCCGTAGCGACCACGGCGCGACACCAGGTATCCGGCGTCGGCCAGCGACTTGATCGCCTCTCGGACGGTGTCGCGGCTGACGCCGAGCCGCACGGCCAGTTCCCGTTCCGGCGGCAGCGATTCGCCCGGGTGCAGCACCCCCAGCCGGATGGTCTGCAACAGCCTCTCGACGGTGTCCTCGAAGGCGTTGAGAGGCCGCACCGGACGCAGCAACGCGTCACTGGCATCACCGCCCTCGGCGGATCCAGCCCTGTCGCTCGCGTCCGGCGCTGCTGACATCGGTGAGTCCGCTGCTCTACAACGGCGTGACGTAGGCCGAGCTGATGCCGCCGTCGACGAGGAACGACGACCCGGTGATGAACGACGCATCGTCGCTGGCGAGGAAGGCCACCGCAGCGGCGAGCTCCTCGGGTTCGGCGAACCGGCCCACCGGCACGTGGACCAACCTGCGGGCGGCACGTTCGGGATCCTTGGCGAACAGTTCTTTGAGCAGCGGCGTGTTCACCGGCCCGGGACACAGCGCGTTGACCCGAATCCCCTGCCGGGCGTACTGCACACCGAGTTCCCGCGACATCGCCAGGACCCCGCCCTTGGACGCGGTGTAGGAGATCTGCGACGTCGCAGACCCCATCACCGCGACGAACGACGCGGTGTTGATGATCGACCCCTTCTGCTGCGGGACCATGTGCCGCAAGGCCGCCTTACAGCACAGGAACACCGATTTGAGGTTGACGTCCTGCACCCGCTGCCACGCATCCAGACCGGTGTTCTCGATCAGATCGTCCTCGGGCGGCGAGATACCCGCGTTGTTGAACGCGATGTCGACCGAACCGTGCGTCTTGACCGCGGTGTCGAACAGCGTGTCGACGGCCACCTCGTCTGAAACATCCACTGGGACAAAGGTTCCGCCGACCTCGCCGGCGACCTCCTTGCCGGCGGCGGGATCGAGGTCGCCGATGACGATCGTTGCGCCCTCGGCGTGCAGCCGCCGCACGCTGGCGAGCCCGATTCCGCTGGCGCCGCCGGTGATCACCGCGACCTTGCCGGCGAGTCGCTGGGTCAGATCCATCAGTGTGCAACTTCCTTCTCAGGGTGGACAGAAATGAACACGTTCTTGGTCTCGGTGAACGACAATGGGGCGTCGGGTCCGAGCTCGCGGCCCAACCCGGACTGCTTGAACCCACCAAAAGGCGTGTTGTACCGGACCGACGAGTGCGAGTTGACCGACAGATTGCCGGCCTCCACGGCCCGTGACACCCGCAACGCCCGCGACAGGTTGTCGGTCCAGATCGACCCCGACAACCCGTAGACGGTGTCGTTGGCCAGCGCGATGGCGTCGGCTTCGTCGTCGAACGGCAACACCGTGACGACCGGACCAAAGATCTCCTCGGTGACGGTGCGATCATCGCGCGCCGGGGTCAGCACGGTGGGCGGGAACCAGAATCCGGGACCGGTCGGCGCGGAACCCTGGAACACGATGGGCGCGTCCTCGCCGACGAACCCTGCCACCGAGTTGCGGTGCGCTTCGGACACCAGCGGGCCCATCTCGGTACCGCCGTCCCGTGGGTCGCCGACCACGACACCCTTGACCGCGGTCTCGAACAACTCCATGAACCGGTCATAGACGTTGCGCTGCACCAGGATCCGGCTGCGTGCACAACAGTCCTGGCCGGCGTTGTCGAAGACCCCGTAGGGTGCGGTCGCCGCGGCCTTCTCCAGGTCGCAGTCGTCGAAGACGATGTTGGCGCTCTTACCGCCCAACTCCAGGGTGACCCGTTTGACCTGGGAGGCGGCACCGGCCATCACCCGCGTGCCGACCTCGGTCGATCCGGTGAACACGATCTTGCGGACATCGGGGTGGCTGACGAAGCGCTCCCCGACCACCGATCCCTTGCCGGGCAGCACCTGGAACAGATCGGGGGGCAACCCGGCGTCGAGGGCGAGTTCGCCGAGCCGGATCGTGGTCAGCGGGGTCCACTCGGCGGGTTTGACCAGTACCGCGTTGCCGGCTGCCAGCGCCGGGGCGAACCCCCACGAGGCGATGGTCATCGGGAAGTTCCACGGGGTGATGACCCCGACCACCCCGAGCGGCTCGTTGAAGGTGACGTTGAGCCCACCGGCGACGGGAATCTGTTTGCCGGACAGCCGTTCCGGCGTCGCGGAGTAGTACTGCAGGACATCGCGGACGTGCCCGGCCTCCCAACGCGCGTTACCGATCGGGTGGCCGGAGTTGGCGACCTCGAGACCGGCCAGGTCCTCCACGTGTGCGTCCACGACGGCCGCGAACGCCCGCAGGGCTGCCGCGCGGTCTGCGGGGGCTCGGCGTGCCCAGTCCCGCTGGGCGACGGTGGCGCGGGCCACCGCGTCATCGACCCCGGACTCGTCGGTCTGCTCGACGGTGCGCAGCACCTCCTCGGTCGCAGGGTTGATCACGTCGCTGGTGGTCATAGGCTCACTTTCCGCGTCTTCTGGGCTGTCTTCTGGGCTGTCTTCTGGGTTGCATACGACGTCGCGGCAGCCACCAGTCCCGCGAACAGTCGAAGATCGTCGAGGCGCTCCTCGGGATGCCATTGCACCGCCACCGCCCAGTGGTGCGGGTGGCGCTCCGGGTCGACCTCCACGGCCTCGATCACGCCATCGGTGTCGGATGCGCTGACGATCAGGCCGTCACCGAGGCGGTCGATCGCCTGGTGGTGATAGCACTGGGCGTCGGTGCTGCCACCGACCAGCGACGCGACCCTGGTGCCGGGCACCGTCGTGATCGTCGATGTGCTGAACACCGCGTTGCCCTGTTGATGGTGGGCGTGGCCCAGCACGTCGGGCAGGTGTTGATGCAGAGTGCCGCCGAGCGCGACGTTGAGCACCTGCGCACCCCGGCAGATCCCGAGAACGGGAAGACCTCGGCGCAGTGCCCCCTGGATCAGTGCGAATTCGAAGGCGTCCCGGGTGCGGCTGTCGGCGACGGGCTCGTCGGTCGCGGGGTGCCGGGGGCTGTCGTACGCCGCCGGGTCGACATCCCTACCGCCGGTGACGATCAGACCGTCGATACCGTCGAGCACCCGCTCGGTGATGGCCTCGTCCACCGGCTGCGGCGGCAGCAGCACCGAGATGCCGCCGGCCAGCCCGACCCCCTCGAAGTAGATGGCGGGCAGAAAGCTGGCACGGACGTCCCACACTCCGGTCTGGGCGGGCTGCAGATAGGTGGTCAACCCGATGACCGGCCGATCGGTGCCGACGTCAAAGCCGTTCGAAGCCACGCACCCTCTCCCAATCCGTCACTGCGGCGTTGAACGCCTTGAGCTCCACCCGCGCGTAGTTGAGGTAGTGGTCGACGACGTCGTCACCGAACGCCTCCCGCGCGATCCGCGAATTGTCCAGCAGTTCCATCGCTTCGGCCATCGTCGTGGGGATCCGCTCGGCACCACTGGTGTAGGCGTTGCCCTGCACCGCATCCGGCAGTTCGAGCTCCTGGTCGATGCCGTGCAGTCCGCCGGCGATCAGCGCCGCGACCGCGAGGTACTGGTTGACGTCACCGCCGGGAGCGCGACATTCCATCCGCATGCCTTGGCCGTGACCGACCACCCGCAACGCACAGGTGCGGTTGTCGATCCCCCAGGCAACCGCGGTCGGCGCGAAGCTGCCGTCCACATAGCGCTTGTAGGAGTTGATGTTCGGCGCGTAGAACAACGTCATCTCCCGCAAGGTGGCCAGCTGCCCGGCGACGAAGCTGCGGAACATCTTGGACATGCCGAGTTCGTCGTCGGGATCGGCGAACACCGGGACTTTGGCGACCCCGTCCTCGATGCCGCGGAATGAGATGTGGATGTGGCAGCTGTTGCCCTCGCGCTCATCGTATTTCGCCATGAACGTCAGGCTCTTGCCGTGCTGGTCGGCGATCTCCTTCGCGCCGTTCTTGTAGATGGTGTGGTTGTCGCACACCACCAGCGCCTCGTCGTAACGGAATCCGATCTCCTGCTGACCGAGGTTGCACTCCCCCTTGACCCCTTCGCAGTACAGACCGGCGCCTTCCATCCCGAGACGGATGTCGCGCAGCAGCGGCTCCATCCGGGTCGAGGCCAGCATGGCGTAATCGATGTTGTAGTCGGTGGCCGGCACCAGCCCGCGATAGTCGGTCTTGAACGCCTCCCGGTAGGGCGTGTCGAACACCATGAACTCGAGCTCGGTGGCCGCGATCGCGCCCATGCCGCGCTCGGCCAGCCGGTCGAGTTGGCCCTGCAGGATGGTTCGCGGCGCCTGCTTGACCGGCGTGCCGTCGGTCCACGACAGATCCGCCATCACCAACGCCGTGCCCGGCAGCCACGGCACCAGCCGCAGCGTGCTGAAGTCCGGGGTCATCACCATGTCGCCGTAGCCGGTTTCCCAGCTGGAGATCGCATACCCGTCGACGGTGTTCATGTCGACGTCGACGGCGAGCAGGTAGTTGCAGCACTCGGCGCCATGCTCGGCGACCTCCTCGACGAACAGCCGCGACGAGATCCGCTTCCCGGTGAGGCGACCCTGCATGTCGCAGAACGCGACGATCACCGTGTCGATCTCCCCGTCCGCGACCCGGTGTTCCAGATCGGCCTTCGAGAGCATCCCCGGCGCGCCCATCAGTGCTGTCGCTTCTTCGCCCACGCGCTCATCAGTACTCCCGCTCTCTTCGTCCCGAACTCGACGGGAACCCGACCATTGGCGCGGGTATCGGCTGCCGCCGTGCCCCCACGGTTCCCCCAAAATGCCACGTTCAAAGGTAGGGCGCCAGACCAATAGGTGATCGATTTTCCCGAAGGGGCTCACTGGCACCGCGGATACCGCCGACAGATCGCCGTCCCGAGTGTGGCGCACCCCCCGTCCGGGATCACCGATTCGGAGGGCTTTCAGCCGGCTTCGAGCGTTTCAGATGTCGGCGTTTCAGAAGTCGTTGTCCGGGTACTAACGGTGGGCTCCGGGGCCTGTAGCGTGGCCGCGGAGTCAGATCGAGGAACCGCCGACACTGGAGTAGGGTCGAACAGGTGTGTGGAGCCACCGGCGAGGTACGCCTCGACGGAAGAACCCCAGATATCAGCGCTGTCGCGGCGATGGCCGCCTCCATGGCGCCCCGCGGACCGGACGCCGCGGGGGTGTGGTCGCAGGGCAGGGTGGCACTCGGGCACAGACGCCTGAAGATCATCGACCTGTCCGAGGCTGGCGCGCAGCCGATGGTCGACTCCGACCTCGGCTTGTCGGTCGCATGGAACGGCTGCATCTACAACTACGAAGAGCTGCGTGACGAACTCCACGGCCACGGTTACCGCTTCTTCTCCCACAGCGACACCGAGGTCCTGCTCAAGGGCTACCACCACTGGGGCGACCGGTTCGTCGATCACCTCAAGGGCATGTTCGCCTTCGCCATCGTCGAACGGGATAGCGGCCGGGTGCTACTGGGCCGCGACCGTCTCGGCATCAAGCCGCTTTACCTCACCGAGGACTCGCATCGGATTCGGTTCGCGTCCTCACTGCCTGCGTTGGTGGCCGGCGGCGGAGTCGACACCCGCATCGACCAGGTCGCCCTGCACCACTACCTGACGTTCCACTCGGTGGTTCCGCCGCCGCGCACGATCCTGCGCGGCATCAGCAAGGTCCCGCCCGCGTCGCTGGTGGCCATCGAGCCCGACGGGACCCGCACCACCACCACGTACTGGAAGCCGGACTTCACCCGCGCCGAGGAACGCTCCGGCTGGTCCGAACGAGACTGGGAGGACGCGGTTCTCGAGTCCCTCCGGCTCGCCGTCAAGCGCCGCCTGGTCGCCGACGTGCCGGTGGGTTGTCTGCTGTCGGGTGGTGTCGACTCCAGCCTGATCGTCGGGTTGCTCGCTGAGGCCGGGCAGCACGGCCTGAAGACGTTCTCGATCGGCTTCGAGTCGGTGGGCGGGGTCAAAGGCGACGAATTCCACTACTCCGACATCATCGCCGACAGGTTCGCCACCGATCACCACCAGATCCGCATCGACACCGATCGGATGCTGCCTGCCCTCGACGGCGCGATCGGCGCGATGAGCGAGCCGATGGTCAGCCACGACTGCGTGGCGTTCTACCTGCTCAGCCAGGAAGTGTCCAAGCACGTCAAGGTCGTGCAGTCGGGGCAGGGCGCCGATGAGGTGTTCGCCGGCTACCACTGGTATCCACCGATGGGAGCACCGGAGGCGGCCTCGGTGGAAGGGTCGGTGGCCAGTTACCGGACCGCCTTCTTCGACCGGGACCAGTCCGGGTACGCGTCGCTGGTGTCCCCCGCGGTCGCCACCGCAGAAGATCCCAGCGAGCTCTTCGTCACCGAGCACTTCGCCCGCTCCGGCGCACAGACCGGTGTGGACCGGGCGCTGCGGCTGGATACCACCGTGATGTTGGTCGACGACCCGGTCAAGCGTGTCGACAACATGACGATGGCGTGGGGGCTGGAGGGCCGGGTGCCGTTCCTCGACCACGAACTCGTCGAGTTGGCCGCCACCTGCCCGCCGCATCTGAAGACGGCGCACGAGGGCAAGGGCGTGCTCAAGCAGGCTGCCCGGCAGGTGATCCCGGCCGACGTCATCGACCGGCCCAAAGGGTACTTCCCGGTGCCCGCGCTCACCCACCTCGAAGGGCCGTACCTCGACCTGGTCCGCGATGCGCTCTACGCGCCGGCCGCCAAGGAGCGTGGGCTGTTTCGCCCGGAGTCGGTGGAGCGTCTGCTGGCCGATCCCAACGGCAAGCTCACCCCGCTTCGCGGCAACGAGCTGTGGCAGATCGCGCTGCTGGAGTTGTGGCTGCAACGCCACGGCATCAACGGGCCGGCGGCATGACCACCGAAGGCGACCGCGAGTGAGGATCGCAGCGAGGTACGAGCGAGGACCGGAGCGAACGGGAGCCGAGGCATGACCACCGAAGGCGACCGCGAGTGAGGATCGCAGCGAGGTACGAGCGAGGACCGGAGCGAACGGGAGCCGAGGCATGACCGACGTCGATCCCCGCCAGGATCCGGCCGCCGAGACCACCGAGGCCATCACACTCGCTCTGCACGACGCGTCCCCGCCACACATGGTGGACGCGATGGCCGATGACGTCGTCCTCGAACTCGGGTGGGGCCGACTGATCTTCGGCCAGACATTCGCCGATCCCGAGAGGCTCGCCGAGGTGCTGCGCCAGGAGGGCCAGGGCCGCCGCGACATCTGCATCTATGCGCGTGAGCCCCACGTGCTGGTGTCCAAGGCGCCCGCCGAACTGTTCATCGACCCCAGTCACACCTACCGGTTGAGGTTCGCCGACAGCCAGGAGACCGCGCCGGCGCTGCGCGGCTTCAGTGTCCGCACGCTGGAAAGCCGCGTCGACGCCGACGAGATGAACCGGGTCTACGTCCGGTGCGCGATGGTGCCTGCCCCCAACGATGTCATCTGGGACAACCACTGTCACCAGGATGCCATCGACTACCTGGTCGCCGTGCGCGACGACGACGGAGCCGTGCTGGGAACCGTGACCGGAATCGACCACAAGGTGCTGTTCTCCGACCCCGAGAACGGATCGAGCCTGTGGACGCTGGCCGTCGACCCGGCGGCCACGGTTCCCGGTGTGGGAGCAGCGCTGACCCGCAGCCTCGCCGCCCTCTATCGCGAGCGAGGCCGCGCCTACATGGATCTCTCGGTTGCACACGACAACACCGCCGCGATCGCGCTGTACGAGAAACTGGGGTTCGCCCGGGTGCCGGTGATGGCCGTCAAACGCAAGAACGCGATCAACGAACCGCTGTTCACCCATCCCCCGGAGACGGTCGACGACCTGAATCCGTACGCACGGATCATCGCCGACGAGGCCATCCGCCGCGGAATCTGGGTGGAGGTGCTCGATGCCGAGGCCGGCGAGATGCGGCTCTCACACGGTGGACGCAGCGTCATCACCCGGGAATCCTTGTCGGAGTACACCTCTGCGGTGGCGATGAGCCGTTGCGACGACAAGCGGCTGACCCGCCGCATCGTCTCCGATGCCGGCATCATCGTGCCACGGGGCCGGCTGGCCACGTTCGACGAGGCCGACCACGAGTTCCTGGCCGAGGTGGGTGACGTCGTCGTCAAGCCGACCCGTGGCGAGCAGGGCAAGGGCATCACCGTCGGGGTGGACGGTCCGGACGAACTCGATGCCGCACTGGCCCGCGCCAGGGAGCAGCATCCGGAGGTCCTCATCGAACAGCGTGCCGAGGGCGACGATCTGCGGCTGGTGGTGATCGACGGCAAGGTGGTCGCCGCCGCGCTGCGACGGCCCGCCGAGGTGACCGGGACGGGCCGCCACACCGTCCGCGAGCTGATCGACGCACAGAGTCGCCGACGGGCGGCCGCCACCGGCGGGGAGTCGCGCATCCCGATGGACGCGGTGACTGAGACCACGGTGAAGGAGGCGGGCTGGTCGTTCGACGACGTCCTACCCGAGGGCACCCGGCTGCGGGTCCGCCGGACGGCGAACCTGCACCAGGGCGGCACCATCCACGACGTCACCGCCACCGTGCACCCGGAACTGCGATCGGTGGCCGTCGCCGCCGCCGACGCGATCGGTGTGCCGGTCACCGGCATCGACCTGCTCGTCCCCGACGTCACCCGGCCGGAGTACGCGTTCATCGAGGCCAATGAGCGGCCCGGGCTGGCCAACCACGAACCGCAGCCCACCGCGAAGGCATTCGTGGACTTCCTGTTCCCCGGCCAGCCGGGAATTCCCCAGAACTGGACCCCTGAAGAGGTCGACCGCACGAAGTCCGATTCGCCGTAGGTCACCAGGTGCTGGTGCGCATCACGATCTCGGCGGCCAGTTGCGCGGTGGAATCCGCCGCATTGCGTCGTCCGAGCAGGTCGACCACCCGATAGTCGCCGTAGACAAAACGTTGGGTGGCCTTGGCGACCGCCCGGGCCGCCGGGGTGCTCACCAGCGCGGTCGTGTTGAGTTCCACGGGCGGACAGTGCTCGTCGCGCACCACCCCGGCGAGGTCGGCCACCCGCGGATGCCCGCGGTCGATCACCACCAGCCCGGTGAACCGGTCGAGCCGTGTCGCTGCCAGTTCCCATGCCAGCTCTCCGCCGAGCCGGTCACCGACCAGCAGTGCCCACCGGATGTCGAGGGCGTCGAGGATGCCGATCACGGATTTGGGGGTCAGCCTGGGGTCGGGACCGATGACGACGGTTTTCAGCGACGCGGTGTGCAGTCGCTGGCAGACGGCTTCATAGGCGGCAGGCGCTTGATGGGCCGCGCCGAGCACGACCACGGCGGACCCCTTCTCCGGGCCGGCGACCTCGACGGGCACCCCGAAGCCGTCGACAGTGATCATTGGAGAAGGCATTGCGTAAAACTACAGGTAGCAACGAAGTCCGCGGGTGGCTTTTCATGCTCTTGATCCGTGTGGTCAAACCGCCTGCGCGCGTTCGGCCTGTCGGTCGGTGATCTCCAAAAATGTCTGCGGCAGCGTGCCTTTGACCGCGATGCCGGGGTCCGGGGTGGGCAACGCGAGGCCGAACACCGCCATTGTCCCCACGTTCTCGAACGAGAAGTACACGCTGCTCTCGAGGCCGTTGAGGCTCATCGTCTGTTGGTACACCAGCGCATCCGGCCGTGGGGTCTGCAGCCTGGTGGTGGTCACCGGGATTCCGGGATCGGACGGCTCGAAGAACGTGTCGTATCGTGCGCACCGCTCGGCGGTGGCGGCCAACTGCTCGAGATTGAGCGACCACGTCAGCACGGTCATGATCACCCGCGCCCCGTCGTAGGCCACCATGTATTCGGCGGCGCTGCCTGCCCCGCGCTCAGCCGTCTCGGCGATGTTCCGGGTCAACCCGTCGGTGCACCCTTGCGGCGAGGAGAGCATCGGTGGCGGCGCGCCTGCGCCGTCTTCTTCCCCACGATCCTTGAGAATGCGCTGGTAGCGCACCCCGGCGGGGAAGTCGGCCTCGGTGAGCACCGCACGCTCGAGCTTTTCGCCCGGCCAGACCGCGGTGCCGGTGATCGCCTGCGAGCATCCGGCGAGCACGGCGGCGACCAGGGTCACCACGGCGACCCTCGCCACCCGGTGCCCGGTCATGCCACCAGGCTACTCACCGCGCCGGAGCTCACAGCTGGGTGAGGATCTCGGCTCCGGTGTCGGTGACGACGAGGGTGTGCTCGAACTGGGCCGTCCACTTCCGGTCCTTGGTGACCACGGTCCACTCGTCGTCCCAGATCTCGTAGTCCAGGCTTCCGAGGTTGATCATCGGCTCGATCGTGAACGTCATACCCGGTTCGAGCACGGTCTCGACGGCGGGTTGGTCGTAATGCAGGACCACCAGGCCGTTGTGGAAGGTGGTGCCGATGCCGTGCCCGGTGAAGTCACGAACGACGTTGTAGCCGAATCGGTTTGCGTAGGCCTCGATGACGCGGCCGACGACCGAGAGCGATCGTCCGGGCTTGACGGCCTTGATGGCACGCATGGTCGCCTCGTGGGTGCGTTCGACGAGCAACCGGTGCTCCTCGGAGACGTCACCGGCCAGGAACGTCGCGTTGGTGTCGCCGTGCACACCGTCGATGTAGGCGGTGACGTCGATGTTGACGATGTCGCCGTCCGCCACCACCGTCGAATCGGGGATCCCGTGGCAGATCACCTCGTTGAGCGACGTGCAGCACGACTTCGGGTAGCCCTTGTAGCCCAGCGTCGACGGGTACGCGCCGTGGTCGACCATGTAGTCGTGGGCGATGCGGTCCAGTTCGTCGGTGGTGACCCCGGGCGCGACGGCCTTGCCGGCTTCGGCGAGTGCCCCCGCGGCGATCCGCCCGGCGATCCGCATCTTGGCGATCACTTCGGGCGTCTGCACCCAGGGTTCGGTGCCCTCACGCACCGTCGGCCGTCCCACGTACTCGGGGCGGGCGATCGACTTGGGCACCGGCAGCGTCGGCGACACCACGCCGGGGCGAAGGGCGGTCCGTACTGGCATCTGGCCAGACTATCGGGAGAACGGCACTCTCGTTCCTGGAGAATGATGCTAGCGTTCCTGCCATGCAGGTCACCCCGGGCCACTTGTTCAGCAGACTGGACTTCCGTGACGTCGAAGAGTCCGACGAGCGCCTGGTTATCGAGCTGGAGAACCGGCCCGACCTGGTGAACAGGCGGGGTGCACTGCAGGGCGGACTGGTCGCCACCTTGATCGACATCGCCGCCGGCCGGCTCGCAGATCGGCACGTCGGTCCGGGGCAGGACGTCACGACTGCGGACATGACCGTGCACTTCCTGGCGCCGATCCTGGAGGGTCCGGCCCGAGCGGAGGCCACCGTGGTACGCGCCGGGCGCCGGTTGTCGGTCATCGCGGTGGACGTCACCGACGCTGCGCGCGGCCGGCTCGCAGCGCGTGCGACGCTGAGTTTCGCGGTCCTGGACCCGCGCTAGCGTCATTCGACGGTGATCGACGCGAGTGCGCCGCGCACCCGCGATGGCAACGAACCTCCGCTGATCAGCCAGTCGTCGAGGGCGATCCGGATCGCGGCCATCGCCATCGCACCCAGCAGCCGTGGCCGTGGATCATCGGGCGCAAGGTGAGTGAACCGGGAAGCCACCAGTTCGGCGATGGCCGCCTCGTATCGCAGGTAGATCTGCAGCGTCCATGCGCTGAAGACCGGCGACGACCGCGTCAACGTCGCCAGCTCGCGAACCTGATCGCTGATCTCGTCGAAGCCGTCGCCGAGGTCCTCGAACGCCGCCACCACCGCGGCGGCGGCCGATGAGCCCGGTGGCTGCGTGGCGATCGCCGCGGTGATGCGGTCCAGCCAGTGGGCGGTCATCCCGTCGGCGACCGCATCCTCCTTCGCGCTGAAGTACCGGAAGAAGGTGGCGCGGCCGATGTCGGCGGCGGCCGCGATCTGGTCGACGGTGGCGCCGGCCAATCCGTGCTCGGCCACCGCCTGCGCTGCTGCCGCTGCTATCCGGGCCCTGGTCGCTCGCTGTTTGCGGACGGTCAGGCTTTCCCGCGATTTCTCCTCTGAGACAGCGTCCATAGTGAGACTATGTCTCACCGTGGAAGCAGAACGCAACGAAGACACCCCGGCGGTCATCGAGTCGTGGCGATTCGTCCAGCAGATGCTGGCCGACCTCACCGCCACGGTCATCGACGATGCGGCCGACGACCGTGAACTGCGCGAGGGCCTTCGCATGCTGGCCAAGGTCACCGCGCTGTGCACAGAGTTGTCCGTCGAGGCCGACCCGCAACGCCCACACTTCTTCGACATGTGCACCGACACCAGGATGGTGGGCGGGCCCAACCCCGACGGCCGATATCTGCTGGCCATGATCCGCGGTGACCACTGCTACCGCATCACCGGACAGCGCGGTACCACCACCTATCTCGGGTTCCAGGTGCTCGCGGGCACCGGGCTGACCCCCCGGCGGATGGCCGGCTATCTCAGTGACACCGCACTGCAGTGCACACAAGGCTCCTTCGCCCTGGTGCTCGCCGCCACCGACCCGGGAGCCGATGCGCTCGGCGGCGCCCAGTGGATCCCCATCCCCGAGGACGCGTCGGCGGTCGTGGTCCGCGAGTACATCGCCGACGCCGCCGCCGAAACCCCGGCGTCGATGACCGTCCAATGTCTCGACCCCCCGCCACTGCGACCGGTTACAGATACCGAGGCGGCCGCCGCGTTCACCGCGATGGCGTGGACCATCGTCAAGCTGGCCACCCTGCACCGCACCATCAAGCCGGAACTGCTCACCCAGCCCAACTCGCTGGTCACCGCCGCGGCTGCCGAACTCGGCGGCGCGGACACCACGCCGGACAACCTGTACATGCTCGGGTCTTTTGCGCTCGACACCGACGAATCACTGCTGCTCGAGTTCACCCCTCCCGACACCCGCTATTGGAACGTCACCCTCGAGAACGTCTGGCACGAATGTCTCGAACCACACCATCGGCACAGCTCGGTCACCAACAAGGGGGTCGCCCCGGACTCCGACGGCCTTGTACGAATCGCGATCGGCGCCGCCGACCTCGGCCATGGCCACTGGCTGGACACCGGCGGCCGGCGGCGCGGCTTCGTGGTGCTGCGCTGGCTCGACAACCCGGACGCGCCGGCGGTGCGCACGACGGTCCGCCGGGGCGGTTCGGCCTCATGAGCGTGGCTCGGCTCGATCCGGACCGCCTCGTCGAACAGTCGGCCGAGATCGCCGGCACCGACGACTTCGGCGACGACGCCGGTTGGCGCGACGGTCTCGGCCGGCTGTGCGACGGTCTGACCGCCGATGCGCGGCTCAACGATCTCGGCGTCGAGATCGCCGTCATGGACGTCGTCCGTGCCCTCACCAACCGGCTGCGGATCGTGAGCTGGCGCAGGCAGCACCCCGAGATCGCCGCGTCGCCCGTGCAGCGACCCCTGTTCATCGTGGGGCAACCGCGCACCGGCACGACCATCCTGTTCGACCTGCTGGCCCAGGATCGCGCGCTGCGGCCGCCGCTGACCTGGGAGGTGGACCACCCCTTCCCGCTGCCTCGGCCCGACACCTACGACAGCGACCCGCGGATCGCCGAGACCCAGGCCACCATCGAGGCGTCGGAGCAGATCGTGCCCGGACTGCTGGTGCATCACCCGATGGGAGCTCGGGTCGGGCAGGAATGCGTTCGCATCACCGCAGGGCAGTTCTGCAGCATGATCTTCTCGGTGCAGTACCGGCTGCCCGGCTACTATCGCTGGCTGCTGCACGAGGCCGATCATGCCCCGGCCTACCGTTATCACCGAATGTTCCTGCAGCACCTGCAATCCGGTGTGCCCGGCCCGACAGAGCAACCGTGTCAGTGGCTGTTGAAGTCACCGGCGCACCTGTGGCAGCTGGACACACTGGCAGCCGAGTACCCCGACGCGGTGATCGTGCAGACCCATCGGGACCCGCTCAACGTCATCTCGTCGATCAGTGCGCTCACCCACCATCTGCGTCGGCTGGCATCCGACGAGTCCTCGATCACCGAGTGTGCGACGCAATCGAAGGAGGAGATCGTCGTCGGCCTGCAGCGGGCGATGACGCTGCGCGACTCCGGCGCCCTGGCCGGAAACCGGTTCGTCGACGTGCAGTTCGCGGAGTTCATCCGCGACCCGCTGGCCGTGGTGCGGGCGCTGTACACCGAGCTCGGCCGCGAGCTGGAGCCCGCGACCGAGCAACGGATGCGCGATTTCCTGCTCGCCCACCCCGGAGACCACGGCGGCACGCGGTACCGCTGGGCGGACACCGGCCTGGATGCCGTCGAGATGCGCGAGCAGGTCCGCGGGTACCAGCAGCGCTACGGCGTTCCCGACGAACAGCTCAGGTAGCGGTCAGCCACGCAACGGGCGGGGAAACCGAAAGGATTTGCGGGGCCCGCGCACGTCCACCGAACCGCATACGACCTTGCCGGTGAGGATGACATGCGGGGTGCCCTCTGCCGGGGCGTCCCTGCGGTGGTCGTGGGCACTTCCCACGTTGACCTCGACGTCGTCGATCGAGGCGCTGGCCCCGTCAGGGAGCCTCAGATCGAGGCCGCCGAACTTCATGTCGAGTTCGATGACCACGATGGGACCGGCGAACCGCGCCCGCGTCAGGTCCAGCTCGACAGACCCCATCCGGCGGTGCAGCGCCAGCCTGCTGGGCACCACCCACTCCCCCTGACGCTTCAGCGATCCGAGCACGCCGCGCAGTTCCACGCGGTCTGCGGCCGAGGTGACGATGGCACCGGGACCGGGCAGGTCGCCGACGAGCGTGTCGAGATCCGAACGCAGCCGCGCCCGCGACACCATTGCCGAACGCTCCTCGAATTCGTCGATGTCGATCAGACCGAGGGCCACGGCATTGTGCAACCGGCGCAGCGTGCCGTTGCGGTCGGCGTCGGAGATCCGCATCTCGACGGCGTCGGCGGGCAGGCCGCCGGGGATGTGGTTGATTTCGGTCATGGCGGTTTCCACGGTACCGCCGTCGGCTGCCCGGCTCCCAGCCGAACCGGCCGCGAGCGGGCGATCAGGCCAGGTAGCCCGGCGGCAGTTCGTCGAGCATGCCCTTGAGCATCCGCACGGCGTACTCCGAGCTGCCGCCGCCGACGATCAGCGCCGAGAACGCCATGTCACCGCGGTATCCGGTGAACCACGAGTGGGACCCGCCCGCGAACTCGGCCTCGCCGGTCTTGCCGCGCACGTCCCCGGCCCCCTGCAAGTCCTCGGCGGTGCCGTTGGTGACCACCAGGCGCATCATCGGCCGCAGGCTGTCGACCACGCCGGCCGGGATCGGATCGCTCGCACCGGTGACCTCGGTTTCGCGTCCGTCGATGAGATGGGGAACCGGGGTACGGCCGGCGGCGACGGTCGCGGCAGCCAATGCCATCCCGAAAGGACTGACCAGAACCTTGCCCTGCCCGAAACCGTCCTCGGTGCGTTCGGTGAGGTTCACCGTGGGCGGCACCGAACCGGTGACGGTGTCGATGCCCTCGATGGTGTAGTCCGGCCCGATGCCGTATTGCGCGGCGGCCTGGGTGAGCCCGCGGGGGGGCATCCGGCTGGCGAGTTCGGCGAACGTGGTGTTGCACGAGCTGGCGAACGCCCGCGACATCGGCACCGTGCCGAGGTCGAAGCCGCCGTAGTTGGGCACGCTGCGATGGCCGATGTCCATCCGGCCCGGGCAGCCCAGAAGCGTGTTGGGGGTGGCCATGTCGCGTTCGATCGCCGCGCCCGCGGTGACGATCTTGAACGTCGACCCGGGCGGGAACAGGCCCATGGTGGCGATCGGCCCCTCCCGGTCGGCGGCGGCGTTCTGCGCGACGGCCATGATCTCGCCGGTCGACGGTTTGATGACCACGATCATGGCCTGCTTGCCGGTGGTGTCGACGGCGTGTTGCGCGGCGTTCTGCACCGACCGGTCAAGGCTGATCGTCACCGACGGCGCCGGCTCACCGGGCACTTCGTGGAGGATGTCGACGTCGACGCTGTTCTGGTTGACGCTGACGATGCGCCACCCGGCGGTGCCGTCGAGTTCGTCGACGACGGTGTTCTTGACCTGATTGATCAGGGCCGGGGCGAAGTTCTCGTCGGTGGGCACCATTTCCGGCTGCGGCGTGATCACCACCCCCGGGAGCGCGCCGATGGCACCGGCGACCGCGTCGTGGTCGGCCTGACGCAGCGTGATCAGGCTCAACGGAGCCCGCTTCGAACTGGCCAGTTCGGCGAGCCGCTGCGGTTCCAGGGTGTTGTCGAACCGGTGCAGTGCGCCGACCACCGCCCGCGCCGTCGGCATCAGCGCGGAGCCGGCCGCCCGGGCGTCGAGCGCGACGTGGTACCGGTAGCCGGGCACCAGGACATCGGTGCCGCCACGTTCGTTGACCGAGGCGCGCCGCGGCGCGTCCGCCCGCAGCGCGAGGGTCTGGTTCTCCCCCAGCCTCGGATGCACCCCGGTGGCGCTCCAGCGGACTTCCCAGCGCCCGTCGGCGCGGACCATGTTGAGCTGTCCGTCGTAGGTCCAGGTGCGGTCCTTGGGCAGGCGCCAGGTGTAGCGGTAGGTGATGCTTCCGGTGTCCATGGCGTACTTCGAGCTGAGGATCTGGGCGTCCAGTCCGGTGGCCTGCAGGCCGGCCCACACCTCGTTGAGCGTCGCCCGGGCGGCCTCCGGTCGGTCGCTGAGCTCGGCGGCGGCCGTGGTGTCGCCGACGGCCAACGCGGCGAAGAACTCCTCGGCCGCGGGTTCGGGTCCGTCGGGTCTGGGTGTGCAGGCGCCGAGGGTGACGACCAACAAGACCGCCATGGCGAAGCCGGTCGCCCGTGATGCAGATGAGAACAGAGTTGCCATTGGTGCAGATGTTACGAAGCTGAGACCACTTCGCCGCGTAGGCGCACCGTGGGCACGCCGAGATCCGACTTTTGCAGACGTTGTGCGAGAAGGCGTCTGCACAAATCGGATTTCGTCGCGCTCACAGTCCCAGGCCCGCGAGCAGGGTGGCGAACCCGCAGCGGAACTCGTCGCCGCCAAGTATGGCCGCCACGCCGACGACCAGTGGTCGGTGGACGACCTTCTCACCCACGCCCGGACGACCGGGCCGATGCGCTAGGCCCCGGCGGCCGGCGCGCGCACGACCAGGGGCACGGCCGGGAAGTAGGCAGCCATCTCCGAGCGGGAGGTGCGCAGCGCGGCGGTGCCGTAGCCCTGTTTGCGGTGATGCGGGTGGATCCAGATCCTGACGTCGACTTCACCGTCGGAGAGCTCGCCGAACACCATGCCGACCTTGGTCGAACCCACTTCCGCCACCAACCAGACCGCCTCCTCGGCGGCCACCCGCGCGACCGCCTCGCGGATCTCGTCGCCGAGGTCGCCCGGGGGCGCCGCCGTGCCGTCACCGGCCGAGCGCACGTCCTCGGTTCGGGCGGCGAAGATGTCCCGGTCCGCGTCGGCGGCGAACGGCCGCAGCATCAGCCGGCGCGCCGAGCGGCCGGACGGCTCGGCGGAGGCGAACGACAGCTCCTGGCTGTTGAGGTTGTCCAGCTCGGCGGCGATCCTGCGGCGCGAGACCTTGGTCAGCCGGTCGAACGACAACCTCAGGACCGCTTCCGCCGCCGTCGCAGACGTGTCGAGCAGGTCGGCGATCGCCTCGATCGCCGTGTCGTAGTCGTCGGAGGCGACGACGGCGTCGAGCACCTCGTGTCTGCGTCGAAGTGCGTGGACGAGCGCGTCGGCGATGATCCTGCGCTCGGCCGTCAGGTCCTGCTCGGTCATGTGGGCAAGAGTATGCGGCCGTGGAATTCAGTCCAGCAATACCGTGGCGAACGAACCCACCTCGGTGAATCCGATCCGGGCGTAGGTGGCGCGTGCGACGGTGTTGAAGCTGTTGACGTACAGGCTGGCGATGCGGCCACTGCCCACCACCGCGGCGGCCAGGGCGGCCGTGCCTGCGGTGCCGAGCCCGCGCCCGCGCCAGTCGGGATGCACCCATACGCCCTGGATCTGGCCGACCGCAGGCGACTGGGAGCCGACCTCGGCCTTGAACACCACCTGACCCCGTTCGAACCGGGCCCACGCGCGTCCGGCGGCGATCAGCCCGGCCACCCGGCGCCGATACCCCCGGCCGCCGTCCCCGGCGCGCGGATCGATGCCGACCTCACCGATGAACATGTCGACGGCCGCCACGAGGTAGGCGTCGAGCTCGTCGATGCGGACCGGACGGACCTCCGGATCGACCGCACAGATCGGCGCGGCGCTCAGCGCCATCAGCGGTTGGTGGTCGCGGACGTCACGGGCAGGGCCCCAGACATGTTCGAGGCGTTGCCACATCGGCAGCACCAGTTCGGCGCGGCCGACCAGTGACGAGCACCGTCGGGCCTGGCTCATCGCCTTGTCGGCGAACGCATTGAGGTCGGTGCGCCCGCCGCGCAACGGAATCAGGTTGGCTCCGGCGTAACACAACGATTCGCTGGCACGCCGCCGAGTCCACAGCTCGCCGCCGATCCCCGCGGGCTCGATGCCGTACTCGGCGACGCGGGAAGCGACCATGCACGCAGCCACCGGGTCGCTGTCGAGTACCTGCCGAACCGCCGACATGTCGCGCACGTCACGCAGCACCGACACCCTTCGCTCATCAACGAGGCGGAAAAGCGGAGGAGCCGACATCTGGACTCTTTCTGCGACTTACCTTGCTAAAGCCGACCCCGCACCTCGGGGGCCGAGTCTCAGCTTACGGTCACAACGGGCGAACCGCTGCCATCATTTGAACCCGGTGTCGCCCCGGATTCGTCCTGCATCTCCGAAGCCAGCCGCAGGGCCTCTTCGATCAACGTCTCGACGATCATCGCTTCGGGCACGGTCTTGATGACCTCACCCTTGACGAAGATCTGGCCCTTGCCGTTGCCCGAGGCGACGCCGAGGTCGGCTTCCCGGGCTTCGCCGGGTCCGTTGACGACGCAGCCCATCACCGCGACCCGCAACGGCACCTCCATGCCCTCCAAGCCGGCGGTCACCTCGTTGGCGAGGGTGTACACGTCGACCTGGGCGCGCCCGCACGACGGGCACGACACAATCTCGAGACCACGCGGCCGCAGGTTCAGCGACTCGAGGATCTGGTTGCCGACCTTGACCTCTTCGGCGGGCGGGGCGGACAACGACACCCGGATAGTGTCACCGATCCCCTTGCTCAGCAGCGCGCCGAACGCCACCGCCGACTTGATGGTGCCCTGGAACGCGGGCCCGGCC
Organism: Mycolicibacterium austroafricanum; assembly: GCF_902705885.1. Taxonomy (GTDB): domain Bacteria; phylum Actinomycetota; class Actinomycetes; order Mycobacteriales; family Mycobacteriaceae; genus Mycobacterium; species Mycobacterium vanbaalenii_A. The sequence goes on along the minus strand of NZ_CACSIP010000050.1, from coordinate 16,301 downwards.
TCGGTCACCCCGAGATGCAGGGGGTAGTCGCTCTTGGAGGCCAGCAGTTCGTATGCGGCGACCATGACCACGGGGTCGTTGTGCTTGACGCTGATCTTGATGTCACCGAAGCCGTGTTCCTCGAACAGGGAGGCCTCCCACAACGCGGACTCCACCAGCGCCTCCGGTGTCGCCTTGCCGTACTTCTCCATGAACCGCTTGTCCAGCGATCCGGCGTTGACGCCGATGCGGATCGGGATGCCCGCCGCCCCGGCCGCCTTGGCGACCTCTTTGACCCGACCGTCGAACTCCTTGATGTTGCCCGGATTGACGCGCACCGCCGCACAGCCCGCGTCGATCGCGGCGAAGATGTACTTGGGCTGGAAATGAATGTCGGCGATCACCGGGATCTTCGACTTCTTGGCGATGATCGGCAGCGCGTCGGCGTCCTCCTGCCGCGGACAGGCCACGCGCACGATGTCGCAGCCCGACGCGGTCAGCTCGGCGATCTGCTGCAGCGTGGAGTTGATGTCGTGGGTCTTGGTGGTGCACATCGACTGCACGGAGATCGGGTGGTCGCTGCCGACACCGACGTCACGCACCATCAGTTGACGGGTTTTGCGGCGGGGGGCCAGGGTGGGTGCCGGCGCTGCCGGCATCCCCAACCCGATGGACATGGTCATGAGATCTCCTACTGGAAAAGTCTGATGGGGTTGACCAGGTCGGCGGTGACCGTCAACAGCATGTAGCCGGCCACCAGCACGAGCACCACATAGGTGGCGGGCATCAGCTTGAGGTAGTTCACCGGCGCGGCGGCCACCATGCCGCGCGCCGACCGGAACAGGTTGCGGAGCTTCTCGAACACGGCGATCGCAATGTGTCCGCCGTCGAAAGGTAGCAACGGAACCAGGTTGATCGCACCGAGCACGAAGTTCAGTTGGGCCAGGAAGAACCAGAACGCCACCCACAGCCCGGCGTCGACGGTGTCGCCGCCGATGATGCTGGCACCGACGACACTGATCGGCGTTTCGGGATCGCGTTCGCCGCCGCCGATCGACTCCACCAGAGCGCCGACCTTGGTCGGGATCTTGGCCAGCGCTTTGCCCAGTTCCACGGCGAGGTCGCCGGTGAACGCGAACGTCGCCGGCACTGCAGAGAGCGGGTTGTGCTGCGTCGGCCCGAAGGTGGCCCCGGTGACGCCGATGGTGCCGACGTCCGCGGGTACCGGCTCGGCGGCCCCGTCGCCGCCGGCGACATAGCGTTGACTCTGCGTCACGTCGACGGTGGTGGTGAACTCCCGAACCTGGCCGTCCTGATCCCGCTGCACCGTGAACGGCGTCGGCCCGTCGAGCTGGCGCACCGCGGTGACCAGTTCGTCGAACGAGGCCACCGGCGTCTCTCCGACCTTCACCACCACATCGCCGGCCTGGATGCCTGCCGCGGCTGCCGGACTGGGGGCGATGCAGTCACCCAGAGTTCCCTGAGTGACTTCGGATTTCACGCACGACGTCTCCCCCACCATGGCGTTGGTCGGCGGGTGCAGGTTGGGTAGGCCCCAGATGACCGCGATCGCGTAGATCAGCAGCAGACCGATGGCGAAGTTCATACCGGGTCCGGCCGCCAGCACCGCCACGCGTTTCCACGTCTTCTGCTTGTACATCGCGTAAGGACGCTCGTCGGGTGCGAGTTCCTCGACCGATGTCATGCCCGCGATGTCACAGAACCCACCCAGCGGGACCGCCTTGACGCCGTACTCGGTCTCACCGAGCCTGTTGGCCCTGCGGGTGGACCACAACGTGGGACCGAAACCGACGAAGTAGCGACGCACCTTCATCCCGGTCGCGCGCGCGACCCACATGTGGCCGCACTCGTGCAGCGCCACCGACAGCAAGATGGCGAGTGCGAAGAGCACGATGCCGATCGTGAACATCATGTGGTGGTCGGTCCTTATCCTCTAGCTGCGGGTTCGCGCTCGACCGCACGCCGCGCCCGGTCACGGGCCCACAGCTGCGCGTCGAGCACGTCCTCCACGGTAGCTGGTTCGGCCGACCACTGGTCGGCAGCGCGCAGCACGTCGTCGATGGTTCTGACGATCGCCGGAAACGGGATGCGACCCGCGAGGAACGCCTCTGCCGCCTCTTCGTTGGCGGCGTTGTAGACCGCGGTCAGACATCCACCGCCGCGGCCGGCGGCGCGGGCGAGGTCGACCGCCGGGAAGACGTCGCTGTCGAGGGGTTCGAATTCCCAGGTCGCAGCCGTGGTGAAGTCACAGGCCGACGCGGCGCCCGCCACCCTGGCCGGCCAGCCCAGCGCCAGCGCGATCGGCAACTTCATGTCGGGAGGGCTGGCCTGGGCCAGGGTCGAGCCGTCGGTGAACGTCACCATCGAGTGGACGATCGACTGCGGATGCACAACAACATCGATGCGGTCGTAGTCGACGCCGAACAGCAGGTGGGTCTCGATCAGCTCCAGTCCCTTGTTGACCAGAGATGCTGAGTTCAGCGTGTTCATCGGCCCCATCGACCAGGTGGGGTGCGCGCCCGCCTGTTCGGGGGTGACGTTCTCCAGCCGTGCTCTGCTCCAGCCTCGGAACGGCCCGCCGGACGCGGTCAGGACCAGCTTGGCGACCTCGTCGGCGGTGCCGCCGCGCAGGCACTGTGCCAGCGCGGAATGCTCTGAGTCGACCGGCACGATCTGTCCCGGAGCGGCGGCCCTGAGCACCAGCGGACCGCCCGCCACCAGCGACTCCTTGTTGGCCAGCGCCAGCCGGGCGCCGCTGGCCAACGCCGCCAGCGTCGGTTTCAGACCCAGTGCGCCCACCAACGCGTTGAGCACCACGTCGACCCCGGTTGTCGCGGCGGTGTCCTCGACGAGCCGGGTGACCGCATCCGGTCCCGTGTAGCCGACGTCACCGACGATGCCGGCGGCGGCCGGGTCGGCGACGGCGATGTTCGTCACCCCGGTCTGCCTGCGCTGCCGACTGAGCAGGTCGGGGTTGCCACCGCCGGCGGCCAGGCCGACGATCTCGAAGCGTTCGGGGTTGGCGGCGATGACGTCGAGCGCCTGGGTTCCGATGGACCCCGTGCTGCCCAGGATCAGCACCCGCAGCCGTCTGTCCGATTCGCTCACCGGTCCATTGTGCCGCTCGGGACCACCGCGCCGCGGTCAGCCCGGGTACCGGCTGCGACCGATGCAAATTATGACGTGAATGTGACGGAACCTGTCCAGACCCATCCGCGGGGGCCGCAGTGTGGAATCACCAGTGTCAGCTCAGGGCGGGCAACGACGTCTGCTCATGAAGGGATAGGGAGAATATGAAGGCATTTCACCGGAAGTCGGCTGCGGCGGCGGGTATCGCCGCAGTAGCGATCTTTGGGGCAGCGGCCTGTTCGAGCGAGGAGGCCGAGACCAACGCCACGTCGGCCACCAGCGCGGCCGAGTCGGCCGTCGAGGACGCGACCGGCACCTCAGAATCCCCGACGACGACCAGCGCGATGGCCGACCCCGCGGCCACACTCATCGGCTCCGGATGCGCCGCCTACGCCGAACAGGTGCCCGAGGGGCCCGGCTCGGTTGCAGGCATGGCACAGGATCCGGTGACCGTCGCGGCATCGAACAACCCGATGCTCACCACGTTGACCTCGGCGCTGTCGGGACAGCTCAATCCCGACGTCAACCTCGTCGACACCCTCAACGGCGGTGAATTCACCGTGTTCGCACCGACTGACGATGCGTTCGCCAAGATCGACGCCGCCACCCTGGAGACACTCCAGACGGACGCTGATCTGCTGACCAGCATCCTGACCTACCACGTGGTGCCCGGGCAGGCGGGCCCCGACCAGGTCGCGGGCGAGCACGCGACGGTTCAGGGTGCGACGTTGAACGTCACCGGCGCCGGTAACGACATGATGGTCAACGACGCCGGCCTGGTGTGCGGTGGTGTGCAAACCGCCAACGCCACGGTGTACATGATCGACACGGTGCTGATGCCTCCGGCCAACTGACCGGCCCAGCTACCCCCCGGAGATCCCCCGCACTGCCTTGCAGTGCGGGGGATCTTCCTGTTCGCCGTCTCTCCAGAATTCTGCCCGACAACCCATCCACGACCCGATCGGCGTCGAATAGCAATTGCAACAACGCACACAGACGTCGCCGGACCACCGGCTGATGACACGAAGGGAAACTCCAGGACATGATGGTCAACGGAAAAGCATTGGCAGGAGCGGGATTCGCTGTAGCCGCGACGGTCGGACTCTCTCTGGGATCGGCGGCGACAGCGACCGCCCAACCGGTGGGGCCGGGGTGCGCGGCCTACGTGGAGCAGGTACCCGTGGGCCCAGGCTCGGTGCAGGGCATGGCCCAGGAGCCGGTCACCGTGGCCGCGTCGAACAACCCGCTACTGACCACCCTCACCAAAGCCGTTTCAGGGCAACTCAATCCAGAGGTGAACCTGGTCGACACCCTCAACGGCGCCGAGTTCACCGTGTTCGCACCGACCGATGAAGCGTTCGCCAAGATCGATCCCGCGACCATCGAGACACTCACCACCGACGCCCCCCTGCTGACCAATATCCTTACCTACCACGTGGTTCCGGGCAAAGCGGATCCGGCCGCAGTGGTAGGCACCCACACGACGGTGCAGGGCGCCGAGGTGACCGTGACCGGCCACGACGGCGAGTTGCGAGTCAACGACGCGTCCGTGGTCTGTGGCGGCGTGCAGACCGCCAACGCCACGGTCTACCTGATCGACACGGTGCTGATGCCCCCCATGTGACCAACTCACCCCTCATAGGGTGCTAAACGGCGGCAGGGTTCCACTCAGGACGGTTCGCTCGCGAGGGACGACAGGAAGCGGTCGACCGCTTCCTGGTCGGCCTCACCGTCGTACACGACCATGGCCTGCACGACGTTGCCGTCGCGATAGAAGAGCACCGAGTTGACCGTCGTCTTCTCGTCGCCGTCGATGAGTTGGTAACCGAACTCCCGGGTCTCGGCGCCGTCGAAGTTGCCCGTGGTCCGCCAGATTTCGCTCACCGTGACGGGGCCACCGGTGTGTTCTTCTCGGTCGGCCCGACTGCCTTCGATGGATCTGTCGACCGCTTCGTCAAGCGGGTAAGCAGCGATGCCGTTCAACGTCGTCTCGACGATGCCAAAGGAGTGTTCGTCGGATTCGGAAAAGGTGAACTGCGTCGATATCGGGCTGTCCGGAGCCGATTCCGTCCGTGTCACCGGCTCCCCGGGAAATTCGGCGACATAGTTCCCGGTCGCACTTGTGGCGTGCCGCCACTCCGGTGTGGCCGATCGACAGCCGACGGCGGCGAGACAGAGCACCAGCAGACAGACCGGTGCAGCAACTCCTCTTCCGGTGACGATCATGTGCCCCGTGCCTCCTGCCGCGGGCTCGTACGCGGCGCCGCGCAGTTGGGCCCAGCGTCGCGTTGGCCACCGACCACCCTAGCTTCGTCACCACCGACGCACCGACGAAAGCCTGAAAGTGGGAAGACATTTCCGCTGTCCCGGCGGAGCGCTCGCCGCGCCGGCCCAGAGTCACGCGGTCCCTCAGCGCCCCCGACAGCGCGGATCAGCTCGGCGGAAAGTGCTCCGCCCAGTGCCGTGCGATGTCGATACGACGGGTGATCCACACCCCTTCGTGGGACTGCACGTGGTCCAGGAAGCGCTCCAACGCCGCGATCCGGGCCGGCCGGCCCACCAGCCGGCAGTGCAGTCCCACGGAGAGCATCTTCGGCGCACCGGCCACACCCTCGGCGTACAGCACGTCGAACGCGTCGCGAAGGTGGGTGAAGAACTCGTCGCCGCTGGGGAACCCACCTGCGATCGCGAAACGCATGTCGTTGGTGTCCAGGGTGTACGGCACGACCAGATGGTTCGTCCCGTTCACCCTGGTCCAGTACGGCAGATCGTCGGCGTAGGAATCGGAGTCGTAGACGAAGCCGCCGTGTTCGACCAGGAGCCGGCGGGTGGCAGGTGAGTCCCGGCCGGTGTACCAGCCCAGCGGCGCCTGCCCAGTCACCTCGGTGATCAACTCGACCGCTTCGGCGAGATGCCGGCGCTCCACCTCCGGTTCGAGCAGTTGATAGCTGATCCAGCGCAGGCCATGACAGGCGATCTCGTCGCCGCGCTCCAGAAACGCCGATACCGCCGCGGGGTTGCGGGCAAGTGCCATCGCCACTCCGAAGATGGTCAGCGGCAGGCCGCGGCGCTCGAAGGTCCGCAGCACCCGCCACACCCCGGCACGCGAACCGTATTCATACAGCGACTCCATGCTCATATGACGATTAGGGAACGGCTGGGCGGAAACGATTTCCGACAAGAACGTCTCAGACGCCGCATCGCCGTGCAGCACATTGCTCTCCGCGCCCTCCTCGTAGTTGAGCACGAACTGCACCGCGATGTTGGCCTGGCCCGGCCAGCGAGGATGGGGCGGGTCGGCGCCGTAGCCGACCATGTCCCGCGGGTAACGATCGGCAGGCTCGGGGGTCATGCAGGCATTCTGGCAGCCGTGCCGGTCAGCCGTTGACCTTGGCGATGACGGTCTCGGCGAACTGCTCGATGGGACCCCGGAATTGCTCGACTCCCCCGGAGCGCACGCCCTCGACACCCATCCACGGCGCACACATCACGGCGGTGATTCCGGCGTCCTCGGCACGCTTGTAGAGGTCGGGAGTCGGGGGCTCCAGCAGCGCCAGCAGGATGTCGAACGGATCGTCGAGTCGGTCATAGTGGCGTCGCAGCTCGGTCAGCTTCTGGGCGTAGCGCACCGCGTCGTCCCAGGCGTAGGCGTAACCGACCCACCCGTCGCACAGTCGCGCCGCACGGCGCAGCGCGGCCTCGGACTCGCCGCCACACAGGATCGGGACCGGACCCGGCGGATGGGGCTCGATCATCATCTCGGGCACCCGGTAGTGCTCGCCGCTCCACGACACCCAGCCACCGCCCCACAGCGCCCGCAACGCGGGGATCATCTCGTCGAGGCGCCTGCCCCGGTTCCCGAAGTCCTGGCCCATCAGCTCGTACTCTTCGCGCATCCAGCCCACGCCGACCCCCAGTGACACCCGCCCGCCGGAGATCACCGACGCAGTGGCGACCTGTTTGGCGACCTCCAGCAGCGGCCGTGCCGGGGCGATGTAGATCGCGTTGGAGAACCGCAACCTGGTGGTCACCGCGGCCATCGCACCGGTCAGGACCCAAGGGTCCGGCCAGCTCGTCTCCGGTGGCCACGGCGGCTTCTGCGTGGGCGAATCAGGGTAGGGCGATGTCAGTTGCCGTGGATAGATCAGGTGATCGGCGCAGATGATCCCGTCGTAGCCCGCCTCGTCCACCATCCGCGCGACCGCGATCGCGTCGGCGACCTCCATGAACGGCGTGCCGCTCCAGAATTGCATCAACCACCTCTCGTAGATCCTTGTTTCTCTACCGCAGATTGCGGGCAGCATCAATGCCATGCCCGCTGTGTTGTGGTTCCGCCGCGATCTGAGACTCAACGATCTGCCTGCGCTGTCGGCCGCCGCCGATGTCGACGGCGAGGTACTCGCCTGTTATGTGCTGGACCCGCGACTGCAGTCCGGCGCCGGCGAGCGGCGGTTGCAGTATCTGTACGACGCGCTGCGCGAGCTGCGTACCGGCCTGGGCGGCCGGTTGCTGGTCACCCGGGGTGACCCGAAGGTGCGGATACCGGCGCTGGCCAAGGCGATCGGCGCGTCGTCGGTGCACGTCTCCGGCGATCACACGCCCTTCGGGCGCCGTCGTGACGAGCAGGTGCACGAGGCGCTCGGCGAGGTCGAACTGGTGGCGACCGGATCGCCGTATCTGGTGTCACCGGGGCGGGTCAGCAAGGGCGACGGCACTCCGTACAAGGTGTTCACCCCGTTCTTCGAGGCGTGGCGCAAACACGGGTGGCGGCCGCCGGCAGAGTCCGGCAAGGACTCGGCGCGCTGGATCGATCCGGCCGACGTGCCAGGGCGTGCCGACATCACCGAGATCCCCGACGCGGGTGTCGAGTTGGAACTGCCGGCCGGTGAGCACGCCGCGCTGAGTCACTGGAAGCGATTCTGCCGCAACGGACTCGCCGACTACGACGGTGACCGCAACCGGCCCGATCTCGACGGGACCAGCCGGATGTCGGCACATCTGAAGTTCGGCACGATCCATCCACGCACGCTGGCCGCGGACCTGGGCCGGGGCAAAGGTCCGCAGGCGTACCTGCGGGAGTTGGCCTTTCGCGATTTCTACGCCAGTGTGCTGCACGAGTGGCCGAAGAGCGGGTGGTGGAACTGGAACTCCGCGTTCGACGGCATCGAGGTCGACGACGGCAACGACGCCGAGCAGGCGTTCGAGGTGTGGAAGGCCGGGCGGACGGGCTTTCCGATCGTCGACGCCGGAATGCGGCAGCTGGCCGAGACCGGGTTCATGCACAACCGGGTGCGGATGATCGTGGCGTCGTTTCTGGTCAAAGACCTGCACTTGCCGTGGCAGTGGGGTGCTCGGTGGTTTCTCGACCAGCTCGTCGACGGCGACATGGCCAACAACCAGCACGGGTGGCAGTGGGCGGCCGGCTGCGGCACGGACGCGGCGCCGTACTTCCGCGTGTTCAACCCGACGACCCAGGGGTCTAAGTTCGACCCCTCGGGCGACTGGGTGCGCCGCTGGGTGCCGGAGTTGTCCGGGGTCGACGACGTACACAAGCTCGGTGACGACCGCCCCGACGACTACCCGCAGCCGATGGTCGACCACGCCGAGGAACGCGCCGTGGCGTTGCGCCGGTACGGCGCGTTGAAGTAAAGCCGGTACGGCGCGTTGAAGTACAGCCGGTACGGCTACTTGAGCATCAGCCCGGCGTCCACGGGCAGCGCCACCCCGGTGATGTGGCGTCCGGCCGGTCCGCACAGGTACAGCATCGTCTCGCTTACCTCGTCGGGTTCCATCATCGGGATGGTGAGCAGCGGGCGCTGGGACTCGCCGAATGACGGGTGCTCGGCGACGAAACCGGCCATGGCCTCGTTGAGCACCATCGGGGTCGCGACGCCGCCCGGATGCACCGAGTTCACCCGGATGTTCTTGCTCGCCAGTGAGGTGGCGAAGTGCCGCATCAGGCCGACGACGCCGTGTTTGGCGGCGGTGTATCCGGCGGCGCCGTGGCTCATGCTCTCGAAATCGGTGCTGACGGATTTGAAACCGGCTGCCGAACTGGTGATCACGATGGCGCCACCGTCGGGGTTGGCCAGCAGCGCGGGCAGCGCGGCCTCGATGGTGAAGTAGACACCGTTGAGCATCACGCCGATGGCGTCGGTGTAGGCGGTGATGTCGCGGCCCTGTCGGCCGGCGGCAGGCAGGATTCCGGCGTTGGCGAGCACGAAGTCGAGGCGCCCGAACTCTTCGACCCCGCGCGCCACGACCTCGGCAAGCCGCTCGCGGTCGCGCACGTCGCCCTGCTCGGCGACTATCCGCCTACCGGTCTTATCGACCAGTCGCACCGTCTCGTCGAGGTCTTCCGGCGTCGCCATCGGGTAGGCGACACTGTCGATCTGGTCGCACAGATCGACCGCGATGACGTCGGCGCCCGCCTCGGCGAACCGGATGGCGTGTGCCCGTCCCTGACCCCGTGCCGCACCTGTGACGAAGACGACCTTGTCGCCGAAAGGGCCTGCTGCGTTCTGCGCTGTCATGACCGGCGAGCCTACTGCGCTGATGCTGCGCATTCGGTGCCTCTACGGCCGCTCGTAGTAGACCTGTGTCAGAATGACGCAACCGAGCCCCGAATGTGAGGAGCAGCCGTGGCAAGCACCGAGGTGGAACGTCGCAGCGGCGTCGACGTCGAGGATGTGCCGTCCGCGGAGTGGGGCTGGTCGAAGGAGAATCCCCGCGTCCAGCAGATCGGTGGGGTGCTGGGGGGGATCTTCCTTCTGCTGATGCTGCACGGCAACCACGCCGGTCGTGTCGAGGACTGGTTTGTGGTCGGCTTCGCGGCGCTGGTCTTCGGCGTCGTGGCGCGCAGCTGGTACGTCCACCGCAACCCCGAGACCCGCTAGCTTTCGCTTTCAGAGCGAGCGACGCCGGCGTGACCCGCGGACCCGGAACAACGTCTCGTGCGGTTCGACGGCAGCACCGCTGTCCGTAGCGCCGCCGATGGCCCGAAGTGCATGCGCCTTGAACGCCCTGGCCGCCGCGCTCATCGGATGGGCCACCGGCTCGAGGCCCTGGGTGAGGTTGCCCAGTGTCGGTCGGCCCCACACGGTGACCTCGGCCCGACCCCGGCTGATCAGTCGCGACACCTGCTCGCGGCTGTCGGCGTCCCGGGCCAGGACATCGGCGCCGAGCGCGAGTGCGCCGCCGCGGGAGAGCCCCTCGATCACCGACAGCAGGTCGGCGTCGAGTTCGTGTGCCGCGATGCCGAGGATCCGCAGCGCGCGCGTGTCGCACGGCGCTGTGAGGAGCACCCTGACGTCCCACCCGGCGCGCGCCCGGTCGCAGAGGAACCCGCCCACAGACCGCACGACCTCCCCGACTCCCGCGCCGGGCACCAGGAGACGGACGCGGTGTAGGCGGTCGTCGCCGGCGCCGTGCTCGCCTCGGGGGTCCAGGCGTCGCGAGGCCTCCGGTATTCGGTCCTCGGTCACCGGCTTGATGAGACCGGCACCAGATCGCCGCCCTCTGGCGGGTACCACAGCGCACAACTGAGGAACTGTTCGACGGCCGGCGCGGTGCCCGCAGAGTCGCATTGCGAAAGTGCTCGCGCCTTGAATGCCTGCGCGGCGACGCTCAGAGGGTGGTGCACGCGGCCGAATCTCAGGTCGGTGGTGAACGGGGGCGCCTCCCCCCACACGGTGACCTCGCTGCTTTCGACCTCGACGGTGCCCAGCACTTCCCGGCGCAGGTCTTCGTGTCGGCACAGGACACCGGCTCCCACCGCGACTGCGGCCGGTGGTTCGGACCCCAGCGCGGACGCGCCGGGTTCCCAGCTTCCCACGCCCACACCCAGGATCGTCAGTGCGCGGGTATCGCTGCCCGGTGGCACCAGCACAGTGACCTGCCAGCCTGCCCGGGCCCGGTCGCAGAGCCATCCCCCCGCGTGGCGGACGACGTCCTCGACGTCGGCCGCGACTGCCGTCAGGTGGTAAGCGAGCAGCACGCCACCTGAGCTGCGCACTCCGGAGCTCCGCCGTTCGACCGGTCGAAGGCCGTCGACCTCGGACGTGCGAGCAGTCACCGTCTGCCTCCCTGAGGACTTCTGCGTCATCGCCGCACCTTGTGCGCCAGCCGTCTCGCGCACAGACAGCGTGACACTTTTTCATACATCTGTAAAGCCCGCCGGGCTCCGGGAACGCCCGGCGGCACCTGCGGGCGCGGCGAAACAACCAACCGAGCAACGGTTTCCGTCCGGGATACCGACGTAGCCGGGAAGCTACGTCGCCGGGGCCATCGGCATGGCGTTCTCGACGACGGTCAGCGCGTCGGCCAGCCCGGCAGCCCGGCGGATCTCGACGAAGGAATCGATCAGCGCATCGGTGGCCTCGTGCGGGTCGGCGAGGGTTCGGTCGTCGGTCAGCACCGAGATGGCGAGCTGGTCGACGTAGCTCCACACGGTGATGTTCATTCCGCTGCCTGCGACGATCGGCCCCACCGAATAGATCTCGTCCACCGTCGCGCCTTCGACGAATCCCCGTTGCCGCGGTCCCGGCACATTGGAGATCGTCAGGTTCATCACGGTCGCGGATTCGACCCGGCGAGCCTGACTGCGGAAGATTCCTGGCGTCAGCGCCGGCGGCAGATAGGTCAACCAGGACGGAATCAGGGTGGGTCCCAGCAGCTGATGGTTCTCCTTGGCGATCGCCGTCGACAGCGCGGTGAGCCGGACCCGCTCCAGCGGATCGTCGATGTGGACCGGCAAAGACGGTGTCATGTAGGTGAATTCGTTGCCCACGAGCCGCTGCGGGGACGGGTCGACACTCACCGGGACTCCGGCGATCAGCGGTGCGTCGGCTCTGCCGTCGTAACGCAGCTGCAGTCGGCGCAGGGCACCGGCCGCTGTTGCCAGCACGATGTCGTTGAGGGTCACGCCGAGGTGCCTGGCGGTCTCTTTCACGTCGGGTAGTGCCAGCGGCGCGGTGGCGAATCGCCGTCCCGGCGTCACCACATGGTTGATGAACGTGGGCGGCGGCGCGAAGTTGCGTGCCAAGTCGGGGTTGCGGCCGCGCTGCCTGGACTTCTTCTGAACCCGCAGCACACCGGCGGCGGTCCGGTTAACCAGCTGGGGCAGTCTCCGCAGCTGCCTGAGGTGGTCCTGTCCGGCGGCCTTGAGCAGGTTGGTCGGCGTTCCCGAATCGGCGGGGGCCGCCGCCAACTGTCCCCCCACCGCGGGCTCCTGGGGCTGGATCGCCATCGCCAGCTGGTTGGCGGAGGCCACACCGTCGGCCAGCACGTGGTGGACCTTGTGGATGATCGCGATGCGGTTGTCGGCCAACCCTTCCGCGACGTACATCTCCCACAGCGGATGATCGCGGTCCAGCGGCGTGCCGGCGATCTGCCCGATCAGTTCGTCGAGTTCGCGGCGTCCTCCCGGGGCGGCGACCCGGGCACGGCGCAGGTGGTAGTCGAGGTCGATCTCGGCGTTCTGCACCCACATCGGGTGGTGGAGCTTCAGCGGGATGTCGACCAGCTGATACCGCAACGGGGCCAACGCGTGCAGTCGGGCCGCGGCCACCGCTCGGAACAGCTCGAAGTCGTAACCCTCGACGTTCGACACGTCGAGGACACCGATCTTGAGGGTGTGCATGTGGATCTCGGGGGTCTCGCTGTACAGCATCATGGCGTCCACGCCGTTGAGCCGTTTCACTCTCACCCCGTTCGTTTCCGGCCGACCGTCTCACCCCGTCGGTGGCGATCATGGTCGTGGTACCCATTTGACAGGGGTTCGGCACACCGGATGTCTCCTTCGCCCAAACCGACACCATTTGTTGCCACGAGCCGACCTGCGGGCCTGACCGGTGAGCGTGACATCTTGACAAGACTTTGTAAGGTCTGAAGGCATGCAGACGCCCACGAGTCCGACTGTCACCGGGAACCTTCGATGAGCCTGGTCGCTGGAACGGGCCCGCTCAGCGGCGACCGTGCCGGGCGGCTCACTCCCCCGGTCGCCGACGACGTCGTGTACATCGAGCCGCACCCGCGGCGGGTTCAGGCGATCCGCGACGGGCACACGGTCATCGACACCGAACACGCCCTGATGGTGCACCGCCGCGGCCGCCCGCTCAGCTTCGCCTTCGCGGCCGACGAGATCGGGGACCTGCAGGGCGATCCGGTACCCGAAGCTCCCGGCTACGTGGTGGTGCCCTGGGCGCTGATGGACAGCTGGATCGAGGAGGGCCGACCGTTGGTGCACTATCCGCCCAACCCGTACCACCGGGTGGACTGCCGCCCGACCAGCCGGCGGCTGCGGGTCGACGTGCTCGGCACGAGCCTGGTCGACACCGACGACACGACGATCCTGTTCGAGACCGCGCTCGAGCCGCGGCTCTATGTCGATCCGTCGCTCGTTCGCACGGATCTGCTGAGCCGATCCGCGACGACCAGCTACTGCAACTACAAAGGCCACGCCACCTACTGGTGTGCCGGCGTCGGCGGCACCGTCGTCGATGACGTGGCGTGGAGCTACCAGGACCCGCTGCCCGAGAGCCGGCCGATCAAGGGCATGTTGAGTTTCGACGAGTCGAGGCTGCAGGTGCTAGCCGAGTTGCCGAAGCCCGCCCTGTGGCCGCCGAAATGAACGTGATCGGGTCCGGCCCAGCCGCGGCTTGGGTAGTTTCTGGCTGATGCCGCCGAAGAACCGCCAGATCCTGTTGCGCCGCCGGCCACGCGGGCTGGTCGCGCCGGAGGACACCGAACTGGTGACAGTGGACGCACTCGAACCCGGCGACGGGGAGGCGCTGGTGCGCACCAGCTACGTGGGCATCGACGCCGCGGCGCGGACCTGGCTCGACGACCAGCCGAGCTACTTGCCGCCGGTGCAACTGGGTGAGTGCATCCGCGCGGCGGGCATCGGCGAGGTGGTGGCGTCCCGGTGTCCGGCCTACTCCGTCGGCGACGTCGTGACGACCCTGACGGGATTTCAGGAGTACACACTCGTGCGCGACGACCTGTTCACCACCCCGGTGCCCGGGCCCGGAGATCAAGTCGACCACCGGGCGGTGATGTCGGTGTACGGCCCCACCGGGGCCACGGCCTACTTCGGGATGACCGGTGTCGGACGCCCGCAGCCGGGTGAGACGGTCGTGGTGTCGGCGGCCGCGGGCGCGACCGGTTCGGTGGCGGGCCAGATCGCCAAGATCGCCGGCGCACGCGTGGTCGGCATTGCCGGCGGGGCGCACAAATGCCGGGCCGTGGTGCAGGACTTCGGATTCGACGCGTGCATCGACTACCGCGGCGAGGACCTGCCTGCCGCGCTCAGGGAGCACTGTCCGCGTGGTGTCGACGTGTACTTCGACAACGTCGGCGGTCCGATCCTCGACGCGGTGCTCGGCCGGCTGGCACACAAGGCACGCGTCGTGCTCTGCGGAGTCATCTCCAGCTATCTCACCGGCGATCATCCCGGGCCGGCGAACTATGTGAACCTGCTCGCGAAAACCGCGACGATGCAAGGGTTCAACGCGCTGGACGAATGGGGCCGCTTCGACGAGGCGTTCGCGGCGTTGCGGCAGTGGGAACATGACGGTTTGCTGGTGCACCGCGAGCACATCTTCGAGGGCATCGAGTCCTGCGTCGATGCCCTCAACGGCCTGTTCACCGGGGCCAACATCGGCAAGACGCTGGTGCGGCTCAACGGCTGACCTCGGCGACGACCGAGGACCCGAACTCCTCGATCGCTTCGAGCGCGTGCGACAGGCTGTCCCCGGGCACCGACACCTGAACCCAGGTCACCCCCGCCGCCTCGAGTTCGGCCACCCCGGTCAGGAACGCGCCGGCGTCGAAGTCGTCGTCGCCAGGGCTGCCACCGACGCTGTTGGTGAACACCACGTCGATGTCCCGAGGGTCACGACCGGCGTCCTCGAGGCGCCGCCGAAGATCTGCGATCCCGGCGGTGAGGCGCTCGACCGAGTCCAGGGTGGCGGTGCGCGCAGTCCGGGCGAGCACCGCAGGAGCCCGGAACGGGCACCACCCCTGGCCGTGGGCCGCCACCCGGGCCCGCGCCGCCGCGGTGTTGCCACCGATCCAGATCGGGGGGTGCGGCTTGGCCATCGGCCGGGGATGGGCCGTGATACCGCGGGCGCTGAAGTGCTTGCCCTCGAACGTCACGTCGTCGGTCGTCCAGATTGCCCGGATCACCTCGAGCGACTCCTCGAACAGCGCCGCCCGATCGTCGAAATCAACTCCCAGCGCCGCGAATTCGCGTTTCAGGTAGCCCGCCCCTACCGCCAGCGTGAACCGGCCGTCCGACAACAGGTCCAAGGTCGCGCCCGCCTTGGCGACCACGAACGGATTCCGGTACGGCAGCACGACAATATTCGGGATCAGTCGCAACGTCGTCGTGTGGGCGGCGGCGTAACTCATCGCCACGAAGGGGTCGAGCGCATCGTGACCACCGGCTTCCAGCCACCGCTGCGTCGGCGCCGGATGATCGGTGAACCCGAATCCGCCGAAGCCGGCCTTCTCGGCGGCCACCGCGACCTGCGCGATGCCGGCGCCCGCGACGAGTTCGGGGTTGTACGGGTGGCTGTGCATCGGGTGGGTGATCGAGAACTGCATGTCGGCCCTTCCGGCTCGAGGTAGATGGAACTTTTCAGAACTGCCTTCTCCAATACTGAGAATGTCGTTACCATGCAGGCGGGGGAATGTACAGCGGCACCCGAACGCGGAAAGGCGACCACGCGGTCATGAGCAGACCCGAGATCGGTGTCTACCTGCCCCAGATGGGCTTCTCGTTCGATGACATGCTGCACCGCACCCGGCGCTGCGAGCAGCTCGGAATCGACTCGCTGTGGCTCTACGACCATCTGTACGGCCCAGGGATGCCCGAATATCCTTCGATGGAGGCCTGGACACTGGCCACCGCCCTGCTGGCCCGCACCGACCGGATCCGCATCGGACACATGGTGCTGTGCAACCAGTTCCGCCACCCGGTGACGCTGGCGAAGATGGCGACCACCCTCGACCAGATCTCGGGGGGTCGCCTGACGTTGGGGCTCGGCAGCGGCTCGATCGAGGACGAGCACCGGCGGGCTGGCCTTGAGTGGGGCACATTCGCGCAGCGATCAAGCCGGCTGGGCGAGACATTGCAGATCCTGCACCAGGCGTTCGCCGAGGAGCGGATC